>NZ_LN831776.1:3967288-5284717 GCF_000981585.1 Paenibacillus riograndensis SBR5
AATAACAGGCAAGGAACAGCAGCTGGCACAGCTAAAGGCCGAGCTGGACAGTACGTCTCTGGAACGGGAAAGGTGGGTTGGAGATACCCGGTATTCATTGTTCCCAAGGCTCCAAACCTGGTTCCCTGAGCTTGTCTACCCGGCCGGACTACAGGCTTCCTCGACCCAACATGCAGAGGATCAGCCGGAGTTCCCCCTTGATGCTTCCATTCAGGACAAACTGCTTCAGATCCTGAGTACTCTGGAGAGCCTTCAGCAATCCCTGAGCCGCAATGAGCTGGAAATCCGCACAAGGGCCGCACAGATCAAAGCAGCGGCTGAACAGCTGGCTGAGCTTGAAGCAGCCGTTCAGCAGATTGAGGCGAATTGGCGCAATGTGCCGGAGCCAAACGATACACCTGACGCGATCATGGCAGCCAGAACACGGCAGAAGAGCGACACTGGAATGCTGGACGAGGACTATCAGCTTGTCCGCGATTCCTTCGTCCGCTGTCAGACCGAGCTGGACCATCTGCAGAAGCAGCTGGCCAAAGCAGAGAAGGCGATCAAGGAAAAGCATGAGCGGGCTGTGGAGCTCTGGAATGAACCGCTGGACCCGAAAGAAGACGAGATCAGAGAACGGTCCCGTGAGAATGAGTATGCACTGAACAACTGTAAGCAGACCCTGGCTTCACTGGATCAATGGCTTCAGACACTTGCCAGCCAGAGCAAAGTCATGGAAACCCATGTGGAAGGGCGGCTGCAGCTGCGTGACATTCCTGAAGAAGTACAGCTGCGCACTAGAGAGGACTGCGAGCAGGCGGTGGCTGAATGGCTGCTGCGCAGCAAGGAAAGCCGCAGTGAACGGAGCGAAATTTCACGGAAAGTCAAGGAAGAGAAAACCTCACTCAGCGGCAAGATTGCCAAAGGCGGCTGGAATGCCGAGCTGGAAACCAAGATCCAGGAACGTCTGAACACCGTGCATTGGGAAGATTTCTCCATTGCGCTGCAGGTGCTGGACTCGATGCTCCAGAGCTCGCAGGATCAGATTGAGAGCATCCGCAGCGATAAGGAAGGCATGGAGCTGTCCCGCAAAATGTGGGTTGGCCGGGCTGCGAAGCGGGTAGTACAGATCGTTGACATTTTGAAGCGCATGGAACGCCGGATGATCATCCACAACGAGAACGGCCATGCGTTCCCGCTGGTGCGTTTGAATTATAAAAACATCAATGTGCCCAAGACAACCGAAGATATCGAACCGCTGGTGAGCGATTACTTCAACCGCTGCATCAGCAGCCTGCTGGAGAAATTTCCGAAGATCGAGCAGGTACCGGCAGCGGCGGTCAAGGATCTGATCAGCGACGGCAAGATTGTCTACGCCGCCCTGCAGAACCGCTTCCCGGTCTTGCAGGTCTATAAGCCGGTGACGGAGAATTATTTCCTCTATGCGGCTCCGGAGGAGTATCACTACTCTGATTGGGAAGTCATCAACCGGGGAGCATTGGACGAAGCGGTCGGCAGCGGCGGGCAGCGCCAGTCGGTCCAGCTGCTGGTGGCGATGATGATCATGACCCATAAACGGGTCAACCGCGAGAATAAAGGCTGGACGGTTTTTTTATATGACAATCCGTTTGGTGAAATGGTATCTAATAACGTGCTTGATCCGGTATTCGAAATCTCCAAGGCACTGCGCTTCCAGTGGCTAATCGTTACTCCGCCGGAGCTGGTGAAAAATGATGTTAGCGTCCGCTTCGGCGTCTACTGGCAGCTTTATTTTGGCGGTGAAAAGGGCGACATGCTGGAATCCACGCTCATAAAAGGCGGACGCAAGCTGATTCCGGCCTCACTGTTCTGATTATCGAATCCTATTATTGCAACCGATATAGAAGTTAGTCTCTATGTCAAGCCTGGGGGTACGTATGAAAAAAACTTTTAAATTGGCACTTATCGCCATGCTGCTCAGTGTACTGCTGCTGCCGTCGCTCAGCCTGGCCAAACCCGCCGTTCCCAAACATACCGCTTCGTTTTATGTGAATGATTTTGCCGATGTGATTGACACGAAAACCGAGAATTATATGGTCAACTATGGTGTGCGTCTGCATCAGAAGGATGGCGCGCAGGTCGTGCTGGTCACTGTGGATTCCACAAATGGCGTTTCGATGGAGGAATACGCAACTGCGCTTTTCAATTCATGGGGTGTAGGATCGGCGGACAAGAATAATGGTGTACTGCTGCTGATGTCCATCAAAGATGATGACTATTGGGCAGTTCCCGGCAAAGGCCTGGAGTCTACTCTGACCGACAGCAAGATCTCGAAGATTCTCTCTGCGTCGCTGGAGCCGGATTTCGCCAAAAAGGATTACAGCGCCGGGGCCCGCAAGACTTATGGCGCTTTGGTTCAAAGCCTGGGCGGGACCTACACTGAGACTGCAGGCTCCAAAAATTATGTCGCCGATAATGCCGGGGTCCTTCCAAAGGTTACAAAAGATTATTTGAATCAATCCGGCAACCGATATCAGCCTACGACCCGAAGCGGGGTGTACATTGTAACGGTGAAAAACTCCGGCAATCAAAGTCTGGAGGATTACACGTATGCCAAATTCGCTTCAGCGGGGGCAGGTCCAAATGATGTGATGCTGGTGCTGGATATCGGCGGTGACAACTATCATGCGCTGCAGGGAAAAAATATCGACGGCATACTCACTAATGACGTGATCAGCAGGATTCTGACTACCGAACTCGAACCGCAATTTGCCAAAAAGAACTATGCAGCCGGTGCAACAGCCGCGGCTAATGCATTTTACAGCTTTTTTCTGGCCCGGGCAGATCATGTGCAGGAGACTGCGGCCGCAGCGGCCAAGCCCGGCAGCCCCGCAGCTACAGCCGGACAAGCAGTGAAGACAGCTTCAAGTCCGGTTAAGATTGAAGAGTTAAAACCGATGTCCGTATCCAAAGCATTTACGATCATGGGTATATTTTTGATCATCATTCTTCTGATCAGTGTTGCTGCCTCACTGCGCAACCGGCATATTGCCCTTTTTGGCATTCCGGTGAACCCGCGCAGCCCGCGGAACGTCCGGCGTTACGGCACCTGGTACGGCCAGCCGGGCTACGGAGCGGGGAGCCGGTGGTACAACCGCCAGCACCGCCGCCGCAGACGGCCGGTGCCTCATCACTCCGGGAGCAGCTTCTGGGGAAGCAGCCCGGAGGATAGCAGCTACACCAACCACGGAGGTGGAGGCTTTTCCAGTGGCGGTGGAGCCGGGCGTTATTCATCCAGTACGGATGACGAGGATGACAACCACGGTGGCGGAGGTTCCAGCTACGGTGGCGGAGCGGGCCGTTATTCGTCGGACGACGACGATAACGACAGCGGCTCCTCCGGTGGCGGCGGCAGCGCAAGCAGCGGCGGGGGTGTGGGACGGCAGCATTAGATTAGAAAAAAATTATGGATTAGAGGACAGGGGAGCTGCTACGAAGCGGCTCCTTTTTTTCGTTTTGGAAATCTATTGCACTTTCTGCAGCAGATTTTAGGAAAAAGGTCTTTTTGAGCTCAATTCTTAGAATTCAATTGCATGAAATACAATAGATTGTCTTTTACCGGAGTTAGCGGAGCAATCTGTTGCACCAAATGTAATCACACTGAGCTCAAAGCAAGCCATATGAAGATAATCTTGCCTATCATTCAAGTGAGGAAGGATGGGTTCTTCTAAAACCTCAAGAAACAGTAAATAGTTTTCTTTGTCATCCCGGCTGTAAAAATCGCTATAGATTTTACATCTTCTATAGGATCGATTTTTTACAGAGGGGGGACTCAGCTTGCAGACCCAAGCAACCGCGACCAAGGAGAAAGAGAACACTTCGGGCAGCCATAAACCATACAGCAATCCACTGACGTTCGTACGGCCAGCCGCAACAAAGCTACCGGACCCGGTAGAGATCATCCGGCGTGTCCGTCAAAATCCGGCTTCTTTGAGCCGGGAAGACAAGCTGGCGCTTCAGCGTACCTTAGGCAACCGTGCCGTAGTTCAATTGTTATCCAGCCTGAAGGATGGGCCTAAGGATGAGAAGAAGACAGATAACTCTCCGGAGGCAAAGCCGGGCGGACAAGGACAGGGAAGCCCGGAAAATACTCCGGCTGAGCGGGAGCCTGCTTTTACGGACCCGGTTCAAGCGGCGCCCTCAGTCATCACGGAGCCGACTGTAAGTAAGCAAAGGCAGCCTCAGGAGCAGAAGCCGGAACCGGCACAAGCAAAGGCAGAGCCGCTTAGCGCTCAGACTGAACCGAAGGCACAGCAGAATGAAAAGCCTAGCAATATAGCAAAGGTCAGCTCTGCACTCAAAGAGCAGGGCAGACCTTTGGCGAAAAGTTCACCTTCGGGCGCTGAAGCGGGCAAAGGAAAAGCAGATGAAGAGCGGCCGGACGGAAAAGAGAAAGCAGCAGCTCCTCAGGCTACAGAAACTGGGAAAGCGCAAGTGGCCGAAGCCCAAGATGCGAAGAATGTGAACGAAGGCAAAGAGTCCAAGGGAGAAAAGGGCTCAAAGTCAGAAAAGAAATCCAAGGCAGAGGATTCCAAAGGGGAATCCGCACAGAAGGGAGCACCGAAGGAACCATCCTTGGGTGAGGCCTTGGGCGCATTGGCGGGAGAGGGGAAGGAAGAGCCGGCCAAGGCTAAGAAGGTGAACATCCACGGGGAAGATCCGGGGCAAATTCTCGATCAGCTGACCCATGTTCAGCCCACAGAGATCGGGGATGCCTATGCCCAGGCTGTGGATGTATCCGCAGGCGCATTAGCGAAGCAGAAGCAGAAGACCCAGCAGGGGCTGCCGGTCATTCCGACCCCTACGGGACTGAAGGGAAAAGTGCTGCAAGCCCGGAGAAAAATAGCGCCGCTGAAACATGACGTTCCGGACGGCTATAAGAGCGAACGGTCTGGCGGAAGCGCGCAACCAGGAAATCTTGGTCGAATGGACATCGGGTCTTCAGGATCAGACGGAAATCCGGAAGCCATGTTGGGCGAAATCCGTTCCGCTGCGGCGGTGCCGCCGGAAATCAGCATGACAGGCGAGGCGGACCCGTCCCAGCTTGAAGGCTTCAGCCAGGAGGCCTCCCAGCAGGTAGGAGCAGCCAAGCGGGCGGAGATGGACCAGATTAGCCATCCGTTTGGTGAAAATGACATCTATCCCGAGCCGGACGGCTCCACCCTGAAAGCCGCAGAACTGCAAGGAGGCCATGCCCCGGGAGCCAAAAAGCTGCCTGTGCTGGGAGTGCCGGCGGACATGACCGCCGGGCTGAATCACAGCCTTGCTCCGGAAATGAAGAAGCAGCTGGGGGCCAAGCAGGCTGAATACAGCAAGGAGAAAGCAGCGTTCGACAGCAAGGTGCAGCGCTCCAAAGCAGACAGCCACGCCCAAATCCAGCAGGCGGAGACCGAGGCCAAGGACAAGCAGCTTAGCCAGCAGGCCGGGGCGAAGGCGGAAGTGGATCATCTGCGCGGCGAATGGAAAAACGAGCTGGATGCGGCCGAAGCCGACTATGCCGGTCAGGCTGGAGCCGCAGCGCAGCAGAAAAAAGGCGAGATCAACAGCGTCCGGGCGGAAAAAGAGCGCGAAGCGCAGAAAAAGCAGTCCGAAGCTGAACGGGAAGCCACCCAGGCCTACAGCAAAGCCAAGAAGGAAGCCGACGGAAAACACGAGGAAGAAAAAGCGAAGGAAGAGAAAAAGGGCGGCTTCCTCGGCTGGGTGAAAGACAAGCTCGAAGCGGTGGTCGAAGTCGTTAAAAAGGCAGTTACCTTTATTTTCGAGGGCCTCCGAAAAGCGGTTAAGTTTATTTTTGACAAAGCCAAGCAAGCCGTGCTGGGCATTATTGAACTGGGCCGCAAGCTGATCACCACGCTGATTAAAGGCCTGGGAACGCTGCTCAAAAAGCTGGTTTCAGTTGTTTTTGCCAAATTCCCTGGCATCGCCGCCAAAATATGCAGCAAAATTGACGGAGTCGTTAACAAAGCGGTGAAGGCTGTCAACCAACTGGCGCAGAAGCTCAAAACCAAAGTCACACAGGTTATGGATTTCCTGGCCGCCAAGGTGGATCAGGCGCTGGCTGCGGTGCAGAACTTCTATACCAAGCTGATCTCAACGTTAGGCCATCTTCTCATTGCTACCTTTCTGGATGTGCTGTCACGGATTGGGGCGCTCGGCAAGGCGGCCAAGCGTTCGCTCAGCCATTTGGAAGGCAAGATGTGGGAATATCTGCTGGGTGTGGACATCTCCAAACCTATGGGGGCAGAAGCGGCTGAGGGCGGCGCTGCGCCACAGGCCCAGGAGGAAGGTCAGGCTGCGGACGAGAAGCTTACGGCAGACGACATCGAAATGGAGTCGGTGGAAGAAGGGGAGCTGGACCCGGCGCTGGTGCAGGAAGCGAACCTTAAGGATGGAGAAACGAAGCAGCTTCCAGGCAGCAGCAAGCCGGCTACGATGGACAGCATCATGGCGGATTTTGATACCGGAAAAGCGGAGCAAAACGTTGGCGGCAAAATCGCCGACGGCGCGAAGCTTCGTGCCAGCAATGCGAAAATGTTGTTTGACCAGATGAAAACGTATGTAATAAAATGGATGAAGAGTAATGGATTGAAGCTTTTGGCGGCCATCGCGGGGATATTGGCTGGCGTCGTCGCTGCCGAGATCCTCACAGGCGGGGCCATCACCGCTGCACTTCCGATGATTATGAACCTCATCACCCTGTATCTGCAAGCAGATGCGATCAAATCCGTCGCCCAGACCCTGGTCCAAGCCTCTGGTTATATTGGCACCTACCTGAGCCAGGGCTGGCAGAAAATGATCGAGCCTGCGGCAATCGCGCTCGCCACCGCACTTGCCATGGGACTGGTTGAGCTGGCGATGGAGCTCGGGTTCAAGGCGATTGGCAAAGGGCTGAACAAAGCCGGAAAAGCTGTAAAAAACAGCATCGGAGCCGCTAGTGCGGGAGTGAAGAAGGCAGCGGGCGCAGGAGTCAAAGGCATCAAGAGCCTGCTGAAATCCGGAGCCAAGCTTGCCTCCAAGAGCGGCAGCATGATCATCCGGAGCGGCAAAATCGTGATCAAGAGCCTGCAGAAAGGGCTCATGAAGGGGGCCAAAAAGCTCAGAGTCCTGCTGGACCGGGTTCTGCAGAGGTTTAAGTTTAAGAAGTTCGAGCTGGAGCGCAAAGGCAGACATGTTCGTCTTTACGGAATAGTCAACCCTCGGGTGTTACTGATTGACGGGACGATGCCGGACGTCGATGAGAAGCAAATAAAAGAGCTTGAACTCGATGGTAAGAAGCCTATAAAGCTCCGCAAAACTGATCATAGTAAACTGGAAAAGTTTGATGCTAAAGAGCTAGAGGCTATTGCTGAGCAAGCAGATGGAGACAAATCTAAACTTAATAGAATAACACGTGAAAGAAGCAAATTAGCCAACAAACTGGATACCACTGGTGAAATAAGTGAAAAGTTTGACTTGAAGCTTGCGAAAGAATATGAAAGAAAAATCGATAACACTAAAAATTTTAGTCATGATAAAGGTGACTTTGGTGAAGAGGTAGCAAAAATTGTAGCCAAAGAAAATAATTTGGGGGATGATGTTTCATCGATGTTCCAAACTGGTAGAAACGGTATTGATGGAACATTTTTATCACAAGGTCCGCCACCTAAGTTGACAATGATTGAAGCCAAAGCATCGGATGCAGCTATTTTTACCTATTCAAAAGAGCAGAAGTTAGGAGGGGATAAGTATTTTCAACGAATGATGAATAGTAGTGAGCCCAGGTATTCAGACTTTAGGGCAAAATACAATCGCTTAAAAAGGGAAAATCCGGGATTGGAGTTTGATTATATCAGGGTAGAATCTGATATCAAAATAACTAAAACTGGATTTGGGATAGATGAATTGAAAATAAAAGTTTGGAGCGAAAATTAAGGAGGACATAATGCTTAATCAAAAAAAAATAGAAATGGCATTTAAAAAGTACAAAAAAAACTTTGTAAACGGGATGATTTTTGACAAGAGCAAAGCTGAATATGAGGAGAACAAAAGTGAAGTAATCAGTATTGTTGAATCAAGTAATAAAGAGAAGGATCACATCCTATTAATCGATTTAGAGTCCATTTACTCATATCACCTGTCAATGTGGAAGAAGGAGGTACTAATTAATGGTAGCAATAGATTAGACGAATTAAAGCAGATGCAACTCACATTGTTTTATCAATGTATGGCCCAAGATCTTTATAAAATTCGTTATCCTCATATGATGGTGGATTATTCCTTTATGGTAGTAATTTCAACCTTAATTCATTTTACAATGTATGGTTGGGAAAAGGAGGAAAACATACTATTTGACTTTATTATTGAACGTTTAGGGCAAAATACGATGTCCGCCAACGATTGGAACAAGCATACATGGTTTTTGCTGGAACTCTATCTGCAATACAGAGATAAGACCATTTATGGAACCAATCAAAATTTACATGTTACTGTAAAGGAGAAATTAATTATTTCGGAATTGAAAAATGCTTTAATACCGGAAGATCTGGACATTTACGCTGAAGTGCTTGAACGGTGGTCAACACCGGACGGGGAAGAGGTCGCTGCTTTGATAAATAAAATGATCATCTATCACTCTAACCTCGCCTCGGAGTTAGGAACGTCAATTGAATTTGGTGATTATAGATATGGCTTCTATCCTTATGAAATTTTGTTTCTTATACACATAAGGAAAAAACTGAGTCTGCCGGTTCCTGAACATTTTGACGACTTATTGATGAATACACCGGAGGCCAAAATGGTGATTGAAGATCCTGAAGCTTATCCAGCAAAAGATCCTATGCTTGAGCTAATAGATAACTTTTATCGCAACAATTATCCTGAGTATGTTCCGAAACAGTACAAAGAAAAACTGTTTCAATAAATGATGCGGAGGAAATCAACATGTTTGATGAAGGTGTCTTACAGCTATTATTTGAGGACAGGAAGGATATAGAAGCCATATTAGATGATCCAGAGGCATTTAATTTATATGAGAGCATGCTAAAATATGGACTGTCTACTCAGAAATTTCTGTATCTTGACTACAGAGGCGAGCAGGATAATGAGATGGTGAATTATATTTTAGATTATGAATTCGCACGTGGGATTGAAGTAGCTTCACAAGATGAGCTTGAAGAGCTGGGAGAATTTGAGTACGCATTTCTACCTGAAAAGGTAAGAGAAGCTAATAAGTTATTATCACAAAAGGGATATGGATTATTTTCTTTTCCAACCTCAGGTGACTTTTACGTACTCTTTATTACCAAGCTGGAGAGCAAAACGAGATTACTTCAAACTGAGATTCTTGCCGATGAAGAATTACCGTCAAGCGAAAGATTTATAAAGTATTACTACTAGATGACAAAACTAAATGGGCAAAGATCAACTTACATTTCATATTCATAAATTTAGAAAGGTCGAGTAGGGTCATATGACTAAATAATCGACCTTTTTATTTATTTAATAGTATTAAAACATACTTCATTTGATGGTTCAGGATTATGTGTTACAAAGGCAGCTAAGATAATTAATTTGAAAATTGAGCATATTCATAATTTTTTTTAAATCCATTCAGGAGGCAAGATACCAAATATTTCATTCAAAGATATAGAAGAATGTTTATTCAAAATGGGGCAGCCCCATTGAGAAGTTATCTTTTCTGAAGTGGAAATTATTGAAGTAGAGAGGCATTATAAAATTTCTTTTCCGGAAATATATAAATCCTTTGAGCTGAAATATGGTAATTCTAAATTTGAGCATGGCATTATTTACCGGCCACAAGAAATAAATCCATTTACAATGAAAAACGGTTCAAATTCGTTTGGTTCATTTTTTGGTTTAGACGGTGGCATTGACGATATACGAAATAAAATAAAACAGTACTTATTAGAAAGCCCTGAACTCGCTCAAAAATTTACTAAATCCGAGATAGCTCTATTAAAAGAAGGAAAAGTACCTAAAACTTTAACCTGGCATCATCATCAGGATTCAAACAAAATGCAAATTATAGATTACTTTGAGCATCAAGTTTCAGGCCATACAGGAGGTAGAGCTATTTGGGGTGGAGGAAGGAGTGGGAGAAAAGGTAGTATTAAAAATAAAATATTGGAGATGTTTGTATGGGAGTAAAAAGCTGGCTTTTTTATGAAGAGCTACTTGACGATACGATAATTACCTCAGTAGAAAACAATTTTGGTATCGTATTTCCAAGCGATTACAAGAAATGTGTTGAAATGTATAACGGAGGTTATCCAAACCCTAACTGTTTCGATATGGACAATGGTGAACAGGGAATTCTTAATGATCTTCTAAGCTTTATAGATAGTGATTTAAATATTATGATGTTCTATAATTTTGCAGAAGAATCATCAATTGATGGACTTGTTCCTTTTGCAAGAGATCCGTTTGGAAATCTGTTGTGTTTTGATTATCGTTTGAATAAGACGTCTCCCCAAGTTATATTTTTTGATCATGAGGAGGCAGGAGAGGAAGCTGTAATTCCTGTTTGCAGTACATTTACAGAATTATTGGATGGATTATATTCTATAAAATAGTGGTGAAAGGATGAAAACTGAATTTGAATTCTCATTTGAACCGATTACAGAACAGGAATTAGCTGCCTTTGAAGCAAAGTATGGGCTTACTTTACTAATGATTATAAAGAGTTTCTAAAATTTCATAATGGTGGTAAAACTGTTCTGAGAAGATTTGAAACTTTAGATAAGGTGGTAATCTCTTCAATTATGCTTTTTTTTCCACTCAACACAAAAGAAGAGTATATTTTTGTGATTTAAGTCATTTAGATGAAGATAAAGGGTTAATCCCTGAGTTAATTAGGTTAACATCATTTAGCTTTGAAGGATTTTTGCAAGCTCTATATAAAACAGAGTGACATTTTGAATAATCCAAAAGAAAAGCCACCCCGATCCGGCGCACGAGGGTGGCTTTTCGATTTCTTCTTTCTCCACAATAACTCTATCAAAAATTCTCTCCCCACACAGTTGTAATCCCTCTCTAATGGACTGCACCATGGCGGACCTACAGACAAGCGGAGCAAAGCCTTAGCGGCAAAATCGCCGACGGCGCGTTGCTATACGCCAACAATGTGAAAATGGTGTTTGACCCGTTTAAATCGCATCTAATAAAATGGATGAAGAATAATGGATGGAAGCTTTTGGCTGCCATCGCCGGATTGGCAAGGGCTGAACAAAGCCGGAAAAGCCGTAAAAATCAGCACCGGAGCCGCGGGTGCGGGAATGTAATTTTAGAGCTAAGTACTGGAGAAAGAGAGCTAAGGAAACTACAGTTACTAAGCATGATGATTTTATACTCTGGAGGGATAAAAATGATTTATGAAAAGCTAAAAAGTTTAATTCAAGAAAATTTTGACGAGGGCGATTTTACGGGTGGAATCACTGCAGAAGAAGTGATAAAAATTGAATCCGCCTTAAATGTTGAATTCCCACAAAGCTACAGATGGTTCTTGAAAAACTATGGTTCGGGCGGGCTGTTTGGCGTAGATATACTTGGTTGTGGTAAATCTAGTCCTTCTGTTGTTTCAAAAACAGAAAAACTTCGAAATCTTGGAATGCCGTATGGCTACATTGTCATTGAGGATTGTGAAGAGTTTTTTTATTGCCTTGATACTACTGATATTTCGAATGGGGAGTGTTCTGTAATATCTTGGGATAGAATATCAGGGTTTAATGGAATACGTGCCGACAATTTTTATAAGTTCTTGTTCGAAAGACTTAGTGACGCTAAAGAGAATTGGGAGGAAGACTAGGAATGTTGATTAATAGAGATGATAACTTCAGAAAAGCAGATGAATTGTTGGCAAAAGAATGGAATGTATCTTGGAAGGAAGTAAAGAATTGGAGAATAAAAAATAAATTATTGGAGGGAGTGAACTAAGTGTCACAAATCGAACATCAAGTTTTTGGTGTACTGAATTATGACTATGGATGGAAAAAAATATTCTAATAACAATGTTTGGACATGAAAAATTGTTGGCACTTTCGATTGATGCTGAGTTTGAAGATGCTCAAATAATTGCTTATAAATTTTTCTTTAGAAACATGAATGAATTATTAATGAATGCGGAGGATGAAATTTTAAAATATTATTTAGAAGTTATTGAGGAATATAGAGAAAGACTTGGGGAAAAGTTTGCTGATAAAATGGCTCCTGTCATCTCAAATAAGGAAGAACTATCCAAGTTGATCGAGCCGAAGCGATTATTATTCCCAATGGTATTTGATGAAAGAGTTAGACAAGTTGGTTTATTACTTGAATCTACTTGGGAACCTGAGCATGGTCTTGCTGTAAAATTTGAAGATGAAAAAATAGTAGAAGTAGGGTATCAGGATATAGTTCTCTAAGGGTTCATAAAAAACGTAATAATTTTAAAAAGAGGTCCATTGACTGAATAATCGAACATCGGAGCCGCCGGTGCGGGAGTAATGATGTAAAAACAATCCAACTTGTTCCATCAGAAATTAAAATCTGGGCACCTTGGTGGAGTAGGAGAGATAAATGCAGGGGCGTTTGAACCCGGAGGATTCGCCAATGAATAAGGAGGGGACTTTAAAATGAAAATAAATGATGCAATTTTTGGTGAACTTGAATATGAGTATGGTTGGATTAAAGATACCACGATTGATTTTTGTGGGAAAGAATCTGAGATATCGATAATGATAGATGGCGAAGAAGATGGTGAAATTGATGAAGAACAATATGAATCATATACTTCATTGATGCAAAATTGGGATCAATTACAGCAAGGCTTTTTACAAGCAATTTTAGATTATTATATACAAAAGAGACATGAACTCGGTTACGATGTGGAAGTTAACGAGAATTATCCGTTAATTGAGACAATCGATAAATTATCAGAAAAAATAACTTTAGTTGGAATTACCGTTCCCTTTGCAGATTGTTTTGAAGGTAGAGATATTGGACTTAACTTTGACTGCATTTGGGATATTGAAAATGGTTTAGGACTTCGTCTCGTAAATGAAAAAATAATTAATGTAGGTTATCAGGATGTTGCAATTTAATACCCGTAAATTTTGGTTATTTGTCTCTACGTACAGTAACTCTCGAAAAGTATAGATTTAATATCACTATAAGGTTTAGGGATGAGCGACAAAGGTGGATAAAAGCCGATCGAGAGGAGTATAGTTCTTTGATAAGTAGTGGTTCACTTGAAAAAGGTCACCATACTGAAGCAACGGTTTTTCAGAATAAAGCCTTAAAGCGACAAAGAGATTCAGGTTTGAGATAATATGAATGGAGCCTAGAAAATGGACCAGCTTAACAATTTGATAAAAAGTAATTGGTATGGAGAAAAAAACTCAAGTTGCGACATCGCTTGTTTAAGAGAAGCTCTTAAACAAGCGAGAACAGAAAAAGATAACATGTTATTAATAATTGATCTATTGAAATTGGGTGATTTTGCAGTAAAAGGTATACTGTTTAAAATGATGAGTACTACTAAAGATGAAAATATATTGAATTTATGTATTCGGTTATTTTGTTCGGTGGCATCACATAAAGATCTGTTGAAAAGTGAAAATTTGTTATTTCTTTCGGACTTATCAGAGAATAACGCTAATACTTTTGCTGCGAGTGCCTTGTACACTTTGTCTTACGATGTTGTTCCATATCTACTAGCAATGTTAGAAGAATGGGAAGATACAGAGGTAGAAGGAACGATTAGAAATACATTGGATATTTTCCTGAATTATTCAGATGAAATAAACGAGGAAGCAACTGTAGATGAGATTGGGAATTATTATCTCGACTTTATTAAGCAAGTAGATTTGAATAACTATTATTACTATTCGTCTCCAGTTTTTCCTGGAACTTTAGCTAAAAAGATTATAGAAAAATCGGTTACCTCTATAAATGATGGAATTCCTGTGAGAACCAATGTAATTCCTACTTTATTATCAGTTTGGAGTGGAGTAAAATGTCCAGTTCAATACGACACAATCGTTGACAATAAGATACTTGATGAGATTTATCAATATGTTACTATTCTTTCCAAAATGAATTGGGAAACCGGGGCAAAGTATTTTTACGGAAACCGAGTATTTTAGTACCATACACTGATTTAAAGAATAGGCCGCTCTTAAGAGGTTCAAATAGAGTGGTCTTTTTCCTTCCCTTTCTTACGTACTATTCATTGCCAAGCTGGAAAATACAACGAAATGACTTTGATGGTAAGAAGCCGATCAGTTTTAACGATGTGGGTTACATTAAGTGAAATAAATTAGACATTATGGATCACCTAACTGATGCTGTCACTTGAGCTGCCACTTAAATAAAGGAAGGGACTAAATCAATGGAATTATCTGATGAAATACATGTCAAGATTTTAAAACTATGTGAGAGAGGTGATGAGTTATTAGATGAGAACAAAGTGGATCTTGCGATAACTAAATACTTGTCAGCGTTAGAATTAGTGCCTAATCCAAAGAGTGATTGGGAAGCAAGTACATGGATATACACTACGCTTGGTGAGATATATCTTATAAATAAAGAATTTAATATTGCAAAAGAATATTTTTATAATGCGTTGAATTGTCCTGATGGCATATCCAATCCTTTAATTCTTTTAAGAATTGGAGAAACGCTTTTTGAAACACAAGATTTAGAACAGTCCAGGGAATATCTATTAAGGGCGTACATGTTGGAAGGTCAGGATATTTTTGGCGAGGAAGATGAAAAGTATTTTAATTCTATCAAAAGTTTAATCTGAAGGAGGGAAAAGTAATGGTATTACTTCAACCACCATTAAAAGAAAAGGTGGACAGTCTCTTTAAAAACTGTGCGGATAAATATAAAAATAATGAATTTGCAGAGGCTATAAGTATACTTGAGAGTGGGTGGGATTTACTTCCATATCCAAAAGTGACTTATGATGAAAGTTATACAATCGTAGAGTACATAATACAGTTCTGTCTTTTGGCAGAAGATTTTGTACAAGCGAAAAGATGGAGTGATATTATATTTATTTGTGATCTTGAAAGAATTGATAGCGGGAAAAGAGAATTCTTGGCAGGAAGAGTAGCATTTGAATCTGCTGATCCAACATTTATATGATAAAAATAATATGCAAGTTACAATCACCGATGAACAATTATTAGAAGCTTATAAACAAAAAGGTGAAGAGTTGCCGATTGAATTAATAATTGCTATGGGAGCTTCACACAATATAATGTATGTTCCTAGATTACAAGAAGCTCTTTATCATCAAACGATGCGAGTAAGAATCAAATCTATGCATAGCCTTCTCAGTATAGGTGATACTGATAGTCTCGACGCATTAAGAATAAAAGAGCAATCCATACCAGAAGAAGATTTCCTTTCTTCTATCAGCGAAAAGGCAATTCTTCAATCTATAATCATCCGACTGGAGAATGGGCCTGAAGGTGCTGTACAAGCATTTTTTAATGAGGGGGTTCATCCTGCAGTTAAAAACAAATTATTGTATAACTACTCAAGTACGATGATTTTAACACTTGAAGATGTACAGTTTGTAATTAAGGCACTAGAGGCATACGTGAATAAAAGTGAATCCTGGATGCTAAAGTTGAAAAAAACGAGCTATGAAGATGCTATTATTAAGGGTTTAGAGTCACTATGGAGAGCTTCTGAACAAAAAAAACCGCTAATGGATTATGTCAGCAGTGTGTTTATTGAGAAATTAGTTGAAATAGGTTCTCAAATTTTAAAAATGAAAATAGATTCTTACGCAAAGGAAGTTATAGTAATATTTGCGAAATACTTAAAACCCCAATACGCTTATAGCATGTTAGAACCAATAGTAAATAGTAGCATTAGGGGCGACATAAAAAGGGAACTGGAAAAAACCCTGCAAATCCTTCAAATGGATAAAAGGAAGGAGGATTGAGTATATGGGGATGGAGCACAAGTGTTTTTTATTTGATACAGTTAATTTCAATAAAGAACTAAGCGAAATTATTATCCGATCTGGTGAAACAAACAATTCAGATGTCCTTATAAAATTTATAAATTCAAATCTTTCTAAAATTTGTTCACCATATACGGGTGAGTTACTGACAGTAGATTGGGAGGATGAATTAGAGAACGGTAGCATCCAAGAACTATGCGATTTTGCAATGACAAAGTATTATTCACCAGATGAGGAAGACGGACTCTCTTATACATGGGATGCCTTACTAGAATCGTTACGTAATTTGACTATGAATTTTAAGACGGAAATTTACATTCTCGGCAGCCCTTTAGAATCAGAGTCCTTTATACTTGATCCTGGTGGGATGGGGTTAGGGTTCGTGTATTTAGAGGATATTCCTGTTATTTACTCGGAACTAGTCGGTCTAAAACAATGTTTTATGGAAAATTGCTTGACAAGTTCAAGCAACGTACTATACGAAATAGATGAAACTGAGTTAATCCATGCTTATGATAAACTTGTATTTATCTATAAAACAGCCAAAGAGATGGAGCGCGGTTTGTTAATAACTTTTTAAGGCAAACTCCAGTGCAACATGGATCAGAGACTCAGTCAGATATACACTAGGCCACAAGGTGCCCCTGCACCAGACTCGGTCTAGTTTTTTCTTTCTCATAGCAACCTAAGTAACTGCTGAGATCATCACTGCCGCCCTTCAGATGATTATGAATTTCATCACACTGTAACTGCAAGCAGATGCGATTAAATCTGTCGCCCTGACCTTGGTCCAAGCCTCTGACTATAATTCAGAGATGGCAAAGTCTCAAGGATTGACACCTCACCACTTCAGCAATACAGAAATACAAATGATTCCGTCAAAACTCCATGGAAATACACCACATAAGGGTTCTGCTTCTGAGATGAGAATTTCAAATAATTAAAATAGGTGAAAATTGTGTACTTAAATACGGAGATTCTAAATTTGAACAAGAAGTGATTTATAAATCATTAGAATTATCGCCTTGTACAGATAAGAATGGTTTTAATGCTTTTGATTCATTTTTTGGTTTTGATGGTGGCTTGGATGACGTGAGTCATAAAATTAATCAGTACTATGAAAGGATCCCCAGTTTTTTAATACCTATTGCAGACGATGGTAAAGGGAATCTTATATGTATTGGTGTCAAGGATGGGTTCAATGAGAAAATTTATTTTTGGTACCACGAAAATGAATTGATTGCAAATGTAATGCTGAATGAAAAAAAATACGGAAATATTGGTTTAGATGATTATTGGGACAACGTTTTTTTAGTTTCAGATAGCTTTGTTGAAAGAAAAAGATCATATCTTATTAATAAGGATAGGATCGATTTTCGCACATTACCATTTAATATGGAAAAAGGATGTATTGATTAATGGTAGCAATTCAATAGACAGTTTAAAGCAACTGCAAATCGCTTTATTTTATCAGTGTATGTCACAGGATCTTTATAAATTTCGTTATCCGCGTATGATGGTGAGCTATACCTTTAAGGACATAGTCTCAAGCTTAATACATTTCACAATGTTTGGATGGGAAAGAGAGGAATCGAAGTTGAACTCCTTGATAACGAGTTAGTACCACCCGGTGAAAGATGTATAAAATACTATTCTGAGATTCAAGTATAGTATATTGTTTGTATCTTAAGAAGTTTACGGAGGTATATCTATGATTACAGCAAAAGATTTTTTAGAAGAGTGGAAAAAGGAAACTTATGGTTTAGTCGACTTTGATAAAAAAGTAATAGAATTATTTTCTTTAACAAAAGAAACTAAGGATTTTTTGATTGAAGCAGGTTTGCCAGAGTCCTCCCCTCCATTTCTTACTTTCGAATCTTCAATTAATGGCGGTGGAGTTAGACTGACTGATAAATACGTGAATGTTGAAGAAGTATATTCGAAGTTCATATATGTTGGATATACCGGTAGCGGAGCTCCTATATGTATCGATGAAGAAAACGACGAAGTTATATATATTGATAATGAAAACGATAATGAAGAGATATTTATAAATTCTTCGATTTCACAGTTGGCGGAATCATTAATTGTATATGTGGATTTTATTGAAAAAATAAAAAATGTAAAGGGAAAAAAGGCATATTTTGAAAGAAATGCAACAAAAGAGTTGTTATCTTGGATTGCTAACAGACTTCAGAAAATAGATTCTGATTCGCTTGTTCAAGGTAGTTTCTGGGAAGAGGAATTGAGCACTTTCAATTAACAGTGGTAGAAGTCGTAAACCACAATTCAAACAAGATAGGTTCACCAGCAAATAGTTTATTTAGCGGAGGTGCGAAGAATGAGTTATGAACTCATAAAGAGAAATGCAAATCAAGATTAGATACTACCATGATAGGCCTTTTTTTGTTGTATAGGAAATTATACAGTACTTTTTCAGCAGTTGCGGACTCAGGAGCCGTTATATCGTTCGATGGAGCCTGGAATAAAGGGGAAAGGGACAAATAAGGGCATCTGAGTCCGTAGTCCTGCGAAATAGACGAATCTCCCTTCAATAACGGCTTTCCTGTCCGTAACGGCTGTGGATAGATTGTGAAGGAATAGGGCGATCCGTTTTCGGCATGCCCCCGTCGATTTTGGAGCGGTGAGGAATCCCTGCGGCCGTAGGCCCATTACTAAGATGTGAGTAGATAAAACTGATGACTGACTCCAGTCTAACATGCATCAGAGTCTCCATCTGATAAACACTAGGCCACAAGGTGCCTTGCACCGGAGTTAGTCTAGTTTCCAACCGTCTTGCTGCTAAGATCAACACAGGCGGGGCAATCACTGCCGCCCTTCCAATGATTATTAATACCATCACACCGTCCTAGAAAGCAGATGCAATCAAATCCGTCGTCCAATAGGAGGGAACGAGGCTGAAAGATATTTCACTTCCGGAATGCCCATATAACTCAGCACAGCCATATCCTGCAAGTTTCCGCCAACTCCGTATCCGCCCCCCAGAACCTGTGACACCCGCTTTTCAATGGATAGTCTTCACCAACAGTTAAACAAACTGAAACCTTTAATCTCGCAATATCGTCTATGATGGGGTATATGAGCTTATGCCCATTTCCATTATCAGGCAGTAACAGGGAGGAAATCAAGCAGTGAACTCTTCATCATTACCACAACGCTCTACGGTCCGCAAGAAGAAACCCGTGCGTAAACGCAAGAAAAAAAGCTTTTTCCGCACGCTTTTCAGAGTCTTTTTATTCGGTATTTTTCTGCTTTTAGCCGCCGGGGGCTGGCTGTATTTTGCCCCGTCCGCCCAGAACACCCGTTATCTGATAGCAGATACGCTAATAACCACCCAGCACCGCTATTTGGCGAAATATATAATCGGCGAAGAAGAACTGAAGGAACGTGTCACGGCCTACAATCAGCGGTTTGAGCATATGGGAGACGAGAAGGACACTCACGTTATTAAAGAACCTGCAGCCGAAGAACAAAATAAACCGCTGGTTGAGGTAGAAAAGGTGTCAGGCAGCGGCTACACCGGATATGTTATGACGGTTAACGATCCGACCAAGGTCCGCCTGGGTGTGCCGAACAAGATCGGCTCAGGCGAAAAGGTGACCAGTATGGTGGCCCGCACAGGTGCAATTGCCGGCGTGAACGGCGGAGGGTTCGCCGATCCCAACTGGAAGGGCAACGGCTTCAAGCCGATTGGCCTGGTTATTTCGCAGGGAAAGCTGTTCTATAACGGCCTCGGCGGCAAAAAGTCTACACAAATTGTTGGCTTGGACAAGCAGGGGAAGATGATCGCCGGAAATTATACGCTGGATGAGCTCAGCAAGATGGGGGTACAGGAGGCAGTGACCTTTCAGCCCCGGATCATTGTCAATGGCAAAGGGCTGATTAAGAACGCCGCAGAAGGCTGGGGGATTGCGCCCCGGACCGCGATGGGGCAACGTGCCGACGGCGCACTGCTGTTCGTGGTCATTGACGGCAGACAGCCCGGATACAGCATTGGCGCGAACCTTTATGATGTGCAGCAGATTATGCTGAAGCACGGAGCTGTTATTGCCGCTAACCTCGACGGCGGTTCATCTACGGTTTTGGTGAAGGACAATGAGATTGTGAACAAACCATCCTCGCAATATGGCGAGCGCTATTTGCCCACCGCCTTCCTGGTGTTCGAGCATCCGGAACAGGCAAAGATCAGGAACATTTGGGAAGGGCTCGACCCGTCCAAGATCGATGCGGGTAAAAAGCGCAGCCAATAAGTACCCGCAGACTTTTCATACATCCGGCATGGATGGAACTATGAATCTATGCTACTATAAGCAGAAACTGAGGTGCCGTTCCTTCCGGGGAACGGTATCTGTTTTAAGCGGGAAGAGAAGGTTCAGCAACAACAGTTCTTGCAAAAGGGGGAACAGGTTTGACATTGCAGCAGCTCCGCTATGCCATTGAGATTGCGAACAGCGGCTCGATGAATGAAGCGGCCAAAAGGCTTTTTGTCTCCCAGCCAAGCCTCTCCAATGCCATCAAGGAGCTGGAGAATGAGCTGGGGATTACGATTTTTGAACGGAACAACCGGGGCATCAGCATTTCTGCCGAAGGGGTGGAATTTCTGGGGTATGCCCGGCAGATTATCGAACAGACCGAATTTATGGAGAACCGGTACACCGGGAAGAAGCGCAGCCCGATTTATTTTTCCGTGTCTACCCAGCATTATCCTTTTGTCGTGGATGCTTTTGTCAAGCTGATGAAAGAGAACAAGGTGACGGAATACAACTTCAGTCTGAGAGAGACTCAGACCTATGAGATTATCGAGGATGTGCGGACGCTCCGCAGCGATCTGGGGATTCTCTACATTAATGAGGGCAATTATAAAGTGATGAACAAGCTGTTCAGCGACGGGAACCTGAAATTCACGCCGCTCTTCAACACCAATCCGCATGTGTATGTGCGGGCAGGCCATATGCTTGCCGGCAAGGAGTTGATTACACTGGAGGATATTCTCCCCTACCCTTACATTACTTTTGAACAAGGCGAGAACAACTCCCTGCATTTTTCCGAGGAGATGCTTAGTTTCACTCAGATTGAGAAAAATATCCAGGTGACAGACCGGGCCACGCTGACCCATCTGTTGCTGGGCAGTGATTCCTATACGGTAGGTACGGGAATTATGGATGCTGAGCTGAACGGAGACGGGCTGGTGACGATTCCTTTTGACAGTCCTGAAATGTTCACCGTCGGCTGGATCGCCCACAAGGACCGCAAGCCCGGCGAGATGATGTCCGCCTATATTGATATTCTGAATGATCTGGTCACCAGAAATAATTTTGACCTCAAATCTTTTTTACTCTAACCGCAGGAGGAACGTATGATTAGTCCAGTTCACGGCTCCAAACGAAATACTCCGCCCTTCCGCTACGACATTGTCGGCAGCTTCCTCCGCCCAGAAGCATTAAAAGCCGCACGCAGCCTGCATCTTCAGGGTGAAATTACAGACGGGCAGCTGCATGAAATCGAGAATGCGGAAATCTCCAAGCTGCTGGAACAGGAGAAGGCGCTGGGTCTTAAGGCTGTCACAGACGGCGAGTTCCGGCGGTCCTGGTGGCATCTGGATTTTTTTCTCGGGGTTGCCGGTACGCAGAAGATCAGTCTGGATCAAGGCAGAAGCGCCAAAGAAGCGGTGCAGCGGGCAGAAAGCTTCCGGATTGTTGGCAAAATCGCCTTCGGCGATCATCCCATGGTTAGCCAGTTTGTAGAGCTGCAGCAGATGGCCGGGGACACACTCGCTAAAATGACCATTCCATCCCCGGCGCTATTCCACTTCGTGGAGAGCTATAACGGAAATGAGGTCTACCCTGACCGGGAGGCATTGTTCCGCGATATTATCCAGGTCTATCAGGACGCCATCCGGGCCTTCTACGAGGCAGGCTGCCGTTATCTGCAGCTGGATGATACCACCTGGGGCACACTGTGCAGCGGCAGACACCGGGCGCATCTGCGCAGCCGTGGCATCGATCCCGACCAGCTGGCGCAGGATTATGTGCGGCTGATTAACGAGAGTATCGCCGGACGGCCAGCGGATATGACCATTGCCTTGCATGTCTGCCGGGGCAATTTCCGCTCCACCTGGTTCGCTGCCGGAGGATATGAACCTGTTGCCGAAGTCCTGTTCGGCCAGGCTGAAGTGGATGCCTTTTTCCTCGAATACGACAATGAGCGTTCCGGCGACTTCGCTCCGCTGCGCTTCATCCGGGACCAGCAGGTCGTCTTGGGGTTGGTAACTACGAAGCACGGCGGTCTGGAGAGCAAAGAGCAGATCATCGCCCGCATAGAAGAAGCGGCACGGATTGTACCGATCGACCAGCTGTGCCTCAGCGCCCAATGCGGCTTTGCATCGACCGAGGAAGGCAACATGCTCACAGAGGAAGAACAGTGGGATAAGCTTCGGCTGATTATTGAGACGGCGGATGAAGTGTGGGTGTGAAATTAACCTGATCTGAAGAATGGCGTAATTCCATATAATTAATGTCGCATATTTCTATTAAAAATACGCTTTTTATGTGCTATTTTAAATGCAGATGTCAGAATATTATATATTGGAGGTATAAGCAGTGACGCTTAGAATCGGTGTATTAAGCTTATGGCATGTGCACGCCTGGGATTATATCAAGCAGGTCCAGGAACATGAGGATACCGTGATCGCTGCCGTGTGGGATGAAGATCCCGTGCGGGGGCAGGCGGCTGCCGGGCAGTTGAACGTTCCTTTTTATGCATCACTGGCCGATCTGCTTGCGGAGGATGATATAGACGGCGTTATTGTGGATGCGCCCACCCGTATGCACACGGAGGTGCTGACCGCTGCGGCCAAAGCCGGAAAACACATTTTTACAGAAAAAGTGATTGCTGCGACACTGAAAGAAGCCAACGCCATTCTCTCCGAGGTCTCCAAGCAGGGGGTAACCTTGACCGTGTCCTTGCCTCGTTTGTATGACGGGTACACCTTAGCGATTCAAGAGGTACTCCGTCAGGGCTTGCTTGGCACCGTTACTTATGTCAGAGTGCGCTTGTCGCATGACGGAGCGATTGCCGGCTGGCTGCCGGCCCATTTTTATAATCTGGAGGACTGCCAGGGGGGAGCTTTGATTGATCTAGGGTGCCATCCGATGTACCTAACCAGACTCTTCCTGGGCCAAGCGGTGACCGGGGTTAGCGCAAGCTTTGGTTATGTCACCGGCAAGGAAGTGGAAGATAACGCCGTTGCGACCCTTTCTACGGATTCCGGAGCGATCGGCGTCGTTGAAGCGGGCTTCGTCAACAGCCATTCACCTTTTGCAATCGAAGTGCATGGCACGGAAGGGACGCTGCTGTACGGGACACCGGACCAGAAACTGCTGATTCGCACGAAGGCGGCAGGAGATTTCTATCAGGAATGGACCGAATGGCCTCTGCCGGCCCCCGAAGAAAGCGCATTCCGGCAATGGGTGGCTCATATCCAAGCGAATACATTTGCCGAGGATAATGTACAGACAGCCTTAGAACTGACAAGGCTTATGGAAGCGGCGAACCTTGCGGCCAGGGAAGGCCGTACGATACTTTTGAAAGCGCTGATAGATTAGGATGATCCGGGAAGGTGCCGTATGGAGCCGGTGTTCATTTGAGAAAATGTTCGAGAAGCAGGATATGCTGGAACGTCTCGATATTTGCATCGAATGGGGGCATTACGAGATCAAGGTGCTCCGCTTCCACTTGACCTCTTTTCCGGCAGGCAAGGTTATAGATTTCCACAAGCATGCCGAGTTTGAATTTCATTTCATCCCGCGCGGGCGGGGAAAGGTCATTCTCAGCGGGCAGCAATATTCTCTTTCAGAAGGCATGCTCTATCTGACCGGGCCGGGTGTGATCCACTACCAGGAAGCGGATGCCGGGGAAGCTATGGACGAACTGTGCCTGCATGTGGATATTACAGCCAAAGAAAGGAAAGGCGTTGACCCCTGGGAAGCCGCCGAAGCCGAGGAGACTATGGTCAAGCTGCGGGCTCTGCCTGTGGTTCCGGCGTATGATTATCATCGGGCGATGTACTGCTTTTTGGAAGCCTATGAAGCATGTGACGGGAAACTGCTCGGATATTACACTTCGATCAAACAACTGGTGATCAGCATCTTGTTGAAGACCATCAGGGCGTATGACAGCGGGGACAACCGGGCGGAAGCACCAGTGCGGAATATGGCAGCGTACAGATACGAATATGCGGTCCAGTATATGGAAGCCAATCATAAAACCCCTGTAACCCTGGACAATGTGGCGGAAAAGCTCCATATCAGCAGCAGACAGCTGCAGCGGATCTTCAAACAGGTTCAGCCGGAACGGCCGTTTAGCCGGATTCTTGAGGAAATCCGCCTGCAGGCAGTATGCCGTGCATTGGAAGAGAATTTGTCCTCCATTGAGCAGATCGCCCAAGATTCGGGATTTACCAATGCCAATTATCTGCATGCTGTGTTCCGCAAACGTCTGGGCATGACGCCCGCAGCGTTCCGCGCATTGAGACAGCAATCCAATTCAAAGTGAGGGTGACTTAATATGAGTACAACGTATCGGATAGGTATTATCGGTTGTGGCGGTATTGCTAACGGCAAGCATCTTCCCAGCCTGAGCAAGCTTCAGAATGTAGAGCTGGCCGCTTTTTGTGACATTATTGAAGAACGGGCGGAAGAGGCCCGGCAGAAGTATGGAAGCGCAGAAGCCAAAGTATATACCCAATACACAGAGTTATTAAAAGACGGATCGCTTGATATAGTCCATGTGCTTACCCCTAACATCTCCCATGCGGAAATTTCAATTGCCGCCTTGGAGGCCGGCAAGCATGTGATGTGCGAAAAACCGATGGCCAAAACAGCGGCAGAAGCCAAAGCAATGCTTGAAGCCGCCAAACGGACCGGCAAAAAACTGACGATCGGCTACAACAACCGTTTCAGGGAGGACAGCTTGTATCTAAAGCAGCTGTGCGAAGCCGGGGAGCTTGGCTCCATTTATTTTGCCAAAGCCCACGCCATCCGCCGCAGAGCTGTACCGACCTGGGGAGTGTTTCTGGATGAGGAGAAGCAGGGCGGCGGACCGTTGATTGATATCGGCACGCATGCGCTGGATTTGACCCTGTGGATGATGGATAATTATCAGCCCAAGGTGGTTCTCGGCACCACCCACCACGAGCTTTCGCGGAGAGAGAATGCAGCCAATGCCTGGGGACCGTGGGACCCGAAGCAATTTTCGGTGGAGGATTCGGCCTTCGGGATGATTGTCATGGAGAACGGCGCCACTATTATGCTGGAGTCCAGCTGGGCGCTGAATTCGCTGGATGTCGATGAGGCCAAATGCAGCCTGAGCGGAACGGAAGCGGGTGCAGACATGAAACAAGGACTGCGCATTAATGGCGAAAAGCTGGGCCGTTTGTATACGAACGAAATCGAGCTTAGTGCGGGCGGAGTGGCCTTCTACGAAGGCAGACAGGAAAGCGCACCCGATACCGAAATGCGCCAGTGGATTGAGGCGATTGATCAGGACAAAGAACCTGTGGTGACGCCTGAACAGGCCTACGTGGTTTCCCGGATTTTAGAAGCCCTCTATGAATCCTCGCGTACGGGCAAGGCCATTTATCTGAATGAACAGGGCAGCTGATAATGTAGATGATTAAGGGAAAATCCAGACAATATTTATTTCGATAATGACTTTTTATTGTGATTTTGTTATAGTGGTCTATATTGAAAAAGCATAACACTTCAGCGATGAAGAGAAGAGTAATCAGGCGGCATCGTTCACAGAGAGCTTCGGAAGGGTGAAACGGAGCAGCGGTGCGCCTGATGAAAAAAGTCTCCGAGCTTCATACGGAATTGGGCCCTGCGCCCAAGGATGCTATGACGGGATCTCCCGTTACAGAGATAGGGTATAAGCGTAATGGCCGTACCCGAAGAGGCGGGCATGGTAACAGGCTCGCGAACAGAGGTGGTACCACGGCGCTGATTACAGCTCTCGTCCTCAAGATGACAATCTTGCGGATGAGGGCTTTTTTGTTTGCTTTTTACATTAACTGTTGAGGTGATTGTTCATGCATTGGTCCGAAAAAATAGCGAACCGGCTCATCGAAAGCCACCCGGAGCAGCAGACATTCGTGTGCGCATCGGGGATTAGTCCGTCGGGTCACATCCATATCGGGAATTTCCGGGAGATTGTGACGACTTATTTTGTAAGCAGGGCGCTCGAAAAAGCCGGCAAACAGGTGCGGTTCATTTTCTCGTGGGATGACTTTGACCGGTTCCGCAAGGTTCCGCTTCAAGTCGATCCAAGCTTTGAGCAGTATATTGGCAGACCTTACACGCAGGTTCCTTGTCCTTACGGCTGTCACACCTCCTATGCCGAGCATTTCGAGCAGGAATTTGAAGAGGCGCTCCAGTCTTTTGGAATCAGGCCGGAATTTATTTATCAGAGCAAGGAGTATCAGTCCCGCCGGTACGCACCCGGAATTCTTCATGCGCTGCGCAGCAGAGGTGAAATCTACGATATCCTGATGTCGTTCAAGACGGGTGAAGCCAGCGAAGCGGACAGAGCCGCATTCTATCCTGTGAGTATCTATTGCGGAGATTGTGGCAAGGACTCGACCACGGTGCATTCTTTTGATGAAGACAAAGAGCTCTTGACCTACAGCTGTACATGCGGCCATCATAGCAGTCTGTCTATTCCTGAGGCGGATAATATCAAGCTGCAATGGAAAATCGACTGGCCGATGCGCTGGAATCTGGAGCAGGTGCTGTTCGAGCCCGGAGGCCGTGACCATTCGTCGGAAACAGGCAGTTACAATGTAGCTTCGGTTATCTCGGAGCGGATTTTTGGAAGTGCGCCGCCCATGTATGAGCCCTATGAATTCATTAGAATCAAAGGAAGCTTTGCCAAAATGTCCAGTTCCTCCGGGAACAATTACACACCCGATGATCTGCTGAAGGTCTATGCACCGGAAAATATTCTGTTCCTGTTCGCCAAATACCAGCCGGGTGCGGCGTTTCATATCGGCATGGATGAAGATGTGCTGCGCAACTATACGGAATTTGAACGCTACCGGAAGGCTTACGGCTCCCTTACACTTACGGATGATATCCGCGCGGCATTGGAGTTGTCTCTGATTCATCCGCTGGACGAAAAAGCGCCCGGCTTTGGGCCCATTGCAGGCTTGCTGCCTTTGATTCATTTTGATCGAAAATTGCTGCTGGAGATCATGACACGAAACGGGGAGGAAGTAGATGTCCAGGGACTGGAGCAGACAGCGGAGCGGGCGGAATATTGGATCAGACACTGGATGCCGCAAAAGCTGGTTACTGTGAACACCCGCCGTAATAACTCGCTGTATGAGACATTGGAGGCTCATGAGCAAGAATGGCTGGCTGCCTTTTGCAGGCTGCTGAGAACCGGGGGAATGGAAGATGAGCCGCTGATGAAGGCGATATACGCTATTTGTTATGACGAGGATAAAAAAAGCATGAAAAACAATCAAAAACGTCTGTTCACGTTAATCTACCAGCTGGTGCTGGGCCAGGAGACGGGGCCGCGGATCCCTGTGCTGATTCAGGCGGTCGGGATAGAGAAGCTGCTGGCGCTCCTGGATTTTTAGCGGGACCGGGACTGCCCTTTACGGGATATATCGAACAGAGGTATAATATACAAGACTGTTTATAATTAATGTTGGAAAGTGAGCGGGAACAATATGGGTCGTAAGTGGAATAATATTAAGGAAAAGAAGGCATCCAAGGATGCCAATACAAGTAAGGTATACGCCAAATTCGGTGTAGAAATTTATGTGGCAGCGAAGAAGGGTGAACCGGACCCGGAGTCGAACCGTGCGCTAAAGGTCGTGCTGGAGCGCGCCAAAACGTACAATGTGCCAAAAGCCATTATCGACCGGGCGCTGGACAAAGCCAAAGGCAGCGGCGACGAAAACTACGTGGAACTGCGCTATGAAGGCTTCGGTCCAAGCGGTTCGATGATCATCATCGATGCCTTGACCAATAACGTCAACCGTACTGCCCCTCTGGTGCGGTCCGCATTCAGCAAGAACGGCGGCAACATGGGTGTCAGCGGTTCAGTAACCTATATGTTCGAGCCAACTGCTGTTATCGGGCTGGAAGGCAAAACGGCGGACGAAGTGATGGAATTGCTGATTGAAGCGGATGTCGATGTACGCGATGTGCTGGAAGAGGACGAAGCTGTCATCGTCTATGCTGAGCCTGACCAGTTCCATGCGGTTCAAGAGGTTTTCCGGAGCGCCGGAATTACTGATTTCACAGTGGCTGAGCTGACCATGCTTCCGCAGAACTATGTGACTCTACCAGAGGATGCCGAAGCGCAGTTCGAGAAGCTGATCGACGCTTTGGAAGAACTGGACGATGTGCAGCAGGTATATCATAACGTCGATTCGGAAGAATAGTATTGCGGTCTATAAAATAGAATTGCTTCAAGCGAAAGCCGGACAGGCGGATCTGTGATCTGCTTATCCGGCTTTTTGAAAAGATAACTCCATCCGCGGACTGAAGCGGACAGAGGAGCCCTTATTTTGCCAAAAACCTTACTTTTTCAGCAGTTACGGACTCAGAAGCCGTTATATCGTTCGATGGAGCCTGGAATCAAGGGGGAAGGAACAAATAAGGGCATCTCAGTCCGTTAACCTGCGGAATAGCCGAATCTTCTATCCATAACGGCTCTCCTGTCCGTAACGGCTGCGGATCGATCGCGAAGGAATAGGGCAATCCGTCTTTACCAGCTTCTTCGCAGGTGCTAGTTGGAAAAAGGGAACTTATTTCTCTCGGAACTCAACAATTGTGAGATTGAAGTGGAAAAAGGGAGCTTAATTGGGCCGAATTTCCTTAAAAAGGGCGAAATGTGCTAAATTAGTTACCCTTTTTCCACTTAACCTGCGAGAGAACAGGGGAATCGGGCAAATTAGTTGCCCTTTTTCCACTTGGAATTGACGGAGGACACATAAAGGGTTTCCCTAAGGTGTTAACTCTTGAAAATCCTGCACGGAATACAACAAAGTGTGATTTAAACAGGCCGAATGGGCGAACATCTTGTACGTTATACAACAATCTGTGTCCTAAGTACGCTAAACGGACAAAAATCCTGTGAATTGTACAACAATGTGGGCGCGGCTTCACCAAATGAACGAAAATCCTGCATGTTATACAACAAATGCGGGTTTCGTAACCTTCAGGACCCTATTTACCCGCCATGTTGATTTTGTATATATGCTACACGCTCTAATACTTCTATTTCTCGCTGAAACGGGTACCATCCTTGTAAGGACGGCGAAGCCGATTTGTTCTTAACACATTGATCCTTGTTACCCGGTTTATCCGGGCTGCTGCGCAGGATGCATAATCTTCTCCATGAATTGCCACAATAAGCTGAAGTGACTTATCACATCAGCTTTTGCTTCCGATGCAGTTTTTTTCAGAGCGGAACCATCGGGACATTTGCTCAAAAACTTTTTAGGAGGCCATACAGTGGAGAATCACACCAAACCGGACAAAAATTTGATCAACACGGTCGAGGAACTGGACCGGGTTGCAGTAACCAGTCAGGAAGCACAGCAAATGGAACAGAAGAAGCTCGACATCCGTAAAGAATCGCTGCGGGATGACAAAACCACGTACAAGAAAAATGAGCAGAATACGTATAAGTGAGTGTTATAAATATACGAGTGGCAGGACAAGCTCCTGCCGCTTTTTTTATTTCCGGAAATTTTCACATGATTGAAGGGAGGCTCGATTTGGATATGATATTATAGAAACGAATGTTCTTATGATGTGATAACAGGAAGGTAGGGGGATTATGCCGGAGTTCCGTTTATTAAGTGTTGTACATACGGTTTTGATCTCAGACCAGCAAATCTTGCTGCTGAGACGCTGCAATACAGGCCACGATGATGGTTTTTACGGTCTTCCTTCAGGACGGCTGGATGGTGGAGAACAGTTGGATGAAGCAGCAGCCCGTGAACTGCAGGAGGAATGCGGCGCTGCTGTTCATCTCAAGGATCTCAAGATGCTCGGAGTTATGCATATCAAGACTTTTGATGATGAACGGGTTGATTTTTTCTTCACTGCTAACCGGTGGCAGGGTGAGATTGTAAATGCCGAACCGGATAAATGTGACGATTTGCGATGGTTCCCCATAGACCAGCTTCCCGGGAACATGATCCCTTTTGTGAAGCAGGCTTTGGAGCATTACCGGGAAGGCGTCTGGTTTTCAAGTCATGGCTGGGAATAAGAATAGTTCCATTAATCGAATACAGGTTGTTTACGGTGTTTGGTGTGCTGCTCAAAAGAATACGCTATCGCAATCAGAGCAGGTTCGCTGAACGCCTTATCGGCAAAAGTGACTCCGAAGGGCCTTCCGTTCTCCATGTATCCTGCCGGAACAGCAATCGAGGGATAACCTGCTCTGGCCGACAAGTCTGCACCGATGTAAGCAGGGAACATAATCGCATCCAACTGGTAGTGGTCAATAGCATGGTCAATGCCTTCCCGCTGGGCAAGGTGCAAATCCAAGACCGACTCCTGAATATATTTCCTGTCATTCAAAAGATCGGTGAGGCTTTCTCTATACTCCAGGATATCCTGGCCGTACCGCAGCGCTTGTTCCTTATGATTTTGATTCCAATGGATTAACTCTGACAATGAGTGTATGGGCATATGAGCAGGGAGGTTGTGCAGAAAATTTTGAATTCCATGTTTGAATTCCATATTTATTTTGTTGTACTTCCACGGGCCATGGAATGAGGGGATTTCTATAGGCTTTACAACCTGTGCCCCAGCTTTAGTCAGATCGGAAACAGCCTGATCAAACAGGAATTCATCAATCTCACCGGAAGACAGCACATGCTCAGGCACGTCACAGTAGATTCCGATTCTCGCTCCGCGTAAGCCTTCAACGTTCAAATATCCGGTATAATCCTGTCCCCCGTCAGGTCCTGCATACCTCCAAGTTGCGGGATCGCTTTCATCTCTTCCTGCAAGCACTCCAAGAAGTATTGCTGCATCGGAGACAGTTCTGGCTAGCGGGCCTGCTGTATCCTGTGAGTATGAAAAAGGGATTATTCCCGTGCGGCTGATTAAGCCCACAGTAGGCTTGATCCCGGCAACGGACATTTGGACTGCATACTGGACGAAATACCGTTAGCCCATTCTGTCATATTCGTCTTACCTAGGATGATGGCCCCCGCTTGCCTTAATTTCCGCACTACAAAAGCATCCTCCGGGCTTATATGCTGTGCCAATGCCAAGGCACCGGCACTGGTGTGCATTTTGTCATGGGTACCGATATTATCCTTTAAAAGTATGGGAACACCGTGAAGTAATCCGCGTCTGCCTCCATACTTCCGTTCCAGATCAAGGGCTTCCGCCAGAAAAATTGCATCAGGATTAATCTCCATGACGGCATTGATGTGCGGACCATCCTGATCGTATTCAGCCATTCGGGCTAAATAATAAAATACCAGATCTCTTGAAGTCAGGTTCCCCTGTTCCATAGCCTCTTGTAAATCGAAGATATTTGCCTCGTCCAAATTCAGATTCGCAAATTTATAATAATTCCGCATACACAACCTCCGAAATTCAGTATCTTTTAAAAATAGCGCAAGTTCCTTTGAATGTATCACGATAATGAATTCTTTGGTGGGATTTATTGATTATAACCGACTATTACTGCAAACTATCATCCAAGAATTCTCTGGTACCCATCACTGAAATTGTGTATGCTGGAGTTTGTTTGAACGTTTTTGACATCCATGCAGGAGGCTTTGCGCAATATGGAACATGGCAGTATGGCAATGATTGCGATTTTGGTGATTTGCGGTTTTTTGGCCGGGGTGATCGATTCTGTTGTCGGAGGCGGTGGGCTGATTGCCATACCCGCGCTGCTGTCGGCCGGAATTCCGCTCCCGCTGCTGCTTGGCAGCAATAAATTGGCCGGGACGTTGTGCTCGTTCACCAGTACGGCGTCTTTTGTACGTTCCGGGAAAATTAATTTCGGACTGGTCAAGTTTTTAATTCCGTTTTCTATCGTTGGAGCGGTGGGTGGCTCGCTGACGGTACGGCAGGTGCCTTCGGAGTTTCTGAAGCCGCTTGTGATCGTGATGCTGATCGTGATAACGGTCTATACCCTATTCAAAAAATCATGGGGTGACGTTTCAACGTTCTCCGCTGACAGCAGAAAAACGCTGCTAACCGGCATGGGCATTGCGCTGGTGATAGGTTTTTACGACGGATTCTTCGGCCCGGGGACCGGCTCGTTCCTGATCTTCGCTTTTCTCATGCTGGGTTTTGAATTTGTCACTGCCGCAGGCAATGCCAAGGTGCTTAATTTCGCCAGCAACATAGCAAGTCTACTGACGTTTGCCGCTGTAGGTTCGGTTAGCCTGTACTATGGACTGCTTCTGGGCGTCCCCATGGTAATCGGTGCAATAGTCGGCTCGAGAATCGCCATCCACAAAGGAGCAAGTTATATCCGCCCGCTGTTCATCACAGTTACCGTGATCTTGATCGGGAAGCAAATATGGGATACGATGCACTAAGACCGGCAGTGGAGTTGATAATATGGAGATCCAAAAAGTACATAAGGAAGCCGTCTGGCAGCTGCGGCATGAAGTCATGTGGCCTGAACGGGAACTTGATTATGTGAAGCTTGACGATGACGATGATGGCGTGCATTACGGGTTGTTTGACGGGGACCGGCTGGTATCCGCAGTCTCCTTGTTCATCGTTGGAAAAGAAGCACAGTTCCGCAAATTTGCTACCCGGACAGAGCAGCAGGGCCAGGGCTATGGAAGCCGGCTGCTGCAGCATGTGCTGGATGAAGCGGAGCAGACGGGAGTCAACCGGATTTATTGTAATGCGAGAAGCCACAAGGCCGCTTTTTATAAAAAATTCGGATTGGCTGAAGTACCCGGTACGGCCTTCACTAAGGGCGGTAAAGAATACATCATCATGGAGAAGCACTTCGGCTCCGCCGGAGACAGAAACAGAAAGGAACCCTGATTATGACAAAAAAGCTGTATTACGAGTCGGCTTATTTAAAGGATTGGCATACATCCGTAAGCCAAGTGGTAGAACGCGAGGATGGACTGTACCTGATTCTGGAGGAAACCGCATTCTATCCGCATGGGGGCGGACAGCCTTGTGATGCCGGAACCATTGGCGGAATCCCCGTGCTGGACGTGATCCTTGAAGAAAACGTGGTGCTGCACAAGGTTGAGAGTCTGCCGGCTGGAAGCCAAGTAAGCTGCCAGCTTGACTGGAACCGCCGGTTTGATCATATGCAGCAGCACAGCGGCCAACATCTGCTGTCAGCGGTATTCCGCGAGCTGTTTCAGGCGATGACCTTAAGCTTTCATCTGGGCAATGATTATGCGACCATCGACCTTGAACTCCGGGAGCTAACACCGGATCAGCTGGCGGCTGCTGAGCAGGAGGTCAACCGGCAGGTGGTGCTGGACCGGAATATCGTGAGCTATTTTGTCACCCCTGAGGAAATGGCCAGCCTGCCACTGGTGAAGCTGCCCAAGGTTACGGAGAATATCCGGATTGTTGAGATTGAGGGGGTGGAGCATAACGCCTGCGGCGGGACGCATGTATCATCTACCGGAGCCATCGGGATGATCAAGCTGCTGAGAGCGGAGAAGCAGAAGGGCAACATCCGGATCACCTTCAAATGCGGCGGGCGGGCATTGGATGAAGCCAACGATAATCAACGCATCCTCAGCGCCCTGTCTGCTAAGTTCAACACAGGCAAAGATGAGATTTTGGACCGGATCGGAAAGTGGGAAGCCGAGCAGAAGCAGCTCCAGGCTGAGATGGCTGTACTCAGAGAACAGAACGACATCTATATGGCAAAAGAACTGTTGTCCGGGCTTGAGCCCGAAACAAGAGTAGTTGCACACATCTTCGCGGACAAATCACTTAAGGATTTGCAGAGTCTGGCGACCAAGCTGACTGCAAACACTGAGCTCCCCGTACTGCTGCTGACCGCAATGGAGAACAAAGCGGTCCTGGCTTGCAGCGGCAGTGCCGGATTGTCCTGCGGAGCTTTTTTCAAAGCTCACCTGGGTGAATTCCAGGGAAAAGGCGGCGGCAGCGATAAAATGGCCCAAGCCGGGTTCCCGGCATGGGACGAGGTATTGAAGTTCTATGAGTTTGCTAAAGTAAATTTATAGCATTTGCTATAGCATTCGCATAGAAAAATAGCGCTATATAGAGTGAACTTAAGATCTTTACATTAGGGACTTCGTCGGGACTACGGAGAATGTTTGGACTTCCGGCCGCTGTTGTCTGCAGATTTCTTGATTTGTACCGCTGTTCGCGGTAGAAATCCGCAGACAAAGGCGGACGCTACCGCTCCTTCAGTTCCAAACTTCCCCTCCATCCCTTTTCCCTTTTGTTCGTTTTTCAAGTTCACTCTATATAGTTAGATTGGATTCCGGAATCAGCGCCTTCATTGCAGACCACGATAGCGGATTTTGGGCTTGACTGCACTTCGTGCAATAGAATGCTGATTATTTTGCCTCAAATCGCATTCTGCTGTATTTTGGAGACAATTTCATAATTCAAAACCCTTGCTAGGATTGGTTTTTTTGAGCATAGAAAAGGGAGTACCTCCCCAAATCTCGAAGATATAGGTGACCAAACCAACATCCGAGAATGAAAAGAGGTAATCCCCATGTATTCTATTCGGCAAGAAGAGCTGTTTTCCTTTGAGGATTTGTTGCTGATGCGACCGGAAGATAAATACAGTCAGATCTTTGAACACTTAAATCTCGCTCCGGTCTTGCACGCGCTTGGAAAAAAGAACAACCGTGGGCGGCCGGAAGAACTAAACGTACCCGCGATGATCTACTCGCTGCTCATCGCAAAAATGGAGGGCATCGAGTTTGTATCCGCGTTGGTCCGGCGACTTCGATTCAGCGAGGAATTTCGGGTGCAGTGCCGGTTCACCGGTTCCAACCGCATCCCGAGCGAAGCCTCGTACTCCCGTTTGATTCATGTGCTTGAGCAAACGGGCATGCTCGAGGACCTTCAGGATACTCTGGTGCTGTCCGCCCTGGAGGAAGAGTTCGTTACGGGTATGCATCTCGCTTTGGATTCCTCTATCGTTGAGGCTTGGGATAGCCTATTTAGCGAAGCTGCATCCAAACGCCGCGCGGCCCGCCGTGCTAAAAAGCCAAGTGATGCTCCGGTGGCTCAGCAGCTGCAGCTAGAACTCACCGAGCCCGAGTCCGAGCCTGTGGACGAGCGGCCCAAAAAACCCGTCTACCCGCCTGGACGTCCTTCTGCTGAAGAAAAGGAACGTCGGCGCAAGGAACGGGAAGCTTATGAAGAGAGCCTAGGACCGTTTGAGAAAACCATTGAACAGATGCTGCCCTACACGTACGATGAATTGCTTGCAGCATTACCCCGGCATGCCGCGCGTTGTGACAAGAAAAATGCGAAAGGTAGACTTACCAGTTATTACGGGTTCAAGGCAAATCTGCTGGTCGATGCGGACTGTCAGTATATTCTTAGTGGCTTATGGAGTTCGGCGAATTTGAATGACCAGCGCATGGCGGTTATCCTTCTCAAAGGCCTGCTCCTGAAGTTTCCTAGGTTAAACGTAAAGCATGTCTTGGGAGACAAAGGGTACGACAGCGCAGCCATCTACCAGTTGATTCATTCGTTAGGCGCCTATCCTACGATTCCAATGATTCACCACAAAGAGCCGCCCAAGGGAATGAACTCGGACTACAATCCCGTATGCTCACAGGGGCATACCTACCGCTACGACAGTTTTGATGCCAAGTACGAAACGCTGAAGTATACCCAGCCGAGCCAGTGCAAAGACTGTCCACTTTCCGGTTCCGGCTGCCAAAAGGTGTTTAAAATCCGCATACAAACGGATTTACGCAAGCACACCTATCCCGCAAGAGGTAGCGAGAGCTTTACAGAGCTGTACAAGAAGCGTACGGCAGTGGAGCGAGTTTTTGCATATCTTAAAGAGTATTTTGGCATGAAACGTACGCGTCACCGCGGCGTCCGGGCAAGAGTTGATTTCCAGCTCAGTACACTAGCTTACAATCTCAGCAAGTTTGCGCTAGACAAGTTAAACCAGCGGTTACGCAACTCCCAGCAAGTGGCCTGATTTTTTAAAAAATGACCTTAGATTTTGGCCGAGTCTTGCTATTCAGCAAACTGAATTATGAAATTGACTCTTTTGTGCAACTGATTTAAGGACTTGGAGTCAAAAATAGCTTCTCATGGGAATTCTAATGTAGAGAGTGCAATAGATTGATGTTTTTGACCGATTTATGAGTCATCTGTTGCAGAAACTGCAATAGAATGCGAGCGCGGACCGGGCACTTTATCCATAACATGCTGTGACTTGACAGCAGCGAACCCAAGTCAGTTATAGTATACAAACGCAGCGGGCCTGTCTGATTGGTGCGCTGACCGCCAGCATCTGCCACCTATACAATAGTCTCACTATGTCCAGTGAGATAACGAAGCCTCTCAGCCATCTGGGAGGCTTCCGCTGTATAACCCGGCTCACCCGAGAGCCTTGCTTATTTTTGCGTGCCGCTTAATAATGCTGTTCTGGATTAGCAAATGCAGCACCTTCAATATTCGTATGTAAGATTGCGACCGTGCTTGTTGTGTTCAGGTGAAGGTTAATTGCTTCCCGGCAAAACGGCCAGACTCATCGATCTCAAGAAATACGTTCGCATATGGATGGTAGAAATCAGGGCATAACTTCTCATCGGAGAATTCCGTTTCACCTGTATCGGGATTCAATATCGACAAACCATTTTCTGGTCCCCACATTACAACCCTGCCGTTCACTGCGGCAATTTGTCCTTGCGGATAATACATGCTTCCATTGATTAGTGGTTTCGTCCGGTAAGCAGGCACTGGAATAAACAGCCCCTTCTGTGCACCAGTTTGCACATCGAATATAGCCAGAAAGTGAGAAGAAAGGTGTTCGCCATAATCCTTCATTTCCTCCTCCTCGTACATATCGATGGCCAGTTGACCCCAAACAGCCAGGGTAGACGGATCGAGCCAGACTACGGGTTGGTCCCAGTCCTCCATCAGCTGCCCAAGCTTCCGCAAGGTAGCTCCATCCTCCGATTCCCAGCAGTTACTGAGCCAGGCCGAAAGACTCCAGGATCGTATTGAAGCAATAGGGTGCCATATCCAACCTGTATCAATGATCCAGTCCCCTTGAGGAGAGATATGAATTTTGCCATGAAAATAATCGAGACTATGTTCCGGGTATTGTCCGTCAGCAAATGATGGACTCTGGCGGGCAGACATATTTTCACCAGAACGGACATCCAGCAGATCCAACCGATTCCATTCTGAACCGTGAATTAACAGCGTCCGGCCCTCATGTTCAGCAAAAGCGAGCGGGAAAGTACAGACGTCATAATGATAATCCCCCCGTGACAGAAGCATGATCAGCTTGAAATCTTGAAGATCGTACAGCGCGGCGTACTGGCCGAATCTTCCTGAAACCGCAGCGAAGCGTTCATCTGCCGAAACTATAATCTGGACGGGTTCCTGCAATTCCAGACCGGGAATATCCACATGCAGCAGCATTGCGGCGCGTCCAGTATGCAAATCGATGCGCCAGAGATCACTATTCTGATCCAGCGCAAGCAGAGAGACGGCATCTTTGCCGGTTCCTTTTATAGCCTGAATTGCTGCAAGTTTTCCCGGATTCGGCACAAGGTCAGGAAATGGTAAGATGTTAATAGTCATTGTTCATACCCCCGTGTCCCCGCTTTTCCGGAAAGATTTCCTATGAAAATCAGTAATGCGGCGGAACAAAGCTTGTCCATCATCCGTAATGGCAAAGTCCCGGGTGAGCGGCATCACCATGGCCCGGTAAGGCTCAGGAATCCAGATATATTGATGCACATACTCCGTAGCTATACAACCGCAGTGTTCCCAAAAATGGACCCGTGCCGCATCTTCTTCTGTATGACCTGCTTCGACTTCAATCAGAACCGCCTGAATGTCATACTTCTGCACCGCCCAGTCGCGGATCAGTTCCAGAAACTGTCTTCCCAGTCCCTGGCCGCGCAGCCCGGCATCTACAGCCATATAGTCGATAATTAGCATTCGTTCCCCCGCAGGTCCGCTGAGTCCTGTAACGGCCATAGCCGCGAGTTTTCCGTCCTGGTATCCGGTATGCAGCCAGGCGATTTGTTTATCCAGCATGGCATGCAGAATGCCTACTGGTTTGGCGCCGTGCGGGAAAGCTTCCCGGTAGAGCGGCTCCATCGCGGCCCACAGCGCGTCATCCCACTTATCGTAAGTTTTGAATTCAAGTGTCATGTATGTCGCCTCCACGATCATCATAGCAGAGCGGATCTAACGAAGTAAAATCAAAACAGGCTCCTATTTTGCAACTTTTCCCAGTACAAAGCGTCCAATTCCTTAGGACAATTTAAAGGAGACTCTGCGAATGAGAAAATGGAAGCAATCACTGGCCGTTTTTGCTGCAATTTGGTTTGCCTTAAGCGCCGGGACAGTACATGCCAGGGAAAATGGAATTGTATTAAACGACAAGCATACCCCGATGGGCAGCAGTCAGATCATTGTGGAAGGTGCGACATGGGTTCCGTTGAAGGAACTAGCTGATTCGATGGGCTATGCACTCTCCTGGAATCAGAAGACTGCAACCGCTCAGCTGGTGCGTCCGGGACGCGAAGTGACTTTTACAGCCAAATCCAAGAAGGTGAAAACAAATGATTCACTCATAACCCTCCCCAAAGCCCCGAACATTCTCAAAGGGAAAGTGTACGTTCCCTTGGTATCTTCAGTCAGTATCCTGGGCGGCGAAATCTGGACGGACAAGGGCAGCGGCAACATCATGCTGGTGGATGAACCGCGGTTTACTTCGGCAGCCATCCAGAGCAGAACTTATTGGGTATCTCAAAAAAGCGGAGAAATCTTCCTGAGTGCTTCAGCAGGGAGCAAGCCGGAATCCATAGGGACCTTTCCACTGGGCGAAACGCCTTACTCTCTCTGGTTACAGATCAAAAGTGCGGGGAACGGCAGCGATTTACTGCTTTTGATAGACAAACACTACGCTATGTTCAATGACTTCAGCAATGGCTACCAGGCCCTAATTAAGAACGGTAAAGTTCTGAAGCAAATGGACTATCATTATATCATTGTCTCCTATCCGCATGCTGCGGAGATCCCCACAAAACAGCTGTATATGACAGACGGCAAAAACGTGCAGTATATCAATGCCGACGGCAGTCTTGGCAAGCTGTTTGAGCTGGAGAAGAGTACAGGAAGATCAGGTGACTTTACGGTTGAGTATGCAGCTGAAGATATCGCGCTTGTCCGTAATCTGGAGCATACCGAGCTGTTTGCGGTCAATACCCGCTCAGGGGAAACCACGAATTTAAGCGCGAAGCTGATTAGCTCAGCTGACCGCAAGGATTGGGACAAGGCTGATGGCAGGGACCCTTATGTGGTGACTAAAATGCTGGTACTCAAAAAACGCGAAGGAAATGTGCTGACCTTCAACTATACAGGTATGATGGATGAAAAAGTGCATCAGGTGGTTTATACCATAACCAAATAATATCTGTATCGCACATGCTGCACCTTATAGGACTCTGATCCAAGCTTAGCCTGGATTAGAGTCCTTATTTGTGGCCGGCGCTTTGCCTTCAAACAAATTCCGCACAAAAAATACATATTTCAGCATCAGAGGTTAGCTTATAGATAAACTATAATGAGATAACGGGTTTGGCATAATGAAAAACTATATTTTTTAAAAGGGTGGTACGCGCTTGAAAGTGGTGTATAGTCAAATCAAATGGTTGTGGGGAAAACTGCTGCCCCCAATGTTTTGCGTTGTGATTGCGTATATTGTTTTATTGATACTTAGAATTTATGCTCCCTCTGTGTTCAGCCAGGATTACATAGGTTATGAAAAACAGCTGATAATATTAGCTTATATAATAGCAGCCTTAGCCATATGCTGGAGGGGCTTGGGAGGATTTCGGGGAGCAGGTTCAGGCATTAAAAATCCGCTGCAGGACCGTTTTTTTCTGCTCATGAATGGCGTTGCTGCAGCAGTAGTCATTGATCATCAAAGTAATGACCGGAATAAAGACTGGTCAGGACCCTTATTTTCGGATCTCTATGAGATAACATTTATAATCTGTTTATCTGTATTAGTTCTATTAGGGATAACGCTGCTCTTTACAATCTACAGAAAATTCCGGCGTAAAGTGGATGATAACAATAGCACTACCCAGCATGAACTGAATTTCAGAACAGAATCCTCTCTGGGTAAAGAGGGGCGGGATGCGCTGAACAGGGAAGCGTTTGCCGGACACGTTGCCGCAACCATTGAAAAGCATACAGCAAAAACAAATGAAGGCGCATTAACCATTGGTTTATATGGACCATGGGGTTCAGGAAAAACTTCAATTTTTGACCTGATGGAAAGGGAATTTGACAAAAGTAAAAGCAATCCGGTTATTGTCCGTTTCCAGCCCTGGTTTTTCGGTAAGGATTATATGAATCTGATACCCGAATTTTTAAATAAGCTCATAGATTCTATTAAAGAGCATTCCAGAGCCTATGATGCCGGGCTGATCCGCGATCTGAAAGCTTACCGGAAATTCCTGACCCCAATCAGTCTGCGTCCGCCGGGGTTAATCATTAACTTCAAGGATTTACCTGTTAATACCGAATTCAGCAAAGAATATATGGATGCCGAAGATATGCGGAAGCAAATTGTAGAACGGCTCAAGCTCGCTGATATCAAGCTTATCGTTCTTATCGATGATCTGGACCGGCTGGACAATAAGGAGATTCAAATGGTGTTCAAGCTCGTGCGGATGATCGCTGATTTCCCGAAGACCACTTATATAATTGCTATGGATGAGGAGATCGTTACAAATTCACTGGCACAGATGTATTCCAAAGACTTCGTCAGGGATGTAGGGAAAGAATATCTGGAAAAATTCATTCAAATTCCGCTCTACATACCTGCTTGTGATCCCGTGCTTCTGGCCAACCTGGGGTGGGAAATGCTCGAGCCCATTCTTAAAGCTGAGGAAATACTTGTTACCCCGATACAAGTCAAAGATATTCTAATGCAGATGGAAATTTCTCCGCGTAATTTGCAGCGCTTAAGTAATCTTTACCGGTTGTATTTGCCGTTGCTGCATAGAGATGTGTTTCCATTGGATCTGCTTAGTTTACTGTTGATTAAAGTGTCAAAACCCGGTTTGTTCGAATTCATTCTCAAGCACAGCGATTTTTTCCTTGGTAAGCTAAAGGAGGATAAGATGCGGACAGAATTGATGGATAAATTAAAAGCTGCCTATGCTCCCTATGTTGCGCCTCTGAAAAAAATGTTTCCATCCATAAATTATAAAGAAATCAAAACGGAGTGGATCATACAAAAGAGAATCGGTACACCTGAACACTTTTGGACTTATTTCATGTACTCTATGCCGTATCAGAAATTATCCGAAGCGGATATGGATTCTTTCTATTTAGCGCTGGAACAAGGGTTTATGGAGGCTGAAAAACAGCAGTCGTATTTAGTAAACAAAACCTCTCCACATGAATTTCACAAGAAACTGGGAGAGAAAATAGATTTGTCTACAGACGGAAGGAACCTGTTGCTGTTTGCATATTTATTTACTACATTCAATAAAGAGTATAACAAAGAGAGATCATATTCATACAGCTATGAACGGAAAACGATTATATCGCTGTTTGCCCGTTTGTATGGAAGCCCTGAAGAACAGTCTGCTCTCAAAATCCTGTTTAATGACAACGAAACAAATCTGTCTTTGCTGGGTATGATTTATGATCAGAAGGTTGGCGGAGAAGGATTGAAACAGCAGATAAAAAACTATTTATCTGTACATTTCAGCTATCCGGTTTTGATGGAGCATCATGAAGAGGATATTGAGCGGATTTTTACGGCTTGGTCGGAAACTGCAGAGGAACACCAAAAACGTAAGATATTGAAGGCATGGTCTATGGAATATGGCGTTGGTGCAACTATAAGGTTTCTCATGATTGACCAGCCTTACGAGGATAAGGTCTTATTAAATTCTTATATAACCGTTCTTCAATATGTACCCATATTTGTCATAAGAGAAGAATTGGGGAAAATGGAGCCTATCACTTCACGCAAAATGATGAATGAGGAGTTCAAGAAGGATAGTGATCCTTACCTGATTATTCTTAATTATATGGATAACACTGTGTATGATTATGCTATAAAGGAGTTGACTGAAATCTATAATAACAATGGGACACCAGAATATAGTTTTTCACAAGCAATTGAAGACCTATGCGAATTTGGAGATTCTGAGCGAATTAGGGACATCCGCAGTTTGCACACTCAAATACAATTACAAAATCATATTCAGGAAAACCAGATAGATCATTAGAACGGGAGGCTTATAAGACTGAAGCAGCCCCCCATACCCGTGGAGGTGGATAGCATCACTTTATGAAGAATATTACCATCGGACTGCTCGCGCATGTCGACGCCGGTAAAACAACTTTTGCCGAGCAGCTGCTTTATCATACACGGGCAATACGCAGCCGGGGCAGAGTGGACCATAAGGATACCTTTTTGGATACCCATGAAATTGAAAAAGCCCGCGGGATTACTGTATTTGCAGATCAGGCGGAGTTTATCCTTGGCGGCACGCGGTATTTTCTGCTGGATACTCCCGGACATGTCGATTTCTCACCGGAGATGGAGCGCGCGCTGCAGGTGCTGGATTATGCTGTAGTGATTGTCAGCGCCGTCGAAGGTGTGGAAGGCCATACGGAAACCGTCTGGCAATTGCTGCGCAATCACGGAATTCCGACCTTCTTTTTTATCAATAAAACGGACCGTACCGGTGCCGATCCACAGCGTGTGTTCGAGGAAATCCGCAGCGGGCTGAGCAGCAGCGCATGGCTGCTCCCGCAATCAGAATGCGGTAAAATATCTGAGGAGTTGAAGGTGTTTCTGGCTGAACGCGATGAACGGCTGCTGGACGCATATCTCGAAGGGTCATTGAACGATACCGGTTGGCGGGAAGCATTGCGGTCCATGGTCCGGGAAGGCACCATATTCCCGTGCATGGAGGGCTCAGCTTTGCAGGATGTGGGCATTGATGTTTTTCTGGACGTGCTGAAGTCTCTGACCGTAACAGATTATGATGCCGGACTGCCTTTTGCAGGCAGAGTGTACAAAATCCGTCATGATGAGAAGGGGACCCGGATTACCTATATCAAAGCGTTGCAGGGAGTTCTCAAGGTAAGGGAAGAGCTGAAGTATGGAGCGTCAGAGGATGCCGAACCTGAGCGGATTACCGGCATCCGCAAAGTGAATGGCCTGAAATATGCCTCCGTGGATTGGGCAGCGGCGGGGGAGCTGTTTGCAGTCACCGGGCTGTCGGCCGTGAGGCCGGGAGACGGTGTCGGGGTTTTGCAGGACAGGCGGGACAGTGAGCTGGTTCCAACGCTGAAGTCCAGGGTGCTGTTCGAGCCGCCGGTGCATCTGAAGGAGGTGCTGACAGCCTTTCAGCTACTGGGAGCAGAAGACCCTTCTCTGAATGTCAGCTGGGATATGACATTGCAGGAGCTGCATATTCAGGTGATGGGCCAGATCCAGCTAGAGATTCTGGAGCAGATCCTGCGGGAACGGTTCATGATTCCAGTGGCGTTTGGCCCGCCGGAGATTCTGTACAAGGAGACAATAGCCGCTCCGGTGTATGGCTGCGGACATTTTGAGCCGCTGAAGCACTATGCCGAGGTTCTGCTGCGAATTGAGCCGGGTGAACGGGGCAGCGGCCTGGTATTCATCAACGAGTGCCACACCGATGATCTTGCAGCCGGTTATCAGCACCAAGTCGGGCAATATCTGCTGGAGAGCGGACATCATGGATTGCTTACGGGTTCGCCGCTCACAGATCTGCGGATGACACTGCTGAGCGGAAGAGCGCATAACAAGCATACGCATGGCGGTGATTTCCGGGAAGCGGCGCTCCGCGCCTTGCGCCAGGGGCTGGAGCAGGCTGAGAATATCCTGCTGGAGCCGGTCTATGACCTCAAAATCAGGATAGACACCGGTGACTTGGGGAAAGTAATGACAGACATCCAGCAGGCGAACGGCAGCTTCAGTCCCCCGGAGATCACCGGGACCAAAGCGGTGATCTCCGGCAAGGTGCCGGTAGCCACTTTTTTGAATTACGCTGTCCGGCTGGCTGCACTGACACAGGGGAAAGGCGCACTCTCGCTTAAGGTTGCGGAGTACCAGCCCTGCCACCAGACGGAGTCAGTCATCGCACTCAAAAATTACAATAAGGATGCCGATCCGGCGTATCCCTCATCCTCTATCTTTTGTGCCAAAGGCCAGTCCTACTCCGTCCCATGGGATGAAGCACAAGCGCACATGCACATCACTAACGAAGCAAGAAGCTGAGGAGGATTACTGGAATGATGAACGGAATCATCGATAAAGTTGCCTGGATTGTAATCTCAGATGGAAGAGTGCTGGGTGCGCGTTCCAAAGGTAAAGATACTTATTATTTTCCCGGAGGAAAAAGAGAGTCCGGTGAGACGGATGTCCAGACGCTGATCCGGGAAGTCAAAGAAGAGCTGTCCGTGGACATCCTGTCCGGAACAGTCAAGCCTTTTGGCATCTTTGAAGCTGCCGCCCACGGCAAAGCGGAAGGCGTACAGGTGAAGATGGCTTGTTTTACAGCCGATTACACCGGAGAATTGACTCCGGCCTCGGAAATTGCCGAGATTGCTTGGCTTGCCTATGAAGACAGGGAGCGGGTGTCGGCTGTCAGCCGGATGGTTTTTGACCAGCTCCATGAGCTGAAGCTGCTGGATTAATGTACATGTGCGGCAGCTCAGCGTATAATTCAAGCCCGTTGGAAGCCCTTCTGCGGCTACAGACGGGCTTTCTGCCGTACCCTGATAATCCTCTTCGAGTACCGGTTTCTATGCTCAGGACATATGTCCTACCGCAAATCCTGAATATGTCTTTTAATGAATACAGAGATTAAGACAGAGGAGAGAAGTCATGAAAGGGATTATTTTTGCTTTTATCGGCGGTGCCTGCATTACACTGCAAGGGGTGGCCAACGCCAGGATCAGCCAGGATATTGGCACCTGGCAGGCTGCAACCATTACCCAATTTACCGGATTCGTAATGGCGCTGATGATTCTGCTGTTCGTGCGGGATGCGAAGAAGCAGGGGTTTAAGCAGGTCAGCCCTTTATATCTGTTCGGCGGGGCGCTGGCCGCATTTATTATTTTCAGCGAAGTTACCGCGATTCAGGGCATCGGTGTGACCCTTACCATTTCCGCACTGCTGATTGCCCAGCTCTGCCTGACCTTTCTGATTGATATCAAAGGGTGGTTCGGAGTTGTGAAGCAGAAGATGCGGCTGCCGCAGTTTATCGGGATCGGGATGATGGTTGCCGGTGTGGTGATTTTGAAATTATAAGGACGGGAGCGGGCCATGAAAGAAATTCAGGATTCAGAGCAGGTTCAGGCATACATTGCGGCACATTCCCTGGCGGCTATTTTTAATGAACAGCTTAGTGGTCATCTGCATCTCTACAGCTTCGCACAAGGGGAGCATATCTGCTCCAAAGGTGATCCTTCCGGGTATCTTTACGTTCTGGTCAAAGGAAAGCTAAAAATCTTCACCACCACGCCTGAAGGAAAAATGCTGATTATCTCCTTCAAAACACCGCTGGAGCTGATCGGTGATGTCGAATACATTCAAGGCACGGAAATGATTAATACGGTGGAGGCCGTATCCCCGGTGCATATGCTCGGCATAGAATACCGCTGGCTCAACAAATACGGCCGGGATTATCCGCCGCTGCTGCATTTTATGCTGGAAATGATCACCCACAAGTTCTACCGTAAATCGAATTTCCTCAGCTTGAATCTGATGCATCCTGTAGAGGTGCGACTTGCCAGTTATTTGTTATCTATCTCCTATGATGAATCCGATCCTAACTTTACCGGCCAGCTGAGTACGATCAACCTGACCGATACTGCCAATTTTATCGGAACGAGCTACAGGCATTTGAACCGGGTCATTTACAAACTTACACAAGACGGTCTGATCGAACGGGGAAACGGACATCTGCTGGTCAAAGACAAGGCCGGGCTGGCCGCACTCGCGAGCCGCAATATTTATGAACCGAACGGAATGGAGTGAACTAGAAATGTTAATAGGATTAGTACTGGCGCTGGCCGCCGGTTCCCTGGTAAGTTTGCAGAATATTTTCAACAGCAAGGTCAATGAGCATACGGGGTCATGGTCCACTACAACCTTGGTATTGGGCATGGGGTTTATCGCTTCCCTGCTGATGGGACTGCTTATGGAAGGCAAAAATATGTTCACCCTGCAGCATATGCAGCCCTGGTATTGGTTCAGCGGCATGATCGGCGTAGGCGTAGTCATCTGTCTGGTGCAGGCCACCCGGCTGCTTGGGCCTACTTATGCCATTTCCATTGTGCTTACCTCACAGCTTGGGTTTGCGCTTCTATGGGATTCACTGGGCTGGCTGGGCCTGACCAAGGTGCCTTTTTCCTTCAATCAGCTTATCGGAGTACTCATCATTGTTGGCGGGATTCTGGTGTTCAAGCTAGGAGGAGCGCGTGAGCCTCAAAGTGATTCCTCAGCAGGCAAGCCGCAGCAGGTATTGAATTTGAAGTGAAAGTGAGCCTTCTGCGGCATCTGAAAGAAGCAGTAAAAAGTAAAAAACGCGCATCCGTATGGCGACGGGTACGCGCTTTTTTTATGCTTCAGATGGACAAGCCAGACTCTGACGGCGTTTTACTGCCAAGCAGTGCGCTTCTCCATTTCATATAGACTGCCCAGGCGTCACCGTTGTCCAGCAAATGTTTGCAGGTATAGACACCTTCTTCAATCGAATTGACTTTTCCGGCCAGATGCAGCCGGGCAGCCCCATTAAGCAGCACCTGATTGTAAAAGGCGATATGTCCGCCTCCTTGCAGCACAGCTTCCGCTGCCGACAATTGAAGCCGGGGAGTCCAGTCCATTTCCGGCACCGGCGTTTCCAAGCCCAGCAGTTCCGGATCAATAATGTCCAGGTGGGCCGTTCCATCGGCAACGTAATACACCCGGTTCGGCCGGTCGATATAGAGATCCTCGGAGCCTTCCGCTCCTTGCACGACCAGTCCTTTGCGGTAGCCAAGCTTGAGAATCATTCTGGAGATGCGGTCAAAGACCGTATTGTGATAGATTCCAAATACAATGTAGGGAGAGCAGGCGTAATCAATGAACTTTTCTACCGTATTAAAGATCGTCCGCATGCCAAGATCCTCACGAAGATGGCGGAGGGACGCAAGAGGCGGACACCACGCTTCTGAGTGGGCGTACAGCACACCGCTTTTGCCTGCAGATTCCACCATTTCAGCCCGGCTGAGCGCAGTCACCTCAATCCCCGATTCCTGAATAATATCCTGCAGGGTGATCCCCCATTTCGGCGGTAATGAGGCTGACCCGTGAAGGGTGACAGGCAGACCGGCCGCAGCGCATAAGAAGGCAGCCGGGAATGTTGCGGCAAAAGACTTCTTCCGGCCATCATAAGGCCCGGCGCAGTCCAGCCCCTGCTGTACCGGTTCACGGTGGGCGTATTTGCGGCAGACAGACACAAAGGCCTCCAGCTCTTCAATGCTCTCCAGCTTGATCCGCTCCGCAATCAAAAAGGCACCGATTTGCACGGGGGAAGCAGTCAGACCCAGAATTGCCTCAGCTGCGGATTCTGCTTCCTGGTAGCTTAAATCACGGGCCCCCCGTTTGCCCCGGGCGACTTCTTTTAGAATATTAATCATATGGGATTCTCCTTAAGTTTGATCCTGCAGCAGTTGATACACCTTGACTATAGAAGTAGCTACATCAACCATCCGCTTGCGTTCATTCATGGCTTGCTTGCGAAGAAGATCATAGGCTTCGGATTCGCTGATATTTTTGGCTTTGGAGAGGATGCCTTTGGCCATATCGATCCATTTGCGCTCTTCAATCCGTGACAACAGCTGCTCCCGCTCCTTCAGCCACTGCTGGCGCTCGAAGCATTGCCTGGCACTGAAATGAAGAATCCAGTGAATCTCCTGAGGCTGCATGGAAGGGGACAAAATTCCGTCCACCATAATATCATCCCCGCAGGCAGTAACCGACAAGTCAGCCGTTGCTGTGGTGCACCACCATAAAATGGGGGCGGTTTTGCACTGCATCAGCGCTGCCCGCCAGGAGTTGATCTCAGTAACGGGCAGATTGAGGATGGAGGCATCCGCATCACCGATCACCAGCTTTGCCTCCTCTGGAGAAGCTGCCGCCGTGACCACATAACCACAGGAACGAAGCAGGGAATCCGGTCCTGTTGATGAACGCTCTTCTGTGACGTTCTCTGTTTTGTAATTCTGAATAATCAACAGGGAATGCATAGTTTGACGCTCCTTTTTACTTCGTAGTCATCGGGTTGGGGAAAATTACCTCTTATATAGAGTGAACTTAAGATATTTACATTAGGGACTTCGTCGGGACTACGGTGAATGTTTGGACTTCCGGCCACTGCCCATCTGCAGATTTCTTGATTTGTACCGCTGTCCGCGGTGGAAATCCGCAGACAAAGGCGGACGCTACCGCTCCTCCAGTTCCAAACTTCCCCTCCATCCCTTTTCCCTTTTGTTAGTTTTTCAGGTTCACTTTATATAGATAAGAAAGTTGATGTAATATTATATAACACACATTACATGAATTTGTCGATAAATTAAAATTATAAAATTTTATGTGTTAACAATATTGACGTATTCAGAATTCCTGTAGTATAGTCGGGTTAAGAATTTCAACAAGTCTACGAATACAACGGTGTATTCGCTTGAAGCGGCAATGGCGCCTGCTTTCACTTTATCCAACGGGAGATGTATGTTTCCGTGGTGAGTGAAGCAGGCTTTTTCTGTTGTCCACATGGAGAGGAGAGAGACAGATGACAGACATTCGCAAGAAACTCGTATTGGTGGGCAACGGGATGGCCGGGGTGAGGGCTATCGAGCATTTATTGAAGCTGTCCCCGGAGGCATATGAGATTACCATCTTCGGCTCAGAGCCGCATCCCAATTACAACCGGATTATGCTGTCCTCTGTTCTGGCAGGTGGCTCCAGCATGGAGGAGATCATTATCAATGATCTGGAGTGGTACCACAGCCATGGCATCCGGTTATATATGGGGCACACGATTACTTCCATTGATACTGCTAAGCGTAAAGTATACTCGGATAAAGGAATAGTAATGCCCTATGATGAGCTGATTCTGGCGACAGGCTCCAATCCGTTCATGCTGCCGCTCCCGGGAGCCGAAAAGGAAGGGGTCATTGCTTTCCGCGATATCAAGGACTGCCAGATCATGCAGGAAACCTCACAAAGCTACCGCAAAGCCGTGGTGATCGGCGGCGGGCTTCTGGGTCTGGAGGCGGCCAGAGGGCTGCTGCATCTCGGAATGGAGGTTTCCGTTGTACACATCCATCCCTATATCATGGAGCGACAGCTGGATGAACCGGCATCCGTGATGCTCCGCAAAGAGCTGGAAGAGCAGGGAATGAAGTTTCTGCTGAACAAGCAGTCTGAAGCTATCCTCGGCAAAAAAAGAGTGAAAGGCCTGTTGTTCGCAGACGGGGAAATCGCCGATGCGGATCTGATCGTTATGGCTGTCGGCATCAAACCCAATGTGGAGCTGGCGCAGAAAAGCGGAGTTCAGACGAACCGGGGCATCATCGTTAATGATTATATGGAAACCAATATTCCCGGAATCTATGCAGTGGGTGAATGCGCAGAGCACAGAGGGATTGCTTATGGGCTTGTGGCTCCACTGTATGAACAAGGCGCTGTTCTTGCCAAAAGACTGGCCGGGGTTCCTACGGATGGCTACCCGGGTTCCGTAACCTCAACCAAGCTGAAGGTGTCCGGTGTCGACGTCTTCTCAGCAGGCCAATTCACAGAGCGGCCCGGCACCAGATCCCTCCGGTACCAGGATGAGATCGAAGGAATCTATAAGAAATTGGTGATTCAGGATGACCAATTGGTCGGCGCCGTTTTATTCGGGGATACCGGAGATGGTGCCCAGCTCTTCTCCATGATCAAAAATGGCGAAAACATTAAAGGAAAAGAAAAGGAGCTGCTGCTCGGCGTATCCTCAGATGCGCTGGCTTCTCCCAAAGGCAGCCGGCTCGAAGGAATGGCCGATGACGAAATCATCTGCGGATGCAACGGGGTGTCCAAAGGTGCCATTGCCGAAGCGATTCAGTCCGGAGGCTGTACGAGTGTCGGCCAGATCAAAGCCTGCACCAAAGCCTCCGCATCCTGCGGCGGCTGCAAACCGCTGGTAGAAGGACTCCTGCAGCTATACGCCGGAGACAATGTGGTGACGGTCAAGGAAGGCATCTGCGGCTGCACCACACTGGGACGGGACGAAATTGTCGCTGAAATCCGGCGGATGGAGCTCAAGACCGTCAAGGAAGTCATGAACGTTCTGGAATGGAATACTGAGGAAGGCTGTGCCAAATGCCGTCCTTCTCTGAATTACTATCTGGGGATGCTGTGGCCTGAAGAATATATCGATGAAAAAGAATCCCGGATCACGAATGAGCGCTATCATGCCAATATCCAGAAGGATGGAACCTATTCCGTTGTTCCGCGGATATATGGCGGCGTAACCTCTCCGGCTGAACTGATGAAGATTGCCGAGGTCGCCGCCAAATTCGAAGTTCCGCTGGTGAAGTTCACCGGAGGACAGCGGCTGGATCTGCTCGGGGTCAAAAAAGAAGACTTGCCCAAAATGTGGGAAGAGCTGGATATGCCTTCAGGCCACGCCTACGGCAAGACGCTCCGCACAGTCAAAACCTGCGTCGGCTCGACCTTCTGCCGGTTCGGCACCCAGGATGCCATGGGAATGGGAATCCGGCTGGAGAAAGCATTCGAGCGGCTGAATACACCGGGCAAGGTAAAGCTTGCGGTATCCGGCTGCCCGCGTAATTGCGCGGAAGCAACGATTAAGGATTTTGGCGTGGTCGCCATAGACGGCGGCTGGGAACTGCACATCGGAGGCAACGGCGGTGTGCATGTGCGGGCCACGGATCTGCTCTGTGTGGTCAAAACCGATGATGAGGTCATCGAGTGGGCCAGTGCATTCCTGCAATATTACCGCGAACAGGCCGGCTGGAATGAGCGGACCGCGCAGTGGGTGGAGCGGGTTGGACTGGACAGCATCAAGGAAGTGCTGGAGGTACGGGAGAACCGGCTTGCCCTTCAGGAGAGAATCCACACTGCGCTTAGTGTGACAACCGATCCCTGGAAGCAGATTGTAAATGAGCCGGAGCTGCGGAAAAATTTCGAGCAGTTGTCCGAAATGAAGACGGTATAGGAGGAGAACCTGATGGAAATGACCAAAATGCTGGTGGGCAAGGTAACAGATATTGATATTAAGGGCTCCCGTATCGTCAGGGTAGGTGACCATGAGATTGCACTGTTCCGCCTGTCGGATGGAGAGGTGCTGGCGGTTGAGAACAAGTGCCCGCATAAAGGCGGAGCCTTGTCGGAGGGAATGGTCTGCGGTTCAAAGGTGCATTGCCCGCTCCACGATTGGCGTATTGATCTGCACACCGGTGTGGTCCAGGAACCGGATCATGGCCATGTAGTTACGTATGAGGTCGAAGTGGACCAGAGCAACGGTTCAATCTATCTGTCGGAGAGAAGCCTATGATCCAAGGGAGTGTTTCAATTGTCGGAGCAGGACCAGGCGACCCCGAGCTGCTTACCGTCAAAGCCGTCCGGAGAATACAGACAGCTGACGTGATCCTCTATGACCGGCTGGTGAATGAAGAAATTCTGGGCTGCGGGAAACCGGAGGCACTCAGAATCTACTGCGGCAAAGCTCCCGGCCGTCATTCCATGCCGCAGGAAGGCATCGAAAAGCTTATGATTAAATATGCGGCCGCCGGAAATCAAGTGGTTCGGCTGAAGGGAGGCGATCCCTATATGTTCGGGCGGGGCGGGGAAGAAGCGCTGGCGGTCGCGGCCGCCGGCATCGCTTATGAGGTTATTCCGGGTATCACCTCAGCCATCGGTGCGGCGGCTTCGGCCGGAATTCCGCTGACGCACCGCGGGCTGGCGGCCTCTTTTGCTATTGTGACCGGCAGCCGCTGCCATGATCATGCTTCACCCGTGCACTGGGAAGGGCTTGTCCACAGTGTGGATACGCTGATCATTTATATGGGAGTCAGCACATTGGCTGAAATCCGTGAGCAGCTATTGAAGCATGGAAAGGACCCTGCGACACCCGCTGCCCTGATCGAGAACGGAACGACGGTCCGGGAACGCGCGGTAACGGGAACACTGGGCAATATTGATAGGCTGGCAGCCGCGATGAAGATCAGCAATCCAGCCATCATCATTATCGGGGAGTCAGTTACCGTAAGAGATCAGCTGCTAAGTTTGGAAAAAGCGGTGCGTTCCCAGATCGGCTAGCGGCCGCTGGCGGTTGTATGAGTGTCATAATTAAAGTGATTGCAATCACAGGAGTTGCGGGTAGAATAGGACTATACTACTTTGCGCAGGTTCCGCTACGTACTTATACAGATCAAAGGAGAGAACTGTGAGATGCAAATTCAACTTGACCCGTTAACCCGCAGACGGCTAGGAGAGAGCCTGGATGGCAGACCGGGATTTCTCAAGCTGTTCTATGATACCGAGGATTGCGGCTGCAATGGCGTCCTTGTCATTCAGATCGTAGACTCGCCAAATGCTACAGACATCGTCATTCAGAACGAACCCTACACTTTCTTGTGTGACCGCCAGCAGGAATCCTTGTTTGATTCCTCGATGACGCTGGCAGCGGATGAAAATTATCCTTCTTATAAGCTCACCAGTCCTTCCAGCCTGTTCAGCTCTAATATTAGGGTTAAGGATCTCCGGTGAGCATGGGAGTACCTATTTCACCATGTTTGATTCGCAGTTTCTGATTTTCAGTAACTTCAGAACGTAACCGGGCAGCAAGCCTCCGTGAATGGGGATTTGCTGCCCGTTGTATTTAGAGGAACAGGATGCAGGGATCAGCTGTTTCAAGTATAATGGGGACTATCTGAAACAGGAGGCAGTAACGAAATGAAGCCGATTACAATCTTGATTGCGGATGATGAAGCGGAGATCGCTGAGCTCATTGCCATACACCTGGAGAGGGAGGGCTATCATACGGTCAAGGTTTCGAACGGGAGAGCCGCTATGCAGGCCGTGCAATCCCAACCGGTAGATCTGGCCATACTGGATATCATGATGCCCGAGCTGGACGGTCATGAGGTCACCCGCCAGATCCGCGAGCAGTACCGGATGCCAATTATTTTTTTGAGTGCCAAGGCTACGGATCTGGATAAAATAACCGGCCTGGTCCTTGGAGCGGATGATTATATGACCAAGCCGTTTAACCCGATGGAGCTGGTGGCCCGGGTTAAAGCCCAGCTTCGCCGGGCCCTGCAGCTTAATCAGCCGGCTGAAGACGCGCACGCTGTGCTGCAGATTGGCGGTCTGATCATTGATCCGGATAAACGCACCGTCGCAATCTACGGGCAGACGGTGGAGCTCACACCAAAGGAATTTGACATACTGCAGCTGCTGGCCAGCCACCCGAACAAGGTATTCAGTGCAGAAAATATCTTTGAACAGGTATGGGGCGAGTCTTATTATGACAGCGGCAATACCGTAATGGTCCATATCCGCACCCTCCGCAAAAAGCTTAGCGAGGACCCCAAAAAGTTTGTCAAAACCGTCTGGGGCGTAGGATATACGTTCAATGGTTAGATACAAGCGCAGTTTCCGCACAAGTATGCTGATGCTGTTCGGGCTCAGTATGCTGATCTCCGGTCTCCTTACTTATCTGGTTTATAAAGGGCTCCAGTTCTATTACCATGAAAAGGTTCTGGCAGAGGATGATATTGCCCGCTTGCGGGCTATCATCTATAGGATTGGGGATGTTAACTTTTTTTTAATTCTGTTCGTGCCGCTGGCGATCTTCTTTTTTTTCTTGCTGACCAAGCGCTACGCCGCCTATTTTGACACCATTTCCTCGGGTATTCACAATCTCGCCAACGGTGAGTTTAGCTCCAGGGTGGAGATCACCTCTCACGACGAGTTTCAGGTTATTGCTGAAGACATCAACCGGGCGAGCGAGCAGCTGCAAAAAGCTGTGGAGCGGGGGGATTTTGCCGAGAGCAGCAAGGATCAGCTGGTGTTGAATCTGGCACATGATATCCGGACGCCGCTGACGTCGGTGCTGGGTTATCTGGACTACATTCTGAATCATACAGATCTGACGGCGGAGCAGGTTAAGCATTACACCATGATCGCGTACACCAAATCGCAGCGGCTGGAGAAGCTGATTGAAGAGCTGTTCGAGATTACAAGAGTCAACTATGGAATGCTTGCAGTGGTCAAGGCGCCGATCGATCTCAGCGAGCTGCTGTTCCAGCTTAATGAAGAGCTTTATCCCCTTTTCGAAAAAAACAAGCTAACCTCCAGGCTGCAGATTACGCCCCAGATGGTCATACCTGCGGATGGGGAGCTGCTTGCCCGCGTCTTTGAGAATCTTTTGACGAATGCAGCGCGGTATGGCAGGGATGGTCAATTTGTGGATATACACTGCAGGCACGAGGGGGGCAGCGCGGTGGTCCAGATTATTAATTATGGAAATTTCATACCTGCGGAAGAGCTGCCCTTCCTCTTTGATATGTTCTATACAGGAGACCGGGCACGCACCTCGGATGCGAACAGCACCGGACTTGGGCTTTTTATCGCCAAAAATATCGTTGAGCAGCATGGCGGCACCATCTCTGCAGAGAGCAGTGTAACCCGGACCTTATTCGAAGTGCGCCTGCCGATTCAAGCCTGAAATCAGACAGAACTAATGAAATTTAAGGAAAATTTAATTTTTTGGCCACTTTGTATTTAAGTTTTTCCCTGTATTCTGTTGAAACAACGATAAAAGGGAGATGCTTGCATTGAAGAAGTGGCTTTTTTTGTGCATTGTTTTGCTGGTCATCGCGTTCAAAATCTTTCAAAAAGAAGTGCTGCCGGCCAAGAATCCGACAATTATAGAGCATACGGCTGAAATATCTGCTTCTGGAGAAGACACAGCAACCATACATATAGACAAAGAACAAATCTACAAAGGAGACCTCATTCTCGTTAACAAAGAGTATCCTGTACATAAGAAAGGGGTTGCCACGGATATCCTTGAGCTATCCCGTCATGATGAGCTGACACAGGGGTTTGAATTGCTTGACCGTTCCATCGAGCTGTCGAAGAGGGTAACCGAACGGTTCTCGGAGCTGACCGCAGCGGCCGCTAAGGATGGTGCAGAGAATTTCCGCATTAGCAGCGGGTACAGGGATCAAGAGGAGCAGGGCAGGCTCTACAAAGAAAAAGGAGCGGATTACGCGCTGCCCGCCGGTTACAGTGAACACAACACAGGCCTGTCGCTGGACATTGGCTCTTCGCTTGGAGAAATCAAGGGTTCACCGGAAGGGAAATGGCTCCGGGCTAACGCTTGGAACTATGGGTTTATTCTCAGGTACCCCGAAGACAAGACGAATATTACGGGAATTAAATACGAGGCCTGGCATTTCCGCTATGTCGGTCTGCCGCATAGTCTGGTCATGAAGGAGAAGAACATGGTGCTGGAAGAATATCTTGCCGATCTGAAACAACGGAAGCGCCAGCAGATTACGGTCGCGGACCGCAAATATCTCATGCTCTATGTACCGGCATCCCAATTGGGCAGTGTTCATGTGCCTGCCGGCCATCCTTATACAGTATCAGGAAACAACAGCGATGGGGTCATTGTCACAGTGGAGCTCAGCAAGTGGGGCACACCATGAAGAGGCTGGACCGGAAGCTTGTGATATTGGGGGCTGCCGTATATTTGTATGTGCTGATCAAAATCATCTTGTTCAAGTATGCGCCGGTGGATATTGCTTTCCTCTGGCGTCAGTTGCATAGTGTGCTGGAACATCCTGCAAGGATTCGGTACGGGTTGGCGTTTGCCAACTTTACTCCTTTTGTCTCAATCAGCCGGAATTTGCATCAGCTCTCCAATCCGCATGATTTCGTCAATCTGTTTGGAAATATTGCGCTGTTTGTTCCCCTGGGGATATTCATCCGGCTGTTAGCCAAAGGAGGCTTATTCACAGCTCTTGTACTTTCATTCGGAATAAGCTTTTCTCTGGAAGGCACACAGCTTCTCTTGTCCATGGGCAGTTTTGATGTCGATGACCTTATATTGAATGTGTTTGGAGGTCTGTTAGGATATATCATTTGCCTGAAAAACCCCCGGAAGCATGGGAAAACGCAATTGCAGCAGCAGGTTTTAACTGAAAAGACCAGTTGAGGCAGATCGTAAGTTCCATCTTAGTGTGAAAATAAAAGGTCCGGCACCGCCCCGTTATGGCGGTTGCCGGACTCTTTTCCGTTAGGGAAGCTGGCGGTCAATAGGCGGTCCAGCCGCCGTCTGCGGTGACTACCACGCCATTGATAAAGCCCGCCTCATCTGAGGCGAGAAAAAGCGCAAGCTGTGCGACCTCTCCAGGCTGGCCCATCCTCGGATTAATTGCCATTCCCGGTTGGGTCCGGCCCATTCCGAACTCATTAATATGGGTCATGCTGGAGCCGATATTGGTTTCGACGCCACCTGGAGCAATCGCGTTGCAGCGGATGCCCGATTTTGCATACATATACCCTGTATTCTTCGTGAATCCGACAACGGCATGCTTTGAGGCGGTATAAGCAGCACCTGCACGCGCCCCGAACAAACCTCCTATGGAAGCAACGTTGAGGATCACCCCTTTTTCTTTCGGCAAAAAGACAGTTAACGCCTTGCGTGTAGCCCGCATCACAGAAGTTGTATTGACTGCAAAGATCCGTTCCCAGTCGGCATCGGCAATATCACCGGCCGGCTCAAAGTTATCCATGATCCCGGCATTGTTGACGAGTATATCCAAGGTTCCATAGGTTGTAACCGTTGTATCGATTAAATGCTGAATATCTGCTTCGTCAGCAACATTCGCTTGTATGGCGATTGCTTCTCCGCCGGCGGACTGAATCTCCTGCACAGTTTCATTAGCGGCCTCCAGCTTAATATCGGACACTACTACCTTGGCACCTTCGCTTGCATAGAGGATCGCTATTGCTTTGCCCATTCCGGAAGCTGCACCGGTGACTACCGCGACCTTATCCCGAAGTCTCATTGTATTTCCTCCAATTGTATAATAAGGTTTGTTAGCTATGCCTAGTATCATGGATTGTGCTTTAATTTATGTATAAACGCATCAGATTCGACAGGAGGACAATTTGTGAGAACGATCGGAATCGATATTGGAACGACCTCGATTACGGGATTGGTATATGATTTGGAAGAACGAAAGGTTCTGCACCGGATTACAACAGAGAATTCGGCGCAGCTTTCCGGCAGCGGAAAAGAATGGGAACGTCTGCAGGACCCTGCCGTTATCCTCCATCTCGTGCAAGGTATTTTTGAGCAACTCATGTTGCGGGAGCCAAAGGTTCAAGGGATCGGATTCACCGGACAAATGCATGGGATTGTATATACAGATGCCGCAGGAAAACATGTGAGTCCGCTCTATACCTGGCAGGATGGGAGAGGAAGTATGCCTTATGACGAATTTCTCACCCATGCGGAGAAGCTGAGTAAGGATACCGGTTATCCGGTTGCTCCCGGCTACGGGCTGGCCACTCATTTTTATAATCTGGGACATGGGCTTGTTCCCATCGAAGCCGTCAGCTTATGCACCATCGCCGATTATGCCGCCATGAGATTGGCAGAAAGTGCTGATCCCGTGATTGATTCCACGCAAGCTGCCGGACTGGGATGCTACAGCATCCCAAATGGTGTTTTTGACCTGGAGGCCATTGACCGGTCAGGCATCGGTACAGAGCTGCTGCCCCGGGTGGTTCAGGCTGGAACGCTTGTGGGATTAACCCGGCAAGGTGTCCCGGTATACACTTCACTTGGAGACAATCAGGCAAGCTTTCTCGGCAGTGTCCCCTGTCCTGAGGAAACGCTGCTGCTGAACATTGGGACCGGAAGTCAATTGTCGGCCATGCTGGCCGGTTCGACCGGCAGTATAGAGGGATTGGAAGCACGGCCTTATCCCGGAGGCGGGGTCCTAATGGTTGGAGCCGCACTCAGCGGAGGGAAATCCTATGCGCTTCTGGAGAAGTTCTATCGGCAAGTCATCGAAGCCTATACGGGACAACCCCAAGAAGAGGTGTACCCTTTATTGAACAAATTATTGGGTGATGGACCGCTCGCAACAGGCGGCCTCACAGTGAACCCGCAGTTTCTGGGTACACGGCTGAACCCGGAAGCACGGGGGAGCGTGGAGGGGATCACGTTGGACAATTTCACTCCAGGCCTGGTGGCCCATGCTTTTCTCCAAGGCATTACGGATGAGCTGTATGCCTTTTATAGATCTATAGAGCAGATTGGTTCCGAGGTACAATGGACCCGGCTCATTGGTTCCGGCAACGCGCTGCGCGCAAATCCGGCGCTGCGCTCGAAAGTGGAAGCGCGGTTCGGACTGCCCCTTACCTTGAGCGCTGCTCCGGAAGAAGCTGCAGTCGGAGCAGCATTGCGCGCCGCTGTTGGCGCTGGAGGCATTCCAAGCTATCGGGAAGCCGGGCAGTACCTGGGATGAAGGGCAGTGCAGTTGACTCAGCAGCTACAGATCAGAACATCTGCGGAAATTGCTTAATAATCGCCGTGCTAATCATATCGGCCATAACCAAGGCGCCTTTTTCAATAGCGTCATAGAGCTGCACACTTTGCTTGTAATCCTTTTGGAGCAGAGTCACGGCTTCCGCTTTGGTTAATGCCAGATGCTGATAGAACATTTTTCTGAAATCCTCTTTGGGCAGATACGGATTGAGGCGGCTGAGAAATTCCACAATCTGATCGCCGTTCGCATACCATTTCTTCTCGGTAGCGGCGGCTGCCGCTTGGTCTCCGGCTTTTGCGGTTTTAACCAGATCAGCTGCAATGACTAAATGCTCTTTAATAAGCTGGCCGTAAGCATCGCCTGCTGCTGCTCCATAGAAGGGCTTGAGGGCATCGCCCATATCCGGTCCGTTCTGCAGCAGACGGGCCACAGTAACCTCAGTGTCAGGCAAGTCAAAAACAATACTGCGGATAACCATACGGGTCCAGGCCACATGCTGCTCCCATAGTGTTCTCATGTGGAGTATCAGGTTCACCTGCGCTCTGCTAAAGCATTCCGGCGCTGCTCCCGCATATACCGGCATGGACGGGTGCATGGCATTAGGGCTTCCCTGTGCGGGGGAGTAGGGCCGCCAATAATACTGCATAAAAAATTCCTCCTTAGTTCCTGTATACCCCATCTTATGGTACATCCGCCCAGGTGGTTCTTCGGAAATCAAAAGGCACGCTTCTCTTCCTCGTGAAGGGAAACGCGCCTTGTTCAACACATTATAGAAGTATAAAGATCATACAACAGACAATGTGAAGCGGAAGCTGTATGGCCGGTTAGACGGAAGCGTGAATTCTGCGTGTGTCGGAGCACCCCAGCTGTCGTCACCGCCGACACCCATTTGTTTGTAATTGACTCTCAACACGCTTTTGGTGGAAGGGGCCAATTTATAGGGATGATCGCTGGCTTCCAGTTCTTCCGGCGTCCATGGCAGGACGTTGACTTCGAACGGTAAAGTGCTTTCCAGATGTATCCCGTTGCCGGACACGCTCTCGGTAAGGGAAGCATAGCGCACACCGGTTTTGTTGCCGCATTCCTGCGGACGCAGGTAATGGACGAACTGCTCGCTTACCTTGCCGGTGTAGTGTCCCAGCTTGGCGCTGGTCTGCCGGTCCCAATAATTCTCATGCGGCCCTTTGCCGTACCAGGAGACCGTATCCAGCCCCCCATCCAGTTCAAAAAGCAATCCGAACTCGGGGATTTCCGGCAGTCCATCACTTCCGGGGTTCAATTCCTGAGTGATGTCCACCTTGCCGTCCGGTGTAATCTTATATTGCAGCAGCAGGGTGGAGGCAGGTTGGGTTTCCAGCTGATAGCTTACCGCTACAGTGCATAGATGATCTCCGGCTGTATAAGAGAAGCCCGTAAGGGTTCTGCTGTAGGAAGCGTCCTTCCATACCGCACAGCGTTTATCGAGTCCATTGCCCAGATCGTTGTCGGTTACCGCTCTCCAGAAGTTAGGTCTCACAGGTGCCAGCAAGCGCTCTTTACCGGAAGTGGTATAGGAGAACAGGTCGCCGGTTGCAGTATTGAAGGCCAGAGCAAAGTTGTCTCCCTGAATCGCAACATTATCCGATTGTTCGGTAATACGCAGTCCAGTTCCGGTCCCATTGGCATTAGCGGAAGTGGCGGCTCCGGCTCTTGGAGACAGCACAAATTGTTCCCAGGCAATCTCATGCCCTGCTTCCGACCATAGAGTCGCTGAAGACTGTATGAAGGACAAGGTCAATACAGCTTCCTGATTACCCGCAAAAGTGCTTCCGTCATAAGGAATGACACATTCAGCGGTTGCTCCCGGATCAGCGGTAACCTGTATCAAGCCTTCCTGCACAACCGTACCGTCCAAGGCCGCTGTCCATTTCAGCCCATACTCTGCCAGGTTCGTAAACAAATAATTGTTGCGGATTTCAAAACGGCCTTCTGCCAGATCCACAGCGGTTATTTTCACATTCTGATAACATTTCTTAACTTCCAGCAGCTTAGGGGTAATGCTGCGGTCCGCGAACAACAGCCCATTGCCGCTGAAGTTGCCGTCATGCGGATTTTCCCCGAAATCCCCGCCGTAAGCCAGATATTCCATTCCATCTGCCGTTGTGGTGCGGATCGCCTGATCTACCCAGTCCCAGATGAATCCGCCCTGAATAATGTCATATTGGTCGAACAGCTCGGTATACAGATGCAAGCCGCCGCAGGAGTTCCCCATCGCATGGCTGTATTCGCAGAGAATGTAAGGTTTTTTGGGGTCTTTCTTCGCATACTCTACAACATCCCACGGTTTGATATACATTGTGGATTCAATATCGCTAGCCGTATCGGACGGACGGTAATGGAAGGTACCTTCATAATGAACGACCCGGCCCGGATCGGCTTCCCGCAGATAGTCATGCATGGCAATAAAGTTATCTCCCCCAAACGATTCATTGCCGAGCGACCAGATCACTACCGAAGGATGGTTTTTGTCTCTTTGCATCATGGAATTGCAGCGGTCGAGCACGTTGGCGCGCCATTCCGGTCTGCTGGCGGGGACGTTCCCGTCATGTAGCTCTTGTTGACCATATTGCCAGGAACCGTGCGTCTCCAGATTGGTTTCATCAATCACATAAAGTCCATATTCATCACACAGCTCATACCAGATGGATTGGTTCGGGTAATGAGAGGTGCGTACGGCATTGATATTATGGGCCTTCATCAGTTCAATGTCGCGGATCATATCCTCTTTACCGAGTGCCCGGCCGGTTTCACAGGAGAACTCATGGCGGTTGGTGCCTTTGAATACGATGCGTTTTCCGTTAATCTTCATCAGGCCGTCCCTGATTTCAAAAGTGCGGAAGCCCACTTTGCTGCTGACCGCTTCCTGCAAGTCACCTTGTTCATTCTTCAAAGAGAGGACGAGGGTATACAAATACGGCTTTTCGGCGCTCCATTTGTCCGGGGCCGCAACTGCTGCTCCGAGCTTCAACTGCTGCACTTCACCGTCACCAAAGGCAAACCCGGCAGATATCGGAGCAGTCCATACCGTTTGGCCATCAGCGTCATACAGCTGCATTTCAACCGTATATGCGCCAGCATTTGCATTAAAATAATCCTCAACCTTCACATCCACATTCAGTTCCGCATCCGCATAATGCTCATCCAGGTCGGTATGGACAAAAAAGTCGGCAATGTGTACAGGGGGGGCCGTGTAGAGATAGACATCGCGGAAAATGCCGCTGAGCCGCCAGAAATCCTGATCCTCCAGCCAGCTTGCATCACACCAGCGGTAGACCTCAACCGCCAGCTTGTTCTCGCCTTCCTTCAAGTATGCTGTAATATCGTATTCGGAAGGGGTGAACGTATCTTCACCATAACCCGCTAATTCTCCATTCACCCACACATAAAAAGCGGATTCAACCCCTTGAAAGCTGAGATAGACCGGCTGGCCCGCCCAGTTCTCCGGCACTGTGAAGGTACGGATATATGAACCTACAGGATTGTATACCGTCGGGGCAAAAGGGGGCTTCAAATCCGGTTCGGAAACTGCCCACGGATAACGGACATTGGTATATTGAGGGTAGTCATACCCCTGAAACTGCCAATGGGAGGGGACGGGAATTTCCGCCCAGCCGCTGCTGTCATATTCCGCTTTATAGAAGTCCTGAATGCGCTGCTCCGGTGTTTCTGCAAAAGCAAATTTCCAGCTCCCGTTCAGCAGATGGTAATTAGGCGACGCTGCCCGCTCTCCCTTCAAGGCTTCGGAAATACTGGGATATGAAATCATGGAGGCATGTGCATCCAGACGGTTCAGCTGAAAAATTTCAGGGTTGTTATTCCATTCAGGGTATCCATTGGCAGGCGGCTCATAGGTAAATTTGTTGCGCACATTAACATCTCCTTATATTATTATATTCATATTATAAGAGGGCCACTCATCAAGGGATATAGAAGAATATTCGCTTGTATATCACAATATGAAACAGGAGAATGGACATGGAGAGCACACTGATTTTCTGCGAGACCGAAGAAATGGCGGCCTTGCCGCTGTATGCGACTACGATCGGGTTCTGGGAGCATCAGCCGGAAATGGAGCGGCCCGCAGGGTTCCCGGACTATCAGCTGCATCAGGTTCTTGAGGGCAAAGGAGAACTGTTCTTGAAGGACAAACATTACATTGTGGAGCCGGGGGATGTCTTTTTTCTTTTTCCGCATGTTGTCCATGCCTATGCGCCGATCAGCGCAGCCTGGAAGCTGTCCTGGGTTTCTTTTAATGGAAGGGAGGCGGGAAGCCTGCTGGCGTATGCCGGAATCCGGGAGTCCGGAACGGGGCGGTTAAGCAGACTCCCGCTGCTGGAGTCTCTGCACAAAATGCTGGAGCTCTCACATGGAAATAGTCTCCAGATGAATCTGGAGCGTTCCAAGCTGATGTATGCACTGCTGCTGGAGCTCAAAGTTCAGCTGTCGGCACCGGCAGGCGGGCCGGAGGAGCTGGAACGCATTAAGCCGGTGCTGCAGCATATCGAAAGCAATCTGCATCGGGCACTTCCGCTCAAAGAATTAGCCGAGGTCGCTTCCATCTCGCCGCAATATCTATGCCGTCTGTTTCAGCGGACGCTGCACGAACGGCCGGTAACCTATATCAATAAGCAGCGGATCAACCTCAGCAAGCAGCTGATGTTCAGCGGCAGGGAGAAGAGGATTTATGAGATCGCAGAGCAGGCGGGGTTTGAGAATACGAGCTATTTCTGCGCCGTCTTCAAACGGGTCACCGGCATGCGGCCGGAGGAGTTCAAGCAGCTGCATGGGCTGGGGTGCTGATCTTTTGCAGATGCCCCCATTCTCAGACAGCGAGCCCATGAATTGGAGCACCCAGCTTGTCATTGAGGCAGCATATCCGATCAGGGAATCAGAAAAGCTGGACAGCCCGGCATTCATAAGCGGCATGGACGAAAAGGCTGAAGACATCAAAGTTTGCGGCGGCTGGCGTAGTTTCATGAGCAGAGCAGGGGGAGGATGATAATGATCATTATGCTATTGTAAATGCTGGTTTGTAATGTGCTACCGCAAAAACTTCCAGAGGATGGTGAATTATGAATTCCCCTAGTTTTTTGGCGCTCAACAACGGCAAAAATACCGTTGTTGAGAGCGCACGGGGCGGTTGGCCCGGAAATAACGGCAGAAGTGCCGTTGTTGAGCGCCCGCAGGGCGGTTCGTTACTTGGAAGCTGGAATACTTCTCTTAACTACCGATGACCGCTTAACGCGAACCATAAATAAACCTCTCAACCGCCTCTGCCGCTGTCCGGACATCCGGGTCCGAGTTGTCAATTTGCAGGATGTTGTCCGCTGGAAGCGGCCAGGCTATTGTGCGGGTGCCCAATGAAGTGCGGAACGTCTCCCAATTCTGAAACTTCCAGGCATCGAGCGGCAAATGCCGGCCTTCAATCCGTTCCCGGTACAGCCCGGTGTTGCCCAGACTCACCAGGACAACCTTCACTACAATTTCCTCCAGGGTCCGGCCGATCCGGGCCAGCTCACCCCCGATCCAGTCCGGCTCAGCGGCTTCTTTGGTGAATGGCCCCACCACAAACACATCACAGTCCAGACCCATATTGTCAAGCGCGGCATCCATAGTGATCCTGTAGCCCAAATCGCGGCATAACCTCTTATATTCGGCAGAATCCCGGTCAGCGGGGTCCAGCCCGTGCATCTGCATAATGACATCCGCAGCAGGCCGGAGCAGGATGTCCATATCCAGGACCGCAGCTTTACGGCGGGACGCAACGGCTTTGGCCAAGGTCGTTTTGCCGGCCCCCGCCGGTCCCAGGAAAAATACAAGCTGGTTCATAGGTGTCTCTCCTTAACTGAAAATACTATTACATAATCGTACCATTTTTCACCCTGAAAATCTCCTGCCTTTGAATGCAAAGTCACTGACACCCGGCAGATGGAATGCTACCATGCTGATATATACATGCAGGAGGTGGTCCCTATGCGCGGAAATAACGGTGAACTAACCTATTCCTTAACCGGGGAAGACGGGGGAGCCGGGCAGTACTATAGGGACGTTGCTCTTTTTACAAATGAAGTGCTGATGAAATTACATGAAGATCCGTCGATAGCCAAGTTTGGCCGGTATATAGCATTAAGAGAGCCTGAAGCCTGGAATCCGGATATCTATGCCCTTGAATGTCTGCCGGCCGGCTTCTTTCATCGCTGTACAGGCATAGAAGCCGGAGCCGCAGGGCGCACAGAGCCGTGGACTTGATGAAGGGGATTGCGGGGACTACCGTGCTGGCCCGGCGCCATCAAGCTTCTGAGCGGATACAGCTGCATTCATTTGCCAAGCTGCTTGGATGGCTGCGCGCCAGCGGAGAGTTCGAGCAGGAGAGCAGGCGGCTGGGGGTCTGGTTGGATTTTCTCAGAGGCTTGCCGGACAGTGCCGGAGGGAGTCGAGACATGCATCGATATGGAACGTCTTCAGGTTATGCTGGAACAGGGTAAGCCTTCAAGCAAAACCTGAATATAATAGGATCTTGTGTTATGGTAGATGTTGATCTTCTATTTTTAAGGCTTGGGGGCTTAACAGAACGATGAACATCCGGCTTATCGAATACAAGGATAACAGTTCAATTGAACACATCATCAGGGTATGCCTGATCGAGTTCGGCGGGAACCGCGAAGGTCTGGCCTGGGCTGATGCGAGCATGCATGATTTGTATCACTACTATAAGGAACCTAACCGGGCTTATTGGATTGTGGAAGAGGACGGGAAGGTGCTTGGCGGCTGCGGCATTGCTCCTTTTGCCGAATCAGATCAGGTATGCGAATTGCAGAAAATGTACCTCTCCACAAGCATTCGTGGAAGCGGGATAGCTGTAGAATTATTACAAACCGCTCTGGATTTCGCTGCACTTCATTATAAGCAGTGTTACCTGGAGACCTTGCAGAGCATGCATGCTGCGAACCGGTTTTATCGCAAAAACGGGTTCACGCTGTTGGAATCCCCGCTTGGCGGGTCAGAGCATTTCGCTTGTGATGCCTGGTACATCAAGAGCTTAGAACACTAACCGAAGATTTTTCATTCATAAGATTAATTTACTCACAGGCGTTATTCCAGCGGAGGGTAATCACAATGAACAGACGCAAACTTCAACTTTTCTGCTTAATGGCGGCCGGGATGCTGCAAATAGCCGGGTGTGAAACCCAGTCTGACGCGCAGCCAGATCCAGTCCTGCAGATTCAGGCAGAGAAGAGTAATCAAGACAAGGCTTCAGCAGAGAATAGAGGAACAGGCAGGGATTATATCTTTCAAAACAGTGACAAGACGCTATTGACCGAAGATAATCTCAGCAACATCGACAGCAGAATGCTGGAGCTGGCGAGAAATGAGATTTTTGCCCGGCATGGCCAAGTATTTAAGCGGCCGGACCTGAAAGACTATTTTGCAGGCAAACGCTGGTACACAGCCGATGCGGATTACAATGGCAGCCTGACGGATACAGAAAGCAGGAACCTGAAGCTGATTCAAAAACATGAGAAGCTCATGTCTGCTAACAAGCTGGAAAAACTGTGGGATGTGGATGATCATGTGCTGGGTTATCCGCAGGGTGATGAGTCTATCCGGCTTCCGGCAGCAAATGTGGATTTGAATGGCGACGGGACGGTTGAGCATATCCAAATGAACTTAATCCAGCATAACGAGGTCAGTGATGAATGGAACCTCTCGGTGAATGATACTGAACTGACAATTGAGCTGTCTGATTCATACTCCACTTCTTATTTCAAAATTGTTGATTCGGATATCAATGACCCATATTTTGAAATCGCTTTGGAGGACAGCAATGAGTCTGCGCAATTCACAACGGAGTATTACTATTATAACGGGCATAACCTTATACATATGGGAACGCTGGACGGGCTTACTGCCAATGCGCTGTCTTTGGATGGAAAAGGAACAGTAACATCATCGAGACAGGCCATTGATTTTCAATGCTGGTTCTATCTTGAAACATTTAAGCTGGACGGCAATCACATGTGGAAGGCATCCCCGGCTGAGTTTTATCCCATGGAACCGCCTACGCCTTGGGTAGCCAAAGTGCGTTTTCCAATCTATAAAACCTCCGGGCAACACGATATTCTCAAGTGGGTGGAGCCAGGGGATTCAGTCTATTTCCAGGGCGGAGACACGGAGGGGAATGGAAAGATTAAGACAGAGGAGGGTACAACAGGGTGGATTCAAGTCAAGGATGGTCATCTTGCCGGAACGGATACAGATATCTATGACTGTTTTGAGGGGCTGCTGTTATATGGCTGATCCGTTTGACAACTAAACCGTCCAGACGGTATAGTTAATTCAGGACGGTGATGAAATGAGTAAAGACGGCGAAGAAAAAATCCCGAAGCGGATGCTTATTATACTCGCTGCCATAGAGGTTATGCGTGAGCTGGGCGGAGAGCAATTGACACTGGAGCTGGTTGCCAAGCGGGCCGGAGTCAGCAAAGGCGGTTTGCTATACCATTTTCCGGGTAAAGAAGCGCTGGTTAACGGTGTGGTGGAGGCGTTGACGAACAGCTTTGAGGCCGATCTGGAAAAACGGATTGTTGCGGATCCAATCAGCAGCGGGAGATGGAGCAGGGCTTATATTGAATCCACTTTCGACGAAGCCGGTGTCGGCAATGATGTAGGAACAGTGCTTGCTTCAGCGCTTTTCCTCAACCCGGAATCCTTAAACGGAATTCGCCATGCCTATGCAGAATGGCAGCGGAATATTGAGAATGACGGGTTGGACCCTGTACAAACGACCCTCGCCAGACTAGCTGCTGACGGCTTATGGTTTGCGGAGATGTTTGGCCTTGCCCCTCCGGGCAAAGAATTGAAGCAACGGGTGCTTGAGGCTTTGCTGCAGCTTACAAAGGAGGGAAACTAATGGCTTATTTGCTGCTGGCGGTATCCATTGCCAGTGAACTGCTTGGAACTTCAATGCTGAAAGCTTCCCAAGGCTTTACTCGGCTGGTTCCGTCTATTGTGACAGTGGTTGCATTCGTATGTTCGTTCTATTTCTTGTCGATCTCCCTGAAGTCCATTCCCTTGAATACAGCGTACGCCATCTGGTCAGGGCTTGGTACAGTAATTACAGTGATTGTGTCGGTCGTAATCTGGAAGGAAAAGATTAATACTGCGAGCGTCGTCGGAATCGCCCTCATCATTATTGGCGTGGTTGTGCTGAATCTGCTGGGTCCGGGTCACGGATCATCCGAAGATGCTTCCGCACAAAGTCAATCCCGTACCGTTCAAGAGACAAACGGGCTTCAGTAATTCAGGGCCGCAAAAAAGCCACTTCATTTTTTGAAGTGGCTTTTTATATTTCTCGCTGAAACGATACCGTCCTTTTAAAGGACAGCGAGTCCGTTTCTTTTTGGTAGGGATTTTAATTAGGAACGCAGGCTCTTCAATGCACCGCTCCATGCGAGTACTTGATCAAGCATTGCATTTACGTTAGGGGTATGAAGTGCAGCCGGCTTGAAGACCGATCCGTTCTCGAAGTCGGTGAACAGGGAGAGAAGTGGATGCACCCGAACATCGGCAACCAGCAGTTCGCCAAGAATTCCGCGCAAATGCTCTGCAGCGCGGGCACCTCCGGCAGACCCGTAGCTGACAATGCCTGCAGCTTTGTTATTCCATTCTTCACGGGCTGAATCAAGCGCATTCTTTAATACCCCAGTAATGCTGTGGTTATATTCCTGGACAATGAACACGAACCCGTCCAGAGTAGCCAACTTAGCGGCCCAGGCCTGTGCAGGGGCATAGTCTTCTGATTCACCAAGCAGCGGAAGCTTATAGTCGGCAATATCTACGATCTCATAGTGGGCATCTCCGCGTGCATCTGCAATACTTTTTACCCATTCACCGACCTGCGGACTCACACGTCCTTGGCGGGTGCTGCCTAGAATAATACCGATGTTCAAAGTTGTCATCTGATTTTCCTCCTAATAATGTTTTGTTGGTTTATAAATCATATGTGTTTATCGTTGTTTTTATTATAGCGCATTACTTTATTATAGCAAGTGTTATTTTGGAACCAAAATAACAAACTCAACTTTTACCTTACAATGAAGATTGATGAGTCAGACCTTTTTATATCTATATAGAGTGAACTTAAGATCTTTACATTAGGGACTTCGTCGGGACTACGGAAAATGTTTGGACTTCAGGCCGCTGCCCATCTGCAGATTTCTTGATTGTATACCGCTCTTCGCGGTGGAAATCCGCAGACAAAAGCGGACGCTACCGCTCCGTAAGTATCCGAACTTCTCCCCCGCCATTTCCCCTTAATTGTACTATTTTCAAGTTCAATTTATTATGCACGATTTGCATGGAATCGCCTATCTTTCCAGTAGAAATGCCTATCCGGATTTTCTGCGTAAAAACTATAATGAGTATGTATTGCAGCGGCAATCTTACACATTTTGGAGGAGGTTAATCATGCGCAACAAGTATTTTTTATGGCTGGTCCTCGGGACTCTAATGCTCGCAAGCTTGTCTATGGGCGCAGGTCCGTTTACCCCCGCTTCAGCAGCCGGAGCCCCCAATCTGACGCTCGGCAAAAGCATCACTGCAAGCGGGCACACCCAGAACTACAGTGAGGGCAATGTCCAAGACAGCGATCAGGCTACGTATTGGGAAAGCGTGAACAATACATTTCCGCAGTGGCTGCAGGTTGATCTGGGCGCAATCACCAGCATTGATCAAATTGTTCTTAAGCTTCCCGCAGGGTGGGAAGCCCGGACACAGACGCTTTCGGTTCAGGGCAGCACGGACGGAACGGGATTCACAACCATTCTTGGCAGTGCCGATTATAGCTTCAGCCCTTCCGTGCAGAATAACTCCGTGACCATCAGCTTCAGTGCAGCAGACACCCGTTATGTGCGTCTGAGCTATACAGCGAATACCGTCTGGCCGGCGGCACAGCTGGCTGAATTTGAAATTTATGGCACCAGCGGCACCGAACCGACTCCGACCCCGACTGCGACGACAACACCGACAACAATTCCTACAGCTATTCCTACAGCTATTCCTACAGCAACTCCTCCTACTACTCCTACAGCTACCGTTGCACCTACTGCAACTGCCACGGCGACACCCGTTCCGGGCAGCAACATCGCCATCGGCAAAGCCATTACCGCTTCTTCCAGCACGCAATCTTTTGTGTCTGCCAATGCGAATGACAACAGCACCAGCACGTATTGGGAAGGGAACGGCCATCCCAACACGCTGACTCTGGACCTAGGTGCTAATTACAATATTACTTCTATCGTGCTGAAACTGAATCCGGCAGCAGAATGGAGCACGCGTAGTCAAACCATACAAGTGCTTGGCCATGACCAGAGCACTTCCACCTTCAGCAATCTGGTGACGGCTCAGAGCTATACCTTTAATCCGTCCTCAGGAAATTCAGTTACCCTGCCGTTATCCGCTACTGTCAAACGGCTGCAGTTGAACATAACCTCCAACTCCGGTGCTCCCTCCGGGCAAATCGCCGAGTTCCAGGTCTTTGGTTCACCTGCTCCGAACCCGGATTTAACGGTTACGGGTATGACCTGGTCTCCGGCCTCTCCGGCCGAGGGCAGCGCGGTCACGCTGAATGCTGTCGTCAAAAACAGCGGAAATGCGGCTTCGGGACCGACCACGGTCAACTTCTATCTGGGCGGTGAACTTGCAGGCTCAGCACCCGTAGGTGAACTTGCGGCAGGTCATTCCGTTACAGTCTCCTTGAACGCAGGAACCAAAAACGCCGCGTCCTATGCGCTCAGTGCCAAGGTGGATGAGAGCAACACGGTTATCGAGCAGAATGAAAGCAACAATACCTACACCCATCCGTCTAACCTTATAGTTGCTCCCGCTGCAAGCTCTGATCTGACCGGGACCGCATCCTGGACGCCGGCAACTCCAGTGGCGGGTAGTTCGCTCGGATTTACAGTAAATATTAAAAATCAGGGAAGTATTGCCTCTGCCAGTGGAGCGCATGACATCACAGTCACCATCCGGAATGCTGGCGGTTCAGCAATCCACACCTTTACCGGATCTTACAGCGGAGTAATTGCTGCAGGAGCTTCGGTCAGTGTTTCCATTCCGGGTACATGGACGGCGGGAAACGGAAGTTATACTGTAACCACTACCGTAGCGGCAGATGCTAATGAGCTTCCGGCCAAACAGGCCAACAACGTGAATACGTCAACTCTGGTTGTGTATGCGCAGCGGGGCGCAAGCGTTCCTTACAGCCGGTACGACACGGATGACGCGGCACGCGGAGGAGCAGCCGTATTGAAGTCCGCACCGGATTTCGATCAGGCACAGATTGCCTCGGAAGCTTCCGGTCAGCGCTATATCGCGCTTCCTGCTAACGGCTCTTATGCTCAGTGGACGGTCAGACAAGGCCAGGGCGGGGCGGGAGTAACGATGAGATTCACAATGCCCGACGCTGCGGACGGCATGGGCCTGAATGGTTCGCTTGACGCTTATGTTAACGGCGTTAAGGTCAAGACTATAGCCTTAACCTCGTATTACAGCTGGCAGTATTTCTCCGGGGACCAGCCCGGCGATGCTCCCGGTGCGGGACGCCCGCTGTTCCGGTTCGATGAAGTGCATTGGAAGCTGGACACTCCGCTTCAGGCCGGAGACACGATCCGGATTCAGAAGAATAACGGGGACAGTCTGGAATACGGAGTCGACTTCCTTGAGATCGAGCCTGTTCCGGCAGCCATAACCCGTCCGGCCAATTCCGTATCCGTTACGGATCATGGTGCGGTAGCGAACGATGGCCAGGATGACCTTGCGGCGTTTAACGCGGCAGTGACTGCGGCAGTATCTTCCGGCAAAGCTCTGTATATTCCCGCAGGAACCTTCAACCTGAGCAGCATGTGGCAAATCGGCTCTGCCAACAGCATGATCAATAATTTTACGGTTACGGGTGCGGGCTTCTGGCATACGAATCTGCAGTTCACGAATCCTAATGCCGCAGGGGGCGGAATCTCGCTCCGCATTACCGGCAAGCTCGATTTCGGCCATGTGTATATGAATTCCAATTTGCGGTCAAGGCATAACCAGAATGCGGTCTACAAAGGTTTTATGGATAATTTCGGCAACAACTCGATCATTCATGATGTCTGGGTAGAGCATTTTGAATGCGGCATGTGGGTCGGGGATTACGCTCATACTCCGGCCATATATGCCAGCGGACTGGTTATTGAGAACAGCCGGATCCGCAACAACCTGGCGGACGGCATCAACTTCTCGCAGGGGACCAGCAACTCTACCGTCCGCAACAGCAATGTGCGCAATAACGGAGATGACGGGCTTGCTGTGTGGCCGAGCAACACGTTTGGCGCACCGGATGGTGTGAATAATACATTCTCTTACAACACCATTGAGAATAACTGGCGGGCGGGGGGTATTGCCATTTTTGGAGGAAGCGGGCACAAGGCGGATCATAACTACATTATCGACACAGTAGGCGGATCAGGCATCCGTTTGAATACTACTTTCTCGGGGGCTCATTTTAATAACAATACCGGCATTCTGTTCTCGGACACTACAATTATCAATAGCGGAACCAGTCAGGACCTCTATAACGGGGAACGGGGAGCCATCGATCTTGAAGCTTCCCAAGACCCCATAAAGAACGTAACGTTCACCAACATCGACATCTTCAACACCCAGCGGGATGCCATCCAATTGGGATATGGCGGCGGATTCAGCAATATCGTATTTAATAATATTATCATTAACGGTACGGGGCTGGATGGAGTCACCACCTCACGTTTTTCTGGAGCTCACAAAGGCGCGGCAATCTACACCTATACCGGCAACGGCTCGGCCACCTTCAACAACCTGACCACCAGCAACATTGCCTATCTTGATCTGTATTACATTCAGAGCGGCTTTGGATTAACCATTCAATAGCAATAGAGGAAGGGAGGAGCTTTTACAGCTTCTTCCTTTTCCTGTTGTGCGATCTGTTCTGCGGGTATATCATACAGGTAATAGAACCTAAGGAAGGTGAGACTAATGGGGGAGCATCCTTCAACCTCGCAAATCGCAATATTGAAACAAAAGTACACCGAACTCTACCCGCAAGCTGAAGCGCTGGTGAATGCCTGGGACCCGGTTGGACTTATCGGAGGAGGGGCGCCTCCGGATGAATATGACTGTATCACGGTTCAACTGCTGGAACTGCTCGATCAGGGGAAAAATGCCGCCGAAATCTATCAATTTATCCTTCAGGAGCTGTATGACCATTTTGGAATGGGACTAAATACGGTAAAGGAAGAAAATCTGGGGCCATACATCAGGAAACACAAAGACTTCAGTTCGGCGATCGTACATTGGTACGAAGAACTTAATCTCACCGTTGATCTGGACTAACCCTTCAAAGTTCAAGCCGGTACATAAGGACCAAAACCAGCTGCATGCTGTGTTTGGTCCTTTTTGCTGTTGATTGCTTTTACAGCTGAACAGACAGCGGAATGACTAAAAACTGCTGTTTTTTGGCACACTTAAATCACGGCTTGCCGCCCTTGACAGCTGGGCAAAACTATAAATTAAGGAATGAGCACCATGTGGTCGACTATTGTATCCTACATCCCCGGATGGGTCATATTTATGCAGGCTGCAATTACATTGCTCTGTCCGCTGGGAATTTATTTTATATATAAAAAGCTGTATGCATTCGTCAGCAGTGCAGGACCGAAGATGAAGGCTATCGCTCAACCTAATGCGGAGTCAACAGCGGACAGCCTGGTCAGCGGACAGTACGAAGCGGATTTGTCGTATGTTCAACAAGCAATTGGCGGGAACAGCGATGTGAATTTTCGGGAGTTTGTGGTAAAAGGGTATGAGCTTCGGGCTGTACTTGTTTTTGTTAATGGAATGCAGGATGAAGAATTGATCAATAGGCATGTCATGCAGCAGCTCATGTCCGGAAACGGCGGGATGAAGGAAGAGAAGCAAGATAATCGGGAAACCTTAACCCTGTCCGCTCTGAAATCAAACCTGCTGCCGCTAACAGAGCTTGAGGAAGTTAAAGAACTGGATAAGCTCCAGGAACGGATTCTTTTCGGGTATACGGCACTGCTGATTGAAGGGATACCGGCTGGACTTCTGGTCGGACAGCCGAACGGGTCTATCCGTGCTATTACGGAACCGACTTCTGAGGCGCTGCTTCGCGGACCAAGAATCGCCTTTTCAGAAGTGTTAAGTGAGAACACTTCTATGCTGCGCAGACAAGGCTTGAATAAGGACCTGGAAATGAAGCTATTCGAGGTGGGTAGTCTAGTGAAACGCAAGCTGGTGATTGCGTACATGAAGGATATCGTCAATCCCGAATTGCTGGAGGAAGTTAAGACGAGAGTATCCCGGATCGATATGGATTTTATCGCTGAATCAGGTTATGTGGAGCAATTGATAGAGGATAACATTCTGAGCCCTTTTCAGCAAATCCAAAATACCGAGCGGCCTGACCGGGTAATCAACGCCTTGCTCGAAGGACGGGTTGCCCTGCTTCTGGACGGGACACCCTTTGCATTGATTGTGCCCGTAACCTTCAGCATGCTGCTTCAATCACCGGAGGATTACTTTGAGCGGTGGCTGCCTGGAACTTTGCTGCGGATGCTGAGGTTTTTCGCTGCATTCATGGCGCTGATGGCACCGGCTTTGTATATTTCCTTTATCTCGTTTCATCCCGGATTGATTCCGACCGAGCTGGTGATCAGCATCATCGAAACCCGCCAGGGGGTGCCTTTTCCTTCTGTTATTGAAGTTCTGATTCTGGAGGTATCCATAGAAATCCTGCGTGAAGCGGGAATCCGGCTGCCCAAACCGATCGGACCTGCGATGGGCATCGTAGGCGGTCTGATTATAGGCGATGCCGCAGTAAATGCGGGAATCGTCAGCCCTTTTCTGGTCATCGTGGTGGCCGTCACTGCGATTTCATCCTTTTCCATCCCCATGTACAGTGCAGGCATCACGCTCCGTATTTTAAGGTTTGTTGGCATGATGTTCGCAGCCGTACTTGGCATGCTTGGCACGATTCTGTTTATGCTGCTGATCTTTATCCATTTGACCAAGCTGAAGAGCTTTGGAGTGCCATATGTCACTCCCTTCTCCCCTCTGCGCTTGAGCGACTGGAAGGATCTCTATATTCGTGCACCGCTCCCCTTAATGAAGCGCAGACCTGAAATGATGAAGACACAGAAGAAAAAACGCCGCACTTAGCCGGAAGCCAGCAGAAGGAGGAAGTTATGTGTTTGTACGCTCTGACCAAAAAATCACATCCACACAGGCTGCTATATTCCTGACAAACTCTGTTCTCGGAGCCGGAATATTGACGCTGCCCCGATCGGTTACCGAGTCCGCCAAAACTCCGGATGCCTGGTTGTCGGTCCTGCTGGGAGGCGGGATTATTATGCTGATTATCGTGCTAATGGTTAAGCTCAGCCAGCAGTTCCCGGGGAAAACGGTCTATCAATACTCCAGACAAATTGCAGGCAGCATTCCCGGGAGCTTCCTTTCCATGCTGCTGATCGTTTACTACATCGTAATCGCTGGGTTTGAGATTCGTGTGTTTGCCGAGATCACCATGTTTTTTTTACTTGAAGGCACACCGATCTGGGCCATTGTCATCCCGTTTATCTGGGTGGGGGCGTATCTGGTCTTCGGCGGGATTAATTCCATTGCCAGAGTGTATCAGATTATTTTTCCGGTCAGCATATTCGTTTTTCTGCTGTGCTATTTCTTCAGCGGGAGACTGTTTGATATCAATCATTTGCGGCCGTTTCTAGGTGATGGAATAATGCCGGTCATCAGGGGACTAAAATCAACAATCCTGGTGTACACCGGTTGTGAGGTTGTAATGACATTAACAGCATTTATGCAGCATCCTCAGCAAGCTGTCAAAGCCATGTTAGCCGGAATTGGGATTCCGATGGCGCTGTACTTGATTACTGTAGTCATGTCCATTGGCGGACTGTCGATAGATTCAGTGATTACAAGCACATGGCCTACGATTGACCTGATCCGCAGCTTTGAAGTTTCAGGCTTCTTTTTTGAACGTCTGGAATTCCCGCTGCTAGTCATTTGGATGATGCAGATGTTTTGCAACTTTTGCAGCTTCTTCTTCAACGCATCACTGGGAATCTCCCAGCTGTATAAACTAAAGATGGCTCCGATTATTTTCGGACTGATGCCGCTCATTTTCCTGGCAACTATGGTTCCTGTACGCATCAACGATGTATTTGCTCTTGGCGACGCGATCGGATTCACAGGTATAGGCTTATTTATCCTGCTGCCGGTTCTGCTGTCCCTGATTCTGATCGTTCGGAGAAAGGGGCTGAAGCAAAATGTATAGACGCAGATTATGTCTTACCTTCTTGGCCGCTGCACTTCTACTGACAGAGACCGGCTGCTGGAGCAGCAATGAGATTGAAGATCTCAGCATGTACACTGCGCTAACTATAGATGCCGGGCAGCCAACCCAGACGGAGCAGACCTTCGAGAAAGAGGGAGGAAGCTATTTAAAAGACAATAAAATTACAGTAACGATTGAGATTGTTCCGAAACAGTCCTATGGGAATTCCAACAAAACACCGGATACCGGCGCCAAAGCGCCTAACTATGTAAATATTTCGGAAACTGGCGATTCAGTGCTGGAAATTTTGCGCCAGTTCGCCATTCGCCTGGATCGTCCGGTGATTGGACATCATCTGAAGGTTATTGTGATTTCCAGGCAGCTGCTGCAGGAGCAGCGAATACAGGATTTGATGGATTTTGTGCTGCGGGATAATGACATTCGCCCCAGCTGCTTAATTTTAATGAGTGAAGGCCGGGCTGCGGATACACTTAAAACGAAATTTGGCGGTGAGATACCGGCTTTTCACCTTAGAGGCATGACGCGGAACCGTTTTAGAAACAGCAGAATTATGAAGGGCATCATAACATCCGAACTTGATGCGCTGATGCATGCCAAAAAAAGCTTTCTATTGCAGAATATCGTTGAAGCGAACCAGGAAGTGGAGTTCTCAGGCGGAGGGGTGATTAAGGGGGACACCGGCAGATGGATCGGAAATCTGGAGCAGCAGGATATTGAGAGCATCGCATGGATAAAGGGGGATGTAAAAGGCGGAACGCTCAAGACCTACAATCCGGATCATCAAACCGTGACCTATGAGATTAAGTCGGCGAAGAGCAAAATATCGGCTAAAGTGAACAAGGATCACGAGCCGGAGTTTCACGTGAGTATTGAATCCGAAGGGCGGTTAATCGAAAAATGGAAAGATCCGGGGCTCCCCTCAAAAAAAGAATATCTTGAAAAAATGCAAGGGATATTCAAAGAGAGGCTCACCGAGATGATTCAATCGCTTATGCATAAAATGCAGTCGGAATTCAAAGTAGAGGTGGCCGGATTCGGGGACCGATTAAGCGTGGAAGAGCCGCAGGAATGGAAGAAGCTGAAGGATCATTGGGATGAAACCTTCAGCCGCACTCCAGTCACCTTTGATATCAAGCTAACCATTACAGATTATGGCTCATTCACGGAATAATGCAGCGCAGGAAGCTTACTGGACCAATCCGCTCTGCATCGTTAAGTGTGTCAACTCCTCCAGGACCTGCTCTTCGAGGCTGATCATTTCATGCATTTTTTTGTGAATCTTCCGCCGCTGAGATAGCTTATTGCCTGAACACATCACTTTGATCATGAATTGATTAATAAGATTCCACTGCTCTCCTGAAAGCTGATAGCCCTCAGCAGCTTGGGAGAGTGCGGTCAAACCGGCCTCACGGTTAAGCAGACGCAGAAACAGGCTGAACCGGATCCGGTGGATTGGCAGGGTGTTGGCAGCCAGCATGAAGCTGGAGCTGTATTCAGCAGGACAATCGGCGGTGATCCCCGTATTCAGGTAGGCGTCGGCATAGGCTCTGAGGTGAGCTGCAACCTGGTCCGGCTGAACCTGATTGATAGGGCTGCTCAGCATTCCTTGAAGCGTAGCCTGCCAATCTGTGTATGAACGCGAAGAATCGCAAAGCTCAAATAATGCATAGAAATGACAGGCTTTCTGGAAGACATCGAAATCTACAGGTTCAAGCGTTTTGCCATAGTAGGCATCCGTTAAATAAATAAGATGGCTTGAACGGTCCAGTCCAACGGCGAGACAGGCATGGCTGGTATGCAGCTTGCGGAAGGCCAGACACCAGGGGCAGTCATAAGAATCGAATCCGACCAGGACCGGCATTCCCGAAGACAACCGGCTCTCCAGCATATCGAGCATGAAGGTTTTGTCCATTTCCGGTTCCTTCCGTTCAATATAACTGAACACAAGGCCATGGTACGCAGACAGAGCTTCGGTACTGATTCGCGGCAGGGCTAACCGCTCAATCAACGGCTGATCCGGGAACTGCTGTTCTTCAAAGGACACCTGCCAGGCATTCCCGTACATGCACTTGCTGTCCTTTCCCAGCCATTCGGCCACTGAATGAATGCAGTCATCGATACAGCTGCGGAGCGTGGGGTAGGGGGTGCTCTTAACGGGAACAATGTTCAGCATTGCTCATCATCTCCTTCGCCGACAAAAAGTGACTATGAAACCGGTTTCGATAACAGGCAGGAGTCATACCGCTGTACTCGCGGAACAGCCGGTAGAAATATTTCATGTCGTATATTCCGACCTCCAGCGCAATAGCCTGTATCCCAAGCTTCGTGAACATCAGCAGCATGCAGCTGTATTTCATGCGGATTTCCTGGAGCATCTGGATGTAGGATCTGCCGGTTTTTATTTTGAATAATCGCTGGAACTGGCGGGAGCTCATCGCAATCTGCCGGCTAATCTCCTTCAGGGTGATTTTTTCGCTGAAATTGCTGATCATATACAGAATGACATCATGCAGCGGATCTTCGTTAATCTGGGGCTGCTGAGTGAAGGGAACGGAGGCAGCGGGCAGAATGAGCTTCGCCAGCTCGAACAGCAGCGGGTATAACTGCTGTTGATCCTCAGCGGAACCATTGTTATGTATCCCCTGCATACGGCGGAGTAAAAAGGACAGCTCCACGTTGTTCTCCCTGTATCCGAACCATTGCTTCAACTCCAGAAGCTTCAGCAATGGAACCATGTCCTCTTCAGAGTACTGTCCCGGCAGTTCGCCGGGAATCCTGCAAAGCTCCGGCCTGAGCATACAATTGAGGATGATTAGCGGCTCGGAACCGGTGAGATCCAGCGGCTGAAAGACATGGGATACCCCAGGCGGGATAACCAGCAAATCCCCCTGCACAACCTGCATTTTATCCTCAGCGGCCAGATGGATTCCTTCCCCCTGAACCACATAAGCGAGCTCCAAAAAATCGTGCTGATGACGTACGGAAGTGACCGTTTCGTGAGTCAGGAGCATTTGAACCGGTGAACAGGAGTCAAATAGATATTCCCCAGTAAATACCGGAAAAACTTCCATAGACAAGCCTCCGTTTCCAATTTCCTTATGATATACACCTGGAATCCACCCTAGTATAGCTGAATATTTTGGCGTATTCAACCATATATTAACATCCGGGATTTTGGTATATTCATTTCATTCATTCCTAATATGCTCACAGAAAGGGGTATAGACATGCAGCAGAAAGTCATTGAGATTATCGCTGAAATCAAGGAGGATCCGGGCCTGCTTCAGACGCTGAACGGGGCTTCCGATCTGACTCTGGATGCCGCACTTGATTCGCTGCAAATCATCAACTTTATTCTGAGAATCGAAGATGAATTCGATATTGAAGTAGATTTCGATACCTTTGATCTTGAACATTTGAAATCGGTAGACCGTTTCGCCGCCTATGTCGCCGGGCTTGCCGTGCGATGAAGAACGTTGTACACTGCGGCAGCCTGGAGTCGGAACGATACTGGCGGGAGGAAGACCTGGCCGCTCTGCCGTCCATTCCTGATGCGAAGGCTCTGGCTATCGTTCAGGCCATGGATGAAATGCTGTTTGTCTTTTGCAGGAGCGGGGATATTCTATTAACCCGTCATGGCATGGAACAGGCTCAATATGACTATCTGCAATCTCTCAATTATTCATTCAAGACGAATATGAATCCATTAACATTGGGGGTCCGGGAATCCGGCTCAACGCAGAACGCACTGAATGTATTTGAATTGCTGGGCAGGCTGGACCCCGGGCAGGAAGCGGAGAGGTTAATACCGGAAGGATCTTTGCTTGAACCCTTTGCCGTGCTTCCCGGAACGCAGGAGGCGGTTAGACGCTATAAGCTTCTGCCCGGACTCCCGGATGAACAGACCGTACGCAAAGTGAACACCAAAACCTACTCTGCTGCCATGCGGGATAGGCTGTCTTTGCCAAATATCGCCCAGATTGTCCACAGCGTGGAGGAGCTGCTGCAATCAGGACAGGCGCTGCTGGAGAAGGGGCCTTTTCTGATCAAGGATGAGTACGGTGTATCCGGCAAAGGAAATCAGCTCGTGGACTCTGACCGCATGCTGCGCAGAATTGCCGGGTACCTGGAATCCAGCCGGAACAAGGGTAAAAGAATCCAATTTGTGCTTGAACCCCTGTTGAACCGGGAGGCAGACTTCTCCAGTCAATTTCATATCGATCCTGATGGCCAAATCTCGATCTTGTCTGTTCAGCAGCTGGTCAACCACGGCTTTGCCTTCGGAGAATCACATTCGCCCGAGCCGCCTCTGCTCGAAAGGCTGGAACGGGAAGGATATTGGGAAATTATGCACAATATTGGACGGGAGCTGTATTCAGACGGTTATTATGGCGATGTATGCGTGGACTCCATGCTGCTGCGCGACGGAAGCCTCGCACCTCTGGTGGAGATCAATGCCCGCAAGTCGATGAGTCTGATTAAACATAATGTGGACCGCCATCTCAAGCAGGAGGGGATGCACACCTGTCTCATACAGGTACCGTTAGCAACTATGGCTGAGGTTCGTTATGAAGAGCTGCTGCAGCGGCTGGAGCAGGCTGGCATATTATTTTCGCCGGAAGAGGGAGAAGGGGTGATTCCTTTGTCTTCAGGTACACTCCAGCCTCCGGACCCGTCCCGTTCCACAGGTTCCACCGGTTCCGCCAAAGGCAAGCTGTATGCCGCGTTGGCCTACCGGAATGAAGCCCGCAAAGACAGACTCACCCGGAAGCTGGACGAATCGCTTCTGCGCACTGGCTATACTATACTGCGTTAATGAAAGGAACCCTCCAATGAACAACACAGTGACAGTTCTATGTTCTGGTTTTGGTCTGGGCTTTTATGTCCCCGGCCTGCTGATTGAGCGGAAGCTCAAGGCGCTTGGCATCGAGGCGCAGATTGAGGTTTTTGAAACCTTAATGTCTGACAGCAAAAAAAAGCTGACGGATGACAGCCGCAAAGCGTACCAGAAAAATTTTGCCGTAGCCCTGACCTCGCAGAAAATACCGGGGGATATCCGAAACAGCCTTGATTCTGCTGCCGTTGAACAGATCTTCCGACAATGGCGGCAGGAAAAAAGACAGCACTTCATAGCATTATCCGGGCACTGGGTGCATGTTATGGACAGATACCGTGAAACTGCCGGTTTTCCTGTGTATGCCGATTTGCTCTATATTGATGCTGATCTTTCGCCGTCATGGAAGAATCTCCGCAGGCTGAACCCAGGTTACGCGGAAGGCTACCACGAAGTAAGCATGTATGATCCCGGGAAGCGGGAGATCCTCTGCAGCATTGATGCCGGACCCCAGCAAGCGCTGCCCGCTTCGGCAAGAAACGGGAGACTGGTTGTGCATGGCGGCGGCTGGGGAATTGGAACATTCCGCGAGAAGTTTGCCGCCCTGGAATCGGCAGGGTATGAGCTGGATATTGCCGCTTACAGTTCTGAGGAGATTGGAGAGACGATCCACGGAAGACGTTATTATATGAACGACCCGGAATGGCGGACCTGGCTCCGCGACAGCAACGGACAGTATACCTTCCCGCCTTTTGCTGAGGTAACCGGCAACCAGGCCAGCCACTTCCCGCCCTGCCGTCACTACCAGGAGGGGATGTACGGTGTCATCCGGCAGGCATCAGCTGTAATCAGCAAGCCGGGAGGCGGGGCATTGATTGATTCATTGGCTTCAGGCACTCCGCTGGTGCTGCTGGACCCTTTTGGCCCGCATGAGAAAATTAACAGCGATCTGTGGGTGGAGCTTGGTTACGGCATCCGTTACGGGGAATGGGCCGGGACTGGTTTTGACCGTGAAGAATTGCGTAAGCTGTCGGACAACCTCCAATCAGCCGCAGGCCGGTACCCCGATTATGCAGCAAGTTATGCAGAACAACTATCCGCAGCGGGAGGGAGAAGCTAATGCAGCCTACCAGCAGAGTTAATCTGGATGCCAAATCCTTTGAGGCTTTGAAACGCACGATCAGGAATGTCGTCATTCCGCATAGAGAACGCAAGCATGATCCCGGCTTCAAAACCGTTATGCCGGAAATTATGTCACTTAAGCTGACCAACCGCTGTAATCTCCGCTGCAAGCATTGCTACCAATGGAATGAATCCGGCTATCATCATGATATGGACACAGCCGAGCAGAACCTGGATATGGATTTGGAGATGATCCGCAAGCTTTTGCAGGAAACGGATGAAGCAAAGTCCCGTCTGTATTTATGGGGCGGCGAACCGCTGTTTCACCGGGATACGAAACCAATTCTGGAGCTTCTGAAAGAGCATCCCCGGGATACGACGATCTGTACCAATGCATATCTGATTCATAAGTATGAAGAGGAGCTGTGTGCAATCTCAGACAATCTGGAGCTGCTGATACCGATAGAGGGGTTCGAGGATGAGCATGATTTTCTCCGTGGCAGAGGATCATTTCACAAAGTGATCGAGAACGTGGACCGGCTGGTTGAACTGCGCGAGCAGGGCCGCTTCCGCGGCCGCATCTCCGTGCATAATGTGATTAATGACAATATGATCGGCAGATTGTATGAACTGGTGGAATTTTTTGAGCAAAAGGGCGTCGATCTGGTACTGCTCTGCTTCCCCTGGTATATTTCTGCGGAAACCAGTCTGGAAATGGACCGCTACTACGATGAACACTTCCAGTGGCTGGCGGAGCTTCCGCCGGATCACCGGAGCAGCTGGCATGCCTTCAAATACCATATTAAGCCGGGCAATGTCCCCAAGCTTACCGAAGACCTGAAGCGGATCAACAGCAACACTTGGCATAATACAAGAATCCGTTACCAGCCGGGACTCGACTTTGATGAATTAGAAGATTTTGTGGCCGGCAGGCCGATGGCATCCCGCAGCACGTCGAAATGTCTGGCGCTCAGCACCAGGGTTGATATTGCCCCGAACGGCATGGTGAGTGCATGTAAATTTTTTGGCGAGCTGGCGATTGGCAATGTGAATGAGCAGTCACTGACGGAAATATGGAACTCGGACCGCTACGACCGGCTGCGGCGCATTCTGGATGAAGGCTTGTCCCCGGCCTGTTCCAAATGCAATGTGCTGTACTTGAATACCTCTGCTGCGCTGTCCCATGTATGAAGAACGGCCATGGACAAACCGACTATAGGCTCGGTATCTTGGGTGCCTCGAATATTGCTGTTCCAGCTTTGCTGGAGCCTGCGCGGTATGTGGAGACGGTAAGTATAGCCGCAATTGCAAACCGGACCTTTGAAAAAGCGGCAAAGCTGGCGGAAACTTACCAGATTCCATATGTGGCGGGCAGTCTGGAGGAGTTGCTGGAGCTAAGCGGTCTGGATGGCGTATATATTGCACTCAGCAATGAGCTTCATACGGAGTGGGCAGTCCGGGCATTGAATGCAGGTAAGCATGTATTGGCAGAGAAGCCGATTGCCTTGAATGCCGAAGAAGCTGAACGGTTAGGGATGGCCAAGGAAAAACCCGGCTCCCCGAAGCTCGCCGAAGGCCTGATGATCGCGTTTCATCCGTGGCAGCAGGCACTGAAATCCATTGTCGATTCCGGACAATTCGGCCAATTGCACAGAATCAGGACACGTATTACCGTACCTGCCAAGGACAGGCATGCCGGGAATTACCGCAGTGTCAAAGCGAAGGGCGGAGGCGCTTTTGCCGATCTGGGCTGCTACTGGCTGCAGTTCCTGCAGGCCATTGTGAGTCTTCAGCCCAGAGAGATTGCGGCACAGTCATCGTTTGACGGGCCGGAGGGCTGTGACTGGACCTTTCAGGCGGTGTTAAAATATGCGGATGGACTGGAGGCCGAATGTCTCACTTCCTTTGAGCAGCCATTCCGGGCTTCGCATACCCTGTATTTTGATCATACGGTGCTGACGATCCCGGATTTCTTCCGCCCGGTCAAAGGGTTCTACAAAATCAAAATACGGCATGACCTTCCGGATAACCACAGTACCCTTTGCGAATTCGAGCCGATGAACTATTATGTCAGCCAGCTGGAGGCTTTTGCGGAAATCATGAGCGGGCAAAGGGCGGAAAAGCTGGAAGCTGTATGGGAACGGGTGCAGATGCACTCCCTAATAATGGCTGAGGCCCGGCAGCACCGGGTTTATCGTGAAGCAAAACGTCATTGACTTAAAACAGCGATTCCCACTACCTGGAGAGTCGCTGTTTTGTATTACCGGTCCTGCAATGAAGGAGGCTGTTCTGCCCAGGATCGCTCATTGTTCCGCACATAAATTCCCAGCGCCTGCTCGAAGGAAAGACCGTGATTGTAAAAAGCCAGTATCTTGGCAGCAAAGCGGATGCTCTTATCTGCACCGGGCGCCTGCAGCAGCTCTGCAGCCAGCCTCCGGAAGTCCTTCGGCTTATGTTCCGCAGCATCTACGGCATCCAGCAGAGCCTTGTGGCTTGGAAAAAGCCTCCGGTTATACGCCAGGATCATCCTCCCGCTGTAGAACACCAGATTGCTGGCGGTGTGGGCAAGCAGATAGGCGTCATTCGTTTTGGCCGCCTCTTTGGCAAAATAGAAAGCGTACAAGAAGATCTGGGCACAAAAATCCCGCAGATTGCGCTCCCGGTTCTCTTCAGGATAGACGGGAATCCGGGCTACCAGCTCACCCAGCTCCGGGATTCTGGAGAACAAAACCTCCGAACCGGTAAAAGCATACCTCGTCGGCTCATTGCCCCGCTCGGACGCAAGCTCCAGAAACCGGAGGTTGATGACTTTTATATCGGCGTATCCGCCTTCATACGTGCTGACTTCACGGTCCACATAGGATAGAGTATTGTTCCGGTTATAGGTTTCATAGGCCTCATCGGTTAACAGCAGGTGAACATCCACATCAGAGGTTTCCTTAGCTGTTCCCTGAGCTACCGAACCACTGGTAATTACAGCCAGACAGGAAGGGTCCTTTTCAAGCTTTCCCGCCAGCTTCTCCAGCGTCTGTCTGTGATGTGTATACATCTTTTTCATCCTCCTTAACGAACTCTTAGACCTTAAGCGTATCTGTTGGACAGCCCGACGGCTATGGTCAATCCGGTCAATCCGGTCATATCTGACTTTGACAGGAATCGCAGTCATTTGGCTCTACAGTATAAAGCGATACGTGAATTTTAAAAAAAGATGCCGCAGGCTGGTTTAATTTGAGTTTATAAATGAGGTGTACATTAGATTCAGCCTCAACCACTATAAACTTAATAAGGAGTGTAATGATGATGTCAAACGTACTGTTTTTGAGTGTTTCGGCTCATGGTCATGTCAATCCGACTGTTGGACTTGTGCATGAATTAATTCAGCGGGGGGAAACGGTCACCTATTTCGGGTTCGAAAAATTTAGAGCTAAAATCGAACAAACAGGAGCGGTATTCAAAACGTATAAAGAAAATCTGCTGCTCTTTCAAGACGACTTTGCAGAGACTAATGAAGATGTGCTGGAAGCAAGTGCTGAGGATTTTCTGGAAATGCTGACGGATACGCTCCGGCCCGGCAAGCGGATTATTGAGGATGTATTGGGCCAGATCAGAGGCTTGCAGTTTGATTATGTGGTCTATACAGCCGCTTTTCCATTTGGAAATGCAATCGCCCAGATTCTAAACATTCCTGCGGTTGCCTCGATGGCTATCTTAGCGACACCGGCAGAATTCATGCCTACAGGCGAAGAATCTTCAAAAGCCTCTAGTCTGGACAGTTATCAGGCAATCGTACAGGAGCTGAAGGAAAGCTTTGATGTGGAGATGCCGCCGGACATACTAGACTGCTTCTATTGCAAGGGCGATATTAGTATCATTTATACCTCCAAAACTTTTATCGCCCATCCCGAATACTACGATGACAGCTTCAAGTTCATAGGCCCGCCTATTTTTGACAGACAAGAGAAGGTGGATTTTCCGTTTGAGCAATTGGAAGGAAAAACAGTCATCTATATTTCCATGGGAACCCGTGTGAGCACCATAATGGAATTATACGACCTTTTCTTCAAAAGCTTTGCCGGTTTCGATGCCGTTGTGGTCATGACCGCTTACGATGTGGACATTTCCCAATTCTCCATTCCTGATAACTTTATTGTCCGCAACTATGTTCCGCAACTGGAGGTATTAAAATATACGGATGTAGCTATTACTCATGCAGGAATGAACAGCACCAGTGACTTGATGTACAGCAATGTGCCTTTTGTAGCGATTCCGATTACCGCGGACCAGCCTTATATGGCCAGAAGAGCTCAAGAATTAGGGGCGGCTATTGCTCTGGATTTCATGACGGTTACCCCTGGGCTGCTAAGAGCTTCCGTGGAAAAGGTTCTTGCCGATCCCGCCTACCGTGAACATATCCAGCAGATTAGCAAGTCCTTTCAAGAGGCAGGGGGGTATCCAAAAGCCGTTGATGAGATTTTCAAATTAAAAGAGGAAAGGGAACGGTTATAAACAGTCCTACCAGGCCTTCGGACAGATAGGCAACCCTAACTTTAAACGGCTACGCTGTTCAGTGGAGGACGCGCAGCCGTTATGTTCTTGTATAGGAAACTATGGCTACTTCCGCATGTGGATAAAATGATGCTTAAAGTTGTGGAATAAATACTTTGTATGAATTTGTAACGAACAACGACAGAAATGCCGTTGTTGGAGCATCGAAGGCCGAGTTCTGAGGAATTAGTCGGTCTAGATATTCTAATTTTAACTAGCACTTGCTTACCGGTTTCTTCGCAGGTGCTAGTTGGAAAAAGGGAACTTATTTTTCCGGAAATTAAGAAATCCTGAGAGTGAAGTGGAAAAAGTAAACTTAATTGGGCTACTTTTCTTGTCCAATGGCGAAATGGGCTGAATTAGTGTCCCTTTTTCCACTTCATCTTCCCGAGGGTAGGGTACTCCGGCAAATTAGTTAAACTTTTTCCACTTAAAAAGTTGCCGTAGGATTCACGGGGGAATCGTTCTCCAGGTAAAACGCTAGAACAAAAACGGCTGCTGTCCAGTGGAGGACGGCGCAGCCGTTATGTTCTTGTATAGGGAACGATCCAGTGTAAAAAAATGTGGATATGTTCGTCCGTAACGGCTGCGGAGAAATCGTGAAGGAATACTACGATCCGTCTTCAGCATGACCCCGTTGATTTTGGAGTGGTTGGGAATTAAGGTTCAATCCCATAAATCAGCTTTCCTTTATAATAGACTGTGATATGATCATTCGCGGCATAGCTGGTGATGGCCGGTTGAAACGAGTAGTCATCGGCCTGATTGTAATTCGACCAATCCTTGTGGTGAATGCGGAACTGGATGTCTCCGGTTGAACCGGAAGCTGCGAGCGGGCCTGCACCTGCCGTAAAACCGATCTCCGCATAGGTATCTGCACCTGCCAAAGGCGTAGTCAGGGGGACGATCGCTGTCAGCAGTTTTTCATTTCCTAACGCAACATAATCAAACTCCAGGGTCTGCTCCGCACTTCCATCCCTTGTGTACCAATAACGTATCGTGAGTTCATGTAGCGGAATAGGGCTGCTGGTCTCGTTCCTGAGCTGCAGGCTGGCCCTGATCGAGTTCACAGCAGTCCCCGTTTCACCTGCAAGGTAGAGTGGGGTTACTTGAGTGTCTCCCGGTTCTGGTTCTTCCCCGGGACCGCCGACAGGCGGAAAGGTGACCGGCTTCATAATAAGGTCCAGCATAACCTGCTTCGGCTCATTCCAAGATGTCCAGTCATCCAGCAATAGCCCCCCGGTATCCCCGCTATTCGGATTAAGACTCCAGTACGTCCAGTAGAGATTATTCTGGCCGATGTAGCTAACGAGCGCATGCTGCCATTTACCTTCCACCGAGAGAGTATCCACGCTGCGTCCGCCGAATTCCCCTGCAAGGATGGGGGCAATTTGTTCCTTGCTGATGTATCCCCAGGTATCATCCCACAGCTTCGGCAGATTGTTCGGGAAATCGGCAGCACTGAACCAAGGCTGTGAAGCGACGCCAGGACCGTAATCATGCGGGGAATAGACCACCCGATCCGGTACTGTAAGCGTAACCGGATTATTGCGCACACCTGTCAGATTACCGCCCCACCAATAGCTGCTGGAGTTGCCTTGAACATTGGTTTCGATACCTTCAACTATGATCAGCCAGTTCGGATTCACGGCGAGAATCGCATTTCCGGCCCGTTCGCTGGCCAGCCGCCAGTCTGTGGCAGGATTACCTGTTCCCCAGCTTGCCGTACCGTGCGGTTCATTATGCAGATCGGCTCCAATGACTGTAGGGTTATCCGCATATCGCTGAGCAAGCATCACCCAGTCACTGATCCAGCGGGTTTCGGGATAGGCCGCAGTGTACCACAGCGCCGATTGTCCGCCGGAATCCGGCCGGTGCCGGTCGAGGAAGATCCGAATGCCGCGCTTTCCGGCTTTTTCAATCAGTTTATCCATGATCTGAACCGGCTTCAGACCGGCAAGATCGGGGTTTTTGGCATAGTCGATACTGTTGGCCGCAGAACCTGAATCGAACATTTGGTTGCAGTATGGCAGCCGGATCAGGTTATACCCTTCCGCTTTGATTTGATCAAGTACATTATCCATGGAACGAGTCCACAACCCGTGCGGAGAGTAATTCGCGGTTTCGAAGCCGAACCAGTTGAGCCCGTTGAATACGGCAGGTTTGCCTGCGGCATCCACGATTCTGTTACCTGAGGTGTGATAATAGCCTGCTGCACCTTCAGCCTTTACTTCATTACCCGGATACGAATAAGCACCTGCCAGCAATACAAAAGCAACGAACAATACTCCCAGTTTCCTGAACCCAAACGACATTCATTTTCCTCCTCTTAGTGATTTCAATGAGGTCAGACTTTATAGCATACGACCGGGATGTTAACGTATTCGTATGAGCCAGGCTGCAAATATGGAGAATCAGCAACATCATTATGACTTTCAGCTTAATCAATGGATATTTTTGAAGAAAGGGGAGGGATATATTGGGAAAATCTATGGAAGAGGTCATGGCAAGGGAGGCCTTACTGTTTGACGAAGAAGCTTTTTTGAACGGCTGTATGTCGAACACGCAAATTGTATTCCATCGCCCTAAGCTATATGCGTTCTGATGCAGATGAGCTGGAAATGGTTCAGGAGGCTTCCTGCCGGGCGTGGATGAAACGGAAAAAGCTGAGAAACGAGGCGGCAATGAACTTCTCTCTCTTAATTTATGGCTGGATTGTGACGATAATAATCAAAAACATGCATGAATTAGGAGAGCGACATCATGGACAATTTAAATGCATTAGTGTTAGCTGCACCATTCTTCAAACAAATTCATTCCCAGGATATTATGATTGGAGTTACAGACAAAGAAATATTCCATTACTATGCCCCCAGCAAGGTACTGGATTTCGGGTTGACCAAAGGAAGCCCAATTCCTCCGGATGACCCTTCCTTGAGCAATGCGCTCGCCGGACGCGCCACGACCAACCGGCTGGCACCCGAGCTTTATGGAGCGACAGTCATCTCCTCGGCAGTGCCGGTTTATGATGCTGCCGGAGAAATTATCGGCGCATTTGCGATTGCCTACACCCTGGAAAACGAGGATAAAATGGAGCAGTTGACGAGCAGCATTGAACAGATCAGCGGCCAGCTGGTTGATATGGTCCAGAACGTCGCTGCACAGTCCGAAGAGCTGTCGGCTACCACCGCCCAGATTCTTGATAATTCACGCAAAACGGTAGAAGAGTCCAATCAAGTAAGCAAAGTGACCGGATTCATCCGGGAAATCTCCGAACAGACGAATCTGCTTGGCTTGAATGCGGCCATTGAGGCAGCGCGTGTGGGGCAGGAAGGCGCAGGCTTCGGCGTAGTGGCCACGGAAGTGCGCAAGCTGTCCGTGCACACCAAGGAAGCGACTAAAACAATCGAAGATTCATTGAACACAGTTCAGCGCTCTATCCGGCAGATGGAAAAAGAAATCGAGGCCATTGCCGCGTCTTCCTCCGAGCAGGCCGAACTGGTCACCGAGTTCAGTGATGTCATTGAACGGCTGAACAAGACCAGCGGGGAGATGGCTAAATTCATCAATTCCATTATTCAATAACACCAAATCCATCCCAATCAATCCCAAAAATCCGCAGACAGGATGCTATCGTCCTTGTTCTGCGGATTTTTTAATTCGGTCTAGACCTCAATAATGATAGGAAGAATCATCGGTCTGCGTTTCGTGCGTTCATATAGGAACTTACCCAGCGTTTCCTTGATCGTCTCCTTGATGATATTCCATTGGCCCAGGTCAGCCGCGCTCATTTTCTGCAAGGTAGAGGTAATCAGCTGATTGATCTCTTCCATCAGTGTGTCGGAGTTGCGCACATATACAAATCCGCGGGAGATGGTATCGGGGTCGTTCAGGATTCGTCCGTCATTTTGGCTTAATGTAATCACTGTAATGAGGATTCCGTCGGCAGACAGCTGCCTCCGGTCGCGCAGTACAACGTTGCCGATATCACCAATGCCGAGTCCATCGACGTAGATTTGTCCGGCCGTAATCCGTCCGCTTTGGCGAACATCCCCGGCATTTGATTCCACGATATCCCCGTTTTTCAGGATAAAGATGTTCTCATTCTTGACCCCCACGGCTTCGGCCAGCATGGAGTGATGATGAAGCATCCGGTATTCCCCGTGAATCGGGATGAAATATTCAGGCTTCATCAAGGTAAGCATCAGCTTCAGCTCCTCCTGGCTGCCATGCCCCGATACATGAAGCTCACTGCGGGAACCATAGATTACACGTGCCCCCAGCATGTACAGATTGTCCACAATTCTGGAAACGTTCCGCTCATTGCCTGGGATTGGATTCGCTGCGAGCAGGACCGTATCACCTTCACTGATCTCAAGCTGTCTATGGCTGGAATTGGCCAGCCGGGATAACGCCGCCATGGGTTCGCCCTGGCTGCCGGTGCATAACACAGCGATCCTGCCGCGATCCATTTTGCCCGCTTCCGCAGGTTCTACCAGCATGCCTTCGGGGATGTTCAGATAGCCCAGCTCCTGGGCAACCCCGACGACATTGACCATGCTCCTGCCCAGCAGGGCGAGCTTGCGGCCGGTATGCCCGGCAGCGTCTACGATCTGCTGCAGGCGGTGCACATTCGACGCAAAGGTGGAGATAAAAATCCTGTTCTCCGCCTTATGAAAGGCTTCCTCCAGATGGGCGCCTACTAGCCTTTCAGAAGGGGTGAAGCCCGGCCGCTCGGCATTCGTGCTCTCGGACAACAGAAACTTGACTCCTTTTTCACCGATCGCCGCCATTTTATGTATATCGGGATACTGCTTGTTGACGGGGGTCATATCGAACTTGAAATCGCCGGTATGAACCACAGTCCCCTCAGGGGTATCGAATACAATGCCTAGGCAATCCGGAATACTGTGGTTTGTCCGGAAAAAGGTAATCGTAATAGAGCCGAAATTCAGTGTGGACTCTGTATCAATGCAATTTAGCTGGGTCTGGCGCAAGAGGCCGTGTTCCTTCAGTTTCGTCTGAATCAACCCGAGGGTCAGGCGGGAGGCATATACCGGAATATTCAGCTGTTTGAGAAAATAGGGAATTCCCCCAATGTGATCTTCATGTCCATGTGTCACCACAAGGGCTTTGACTTTGTCTGTATTGCTGAGCAGGTAGGAAATATCAGGAATGATAAGGTCAATCCCCAGTAAACTTTCATCCGGAAATTTGGATCCGCAATCTATAACGATGATGTCATCGGCGTATTGCAGAAGATACATATTTTTGCCAATTTCGTACACCCCTCCCAAAGCCGCAATCCACAGACGCTCACCAGTCATCTTCATGCTCATTCCTCCTTTTTTTGATTACGCATATTATGCATATCACACCATGGGTTTATCCAAAGCGGGATGATTTTATATCTTGGGAAAGCAATACCGGAGGCGATGACAATCACTGCGGCGGGTTTATGATGGTATTCTCGAGATCAAAGGCGTACCTGCAGCGATGAGATTCTAAAGTATCAGACGCCGGGCAGAATGTTGATCATCTCATAGATTTTTGTCTATTTCGGTGTTAGTAACCTACTAATATAGTTTAAGTAAGTGACGTAACAGCTTTTTCCAAGACCAGTTTGGATTTGCAAGAAAAAGAGCGGAACAGGGAATTTTTCGGTTTGACAACCTGTATATACAAGTGTAAAATCCATACTTGTATATACAGGTAAAACGAATAGATAAATAGATACCGCATACGGGGAGGGACTTACACATGGAAACAACACCGCAAGCTGACTGGTGGCGCAAGTCTACGGTATATCAGGTTTATCCCAAGAGCTTCAAGGACAGTACAGGCAGCGGGACAGGTGATATCCAGGGGCTAACCGGCAAGCTTGACTATTTGCAGGAGCTGGGGATCGACATAGTGTGGCTGCAGCCGGTTTACGTATCTCCACAAAATGATAACGGTTACGATGTCGCAGATTACCGGCAAATTGACCCCGCCTTTGGAACCATGGAGGATTTTGAAGAATTGATCCGGGAGCTGAAGAAACGCGGCATGCATCTGATGACCGATATCGTTGTCAACCATTCTTCTACAGAGCATCCGTGGTTTCAGGAGGCGAGGAAATCCAAGGACAATCCTTACAGGAATTATTACATCTGGCGGGACCCTGCACCGGACGGAGGGGTACCCAATAACTGGCAGTCGAAGTTCGGCGGACCGGCTTGGCAATTCGATGAGATTACCGGCCAGTATTTCCTCACCCTGTTTGACAAGACACAGGCAGACCTAAACTGGGAAAATGAGCAGGTTAGACAGGAAGTCGCTGACCTGATGATTTTTTGGGCGGAAAAAGGAGTGGACGGCTTCCGGATGGACGTCATCAATCTGATCTCCAAAGATCAGAGCTTTCCTGACGATGATCCAGCGGCCGTTCCGGGGGATGGGCGAAGATTCTATACCGATGGCCCCCGGGTCCATGAATATATCAAAGAACTTTATGCTAAGGTCTTTGGGCCTTACAATCTGGTGACCGTGGGAGAGATGTCCTCAACCACCCTGGAGCACTGCATCCGCTATTCCGCACCCGAAGAACGGGAGTTTTCCATGACCTTCAATTTCCATCACCTCAAGGTTGATTATAAGAATGGTCAGAAGTGGGAACTGCAGCCCTATGATTTTGCCGAACTGAAAGAGCTGTTCACCCGGTGGCAAACCGGAATGCAGCAGGCCGGCGGGTGGAATGCCCTCTTTTGGAATAATCATGACCAGCCCCGTGCCTTGTCCCGCTTCGCAGATGACGGGAAATACCGCAAGGAAAGCGCTAAAATGCTGGCTACAACACTTCACGGCATGCAGGGCACGCCCTATGTCTACCAAGGTGAGGAGCTGGGGATGCCCAATCCCGACTGGCATGATATCTCGGAATTCAATGACATTGAATCGAAGAACATGTACCGGATTCTGCAAGAGCGGGGATTGTCAGGGGAGCAGGCGCTGGACATTATCCGGGAACGCTCCCGGGATAATTCGCGGACGCCGATGCAGTGGGATGCTTCCGGGCATGCCGGATTCACCAGCGGGACCCCCTGGCTGAAAGTGGACAGACGATACAAAGAAATCAATGTTCAAGCCGAGCAAATTGATCCAGACTCCATTTTTGCCCATTACAAGCAGTTAATTCGTTTGCGGAAGCAAGAACCGGTCATAACAGACGGGATATTCAAAAGATTGGATGAAGGACATCCGCAGATTTTTGCCTATGCCAGAGTGGGTAACACGGAGACGCTTATAGTCGTGTCCAGCTTCAGCGGTACGCAGGCCGGCTTTAGTTTTGCAGACGAATTCTGGTCCAGCCGCATCAACAGCCAAGCCGCTGAACTGCTGATCGGCAATACGGAACAGACACCCGTGTGGAGCCAGTCCCTTGAGATTCCGCCTTACGGCTCTTATATGTGGATTATCCGCTAAAACAACGATGAAAAAGGGGGAGCAGATATGGCTATTAACAGGCAGAATGTAGAAGAAATCGTAAAGGCCGTCGGAGGAAAAGAAAATATTGAAGCCGCTACACACTGTGTAACACGGCTGCGCTTTGCCTTGCATGATGAGAGCCAAGTGGATACAGACGCTCTGGAGAAAAACGACCTGGTCAAGGGCCATTTCTCCTCGCAAGGGCAATTCCAGGTGATCATCGGCCCGGGGCTGGTGGACAAGGTATATGACGAAATGCTCAGCATTACTGGAGGGAGCAGGGCAACCAAGGACGAAGTGAAAACGGCGGCCAGCAAAAAGCAAAATCCGCTGCAGCAGGCGATCAAGACGCTGGCAGATATTTTCATCCCGATTCTGCCGGCCATCGTCATGGCGGGTCTGCTGCTGGGGATTAATAACATTCTTACGGGTCCTGGCATCTTTTTTGACAGCAAGTCTCTGGTCGAGGTCTATCCGCAGTGGAAGGATTTCGCTTCCATTATTAATACGATTGCCAGCACCGCCTTCACCTTCCTTCCGGCTCTAATCGGCTGGTCGGCGGTAACACGCTTCGGAGGCAGTCCGCTGCTGGGGATCGTTCTCGGACTTATTCTGGTTCATCCTGATTTGCTTAGCGCTTATGGTTATGCAGATGCCAAGGTGGAAGGCACCGTCCCGGTATGGGATCTGTTCGGCTGGCATGTCAACAAAATCGGCTATCAGGGGCAGGTGCTGCCCGTGCTGGTGTCCGCTTATTTACTCGCCCGTCTGGAACGGTGGCTGAATCAAAAGGTGCCCGACTCCTTCAAACTGCTGATTGTAGCGCCAGTGGCTCTGCTGATTACCGGATTTTTGGCCTTCACGGTTATTGGACCCATTACCTTCGTCATCGCTAATGCAATCACATCCGGACTGGTCAGCATCTTTGGCGGTTTTCCGGCGCTGGGCGGATTGATCTATGGAGGATTGTATGCGCTTCTGGTTATTACAGGAATGCATCATACCTTCCTGGCCGTCGATATCCAGCTGATTGGCTCGGAAGGCGGGACCTTCCTGTGGCCGATGCTTGCATTGTCGAACATTGCCCAGGGGGCTGCCGCACTCGGGATGATGTTTGTCGCCAAACAGGAAAAAACCAAGGGGCTGGCCGTCACCTCCTCGATCTCCGCTTTCTTGGGAGTTACGGAGCCTGCCATCTTCGGGGTGAACGTGCGCTTCAAATATCCTTTTATCTTCGGGATGCTGGGTTCAGCCATTGCCGGTGTGCTATTGGCTATGAATAATGTGCTTGCCTCTTCCATCGGGGTAGGCGGTATTCCCGGATTCCTGTCCATCTTCCCAAGCCAGTGGGGAGTGTTCTTCATCGGCATGGCAATCGTGCTGATTGTGCCTTTCACAGCCACCGTGCTGTTCGGAAAGGTCCGCAGCCGGGGAACGGATGAGGCTGAGCGTACGGACGATACTACTGCAAAAACCTCAAGCAAAACTGAGCCATCTGCTCCATCACACGCACAGGTTCATACAGATTCCGTTCCGGTATCCAGTCCGGCTACAGCCGTTAACGTGCTGGAAGTCCTGTCACCTGTCCGGGGCAGAATTGTGCCTTTGGAGCAAGTGCCTGACCCGGCCTTCGCGGAGCGGCAGATGGGCAAAGGCGTAGCTGTGGAGCCATTCGAAGGAAAGGTAACCGCACCTTTTGATGCTACAGTTGCCCATGTGATTAAGAGTAAACATGCCGTCATTCTGGAGCATGCCTCCGGTGTGCAGCTGCTGATTCATATTGGAATCAATACCGTATCCCTTAAGGGCAACGGATTCACTTCACATGTCGCCGCAGGTGATAAAGTGAAAGCCGGGCAGCTGTTGCTCGAATTTGACCGCGACGCCATAGCGGCGGCTGGTTACCCGCTGATCTCACCTATTATTGTCCCGGACGGACAAGATGTCATTGAGCGGGTGGAAGAACTCACCGGCGGAGATGAGGCTCACCGGGATGCCGTATTAAAGATCTATCTGCAAGGATAACTTTCATGATAAGATGAGCATGGTGATTCTAGTGAACAAAAATATTTATTCGCACATCTATAATGATTACTCCGCACGGATTCAATCGGGACAGCTTCAGGCGGGGAAGAAAATCCCTTCCGAGAGCCAGCTTGCCGCCGCTTACAGCACTTCAAGAGAAACGGTGCGCAAAGCGCTGCAAATGCTCTCGGAGAACGGGTACATTCACAAGATCAAAGGCAAGGGATCATTTGTGCTGGATACGCAGCGCCTGAACTTTCCGGTCTCCGGCCTGATCAGCTTCAAGGAGGTTGCAGATCAGCTGGGGCGTTCGATCCGCACCATTGTCTATGAGAACAGCCTTGTTCCTTGTTCAAGCAGTGTGTCACAGCGTCTGCCTATCAGGGAGAATGAACCCGTGTGGAAAGTGATCCGGGCAAGGGAGATCGAAGGCGAGAAGATTATCCTCGACAAGGATTATTTCCTGCCGTCCGTCGTTCCTTCCATACCGGCTGCTGCCGCTGAGGATTCCATATATGAATACCTGGAAGGCCAGCTGCATCTGCGGATCAGCTACGCCAAAAAGGAAATTTCGGTGGAAGAAGTGACCTCCGAAGATCGGCAGCTGCTCGACCTGCATGATTACCAGCATATCGTCGTTGTGCGCAACTACGTGCATCTCGTCGATACCCAGCTGTTTCAGTATACCGAGTCCCGCCACCGGCTGGATAAATTTCAGTTCGTAGATTTTGCCCGCCGGGCGCAAATGGAAGGTAACCCGTTATAACAGCAGCTCTAGTCCAGTACATCACAGGAATCAGCATACACTAAGGGTTAGAGTTGTTTTTAATCAACCGGTATGATAAAATGCACTTAATTTAATGATTGGGGTTGAAAAGGATAATGTAGGATTTTCTTGCTGATCCAGAAACGAATAAAACGTTACAATGCGATAGGTTTCGCATGTTTTATTATGTTTTAAGCAAGAAAGTTCCATTTTCTTTTCTCTCATACGATAGGTCCTTAATCTGCCCTTATATGGGCTTGATTTGCTGTATCTATTTGAGCTGCGAGAAATGAACTTTCTTGCGGCTTTTATTTTTGTATACAGGAGGACCACGCAATGTCATTAATTAATGTTACCGGCCTTACTTTTGCCTATGAGGGCACCTACGATAACATCTTCGAGAACGTGAATTTTCAGATCGATACCGATTGGAAATTGGGGTTTACGGGAAGGAACGGAAGGGGAAAGACTACTTTTCTTCAACTGCTTCTCGGCAAACATGAATATAGCGGAACCATTTCGGCTAAGGTTAACTTTGAATATTTCCCGTATCCGGTGCCTAACAAAGAGTACCATACGCTTGATGTGATCAGCGACATGTTTCCAGACTATGTTCACTGGCAATTCATGCGTGAGCTGTCGCTATTGCAGGTGGACGAAGACGTTCTGTACCGGCCCTTTGCCTCCTTATCCAATGGGGAGCAGACGAAGGTGCTGCTGGCTGCATTGTTCATTAAGGAAAACAGCTTTCTGTTGATCGATGAACCCACGAACCATTTGGACATGCATGCCCGGACGCTGGTCAGTGAATATCTGAATACCAAAAGCGGATATATTCTGGTCTCTCACGACCGATCCTTTCTGGATCACTGTGTAGACCACATTCTGTCCATCAACAAAACTAACATCGAGATTCAAAAAGGAAATTTCTCCAGCTGGTGGGAGAATAAGCGGAGACAGGATAACTTTGAGCTTGCCCAAAATGAGAAGCTTAGAAAAGACATCAAACGGCTGTCTGACTCTTCCAAACGCACGGGGAACTGGTCCCATGAAGTGGAGAAATCCAAAAACGGCACCCGGAATTCCGGCTCCAAGATAGACAAGGGCTACGTTGGCCATAAGGCAGCCAAAATGATGAAGCGCTCCAAATCTATTGAGCAAAGGCAGCAGTCGGCCATTACCGAAAAGTCCAAGCTGCTGAAAAATATTGAGAGCTCAGACACCCTGGAGATAACGCAGCTTGCTTACCATAAGAACATACTGGCGGAGCTGGAACAGGTCTCTATTTTTTATGGAGAGAAGCAGGTTTGCGCTAATGTGAATTTTACGATTGAACAAGGGGAGCGGATCGCGCTTTCGGGTAAAAACGGCTCCGGAAAATCAAGCATCCTCAAATTAATCTGCGGCGAGGTTATCCCTTATACGGGCAGCTTTATGAAGGATAGCCAATTGAAAATATCCTATGTGTCCCAAGACACTTCGCATTTGCAGGGCAGCTTAGCCGATTACATCCGGGACAACGGTATTGACGAGACCCTGTTCAAATCGATTTTGCGTAAGCTTGATTTTTCCAGAAATCAATTTGAGAAGGATCTGTCCACTTACAGCGGCGGTCAGAAGAAGAAGGTCCTGATTGCCAAAAGCCTGAGTGAACAAGTGCATCTGCACATTTGGGATGAGCCGCTGAATTTTATCGATGTCATTTCCCGGATGCAGATTGAGGAGCTGCTGCTGGAATATACGCCGACTATCCTTTTTGTGGAGCATGACCGCGAGTTCTGCAGCAACGTAGCTACGAAGACCATTGAACTTTGAACCCGTTCAGGAAAGGGAAGCTTTCATGAAGAAAGTCATTGTAATCGGATCAGGAATTCTCGGGGCATCAACCGCCTATCACTTAGCCAAAGCAGGTGCAGATGTCCTTGTGGTAGACCGCAAGGATATAGGGCAAGCAACCGATGCCGCTGCCGGAATCATCTGCCCGTGGCTGTCCCAGCGGCGCAATCAGGCTTGGTATCGTCTAGCCACAGCGGGGGCCCGTTATTACCCTGAATTGATTGCGCAGCTTCAAGAAGAAGGAGAAACCGAAACCGGATATGCCCGGGTAGGTGCCTTAAGTGTTCATCATGATCCGGTAAAAATCGGGCAGATGAAGGAACGGGCCGCGTTGCGCAAGACGGATGCCCCGGAAATTGGAGAAATTACAGAGCTTACGGAATCTCAAACACGCGGGCTTTTCCCGCTGCTGGCCGAAGGATGGGCTTCCGTTCGCATCAGCGGTGCCGCCAGGGTAGACGGGCGCGCGCTGCGTGATGCGCTCATCCGGTCCGCACAGCGGAGCGGGGCTGTTGTTATCCACGGGGAGGCATCGCTTCAGGTTCATGCCAACCGTGTAACCGGCGTAACTGCCGGGAGTACAACCTTTTCGGCTGACAGCATCATTGTATGTGCGGGTGCTTGGGCAAGTGCGCTGCTGCAGCCATTAGGCATTGATTTTAAGGTGCGTTTCCAAAAGGCGCAAATCATCCATTTGGAGATTCCGGACCGCCAAGACGCAGACGTCTGGCCTGTAATTATTCCGCCTAATGATCAATATCTGCTGGCATTGGATCAGCAAAGGATCGTTATCGGCTCGACTCACGAAAATGAAATTACGGGCTACGATACGCGAGTCACTGCCGGCGGGATGCAGGAGGTTCTTCATAAAGGGATAGACCTGGCGCCAGGTTTAGCGAACTGCACGTATCTGGAGACAAGAGTGGGCTTCCGTCCCTTTACACCCGGATTTCTTCCGGTGATGGGGGCTGTCCCCGGTTGGGAAGGGCTGATTGCGGCAAATGGACTCGGCGCGTCGGGATTGACGATGGGCCCGTATATAGGAAGGCAGCTGGCACAACTGGCCCTGGGAATGGAATTGGAAATAGATATTACTGATTATGATATCCGGAATGCAGTAGATGAAGGCTGATGCTTGCAGAAATCAGATATAAACAAGGAGCCTGCCAATTATTGCACCTTTCCGGTGTTCCTGCTATACTTTTTTTATGTTCATCTTGATAGGGGGTTTTACTGATGGCAATGCCGAATTGCTCATTAGCTAGGAAGTCCTCATGCAAAGCCTGATCTAGGGGCGATACTTTGCGTGAGGGCGGGAGAGTGGATTCAATCGCCCATGCTTGACAATATCGTTTCTAATAATGGCTTTGCACCTTATGTTTTTTATAATAAATAAGGGGCTGAAAGCTATGAATACACCATTTATTAGAAACCATCAATACAATGTAATTAAGAAACAAACGGATTTTCTCCAGAAGACACTGCGGTCCGTTGCGGATCAGAGCGTCTTGAAGACGGTAAGATACCGTACAGCTGTGAATATCATCGAAGCGTTCCCTTCTCTGACAACTGAGCAGGAACGGATGCTGGAACAAGTATCGGGCTTAGAGACAGCACATGAATTCCAGAGTTATCTTTACGCGTTAGAGCCATACCTGGAGCCATTTCCGCCGATTACTCTGAAGCAGATCCAGAAGCTGTTCCCGAAGAATAAAAAGCTCAAAATGCCTGATCTGCAATCGATTGACTTTAGATATGTGACCTATCTGAGCTGGGTAGATATAGCTACGAACAAATTGTTCATAGTCTATACGTTCGAAGGACAATTCATCGGCATCGAAGGAAGAATCACGCCGACCCACAAAAAAGGGTACTGCATGTTCTGCAACCGGCATCAGGAGCTTGCGTTCATAACGGTCAAGACCAAGCCAGCCAATGCGTTGCCTGATCAATATTCTTCCATTGGCCAATACGTATGTATGGACGGCCATGCTTGTAATCAGAGCATTACCAATACAACCTCGCTGGAGAAGTTCATTGACTCCGTTCGTAAATAACAATAACTGTAACAGGCTGCCTCTAGAGGCAGCCTGTTTTGCTGGAAGCCATATTCTATACTATCTATTCGATTGTTCAATTTAATGCGCTTTCATAGTTTTGGGAATCGGAATTCCAATAATTGTGATACCAATCCACCGTTTTTCTGATTCCTTCTTCGAGAGAAGTCTCTGCAGACCAATTGAGCGCAGATTTTGCTTTTTCCGTTGACAGGTATTGGTGCAAAATCTCGCTGTTTTTTTGATGTTCATAAAGCGGTTCAATATGTTCAAGGTTCATGACACGTTGAATGATTTCAATGACTTTTTTTATGTCCCAAAGCTTGCCTGTTCCAAAATTAAAAACATTACCCGTCCCCTCATTATTTACATAATGGTACATAGCCATATAGGCGGCCATTAAGTCTTGAATATATAAGAAATCTCTCATGTATATCCCGTTGGAAGGGATTCTAATAATTGGCGGAAGTTGTGCATACAACCGCTGTATGGTTCCTGGAATTAACCGGCGGAAATTCAAGTCGCCTCCCCCGAAAATATTGCCGAAACGGCCTATCACTATAGGCAAGTTAAAGCTATGTCTATAACTCTGAGAAATAAGATCGGAACAAGACTTGGAGGCATCATAGGGATTTCTGCCTTGAATGGGCATCCCTTCATCATAAGGGAGATCGGGACTGTCACCGTAAACCTTGTCACTGGATGCGACTATTATTTTCGATATCTGGTCCTGGTGAATACGGCAAACCTCCAGCAGATTATATGTACCTTTTACATTTGTTTCAAAAGTTTGCCAGGGGATCTGGTAGGCTAAATCTTGAAGGGAAACAGCAGCGAGGTGAAAGATAGTGTTGATTTTTCCGTCTGTAATTGCGCGTTCAATCAAGTTGTAATCGGCAATCGAACCATAATAGCAGCGAATCTTCTTGTCCAATCCCAGTTTTGCAAACTGGCTTCGCGGGTTGAACTCACTCAAGACAGAGGTTACTTCAGCACCTTGTTCAATGAGATGATGAGTTAGCCAGGCACCTACAAATCCGGAAGCTCCTGTAACTAAAGCGCGGCAATCCGATAAAGAGCTTTTCATCGTGATAACCTCCCAAAGTATTATGGTCAAGACGAAAGTGAAGGTTGAAATATCCATTTTTGCCGATGATATACCACTCTCTAAATAATTACAATATATTTTTTTCTGTTATGGCTTTTATCTCAAAAAGTACAGTTGGGAGAGAAGAATATAGCACGACAAAAAAGCCGCCATGCAGGCGGTTTTTTGGGGAGGAGATGTTATTGTCTAAAAGATCTGTAGAATGCACGAATGTCATTGGCCAGCGCTTCCGGTTCTTCCATAGCGGTAAAATGCCCGCCGGCGGGCATGGTGGTCCAACGGGTTACATTCAGATTGCGCACCGCCCAGGATTTAGGCGGCTGTAATACATCCCCGGGAAAGATGGCTATTCCTGTCGGAACTTCTATGCGGCCCAATGGCGGCAAGGAATGCGTATTTTCATAATACATATGTGCTGTTGAGCCTATGGTGTTAGTCACCCAGTAGATCATTATATGAGTCAACAACTCGTCCTTGCTGTATTTCTGGCTGAGGTCTCCCTTACAATCGCTCCAGGTGCGGAATTTCTCGATGATCCAGGCTGCCAAACCTACCGGCGAATCGGAAAGTCCATAAGCAAGCGTCTGGGGTTTTGTCGATTGAATGGCCATATAGCCCCCCTCCTGGGAGATCCATTCAGAAGCGTTTTTCTTATATTGCCGTTCTTCTTCCATACATTCCGACTCGTCCTGTAGAGTTAAGAGACTTCTTATAATCCCAACATCCGTTAGATGGATTCCATATAAAAGTTCAGGACGGTTTGCGGCCAGATACCGCGTAACACCGGAGCCCATATCTCCGCCTGCAGCGGCAAATTTGGGGAACCCCAATTCCTTTGTCATCAGTTCGGCCCACATTTGGGAGACCCGAAAATTGTTGACGCCCGGCCGATCAGGGTGACCGGAAAATCCGAATCCCGGCAGGGAAGGGACAATAACGTCAAAGGAGTCCTCCGGATTCCCGCCATAACTGGCAGGGTCCGAAAGGAGAGGAATAATTTTTTGATAACGAAGGTAACTGTCGGGCCAGCCATGGGTAAGGATAATGGGGAGAGGGTTAGGGCCTTTGCCGCGCTCGTGCACGAAGTGCACATCTATCCCATCAATATTGGAACGAAACTGGGAAAAGCGGTTCAGCATGGATTCTTGGGCACGCCAGTCGTAATGATCCCTCCAATAGGAAACTAGTGATTTTAAAAAACTTAAATCCGTCCCTCTGTCCCAGCCTGAGTTTTCCAGTTCATCGGGCCAACGGATATGATGCAGCTTATATTGCAGATCGTCAAGAATCTCATCGGAGACATGAATATGAAACGGTTCAACAGCCATTATGGTTCCTCCTTTTTTCTTTTTACAACATTATTATATACATGGAGCTTGTATGTTACACTGAATGAAGTGAAGCAATCAACTATACTATTTGACAGGTGATTCCTTATGCCACAAGCAGACCGGCACAAAAAACGAACCGTGAATATAGAATTTGCAGCAGTGGAGGATTTTAGTATTCTTCCATATCCGGAACGGTTTACGCTGATTTTTATAACGTCTGGAAGTATAAAGGGGATGCTGAACCAACGTCCAATCTCTGTCAGTGCTCCTGGTGTTCTTTGTTTGGCTGAAGACGCTCAAGTGCAAGTGATTGAAAAGATTAACGTATCGGCACAATCCTTTCATTTTCACCGCGAATTTCTTAAAAGCGTTAAGCTTTCCGAAACGTCCGAAACGAAGGAGTATTTTCCTGCACAGCCTAGAATCCAAACAGGACTTTCCCTTTTTTACAGTAATGAAGTACCTCGTGTAACGGAAAAAGCATATCCGCTATTGCTCGAATGGTTTTTTATACTGGGTATGGAAGTGAAGGCGCAAAGTGATGAACTTTGGGTGTGCAGAATAAAAAAGTACCTTATTCAAATTTTGGGGTTGTTGGAGGAATTGAACCGGACCCGTGAACACTCGCCTGTCGATGCAGTGCTGGACTATATTCACACGAATTATCCGCAAAAGATTTCATTGGAGGATTTAACAAAATGCGGCCATTTGAACCGTGTGACTCTAAATAAGAGATTTCAGGAAAGATGCGGGAAGACAGCGATGGGTTACCTGCTTTCACATCGTTTAAAAGTTGCGGGTGAACTTCTGGTACATACAGATATGAGCCTCAATGAAGTTGCACGTGCGACTGGATTTGAGTACGATACCTACTTTATCAAACAGTTTACCGCCAGAAGAGGGATGTCACCGACGACCTATCGGACGGCTTCCCGTAAGTTGGCCAGTGTCAGCAGCTAATCTAATTCTATTGCTGAACACTGCCCGCCCTATGCGGCGGCTTAATCGTTAGCGATCGGACTTATCCCAGCAGTTCTTTGGCTCCGTTCATCAATAAGGGCATAGTCTGTTTAACGAAGGATTCCGCACTTATTGGACACCCCTCATTGTTCCAAACGTAAGCCGCCCCATACATCCCCCAACTTAACATAATAGAAGCTGTATTTATTAAGAATTGCGCATTTGGACCCGATTGCATCTTGTCTTTATCTATAAAAGAAAGAATTAGGGTTTGAATTTTTTCCTTTATTTGATTTTCGAAAACAAGTCCAAGCGATGTATACCTTCTCTTGCACATAATGCTTAGACCCTTATGAAAATCGCATACCCCCAGAAAAATACTCTGAAGGGTTTCCTCATTTAATACTTCGTGACCGCTTATTCTACGATTAATGATTGTCATAAATGACTCCATTAGTTTGGCCTCAAGCATTTCGAATTTATCTACAAAGTGCGCGTAAAAGGTCGTCCTGTTAACAGTAGCCCGCTCCGCAATATCCCTAACGGTTATCGACTCAAAGTCTTTTTCTTGAAGTAATGCAGCAAAAGCGTCTTGAAGGAGCCGCCGTGTACGAATCACACGAGGATCAGCTTCATTCTTTTTAATTGTCATCGTTAGATCTCCTCAACAAAAAAGACATTATAGAGATGGTGTTGTCTATCCAACGCCTTAAGGTTATTGATGATTGTGAATCAATCGGTTGTTATTATAACATACAAATACAGCAGGTGCTGTTCAAACAACTATACAGAGTGAACTTGAAAAACTAACAAAAGGGAAAAGGGATGGAGGGGAAGTTTGGAACTGGAGGAGCGGTAGCGTCCGCCTTTGTCTGCGGATTTCCACCGCGAACAGCGGTACAAATCAAGAAATCTGCAGACAACAGCGGCCGGAAGTCCAAACATTCTCCGGAGTCCCGACGAAGTCCCTAATGTAAATTTCTTATGTTCACTCTATATAGTGTTGCATTGAAACAAAATGCTGAATGCAGCTTATCACAAAGGAGGAGAGGACCATGTCGGTTTCACAACCGTCGAAAACGGCGGAGCACCAACTTTTTTTCGATGTTATCCAAGCACGCCGGTCGGTTCGCAGCTTTGATCCCAAGAGCAAAATTTCACGGGAGGAATTGACCGAAATGTTGCGTCAAGCCACGCTGGCCCCTTCAGCCGCTAACCTGCAGCCGTGGCGGTTTCTCGTTATCGACTCGCCGGAGCTGAAACAGAAGCTGCTTCCGATCGCATTCAATCAACAGCAAGTGGTCGAGGCTTCGGCTGTCATTGCGGTACTCGGAGATTTGGAGTGTTATAAATGGGCAGAGAAAATTTACGGAATGGCGGTCGATGCGGATTACATGCCTGCAGAGACGGCTAAATCGTTTGTGGAACGCTATACCGGCATGTATTCGAACATGTCGTCCGAGGCCATCCACCAAAAAGTTTATACCGACGGCGGACTAGTCTCGATGCAACTTATGCTTGTCGCCCGCGCTAAAGGCTACGACACAGTACCGATGGGCGGCTACGACAAACAAAAGTTCATGGAAGCTTTCCGTATATCAGAACGCTACGTTCCGATTATGCTGATTGCCATCGGCAAGGCGGCGAAATCCGGTCATCCGACAATGAGGCTGGCAGTCGATGATGTAGCATTCTTTAACGAGATGCCTGAGGAATAACAAAATGAAAAAGACCTTGGCGCCGCATAAACAAAGGCGGGCTAAGGTCTTTTACAGGTTCTGCATCTCAGATTCTAACAAGGCATCGCGATCTTTAATTGGTATTGTGAGCCTAAACGTAAACACATCATTTACATGATCCAGCGTCAGAGTACCCCCATGTCGTTCAGCGATGTTCCTCGCAATGGAAAGACCCAGTCCGGCACCGGTTTGAATGCCTTCGCTGCTTCTGGAGTGGTCAACCTTATAAAAACGTTCAAATAGCTTTTCCTGTTGTTCACGAGTTAGAGGAATTCCCCTGTTTTCGACCTCGATTGCGGCCTGTTTAGGATCTGTTATCATTCGAACGTGGATCGCTCCGGGTTTAACCGAATACTTCAGAGCGTTCATCAGCAAATTATCAATCGCTCTGGCGATTTTATCACTGTCCACAAAAATCAACACAGGAGAGCTGCCAATATCCTTTATAATATGAATCGCATTATCATGAGCGATCGGTTCAAATTCAAAAAGCAATTGCTTCAGTAACTGGAACAAATCAATCCGGTGTACATTTTGCCGGGTGTCAATGGAATTGAGCCTAGTGTACTCGAATAGATCATCCAGCAGTTTCTTCAGATGAATGGATTTGTTGTACGTATTTTGCACAAAGCGGGTGTATTCCTCCTGATCCTGGAACGATTTTGTTCTTAAAAGCTCAATGTATCCGATGATACTGGTAAGTGGTGTGCGCAGGTCATGCGAAATTCCGGTAATCAGCTCCATCTTGGATCTCTCGTTTTCACGTTCCTTCGCAATCTGCAGCTGCAAACGTTCTGTCATCTGATTGATATTATAAGCGACCCGCCCAAGTTCATCTTGCCGGTGAACGGGTACCCGGTGATTCAAATCCCCTTCAGTGATCATTTGAAGACCACGTTCCAATGTCATCAGGTCCTTGACGATTCGGCGTGTCAGCCCAAAAAAAGTAATAGTAAACACAAGCAGAAAGAAGGGGGTAATAAAATATGGGAATGCCTTTTTCAGCCAGTCCATACCTGTCCCTGCCTGGTACACGAAGTAAATGAGCAAATTGTTCAAGGACACGGAAATAATTAGACTTAACAGCATGCTGAATAAGATGTTAACCTGTATCAACTTTTTTCTTTTGGGTTGCCGTACGGGTTTATTCAATTTTATAGCCAACCCCCCAGACTGTTTTTATATATTGAGGATTACGGGGGTCATCATCTAATTTCTCACGCAGGTTACGGATATGGACCATTACTGTATTATCGGAGTTGCCAAAGGGCTCTTTCCATACACTTTCATAAATATGCTCTGAACTAAACACCTGTCCCGGGTGGCTGGCCAGCAGCACCAGAATGGCAAACTCCAGAGGCGTTACGGGGATATCGATTCCCTTTACTTTCACGGAATGCTTACTCTTGTCAATTACAAGGTCTTTAATCAATAGAAGTGAATTGAAATCCGCCTTCCCAATCAACGCTTGCCGCCGGAATTGGGCTTTTACACGGGCGAGTAATTCCAGCGGATTAAACGGCTTGGTCATGTAATCATCGGCACCGGTGGTTAGCCCCGTAATTTTATCAATATCTTCTTCTTTTGCAGACAGCATAATAAGGGGAGTGTCTGATACTTCCCTGATTTTTAGGCAGGTCTTGATTCCATCCATACGCGGCATCATGACATCCAGGATCACCAGCTGAACCGGTGTGGATTCGATAACCTTCAGCGCTTCTTCGCCGTCAGCCGCTTCGATCACATGGTATCCTTCATTTCGTAGATAGACATGAATGATGTCCCGGATCTCGGAATCATCATCTACAACCAGAACAGTATTCATTCGCGAGGGCCCTTTCTACATGAACTTAGTAGCTTATTATACACTTTTTTAATCAAGCAGAGAAAGAAGGTGATGGCGGTAAGAAATCCGGAGAGAATCGAAAGGCAGATCATCCCGGAATTCAATACACCGCTACATATCGCCCCTTATTATTTGTCTGATACAGAAACTTTAATGAAAAAAGCTGAGGAAATTAAGGGGATAATTCTGAAGAAAATCTGAAGGTTTGATCCATGTCGGCAGCCTGGTCATAGTTGGAGATTGATCCATCCTCAATCGCTAGACAAGCGGCTCAGTTAGCTTGTCAGCCCTTCGCACAAGGTCCACAGTTTGTTGCCCGCCCCATCATCAAACTTGGTGTAAATCGGTACGGTCTGCTTCTTATCATCGAAGAACACGCCATTTGTGCGTTCTAATTCTTTCGCGGATGCCAGATAAACCCCGATCTCGCATTCTGCTTTGACCCATGCGTTCATGAGAGGTGCAGCGGCTCTTAAATACCAAGGCGCGTTCCTCGAAAGATTGGATTTCACAAACCCCGGATAAAAAGCGTTGGAGGTCACTCCCGTTCCTTCCAAACGCCGTGCCAATTCGAAAGCAAACAGCGTCTTGGCGAACAGCGACTGGTTGGCTGCACTCATCCCGCTATACTGGCGCTCCATTTGAATATCATCGAAGTTAATGACGGGATTCTTAAAAAATCTAGGGTTACCCGACACTGTGATGACGCGTGCAGGCCCGCTTTCCTGGAGGATGTCGAGCATCCGGTTAGTCAGCAGATAATGGCTAAGCACATTGACCGCGAACGTACGATCAATCCCCTCAGCCGTCAGTTCCTTCTTAAAATAGATTGCACCACAAGCATTAACAAGCACATGCAATTGATCGTATTTCCGCTTGATCACATCGCTGACTTCCCGGATCGATGACTGTAGGGAAAGATCCGCCACCACCCAATCTCCCCTGTTGTTGCCTGTGGCTTCCGAAATATCCTTTAATGCAGCTTGTCCACTCTCCGCACTTCTGCTGATGATCACGACCTTGGCGCCAAGTCTGGCTAGTCCCGTTGCGATGGCTTTTCCTACTCCGGATGTTCCCCCTGAAATCAAAAATACTCTGTTTTCAATATCCGTACGTGTTTCGTTCATCATCTTTCCTCCTTATATATAGCAGCAAAAATTTTCGCGAAGTCTTCGAGCTTGACTTTGCCCAGGTGGTAGTCGGTGGCGCGCAGACTGGCGTAAAATTCATCAGGGCTCTCACCGGCGCGGCTCATCTGGGCGAAGCGGTTAGCGGTGTCTTCGTGGAAGCCTAGTTTTATCATATTTTCAACGAGGGCTTCGATAGGGATTTGTTGGTATTTGGCTTCGATACCATTCTCGGCAAGAGCCTTGAGCCAGTCGTTGCCTGTGGCCCAGTCGCTAACGACGAATTTCGTACTTTTGCCCGCTGGGGTGTGATCAATCAGGTCGTAAGCGACATCCGCAATATCAATGGGGCTGACCCAACTGTGCTCTATATTAGCCGAAACTGGACTAAAGAGGGTTTGCATCGTTTTGAGGCTTTGCATGTCGGCAAAAAGATTGCTGTAAAAGCCGACAGGACGAATATGAGCAACGTTCACGTCTTCAAGCGAGTTAAGCGCGTCTTCTGCAAAATGATACATGTAAAGGATGCCAGCGTTAGGGTTGTCAGCACCGACTGAGCTGAGGTTGACGACGTTTTTCACGCCCGAATTTTGCACGGCGGTCTTATAATTTTCAGCGAGCTCGATGGCGCTCTGCCACATGTCGATGCCGGAGGCAGGATTGATGCCTGAAATCATGAGATAAACAACGTCGCTACCTTTGAAAGCCCGGGTAAGGAAGTCGGCGTCCCGGTTTGAGCCGACTGCTGATTTGGCACCGAGCGCTTCGATGTCGGCGATACGGTCACTAGAGCTTGTGATGACCGTGACGTCGTGTCCATCAGCGATAAGGCGTGGAAGATAGTAACGATTAATATTGCCAAGTGAGCCAAGTACTAAGATTTTCATTGTGTATTCTCCTTCTTTTTGATAAAATAGTGTCACAAACTGACATTTGCAATCATTGTATACCCTCGGGTTTTTTATTGTCAAGAAAAAATGTCAGATACTGACCTTTTCTTATTTATAACATTAATACCATAATTAGGGATGATAAAATTGAAAAGCAAAGAAAAATTACAGGCGGCGGCCACCAAATTATTTATGGAAAAAGGCTATGAAAACACGACTGTGCAGGAGATTGCGAGTCTTGCGGGTGTGACAGAACGAACCTTTTTCCGGCAGTTCAAGGACAAGTCGGATGTGCTTTTTGACACAAACAATGAGCTGGGGCAGCGGGTCGCGGCTTTTATCACGGACAATGTTGACGTCGAGAAAAAACCGCTGAAGCTTGCGGTTGAAGGCTTTGTGTCGACTTCCGGGTTCTTCGAAGGCTCGCGGGAGAGGGTGCTGGCGCGGAATCAAATTATTCAAAGCAACCCTGATCTGCAGGAACGGGAGCTGTTGAAGGGGCAACGGCTCATTGCGTCTGTCACAAACTCGTTAGCGGCCACCTATGATAGCGATCTGTCGGAGCTTGCCGCACGATTTGCGGTTGGAATTTTTCACATGGCATTTATGAAATGGATTAAAAGCGCAGAGAAGGGCCTTGCGGAGCAACTGCTCACTGTCTATGAGTTATATGAGAACTCGTTTTGTTGCGTGGATTGAAACATCAAAAAAACTTGCCGTTACTTGTGGTAGGGTTTTCCGCGTAAAAAGTTCCTGAGGCATCATAGTCTCCTTCCTCTTTGGATATATCAACAAAAGTTTTGTAAATATCAATGCGCTGCTTCAGTGTTGTATTATAAACTATAGGTGGTGCAGTAGATAACGTGGAAGACGCTCTGGAGTTATTCCGCACGCAGCAGTCGTATTTGGTAATTAAATACATATTTATGGTTAACTTAAAATGATTATAAAGGACATAAAAGGAAAGGGTGGTTATCTAGTGGAATATCATGTTGCAATTCAAGGAAGCGATCAAGCGCCGGGTACGGAGGCACAACCTTTCCGCACTATTTCCCGTGCTGCGGCTATAGCGGAGCCGGGAGATAACATAACCGTGCATGCCGGTGTTTACAGGGAATGGGTCAACCCGGCCAATGGAGGAACAAAGGAACAGAGGATTGTATACCAATCTGCCGGGGATGGAGAAGTGGTTATCACGGGTGCTGAGCCTGTGGCTGACTGGAAAGACGAAGGGGACGGTGTCTGGAGGACGGAGGTACCAAACAGTCTGTTTGTCATCCGCAACCCTTATCAGACTAAATTGCACGGTGATTGGTTGTTTGAAGGTGCGTTCGAGCCGCATCTGGGGGAAGTGTATCTTGACGGAAAATCCCTATATGAAAGTGACAGCGCTAACAAACTGCACAATCCCCAGATTTGGCCGCAGGCCAAATGTGCGGAGGACTCTTTGATGCAATGGTACGCGGAAGCAAGCTCAACTACCACTACCATATGGGCGAACTTTGGAGGCAAGGACCCCCGCCAAGAGAATGTGGAAATTAATGTGCGCCCTTATTGCTTCTGGCCTGAGAAGACCGGCCGCAACTATATTACCGTCAGGGGTTTTACTCTCCAGCAGGCATCCCCCCAGTGGGCCCCGCCAACGGCTTTGCAAGAAGGGCTTATAGGTCCCCATTGGAGTAAAGGCTGGATTATTGAGAATAACGTGATCAATGAGTCCAAATGTACAGGTATCAGCCTAGGTAAAGATATAACTGCCGGGCCGAACGAATACTCGAACAATCGCAGCAAAGGCGGAACGCAACGGGAGCAGGAGGTTATTTTCCGTGCATTGCGCAAGGATTGGCATAAGGATCATATCGGAAGCCATATTGTCCGCAACAACGTAATTCATGATTGTGAACAGGCTGGAATCGTTGGACATTTAGGTGCTGCTTTTAGCCGGATCTACCAGAACCGCATTTATAATATTCACCACAAGCGCATCTTTCACGGCGCAGAAGTGGGGGGAATCAAACTCCATGCCGCTCTGGATACCCAGATTTGCGGGAATGTCATCTATAGCTCCTATCGGGCACTTTGGCTGGATTGGCAGGCGCAAGGCACCCGCATCAGCCGAAATATCTTTTATGACAATCTGTCCGAGGATCTCTTTGTGGAGGTCTGCCACGGGCCTTATATGGTGGATCATAACCTGTTCCTGTCGCCTATGAACTTCCGCAATATGGCCCAAGGCGGTGCGTTTGTTCACAATCTGTTTACCGGCAGATTTGTGGTGCGGTCCGAACTTACCCGCTATACTCCCTACCATATGCCTCATGAGACAGCGGTTGCCGGGTACAGCAACATCACGGGCGGCGACGACAGGTATTACAATAACATATTTATAGGTGATGACGATCCGGGCAAAGAGCCGCTGCCTATGACCTTTTTTGAGCACCTGCCGCTCACCCCAAGGGAGGATATGGATTACGGAGATGCCGCGGTGATGGATGGTGTACCGGATAACTCCCGCTGTTATCTTCATCCTGCCGGATTGGGCGGCTACAACGATTACCCGAGTGCTCATCAAAAGCAGTGGTGGGAATATACCAAGGAAGAAATTGCGGCTTTAAAGGAATCCGGAAAGCAATGGCAGCCCGATAAGATGGCACTCCCCGTTACGATACAGGGCAATCTGTATTTGAAGGCCGCAGTGCCCAGTGCTCATGAATCAAATGCAAAGGTTTATGTCAACAACGGGATCGAGATCGAAATCGATCCGGCGACTTGCAGGGTACAAGTTCATGTTCACAGTCCTGAAATAATACGTGGTGCAGCTCCTACGGTAGTCACAACTAATCTTCTCGGCAGAAGCTATCACGCCGAGATGCACTATGAGAAACCGGATGGATCTCCTTACCGTTTCGACCACGACTTTTTTCATAAGCTGCGCCCTGAAAAAAATGTAACACCCGGACCATTTGAAATATTTGGCAACAGTCTGGTGAAAATGCCGGAAGCCCAAATTTGCCGCAGTGACTGCTCTGCTACACTAGAGCTGCACGTGGGATTTACATTCTAATAAAAAGGCTGAACCTAAAGTCATATCCATTACTTAGGCTCAGCCTTTTAAGGCTGTTTCAAACCCGTTAATCCTGGAAGTTATTTACAAGCATTGGGCCTATTCGGATTCAGAACGAGGAAATCACCGGGAAGCTCGGACAGCTTGGCAACCAGTTCATCCATACCGGACTCCAGTTTGAATTCCATTTCCTCCCGGTAAAGCGGAACCAGGAAATAAACCTGAACCTGATTGCCATCTTTCGTATGGACTGTGCTAACCTCTTCCGGCAGAGCAAACAGGATCGCGCCGGACAGCTCAGTGTTAGGCGCATATGGCTCGTAATCCTCCGTGTTGGGGATGGTATGGCCGTATCCAAGCCACGTCTGATACATATGCGGGAACCGGGCAAGCATCTTCATCAGGCGGATCGGCCAGTAGTTCTCCTCCGCTTCAAAATCCTTCTGCGTAAGCGGCCAGTCTGCCGGCAAAAACATCATCAGCTCCGTGCGTTCAAGATGCTTGTACTCTTTACGGATCTCCTGTGGGAGTGTCATCGGCAGATCGCTCATCCCATTGGTGTACAGCACTCGGTATGGCTCATCAGGTGTAGCTTCCATAATGTTCACATCAATATGTACGATGTCTGAAATCAGTTCATGGAACACGCCGGTTTCTCGGTTTGGAAAGACTTTATTAAAATGTTCGTTTAATTCTTCCATGTACAAAATTTCGGAGGGAGGCGTAACCTGCCGCTCATCCGGAGCGTCATAGCCGTAAATTGTGGTACCGTCTTCCGATTTACCTATTTCATTGCCGCCAAACAGTTTTTTGAAAAAGTTCATGTCTTTGCACTCCTCTGTGCGGGTTTTGAATTTACGTGCGAAATGAAGGATGCTGCGATTAAATTTCTGATTCTAAAAGGTTTGAAACCTCACTTGGAAGTATAACAAAAGGCATAGCCCCGGAGCGATGGGTCTATCGATTCGAATTACCTGGGATATCCATGCAAAAACGGGATATCTGGACTTGAGCAGGAGGCCGTAAATCTCGATTGCGCGTGAACGGGAGGTCTTTAGGTCCACAACTGCAGGCTTATTCTACTGCTTTTTGCAATAGCTTAAATTCGTTTCTATAAAAGTCAATCAAGCCGTCCCGCTTCATCCATGCAAGCTCTCTGGATAAAGCACTTCGATCTACATCTAAATACTCGGCCATCGCTTCTCTATCAAAAGGAATAGTAAAAGTTTCTGTTCCAGTTTCACGCATAACTCTTGTTAAATAAGTTAAGACCTTATCCCGAATAGTAGGCATAATCAGACAATCATTTCGGTCATGCAGTTCTAACGCCCGTTCTGCGATACTATCAAAAAGATTGCCAAGTAATTGTTCGTGTGCCATACATAACTTCGTACAACGGCTCAATATGCTTTTGATAGGAATAAACAGAATTTCAAGTGGTTCTATCGCCTGTACTGACATAGGGCATCTTCTTCCACGGCTAGCCGCTGTTAAAACTGCGGTATATCCACCCGGATAATGGAGGGATACAATAATTTGTTTTCCCTTGACGCTCAATTTCGTACTTTGAGCGCTACCCTGCAATATGATGCCGACATCATCCACTAAATCGCCCTCACGGACAACCATCTCATCTTTTGCATATTCTTTCCGTGTGGCTGACAGACATTTAAGCATTTGGGGAATATCATTTGGGGAAATCCCCGAAAATAAACGTGATTGACATAGGGAATCTAAGTTGTTCATGAGAGGCTCCTCGTTGCATGTGCAACATATTTTTTCTTTTTACTATACTAAAATAATCATAAATAAAAAAGAAGTTAGTCACCTTTTCTAACGTCAGAATGGAGGAAAAACAATGCAAGGGAAAGAAAATTCAATAAAAGCGAGAAATAGACTTTTAGCCTCAAAGGTTATTAAAAATCTGCAAAGCAGAAAGTTTGAGGCTTATTACTGTGATAACGCCATAGAAGCTGTAGAAAAGGCACTATCATTTATTCCGGAACATTCTTCGGTATCATGGGGCGGGTCAGTCACGCTTGAGGAAATCGGGCTTCTTAATCGAATACGTCAAGGCAGCTATATGATCACTGATCGTGATAAAGCGCAAACAATGGAGGAACGTTATGACCTCATGCGCCAATCTCTTTTGTGCGACACCTATTTAACGAGCTTTAACGCCGTTAGCGAAGATGGCATATTGGTCAATATAGATAGTGTGGGCAATCGAACAGCGGCGATTACCTTTGGACCGAAAAGTGTTATTGCTATCGTTGGGATGAATAAGGTTTGCAAGGCCGCTGAAGACGCAGTTATAAGAGCCAGAACATATGCGGCTCCCATTAATGTATACCGCTGTTCGTGTTCGTCCAGCCCATTTTTACATTCGCCGCAAAAAACGCCCTGCCTGATCAATGGTGCTTGCGGAGATTGTAAAACAGATGATTGTATCTGTTCTTACATCGTCCAAACAAGAATGTGTAAACCGGCGGGGAGAATAAAGGTTATCCTCGTTGGTGAATCTTTGGGATTTTGAGACGACAACAGCTATCTGAATCGGCAGAGAGAGGATGCTTTCGTGTATGGTGTCCATGGGGAGAGAGACCATACGCTACACCTATGAAGGATTGGCCGAAGAAAGGCACCACATCATCCTCGCATGATTATCTTAAATGAACCCAGGCTGTCTCAATGAGGTTGACCGTTTTAAAATATGATGGTTATAATATATTATGATAATCATATTTTAAGGATTGGGAGGGATTTTTGGATATGACCAACCAAATGGGAACAGAAACTTTAGTCATTGGTTCAGGTCCAGGAGGTTATGCAGCAGCGGTAAGATCCGCACAGCTTGGAAAGAAAACGATCGTGGTTGAACGAGGTCAAATAGGTGGAGTGTGTACGAATGTGGGATGTATCCCCTCCAAAGCGTTAATCGCAGAGGCTCACCGCTTCCATTCGCACAAGACATGGAGTCGTTCTGGTTCCATAGATGCCTTCTTGGAGGCACAGGCTTTTAAAGAATCCATTGTCACCAAGCAATCTGGTGGTGTGAAGTACCTGCTACAAACTGCTGGTGCAACGATTTTGGAAGGGGAGGCAAGTTTTATTGATAGACACACTGTCCGGATCGAGCAACCGGGAACGGAGCTGTTGGTATCTTTCAAACATGCGATACTGGCGACAGGTTCTCGTCCGATTGAGTTGCAGGCCTTACCCTTCGGTAATCGCATTTTGTCTTCAACGGAAGCGTTGTCGCTTGCCAGCATTCCTGAAAGCTTGATTGTGATCGGGGGCGGATATATAGGTGTTGAACTGGGACAAATGTATGCCAAATTTGGCAGCAAAGTTACCATTTTGGAGGGAGGACAGCGAGTTTTGCCCGGGTTTGAGGCAGATCTGGTCGCTCCTGTAATCAAGCATATGAGCGCCGACGGGATCACTATTGTAACCGAAGCAACTGCGGTTAGCGCGAAGCAAGATTTGGATGGCTTAACCCTCAATTATATCAAAAATGACGTCCCCTACTCGATCAGAGCAGAATATGCATTAATAACTGTCGGAAGAAAGCCCAACACAGATGGCGGCCTGGGACTAGAACGTATTGGTTTACATCCTACGAGTAAAGGTTTGATTGACACTGACAAACAATGTAGAACAGAAGTTTCGAATATTTTCGCTATCGGGGATATTACCAGCGGTCCTGCGCTTGCACATAAAGCCTCTTTCGAAGCTAATGTTGCAGCCGAAGCTATTGCGGGACTGCAAACGATCATTGATTATAAGGCAATCCCACTTGTCGTATTTTCTGGGCCAGAGTTGTCCAGCGTCGGTATGAGTGAAACAGAGTGCAAAGCAATAGCGATGCCGGCTATCGTCGGAAGATCTTCATTCGCGATAAACGGTAGAGCATTGGCACTCAAATCGGCAGAAGGATTCGTCAAAATAATTGCCCATTCGGAATCGGGGATCATCTTAGGCGCGCAAATTGTGGGAGCAGAAGCTTCAACTCTCATATCGGAGCTTGGTCTTGCAATCGAGATGGGAGCGACTGTTGAAGATTTAGCGTTGACCATCCATCCGCATCCTACATTGGGAGAGGTGATTATGGAGGCTGCGCAGAACGCTGTGAGGAAAATTATGAAAACCAAAATACAAACCTGATGCTGGCCGGAAATGGCGCCAGCTTGCCGAAAGTCTGAAGGAGAAAGTAGGCGCGAAGCTCATTTGATTCTGGGGACCTGGGCTCGAAGGGAAGCCGCTGGCTCCGATAGTTAAGAGGAGGAGAATAAGGCACAAGGTAACGGCTCAGGAGCTGGCCGGTTCCGAACGGGACGTGTGCTTGGAGTGTACTAACGTGAAACGATAGTTCACTCATAACAAGATGGTAGCCGGTCAGAATGACCGGCTACTTTTTAAATTACTTCAAAGGGTAGTTCTATTGAAAGGTTTCATATAAGATAAACTAATGGTTCAATTGCTCATGAGCTATGCGACCACAGATTGTTACTCAAATTTCGGAAGCTCGCGTGCGGTTAATGGTGGCATGGAAGATTTTCCGTCCGTATGCGAAAGTTGAGTTATTCATAATATCCTTCAGTAGATTTTCTCAAAGTTTTGAATTGATCCGTATCATGCCCGAACCACACTTGGGAATTCGTGCGGGCAGCCAAAGTACGAATTTTCTCTACTGCGTTTCGATAGCCGATCAGATCATAAATAATACCAGGCGGCTTGACCGGAGGACCAAAACTTTCCGCGGTATAAATGGCATCGGAAGCTAAAATGATTCCGCCGGTTTCTGGCATTTCGATCTGAAGACCTAACATTCCCCATGCATGACCGCTTCCGAAATTCAAGATTTTGATACCATCCACCAGATCCAAATTGTCTTCTCCCGGTTTGATCGTTTTCCATTGCAGCTGGTTTTTGATCCATGCATCAATATCAGCCCACACATAGGCTCCTTCTTTTTCATTGCGGGCGTAGGTCTGCAGTGCTCCATTAAACTCATCCTCATGGACGATAATGGTCGCGTTCGTGAACAATTCGAGGCATCCTGCATGATCCAGATGTAAGTGGGAGGCAACAACATACTTGATTTCCTCAGGTCTAATCTTAAGCTGTTCCAATCGGTTATGCAGGTAACATTCCTCGCTTGCCACCCATGGAGACGACAGTTGGGTCGACTGTGCCCAGCGCCCTTGAGCGCCCATTGAGTTTGGGTTGCAGGCTGTATCAAATAAGATTTTCCCCTCAGGATGATCAATCAATACCGTATAAATTGGAAATTCAACAAATTGTGTCTGGGCATTCGGATTATTAATTGTTGCTGGATTATGCATGGGGATGATCCAATTTTTATCCATGCTCATTCGACCGTTATCCAATACATATAGCTTGGGATGCACCTTAATTATATTTGTCATGTTTATTACCCACCCATCGAAGTAATCCAGTACAAGGAAACCCCTTTCGGGAGCGCATCTTCTTGCTCTTGGAACACCCGGATTCGCCCTTAAGAGGTGTCCTTGCTATGGCAGATTTAGCTTAAACTGCTCAGTACTGGTATAGACATACAGTAATACAAAAAATAAAATGATATAAGTAGGCACTTTAAAGTGTCCTGGGAACTTCATAGTGCATAGGAGGGGAACTGTTTGGCACATTCATCAACAACTAAACAATCTGATATTTCGTTATCTAATTGCGGCTATAGCAAAGTTCTTGACATTATCTCTAACAAGTGGTCAGCACTTGTTATATATACCATGGAAGACGGTAAAATCAGATATGGAGAAATGCTTCGGAGGGTTGAGGGGATATCTAAAAAAATGCTTACCCAGACGGTACGCAAGCTGGAACGTGATGGAGTGGTTCAACGACACATTACTCCTACTGTACCTCTAAGTGTCGAGTATTCACTAACAATATTAGGGGAAACATTGCTTCAGCCGATGAAAGAGTTAAGGCAGTGGGGAAGAGAAAATTACACTCAAGTTGTAGAGGCGCGAGTTAAGTATGACTCTGCTTATAGTCCTGGTTCACATTAAGCCGCAGCATAAATTGATGAACTTTACATTACATGAAATATCACGTCGTAATAGTGCAGTCTTGGATACCCGCTATGCCTTGGAAGACTCTTTGAAGGGGCTGAGAACGGACTATTTCAATTTGCCTAACGAGCACCGCATTATCCGGGAATACCGATAGAAGAAGTTGCCCAAAGCTAAGGACAAGAACTTGTACCGAAAGCCAATAATATAAACTAATGGACCAGGCATTGAAGTGAAGCTTTCTTAATTTTTTTAAATTTATAGGTGAAACTCTTCGTTAGGCGGTAAATTAACACTTACTGTGTCTATACCGAAGGTGCCCCCATTTGCTCCAGATTTAATTCAATCCGTTCCTTAAGTTCTTGTTAGTTCTGTGTCGGGACAACCACTCCGACTGGAGAACGGCATACTGATACTCATCCACCCATTTTCCTTTTGACATGTAATTTTGCAACAAGTGTCCTTCGCGCCTCATACCTAAACGTTCTAGAACTCGAATGGATTTTTCGTTTCGCACATCCGTAAAAGCAATGGCCTTGTGCTTCCCCAGCATTCGAAAAATATAATTGAGTATGGCCTCAAGGGCCTCGTGAATGTATCCATTCCCTTGATGATCCGGTGCGAGAGTGAAACCGAGTTCCACAATTCTGGGTTCATCAAGCAGTGTATGGAGAGCACAATCCCCAATCAATTGGTCCGAATCAGCTGAGACAATAGCGAATTGAAACCAGGTACCTGGTTGGCCGGGCGTATGATCCATTTGCTTGCTAACAAATGATTCCGCGTCTTCGTATGTGTAATTCTCCCAGGATTGAAACTGGGCAACGGCGGGATTCGCTCGGTATTTATAAAAAGATTCCGTATCTTGCAAGCCAAATTGTCTGATAACGAGACGATCTGTAACCATATATACATGGCTTGATTTTTCCATGTTTTTCACCTCTATTTGAAATGTACTGCAAAGTCCCTTCAGACTGTTCTTGATTGAAAAAAATTAATTAGCCTTTCTGATAACTTCTGTTGTGCCTTGCTGATAAATCGGTCTGCATAGTACGTTAGCTCCAGGTGACGAATGGGCGCAGGCTCTGAGATTGGGATGGATACGATATTTGACCATTCCAAATGTTGTTTCAGCAAGTCTCTCGGTTGTATTGTGACACCAACTCCAGCGGAAACTAATTGCAGCAATGAGGACGCTGAGTCGACCTCCATTACAGTCGGTAATTCAAAACCTTGTTTTCTGCATACTTCATCCACCAAATCCCGACCCAAATAACCCTTCGGGTACATCACAAGCGAATGCTGCTTTATTTCTTCCAGTGTAATCTCATCCCTCTTGGCCAGCTCACTTGCTGTATGGACAAACAGGTAGTAGGGCTCACTTCCAAGAGGGACTTGAACCAGTCTTTTATCCAAGGGACTACAAAGTCCAATCCCTATATCTACTTTATGAGCAAGCACTTCATCCCGTACAAAGATCGTCGAAAAAACTTGAAGCTGGGTTTCGGGATATTGAGTCTTGAATTCGATGAAGAGCGGAACTAACCGGAAATCCAGATCTGATGGCAATACCGCTAGCCGAACGGTACCCCGTTTCTCAGATCTAAGTTCTCTAATCGCATTTTTCGCATCCATTTCAGCTTGTAGCATCTTCATACCGTATTGATGCAGCAATTTGCCTGCCTCAGTCACTATCACTTTTTTGCCGATACGATCGAAGAGCGGTATACCGAAATCTGCTTCAAGCAGGCGAATCTGTTGGCTCAACGTAGGCTGAGAAATTCCGAGAACCTCAGCAGCTTTTGTAAAATGAAGATGCTCAAATACAGCCATGAAATACATTATATTTCGAGTATCCATGCATTTACCTTCTTATTAATAGTATTTTACTATCATAATAATATAATTTATTGTATTGATCAATGATCATGGAAAACCTATACTCATACTTACTTCAAGTAGATTAGGGGGAAGCGTAGCAATGAAGAAACTATTTAGTTTATTTGCTTTATGTATTGCAGCAATGAATTTACGACCCATGATTACATCAGTAGCCTCTTTGTTAGGTACGATTCAATCCCATCTTGGGATCAACGCTTTGACAGCAAGTCTTCTCACGACACTGCCTGTTTTATGCATGGGAATATTTTCTCCGGTCGCGACAGTTTTAAGCCATCGAATTGGACTAGAACGCACCATTTTTTTCTCGCTATTTCTCATTACTTTAGCTACTGTACTGCGGGGAAGCGATAGTTCTGTCATGCTGCTTCTAGTTACTGCTTTGGTAGGAGGGATCGGTATTAGCTTGGCCGGGCCTATGCTGTCCAGCTTTATCAAAAAGTATTTCCCGGAGAAACCTGACATCGTCAGCATCTACTCGATATCGATGACGATAGGAGCTGCACTGGCTTCAGGCTTCACGATTCCGGTATATACTCACAGCGAATATAACTTGCCAATAGCCTTGTCATGCTGGGCCATTCTAGGTTTTATCGCACTTTTGGCTTGGATTGCATTTGTTCGAAACAAGCATCATCAAACAAACGCAACCATACGTCAGAGACTCCCGATTGCTAATAAAAAAGCGATTCAGTTCACCATTTTTTTCGGTTTAATGGCCAGCATGTTTTACTCGATTACATCATGGATCTCGCCAATTGCCCTCAGTTTCGGATACAGCCGAGAAAGTTCGGCTATGTTTCTTACTATTTTTACCTTGATTCAGATTCCCATTGCATTTCTTGTTCCGGGTAGCGTTAAACGTTCCGGAAAACCAAAATTGTTGCTTGTTTTATGCAGCTTATCAGAGCTTATAGGTGTTGGCTTGTTGTTATTTCAGTTTCCCATGCTTCTAGCGGTACTTTTTTTAGGGATTGGTGCGGGTGGATTATTCCCTCTTGCGCTGATGCTCCCGATTAGCGAGACCAAGACAGCAGAGGAAGCAGGAACTTGGTCGGCAATGTCGCAAATGGGTGGTTATGTTATGGGTGCTTTCGGTCCGCTATTGATAGGCTGGATCTCTGATCAGAGCGGAAATTTCAATTCTTCCATTTTCGCTATGCTCATTATTATCATGGTGATGATCGGAGTGCAGGTGTCTATGACCATGGGCAAGAAAGATACTGAAGTACAGGAGCATCGCTGAAGTAATAATAATGCTACCATCATCGCTTTATTGTCATCTGGATTAAGCGATTCTCCCCAAACAATTTTTGAGAGAGACGGGTTAGAAGGTATCCGGTAAAGTGAAAAAATCAACTAATGATAGCCGATGAGGGTTGGCCAACGAAAATATGCTATACTCATTAATCAAGTCGCCAACTGTCGGTTTTTTTCTTTGGCAACCCGCTTCCGGTCTCAGCTGAAAGCACCGCTCATTACACCGTCATAAAGAAATATATACGTACAAATGGAGCTACTTTAACAACCGTTCCAAGAGCACCGCCGCTTCCACCCCGTAGGGTGTAATTGATCAGAGCAGCACCCTTGGGTCTACTCGTCTATTGGGCACTGCTCGACTCCGGCTGGCTGCTATTCAGGAAGCACGTGTCAATTGCGACGAGCCGTTCGCTCTATGCCATCAGCGGTTACTTTGTACAGTTGGTGCGGCAAGTCGTGTCCCATGCCGTCAACCAGCATTAGCTCAGCGCCCGGGATGGCAGAAGCTGTGTCCTCGCCACACGCCGGGACGAACAGGGGATCGTCCATCCCATGAATGACGAGTGCTGGTACTTTTATGGTCGCTAGCCGCGGACGACGGTCACCGGAGACAGCGATCGCAGCAATTTGTCGTCCGACACTGCCTGGATCGTAGGCTCGCTGGACTTCCTCCAGAATGAGTGCCCGATAAGCGTCTTCTTCAAACGGATAGCCGGTACCGGCGATGCGTTTGGCAAAAGAGAGGCTGTGCCCCAAAAATCCTGCTTCATCCTCGAATGGGTTCGGCGCCGGTTTAGTCATCATCCCCATGACTTCCGGGGAAGCTTGCGGAAGCGTAGGATTACCGGAACTAGACATAATGGAGGTGAGTGATACAACCCGTTCAGGGTACTCACTGGCTGCAATCTGGGCGATCATTCCGCCCATTGACCTGCCAACGAGATGTGCCCGGTCAATTGAAAGGGCGTCGAGCAGTCCGATAGCGTCGCCTGCCATGTCATCGAGAGTGTAAGGGATGTCCGGTCGCTGTCCCGACATGAGAGCAGTCGCTAATGCGTCAAAATCCAGCGTCCGATATTGGCTAAAGTGTGTTGAGCAACCTACGTCGCGATTGTCAAAGCGGATCACCCGAAAGCCCCGCGCTGCCAATAGTTCACAAAACGGAACCGTCCAGCGGATCATCTGGGTTCCAAGTCCGGAGATTAGGATAATAGCCTCGTCGTTTTCGTTACCGAAACTATCATAGGCCAACTCAACACCGTTAACTTTTAGAATGTTCATGGTCATGTTCTCCTTCAATTAATTTGGTTTCGGAAGTTCCGCCATAGGCAGAAGGCGTGAATCTTCTATCGCTGCAGTCCGATGACCGATACCAGCCAGGTAGTCTTGATTGTTTGAAAAAGCTAGAAATGACTGCGCGCTACTCTGGCGGATCAGCATGACAAGATCCCATTTCTCATCTTCGGGTCCGATCAGAAACTCTCCGCCATCGCCAAGAAACACGATTTCACCATCATATGCTCCTCATTCATAAGTTCTCTTCAGGAAATGCATTGGCGGCTAATCTCTTAACATGGTTTCTGATATCAGGTGCCCAGTCATCGATGAAGTGATAAAAACGATCCGAATCACCAGCATACAGTGCCCGCAGAGCTTCTTCGTATTGATGGAAGTCCCCGGCCATAGCTGTCATAAAGTTATATGTTGCTTCTTGTGACTCCCGGATTGTGCTCTGCTGTTCTCCAGTACGGCGAGCTTCATCAATGAGTTTTCGTAATGTTACCGACGCCCCTCCAGGTTGACACTTGAGCCATTCCCAATGCCGGGGCAATAACGTAACCTCACCGGATACAACACCCAGCTTGGGCCGACCGACCCGCCGTGTAGTCTGGTGATTCACTTCTGTACTGGATGAGTCACCAAACTGTTCTCCTAATCGTTTAAGCACATCATCTGTCTTCCCACGAAAATCAACGTCTATTGGCTTCCCCGTGGAATCGTTAAATATAAGCAGCTGTGTGAGTTCTCTGTCACTCAGAGCATCCTTCACTGTAGTAACAACGTGCTGTAACGAACCACTGGCGACGACTCCCACACCCAAAAATGCCGTGCAGGAAAAGCGTGTTAGGGCATTACTCATGCTGACCTCCTTTCTGCTCGCCTCAATTATACCCGGGTAAAAATAAAAAATCAATATTACCCGGGTAAAATGTATTTTCCCGTTCGTTATTCCAGCACTTGAGAGCTCCTAAACCGATGTTTATTTTCTCAGTAATAGTGCTTAGTTGTTGGAGTAAGCGTCGATTTCTTTTACACATGAATTTACTAAACAGAAGCCACCGCAGAGATGGAAACAAAGAGCTGATTATTACCGGAGCGATGATTCAATTGCTTATGCATTCACTTTAAATAGATCGTCATATGCTTTTTCCGCTCCAATACGATGGAGTAAGTTCATATAGGACATGACATTTTCCCCCTATTTGTACAACATGACCTTCGGTTTATTGTGATTCGCTGCGCTTTTCCCTATACTTTATCATGCGGTTATACATAAGTAATGTCCAAATGGATTGAATGGCGAACGGAGGGAGTGGAGAGAGATGGTAGAGAATTTAAATAGATCGTTGACGGTAGCTTTGTGTTTGCTATTGGCATTCTGTGCCTCTGTATTTATCGGAGAAGAGACCCTAATTTCTATCGTTGCCATCATATTTTTATTAGCCGAGCTAGGGATCTCTTATTTTCTTTTGAAGAAGCGTACTGCATTACATTGGATATATATGGGTGCTGTGACTGTGGAAGTTTTATTTGTAATGACCGGGTCTTTTTGGGCGCTTGCGGTTTCAATTGTACTGCTATTGGTCTCGGGTATCTGGAATGAGTTTTTCCAAGGTATGGGACGCAAAAGGGCGATGTTTATTCTCGTGGTACGGAAAGCGTTATTCAGTCTGGCGGCTCTGACCGTAAGCGTCTTGTGGGTGATTAATCTCTATGCACAGCCGATTGTGAAATCAATTGAACTCCCTGCCGATAGGAAGTCTGAGATAGATCCAGCGAAACTGGATCCTCCGGCAGTGATGCTGAAAAACATTGAGACGATGAATGCCTTCGGCAGCCGGACAACAGGCTCGGAAGGGCACAATCAATTTATTGCATGGCTGGAGCAGCAGGTGGCGGATATGGGGCTGTCCATAAACCGGGACAATTATACCTTTGACCGCTGGGAAGAGAAGAAAAGCTCGATAATCATCGACAACCAGGAAATCCATGTGTCCTCGGCGTATCCTTACTCTGGAGAAACCGATGCAAACGGAGTGGCGGGCGAGCTGGTGTATACCAAACGCGGGGATTACGCCAAAGCCAAAGGCAAAATTGCCGTGGTGGAAGTGAAAAACCTGAAGCATTTTCCTATTGGTCTGGTAATGAACGTACGGAAAGCTTTTCCCGCACGGAGTAAAATTCCATCTAGCGAAGGTGACCTTGTACTGACCACAGGTTTAAAAGAGGCTCATTTGGACGAAGCAAAAGCAATGGGTGTCAAAGCCGTTATTTTAGTCTGGGAAGGGGTATCTGACGAGAAGGTTGAACAGCAGTATTTGCCTTTTACTACAGATTACGCCGGCATTCCTGCGGTTTGGATAAACGGAACAGATGGACAAAAGGTGATTCATGCAGCTAAGGTACACCAAGAAGGTACAGTGATTTTGGAGGCGGATGTGCAGAAGGACGCGCCGACGGAATCTTTTTACGTGAAAATTGAAGGCAGAAATAAAAATGAATCCATCATCGTAAACACCCATACGGACGGTGTGAACGTGATTGAGGAAGACGGGGCCATAGGCATGCTGTAGATGATTCGTTATCTGCAACAGGAGCAGCCGGAGCGGACGATGGTTTTCGCTTTTGTCACGGGGCATTTTAGACTGCCTGATTTTAAGGGCACCTCACAGGCTACGTCCACCTGGATGGAAGCTCACTCCGAGTTGTGGGACGGAGGTAGTGGTCATATGAAGGCCGTGGCTGGAATTACTGTAGAACATCTTGGAAGCCTGGAATGGAAGGACGACGCCTCGGGGCATTACGGACCGACGGGGCAGATGACCACGGAATTTACCTATGCAGGCAATGCCATGATGGAAACAATCTGGCTAAAAGCCGTGGAGCATAGGAGCGCCACGCGTACCGTTATTTTACGCGGACACAACATGCTTGAATTTGGGGAGAGCCAACCCCTGTTTGAGGCGGGAATCCCGGTGATTGGATTTATTCCCATGCCCGATTATCTGACCGTGAACAGCGAGAACCGGGAAATGGACAAATTCGACTTGGATCTCATGCATGCTCAAGTGGAATCCTTGCTGAAGGCAGTTAACCTTGTGGACGGGACCCCAACCGAGGAACTTGGTAAAGTGGACGGGTACTCCTTTTTCTACGGGCGGACGCAGCTATAGCTTATGGGGGTAGGGTGGCTTTTCCTGTTATTAGCGAAACAATTGAGCGTTTATTTTAAAACCGAACTAATCTGTGACGATGACATTTTATTAGTATTCAATAATTGGTTGTTGCTGTTCAATCACGATTTGGGAAAAATGCTGTTCGGCGAATTGACATCGAATAATATGATGATTATAATATTTTAACAGATGCGGTTTGAATGAGTTAAACAGATGCACAAGATAAAGGTGAAGGAGGGGAAGAGGCTTGCCTTATCCGGAAGGGCATAAGTTAAAAGTCAGAAAACATATCATTACGAGTGCCGCAAAAGCTTTCCGAACCAAAGGCGTTCGTAACATCAGCCTGCCATACATCATGAAAGGTGCAGGACTGACACATGGGGGATTTTACTCCCATTTTGAGAACAAAGAGCAGCTGGTTATTGAGGCTTTTCATTTTGCCATTGACGATACGATAGAACTTTTACAAAAGGTAGCTGACAAGAACGAAGACCAGCCGCAAATTCAGTCCGTTATTGAATTTTATTTAAGCTCTGTTCATCGGGATCAGACGGAGATCGGCTGTATACTACCTACGCTGTCAGGGGAGATTTCCCAATTATCGGAAGAAGTTCGACAAGCGTACACCCGTGAGTTGCAGCGATTCATGAAGTTTATTAGTGATATGGCAGGAGTCGATGCCTCTACCGGTTATGCTCTGGTAAACAGTATGGTCGGTACAGTTGCTTTGGCACGCGCGGTCAGTGATCCGAAGCTCAGTGATGATTTATTACTGGCAGGCAAAAACCAGGCAAAGCGAATCATAGAGGCTTCTATAGGTTAAAGCTAAATCTTTGCATAGAGAATAGGGGGATTGATCTGATGATAACCAGAGAAGCGAGTATGAAAGACTATCCACAATTGAGACAAATTTATCTGGATTCCCGTCGTGGAAGTTTTCATTGGGCCAATGCTGATGAGATGACGCTTGATGATTTTGACCAAGATACATCGGAAGAACAAATTCTTCTGGCAGAGGAGAATGCCCAGGTTCTCGGATTCGCCTCATTATATGTACCTAACCGCTTTATTCATAATTTGTTTGTACACCCGACTGCTTCAGGCAAAGGTGTTGGCGATCTGCTACTCAAACGCGCTGTGGCCGAACTGGGAACGCCAGTCACGTTAAAATGTGTCTCCGAGAATCATAAAGCGCTCAGTTTCTATAACAAGCGGGGCTGGAAAGCCGTTGTGGAGGAAGGAGAGCCTGGGGCGAGATATTGGGTTCTTGTTTATGAATGAACATTAGAAAAATTAATGCGGATGGAATAGGAATTGCCTATGTTACTAGTAATGAAAAGTTAATCACTGATGTTCAGTCTGCTATAGAATCGGTACTATGATCATCAACTTTACTCCTAGCATTATTCAATATTGCAATCCTACCATTTAGTGCTTGGACCTTAATTTGATTTGTAACGTTTCGATTTGCCAACCCAAGGATGTCCCCATAGGTATTTCGCCAGAAAGCAGTTTTCTAATATCATCAATTCCGAATCTTAGTTCACGAAGTGTTTTAATTAGCTGTAGGCGCCTGCATGAATCTAGGCTTTTTGAACATAGTGTGTTGAATTATAGATTAGTGGAAATTATGAAAAATTATCTCTTAAGTTGATCACAGTAGTTGCATTAACCATAAAACATATTATTATTGTAAGACGACAAGAACATTTATGGTTAACCGTATTTGATATGTGTTATCAATTAATGACTTCATATAAACTTTGCTGAGATGAAGATGACTATGTGGCTTTTTTGGCTATTCGTCTTAGGTACAGAAAGGCACACAAATTGGCTATAACCGCCATCACAGCCAGTCCCCAGAATAGGTTTGCATACATTTGTTTTGGTTACCCGTGTAAACGTGAACGGTCGTCATCAGCCCGGATTGGATACCAAACTTGTCTTGTAGAGCTTTAGCCATAGGGGACAGGCAGTTGTTTTGCAGGAAGCGCCGGAAATGACGACTTTCTTCGCTCCGCCTTTCAGGGAAACTCGGCCTTTTCTTTCTTGATGAAAAAGTCTGTACATTCGAGAACAATATCAACGCCAAGCTCTCCCCAAGGAAAGCTCTTCAGGATTCCGCTTGCCAAAACCTTTTTACTTTAAAAGCTCCGTCATGGACTTCAATATCACCTTGAAAAGTGCCTTGCGTCGTTTCATATTTGCGCAGATGAGCTAACATTTTAGCGTTCGCAAGGTCATTAATCGCTACTACCTCTATGCATTCCACATCTTGAATTCGCCTAAAAGCGAGCCGTCCGATTCGTTCAAAACCGTTAATGCCTACTCATACACTCATTAATAAAACAAGTTCCCGCCAGTTGATTAACCGTCCATTTCAGTTATGTGTCCAAAGTCTTGCTCCAGCAGGCGAACTGCTCCATTTTTGATTACGCTAATAGGCTTCTGATGATCCTGTAGTGCTTATGCCTTCCAAATTGGCCAAAAGATCCAGTCCAGAGAACAACTTACCATCGATTGCCGTCGTTTGCCCTCTAAAGCCCTATCGTCGAGCAGATGGTTCCTCATAGCTTTGCAAGCCAGCGTCGCGCAAAGTTCTTCCGACATAGCCCAACTCTCGACGTGCAGCGGCATCGTTGACGGTGAACTCACGCCCAATCATGCGTATCATCGAGCGTGAGATCGGCGGATCGCCGTCTTTCCGCGTGACGGCCCAGATCGTGTCGAACAGCCGGCCAATGGCAGAGACGAGCCAGTAGGACATCGAACGCATCTTATCGATGGACAGGCCCTGCAAATTCGCAAGCGAGGCGGCGAACTCACGGAAAGTCTGCCCTTCCTGGTCTTTGATGAAGAAGGCATGACCGCCTTCTCCGCGTTCAAGAGCGCATTGTATGGCTTCAACCACATTGTCCACATGGCAGGTTGAAAAAGGGTAATCGCCGTGGTCGATGAACGCGAACTGTCCAGATCTGACTGCTTCGGGAAGCGCTCGGCTAAACGGATCACCAGGCCCCCAGATAGCCGGTGGGCGAAGCGCGATCGTTCGAAAGCCGGGTTTGTTGGCTGCAAGAACCAATGAATCAGCCCGTGCCTTGCTCGCCAGGTAGGCGGAGAAGTGGTTCGGGAAAGTCGGCGCGCTTTCATCAGCGTCGCGGATGAGCGTACCGCTGTTATCCATGTGGATCCCCGCCGCGCTGATGTAAACGAATGTCTTCGCACAGGCGGACTCGGCTGCCTTCAGCAAGGCTGCGGTGCCATCGACGTTGGTACGGAAGAAGGGTTCGCGAGGCCCTGAAAAGCGGAAAAGGGCGGCCGCATGCACAACCGCATCGATCATCGGTAACACGAATGGCATGCTGCTTTCCAGATCGGCATCGACCGGCGTCGCACCCATGGCCTTGAGTTTGGCGTGAGATGATACGGAGCGTGTGAGGGCGAAAATCTGGTGACCATCCTCCACTAGCTTCGGGATCAGGCGGCCGCCGAGCAGGCCGGTGCCTCCCGTGACGAGAATTTTCATTGTAATCTTCCTTTCGGTTCGGAATTCAGGACAGACCGCATGGCGCCGCCACGGATTGATGCTACAGCGTCAACCGACGCGCCTCCCGTCAAAACCAGACTAATGCCGAACAATCGATCATCGTATTGTGGAGTGCATCCTTCATAGAATTTTCCTTCTCTCCATCTTTTGATTATTTATCTAGCGATCTTAGCGAAATGCTTCAGAGTACGAACCAATTGGGCTGTATAAGACATTTCGTTATCGTACCAAGCTACGGTTTTCACCAATTGCTGGTCACCGACTGTCAGAACTTTCGTCTGCGTGGCGTCGAAGAGCGAACCGAATGTGATGCCTTTGATATCGGAAGATACAATTTCGTCTTCCGTGTAACCGAAAGTTTCTGGATCGGAAGCTTCTTTCATAGCAGCGTTAACTTGCTCAACCGTTACCTTGGTATTCAAAACGGCAACGAGTTCAGTCACGGAACCTGTTGGTACAGGTACACGTTGAGATGCCCCATCCAGTTTGCCCTTCAATTCCGGAAGAACCAGGCCAATGGCTTTTGCGGCACCGGTGGAGTATGGAACGATGTTCTCCGCTGAGGCGCGCGCAGCTCGGAAATTGTCTTTTGGATCCGGAGCGTCAAGCGTGTTTTGGTTACCCGTGTAAGCGTGAACGGTCGTCATCAGCCCGGATTGGATACCGAACTTGTCGTGCAGAGTTTTAGCCATAGGGGCCAGGCAGTTGGTTGTGCAGGAAGCGCCGGAAATGACGGTTTCCGTTCCGTCCAGTGTGTCATGGTTCACGTTGTATACGATCGTTTTCATATCACCTGCAGCAGGGGCGGAAATGACGACTTTCTTCGCTCCGCCTTTCAGGTGAAGTTCGGCCTTTTCTTTCGTGGTGAAGAAGCCTGTACATTCGAGAACAATATCAACGCCAAGCTCTCCCCAAGGAAGCTCTTCAGGATTCCGCTTAGCCAAAACCTTAACCTCTTTGCCGTTTACTTTGAAGGATCCGTCATGAACTTCAATATCACCGTGAAAAGTGCCTTGCGTCGTATCATATTTGAGCAGATGAGCTAACATTTTAGCGTTCGTAAGGTCGTTAATCGCTACAACCTCGACGCCTTCCACATCTTGAATTCGGCGAAAAGCGAGTCGTCCGATTCGTCCAAAACCGTTTATACCTACTTTTACAGTCATTGAAAAATCCCCCTATAAGTTTTATTTATTCCAACAAGTGAATGCCTGCAATGAGATAAAAATGACCCAGCGCTATTTCATTCTTGAATGGCTTGTTGTATAACGCAAAAAAGATACCGATCGGTACCTTTTATATTAGCATGATATTAGTGAATTGCAAGGACGAATTGAATAATTCGTTTAAAACAATTGAAATAAAATACGGTTCATACGGAGGAGCTCATGAAAAAAGGGGACAGAACACGGGAACATATCATTATGAAATCGGCTGAAATTTTTAACCAGAGAGGATATGCCGGTACATCGCTAAACGATATTAATGCCGACACAGGAATTAAGAAGGGGGGCATCTATCGAAATTTTGCCAGTAAAATAATCAACTAGATCGTGAGAAAATCAGTATGTCTGTAATTTGCGTAGGTCAAGAAGAATTGCTCACTAGGAGAACGTTCTTTTTAGGACAACGTAAGTCTCAGATCATTGGACGCTTTATGACTCATGAGCTTCGTTTTTTCGTTATTACTTCCTTAGATGATTTTAAAGCAGTTCTTCGTTGCTACGATTCACCTGAAATCTCTGCTTATCCTGAGAACAGTGATTGGAGCTTCACTAGATATTTTTTTCGGGAAGGATATGAGAAAGGTCATCGGTTGGAAAAGGATGCTGCTTTAATATATTAACAATTTCAAAATCTTCGAAGGGAGCACGGAGTTAACTCAAAACTTGAGATTCCTATGGAGTATTTTACGTATACTGTTGAAAACGCTCAGAAAATAAATGGAGCCCATGGAGAGAAACTTGAATGGATCTCAGCCCAAAATTGGTTAGATTCCATTAAACCTACAGGCTATATTGAATCTGAAATTTATATGGCTTTAGCAGGTAATGGTGATTAGAAAATGAATGTCGTTTGGAGGAAAGAATGGATAAATGAATATGAATCGCCTTGGTCCGTATTTTGCCTTTGCTACTTTTCATATGTCCAGTTGGAACGAATGGAGAGCGCCTGATCAAATGAATCCTGCTGTCCTTCGTTGGGTTCAAGCAAACCAGGCAAACATGAAGATATCAAATATGCATTCCAAATGGATTATTAATGCACAACATTGCAATTTAAAGCGTTTAGTTACGGATGATCCTGCAGAGATAAAAGTATTTGATATGGAAGAATCCGCGCACAGACAGGATTACTTCTCTAACCGTTTCCAAAAAGATTTACTGCAAGTTACTTCTAATGCTATGGAGCTTAGAAAATCGAATGAAACGATTGAATTCCTTGAAATTTGTCCCTATGCATATGGATGTAGCGCCACTTCTAATCAGGGAGCTTCTGGAGTATTTCTCTGATCAGGTCGTCAATTATCAAATGAAAATCCGTAGAAGTATTGATATAGGGGGGCTTTCCTGGATTCTTGAAAAACTGGTCTTACAGTTCTGTGAGAATTTCTTCTGTGCTTGGATGGAGACCGCAGGGAAGAGAAGTAAAGAAATTAGTATTCCTTCTTGGAAGGAAATTGAGAATATGAGGGATCGTTCGTTTCCAAATGTCGCATTCAAATATAACTTTGATGGGAGCAGCTCTCAAGAACATGGTACTATTGCCAATTTGATAATTATCTAAAGTTATTTGTGCTAAGTAATATGTTTGACTCGAGGTCGGATGAAGAAGGCTATTATGAACATAAAGGTAATATCTCAGAGTAATGACGAGACTGTACCTTGATTCCCTGGATGTAATTATAATATCCGATAATCCTCTTTTATATGGAAAGTAAATGTTTGAACATGGACAATGTACTGCTTTTAAAGGTACAACGTATTTTAGAGAAACTGGATTAGTCAAATTGGCTGAACCGTTGAATCTTCATGAATGGGGTGGTGGGCCATGGCAGTTAAGAACGGCAAAGAATATACCGAGCGTATCAACCGCCAGCAAATCAATATATGGTATCAGGGTAAAATCATCAAAACGCCTTTATCCAGCCATCCCGCTTTCAACGGATTAATGAAGACCCAAGCTGAAATGTATGATATGCAGCATCAGAAGAAATTCATGGAACAAATGACCTTTCAGAGCGGGACTGACGGGGAGCGTTACGGACTTTCCTTCCTGGCACCGAGAAGCAAGGAAGACCTGGTTCGCAGGAGAATCATGATGGAATTGTGGGTAGAGAAGCACCATGGGTTTTTAGGGAGATCACCAGATTATATGAACACGACGCTGATGTCTTTATATACCGCGGCTCATCTGTTACAAGAGTACAATCCGGAATATGAAGATAATCTCAAAAAGTACTATGAATACTGCCGCAGTCAGGACATCACATTATCCCATGCATTCATTCAGCCGTTTGCCAGCCGATTGTCCGAGCTGGTAGACGAGGTTGATGTTTCCATTACAGCTAAAGTTATCAATCGCAAAGAGAACGGAATTGTGGTAAACGGTGCTTTTATGATGGCTACGCAGGCAGCAACCTGTGATGAAATACTGGTGTTCCCTTCACCTTTCCCTTCCATGCAGGAACAGGATAATCCATATGCCTTTGCATTTGCCGTTCCCAATGATCTGGAAGGGATGACCTTCATATGTCGTGAGAGTTATTCAGGCTCATCTCATTATGATCATCCGCTGAGCAGCAGATTTGAAGAAATGGACGCCATGGTTATCTTCGATCACGTGTTCATACCACGCTACCGTATCTTTTACTTAGGGAATGAAGAGATTGGAGAGCGGCTGTTCAGCGAAGGGAATTTTCACAGCCATGCCGGTCATCAGGTGCTTACACGCTACATTGGCAAGACGGAATTTCTTCTCGGCCTGATCTCTAAATTGTCGGATGAACAGAATATCGCTCTCGAAGCGGTTACTATAGAACGGATATCTCGGATTTTGACCATGCTTGAAAATTTGAGATCCCTTCGCCTGGCTTCGGAAATTATGGCAGAACCGGATTCCAAGGGCTATTATGTGCCGGCCCAAAAGCCGCTGATTGCTGCTACGATGCAGTATTCCTCTTTTTATCAGGAGATGCTGGGTATGCTCCAGGACATCAGTTCCAGCAGCCTTGTTATGCTTCCTTCCGAGACAGACCTGGAATCTGATGCCGGCGACTTTATCCGTCTTTATCTTAAAGGACAGGATACATCAGCCTGCGACCGGATTTCTCTTTTCCGGCTGACCTGGGAACTGGGTGTCGGTCCCTTCGGCGGCAGACAGAAACAGTTTGAGCGCTTTTTCTTTGGAAACACCCGTACGCTTACTTCCCGAATGTATAACGGGTACAGTCTGGACAAATACAAAGCGATGATTGATGAATTTCTGCACCGCGGGGAAACCCACTGATTCCAGAGACGTGGCAATTCCCCGCCTGAACTTCACTGCATGGAAAGAACACCAAACGGATTTCTCAGATTGTCGAGAAACCCAGGTCTTTTAAAGACTCTATATCTTCAGTCTGGCGTTATGACATTCGACTTTTTGGTGAACAAGAAGCATGTTCTTGGGCTGACTGTGGAAATTGAACAAAACATGAGCGAAGAAGAGAAGCAGACGTATTTAGACAGTTTCCCTTTACTACCATTTTCCCTTGTTGTAGATGAGGGTTTAATACCGACTATAAATTGATCCTTAGAATGAGTTGATTTTTTTGCAGAAATAGCGGGGGATTCGGCAATGGACAAGAAAATGGTACTATTGCCGATGTGATGATCGTCTAACGGCAGAGACTGAACATTGAATGCCGTTATTAAAAGGGGCTGTTAAAAACTTTCGTTAGTTATAGTCAGCGGATATGCAACTTTAAATTTACCTGAACTATGATAATATAAGACAGACTAGAGAAGAGATTGTTGGTTAAGATAAGAAAGAGTGATTATACTCCTCAAACAATACAAATAAGAATATAATCACAATGAAACTGGTATTGTATGAGCGAATCAGCAGCATTGATACCCTTATGGAGAACAAATTTCAGAAGGGTATACAGCGATTACCGAAGGATGAAGATAGCAAAAATATATTGCATCGTATAATAGCAGAGTTTAAATGACCGTTGGGGCAAGATATTCAGTATATAAAAAGCCACTCCATTTGTCAGGAGTGGCTTTTTATATACTGATCTAGATTTTGTGGTCAAACTTTAAGTTGTGCTTAGATACATTATGGTGAGCCTTATCATAAGTAGAGCAAATCTTTATTCAAAGAAGCAGCGGTCACCTACCGCTAGTCACGTTGAAGAAACGGAGGTATCTATTATGTACCCTACCATTAAAAACAAGGCATCCGTAACGTTCCCCTGCTTGACCTCTATTCCCGACTCGTATTGGATGCAGTGCGAAATTAGGACCGTCTCGCCAAGCACGTCCCTATCTATCCGCGAGGGTCATATATTTCAGCATGCCGTTTTTGTTCTGTGCGGCACGGTTCGCATCTTTAAGGGGAATGAACAGGGCAGAGAAATTACCCTTTATCGCGTGCAGGATGGCCAAAATTGCGTCCTCATGATGGCTAGTATTTTAGGGGATACCCCTTATGAAGCATCAGTGGAGGTTGAGGCCGAAACGGAGCTTTTACTCGTACCGATCCCACTTTTCAAGAAATGGATTGAAATCTGTCAACCGCTGAAGCAATTTATTTTTGGTCAAATGGTTGAGCGAATTACGTCCGTCATGACCTTGCTCGACAATGTTGCTTTCCGGCCGATAAACTATAGAATTGCTCAGTTCCTGCTGGGACGCACCGACGAGAATCACGCGACTCTCCGCATTACGCACGAACAAGCTGCGATTGAGCTTGGTACCGCCAGGGAGGTCGTCAGCCGCGCTCTGAAAGTGTTAACGGATAACCGTCTAATCTCCCAGGGCAGAGGATACATAGAAGTCTTGGACCGGGACCGGCTGATCCAAGTTCTTCAAGATGAGGTCTTGTGACTTAGTCACGGAATACGCTGCAGGATGCTGCTAAGATAGGTTCAAATCTAAACTTCTATTGAGGTGATATGAGATGAGAAATCTTAGCGGTTTCGATCGATCCTTGCGGGCCTTGCTCGGTATCGGTATGCTTGTGGTGTTCTTTCAAGCTGATTCCGTCTGGCGGTATGTCGGTTTGCTGGGAGTGTTCCCCTTACTGACATCTATTTTAGGGTCTTGCATTGTCTACAGGTGGTTTGGCATCAACACTTACCGCAGTAACAGGGGGGCGCATCACAAATGAACTACTATGATAGCAATAACTTAAAAAAGATCCCTGACCTTATTCGTCTTGCACCGGAAGCGGCCCAATCGTACTTAACCTTCGAGCATGAAGTGTATGAGGAGCTTAAGGCAATACCCTTACGAACGAAAGAACTTATTGCGTTGGCCGTCGCCCATGTAACGGGCTGTCCTTACTGCATAGACACGCACGTCAAAAAATTTCAATCCCTTGGCGGAACACGAGAGGAGATATTCGAAGCGGTTCTTGTCGCAACTTGCACACGTGCGGGTGCCGTGCTGAGTCATGCGACCCATTCCTTGGTTGCCTATGAAGAAGACAGGACCCAGGAGCAGCAAATGTCAAATGAGGTGCAACCGAAGCAAAAACCGGATTGCTTCTGCTGAGGAATAGCGCATCCCCCAAAGCATAGCCTTCAAACTTGCCGTTGCACAGCACGGGAAACCGTACCATTAGTAACGAGACTCACCAACGGATAATTCATTCTCAAGACAGATAAGGCTTGGTACCGTCGAGTAGGGAAACCGAAAGGCATACGGGAACAGAAGGGGCGTTTTTTCGCTCCTTTTTTGTTGTTGTTCTGCTGCACGTTACATCACAGGATGATGTGTTATATCCAGAGCATGCTACAAGACCGTTTCAGCAAGTCGATACATGCCTTCCTCAATAAACCTTTCGTCTACCTTGGCAAAGCCCAATACCCACCCTTTGCGTCTACTCTCCAAACAATAGGAATGAAGCTGATGTACCCGAACCCCGCCCTGAAGCGCCCGAAAGGTCATCGTTTCCTCGTCAAACGATTCATCCGCTTCCAGTAGTACATGCAAGCCGGTTTCAATCCCTCGCAAGGTGAATTTATTTCCGAGACCACTGGCTGTAATCGCCTTTTGCATGACTTCATGACGACGTCTATAAATATTTTTGGCTCGTCGCATATGGCGCATAAAATACCCATGCTCGATGAAGTGTGCTAGTGCCATTTGTTCCAAGAACGGGAGGTGGCGATAGGTGAATGCTTGCACGTTAGCCAGTTGTGCAATGGCTTCGGCAGGGCCAACAATAGCGGATATGCGAATGCCTAGCAATCCATGCACGTTGCTGAACGGCTCTATGCAAAAGCTGTTGCCTGCGTGGTTCTGATAACATTACACCTACGGCACACTGATGAGCAGGGGTCACAAGTATGAGCTTCGCGTCAGCGGGCACCTTCTCTATGACAAGGCCGTGCTCATCAACAGGAACTGGAGTAACTTGTGCCTTATGGTGTTGATGAAAAATCGGCGCGTATTGACATTGAATTTGTACGAAAACTTGCGCTTAAGCACCGCCCGCGTATGATCGTTGCTGGTGCCAGTGCTTATCCTCGAACGATCGAATTTGAGCCGTTTGCTCAAATCGCAGCCGAAGTAGGAGCGCTATTCTTTGTAGATATGGCGCATATTGCAGGAATTGTCGCGGCAGGATTCCATCCTAGTCCCATTCCTCACGCGCACTTTGTTACGACGACAACGCATAAAACGCTGCGAGGTCCAAGAGGCGGTATCATCATGTGCCGCAAGCCGTGGGCGCAAGCGATGGATAAAGCGATTTTCCCTGGAGTCCAAGGCGGTCCTCTTATGCATGCCATTGCGGCAAAAACAGTTGCGTTCGGCGAAGCGTTGCAACCGGAATTCAAATCTTATATCGAAAAAGTGCTGGTTAACGCCAAAGTATTGGCGGAGGCCTTATTAAATGAAGGGTTAACCGTTGTGTCGGGAGGTACCGACAATCATATTACTTTGCTCGACCTGCGCCCGATCGGATTAAACGGGAAAGAAGCTGAAAGCATACTTGATGAGGTGGGGATTACGGCGAATAAAAATGCGATTCCTCATGATACGGCAAGCCCGCTCATAACGAGCGGCATTCGCTTCGGGACTCCAGCTATGACAACAAGAGGAATGGGACCCCAAGAAATGAAAGAAATTGCTCGGCTTATTGGACTTGCACTTAAAAAACCTGAGAGTTCAGTTGCCAAGGAGCAATTACGAAGAAGTGTGCAGGAAATCACGTCGCAATTTCCTTTATATGAAGGTCTACAGGAGTGATGAGCTATGGTCAATACTTATAATTTTAATGCCGGTCCGGGGGCGTTGCCTGCGGAAGTATTGCAGGAAGCGCAAGAAGAATTGCGAGATTATCGAGGGATTGGCGCATCCATTCTGGAAATCTCCCATCGAAGCAAAGTATACGAAGCCATTCATCATGAAGCACAACAGTTAATTAAAGAGTTGATGGGCATATGAATGACCAATCTCAACGCATGGCTGCCCATACTTTTGACGCGGACTGCGATAAGGAGATTTAGCTAAAGGGGGCAACTATGAATCTCAGTGCAAAAAGAATGGATTCCTGTTCCATAGCAGCATTCGAGCGAGCCAAAAGAGTGATACCTGGTGGGGTAAATAGCCCTGTTCGTGCATTTTCAACAGTAAACTTACCACCTGTTTTTGCGGCAAGAGGCCAAGGAGCTCACTTGTTCGATATCGACGGTAACGAATTTATCGATTATATCGGATCGTGGGGACCTTTGATACTTGGACACGCTCATCCTGAAGTGGTGGAGGCGATCAGGGAAGCAGCGTTTCAAGGAACAAGCTTTGGCTTGTCTACGGAAATTGAAATCAAAATGGCTGAATGGATATGCAGGAGTATGCCGTCTATTGAAATGGTGCGTATGGTGAACTCCGGTACGGAAGCTTCGATGAGCGCATTACGATTGGCAAGAGGATATACAAAGCGGCAAAAAATCGTAAAGTTTCAAGGTGGGTACCATGGACATGCCGATGCGCTATTGATCAAGTCAGGCTCAGGCGCCGCTACCCTGGGATTGCCGGATAGTCCGGGAGTACCCGATAGTGTTGCTGCCCATACACTTACAGCGCCCTATAATAGCATGGACAGCGTCCGCTTCCTATTTGAACAATATGGAGAACAAATTGCTGCTGTTATCGTCGAGCCTGTTGCGGGCAACATGGGGGTTATCCCGCCAGTTCCAGGATTTCTCCACGGGTTGCGCGAGATTACGAAGCAGTACGGCAGCTTGCTTATTTTTGATGAAGTGATGACGGGATATCGCGTAGGTTTTCATGGGGCGCAAGGGCTATATGGAATCGATCCGGATCTCACCTGTCTTGGTAAGATCATCGGAGGCGGGTTGCCCGTCGGCGCATACGGCGGTAAACGCGAGATTATGGAGCAGGTTGCTCCTGTCGGGTCAATCTATCAGGCGGGCACATTATCAGGCAATCCGCTTGCTATGGCAGCAGGATATCGAACCTTACGATTACTGGAAGGGCCGGGAGTGTATGAGGAGTTGGATAGAAAAGCGGCCAGTTTGACAGAAGGTTTCTTACAAATTGCCAAACTGGCAGGCATACCGCTCAAAATAAACAGGGTGGGCTCGATGTTCTCAGCTTTTTTTTCGGAGCAGGAGGTTGTTGACTACGATACCGCCAAACGTTCGAATATGCAGATATTTAAGGCGTATTATGCAGCTATGCTAGAGCTTGGTATTTTAACTGCTCCTACACCATACGAGGTGAATTTCGTATCAACAGCCCATTCAGACGAGGATATCGAAAGGTCGATCAGCGCTTATTATCAAGCATTGATTAGAATCAGCAATAAGGGGTGATAATTCTGGATACTTCTAACATAAGAAAACTGTTCCCCATATTGGGCCAAAAAGTTAACGGTCATCCGCTCGCTTACCTGGATAGCGCAGCATTGGCTCAAAAACCGATCCAGGTCATTGAGGCATTGAAACACTATTATGAACGAAATAACGCGAACGTTCATCGAGGGGTTCACACGTTAGGTTCGCGCGCAACAGATGCTTATGAAGGAGCGCGGGCGAAAGCAGCTCGTTTTATCCATGCGGAATGGGTGGAGGAAATTATTTTTACGCGCGGACCAGTGCTACGGCCCGTGCCAGCTTTTATTTATATAGTACGGAAGAGGATGTAGAGCAACTTCTTTTTGCACTGAACAAAACGAAAAAATACTTTAGGGAAGTGGAATAAGATGAGAATTCATTACTTGCAGCATGTTCCATTCGAATCGCCTGAACGAATATCGGATTGGGTTAAGGACAAAGGCTATGAGTTAAAGGGGACTTTATTATACGAAAGCACGCATTTTCCACTTCAGTCGGAGTTCGATCTACTAGTCATTCTGGGTGGCCCGATGGGGGTGTACGATGAGGAGAAGTTTCCATGGCTTGTCCGCGAGAAGACATTTATCAAAGAAACAATCCGGCAGCGGAAGATGGTACTCGGCATATGCTTGGGCGCGCAACTGATTGCTGAAGCGCTTGGCGGAAAAGTATACAGAAATCAGTACAAGGAGATTGGGTGGCATCCTGTAAAAATGACAGAAGAGTCTCGGAGTTCTGTATTTTTCAAACGATTTCCGGGGGAGTATGTTCCTTTTCATTGGCATGGAGATACGTTTGCTTTACCGGATGGAGTCAAGACGGCTGCAATCAGTCTTGGCTGCGCTAATCAGGCGTTCGAATACAACGGGCACGTGATCGGGCTGCAATTTCACCTGGAGAGCAGCAATGACAGCATCTTAAAGCTGATTGAACACTGCGGTGATGAAATTGAACCAGGCACGTATGTCCAACTTCCGGATCAAATGATGGATCAGACGTCTTTTCTGGCTCATTCGAATACCATTTTGGTACATTTACTCGATACATTGGATAAGAACAATCAAGACCGAAGAAAATAAACGACTTCGGCAATATGTCGAACAGTACGTATAGAGGCTGATCTAACTGAATCGCTGAAAATATTGTCCGCGTAAGCGGACTTTTTGTTTTTTGGTTTTATTACGAATGTAGGGAATGGGATGAAGTTCTTGTCACTAATGGGACCAAATTTTTGACATCCATAGTTCTTGTCAGCATTTCAGATATAAAACGGGGCTAAGTCCAATCAAACTACGTTTAAACCGTTTCGTCGTCTTCTAGTGAAAGCCGCATTCCACCGTTTGATAAGAGCGGATTTTTTCGTCGTGTTATATAATTGGGGAAGGAGATATCTGTCGAGTCGATCAGCTGGACTTAATGAATTGTAGACGCATATAGCTTAGGAAAAGAAAAGAAAGGTGGAAACGTGGATACACGAGTAAAATGGCGTATTGTCTGCCCCTTGTGCAATAGCAAACGAGTGACAATTGAAATTATACGAAAGAAGAATTATTAAAAAAAAGGGTGCGCACTGACGACTCTTACACCCAAAGTGTTCAGCAACTTTGCACCAAATGTCTAGGATCATTAGCGGTGTCATTCTGTAAAATTTTTACGCAGTACGAAGATTATATGAATTAAGGTTCGTCAAAAAAAACGATGGAGAGGTTACAAAATGAATAATGAATTATTGAATGATTTAGTGTTGTCCGTAAAAAGTCAGAATCTTCATGTGCTGAATGTAATTGTTAGACAAGATGGTAATATAATTGCTAAACATGATTTTAAAGAAGAAAAGCCTACTCTCTTGTATTCAGTAAGTAAGACGTTTACATCAATGGCAGTCGGTATTGCTATTAGTGAAGGTTACTTTAAAATTAGTGACCTCGTTATAGATTTTTTTCCAGATATTCAACATGTACCAATAAATGAATATCTAAAAGAGATGACTATTCATGATTTGCTCTGTATGGGAACTGGACATGCAGAATGCCCAGTTATGAAGGCAGATTGGAGTAACGGTAAAGAATGGGATATTTCTCAATTGTTCTTTTATGAACCGATTATATTCAAACCGGGTACTCACTTTACATATAACAATGCTTCAACATATATGCTTTCAAAAATCATAAGCAGTACTACGGGGAGTAACCTAAATGAATATTTGGATGAAAAAATATTCAGACATTTAGATATACCGAAACCTAAATGGGATACATGTCCAAAAGGAATTTCTCAAGGATTTTCAGGGCTATATTTAACAGCGGAGCAATTATCAAGATTTGGTCAATTGATTCTTGATAAAGGAATTTGGAAGGGTAAGCAACTTATTCCTTCAAGTTATATTGAACAAGCAACATCTGTCCAAATAAAAACCAATGATTTTACCCCGTATTTTGCTACGGCAGACCATCATCAAGGTTACGGTTATCAAATATGGATGAACTCATATTCTAATTCATATCGTATGGATGGTTTATATGGTCAATATGTTGTAATGCTACCAGAGAAGAATGCAGTTATAACATATATTTCAGATGAACCACAAAATATGACAGGGGTTCTTGAACTAACATGGGATACTTTAATAGAGAAACTATAATATTATTGAGAACTAGGTTTAGCCATGATACAGATTATAGCAAACGAAAAAAGAGGGTTACGCTCCGGCTTGCCGTTCCGTCCATCAATGCAGGGGACTGGGAGAAACTGTTGGCAACGAACTACAAGGGGATTCAGTCTCCGGAATGGAGTATGCGGACCGCTTAAAACGCGGCGAACGGATGGTTAAGGTGGAGGTTAGGGATAGCAACGATAAAAATAAGGACGGCTATGAGAAGGCTCCGATTAGATCGGGGCTTTTCCTTATCCGGAGTCCTACTCATTTTATTTTTATTCCCTGAAATAATCGACAACATAGATAATAAATTGGCGCGTGGCTTCCGGGAGATGGCGGTTTCGGACATAGAGGACAGGCCGATGGTCCGGGTGCAGACCGGTTCCTCAATATGAATGAACGCCGGATAGTGTCGGTGGACAAGAACATAGTCCCATTAGAACCCGCGCCAGGCGCGGGTTTTCTTTTTTATGGGATCAAGTTCTTGTCCTTTGCTCAGGACAAGAACTTGATCCCATTGCCGATAATGGACAAAAACATGGTACCAATACATGTTTCAAAAGAAAAGCAAATCCTTGGCTTGTAGGAGCTCTCCAAGATACGGTCAGTTCGGCGGTGGAGCTGATCCTTACCTGCCAGTGGGCTCCCTGCGGCTCAAATGAGTGAAGGTATTTCAGGTGCAAACGACAGGAGATCCGTCCGGCGCAGTCAGGCTAACCATCTTAAAGCGCGCCGACTGAGCGCTGGCAGGCGGATTCGGAAGAACTCCTACAGCAGATAATCCGTAGATCAATCGACCGGCGCTGCGGAGATCGGTACTCTTGGGGCTGGGCCCGCAAACCAGAAGCCTGGCAATTCACCCTCCAGCTCTGCAGGCAGCCGGCCCGGAAGGACGCCTACAGCTGTTGCTATGCTGATTGATTAACCAGGGCCGTGGGGATGCGTCCGGCGCAGCCATGCTAACCACCCTCAATATAGGGTCAAGTTCTTGTACTTGGGGGATTGTATAGAATCGGTATGCCATACGACGTACTTGGGTGAATCTGTTCCTGCAACGATATATCCAAGAATTTATCTGTACAGCCGATTGGAGGATGCTAAAGGTGCAGGATAAGCATGCATCGACATGAATGTCACAGATCAAGAAAGCAGAAAGGAGATCGGATAAAAGCGCCGATCTCCTTTCCTTATTTATAAGCTTACCCAGTATGTTTATTCCCAATAGGGAGTGTCTGCCAATCGGATGCAGCAGCGCGATTAAAAATTCCGATCTAACAATATTCCTGTTTGTTCTGCCATGACACGAGGTGGTACCAGCATTCCGTTCCTGAACCACCATTCCACTGCACCCACGACCGCTGCCCCAAAAAATTGAAGAAAAACCTCTTCACTTAAACCTTGATTTTTCCCTTCGGTTACATCGACCTCGGGCTTATACTCTTGGACAACTAAATCAAGGAATCGACTGCGAAAATAAGCTGCGCTTTTCGTGTTTAGCATGGTTGTAAAGAACAAATGATTCTCCGCAAAGTATTCGAACCAGACATAATTTCCCTCTTGGAAGGTCATCTCGGATGCAGAATGGCAAAGCTCACGGAGATTGCTGATATGTTCTTCGATAAGCTTATCAAGCAAATCATACTTATCCATGTAATGGAGATAGATGGTTCCTCGATTTACATTGGCCCTGTCGGAAATATCCCGAATGGTTATATCATCAAAGCTTTTTTCAGACATCAGCTCAATAATGGCTTTCTTGATTGCTTCTTGAGATTTGAGTACCCTTCGATCCACTTTCATCATTTTTAATAGCTCCTTCGGAGATAATAGGCAATTTTGGTTGGGTTGTTGAGTAACGCACACATCGCGGAGAAGTGATTATTGCAACCATTGGGCTTCCGTTTAAAATTATAAACATGAGTTGATTAAACAATCAATGCCCATTTAGTTTGGAGTTGTCCAGAAATATTTTGGTCGAGCTTGGCACAACATTTAAAGAGGAGGCAATTCATGGGTACATGGTCGAATGAAGAGCTGCGCAAGATTAGGGATGCTGATGACCTGCACATCTCACCTTTCCGTGAAGACGGCGTAACCTACGGCACTCCGACTTGGATTTGGTCTGTTGTGGTTGAAAGTTCCATTTATGTGCGAGCCTATTACGGACAGAACTCCCGTTGGTACCAAGCAGCAGTTCGGCAGAAGGCAGGACGAATCACTGTCGCCGGCATGGCGTTTGAGGTTTCTTTTGAACCGATCGAAGGACAGATGAGCGACGTCATCGACAATGCGTACCGTACGAAATATAAAGGCAGTCCCTATCTTGATGCGATGATCAGCACGAGAGCCCGTTCTGCGACCGTCAAGGTTTTACCTCGAATGACCAGAACTTGATTGACACAATTCAATTTCTCGTTTGATCCTTAATGAGGCAAAGGGAGGAACAAAAAATGGATTATACGAAACTTGGGAATACTGGCTTGGATGTATCCCGGATTTGTCTGGGTTGCATGGGCTTTGGCGACCCAGACAAAGGTCATCATCGTTGGGTGCTCGATGAGAAAAGTGCTCGCCCGATCATTCAAAAAGCGTTGGATATCGGAATCAATTTTTTCGATACCGCAAACGTTTATGCCGAAGGCACAAGCGAGGAAATTGTCGGAAATGTCCTGAAGGAGCTTGCTGACAGGGACGAAATCGTCATTGCGACGAAGATCCATGGTCGCATGCATCAAGGACCCAACGGTGCCGGACTTTCCCGCAAAGCGATAATGAGCGAAATCGACAAGAGCCTGAAGAGGTTGAAAACCGACTACGTCGATTTGTACCAAATTCATCGTTGGGATTACAACACGCCCATCGAAGAGACGATAGAGGCGCTGCACGACGTGGTCAAGGCTGGCAAAGCGCGATATATCGGCGCATCGGCCATGTGGGCATGGCAGTTCCAGAAGGCGTTGCATGCAGCCGAGAAAAACGGGTGGACCCGATTCGTATCGATGCAGAATCATTTGAACCTTATTTACCGCGAAGAGGAACGGGAGATGCTGCCGCTTTGCAAAGAAGAAAAGATCGGCGTCATTCCTTACAGCCCGCTCGCAGGAGGTAGGTTGGCGCGGGAGGCATCCACGCCTCGTGCCGAAACCGATGAGATCGCCAAACAGAAATACGATGCCGCAGTAGACTTGGATCAAGCGGTGGTCGACCGGGTTGTGAATCTTGCGGAGAAACATGGCGTCCGCCGCGTTCACATCGCACTTGCGTGGCTGCTGCATAAAGAACCAGTGACCGCCCCCATTGTTGGCGCAACGAAGATCACCCAACTCGAGGACGCGGAAGCTGCTCTTTCCCTTAAATTAACTCAGGAAGAAATTTCGTTTTTGGAAGAACCGTATGTTCCTCACCGAGTCGTTGGGCATTTTTAAGTCAAGAAAGGAGCACCAATATGCCTGTGATCACCATTGAAGCAGCTAAATTGACGATGGAACAAAAAGAAGTTTAGCAAATGAACTTACCGCGTCAGCTTCTAAAATCATGAATGTATCGGAACAAGCCTTTTATGTGTTCATTAAAGAAAATGAAGCAGAAAATATTGGCGTTGCAGGTCAGCTAATAGCTGACAGAGGATAACACACTTCACTGAGAAGTGAGGAGTCATACTTGCATACAACAAGGAGAGCACACAATGAAAACACTTGTACTTGTTTTTCACCCTGATCTAATTGCTTCCCGTGTAAATCGACGCTTGACGGATGAAATGGAGAAGCAGGATGGCGTTACCGTTCATCGTGTCTATGAAGTTTACCCCGATGAGAAAATCGATGTGTCGGCTGAGCATAGACTTTTGGAGCAACATGATCGCATCGTTTTACAATTCCCTTTCTATTGGTACAGTACACCTTCATTGTTAAAAAAGTGGGAAGATGCAGTGCTCACCTACGGATGGGCATATGGAAGCAAGGGAAACAAGTTACACGGCAAAGAACTGCTAATAGCCGTTTCTACCGGTGCAGCACAAGAAAACTATCGTCCAGATGGTAACTTTAAGTACACCGTTCCAGAATTGCTGCGACCATTTCAGGCAACCAGCAATTTGATTGGAACCCGCTATTTGGAGCCGTTTATCGTGTACGGAGTTATGCAGCACCTGTCTGACGAGGAGCTAGAGCAAAGTGCCAAAGAATACGTGGCGTACGCATTGAATCCTGAACTTGCACTGCTTGCCGCACGGTAAGAAATCATTCTTTTTCGAAAGGGATGAAAACAGTTCGATTACAAAATGAAACCATTCCTTCGATTGCTTTGGGCACGTGGTCGTGGGGTACTGGAGGAGGAGCAGGCGGGGATGCCGTTTTCGGGAACTACTTGACGGCATCCGACTTAAAGCCTGTATTCGACAAGGCGATGGAGGCTGGATTCAATTTATGGGATACAGCGGCAGTATATGGCATTGGCGCCTCGGAAACGATTCTAGGCAACTTTACCAAAGGTCGTAAAGATGTGCTCATCTCCACGAAATTCACTCCACAAATCGCCGGGGACAGCGAGAACGCTGTCGAGGAACTTCTGGATGGAAGCTTAAAACGGCTTGGCGTGGACCATGCAGATATTTATTGGATACACAACCCGGCAGATGTGCAAAGATGGACGCCAAAATTGATTCCTTTGATGAAAAGCGGAAAAGTAAAATACGTAGGTGTCTCCAATCATAACCTGGAAGAAATTAAGTGGGCAGCTAGCATTTTCGCGGAAGAAGGCCTGAAAATCTCGGCTGTACAGAACCATTACAGCCTCCTGTATCGCTCATCTGAAGAAGCAGGAATTCTTGATTACTGCAAAGAAAACGGCATGATTTTCTTCTCTTACATGGTGTTGGAGCAAGGCGCTCTAACGGACAAGTACAATGCGCAGCATCCTTTTCCCAGCGATACGAGAAGAGGTGAAGCATTCAATATAGACGTGTTCGTAAAACTGGAAGGATTAATTCAGGTAATGAGAGATATCGGCACGAAATACAATGCGACTACCGCACAAGTTGCAATAGCTTGGTCCATTGCCAAAGGAACCGTACCCATTATTGGCGTTACGAAGACGACCCACATAGAGGATGCTGTAAAAGCTTCCAAACTGAGTTTAACAGCGCAGGAGATAAGTGATCTGGAAGCAGTCGCCAAAGAGAACGGGGTCGAGATCAGGGGTTCGTGGGAAAAACCGATGCATTAACGCAGTTCATGATCGTAGCAATAATAGTTAAGTTGGGGAGGTTTGTTATGAATCGAATTGAAAAGAGCAAAGAAACGTATAAACGTCTATTTGGCGACGGAGTACCCACAGCCTATGCCACCGATCCTGACCTTCAGGAAATCCTGAGCCGCTTCATATTTGGGGAAGTTTTCGATCAAGGCAAGCTGGACGATAAACAGCGCGAGTTAATCACCCTGGTAGTGCTTGCTGCTAACCAAACCTTGCCTCAGCTCAAAGCACATGCCAACGCCGCGCTGAACGTTGGACTTACGCCAGTGGAAATTAAAGAAGCTATTTACCAGTGCGCGCCATACCTTGGATTCCCCAAAACGCTAAACGCGGCAAACAAGGTCAATGAGGTTTTTAAAGCAAGAAATATCGAATTACCGCTGGAAAGCCAGACGCAAGTTACGGATGATACTCGTCTTGAAAAGGGACTTGCTGTTCAGACTGAGATTTTTGGCGATAACGTCGCCAAAATGCACGGCAGTGCTCCAGATAACCAAAAACACATTCAGGACTATCTTTCTGCTTTCTGTTTTGGTGACTTCTATACCCGCAACGGCCTTGATTTACAAACACGGGAATTGCTGACACTGTGCATCATAAGTGCGCTCGGTGGCGCGGAAGGGCAAGTAAAGGCCCATGTGCAGGGCAACAAAAATGTGGGCAACGATAAGGAAACCTTGATTGCTGCCATTACTCACTGTTTGCCCTATATGGGCTTTCCTAGAACGCTGAACGCCATAGCTAACATCAATGAAGTGATTCCGGAATCATAACCAAACCAGGAAACGGCAGATGTAAGTTTGCCGCTTCTGGTCGCCGCAAGACGCTTTCATTTATATTCATTGCAGGGGGATAAGAACTATGATAGCTGCTAACGCACGCGCCGTATTCGGCCCGGAAGGGCCATTTAAATTGACCACGATAGAGCGCAGGGATCTTAAACCGCATGATGTCCTTATTGAAATCAAGTACGCGGGCATTTGCCACTCGGACATTCATACGGCTCGCGGTGAATGGGGGCCAATCCAATATCCGCTCGTTCCGGGGCATGAGATCGCGGGCGTAGTCACCCAGGTTGGATCGGAAGTCACCAAATATGAAGTTGGGGGTCGAGTAGGAGTTGGCTGCATGGTTGATTCCTGCGGGGAATGCGAGAGCTGCCGAAAGGGAGAGGAGCAGTATTGCCTTAATGGGCATACGGGGACCTACGCCGCCATCGATAGGTATGGGCAATATACGCAGGGCGGTTATTCCACTCACATCGTCGTAACGGAAGACTTCGTCGTCCGGATTCCTGACGGCATTGAGCTTGACGTTGCCGCACCGCTCTTGTGTGCCGGTATTACGACGTACTCGCCGCTGCGCCATTGGGGAGCGGCGCCCGGCAAGAAGATAGCTGTTGTTGGACTTGGCGGGCTTGGACATATGGCCGTAAAGCTCGCTCATGCTATGGGGGCAGAAGTAACGGTTTTATCTCAGACCTTGAAAAAGAAAGAGGACGGTTTAAAGCTTGGCGCGGACCATTATTATGCCACCAGTGATCCAGAAACTTTTAAGAAGCTGACGGGCAAGTTCGACCTCATTGTGAATACGGTAAGTGCGAAAATTGATCTGGATGCCTACCTTTCGCTGTTGGCAGTGAACGGTACATTGGTCAACGTCGGTGCGCCGCCGGAGGCATTGCCTATACAAGTATTTTCTCTTATCGGCCATCGTCGGTCATTTGCCGGATCGGCCATCGGAGGCATTCGTGAAACGCAGGAAATGCTGGACTTCTGTGCCAAGCACCATATTACTCCCGAGATCGAGGTTATTTCCGCCAACCAAATTGATCAAGCGTGGGAACGCGTGCTGGCGTCGGATGTCCGCTATCGTTTTGTAATCGACATTAGCACGATGGAGAATGAATGACGATTCCTCCGGGAAAACAGGAAGGCACGCCTAAACGGTGTGCCTCTTTCGTTGGAGCCGGCCGCTAGTTAGTTTTCTAAAACAAGGAGTTATGAGATGAAGGCAAAAACCAACAATCATTCTCTTCTATTTGCCCTGATGTTATCCGCTTTTTCTGCATTGGGGCCGTTCACTGTAGATATGTACCTTTCATCGCTTCCACAATTGATGAGTTATTTTGGCACGAATACATCCATGATCCAGGCAAGCTTAACGGCCAGCTTATTAGGGCTCGGGTTAGGGCAGCTTGTCACCGGCCCCATAAGCGACGTTCATGGCAGACGAAAACCATTGTTGATTTCCATGATTCTGTATTTGCTGACCTCCCTGGCTTGTGCTTTTTCGCCGAATATTGGACTTTTTATCGCTTTGCGCTTCATCCAGGGCTTTGTCGCTTCCGCGGGGCTTGTCATTTCCCGTGCGATTGTTCGTGATCGGTATAACGGCATAGAAATGACCAAATTCATGTCCCTTTTGACAATGATCAGCAATATCGCTCCGTTGATTTCCCCAACTGCCGGCAGTACGGTGACAACATTCACATCCTGGATCGGCGTGTTTATCTTTTTGGGATTTCTGGGACTTTTCCTGACGGGTGTGACGGTATGGGGAATTAAAGAAAGCTTGCCTGCAGAAAGGCGTATCTCAAGCAACTTTAGGGAGGTGTTAAGAAATTATGACTCCTTGCTTCGGGATCGTAGTTTTATGGGCTATGCGCTTGTGAATGGCATTTTATTCTCCGGTGTGTTTGCCTATGTCGCCGGCACTCCGTTTATTTATCAAAATATGTACGGCATCTCGCCTCAACTGTTTTCCATTTTGTTTGCCTTGAACGGACTCGGGATCATATTAGGCTCGCAGTTCGTCAAACGGTTGGCTGGACGGATGGATGAGCGCCGTATTTTTCAGATCGGATTGCAGTTAGCGTTTATCACTACTGCTGCCATCCTGATGATTGTTTTAGCTCACGGGCCATTCTTTGCTTTGTTTATTTCCGTCTTTTTATTCGCAGCCTCTATCGGTATTATTGGTCCAGTATCTTTTACGCTGGCTATGGAATCCCAAGGGCATATCGCCGGAAGCGCTGCAGCTATATTGGGCACGTTGCAATTTGCCTTGGGAGCTGTAACTTCCCCACTAGTAGGACTCGGTGGGGATAATTCCGCAATACCTTTCGGAATTACAATTTTTATGACTAGTATATTGGCTGTTATCGCGTTCGTGTTCCTGGTTAAAAAGCCGACATTAGCTTCGCTTTAGTGGAGGATAAAGATGAAAAAATTATGCGCCATACCTGGGGTTCCCGAAAACTCTGAATGCGATCGCCGAAGCTAATGAGGTTTTAAAACGAGGGACATTGCATTGCCATTGAGAGCCAACAAGGCTCCGGCCAATCAACTCCATATCCAGGACTATCTTTCGTCCTTTTACTTTGGAGACTTCTATACGTGCGGCGGTCTCGAGTTGAAAACCCGGGAGCTGCTCACGCTCTGCATTATTAGCGCGCTGGGTGGTGCGGAAGGCCAAGTCAAGGCGCATGTTCTCGGGAATTACAATGTCGGCAACGATAAAGAAACACTGATCGCCGCCATCACACACTGCCTGCCCTACATGGGCTTTCCTCGTACGCTGAATGCGCTGTCCGTCAGGAGAAAGCAGGGTCAAATGCTGGGAACTAACAAGGCAAGCACGCAGGGGGGACCAGGTTGAAAATAAATCCTCAAACGTTAAGACTTCGGATTAACGACAAGCAAATCGTGGTCAGTCTGTGCGATTATCCGATAAGCAAGGACTTTCTTTCCCTGCTTCCGTTGACTGCTTCGTTCGAAGACTACGTCGGGAAGGAAAAAATCAGCTATCTACCACGAAAGCTGAATATCGATGCGGCACCCTCTGATTGCGGTCCTGTTGTCGGTGACGTGGCCTACTAAGCGCCGTGGGGGAACCTTGGCCCTCTTTTACAAAGGTACGGCTGCTGGGGGGAATGGACTTTTTATATTGGGCGAGATTGAATCTGGTAAGGAACATTTGGCCATGATGCAAGGAGACTTTACCATCGTGATGGAGAAGCAGGAATGAACCAACCTTACATTAGGAGGCAACACCATGTTCAACGAGACGTTCGTATTATCTAACGGTGTGGAAATTCCGAAATTGGGCCTTGGCACCTGGCTGCTTGACGATTAACAGGCCGCACAGGCCGTGCGAGATGCGGTATCGATCGGCTATCGCCATATTGATACGGCTCAGGCTTATGGAAATGAGGCAGGTGTCGGCGAAGCCATCCGAATCTGTGGTATCGCCAGGGAAGAGCTTTTCATCACGACAAAGGTCGCGGCAGAATTGAAGAAGTTCGACGCCGTTACGCAGTCCATTGATGAGTCTTTAGCAAAACTGGGGCTGGAGTATATCGATCTGCTGATCATCCACAGCCCGCAGCCTTGGAAGGAGTTCCGTGGGGAGAACCGTTACTTCGAGGAAAACAAAGAAGTATGGAAAGCCATGGAGGCCGCTTATAAGGCAGGAAAAGTAAAAGCAATCGGTCTTTCCAACTTTCTTGAGGATGACGTGGAGGATATTCTTTCAAGCTGTGAGGTCAAGCCGATGGTCAATCAGATCCTGGCCCATGTGAGCAACACGCCGATGCCACTCATTGAATTCTGCCGGAAGCATGACATCCTAGTGGAGGCCTATTCACCGATTGTACACGGTGCCATCCTTGATCATGCAGAGGTGAAGGCAATCGCGGATCAGTATGGCGTATCGGTTGCTCAGCTCTGCTTGCGATAGGGGATCCAGCTGGGGCTTGTCGTACTTTCGAAGACGGCAAATCCCGATCACATGAGAACGAATGCAACGCTTGATTTTATGATCAGCGATGCCGACATGGAGACGCTATTAAATACAGCGCACATACAGGACTATGGTGAGCACAGCTTCTTCCCGGTGTTTGGCGGGAAATTGACGTAAATAGGAGGAGAACCCAAAGTGGCAAAACATGATGAAGTTAAAAACGGCATCATTTTCCCAGTGGGGGAGAAGAATGAAGCCTTTGCGCAGTATTTTGTGGGACAAAGTTATTTGAGTACGCTGGTTGCCGATCCAAACGTTAATGTTGGGGTCGGGAACGTGACCTTTGAACCGGGCTGCCGGAACAACTGGCATATCCATCGAAACGGGTTTCAGCTTCTAATGGTAACGGGCGGCGAAGGCTGGTACCAAGAAGAAGGTAAGCCTGCTCAGTTCTTAAAGGCCGGCGATGTTGTTGTTACGCAAGATGGGGTAAAGCACTGGCACGGTGCCTCAAAAGACAGCTGGTTTGAGCATATTGCTATTACGGCGGGAAGGCCAGAATGGCTGGAGCCTGTGTCCGACGATGAATATAACAAACTTTGAGTGATAAAAGCGCAAGCCAATAGTAACGGCAGCCATCAGGCTGCCATTACTATTGGCTTGGATTGATTTGATGATAAAGATCCATAGGATGGCTTTGCATACTCCAATCATTATTTTTGCATATTTATTGAGTGGGGACGAGAACTAATTCAAGCAAGTTCATGTCGCAGTGTTAATTCAAGTAAGTTCTTGTCGCGTATTCAAGTATGTTTATGTCGCTACACAGCGGCCGGCTTAAGAGGAGTCAAACCATAAACAAATAATTTCAATCTATGGAAAGTCGCACTGGACCTGGAAAACCCAGTGAGCTTTTTGTTTTGTTAAGGAACTCATGAGAAATAGGTATAAAATGTAGGTAAATTCTTGTCATTTATGTAGGAACATTTTTGTCAACTGTCGGTGGACAAGAACATAGTCCCATAAGAGCCCGCGCCCAGCGCGGGTTTTCTGTTTTATGGGACCAAGTTCTTGTCCTTTTCTCAGGACAAGAACTTGGTCCCATTGCCGATAATGGACAAGAACATGTTACTATTGCCGATTTGATGAACATCTAAGAACTTGTTTAACTAAAACTATTCCAGTTGTATTAATTTTTTTAAATCCCACAAAGTCTAACATGGATTTTCTCTGGTGAGCTCAACGAACTTACTTGCTGCAGATGTTAATGGCATATTCCGCATAGTCATAACACCTACTTGAACCGGGTGAATCTCAATATTCAGGGGAACCTCAAATAGTGATCCCTCCTCTAGCTCCTTTGAAACAAACTCCCGGGTTACATAGGAGATACCATCACAAGCTAGTGATCCGTGTGTTACAAAACACTATATTAAATCTGCTTGTACTCACATGTTTACGGAAGTTGCCTGTGGCTACGGAAGCACGGGGAGGCAATTAGATCAAAACGGAAGCGGAATCAAGCTGAGGTAGTTCAGCCTATTATCATTGATTATTATTTTTATAGTTTCTGTTAAAATCAACATTAACCAACTCATTGCATCTACTAAACCTACGTTAGCTTTTTACAAGCTGAAAGTTGATGCAGACTTCAAAATATTCACATCTACGGAAGAAGAAATACCAACAATCAAAATTAAAAGACTATACATAAGTCGAATTATCTTCCGTTTTCATGATAAACAACTTCATAATTATTTCAATTTTCCAGGCCCCAATGTGAAGTTGAAATTTGATACTTTCGTCTCAATTTGATGATACAATTGTCTATTACAAAACAAAAGAAGGCTTTATTTAGAGGGATATTTTTTTGATATGAGACACTAGATTTACTTTGGAAATAACGTACATGCTAAAAGGATCGTATACTTACCTGCCTTAACTTTCATGAATTAACGGACAGATCTTATTACTTAAAATCATTATCTATTAATTGTAGAGATACGTAAAGCTGTTAAGCGGTAATTATAGTGGTAATCTGGTAATTTTAATACAGTATCTTCTGTAACCTCTTTTATAGATCATAATTGATTAAGTTCGCAACTAACAAGGGAATAGGAGAATAAAAATGAGAACAATCTTGATAACTGGCGGGACAGACGGAATAGGAAAAGGGATAGCGTTACTTTTTATCAAGAAGGGTGATCGTATAATTGCTATTGGTAGCTCAGCAGATAAAGGTAAACGTTTTTTAGATGAGTCTAAGAAATTAGGCGCTGAAGAAAGAGCTATATTTTTACAAGCAGATCTAAGTTGTGTAAGAGAAAACCATAGGATAATTGATATAGTTAAAAATAATTTTCAATCTCTTGATATGTTAATTTTCTCAGCAACCAGTCACAAAATATATAAAGAATATACGACAACAACAGAGGGTTTGGAGATCAACTTTGGACTGTCTTATCTCAGCAGATTTATTCTTGGATTCGGCTTAAAAGAACGCTTGGAAAACTCAGAAAATCCCATTATTGCAAACATTTGCGCACCTGGTATGAAAGGGAGAATTGATTTAAATGACATCCAAAATAAAAATAACTACAAGGGTTCAAAAGCTCGTTATCATAATAGTCGGTTGAATGATCTGCTTGGTGTTGCCTATACAGAAGCTGATACGATCAAAAAAATTAAATACATTCTTTTCAACCCATGGGCAGTACGAACCACAGGTATCATAGATGCAGTAGAAAACCCAGTGTATAAAATATTTACTAAGGTTATTTTTAAATTGGTTGGTAAGCCTATAAATCAGGCCATCCTCCCACTTATTGAACTATTGGAGAATCCTTCAAAGGATAATTTGACAGCGTATATTAAACGAAAAGAAGTGAATCTTGCGAGAGAGACTTTTGATAAAGGTAATGCTGATCAACTTTATAAGCAAACTATTAATTTGTTGAAGACAGTCCTATAGAAATGAGATCAACCAGCGTTAAGCTCAAAGTTGAATAAAGCCTAAAAAGTTTCATTTGAAAATAAAATTACAGTTATTTATTTTCCTTTTAATCAAATAAGTTCTTTACCTTTTCCATTACAAAGAAAGATAAATTACACTTAATGAGGTGTGAAAGTGCAAAATAATAAAATCAAAATACTTGGAGATTTTATAAAATCGCGGCGTGAACGAATTAAACCGGATCACATCGAAATTGCTAGTCGTTATGGTAAAAGAAGAACACCTGGATTGCGCAGAGAAGAGGTTGCTCAGCTTGCAGGTGTAAGTATCACTTACTATACCTGGTTGGAGCAAGGAAGAGTTGGTACAGTGTCAAGGGAAGTCCTTGAAAGTGTCGCCCGAGCTTTGCAATTAACTTCGGATGAGCAGTCTCATTTACTTAGATTGGCAGACTATGGAGAAGAAAGTAATGCGAGCGCAAGTACTGGAGAAACTCATCCCGAACTTCAAACCATAATTGATCAAGTTAACTACCCTGCTTTTATAGCAAATAATCGAACAGAGGTGCTGGCCTATAATCGGATGGCAACTGAAATTATTACCGATTTCAATGCTATTACCCCAAATGAACGCATACTGACTCGACTAACATTCACAGAGCCAAGTTTACGAGAACAGTTAGTTAACTGGAATGAACTAGCTAATTATACGATAGGGGCGTTTCGGATATATTATGATCAAAAACCTGGTGATCCTTGGTTTGAATCCTTCGTTCAGCAAATGTGCATGGAGTCTGTGGATTTTAAGAAACTCTGGCGAATGCACAATATTCAGCAAAAGAAAGCCATCCTCTATACGTTTGATCATTGTGTAGTTGGAAGAATGTTTTTTCAATTAAACACTTTTTCAAAAATTAACGGAGATGAAGACCTTCACTGTTGCATATTTATTCCGATTGAAAATAGCGGTACCGCAGAAAAATTAGTGGACTTGCAACAAGTATCCTATTAGTCAGGTTACCTGTATAACGGTCAACTGGTTACCTCCTTTGATGGGAAATATAATAAGTGTATTACCAGATTAGGAGGTCAATTTAATATGAAAGCTATTGTTATCGATCAACCGGGTGGGCCAGAAAGCTTAAAATGGGTCGAAAAACCGGATTTGCAGCCGGCTCCTGGTATGCTTACTATAGATGTTGCCTATGCCGGAGTTGGGTATTATGAAGTGTTACTGAGCCGTGGCGAATTTATGTCAGTTATGCCATTTCCAATCACTCCTGGCTTAGAGGTATCAGGATATGTACGTGCCATTGGAGAAGGCGTAGAAGGATTTCACATTGGTCAGCCTGTAGCTTCTATGATGCTAAAAGATCATAACGGGTTTGCTACTATGGCGAACGTGCGCCCAGAAATGACGATTCCACTTGACCAATTAGGTGCAGAGATGGATCTTGCGACAGCAGCTGCAGCCATCGTAAATTTAACCACAGCTTACCTGACCCTTACAGAAGTTTATAAAATGAATAAAGGTGACAACGTACTTATTCATGCTGCCGTAGGTGGTTTGGGCAGTTTTCTTGGACAAGTCGCTAAACGTTTAGGAGCAGGTAAAGTGTTAGGCACTGTCGGGAACCTAGAGAAGACCAAGCTAGCTGCCTCCTTTGGATATGACGAATTGTTTATTCGGTCAGAATTTACTGAGCAAGTACTAAAGGCTGCAGGAGAAAAAGGTATTGACGCTGTTTTAGACCCGGTTGGAGGAAACGTGAGACAACAAAGTATAGATTTGCTAAATCCCTTAGGCAAATTAGTTATACTGGGAAATGCCAGCGGAGAAGAAGGTACGCCACTCTCCTTTAACCAACTTTGGTTTTCCAACAAGCAGTTTGCTGGTTTTACAATAGGTCAGTATGCAGAAGATAAACCTGTAGTGACCGGTAAAGCAGCACGAGAAGCACTAGCCATGCTGGCAAGAAAAGAGATTCATGCTGAAATTCACGAAGTGCTCCCTATGGAAAAGGCAGGAGAAGCCCTTGCACTTTTAGAGCAAAAAAACACAGTTGGAAAACTGATTTTGAAAGTATAGGCTCTTATGTTTTGCGTGTATAGTTTTATGAATTATGAAAAAAATTAATCAAGGAAATTTGATCCGAACTTTAACTTAAGTACGGATCAAATTTTTTATAAATGAAATTCCTGACCTCAAGATCTATAATATTTGATAGTAAATTTATAATCTGACTATGAGAGTCTGAAGGAGTACCGCTTTTGAAAACTATCGCAATTATCGGTGCTGGGCCCGGGCTAGGCTTCTCCTTAGCAAAGACGTTTGGAAAACATGGATTTCGTGTAGCTTTGGTATCCCGATCACAGGAGAAGCTCAATCACTATTCAGACCAATTAAATCAAATGGGGATTGAAGCCAGAGGGTTTTCTGCTGATATTACTAACAAAATGCAATTGGCAGCTGCCTTTCAACAAATCAAAAATACATTCGGTACAATTGATGTGGTGGAGTTTAGTCCACATAGCGGAAATGTGCCAATAACTCCTATTCTAGAAACTACTGATGAGAGTGTTTTTCATATATTTAATAATGTAGTCATCGGGGCAATCAATACAGCAAGACAAGTTATTCCTGAAATGGTTGAACGTGGTCATGGAGCCCTCCTGTTCACTACGGATCTGACCGCCATAAGATCAAACCCATTGTTCGGAAACACCGGAATTGCTATGTCGGCGTTACGAAACTACATTCTTAATTTACAGGAACGTTTGTTACCTCTAGGCGTTTTTGTTGGGCATCTTTCTATCAGTCCTCTCATTAAGAAAGGTAGTAGCTTTGAACCAGATGAGGTGGCTGAGGCGTGGTTTAATCTATACGAAAAAAGAGAACAATCAGAAGAGACTTTTCCAAAGGGTATTATGAGTTTATTAAATTAAGTCTGTTCTGCAAAATGAGAGGGTAGCTTTGTCTTGTGATAAATTGCGCCTTTTTAATCGAATGCTTGAAGCGAATGATACGCTAAATCAGTTTTTGTTGTTTATTATGACTCGAGAATATGAGGGATCACTCATTCCCCAATGTTGCTTTCAAATACAACTTTCATGAGAACAGCTCATCGAGCAGCATTGAGTATTTTCATTTGCAAAACAGAGAACCGTCACTAACTAACAAATGCAATTGCCCAAATCAACATGAATCCGTTAAACAAGTTATCCAATCAATGATATCGTATACACCACAAAAAATTGTGATCCTGAACATGAGTAATCCAAGTGACGGACATAAGATCCTCCATAAAATAGTCGAGACATACGTGAAAAAATTGAATATTTGAAGCCGCCGTTAATCTAAAAAGATTGACGGTTTTTTGTGTTTAATTCTAACCGGATAAATTTGAAATGAAAAGGGGAAAAACGGCAATCGGTTTAAGTTCTTGTCCCAGCTGAAAGCAAATATCCAAGACATTAAAAAAACAGTCTAGACCACATGTTATAAAAACGTAAATGGCAATCGGTAAAAGTTCATGTCCCTTAACGTCGGTGGACAAGAATGTGTTCCGCATAGAACCCGCATATAATTGCAAGTTCCTCTTTTTTCGGTCCATATTCTTGTCAAAAGCGGATGACAAGAATATGGACCGATCGTCGAATAGGCCAAGAATGTGTACGGTTAACCGATAATTAATAATTTTTGATTAGAATTATAACCAAAACATTATAAAACTCCATCCTTTCTCGGAATGGAGTTAAGAGAATATAATATCCTTGTACGGAAGTAGTATTCTGGGCTGGCCTATTTTACAGGATATTTACGCGTTGAGTTCTAATATGATGGAGTACGCTAATCAATTTGTTTCCGATAAATTATGGCTGATTAACAGAGCTGGAACCCAAAAATTTTCAAAATTACAGTGAGTACCCTAAACGAGTTTAATCACTCAACTCTATTATGTCTAGTTTCGATGTCATGGCTATGATGACTAAACCTGGGCCAAACCCCTTTGAGGATGAAGTAGGATTTTTGGCGAACAGCCTCTCTTTTGCCACACGCATCGCAGGATGGCTATCCGTTTGAAGAAGAAGCCTATAGGGCACTCATTCTGGAAGAAGTCCAGCGAACCTACGAAGTGTCGGACGACAAATTACTGCGATCGCTGTCTCCGGTGCCCGTCGTCCGCGGTTGGCGAACATAAAAGTACCAGCACCTGTAATTCATGGGGTGGATGATCCCCTGTTCGTCCCGGCGTGTGGCGAGGGTACGGCTTCTGCCATCCAGGGCGTGGAGCTAATGTTGGTTGACGGCATGGGACACGATCTGCCGCACAACTGTGCAATGTAACGGCTGATGGTATAAAGCGAACGGCTCATCGCAATTGACACACGCTTCCTGAATAGTATTCATCCGGAGTCTAGCAAAAATCTTAGATAAAGACGGAAAATATGTAAAAGCCTTTATGCAACAACAAAACAAGGGGCTCAAAGTACAATCTGATTTGCTTCGTGAACAAAGAGAAGCGATGGAGCCTCTAATGGGATATCATTTTAATGGGAATTATTCAACTTGTCTTTCTTCGTGCCATTTGTCTATAAGATTGTTGCAATGCTTATGGGTATCCTCGAAACCTTGAAGGTGCTAACGATTATATGGAGGAAAAGAAGCAAGAGAAGGAGCATAAGCAACTTGGAACAAAAGGAGAGTTCACATGTCATTTATGATAAGCACATAAAACCCATAAGTTCATTCCAATGGTTAAATACCAGAACTATTACATTAACCACTAATCAGTCTTTCATGATACAGTTTAAAAGTGGTGTAATTTTATGAGTAAGTATTTTAAAAACTTTCTTGAATTAACTGAGGTGCTCAATGAATCGAATTTTACTGGTTGAAGATGATGATAATTTGGTGTTCGGTATTGAATATACTTTAACGAGTGAAGGATATACCGTTGTTCTTGCCGATAGCTTAGAACAAGCCAGAAAGGCATTAAAGACGGACGAAGTCGATTTAATCTTGCTGGATATAAATTTACCTGATGGTTCAGGGTATGATCTGTGCAGGGAAATCCGTGCATTATCCCAGGTGCCCATCATTTTCTTGACAGCTTTGGATGAGGAGACAAATGTTGTTGCTGGTCTTGATTTGGGAGCAGATGATTATATGACCAAACCACTGCGTACCAAAGAACTTCTCTCTAGGATGAAAGCCGTATTAAGGCGCAATCATAAGCCCGCGGATGAACCAAATAGATGGATATCCGACGATATTGAAGTTCGAGTTCTAGAAGGAATTGTACTTAAATACAATCAGGAACTTTTATTGACAGGGCTGGAATACCGGTTGCTCTTGATGTTAATGACTCACCCCAAGCAAATTTGCAGCAGAAGTATCATTCTTAACAGTTTGTGGGATATGTCAGGAGAATTCATTGATAACAACACCCTTTCGGTTCACATCAGAAGGTTAAGAGAGAAGATCGAGGATGTTCCTGCTGTACCGAGATATATAATTACCGTTCGAGGAGTCGGATATAAATGGAATGCAGATGTTATAGGAAGATAAACCATGAATGAATTCGTTCGTAATCCAGAGTGGAAGTCTATTACTGTTAAAGCGATTGTATTACAAGTTATGTTAGCGTTACTCATGTTCTTTTTTATGAATTATCAAGTCAGTCAGATCAATAAGGCCGTGGTTAATCAAAATGCTGCATTGATTGGTTATGTTTTGAAGCAAGCTCCCCAGCTAGAAAATGAAATTATCCACTTTATCACTCAGGGTGCACAAGAAGATGAAATCGTAGCAGGAAAACGCAGCCTGGCTCAATATGCATACACGGAAGATATGCTTGTAAACGATCAGCCTATACTCTCGGATAACGCCTTACCCTTCAAAACAGCGGCTCAGGTTTTGCTTTTTAGTATTCCATTTCTGTTGTTATTGGGATGGGAATACCGCAAAATATTTGACAAGATTCGGGCCATAACCTTTGCAGCAGAGCAAGTTGTTGAACATCAGTTTGATCAGCCGCTTCCGGAGAATGATGAAGGTGACTTTGGCACGTTAGGACGAAACTTTAACGCCATGGCCGAAAGGTTACATAACAGTCTTCGGCAACTCCAGCAAGAGAAAACATTTCTACGCAACCTGCTTTCCGATATTTCGCATCAGCTCAAAACGCCGCTGGCAGCTCTCATCGTTTTTAATGAGAATTTGCTGAATGATCCTCATATGAAGGAAGAAATGAGGACGAAATTTCTGGATCGAAGCCGCCTACAACTAGAGCGAATGGAATGGCTGATTATCAGTTTACTGAAGCTGGCACGGGTCGAAGCTGGAGCAATAACGTTCCAGAAAGAACGTGTGAGAGTAAGAGAAATGATCGATCATGCTGTACATTCGTTGCGAATGTTATCCGAGCAAAGGAAGCAGCAAATTCACATTCATGGTGGAGAAGCTATGTATGTTTGGGCGGATGAAGAATGGCTAACAGAAGCCATAATTAATTTGATTAAAAATGCACTGGAGCACACGCCGCTAGAGGGCGCAATCGACGTTATTTTAGAAGAAAATTCGGTATTCCAGACTGTAATCATTCGAGATCGGGGAGAAGGCATTTCCTCAGAAGATTTGCCTCACATTTTTGAACGATTTTATAGCGGGAGAAGTACGGAAAAGCCGCAAAGTCTTGGTATCGGCTTGTCCTTATCTAAGTCCATTATTGAAGAGCAAGGCGGTATGATCACCGTTGTAAGTCAGTTAGGGATAGGAACAGAATTTAGGATTTCGTTTAATAAAGGGGAAAGAAGAGGAAGCTTACAATAACGTAAGCTTCCTCTTCACTTTGTTGTAAGCTTCGATCTTTATAATAACAAACATACAAAGTAAAACATTAGCTCAGGAGGTAAACAAGTGGAAATACTAAAAACTGATAATTTATGCAAAAACTATGGAAACGCAGAGGCAAAGGTTGAAGCTTTAAAAAATGTAAATTTCTCCGTCCAGCAGGGAGAATTTGTTGCTATCGTAGGAGCCAGTGGATCAGGAAAAAGCACCTTAATGCATCTTCTAGGTGGAGTGGACCGCCCGTCTAGTGGACGAGTCATCATCGATGGTATGGATATATATTCCAGAAGTGAAGAGGAGCTCGCTGTATTCCGGAGAAGGAAGATAGGATTTATTTTTCAGTCATATAACCTGATCCCAGTCCTATCTACAGAGGAAAACATCAAATTACCCATGCTATTGGAGAACAAAAGGGGAGAGGATAAGTATGTCCTGGAATTAATGGGGTTATTAGGTCTGACCGAGCGAAGACAACATCTTCCATCCGAATTGTCAGGCGGACAACAGCAAAGAACGGCGATTGGCCGTGCGTTAATTAATAAACCGTCGATTATTCTGGCGGATGAACCTACCGGAAATCTGGACAGTAAAAACAGTAAGGAAATTATGGATTTACTTACGTTTTCCGTTAAAAAATATAATCAGACGTTGATTATGATCACGCACGATATGAATATTGCTAAAGTTGCAGATCGGGTCGTAAGAATCGAAGACGGAGTCCTTCTACAGCCAAATGAGGTGAGTCAGTTTTGAAAAGCTACACAGATCTTACTGGAAAATATATAAAGGGACAGAAAAAAAGATCGCTGCTTACGATCTTCGGCATAATCCTGTCCGTTACGCTGCTTACGTCCATTGGTACAATCGGGATGAGCTATTGGGATAAATCGGTCAGGCAGACCCTGCGGGACTTCGGAGATTACCACGTCTCTCTCAATGGTATTTCAGGAGAAGCGGTTCCGAAAGTCAAAAACAATGCAACCGTAAAAAGTGCCGGCGTCATCAGTAGAGAAGGCTATGCTGTCATTAAGGAGGCAAATGAGAAGGAAAAGAAGGAAGATCCGTTTGCCGCACCCTACCGCTACTTGAATGTCAAGGAATATGATGCGAGTGCAATGAACATGCTTCAGTCACAGTTAGACTCGGGCAGGTACCCGGAAAATCCGAATGAAATTATCCTTCCCTCATCCAGTTTGAGTTATTTTTCTGAAAAACCAAAGCTTGGCGAAACGATAACGCTGAACCTTGGAATCCGGAAGGTGGCGTCAACAGGTGAAAACAAAAAGATTTACGGACTTGGCGATTATGGTTGGGATCTTGACGAGACTTTCCAGGCTCAATCCCAAAAAGAATATACTGTTGTAGGCTTTATGAAGCCGTCAAGCACAGGGGGCTGGTCTTCCAGATACATCTTTCCTGCAATTACTTTCAACGATAACAAAAGTATCGATAACAACAAAAATTACTTTATTTACGTCAAAATGAAATCATTGAATAACATCAAAAAGAAGACGGAAGATTTGATGTCCTCTTTACAGCTGAGTAATGTCGAACAAGGTTCCGCTATGCAACTGGATAGGGAGAGCTATATTGAAAATGTAAGAATTGAGTACAATAATGAATTGCTTAAATTGTATGGCAAAAGCACTTATGAAGGTGTAAATAACAGCTTGACCCTAGCATTCACTGCTGTCATTACGATTATAATGATTTGTACGATTGCCATGATTTATAATATTTTTCATATATCTGTACTGGAGCGGATTTCACAATTCGGCATGTTAAGATGCATTGGAGCTACACCAGCCCAAATTCGCAAAATTGTACTGCAAGAAGCGGCCCTACTGAGTTTGATCGGAATCCCCATCGGGATTCTTACGGGAACCCTTTTTATGAAGGTATTGTTTTACAATATCAGCTTGTTAACGTTAGGTTTCTTAAATGATATGAGAATGGTCATTTCTGCACCGGTTCTAATCACTGCCGGTTTATTGGGCTTGCTGAGCGTATTCCTTTCCGCTATTGGACCAGCTAAACAAGCAGCTCGCGTATCGCCTCTCGAAGCCCTGAAAAATGTGGGAAGCACGAAGGTTGAAAGAATCACAAAGATCAAAAAGTCTCTGCTCGTTAAAACGCTATTTGGCATCGTAGGGCAATTTGCAAGCAGAAATTTACATCGGAACAAGAAACGTTTCCGGATTACAGCCTTTTCCATGATTATTAGTATTATTTTATTTATTGTCTTTAGTGGTTTGGTTGGTTTTATTCAGCAAACAACACCAATCTCAGGTATGCAGTATTCTTATTCGCTTTCCTACAATGGTCCTTCAGGACGAATAGATGATACTGTGTATAAGCATATTGCCAAGCTAAATGCTGTGGAGCAAGCCTATAAATTTTACAATAATCAAGTGATGGCCATTATCCCTAAAGATAAGATCAATCCCAAATATTACGAATTAAACAAAAACAGGTATGTCGTTTCTGAAGGGGAGGGGTACCGAACTGATAATAACTATCTTACGTCTTACGGGGACAATGGCTTGGATGCTCTGAAATCCAAACTCATCACTGGTAAGATCGACAAAGAGAAAATGAACCAAGAGAACGGCGTTATCGTTCAACAAAAAATAAGTATGACCACGGATAAAGGCAAACAGCTAATTCTCGATCAAACTCATTTTAAAGTTGGAGATCACATCAAAATTCGAACATTTGACAGAGGTCAAAAAGGATACCAAACCGTGACAGTGGTAGGAATCGTCGATCAGGATTTGTTGTCGAAAGAATATACCAGTAGTCATGTTGTTTCATTCATTACAACGCCGAAAGTATACTCTAATATTATGGGTAGCGATATTTATTCTAGAATATTTATCCTTGCTAATCCCGACATATCGAACCATATGATAACAGACTATTTGAAATCATTACCTGAGAAAGACGCCGGATTTAATTACACTGATAAAGTGGAAGAGCTAGCCAAGGCTAAAAATGATGCAAAGACTTTTAGTATCTTCTTTTACGGTTTTATCGGTGTCATTGTTCTAATTGCTTTTTTGAACATTATCAATACAGTAAGTACGAATTTAATTCTTCGTACGAATGAATTTGCAACCCTCAAGGCCATCGGCATGACCCAGAAGGAAGTGAGGAAAATGATTATTTTAGAAGGCGTATTTTATGGATTGTTTTCCGCTGTAATTGGAATTATTCTAGGAACTGCGCTGGATTACGGTATACATCTTCTCTTCATGGGTGCTTTGGATGCAGATTGGGTATTCCCGTGGTACAGTATCGGCATCGCTTTCGCGGGTTCGATGATCACAACGATCCTCGCAACGATTGGGCCAATGTACAGGCTAAATAAAGTTAGTATTGTAGATGCTCTCCGGAGTGTGAATTAATGGGTGGGTTTAAAATAAATCCATCATACGGCTTGGTGAGCTAAGGTTACGATAGAACAAACTCCCGTTACCAGCATGACGATATCCGTATCAAAATGATGTCCTTTTTTCGTTTGAACGGCATGGATAAGATGCCTGTCATCTTGGTAAATAACCTTGACTTCTGACTTAATCATGAGGTCGTCATGAAGTTGACCTATGAGCAGCTAGTGCCCCATCAGACAACCTTGATCTTATTTTGCTCGCGTAGAATAATGGCTTTACGTTTATTCTTGTTTCGCCAGCGCAGATACGCTTGAATGGCCAACCCTAAATCTTGATGTTTGGCAAAATCACTACCTTCGAGGACGAATTTTCGTAGGGGCCCAAAGTGACATTCGATTCGGTTAAGCCACGATGCGTACGTTGGAGTATAGACGAATTCTACATTGTTCGCTGCGGCCCATTCTTTCACTTTGTGGTGTACATGCGGAGAAAAATTGTCCAGTAGATATATAAGCGTTCCGACCGATGAAACCGGCGCCGAAGCACATGGAGGAAACGAATAATATCCTGATGCTTCTTCGTTTTTGAAGCATGGCCGTAGAGTTGGTCTGTTTTCAAATCCAATGCCGCAAGCAGATGCTTGACTCCATGCGGACGGTTGTAGGTCGCCCGCAGCCGGACGGGTCTGCGTTGTTGAAACCAACCCTTCCCGCGGTAAGGTTGAAGAGAAAGCGGGCCAAATTCATCCATACAAATTACACGCCCGACCATTGGTGGGTTCTGGTAGAGGTCTTCGATTCGTTTTTTTTAGACGCAAAGTCCGGATCGTTTGAATCCTTCCATGTTTTTGTGTTTTGGTACGTAATCTTAGCTTCGCCTAGAATGACCCGGAGCGTTTCAATGGAGATGGAAGAGACGATCTTGCGTTCCTCCACGGCTTGTTTCAATTTAGAAAGCGACCAATTCGTAAACGGATAGCCGGCCACTTTGGGAGGAATTTGGGCAAGTTCAATGATCTCACTGCGTTCTTCTGGAGTGAAGGTGGGCGGACGTCCCCCGCAGTATTTCGGTTTAAGAGAAGGCAACCCTTCCTGATTAAACCGATGAATCGTGTGTCTAATATGCTCGCCTGAGATATGATAAAGCCGACTGATTTCCGGTACTTTCATTTTTTGGGCAGAAGCCAGAATAAGCAGAGCTCGACGAACCTGAACAGGGTCGGCTCCTTTTCGTGCAATTCGCTTGAGTCGGTTGCCTTCTTCCTGAGTCAAGTCACGAACAAAAATAGTCATACCGCTCACCTCGAGAAGTTGGATTTACGTATCATTACCCGTTTTCCCAACTATGATCTCTGATGGGGCACTAGTCAGGAAACCAACTGTGGAATGCGGCCTATATTTCAGTAAAGTCTTTACTGAGAATTAACTTGAGTATCTTCACAGCAGATCCTTGCCCTGCAAGGGTCTTTTTGTTGCGCTAAACTGGGCTAAACGGGACTTGAATTTATGAAAACAAGAATTCAACTTCATTTAATAAAAGCGCTTGCATGACAATCTTTCTATTGCCCGATAATCGATGCGATAATAGATTAGAGCATTATGCAGAAAAGGGGACATGTTCTTGGGAACGCTTAAGCTCATATTAAATTACCTGCAGCAATCGACGATGAAAAAGAGAATTATGTTTATTTTTGCTACGAACTTTAACGATTTGGTTGATATCCATATTTGGTGTGCCTCCTTTCTAAATAAAATGTTTTACCATCAGGTATTTCGATTTAATTCGAAATAACCTTATCATGAAGTAAGTATAAAGTAAATGGTTAATATTTTCTCCCTTGAGTTTGTTCTGCGGGCTTGGTTATAACATCCTTTCAATTCATTCATCAACTATCCTGCCAGTATAGCTTAATGAAGTGCCCGCCAGTCTAATACTTTATTTTCTCAGTCTACAACTTTATTTTCCTGGTCTAACACTTTATTTTTCAGTCTAATACATTATTTTCTTTGAACAACTGGGTAAGGAGCTGCAAAAACTGATCACCGATGCTTCTGTAAAGTACATTATGGGTGAAATTGACGAAGCGGCATTTGAAAATGCGGTCAGCACATGGAGAGAGCGCGGAGGGGATAAAATTATTGAAGAATTCATGGTACAGTACAAGAAGTAGCAGCGGTAAGTGAATAAAGGGGGGGAGACCACTTAACAGGAGTGGTTTTTTCCTTTTTGATGAAAGCGCTTGTCCGGAAATTTGGACCTTGTTAAGATGTAGGAAGCGAAAATGACGGACATGAGGAAGGGAATCTTATGCACATATTTAAGTCAGCATTTCTGGCCAGGCTGATGCTCTTCAGTATTCTCCTGGGCACCATCCCCGTCATCGTTCTGGGGAGCTTGTCCTATCTGAAAACGGGGAGCATTGTTCAGGAAAAAGTGAATGAAGGCTCTATGCAGACGATGACCCAGACTCAATTGAAGGTAGAACAGATTCTGCAGATGATAGACAATTCGATTATCCAATTTATCAATTCTCCGCTTGTAAAAGAATCCATTCATATGAATTTATCCACCATGGATTACATGGGTATTGCGGATTTGACAGAGTCATTGCACTGCCTGCAAACCTATGATCTCGGCATCCAGGAGGTTGAACTGTTGCAGACCGGGTATTAATGGAAAATATCCAACAGCGGCTTTACCGGATGGGAGGAATACCCGGGGCTGGAAGAGCTGGAAGCCATCTCTTCTGTTTCAAAGTGGGTTAGCATGAGCCGGGAAGTACCTGTTCAGAATGGCGTAACCGCAGCAACGGATAGTATAGCCTTGCTCAAGAAGCTGCCGATTAATACACTGGCGAATAATGTGGGGCTGGCTATAGTCAAATTGCCTGCTGCCCGGCTGAAGAATCTGATGCCTGTAACGGATGACGGCCGGACTGTTATTCTGGATAACCAGGGTAACCCGCTTATTCAACTGGAAGGTTATAGCACAGGGGGACTGCAGAATGTAGTAGACTTTCTCCAACTAGAAACAGAACTGAACGGTAAATTCGCTCTGCATCTTGACGATGTGCTGACCGGAGTGACCTATCGGAAATCCTCCTATAATGGCTGGACATATCTGTCAGTTGTATCTATTAACGATATTACGAGGGAAGTTAAAGCAATCCGCTGGTACACCGTCTACATATCTATTGGCATTTTTGCATTTATGATCGTGTTTTAGCTTATTTTCTCTAACCGGGTGTATGTGCCGGTGCGGCGGATTATTGAAGCAGCCAAAGCAGAGGTGTCTAAGGACAAGCCCGCCGCCGGCGGCAGGGATGATGAATTTCAGATCATCGGTGACCATTTGGATATCCTCCGTACCTCGCGAACCCGGCTGACTGTTCAGCTTCAGGGACAAACCCGCCAGTTAAAGGAATATTTCATCAGAAAGCTGCTCCTTGGACAATTGAAGCCAAGTGAGATTAATGAAAAGCTGGACCAGCTGCAGTATGTCTCTTCCGGAGAATGGAACTGTGTTCTAACCGTTCAGATTGATACACTCAAAGGAACCCGGCTAGTTGCTCATTAATCTGGTCAGAGAGTTGCAGCAGGCGGGGGATAGCCGGGCTGCTTATGGGCAGTTTCATCTCTTTGATGAAATATCCCGGCTGAAAACGGTCAGCGAGATTGAAGACTGTTTGATGGAAAGGGTCATCGCCCCTATGGCCAGTGCTTTTCATGAGAAGCTGGAGAGCCAGAACAAGAATATCTCTGAACGGATGATGGAAATTATCCATAAGGAATATGATGTGGAGCTGACCTTGGATGTGTGCGCCTCGCGTCTGAATTACCACCCCAATTATCTGAAGACGGTTTTCCGGAAAGAAGCAGGGGTAAACTTCAGCGAATACGTATCCAATTACCGGCTTGGAATTGCCAAGCGCTGGCTGCTGGAAACGGATATGAAAATTTCTGATATAGCTATTCCTCTGCTGATTTAGTGGACTGGACTTATGAAGGACTTGCGCTTTCGGCTGTATAGGATCATCCTTATCTGGATCCGAGTCAGATTTGTGAACGCCCAAAGGTTATTTACTGTGAGCGGACGGGCAAATTTGTCATGTGGATGCATTTGGACAATCCTACCCGGACCTATGCGGGAGCCGGAGTTGCCGTATCAGACACCCCGCAGGGCCCTTTCTCATTCCTGCACGCCAAAAAGCCGAACCGTCTGGACAGCCGGGATATGACACTTTTTCAGGATACGGATGGTAAGGTGTATTTAGTGCACAGCGCCAACTATAACCGGACCCTCTATATTTCCGAATTAACAGATGACTATTGTGATGTGACCGGATTGACGTTTCCCGTTCTGGAGGATCAGATGCGAGAGGCACCTGCATTGATGAAGAGGGACGAGAAGTATTATATGATCACCTCCGGTTGTACGGGGTGGGAACCTAATAGCGCCTTGTATGCGGAATCGGAATATTTGTTCAATTCATGGAGGCTTATTGATAATCCCTGCGAAGGCCCGAATTACCGGCAGACCTTTTTCGGACAAAGCACTTATATATTTTATGTGAATGGTCAGCCGTACCTGATGCTGGATCATTGGGTGCCTCATAATCTGCAGGGATCAGGTTATAGTATCTTACCGGTTACGTCTGAAAAGGGTTTGTTGACCGTGAAATGGAAGGATGAGTTTTACGGGATAAAATCCAGGCAGTAACCGCATAAGCATAGCCGCCAGAAGATTGTCGTTACCCAAGTCGAGAAGACTGGGTAACGACAATCTTCTTTTTTATTGCACAAAAACGTTTGACAATCGTCTTGTAAGCGATTAATATACGTTGTATACACTGTATACAACGTATACAGTTAACATCGAAGAGGTGATTACTCATTAAAATCATCGATACTCACATGCATCTAGGTGTTTCTAAATTTTCGGGAGTCAGTACAACGGAAGAGGATTTGATGCAGGCAATGGATAGGTTTGGAATTGCAGCCGGGCTGGTCATGCCGCAGCCGACATTGGATAATGTCTTTGAGGTTCATAGCCGAATCGGCGACATGATGACGAAGTATCCGCAGCGGATTTACGGGATGACCAGTCTGGACCCATGGCTGGCCGAAGATATTTATGTGGCAGAAGTAGAGCGCTGTATTAAAGAGCTCGGGTTCGTAGCGATCAAGCTGCATCCGCTGGGGCACAATATCAGCCCGTTATCCAAGCTCTGCAACAAAATCTATGAGCTGGCTGAGCTGCATCAGGTTCCGGTACTGGTGCATACCGGGACGGGAAATCCGTTCTCACTGCCATCATTGATGATTGACCCGGCCAAGCGTTATCCCGGAGTATCCTTTATACTGTGTCATGCAGGCTTTGCAGTATATGCGGATGAGGCGATAGTCGCAGCCAAGCACTGTGATAACATTTATCTTGAGCCTTCCTGGTGCCAGACTTATATGACACGGAAGATGATCGATCAGGTGGGGCTGGAGAAAATCATTATGGGCTCCGATCACATCAGCAATCTTCCGGTGGAGCTGGCGAAGTATAACAACATTGGCTTGAGCGACGAACAATTGGAAGCGATTTTTTATAACAATCCAAAGCGGATTTTCAAGCTGGAAGAGCTTTAAAAGCAGTGTGCAAATCGATTCATCCATACTAATGCCGGTTCCGGCAGCAGGGAGTGTACGTAATGGGCAAAACCGTACTAAGCATCGCAGGCACAGATTTTTATATTAACGGTAAAAAAGTATATGAAGAAATTCAGGACAGCCGACCTGAAGCCCACGGCTTGCTGATGAACGCAAGATTTATTCAAGGAATTTTCGATGACAGCGAGCAGCCGGAGCGGTTCAACCGGTTCGGGCGAACCTTTGATCCAGAGCAGAACACCGATGATCTGATCGCAGCGCTCCCGGAATGGTACGCGCACGGCCTGCGCGCCTTTACGGTAGGACTTCAGGGCGGCGGACCTTGTTTTACATTATTCAATGAGAAGCTGAACAATAATCCTTTCGATGAGGATGGCACGGTCTTCGATCCGGCCTATGCAGCCCGGCTGGACCGCTTGATCCGTGCGGCGGATGAAATTGGCATGGTCGTTATCGTGTGCTTCTTCTATTTCTTTCAGGCAGAGCGGCTGCGTAACGGGCGGGCAGTGCTGGAGGCAACCCGTGCAGCTTCACGGTTCCTCAAACAAGGCGGATACACCAACGTTATTATCGAAATCGCCAATGAGCATGATCTGACCAAAAAGCATTCTCTTCTGGAGTTTCCGGAAGGCATTGTGACGCTGATGGAAATGGCGAAGCAGGAATCTGGCGGTATGCTGGTCGGCTGCAGCTCCACTGCACCGGGGATCAGTGAGCAGATTGCGGAGGAGAGCGATATTGTCTTTTATCACGGGAACGGACGGACCCGTCAGCAGTATTACAACGATGTCCGTCAGCTGCGGAGCTTGGCTCCGGATAAGCCGATCCTCTGCAATGAGGATTCACAGGCGCTGGGCAATCTGGAGGTAGCCTTCCGTGAGCATACCTCCTGGGGTTATTACAACAACCTGACCAAGCAGGAGCCGCCTACAGACTGGGGGATTACGGAAGGGGAAGACCGGTTTTTCGCCTACCGAATGGCCAAAACGATTGGTATTACGCTGCCGGAGATTCCTTTTGAAGAACAATATTATTTACAGGGTCTGGAAAAGGAAATTACCGTTGACGGCAAAAGATGGATACGGCTCGCCAGTGTATATCCGGAGACGATTGATTATGTAGAGTTCTACCGTAACGATGAGTTGGAGCATCTGGGCTATGATGAGCCTTTCTTCATTAACTTTGTATTCAACTGGTATCAGAGTCCGGTGCTTGAACAGCCGGGAGACAAGGAGTGGAAAGCAGTCATTCACCTGAAATCCGGAGAGGTGCTGGAGAAGATCGTACACCTTTAATAGATGAGAATTATCTATATAGAATAAATAACGACTATATTTGGAGACGAGGAGAACTGGATAATGAGCAGATACAATATTTCTGTACTGGCTGGAGACGGAATCGGACCTGAGGTTACTGAGGAAGCATTAAAAGTATTACGCGCTGTACAGCGGAACTATGGCTCGTTTGATCTTGACTTTGAACAGAACGGTGCAAGCTCCGGCCAATTTCTGCAGATGGGAAAGGCGATGACCGAGGAGCAGTTCGGTCAGGCTAAAGCGGCTGACGCTATGCTAATGGGGGCCATCGGCCTGTTTGAAGCCCGCCATCCTGACGGTCGTGAAGTGAATGGAGATGTTATTTTCCGGCTGCGGTTTGACCTTGATCTGTATGCGGGTGTGCGTCCGGTGAAGCTGTATGAAGGGGTTCCGGGACCGCTCCGGGAACAGGAAAAAGGTATCGATTATGTAGTCGTCCGGGAAAATATCGAAGGCCTGTATGCCTCGCGAACCGGTGGCTGTAATGTCCGTGATGAGATTGCAACCGATACGATTATCATCACCAGAACTGGTACGCAGAAAATTGTTGACTATGCCTTTAGGCTGGCAGCGAAGCGCAAAGGCCGTGCTGCTGACGGTAAATCAATGGTCACCTGTGTTGATAAAGCCAATGTATTAAGCTCTTATGCTTATTTCCGTAAAATCTATGATGAAGTAGCAGCCAACTATCCTGATATCGCAAAGGATTATGCTTATGTAGATGCGATGGCCTTCTACCAGGTCATTCAGCCTGCCCAATACGATGTGCTTGTTGCGGAAAATATGTTCGCGGATATCCTGTCCGACCTCTCTTCCGCCACTATCGGCGGACTTGGGCTGGCGCCTTCCGGCGATATCGGTGACCGTCACGCTATGTTCCAGCCATCGCACGGCTCGGCGCCGGGAATTGCCGGCAAACAGATTGCCAATCCGATTGCAACAATCCTCTCCGGCGGCATGATGCTCGATTGGTTAGGTGAACAGCATCAGGATAACGCCCTGATTCAGGCAGGCAAGGACATCGAAGCGGCAGTAGCAGCAGTCTTGAAAGAAGGCACCATCCGCACCGGAGATATCGGCGGCAAATCTTCCACATCAGAGGTGGGAGATGCAGTAGTGCAGGCATTGACCAAGCAGCATGAGGGGGCAGAAGCATGGAGCAGCTCCAAGGAATAATTGTCGGCTCGGGCCATTTTGCCCACATCCAGCTGGAGGCGTGGGCAGAGGTTCAGGGCGGCGGGATTATAGCGGTCGTCAGCAGGGATGTTGAAGGAGCCAGAAAGCTGGCCGAGGCTTATCAGATCCAGAGCTGGGGGGCAGATACTGAGATCCATCAGCTGATCGACAGCTTAAACCCGGACTTCCTTGATATTTGTACTCCGCCTGATTCACACTTAGAATACGCCCGGATTGCTGCAGACCGGGGGATTGCTGTCCTGTGCCAGAAGCCTGTTGCGCCTACACAGGAGGAAAGTGAGGAACTCGTTCGCTACTGCAGAGATAAGGGCGTGCCAGTTATGATCAACGAGAACTGGCGCTGGCAGGGCTGGTATAGAGAAATCCGAAGTATTATCGACTCAGGTCGGCTGGGGCGCCTGTTTCAGGTATATTTTGCAATGCGTCCAGGTGACGGATATGGCGACTCCCCATATCCGCTGCAGCCTTACTTCAAAGATATGGAGAAGTTTCTGCTCTATGAAACTGGAATACACTGGATTGATACGTTCCGGTACTTATTCGGCGAAATTGCAAGCGTGTACTGCCAGCTGAGAACATGGAATCCGCTCGTCAAGGGAGAGGATGCGGCAACGGTGCTGTTCACCTTCGTCAGCGGGATGACAGGTATTTATGATGCCAACCGCACCGTGTATAACGCTGAGATCCGCCCGCCGGCTTATGGAAAAATGACGCTGGAAGCTGAGCTTGGCAATCTGCGGCTGGATGAAGACGGACGAATCTTCATTACTTTGCGCGGAGGAACCGAGCAGGAACATATCTACACTATTCCAGACGGCTGGAAAGGCGGCAGTGTTATTTCCACCCATCAGCATTTCATTGACGGGCTGCATTCAGGTGACAGCAACTATTTCGAGACTGAAGGAGAGAAGTATATGATCTCCCAGCGGATCGTATACGCCTGTTACCAATCGGCCAAGGAACAAAAAGCCATATCTATTGTATAGGAGGAGCAGGAGGTGCCTATGATCAACTGGAGAGAACAGCTGGAGATAAGTCTGGTGCATCCCGGGCTCTGGCCGGCTGCCGCTACTGATGAGCAGGTATGGGAGCGTTCCGTCCGTCTGGTACTGGAAGATTCATTCTTCGGACGGATCGAAGTCGCCCCGATTGCTAATCCGCAGCGCAGACGGCGGTTTGCGGAATGGCTGCGTGTAACGAATATGAAAGCAAGCTATCTGCTTCAGCCGCTGATTTTTGGTCAGGGCTATAATCTTCAGTCTGCTGATCAAGCAGAGCGGGAGCTTGCGATAAAAGCTCTTATCGCGGCGATGGATGATGCGCTCGAATCAGGAGCAGACCGGGTCACTGTAATCAGCGGCCCGGAAGATCCTCAGGCCCAGCTGCAGCCGCAGCTTGACCGGCTCAGCGATTCACTGCTGCTGCTGGACCAGGCGGCAGCAGAACGTAAGCTGAAGCTTGATCTGGAATTATTCGATACGGCCGTAGACAAAAAACGGTTATTCGGAGACAGCAGAATGGCTGACAAACTAATGCAGCAGCTTGCAGGGAGAACTACACATCTTGCTCTGCTTGCCGATTTGAGCCATGTACCGCTGCTGGGAGAAACCATCGAAGATACGGTATCTAATACGCAAGCCTGGTTAGGGCATGTGCACATCGGGAATTGCTGTACTAACCCCGAGGACGAGCGGTACGGAGACAAACATCCGTACTTCGGTTATCCCGGCGGCTGCCACGATGTGCCTGAGGTTGCCCGTTTCCTGCAAGCTCTCATATCAGCCGGTTATTTGTCATCTGACCGTATAGCCGGTCTCGGCATTGAAATCATCACAGCGGTGGATGAAGATCCGGGTCTGCTGATTGCCGGTGCAAAGCGGACACTGCTTAAAGCGCTTCAAGCCGTTGAGACCCGGTCCCCAAAGGCTGGTGATCTTATATGAAGCATCTCCGGCTGGCTTTTTACGGCGACGATTTCACCGGTTCCACGGATGCGATGGAAATGCTGGCCACGCGCGGGTACCGAACGGTATTATTCCTCGAGCCTCCTAATCCGGAGGAGCTAAAGCGGAATTATCCGGATGTGGACTGCATCGGCATAGCCGGAATCAGCCGGTCTCTGCCAAGCGGGAAGCTGGAGGAGGAGCTTGCTCCGATTTTTGAGCAGCTACTTGCTTATCAGCCGTCTGTTATTCATTACAAAGTGTGCTCCACGTTCGACTCAGCACCGGAGATTGGCAGCATAGGACGCGTTATTGATATCGGGAAAAGAATGTTCAGCAACCAGCAAGTGATACCTGTTCTGGCGGGTGCTCCTCCATTATCCCGGTACACTGTCTTTGGCCAGCACTTTGCGGCTGCCGGTGGGACCATTCACCGCCTGGACCGTCATCCCATTATGTCTGTCCATCCGGCAACTCCAATGGATGAAGCCGATCTCCGGCTGCATCTCGGCCGGCAGACTGAGCTGCCGGTAGGCTTAATGTCGGTGCTTGAGCTTGAAGGTGATGAAGAAGAAGTCTGGCAGACTTTTTCCGGTAAAGAGGAACCGGTCGTATTGTTCGATTCACTGGGCCGCAGGGATACATTGGCTTCCGGAAAGCTGCTATGGGTAATGGCCCAGGCGGCGGATACTCCGCTCTTTGTAGTCGGTTCCTCCGGAGTGGAATTTGCACTGGCTGAGGTGTGGCAATCAACATCCGGTTTAAAGCGTGAGCTCCCGGATTATACTGCTAACCATGTAATAGCGGAAGCAGCTGAGCCGATTGTTGTCCTTTCCGGCAGCGCTTCCGACACTACGAGACGGCAGATTGAAGTGGCAGAGCAGGAAGGCTTCATATCGGTCCGGCTTCCACTTCCGGAGTTTTTAAATCCAGACACTGCAGAAGCGGCAATGGAGAAGCTGTTGGGCTCAGCCGATGAAGCACTGCAGAATGGCTGTGACATTATTTTTTATACAGCTAAAGGCCCGAAAGATCCTGCAATTTCAGCCATGAAGGAGAAGCTGGCTGCAGCCGGCATCCTGCCGGATATGAGCGGGCAACTGCTCGGACAACTGCTGGGGCGCATCATGAAGGAAATCATCATGCGTAGCAGAACCAGAAGATTTGTTGTTGCCGGCGGAGACACATCAGGTTTCGCGACCAAGGAGCTTGGCATATCTGCTATGGAGATCGCCGTACCGGTTGCACCAGGGGCACCGCTCAACCTGTGTTACTCCAGTGATTCCCTTGTTAACGGACTTGAGCTGGCCCTCAAGGGAGGACAGCTCGGACAAGAGGATTACTTTTTAAGAGTAAAAAAGCAAATGGTGACCCAAGAACAGATAAAAAGGAGGGATAACGATTAGTACGTCAGAACAAGGGCAAGAAGTTATCGATGTCGGGCAGTATATGATGCATTACGGACTGGCTTGGGGAAACTCGGGGAATATAAGCAGTCGTGTGGATGCTGATTCCATGCTGATTACAGGGTCCGGCACCTACATGGGACATCTGGAGGATGGTGATCTGGTCCGGGTGAACATTTCCTCCGGGGAATATGATGCCGCCGGAAAGCGGCCTTCCAAAGAAATTCCGATGCATGCCGCAATCTATGAGGCACGTCCCGATGCCGGATTTATTATTCATGCTTCTCCGTTCTGGACGACGCTTGCTGCATGCTCAGACCTGCAGATTGAAAGCAAGCTGTTTGTCGAGAGCATGTATTACGCGGAGCGTATTGCTTATGTGGATTATTACCATCCGGGCAGCCGGGAGCTGGGAGAAGCCGTCCGGGAGAAGGCCAAGGAAGCAAATGTTATTATTCTAAAAAATCACGGTATTATTGTATTCGATTCTTCAATGAAGGAAGCGCGGATGGGTCTTGAAACGATCGAAATGACCTGCAGGATGGCTGCCACTATGCAAATGACCGGCTTAACCCCAACTGTTTTAAAACCGGAGACTCAACAGGATTTTCTCCAGCATTCCGGATACAAGCCCAGCCGTTTATGGTAATATGAGGGCAACCATTTAAAACAGAAGGATGAGAGCATGAACAACTTAGGGATAGTAAAGGATACTCTGGATCAGGCCGTTTACCTGCGGCTGCGTGAAATGATTATCAACGGAGAATTTCAGCCGGATCAGCTGATTATTCAGAACCAGCTGACGGAGACGCTTGGCGTGAGCCGTACTCCTTTGCGCAAGGCAATGGCAGAGCTTGAAATGGAAGGACTCCTGTATAGAACCTCAAAGGGCTGGTATGCAAAAAGCTTTACACTGGACGATATGATCTCTGTATTTGAGCTGCGTGCTGTACTGGAAGGCCTGGCCTGCCGGCTGATTGCACCGGTAATTGAAGAGGAGAAAATCATCTACATGCGGGCTATTTTCCAAAGCGCATACCAGAAAAGACAGGATCAGGACAAGGATGCCTACTATCTGGCCGATAAGAAATTTCATAACTTGATTGCCTCCGAAATTCAGGACTTTCATCTTTCCAAGTCGCTGGAGTCTTTCAAGGTGATCCAGACTAGTCTCACACAGGGCCTCTACCGTTCACCGGATGAGACCTATCCCGAGCATATGGCGATTATTGATGCAATTGAGAAGCGTGACGGCGACCTGGCCGAGGAATTAATGAGAAATCATATCCGAGCTACGATTGCTGTCCTGAGATCAGGAGATTCTTCTATTCATTTTTAATTTCAGCGAAACTTGGTTTCCGGCCGCTGTTGTCTGCAGCTTTCTTAAATTAACCGTTATTAAGGGAAAAGTCTGCAGGCAACAAATGCCAGAGAAGAATTCTTTTAAACGTCATATAACAACAATATAGATGTACTATTTAAGAAAAATTTTCCTGTAACGGATGCTTTTTCGAGGCGTTCGTATTTATTGAAAATGTAAACGCTTTAACTACAATTCAGGGAGTGAAAGCAATGGGAGTAAAGGTAAATGACGGGCTGGCCGGATCACAGACTATGAACAGTAATCAAAAAATCCCCCTCCTAGAAAAAATCAGCTACGGTCTTGGTGATACCGGCTCAAACTTGATCTACACAGTAATCACTACGTATCTGACCTTTTACTTTACAGATATTTACGGAATCGGAGCGGCTGCTGTTGGTACGCTGATGCTGATTGCCCGGCTGGTGGATATGATTGATAGCCCGATTCTCGGAATTCTGATTGATAAAACGAACACCCGATGGGGCAAGTCCCGTCCCTGGATTTTATGGTCATGTATACCGTTCTCAATCGTGTCCATCCTGTTGTTTATGGGACCTGAGCTCAGTGCTTCCGGTAAAATGGCTTATGCATACATCTTCTATATTGCAGCCAACGTGTTATATGCGGCGGTAAACAACCCTCTGCAGACGATGCTGCCAAGCATGACCAGCAACATCCAAGAAAAAACGGTAGCCAACACATTCCGGATGTTCGGAGGACAGATTGGCGGATTAATTGTGAACCTGACACTTCTGCCGCTTGTTGCATATCTGGGTGCTGGTGATGACCGAAAAGGCTTTTTCTATGCGATGATTATATTCTCGCTTACTGCTCTGGTACTGTTCTTTATCACCTTTTTCAATACTAGAGAGCGTGTACAGGGCGTGTCTGGAAATGAGGCTATCCCAGTAAAAGAGGGTATTAAAGCGATTAAAGGTAACCTTCCGTGGATTGGAATCTGCCTATTCGGGATTACGATGTACACGATGTTCATCATGAGACTATCGGCAGCTATTTATTACATGACATATTACATTGAAAAGCCGGAGATTATATCTACCGTTAATACCATTGCGATGAGCTCACTTTTAGGTATACTGGCGGTGCCTTTCTTAACCAAGAAGTTTAGCAAGAAGTCACTTGTGATTACCGGACTTGCCATTAATATTGTGGGTCAGTTAATAATCTTCATGGCTGGGTCAAATGTAGCCCTGATCATTATTGGGACCATTGTCGGTTCAGTCGGAATGGGTTTGCCTTCAGGCTTGCTGTTTGTTTTGAAGGCGGATACTGTTGATTACGGGGAGTGGAAATCCGGTGTCCGGGCGCCAGGCATTCTGATGTCCGCTTCCGGGGTGGCCAACAAGCTAGGCTCGGGTCTTGGTAGCGCCATTCCGGTATGGCTGCTTGCTGCGGGAGGTTACGTAGCCAAGCAGCAGCAAACCCCTGAAGCCCTTCGGATGATCGCTTTAAGTTATATCTGGCTGCCTGTTATCCTAGGTGCAGTAGCGATTCTTGTGATGGTATTCGTTTATAAGTGGGAAAAGCCGCATGCTGAGATTGTAGCGGAACTGGAGGCAAGACGGATCAGCAAAAATTAAGTCAGTTGTAAAAAAGAAAATTAAAAACTTGGAGCAGTATTCCATAAGAGTACTGCTCCTTTATTATTTGGGAACGACAGACTTGGAATCTTCTTAATTAAGCAGTTTTACTCAAAACACTACTGACATTACGTTGTCAGCAGTGCTCTAGTATTCTTATTTCAGGTTAGATGAATGAAATACCAATTGCAGCGAGAGTCGTACTAGTTGTTGACCTGAATAATAAATGCTGGAGGAAATAGTCTATGAAAAGACTTTATATCACTGCCCATCCATTGGATCCATTTTATAGAGCTTCGCTTTGATAATCATTATGCCAGAAATGCTCAACTGTCTCATAATAAAATTGAAGCTATTTTACCCGAAAAGATCCGAAGCGAAGCAAAAAGAATACTTAGAAGCATACGTATACTTCCAGACTTGGAACACCGTACACAGGCTCAAGTGCTGGAACCGAAATCATTTCGTTTGAGGGTAAAGCTAGAAATTGAAAATATGTTGAGGGAGTACTAATCAACCGTGAAGTATGTTTATTTCATTGAAGTGTATTATATGTATTTGAATCGTTCTACTTTATAATGAAAGAGATATAAGCACTGACAACTAATGCATTCTTCCCTTTGCAGGGTGGGGTGCTTTATTTTTTATGTAATCAATTAAAATTAGATGTTCTGATATAGAGTTGTTATTCTATATACCATCATTTTTGAAAACGGAGGAGGAGCTTATGCGTATTGGATGGTTTAAGAGACGTAAATTACAGCCTACACTAGTTGTGCTGCTAAGTTTGTTTATTTTATTGCTGATGAGTATGCTCAGCATCGTTATGTATTACTCCACCTCCCGGCTGATCTCAGCGAAGCTTAGCGAAGCCTCGTTGTCAGAGCTGGAGCAGGTCAATTCACTGTTAAGCCAGCGTATGGACTCGATCCGTTCCACTTAGTTAAGCTTACTCAATAATCAATACAATCACTAACTAAACCTCTACACAGTAATAGATTCCCAAATACATCTTGGTTTTCGAAACACTTACGCTGGTGTAACCAATGCATATCTTACGGACATCATAGTTGGTTACATCAATTTAAACTCTTGGAACATTGTCCTTTTCACAATGTAAAATTAGAAGATACCTGTGCACGGTGTAAAAAAAATATACCGTTTGTATTTTCCAACAGATTTTTCGGAAACGCTTTTTCCTGTAAATGCGGCTTTGAATTCGCTGATTTTTCTAGTACACTCTGGGAAAATTGGGACACAAAATTTAAGATAGTGGATTCTGCAACATTACATTGGTTATCGTTATCAAACACCAATCAGGAGGACGGAAGAATTTTGATTCTACCTGAATTCGGGAATCTAAATATACTATCTGTTTTTCATCCTTATCTAGCTAAAAAAACTTTCACAAAAGAAAATAATAAAATATCTATTGATGATTTTTATTATTCAACTCAATTTAATAAAGAGCTTTACTATAATAATGTTGATACCTTCCAGACTGTGGATCGACACATAAGAAAGAACGTATTATGGAAACACTCTAATTGCATAAAACAATTTTGGCAGCTACTAAAAAATGATGGGGAAGACTTCCCTGATATTTGTCCATACGCTTATGCCAATGTCAACTGGCGTAAAACCCTTTTAAAAACTGAACGTTTTTATCTTCAGATATTCGAATAAATGATGTAGCCCGAAGTGGAGGACGATATGGTTACGAGCTGCTTACAAGTGCAATAACTGATGACATAAAATTATTATTGGAAGAATATGTACTAAAGAATAATGGGGAAAAGATAAATAAGGATACATTGGAGTGGATCCAAGAACAATGGACATATCGATTTAGTCTAATATTTTTTTACGAGTGTCTAAAATATTCAGAAGATATTTTAGTTAATGATAAGAAAAATACCAACTGGGATAAGATACTCATGGACACAAAAGCTAACTTCAAAATTGCATTTAGATATCAAGAGGTTAATGTTTTGAGTGCTAAAAGAATAAACCTCATGATGTACTAGATGAGAATACAATCGACCAAAAAAACATTGAATATGAATGCCCAAATTATAGCTTAAGAAAAAAGAGAGCTATTTCAAATATGAAATCCTACGTACCGGCACCGATATCCATCGAATATCCAAAAAATTATGAACTGATTAATTACGTTAGTTCATATATAAAGAAGCATGATTATTAAAACAACTCGAGTGAGTTGTTTTTTTGTGGCCGAAATAGGGGATTTATCGGCAATGGGACCAAGTTCTTGTCCTACAAGGGACTATGTTCTTGTCCTCCGACATCAACAGACGAACGGACCGGAGGCAAGTTCACATGCCAAGGCCAAAGACATATGTACAAAATACGGGTTTTGTGAATATGTGTTTAAGAAACCGCGTAACACCGCGGGTTTAACGATCCATATTATTTACAGCGTTACGCATCTCTTCATCTGTTAAGTGTGTGTATATCATTGTTGTTTGTATGGATGAATGCCCTAATTGATTTTTCAGTTTCGGGACATCGTTATTCTCTAGATGATATCGTGTTGCAAAAGAATGTCTCAGGGAATGAACTGTAAGTGAAGGTTTCCCAAAGGCTGCGGCATACTTTTCAATCAGTTTTTCAATTGAGCGCTGTGTCAAACGCCGGCTTTTACCTTTGCGGCCTACAGGAGCTGCAATGAACAGATAATTTTCAAGTTTTTCTGGTACATATCTGGTTTCTCTGATCTGCAGATAACTTTCTAAATCCAGTAAAGCCTGTTTGCTAAAATAAACATATTGTTCTTTATCGCCTTTACGTATTACGCGTACCAGAGCTTTATTCATATCCAGATCATCCATATTAATGCCTGCAACCTCGGACAATCGGAGTCCTGAGCCTAATATCAGCGAAACGATTGCTGTGTCGCGCTCACGATTAAACTGATGAAACGTATAAATCCGCTTGTTATCCTTATACTTTTCGCCAAAATCATACGCTACAAATTGCCTGAATAATTCAAAATCGTCTTCTCTGAGAATTTTACCTTCAATACGGTTTGCAATGGTTTCCTGGCTTTCTTTGACGGCATTTAAATCCATTTTGGCCATTACATTTCGTTGAATATATGGTTTAAGGTCGCTGGTTTCAGCCTTATTCTGAAGGTAATCAAACAACGATTTCAGCGAGGACAATTTGCGGTTAATCGTAAGCTTCTTGTTTCCAAGCTGATAATCCAGGAATGACAGGAAATTTTCCACTTCTCGAATGGTTAACCGTTCCAGCGTTTCTAAGTGTATTTCTTTCCGGATTGATGAAGTTAGATTCTCAGCGATCAGCCAATCGAAAAAGATAATGTAATCATGGCAGTAGTTAAGAAGTGTCGTTGGAGATAACGTTCGTTTTTTGCTATCGATAAATTCTGTAACATACCAAGGTAAATCAGACAGTTTTTCATCAATCCGTTGCATGTAGTGCATTTTCATTTGTTTATCCATATATGTACGAACCTCCGTACATCCAATATATCTCATTACTATTTATTCGTCAAATTGTTATTTTACGTAATTAAAGTATGTTTAAGAAAGCTACTTCTTCTGCTTGCTTCCTATATTTTTGAGCCAATTCTTTTTCCTCGATTGTTTTTCACTTAAGTACTCAATAACAAACAAAGCCTGTCCCAATCAGCCGTTTCGTGGCTTTTGGGACGGGCCTTGTAAAAATATCAATATCAGGTATTATCTCCGGTGGATCTTGATGAAATCACTAGTGGAGAGGCCCGTCACATTCTTGAACACCTTGTAGAAATACTTAGGATCCGTGAACCCCAGCAGTGACGAAATTTCATATCCGCTCAATTCGCTCTCTATCAGCAACTCTTTGGCCCGGTTCATCTTCTTCTCCCGGACATAGGCATTGAAGTTGTTGCCGACCTCCTTGGCAAACAGCAGGCTTAAGTACTCTGGGGTAATACGAAGCTTATCCGCCACCTCCAATTGTGTAATCCGCTCATGCAGGTGCAGATCAATGTAATGGATCACCCTCTTAATTACAGGGCTATATTCAAGCTTGTAATCACGGACTGAATCCTGCATTTCTGCATACAGCTCCAGCAGGGTGCCGCTTAATTCGGACCAGGTCAGAGAATCCATCAGCTTGAGATATACCCTTCTGAGATTCAGCGTCTGTTCCCACTTGAGAGAAGCTTTGTGAGCTGCGTTGACTATCGCGGAGCAAAACTGCACGAATGCATGAATGACATCTTCCGGATGGTATAGCTTTGATCTCCAGTAATGCAGAAACTCCTGGCAAGTGGAGTACATTGTATTTAAATCTATAGCATGGATCTCCAGAATAATTTGCCGCTCCAGCTCAACCGGATAGCGGACAATCTGCGTCACCAGTGTCTGGATGCGCTCATGATCAATTACAATTTGATCGCCCAGCACAATCGACCATTGGAGGTCATTCTTCAGCTCAGTTAGCTGCATCCTGAAGCTGGTCATGTCCTCGCATTTAATAAATCCGCTGGCCATATTCGGCGGCTTCTCTTCTGCCATTAACATCTGCTTGATTACTCTGTAGAATTGATCAATACTCTGCTGATCTGTTAATAACAGTAGATGCAGATGATCAGCTGGCAAAGCAAAAGTACAAACCGGCCCCTTCATCGTCTTATCCAGCTGGCTGTACAGCAGTTTCTCCCACGATTGTTCAGCCTCATTACAGTTCTCATGCAAATATATAGCCGCAAGGTAGAACGGCTGGCGGATATTTAGGTTGTATTCCTTGAGCAGTCGTTCTGCAAGGACTTCCAGATTCACAGGGGCTCCGAGCAGAAGGCTGTTGAAGTAATAATCGAAGGATGCGGCTCCCTCCTTATGGGCTGGATCGAGACTTCTCTGCAATTCAATGGACAACGAAAGTTCTGCCAGCACTCTGCGCAGCTCATTTTCCGTAAACGGTTTCAATAAATACTCCTGAACACCTGCACTGATTGCCCGCTTTGCGTACTCGAACTCCGAATAGCCGCTTAGAATGATAGAGCGGTACTCGAAATGCTGCGCCTTTAGCTTCTCGAGCATTTCCAGACCGCTCATATCCGGCATCTTAATGTCGGTAATAATTAAGTCCGGCTGCAGCTCCAGAATGATCCGCTCCCCGTCCGCGCCATTGTCCGCTTCGCCGACCACTTGATACCGCTCATTCATCTGTTCGATGAATTGAATAATTCCCCTGCGAAGAGTTGCCTCATCCTCAACAACAACAATCCTCATTTCGTTAGTCCTCCCTCTTCAGGACATTGCGGGATTTCTAACAGAACTTGCGTTCCTTCCCCTAATTGACTGGTAATATTCCAGCGGCAGTCCTGCCCGTAATAGAGTCTTAGACGGGTAAACACATTATGTATTCCCAGCCCGCCTCCCTTCTTTTTTACCGTCTGTTCTTTGCGATTCAAGATTTGGGCAAGCTGCTCAGGAGTCATCCCCCGGCCATTGTCTGTGATTCGAACCTGAATGCAGCTACTCTTGTACCCGCCGACAGTGACCGTAATAAGCCCACCAGTACGGCAGCCCTCCAGTCCATGCAGGATGGCATTCTCAATAAAGGGCTGAAGCAGCAGCTTGTAGATTTTGCAATCCACCACTGCCTCCTCTACTTCCAGGACACACTCGAAGGAATGCTCAAAGCGAATTTGTTGTAAGTAAATATATTGCCGCAGCCACTCCATTTCCTTCCGTATAGGGACGATTTCATTGCTTGGGCTAATCGTGTACCGGAGTATTTGCGCCAGATTCTTGAGCATGTGGCTGATCTTATATTGCTCATTCTCAATGGCGATCCAGTTAATCGTATCCAGAGTGTTGTATAGGAAATGAGGATTAATCTGCGCCTCTAGCGCTTTAATCTCAGCATCTTTCTGCTGCCTTGCTGCAGACTTGACATCTTCCACCAATTCCTTAATCTGGCCGATCATGCTGTTAAAGCTTGAGGAGATTATGGCGATTTCGTCCTCCGTATGGAAGTTAAGCTGCACATCCAGATTCCCCCTTTTGGCAGAAGTCATGGCACGGACAATCGTTCGGAGCGAATGAGTGAATTTTCCGGAGAAATAAACGGCCAACAGCAGCGAGAATACAATCGTCAGTACACCGATCATCAGATACAGACGTTGGTGGGATTGCATTTCACGGAACATCTCCTTTTTATCGGTAATGTTGACGAAGCTCCAGCCGAGTGTGCTGTCCGTTTGTTTGTTCACCAGCACAGGTTTTTTGTTCCAGCGCTCAGCCCATACACTTGATACGGTACTTCCGCTGGTGAGCTTAATGGCATGTTGATTCAAGAAATTTGTCTCCGGCTCACCGATCAATGTTTTCTCCGGGAAGGAGATTATGGTCTGATTGTGGTCAACAATGTAATTGAACCCGCTGCCATTTAGATGCATATTCGCATAATTTACAGCCTCGGACAGTACTTCTTCTTTCAGGCTAATCACGATTACGCCGATTGTATTCTTATTCTGCCTTCCTATGTCGAACATTCTCTTGGCCAGATGGAATAAATGTGTGGACTTCTCCCCGTACTGATCAGCATATTCGGTCGGGAGGATCACCGTTTGATCGGTCTGCCCCGCCTGCTTATAGAATTCTGTGTCCGTAATCTGCCCTCCGAATTTGGCCCAATAATGCTGAGTGGCAAGTCCAGTTATCTTGTCATAGCATACGACTAAATCATTCGGCATGAGAATGGAAATGTTTGAGATTCCATCCTTGGAATTGGCCAGAACCCCCAGTTTCTCCCGCAGCTTGCCAAAAGAGATGATCTGTTCATTGTCTGAACCATGTGTCATCTTCAGAGTCAGCTGAGTGATATCCTCGTCTGTGAAAATTTGATATAGCAGGTCATTATACGAGGCAATCTCCCTGTCTACACTGCGGGCGGCCTGAATCAGATTTCCTTCCAGCAGCTCATTTATTTTGTGCTGCATCGATCTGGCAGTGCTGGTATATACAATAAACTGCACCACCATGAGCGGCAGAATGGCTGTGAACAGGAAGGAGAGAATCAGTTTACCTTTCAGACTCCGCTTGTAGCCTTTGAACATGCCTCTTATTAAACCAATCATTCTGTTCATTAATATCCCTCAGCGCGGTATCGTAATATTAGTCTGAATACAAATGATAGTAGACCATATGTATGTTTGAACATACATATAGTCTACTCAACCTGAATGTTGATTAACTATGAAGTTAGTTGCTTCTTTCCAGATAAAACTTCTGGTTGTCTGCAGTTACCTCAGTGTATTGGGTCAGTCTGGCTTCATTGTTGCGCGAGAACTCTTCGATATCCCAGGCCTTATTGGAATGCTTGAAGAACAGCTTAAAGCTTCCGTCCTGCTGTGGCACCAGTCTTACCTGCTGATTCCCTGCATTCACATCATCCCACAAATGCACTTTGGCACCATCAGCTGTAGAAACGTTCGATACGTCAGCCACCTTATTGGAGGCGTTCAAATTGAGCACTTTATAATAACCTTCACCCGTACTCTCAAATCTCCATTTAAACCAGATATTGTTCTCGAAAGTAAACTGGATCACTGGAGTTTCATTAGCCGTCCCGGCACCACCCGCATTCAAATATTTGCCGCTATGCTCTGCTTGAATATAATAGTCACCCTGCGGCTGGATTCTCCAGTACTGGCACTCGGCACCGGTCCAGGCCCACTGCTGCATTTTGGCCTCATTAGCCAGCGAGTTCTTGTCTACATCAAGCACCTTTCCGCTGCCAACATTGACAATCTTGAACCAGCCGTTGCCGGCGTCGACAAAGTCCCATTGCTGGAAGGCATTCCCTTCCTCATATGGTGCACTGACAAGCTGTGCTCCATCGCTCGTTGAATTGCCCTGCACCGCTGCATATTTACCGCTGACGCTGCTCGCAATCCGGAAATGACCGTTTCCGGCAGGAATGACTGACCATCTCTGGTTAGGCCCGTTGTAATCATAGGCCCACTGGTTAATCACAGCGCCGTTATTCTGATTTCCCCCGATCAAATCCATTGCTTTTCCGTTCTTATTGACCAGCATCATCTGGTTGTCGCTGTAATTGTTGCTGGCTGGGACGATATCGCTGGTTCCAGCCATGACATCGCTATTGCCGGTTGAGGCATTCTTGACTGTAGAGATGATAAAAAGCTTATTGTTGCTCACAGGAACCAGGCTTCGGCTATATCCCAATGTAATTACGCTATCTTGCGTTGTCCAATGACCTTGCCCGTAATTATAATTCAGGAACAGCTTGTCCGAACGTCCTCCGGAGATGATAACCGTTCCGTTCGGACTTCCGCCAGGAACCCAGACCACATACGGCTGCGAACCCGGGGTCTGGCCATTATAATAATTAACCTTCATGCCTGCATCGGCGGTATTGCCCCAATTCTCGGGATCATTGGATATCTTATAGTGAATCTGGTCGTCATACATATTAACGATTTCATATACCAGCATATACTGTCCATTACCCATTTGCGTAACCGTCGGCATGCCCGGACGGGAATTTCCGAGCGCCACATCCACCTTGGTCTGACTCCAGGTTACGCCGTCTGCTGATGAGCGGTGGACAATCATCTGATTGTGATTCGCGTCCTGCTCATCCGCATAGAAGCACAGCAGCTTGCCGCCAGCTACGAGGAGGAACGGCTCCCAGATTCCCTGGCTCTCCCAGTTCATGCCTCCTCCATAAGCCCCTCCGGTGGCGATGGTTGCGACATAGGTCCAGGATCTGCCCAGATTGTTGCTCTTATAGAGTTCGATGTTATGCACCAGCTCGCCTTCAGGAAAAGCATTGACCGCGAGCAGCATCGTCCCCTTCGGCATATTGCCGACCTGCTGGGGAAGCTCATAGAGGAAGCCTTGTTCTCTTAGACCTTCTCCCGGATGAATATCGGCAACTTCCCCCACCTTTGTCCAGTTTTGTCCGCCATTGGTGCTTTCATAGATTGGAAAATTAGGACCCGCCGGATGCGGCAGCTGATTGGCGGTCCATGTCTCATGTGTAGCGTACATCTTGCCGTTGTCCGCTCCGCTATTCTGAAGAATCAGCGCCCGGGCGTAGCTCGCACTCTGCGTTGCACTGCTCCCCCAGAGGGTTACCGGACCAAAGGCGAACGCCTGGTTAAAGACTGCCGTGAGCAGAAACAGAACCATAGAAGCCGCCAGCATTTTACGGGAAAATTTCATCGGTTATCAACCTTTCTACTCAAAATTTTCTTAGAGCAGTAATATCAGCCTTTGATTGCACCGTTTGTTAAACCGCTAATAATGTACTTTTGCAGAAACGTAAATAGAAGAATGATCGGTAGCACGGAAACTACGCCGAAGGCCATGACGTTATTCCACTGTGTCCCGTAGCGCTGCATGAAATTGAACACCCCTGAAGTGACCGGCCACATATTCTGTTTATTAATGAATGTGAAGGCGTACATCAGGTCCGCCCAGGCAAACAGGGTTGAGAAAATAATGCTGACAACGACACCGGAAATCGAGATTGGAATCATAATCCGGACAAATGCGGTGAACACATTGCATCCGTCAACCTTGGCTGCTTCGTCCAGCTCCCGCGGAATGGTAACAAAGTATGTCCGCAAGATCAGAACAGAGAACGGGATCGCAATCGTTGCATCAGCAATTGCCGGGGCCAGATACGTATTATACAGCCCCATATTTTTGAAAATAATAAATAATGGCGTTAACGTTAGCGAAGTGGGAAGCATCTGGGTGATCAGGAACGATAAAATGACCAGCTTCCTGCCCTTAAACCTGAATCTCGCCAGTGCATAGGCAGCAGGAATACTTAGTGCCACTGCAATGACCATTGCCGCGCCTGAAATGATGATACTGTTCAGAAAGTTCCGGAAGATGTTATAATCCTCTCTCACCTGCTCGAAATAGGCATTGAAATTGATACTCTTCGGAAAGAATGAGATCGGCGTCTGGAAAATCTCCAGCTCTGTCTTGAACGAAGTGATGATCATCCAGTAGAGCGGAAAGAGAAAGACGATACAGATCAATGCAGCCGCAAGGTTATATAACATTCGTCCTCTTAAGCTTCGGATCTCACTCACCTTCACATCACCTCATCTTCCTTCACAAGCTTCAGGTAGGCAAGACTGACTACGAACAAGATCGCGAATAGAATATTGGCCACAGCCGCACCCTGGCTGAAATTGAATTCAGAGAAGGAAAGCTTGTAGGAAAGTGTCGATAACGTTTCTGTTGCATCTACAGGTCCGCCCTTCGTCATTACATAGACGAGATCGAACACCTTGAAGGTGGAGATAAATCCAAGAATAAGTACTGCCTCAATGGAAGGCCGCAGAAGAGGAAGCGTGATATGCCGCAGCTTCCCCCACCGGCTGGCCCCATCAATGGACGCACTCTCATAAAGCTCACTTGGAATCGTTGTTAAACCGGTTAGCAGCATAATCATCGTGAACGGAACGCCAATCCAGGAGTTGGTCAGAATTAAAGACCACATGGCACTGACGGGATGTAGCAACCACTCAACCGGCCCGTTCGTAATGTGCAGATCCATAAGAATCTGATCGACGATTCCCCCGGAAGCACTGAACATGTATTTGAAGACAAGGGCGGTTATGGTTGCCGGGATCATCCATGGGATGAGAATCAGCCCTCTTACTTTCTTCGACAGTACAAAGTTCTTGTTGAAGAACAGCGCCAGCATGAAGCCGATTACGAACTGGATTGCAATACTGAATACCGTGTAATACAGGGTGTTATACAAAGACGTACCAAGCAGAGGATCAGCGAACAGCCCCTTATAGTTGCCCAGTCCAACAAACTCTTTGTGCGGAAGATTCAAGGTCATAACATCAACGTTCTGAAAACTCATGATAATGTTCCGGATTATCGGGTACCCGGTAAAGAATAACATGAAGGCAACTGCCGGTAATACAAAGAGCAGGCCTACACGATCCCCTTTCATGAGCCGGGAAGCAAATTTCATCAATAAGACCACCTTATGTTAGTAGGGAGTTGCAGAGGTGGAACGTTTATTTCATCATCTCATCGACAGTGGCCTGGGCTGCGGCGAGGGCATCAGTGGTCGAGGCTGCTCCAGTCACTGCTGCCTGTACGGCCGTAGACATAGCAGTAGACAATTCCGGCCATTTCGCATGCGGACCTCTTGGCATCGCAGACTCCATCTGTTTCATCCAGACTTTGAGCGACGGGTCTTCAGTATATTTCTTGTCGGCAGCAACATCTTTTCTTGGCGGGAATGCTCCCGATACTTCCGCATACGATCTGACAGAGTCAGCACTAAGCGCCCAAGAGATGAATTTCCATGCGGCTTCCTTGTTCTTGCCCTGGATCATTCCGATGTTCTCTCCGCCTAATACGGAGGCATTCTGCTTGCCTTGTGGAATTAGAGCGATTCCAAAATCGAGTTCAGGGTTATCCTTCTCAATGGATGTTGTCTGCCAAGGACCGTTCACCATCATCGCTATTTTGCCGGCGGCAAATTGCTTTTCAATGTCCGACATCCCGATGTTGATCACTTCCTTGCTCATCGAGCCGTCTTCCAGCAGTCCGGATAAGAAATCTACGGCGCTTGCAACCTCTGGACTATTCAGCTTCTCGGGGCTTCCGCCGGCGGCGATTAACCATGGATAGAAATTGAAGGTGCCTTCTTCCCCTTTGAGCAGCGAGGTTGCAAAGCCGTGTACACCATCCTTGGTTAATACCTTCGCTGTAGTCTTAAGTTCATCCCAGGTTCGCGGCGGGTTCACACCAGCTTGGTCCAGCAGCTCTTTGTTATAGAATAAGCCCAGGCAATTGCTCACGAACGGGAGCGAATAGTTCTTGCCTTCATAAATTCCAGACTTCATCGGGCCTTCGAAGAATTGATCCTTGTCCGCCCAGGCGTTTACCTTATCAGTGATGTCTTCAAACAGGCCCATTGCGGCAAAAGCGGCCACATCCGGATTATCGACTAGCACCAGATCCGGCAGATTACCTGCCGAAAGTCCGATGGTCAGCTGCTTCTTGAAATCACTGAACGGAACGAAACTCGGCGTAACCTCCACTTCATCCTGAGATTCATTGAATTTTGTAACGAAGTCTTCGATATCCTTCTCATAATAATGCCATAATACTAGCTTGACCTTCTCCGCTCCCGCAGACGCTGAAGCGTTATTCTTTACTACATTCGGAGGATCCGTTACAGCGCTTCCATTTCCATCCGTACTATCCGACCCGCAGCCTGACACGATGGTCATGGTCATAACACAAGCCAGCAGTGACGTCCATCCTTTTCTCATGCAATTCTTCCGCCCTCTCGATGATTTAAATGATTGCTATAAACTATTAAGATATTTGAAGCGCTTCATATTTATATGATAAATTACAGGGGGGCGTGCTTAAACTCCAAAATCTAAAGACAGGTGTAAAAAATTAATGGGTTATATTACTTGATTTAATGAGATGTCTCTCTTCTAGAGAATCCCCTTAGGACGAGTCCGTTATTTACGGAAATTAATTAAAAAAGAAGCCTGCCGACCATAATGGTTGACAGGCTTCTTTTTATTCATAAGTGACAAGGTCATCTTACCGTCTGGTAAACGAGACCTATGGCTCCAGAATCAAAGGTCTTGTTTTCGATCAGCTTAAGATTGATCTTCTCCTTGAGACCTTGGAATAACGGCAATCCCTTACCAATCAGGACGGGAGAAACCGTAATTTTATACTCATCAATTAAATCAAGCTGCATAAGGTGGTGTGCGAACCTAGGACTGCCGAGGATGACCATATCCTCGCCTGGCTGCTGTTTGAGGTTATTGATCTCTTCCTCGACACCTTCTTTCACGAGCCTGGAATTATTCCACTCGACGTTCTCCAGCGTCGTGGAAAAAACGATTTTTGCTGTCTTTTCGATCCACTCGGCATGATTCCGTTCATGCTGCGAAGCTGACGGGTTCGAAAGCACCGATGGCCAGTAACCGTGCATCATCTGATAAGTCCCACGACCCCAAATGACAGTGTCGGCAGTACTCAGAATTTCTTTCGCATGTTTCGCCAAATCAGCATCGTAGGAAACCCAGCCAATATCCATTTCACCATTCGGCCCCTCTACAAAACCGTCAAGCGATGCGTGAAGAAATAGAACGAGTTTTCTCATTTTCAGTTCTCCTTTGTTCATGTGGGATATCTACCTTATACATTGACTACATTTTAGCAGAATTCAACTTGGGTTGTTTCTTATGGATTGCTAATCCCAAAACCTATCCGTTAGTTTAATGAAGTATCGTAAGTCTAATACATTATTTTCTCAGTCTGCAACTTTATATTCTTTAGAGATTCTCATACAGATTGTACTAAGCTTTGCTTTTGGATAGTGATTAATGCATCGGCTTTTCCCAGTCACCTTTGATTACTATTCCTGTCTCTTTCGCCGCTGCTTCAAGATCACGGATATCCTTTGCTGTCAGCATGATTTCAGCGGCTTTTACAGCATCAGCAATATGGGAAGTTCTCGTAACGCCGATTATCGGAACGGTTCCTTTCGCAATGGCCCAAGTGATTGCAACTTGTGCAGAAGTTGCATTGTGCTTATCGCCGATTTCCTTCATAACATGGATCAAGCCTTCCAGTTTCGCAAGTACGTCTTCATTAAACGCCTCTCCTCTTCTGGTGCCGCTTGGGAGAGGATTTTTCACATTGTATTTGTCGGTTAATGCGCCTTGTTCCAACACCATATAGGAGAAAAACACAATGTTGTTTTCGTTGCAGTAATCAATAACTCCGGCTTCTTCGGACGAACGGTACAGCAAGCTGTAATGATTTTGTACAGCAGAGATTTTCAGCCCTTCTTCAGCCAGAATACTTTGCGCTAGTTTGATTTCCTCCAGATTGTGGTTGGAGACGCCTGCATATTTTACTTTTCCGCTTTTTATCAACGGAATCAGCTCTGGAGTCCATCTTTTTACATCAAGAGGATTATGGATCCAATATATATCCGTATGGTCTGTGCCGAGCCGGTTCAGGCTACTATTCAAGCGGTCTTCAACAGGCCCGCCAAGTTGCGGAGTGAATTTCGTTGAGAGCAGCACATCGTCTCGGCCTTTTGTAAACTCGCCCAGAATGCTTTCGGAGGCTCCCATTCCGTACACAGTCGCAGTGTCCCATAAATTGAGTCCGGCTTTCATCGCCGAATCAAAAACCGGTTTTAAGTCTTCCACGGTAAGATTATTCCCGAAAACAGCATCCCCGCCGCCTTGACCGGTCCCCCATGACCAGGTACCAAGAGCGATCGAAGGAATCATTTCATTTTGCAATTTTACCTTTTTCATTTGTTTCAACACCTTTCTAGATTAGTGAAATTTTAAATACTAACCAGTGTTTTCATTCGGAATCTCTCCTTCATACTTATTTTAATACTGATGGGTTTTAAACCGGCGAATTGGAGGAATTCATCTACTATCTTCTCGTTCAGGAAAAACATCATATAGTCGAGGATGTAATCGGAATCGGGTTCACCCGTCTTCTCGTACTCGACTCCAGTTGATTTATGAATAAACATCATTTCGTTGCTCCGCATCATATATTTTTGATCACCGAAGCGAACGGTATAGACACCCGACTTGACGATTAGCAGAAGATGATCCTGCAAAAAAAAGGTTCCTTTTCTGCCTTGCGTGTAAAAACAGAATTCGATAACGGACATCCCATCCAGCTTCAAGCTCCCTTTTTTCTCCGGAGACTTAACCAGATCATGAGGCGCCTTGACCATTTTGCCTGATCGCATAGTCATGGACGTTCCTGCCTTACTTGTTCCTGCGATTGCTCTAGTTTCCATTTCATTATCACCCTCTCGGTTATGCCAGTCCCCTATGTTTCTTAACAAACGTTTCAACACTTATACGTTTAGTATAACTGGAAACCCGCGAGAATACTTTGCTGAAAAGCTCAAACAACTTGTTCATTTAGCTCCTAGTTTCAATCTCCAGATCATTTATAGAGATTAGGGTTTTCGAAAAGAGGGGATTATATATGGTGGTCATGAAACCATTCTTAAGCATTTATTAAGTTCACGTGCGGGTTCGTTCCTTACTTTATTTTAAGAATACTTGGGTATAGTGTTATTAAAAACGCGGGGAGTTAGGCAATGACAACGTCCAAATTATCCAAATGGCTGTACGCTTTATTAATCATTGGGACTCTTCTGTTAATGATCCCTAAATTTTCTTATAATGACCCCGACACCTTCTGGCATATTGAAGTGGGCCAATATATGATCGATCACGGGCAAGTCCTGCATCATGCCATCCATACCTTTTATGGAGACAAGCTGCCTTATGTACCCCATGAATTCGGATTTCAAATCCTTGTGGCACCGCTGTATAAAGTCTTCGGCTGGCCGGGAGTATACATATTGACAGCGGGATGTCTCTTCTTTTTAATACTGGGTCTGCTCCGGCTGGGCAAATCATCGCGTAAAGAGCTGGGACTTGTGGAGGATCATGTTCTTTTGCTCCCTTTTGTCCTGCTGATTTCCTGCTGGATTTATTACAATTATTTTAAAGGCCGTCCGCAGATGATTTCGTCATTTATGATTGTCTGGTACTTCATATATTTAAGGGAATACCAGTATTCCTCCAAAAGCAGATATGCAGCAGCGATGCTCATACTTTCTTTGGCAATCGCGAATTTCCACGCAGGGGTATGGCTTGTCATTGCTGTATTTACAGGGATGGCATTCTTGGAGTCCTTATATAACAAAACCATGACGCTGCGTAAAACAGCCGTCTTTGTCCTGGTCTGGCTGATCGGCATGCTGAACCCCGGCGGAATAAAAAGTCTTTTGTTCATCCTGACCGTGACGAAAAAAAACTTCAATTTACTTATCAACGAATGGAAGCCGATTCAATACAGCTCTCTGGAGAATCTCCCGATAATGCTGTTGCTTCTGTTCTTTGCCTGCACTTTGCCCTACGCACTGCGACGTAACCCGTTCCGCTACTTGTTCATGCTGGGAATTTTGTATTTAGGGGTGTCGAACTTCAAGCAGAACTTGTTTATGTGGCTCTTCATTCCCTATTTTGCGGCCATATTTTTTGAAGCCATTCCCACCGCTAATTTACGCATACCCGTCCAGGTATTCCGGAAAGGCACGCTACGGCTGCTTCTTGCTGCAGGTCTACTTCTGAATGTTGTATTTATTTTTATATTTCCGCCAATCATTGATGCCCGTAATTATCCGGTAGCTGAGATGAACTATATTTTACAGCATACCCCTGAGGGAATCCGGCCCAAAGTTCTCGCCAGTTACGGTTCATCCGGTTATGTCATGTTCCGCGGTGGAGATGTGTTGTGTGATGGAAGACAGGACCCCTTCATTACAAAGGCTTCTCTTGGCGTATTTGATTGGACTGCTTTTGAACGCTCCATGTACGGGTTTTCCGAATACCTTCCCGAGATTGTAGACTATGATCATCCCGATTATGTCATTGTCGCCAACGGGACTTCCCATAAGCTGTTTGGGGAATGGGTGAAAAAGTTTGGGCAGCCCGTATATAAAGGACAGTATGGCAGTGTATTTTATTTTCGGATGACATAACCCACGAAACCTTTTTACTTCTATAGGAAGTTCAATTGATGCAATTCACCTAATTGTACTTTTCTGTTCATTAAAAAAAGCCGATCTTCTTGATCGGCTGCCCAAATAGCTTACGTTATTTTGTGGTCCGGTTGTTCACTTTTACAAGCTCCGGCGGCTTCACTCACCCTAATTGGAGCGTCTCAACCCATTTTTTTAAGCTCAAAAATAGTTGCCTCTGATAACAAGAGAAGCCTATCGTTATTAACAACTAAAAAACTTACACTTACTGGTATGCTAAGTTTTGTAGAAGGGTCACTTATATCTATCGCTTTTACTTCATCATTTATCTTTAAGTCTGGGATATCTATTTTATAAAATCTATAAAAAGAGTCAGAGTTATAGCATGCCGCTGTAATCTGATATAATGGATTTTTTAGTTCATATTGATATTTCTTATAGTTTTTAAGTCCTTTTGATGAAAAAAAGTCTTTTTTGATTATAATTTCATCTCCAATAAATTTTTGCCCTGTTGGATATTCAGAAGCATCATTATATGAATTTGCAAATCCTAAAAGCTTCTCAACTTTCCAAGTACCATAGAAATATGTTTCAGTTTCACTATCCAAATTTATACTTTCTGAATCACAATATTCGGAGGTGTTTTTTGGAATAATAGACTCTTCCGTTTCAGGTTTAGGCTCACTGGAAGTATTTGGATTCGATGTCGTTTCAGCATTTCCACAAGCCGATGCTAGCATCATCATTATCATAATACAAGCCAATAGTGTTTTTTTCGTTTTTATATCCCCTTTCATCTACCTTTCAGAAATTATATCAGAGCAGCTGAAGCGATGAATGACATAAAATTAACCTTATTTATGAATAAGGTTAATTTTATGAAATCAGCCTGTAACTGTGCTCCTCAATCAATGAGATTTTTCTTCCTTAATCTCGAAAACTCCGTAGCATAATACGCCATGGCGATGGCCGGTAAGGCGATTCCGATCAGTAGTGCCGCCTCCCAGCCCCCCGTTGCGTAAGCCCATCCCCCTGCCGCTGAGCCGATAGCGCCCCCTAAAAAGAAAATGGCCATATACAAACCGTTAAGCCTACTGCGGAATTCCGCTCCTAAAGAGAAAATCACCCGCTGCCCGAGAACCATGTTGGCTGAAACCCCCATGTCAAGTAAAATCGCCGCAACTACGAGGATGGGGACTGCGAGTGCAGAACTTGATGGAACCAGCAAGGGAAGCAGCCCGGAAAAGATGACGATGGCCAATGCCCATCCCGTAGCCGGGCGAACCCATCCACGGTCTGCCATACGGCCCGCCGCTGGCGCCACAATTGCCCCCATTACCCCGACTAATGCGAACAGAGCGACCTCCTTCTGAGTGAAATGGAACGGCGGACTTGTCAATACCAACGGAATTGTAGTCCAAAACAAACTGAACGTTCCGAATACACAAGCATGATAAATTGCCCTCCGGCGCAATGCCGGTGTCGCCTTCAGCAGATGCAGCATGGAGTTCAGCAGCGCCGGGTAAGCTGTAGCGGTCGAAGGCTTCCTTGAGGGTAGTGCCTTTGCCAATACAAGAGCCAGCGCGAAAATCAATGCTGCGGAGATGAAATATATGGCGCGCCAGCCCATATATTCCGCCACCAAGCTTGATATGGGACGCGCGAGCATAATCCCCAGAAGCAGCCCGCTCATGACGTTGCCCACATTGCGGCCGCGCACGGCTTCAGGCGAAAGATGAGCCGCATACGGCACAAGGATTTGTGCTGCTACAGAGCCTACTCCGATCACGAGTGAAGCGGTGAGGAACAGGATGGCGCTTTTGATTACAGCGGCAATTGCCAAAACGGCGGCTGTAAGGAGCAATGATGAAAGGATCAACTTACGATTTTCCAGGATGTCTCCGAGCGGTACGATAAATAACAAGCCGATCCCGTAGCCGACTTGAGTCAATGTAACGATGAGTGCGGCAGTCCCGGAGGAGAGCCCGATGGTCGAACCGATCGAGCCTATCAATGGTTGAGCATAATAAAGATTTGCCGCTATGATACCGCAAGCGGCTGCCAGGATAAAAATCAGCGATGGCGAAACCGATTTTTCCGTTGGAATGGAAGCTGAATGCATAGAAAGTCCCCTTTGCTCATCAGAAATTTTCTGGAACATTCGTTCCGGAATGTGCAAAAAAAAATGTTTTATAGCATTTCCATTACCATGTCTATCATCTGCTGCATCTTGCTGCGGTCACCCTGCACCTTCGAAACGATATTTATACTATGATTCAGGTTTGAGAGCAGATAAGATAAAGTCTTGATATCTTTCTCAGGCATGATTTCTCCCGTCTTCTGACCTTTGCGCAGCAGCTCGTAGAAGGATTTCTCCAACTCGTCAAACCGCTCCCTGATCAACGCATTCAGTTGCTCATCTGGCGAATCCATGCCGACTGCTGCATTAGTAATGAGACAGCCCTTCGGCGACTCGCCGTCCAAGGCGGAATCGATGTGTATCTCGAAGTATTGCCGGATTCCCGATTTTGCGGATGTCGCATTGACGAGAATGTCCCGTTTGGCTTGCTTCCACTTCTTGTACCAGTTGATCGCCTCGATATAAAGCGTTTGTTTGTCCCCGAACGTTTCGTACAGACTTGATCTGCTAAGATCCATAGCTTCCAGCAAATCGGGAATGCTTGCCGCTTCGTAGCCCTTCTTCCAAAAAACGAGCATCGCTTTATGAAGCACCGCTTCTTTATCAAACTCTTTGTAGCGTCCCATGGCTCTCCCTCCGTTTCCGTAGGTACAGTATATACTTTTCCGGAACGATAAGTCCAGTATTTTCTGCAGTTATGAAAGCTGCTTATTTCCTTATTGCAATGGCTATGGCTGGACTGGGCAATCTGGGTTAATGCTGCCAAAAAAAATCAACCCATTCTCAATGAGTTGATCGAAGAGCATGGGTTGTAACCTAAACTTAGGCATCTCTTTTACAATAGAATACAATAGCTGCTGTAATAAAGACCAGTGTCCATAACATTGAAATACCTGCCCCTTGCAGGGGTGTAAGGACATTTATTTCATTAGAGGAAGGCGTCATATACATATAATATCCTGCCATATCCGGAAAATAATTTCTAATATCAGGCAGAATATCTCTCGATAATGGACTGATAATGAAATAATATCCAAGCACTACCACTAAAGCCGGAGTGGTCCGTCTTAGTAAACTACCTATAGCTGCACTGAGAACTGTGGTTAATGTTAGATAGCCAGCTGCACCTATTAACGTTTCTATCATTGTGTCTATTTCTACCCCTGCTGCTGTGTCCCTCATCTTAATAAAAGTATATAGTACACCAGATGCAGCAATAATAAATGCCGCAAGAAAGGTTATAATGGCCAATGCCAAGTGCTTCGCAGATAATTGGAGCCCGCGCCAAGGGATCGCCGTTAAAGTAGTGCGAATCTGTCCACCACTATACTCGGAACACGCAGCTAAGATCCCAAGAATAATGAATCCTGCTTGAAGATATTCCATAGAAGCAAGTCCTATATTTAGTATACTTTGCGTTCCTGCCGCCCCTTGTAGACCAGCAGAAGTAAAAGCTGCGGCTAAAACTAAATTAAAAATGAATGTACCCATAAGAGTGAGCCATATCCATGGTAATGTAACTAATTTATCCAGTTCAGCGCCAAGGATTTGTGATATCTTTCTACTGGATGAGACACTCATGATGCAACGTCCCTCCTACGGAATACCATAACTGCAACAACGAAAAGAACGGCTACCCAGACAAACATGACTAAGCCGCCAGTGAACGGGGTGTGAAAGCTGTCGCTCATAGACATAAACATATCAATGCCAGCCCTATCTGGTAAGTAAAACGCCAACGTTGAAACCTTAGACAGCAGGAAGCTAAATGACACAAAAGATGTATTTGTAATGAGCACAGCAAGCGGGATAATGCCATTCTTAGTCAGAACAGTAATCCCAAATGCCAAAAGAGCAGTGAATGTCCAGTAACATACTGCACCGGTAAGTCTAGACCATTCAAATGCGGGGGCATATTCACCAAGAATAAGATGCGTTGCGGACACAGTTGTCATAATAGCAACAATACACAGCAGTATGCTGATCACGGTCACAGCGCCAGCTTTTGCCAGCAAAAAATGAAGCCGGGATGAAACAACAGTTAAACTTGTTGTAATCTGTTTTCCTCCACCAGATTCACTGCTCTCTGTTAAAAACTCACTGCTGACAGCAAGCACACCAAGAATAATGACACCTTGCACACCAAGAGCTAATCCAATATAACCAACTTCCGGCAGCCGTGTGCTAACTCCAGCTATAATCTCCTCTTTTTGTGCTGTACTGTCCAAGGCAGCAATTACAGCCGGGGCAAATGCTCCAATAAGAAAAGCAAGCCAAATGCCCGGCAGGGAGAACAGCTTAGACAGCTCCGCGTTGAATGCTCTCATACAACATCACCAGCAATTTCAGATGTCAGGGCAAAAAAGGCTTCCTCCAGCGTGGAATGATTACCTATGACTTCTTCCAATGTTCCATCTGCAACGATTGTTCCATGCTTAATAATCACCACATCATCAACCGTCTCTGCAAGCTCTCCCATTAGATGACTGGAGAGTAACACCGTATTTCCAGACTCAGCACGTTTACGTAAAAATGTCCGGATCCAACGAATTCCCTCCGGGTCGAGCCCGTTTACGGGTTCATCTAAAATCAATATTTGGGGATCGCCAAGCAGTGCAGCTGCCATCCCAAGTCTTCTCCCCATCCCAAGGGAATAACTCCCGACTCTTTTGCCGGCTGCATTTGTAAGACCTGCGATTTCCAGAACTTCCTCGACACGTGAGCGGGGCAAGCCTGCGGCACGAGCAATCCAACGTAAATGGGCCCTTCCTGTCCGCATACGATGAGCTCCAGATCCATCAAGTGCGGCGCCTACTGTTGCCAGAGGATTATGTAATTCTGCAAATGGCTTTCCATTAATCAGTGCACTCCCTGAGGTGGCATGATCTAATCCAAGCAGGATGCGAAGGGTAGAACTTTTACCTGCCCCATTGGGACCTAAAAAACCAGTTACCTTACCTGGTCTGGCCTTAAAACTAATACCTGATAAGATTTCTTGATTTCCGCGGTGTTTGACTAAGTTATTAATGGTAAGCAACCATAACACTTCCTTTCTGTTATGGCTCTAATTATAGAGAAGCAAAGTTACATCCCGGTTATCCTGCTGTTTACTTCCGGGTTAACTTTAGGTTAAGCTCTACCTATTGCTACTCTTGTACCATTTTCATCAGAGGTAAAGTCAGCTTTCAGCCTCATTTTGTTCAACATATAATTTGAAGCCGATAAACCAATCCCCGCCCCTCGCCCATAGGAAGAGTGATCCATACCTGGACCTTTGTCTGCAATAATGATCTGTTCTTTGTCTACATCAACCCCAATGTGTGCATATTTCCCCCCTGCTGCATGGCGAAGAATATTCTGAAATAAATTATCCAGAACCCGGGTTATCCATTTAGGATCTGCTTCCCAGTAAAAAGTCTTCTCTGCCGGTAAATCAACATCGAGCTGAATTTCTTTTTCTTCAAATGCATCATACCACGCAGCAACAGCTGCTCTTACTAAACGTACAATATCTGTTGAAGTGGGCCTAAAAGGATGTTTCCCTGATGTAAGCAATGTATAGGAAAGTAAATCATCCATTAAATCTCCGACTCTTGTAATCGTATGGTTCATCTCTGTTAATGAGTTTTGTCCTTCAACACTCATTGATTCTTTATTTAATCTGGTGACATGTCCTCTCAAAATGGTAAGCGGCGTCCGTAAGTCGTGAGATAAATTCGCAATAAGCCGATGCCGTAATAATTCCTCTTCGTGCTCCCGCTTGCGGCTGTCTTCAAGCTGCTGAATCATCCAATTAAAAGAACTTCCTAACTGGTCAATTTCATCCATACGATCCGTTTGAACAGATACCGGTTGAGGAAATGAATTATGGTTAGCTGAAAATGACATGGATTCCTGCAAACGGGTAAGACGTGAGCGAAGCCTCAGGAAGAACACCCAGGACATTACAACAAAAGCGATAATAATAAAACCAAACACAAACAGTGTAACGTAAAACAGCTTTAACGTATTGAGTTTCGCTCCATGGATCGAAGACCCAAAGAACGCCGAGAAGAAAATAAGCATAATTAGAGGAGAAAAGATAAATAGAAAATGTCCTTTTAGAAAATGGCGAAATAATGATCTGGTCTGTTTCATAGCTTTACCCGGTAACCTATTCCCTTTAACGTTTCAATAATCTCCGGGGAATCCGGGTTACGTTCCAGCTTTTGACGCAATCGGCGGATATGCACCATTAATGTTTTGTCACCAGTGATATAAGCTTCTTCCCAAATGGCTTCATAGATTTGTTCTTTCGGCAAAACTTTATTAGGGTGGCGTAAGAAGTACATTAAGATTTGATGTTGTTTCCCTGTCAATATGATTTCTTCTCCTGTGCGTTTGTCAAACACCATCTGAGCTTCCGGATCGACTTCAATATGATTGCCCAATGAAATGCGTCCGGAATATGATCCTCCACTTCGGCGGATTAATACTTCTAATCTTGCAACTAATTCATCCGAATGGAATGGTTTCGTTAAATAGTCATCAGCAAATTGTAAACCATCTACCTTATCATCTACCGATGTCCGGGCAGATAATAGCAAAATAGGAACAGCAGGGGCTGCCTTTTTTAAGCGTTTCCCCACAGTAAATCCGTCTAAACCGGGTAACATGATATCCAAAATAACGATTTCATGCTGATTTACTTCTTTTTCTGCCCCTTCACCAGATAGCAGCCACTGAACTGAATATCCCCGCTGTTCCAATTCTACTTTGACCCAGCTGCCTATTTTCTCATTATCTTCAATGTATAATACGTTTCTTTTCAAATAACATCCTTCTCTCTAAATGGAGTTCACTATTAGACAGACTAACACAATCCAAAGAATAAAATACAATAAGGAAAAGAGAATTGTTGGATTTGACACAGAAAACCCGCGCGGGGCGCGGGTTCTAATGGGACATTCAAGAACTGCATGCAGGTGGTTATTACAATTTAAGTGCCTAAGCTTTTTTTACCGTGAAGTAAACTTGATAGGGTTCATAACCGATATCACGAATTCTTCTCAGCTGAATTCCCGGATCCTGATTTGCCGTCTTGAAGAAATAGCGCCAGGTGCCCCACTCCCGTTCATTTTCCATAATCAATTCAGAGGCAACATCATCTTTTTGTGTAAAGAGAATTCTTTCATTCTCACAAATACCAGCCAGCACTTCAGGGCCAAAACGAAACGCTCCTGTCTGCTCGTCGTCCGGAAGAGGAATGAAACGGATGCCGACCGGCAGAATAATGCTGATCCGGTCGCCGTCCTGCCAATTCCGCAGTATGGTGTAGAATGCCGTGTGATCCGCTGATTTGCCGTGCAACTGATCGTTCACATAGATGACGGCTTCCGACATGATCCAGTCCGGGATCCGGAAATGGATTGCAAACTCATTAGGAGCACCGGTATGGACGACGAAATCATACTTTTTATAATTGGGCAGATTCTCGTGTAGAGCTGTAATCTCATTCAATTCCTGCTGTCCTGCAGTATTCGAAGAGTTCAGCATGCTCCCGCTCATATGATCCTGAGATTGATTAATTCGGACGTTCTCTCCGTTGATCTCTGTTGTCAGCTCAGAATGGAAATACTGGCATACAAATACATCATTGTGATCCTGATAATAAATGCCTCTGTTTAATGCAGCATTAGCTTGTACCATAGTTCCGTGACAGCAGAAGAAGCTATCGGTCTCCGAACTCCAATCCTTCCTGAGGCCTGCCTTCATCGGCAGGAAATAAGTGAGCAGCCCTGATGAGGGGTTTCCGTGCTTATTTCCGGTCAGATGATATTCTTGATAGTAGGCCTGAGCCATTATACCGTTGTACATATTATATTCGATATACTGCGCATATGCCGGATCTGATGTATGCCGGAAGAGAAACTCTGCCAGACGGATCATATTATATACAGTGCAATGCTCCTGGTTCTTGTCACCGAGGCGTGCCTTGATCTTCATTTTCGGCATCCACACTTCACCGGCAGTATTCCCGCCAGTTGCCAGAGTTCCCCGCTCTGTGACAGCACATTTCCAGTAGGCAGTGACAATGTCCATCCATCTTGGTTCGCCGGTTACTTCGTAAGCTCTGGCACAACCGAATACTTCAGGAATGGTTGTGTTGGCATGCATGTTGGTCAGCGGATCTTTGTTCTCCAGCAAAGGATGAAAAAGTCTGCTGCGGAAATAACGCTCCAGCAAGGTAGAGTATTTATCATTCCCTGTAAAATGGAGCAGGTCAGCCCAAGCTTCAAGCATTCCGCCTGTCTCCATGTCCAGAATGTCATCGAAGTTCTCTCTTGTGAAGGTGCTGCTCCACTCGACGAACCAGTCTGCAAAACGATCTGCCACATCGAGCGCCTTTTGACTGCCGGTAAATTGGTACATATCAACAAGTCCCATAAATAACTTATGAATATTATACTGTGGAGCCCAAATCCCTTTTCCTTTCGCAATCCAATGTAAATATTTCTCTGGAATAGGCCCAACCCATTGTCCGCCATTATCTTTCTGACATTCGGCAAGCTCGTCTATTATGAGATCTGCTTTTACCTTTAGTTCCAAATCACCCGTCTCATGAAACCGCATAGCCGCGGCAGACAGCCAATGTCCAAGGAAATGTCCCCGGATCTGACAGACTGGGGTCTCCCATCCCCCATGTGCATCATGTGGAATATCTCTACCATGATATCTTCCTGCTTCTATTTTGTAGTTAAACAGGAGATTATCGTTCGTCAATTTCATTAAATACCGCCTGTTTGCTTCTTCCCTGCGTTTCAAATCACCGTCATGAACAACGACATGTTTGCCCTTCAGTTCTATCATCGCCTGCAGCCCCTTCAATCTTACTCGGATTTATCTTCATTAGGTTGATTCCTCCGTGTGCCTTAAGATCACTTTGATTTTACAATGAAATTATAAGACAGCGTTTCCTTCATTCCAATGATTAATACTAATATAAACTTGATCCATACTGAGCAAGCTATATTATAAGAAAAGCCGCTATTTAACTGACAAGCAAGGCGAAATATTTTAAAGCTGTATGAACGGAGCATGAGCAAAGTTATTTGCCAAGCGGGAAACTTATTCCAAGCCTTTCAAGGATTCTATCATATTGATTCGGTTCACTTTACGTCTGAGCGGAAGGTTGGCCAACAGAGTGAGCGCGAAGGCAACCAGTGCCGACATTAATACAAACCATATATTTAACTGATCCGGGATTTGCTGATGGGTGCTGGACAACGCTTCTACAACCATTTTATAGACATATCCGCAAACCGGTAAGGCTGCCAGCACTGCCAACGTTGTAATCATTATATTTTCAAAAAAGATAAGCCGGTTGATTTTGTTTTTGTAATAGCCCAACACTTTTAGCGTTGCAAGCTCGCGGTTCCTCTCGTAGATGTTGATCGACGATATGGTGTAGATCGCGCCAAAGGAGAGGATGACGGCACAAATAATAAACATGATAAAGACAAAGCTGTTTTGCTGCAAAATGTATCGTGCCTCCTTCCGGAGATCCGCCTTATCGTAAATGGCATCCACTCTATGATCTTGCTCAAAATAGCTCCGAATGCCGGCCTGATCTGCCGACGGATCGGTTTCCACCAAAAGTGAGGTTGGCTTGTATGTCAGCCCAAAGCTGGTCAAATACTCCGGCGTGATGTAAAAAGACGGACTTGAATACTGCGTAGAGATGTTTAGCACCTTCATCTCCACCACCTTGTTGCCCATCCCGGAGCCAGTAAACGCAATTTGGACAGTATCCCCTTTCGCAATACCGTAGTGATCGGCATAAGATTTCGGCACTAGCACGCCATTATGGTCCAAATACAGCGGATTGTCTTTTTCGTCATAGAAATGAATGAGATTATTATCCTTTTCTGTTACCAGCAACGAAGCTTTTTCGGTAGTTTGGTTTTCGTTCTTCAATTCAATGGGCATTGCGGACAAGACATGATGGCTTTTAACGCCGGCCGGGAGTGTGATTTCATCCAAGGTTTCGCCCGACTTAAAATCAACCTTAAGATCGTAGGTATACACCTGCTCGAACTGGCCCGCTACCTTTTGAAGGGATGCCTGGGTGCCAAAAGCCGTGATTAACAACACGGTGCTGACCATGACGCCGACTGAACTTGCCAACACTTTTTTCTTATTCAAAAAGATATTTCGCAAGATGAGCTTATAGTCGAACGGAATTCGGTTCCAGAGGCCGGGAATTCTTTCTACGAGTATGGCTTTCATCGATTTTGAAGGTTTGGGGCGCATTGCCTGGGCCGCGCGTTCCTTCAACAGATTTCTGCCGCTCAAATAGCAGGCAAGCATCCCGAAAAGGCTGGAGACAATAACCGGCGGCAGAATTAAATCAAACGAGAGAGCGAATTGTATGCCCGGGAGCGAATAGGACCTTGCATTCGATACCGAGATCAAGGGAACAAACACAGCGACAGAAATCACATAACCCAGCAGCGCTCCCACAATGCCGATCAACACGGGATAACCCATATAATGTAACATGATGCTGTTATTTTTTATGCCCAGAGCCTTCATGATGCCGATTTGATTGCGTTGAGAATCAATTATTCTGGACATGGCCAGGAACAATATAATAGCTTCGATCAAGAAAAGAACGAGTGGAATAACCTTGCTCATGAGCCTATTATTATGTAGCGTGGCCATCAGACGTGAATAGCTGAACGACCGTTCTTTGCTCTCCTGTCCCAGGTATGAAAGCCCTTTGGACTGTGCCTCGAGAGACTTCCCTATTTGCCCGGTATCGTAGCCCTCTTTGGCATCCACCAACAGTTCATTAAAGAAAAAACTTCCTGCAATCTCCGGTATGGCCTCTTCTCCAACGTAAGCAATTCCATAGTTTTTATGATCCTGTGTTTCATTTTTTTTCGCATGCTCCACATTTTCACCCAAACCGCTGATTATAAACGCCAGCTCCTTGTTATTGACGCGGATGATAATTTTGTCGCCAACCGAATAGTGATGTTCTTTAGCATAGCTGGAATCCAATACTATCCCGTCTTTGGTAGATGGAAGGCTGCCCTTCGTCATGGCGGGCCTGTTGATTTCATTGTTTTCAGGGATGGAGTGAATTTTCAATGCTGCACGATAACCGTCAAACGATTCCGTAGCGTCAAAGGTATAACGCCCTTCAAGTTTACGAATGCCTTCCACTTTGCTTAACTCTGCTATCTCCTTTTGAGTAAGCTGGCTGTAATATATATTCAGGTCGCTTAAATTATACTCTTTGAAATAAGCCTCCGTATAAGTGCCCAAGTTATTGCTTAAGGCGGCCAGTCCCGTATAGAAAAAAGCCCCTACTGCGACAACCAGCACGAAGGAGAGAAACTGTCCTGCCGACTGTTTGATATCCCGCAATAATTTGAATAAAAGCTTCATGCTCACCACTCAATCCCTTCGGCGCTTTGCCTGTTTTCATTGATTGTAATACTTTCAATTTTTCCGCTTTTCACCCTTATCACTTTGTCCGCCATCAGCGCAAACGCTGAATTGTGCGTGACCAGAACAACGCATTTTTTCGTCTCTTTGTTTAAGTCTTCAAGAAGCTTTAATACGGACTTGCCTGTCATATAATCCAGTGCGCCGGTGGGTTCGTCGCAGAGCAGAAGCAGCGGATTTTTGGCAACCGCTCTAGCTATCGCCACCCGCTGTTGCTCGCCTCCGGAGAGCTGGGAAGGGAAGTTTTTGATCCGGTTGCTTAATCCCACCTTCCGTAAAATATCTTTGGCATCCAGAGGGTCCTTGCAAATCTCAACGGCAAATTCGACATTTTCCAAAGCATTTAAATTCGGGATTAAATTGTAGAACTGAAAAACAAAACCAACCTTCTCGCCGCGATACCGGGTTAATCTCTTTTCGTTCAATTTTGTGATTTCCTGACCGCCGACAAATACTTGGCCTGAGGTAGCCGTATCCATGCCACCCAATATATTGAGTATCGTGCTTTTGCCTGCTCCGCTTGCCCCCAGGACGACTACAAACTCTCCATCCGCTATGGAAAAGTCAACACCGTCCAACGCTCTGATCGGCACCTCCCCTACCTTGTACTCTTTTGTGACATTTTTGAATTCAATCAACTTTTTCACTTCTTCCATCTCCTTCGATTGTCTATACGGATGTTCATCCGTACAATTCTCAGACTATTATTTTGATGTATGGTATGTTAGTATGTTACTCATGTAGCATACTGTAATGGACAAATATTTAACTGTCAACATGCAATCGTGCGTTCCTATAAGGCGAACGCTTTAAAAGGTATGAAAAATCGTAACAATTGACATTCTTTTTACCATCCCTTATGGTATGTTGGATGAGTAACATACTAATAGGACGAATGGTGAAGCCATGACCATCACTTTCGAAGATAATTTACCGATTTTCCAACAAGTCGCTCATATCATCGAGGATGATATTCTGAACGGCACCTTCCGCGTGGACGAGCAGATCCTGTCCGTTGCCCAGTTTTCCCAACTGTTTCAGATCAATCCGGCAACTGTGGTTAAAGGGATCGGCTTGCTCGTCAATGAAGAAATTTTGTACAAAAAAAGAGGACTGGGTATGTTTGTTGCTGCCGATGCCAAAAAAAAGATTCAGCTTAAGCGAAGAGATCGTTTTTATAAGGAGCTGTTGTCCGATCTGCTGAACGAGGCTGACAAGCTCGGGCTGACAACCGAAGAAATCATTGACATGATCAAACAGTTGAGAAAGGACTGAAATCCGTGAGTATAGCTTTGGCTTGCGGCAACTTAACCAAATCCTACGGCCCTACCCTCGCATTGCGAAATTTGGATTTGCAGTTGGAAGAAAATGTGATATACGGCTTGCTAGGACGAAATGGCGCCGGAAAAACCACTTTACTGAACACCATTGCGGGCGGAATTACGGCGGATTCTGGTACGATTGAAGTTAGCGGAAAGAAGCTAGGCAGAGGGGAACCGCCGAAGGATTTTTGTTATGTCCGCGATCAATATCGGCACTTCGGGAGTGCGCGGGTGATGGAGACTTTGCAGCTTGCCGCGTCTTTCCATCCCCGATGGGATTGGACCTACGCCCGCGAGCTGCTCAACCTTTTTCTAATCGATCCGGACAAAAAGATTCGCCAACTTTCAAGCGGCACCCGGTCGCTTATCGGCAATATTATCGGTCTTGCCAGCCGGGCGCAGCTCACCTTATACGATGAGCCGGTTCTGGGGCTGGATGTTTTGATGAGGGAACGCTTCTACAAGACGGTGCTTGAGGATTACGCCAACCATCCGCGCACAATTCTGCTGTCTACGCATTTGATTGACGAAATTGCACCGATTGCCGAAAAAATCTTCATCCTTGAATCAGGCTCTCTCCTGCTTCAGGATGATATGGAGCAAATACGGATGTCCGCTTATCTCGTTCGGGGAAATTCGGAGACTGTGTTTTCATTTATGGCAGGTAAGCGCGTTTTATATCATGAGGCCTATGGAAGGGGTACGCTTGCGGCTATTTATGAAAAACTGGATGACAGAGACATGCGGCAAGCCCGCGAGCAGGACATTTCGATCGAAACATTGAGTCTTCAAAAGTTATTCCTGTATTTGATCGAAGGAGGGCTTTGAATTGGGTACTTTGACCGTTCACTTAGTGGCAACTTACAGACAACTCAAAATGTATATCTGGTTCATCCTGATGATCATCGTGCTTGGCAGAACTGCTGAACTTATCGTTACTACACTTACAGACAGCAGAGGAGTTTCCCGTCTTTCGGAGACCAACATGCTCATTCTGCTATTGCCGCTGATGGCCATCGCGCTGCCGCTTAGTTATTTCAAACGGATCGTTCATCTGGGTGCTAGCCGAAAGCAATATTTTCAAGGTCTGCATGCAGTATTTGCCGTCTGGGCTGCAGCCGTTGCTTTGATCAATTCCCTGTGGATCACGCTGCAAATCCATGTTTTTCACAACTATGCCAGTGCCGTTGATTTAGTCGATGCCTTTCATTGGAATGACTTTGGTTTTGCAGGCTCATTCCTCTATCAGACAGCCTTTTACCTGATGTCCATGGCACTTCTGAGCACGCTGGTATCAGGGTTTTCCAACCCTGTAGGCTGGCTGTTATCCGCGTTGATTCTCACGGCCATCCCGGTCGGAACGGCAATTCCTTCGCTGAGGATTCATATCGCCTCTTTTTTTAAAATTCTGCTGTTGAATGATTCACTTCTGTTAGGCGTCGGATTCAACCTCTTGCTTTATCTTCTATTTGCGGCAGGCGGATGGCTTTTCACAAGGGTGAGGGTTCATTGATAAATGATTACACCGGATTTTTTGGTATAAAATAGAAAAAACGCGCTGGTGCAATTAAGGCCAACAGATCATTGCATTTCTCCACCCCATGCGTTACTATCTTTATATTGACAAATTTGCAGGTCTATAAAAGGAGGTGCACACGCCCATGTGTCCCCGTACCAAAGAACAAAATGAGCTCATACGCATACAGCGCAGAGAACAGATCCTGGACGTCGCCGCACGCTCCTACTTTCGCACTGGCGGCAGCTTTGATATTCGCGACGTTGCCCGCGAGGCAGGGCTTGGTTACGGCACGGTATACCATTATTACCCCAACCGGCATTTATTAATAGAAGATGTGTTGGACAGCGGCTTCGAGCGCTGCGAGCATGTTATCGCTGAATGGGCGGACATCAGCGGCAGCCACCCGGAAGACAGGCAGTTGTTGACGTATTGCAAAGCGCTGCTCCAGTTATGGCAGTCGGACGCCCGCGCATATCTCGTCTACAAAATGGCGGCAGAACATTATGCTGGCTTACCTGAGAAGGACCGGCACCATGCTAAGAGACGATTTATGGAACGGTTGTACGTTCCACTTCAAGCAATCGCCCAGTGCGAAGACGACGGCGTCGACCATATGCTTGCCGTGCTGGTCGGCTGCTGTGGGTTGTACTACTATGCGGGCAATTTTGACCTGGACGTCGATCGAATCGCCCGACTCGCAATGCAAGCTATTATGAAGGAGTCCTGATGCAAACATGGTCATTTTAAAAAGCAAGCATGAAATTGAGGCTATCCGCAAGGCCTGCCAGGTGGTGGCTGAATGCCATCGTACAATCGCCCCGCTCATCAAACCGGGCATTACAACTAATGAGATTGAACGTATATTCGAGGACATTATGTTGAAGCACGGCGCAAAGCCGTACCAGAGGGGCTACAAGGGCTATCAATATGCGACCTGTGCCTCCGTCAACGACGTAATCGCACATGGCTTCCCCAGCAATAAGCCACTTGAGGAAGGCGATATCGTGACGATCGACACGGTCGCGGAGCTCGATGGCTGGCTCGGTGATTCGGCCTGGAGCTATGCGGTCGGGGAGATTTCGCCGATGGCCAAGAAGCTGATCCGCGTCACGAAGGAATGCCTTGACCTCGGCATCGCGCAGGCGCTGCCCGGCAATCGGCTCGGCGACGTGACGAGCGCGATTCAGCAGCATGCGGAATCGCACGGCTTCGGCGTCGTGCGCGACCTTCTCGCCCATGGCATCGGCCGCGACCTGCACGAGGAGCCGACTTATATGCATGTCGGCAAGCCCGGCAAAGGCCCACGCATCAAGGAAGGAATGGTGTTTACGATTGAGCCCATGATCACCGAAGGCACCTACTACATGACAATTGATCCGGACGGCTGGACTGCGCGGACGCTGGACCGTAAGCTTGCCGCCCAATACGAGCATACGATCGCCATCACGGCTGAAGGTCCACAGATCCTGACCGCGCAATAGAAAAATTAGAGCGTGTTCGGATTCATCTATTGGCTGCTGAAGGCAGATTCCAGTTTCGGCTTTCGGAGCGGAGGAAGCTGAACACACAATAAGCCGCCCCGGCTGTTAAACGCCGGGGCGGCTTGACTCTAGAGCGGCGGTGGAAGTACGGCCGCCGCTATTCCACGTTGCTGTGCTGCCTGAACGCCGCGGCGTTGTCGACGCCGTGGGATTCCGCGTAGCACAGGCAGACCGCGTCCAGCACAAGGTGGACGCATTGGTCAAACAGCGAGCCTAGCGGCTGCACGCTTGCGCCTTCGCCATCGCGGCGGTGCTTCGTTGCCGCCGGTATGGCGAGCACCTGCACGGCCGACCGGGCGAGCGGGGATTCGGCATCGGTCGTCAGGGCGATGACCGACGCGCCAAGCTCCCGCGCTTTCTCTGCAGTCCAGACGACGCCATGCGTCGTTCCGGAGCCGGAGACGGCGACTACATAATCGCCCCCGGCGATCGAAGGGGTGATCGTCTCTCCGATCACAAACGAGGTCGCGCCGAGGTGCATCAGCCGCATGGCAAAGGATTTGGCCATCAGGCCCGAGCGGCCTTCGCCTACAACGAAGATCCGGGGGGCGCCTGCCAGAAGGGCGGCCGTCTTGTTAACGGCGCCCTCGTCTACCTGCTCCAGCACAGCATGGGCTTCCGCGAGTATTGTCATCAGCTTATTCATATTCGTTCAGTCTCTCCTTCTCTGTTCGTGATCATACGGAATTCATCCGGATTCGAAACCATTCGGCTGTAATCAATTCCGCAACTCGGACGGTACTTCTTTGGTCTGTACTTATAATCTGCCCACCGCAGGCAGGACCCGCTACCTTCTTCCTAGCTCCCGGATACGGTCCTGAAACGCGCGGGCTGCGGCGGCGGGGTCCGGGGCTTTCGTGATAGCGGAGCCGACAATTAAAACCTCCGGCTTCATCGCCATCAGCCCCGGCAGCGACTCCAGCGTGATCCCGCCCGCAGCAGCGATCCGAAGTTCCGCCGGACTTTCGCCTGCAGAACCGGGGGCACCATCCAGAGCGGCTCCATATGCGCCCGGCCCGGCCAGGCGGGAGCCGCCGCCCTCCTGCTGGTCCTTGCTGACATGCAGGCAATGGACCGCCTCCCAGTACCGGGCAAGCGCCGCCTGTTCCTCCGGCATCGTATGGAGCAGGTCGATCATGACCTGCCTGTCCCATATCCGCGCCGTCTTCATGCTGAGATCAACGGTGACCAGCGGAGCGGCGCCCATGACGGTCGCTACGTCTGCCCCTGCCTTATAACATAGCTCGAACTCGTATTTGGCGTTATCGAAGGTTTTGACATCCGCTACGATTACCTTGTGGGGGAACTCGCGCTTCATCGCTTCCACGGACGCCATGCCGAATTCTTTGATCAGGGAAGTGCCGACTTCGATCCAATCGATATAAGGCTCCGTCAATCTCGCCATATCGATGGCCTCCTGTATGCTCATCCGGTCCAGCGCCAGTTGAATGTTCATCTTGTAGACACCTCAAGCTTTCCCTCCGTAGACGATTCCGCCGGTTTCCGGGATCTGCCCACGGTCATAGTCAGAATTGCAGACAGCAGAAGCGAACCAGCCATGAAGATATATGAGGCGCCGAAGCCGCCAGTGAAGCTGTTCAGGTAGCCAACGATGTACGATCCGGCAAAAGAACCGAGCGCTCCCATACTGTTAATCAACGCCATGGCGCCGCCCGAGACGTTCCGGGGCAAAATTTCCGGCATGATGGCGAAGAACGGTCCGTAAGGGGCATACATAGCGCCGCCGGCGATGATCAGCAGAATAAAGGAAATCCAGAAATGATCCGCTCCCAGTAAATAAGAAGCGTAGAAGGCGACGGCGCCGACCATCAGGAACGGCCAGACAAAGGCTTTCCGGTTCTGCGTCTTATCCGAGAAGTATGACGCTGTCAGCATGCCGATAACCGCGAGCACATAAGGTACAGAGGTCAGCCACCCGGTGGCAACCATGCTCATGTCCGGAGCGGCCTTGATAATCGAAGGAAGCCACATTACAAAGCCGTAGACGCCAATGCTCCAGAAGAAATACTGCAGGCACAGCCGGATGACAAGCGGCGACCGGAACGCTTCACCGTAGTTCTTGACGGGCTTCAGTCCCTTCTGCTCTTCATGCAGGGCGCTCTCAAGCTCCTTTTTCTCCTGTGAGGTCAGCCAGTTCGTTTCCGAAGGCTTGTCGTTGACGAGCTTCCACCAGAAGAACGCCCAAATAATCGGAGGCAGACCTTCAATAATGAACATCCATCTCCAGCCGACAGCGGATACAAGATAACCGGAGACGATCGACATCCACAGCACGGTTACGGGATTGCCGAGGATGAGAAAGGTGTTGGCGCGTGAGCGCTCTTTTTTGGTAAACCAATGGCTCAGAAAGACCAGCATCGCAGGCATAACTGCGCTTTCAACAACACCGAGACAGAAACGGATGATGATGAGAAAATGAACGTTATGGACGATACCGGTAGCCGTAGCCAGCAGTCCCCACAAAATCAGCGAACCGAACACGAGCTTCTTGGCGCTCTTGTTCTCCGCGTAATGGGCGCCCGGCACCTGGAAGAAGAAGTACCCCAGGAAGAAGAGTGCGCCCAGCAGCGAAGACATTCCCGCCGAAATATGCAAATCCTTGGCCATGCCGGCGGCCGCGCCGAAGCTGTAGTTCGCCCGGTCCAGGTAGGCAAGACTGTACGTTACGAAGACAATCGGCATCAGACGCAGCCAGCGCGAAGCGACGAAGCCGCCTTTGTTCGAGTTGTTCATCTCGTTCTCACTCCTGTCAGATGATAATGAAGATATGCCTTAAGCTCTTCCTTAGTCGGGTATCCGTCGTGGTCGCCTGCGGACTGGACCGCTATCGAGCCGATTGCGTTTCCCTGCCGCACCGCCTCAGTGATGCTTAAACCCCTCAGAAGTCCCTCGATCAAGCCTGTGGCAAAGCCGTCCCCGGCCCCGACCGTATCCACAACCTTCTCCACCTTGAAGCCCTGAACCGTCCCCTCTTCATTCGGGGTGCGGAAATATGCTCCCTCCGGCCCCAGCTTGACGGCAACAAGTGAAACGCCCCGGTGCAGATAAAATTCGGCGATTTCCTTGGGGTCCGTTGAGCCGGTCAGGAACTCCCCCTCTTCGATCCCCGGCAGCACCCAATCCGCCCGGTAGGCCAGGTCGTTGATGACCTCCCTCATTTCCTCTTTCGAAGACCAGAGCGAAGGACGCAGATTGGGGTCAAATGAAACAGTCCTGCCCGCACCCTTCATTGTCTCCAGCGCAGCATAGGCGAATGCGCGGGTGCTCTTCGTCAGCGCGGGCGGAATGCCGGTCATGTGCAGATGCCGGAAACCGGTCAGATAGCTTGCGTCCACATCGGCCTCACCAAGCGTATTTGCGGCGGAACCTTTGCGGAAATACTGCACTTGCGGATCGCCCTCCAGCACCTTCGACTTCAGCTGGAATCCGGTCGGGTAACGGGAATCGCGGGTAATCCCGTGGGTGTCCACCTGCTCCCTGGCGAGATACTCCGCGGTATAATCGCCGAAGGCATCCTCGCCCAACCGGCTGATCCAACCGGAAGATAGTCCAAGTCTCGCGAGGCCGATGGCAACATTGACCTCTGCCCCGGCGAGGCGGCGGCTAAAGGTATCAATGTCTTTTAAGGCGCCGGGTCTGCCTGCGACGAACATGACCATAGCCTCTCCAAAAGTTACCGAATCTTTCAACATGGCTGCCATCCCTCCTTCATTTCTTCACTTTCGTTCCTTTCCCGGCATGCCTTGAGCTTGCCGCAGCATCATTAGATATCCTGAAAGACTCTCCGGTCCGGGAATCGTAAACTCAATCGCCCGGGACGCGCGGTCCGGCAAATAAGCCAGCAGCTCTCGCCAGAGTGCGTCTTCTTCCCCGGGAATGGGAACCGTCTGCAAAGTATTGTTCTCAGAATATACAACATGCTTGCAGTGGATGTAGGCGGTGTAAGGAGCCAAATCCAGTGCCGCCCTCATGGGCTCCTCTCCGGCATATATCCAGTTGCCGGTATCGAACGTCATGCGCACTCCGCCGAACCCGGAACGCTCCACCGCCTGGAAAAACGCTTTCAAATTTCCGGCATCACCGCCATGCGGCGTCTGGTCGTTCTCGACCAGCAGGGTCAGCGGCCCATGCAAGGCCCGGTACTGCTGAAGCAGTCCGCCCAGACGGGTCAGCCGCTCTTCGCTGTTCCGGCTTACCTGGTCATCCGAAGCCTTCCGGACTCCGGCTACTTTCGTCACGCCTTCCTCTGTTTCGCCCCCGGCCGCCGCGATGAAATGCCCAAGCGACACCTTCACCATCTCCGGCCTTAGAATCCCCGCTTCCTCCAGAACCTCTGACAGCTGTGTTTCATTCAGCCTTCCGGCTTCGTCCCACAGTTCCATCGGAACCGAATATATGCAGCGCAAGCCGCTGTTTCGGTTGGCTTCGCGGCATTCCGCAAGCGGCAGCTTCCCCGGCGGGAACAATTCCCGCCTGATTTCGATGCCGTCTGCTCCGGCGGCGTGAACCGTCTGCGTCCATTCATGCTGCAGGCCGGGAGTATTGCCAAATGCCGAGGTTGGAACAAAGACCGCCTTCATACTGTCATCCCCTTTCATATGTAAATCGATTTAGTAAACCGGTTTACAACGCTTATGGGTTCATTATAATTCCGGCCTCTTCATTTTGCAAGCCCTTTCTTTTAAGCGTTGTCATAATTCTGATTGGGAGTAAATCTTGTTCCTTGGCCCGCACTTTTGTCTCCTGCTTCCCTCAGTTTCCGCCTCCCTTTCACCCTAGAGATGACTACAACAAAAACAGCTCCCGGTCCTGGACCTGAAGCTGTTTTTGTTAATATTGAATTATGCCCTCCGCCGCACCTTCACCGGGCCTGGCCGGACGATTCCCGCACGGCAAGCTCGCATTCAAAGACGAACTCGGCCGCCTCCGGCGCCTCCTCCGACCGGATGCGGGTGATCAAGCGCTCGGCCGCTTTTCTGCCCATCTCCAGCGAAGGCTGGTTGATCGTCGTCAGCGTCGGCGTCAGCAGGTGGGCAAACGGAATGTTGTCGAATGCGACCAGCGCCAAATCCTCTGGCACCCGCAGCCCCTGTTCCTTAACAAAAGCAAGCGCTTCGAGCAGCACCAGATCATTACCCGCAATAAGCGCTGTCGGCGGCTCCTGCCCCTCAAAGCGCTTGCGTAAGCGGTCTTTCAGCGAGGAAATCTCCACATTGATGATGTTACAACTCCCGTAGTCCAGACCGAGCATACTCATGGCCGTCCGGAACCCCTCCGTCCGCTCGGTTCGCGTGCTGATCGTCAGCGGTCCCGTAGCCAAGGCGATGCTCCGATGCCCGAGCGACGCCAGATGCTTCACTGCCTGGGTGACTGCCTCCCGGTTATTGACCACAATTGTATCCGCCTTGACGTTATCTACGCGACGGTCCATGAAGAGGATCGGATATCCCTGCCCGGCGAGGCTTTCGTATAATGCCCCGTTCTTGCCCGTAGGCAAGAGAATTATACCGTCAACCTGCTTGGCCTGCAGCATTTCGGCATATTTCTTCTCCTTCTCCCCATCCTCGTCGCTGTTGCACAGTATGACGTTGACGTTCTGCTCCTGGCAATAGTCCTCGATGCCCCGGCAGATTTCCGTGGACAGCCGGTGCATAATGTTGGCCACGATGACGCCGACCGCACCGGTCCGCTTCTGCTTCAGCCCCCGGGCAAGCACATTGGGCCGGTAGTCGAGGGCCTCGATCGCTTCTTCGATCTTGATCCGCGTCTCCTGGCCCATATGCTGGTATCTTTTGTTCAGAAATTGGGATACGGTGCTTTTGGACACGCCGGCGCGCGCCGCCACATCCCCGATTGTTGCTTTCCCCACAGTTCTCTACTCCTCTGTCCGATTATATCCCTACTATAAGGCGCATCGTGGTGCTTTGTCTAATCGAAGACTTAGCGAACGGCTTAAGTGCTGGCGCGGCCATCATCGTTCCGGAGGTGTCCATAATTCAGGGCCGATGGCCAATCATATACTCTCTTTCTTTAATGCATCAATAATGTTTTCCTTTTTTGCTTTCGCACCGGAATAAACAATCGCGGAACCAACAATGACAAATACGGCAACAATGACCGAAAGAATGCTCATCCAAGGGAGGGTGAACCCGTAGCTAAATTTGTTCGCAAATGCCCTATAGATCAGATACATCACGACGAAACTGACGGGGAGACCGAAGAGCAGCGACTTGATCCCATAAAAAATATTTTCAAAATTCATCATTTTCGCAAAGCCTTTTGGGGTCATGCCAACGGATTTCAGCATCGCAAATTCCCGTTTTCGAAGGGATATGCCCGTTGAGACCGTATTAAAAATGTTCGCAATGGAAATCGCTGAAATCAATACGATAAAACCATAAGAAAAGACAGACATCAATAGAATCTGTTGTTCTTCGCTTTTTCTGGATTGATATGAATTGGTGGCATTCAGATTGGTCTCATGCATCTCTTCGATTTCCTGCTGAGTTGTCATCGGTTCCGTACTTTTCAAATGGAGGTATGTCTGAACGCTAGCTATGTCCTCGTCGTCTGCCAATCGATTCATGACGCGCTCCGAAACGATGATATTTAACCCGCCTACTCCTATCGTGTTCATCCCCATAGGAGCTTGATCCGTCAAAACGGCAACGGAAACTTTATTTATTTCCGCTTTTCTCCCATTATAGAAATTCATTAATTCGATGCTTTGGCCGACATTCGTATACATGGCCTTCGTCCGGACATATTTTCCCGTATCCATCTCTTTGTAATGGATCGTATCCATCACGATCGCGGCGGGATGATCCGGATCCGTGAGCTGTTCGTAATCTGCGCCGACCGCTTTGGCATAGGCTTGCAGACCCGAATCGTTCAATGCATGGATCTTAATTTCGTAAGGATATTTTCCGTCTTGCAGTAAACTCTTATCCTTCTTAACCTTCTCTTGCAATTCATCGGCGATGAACGCTTCATCAACCCAAGCGTTCTTAGACAGCTCGTGAATCAGGCTGTATTCCTTTACGCCATCCAGGGAGACAATCGATTGTATCAACCGGTCGTCTATTCTTTTTCCATTGCTGTACGATACTTCAATATCGAAATTGACGCCTTCCTGCGAAAGATCCAAGGATTGTTTCATGCCGGTGGTAAAAAACGATACCGTTAAAAACAAAACGATGCTGATGACAAGCGAAAATACGATGGCATGATATCTCCGTTTGTTCCTTTTTAAATTTTTCAGCCCGATTTCCGCTTCAATGCCGAAGAGCCGGCGAATGAACTTTGACGTTTTTACAGCTTTGGCCGTAAGCTTTAAGTCGGTTGTTTGGCGAATCGCGTCCATGGCGGATACCTTGGATGCCCAGATCGCCGGGAGATACGCCGAAATGAAGATCGTCAGCATCGAGACAACACAGATAATCAAGAGCGATAATGGCGTGACGGTGAGCACCAGCTGTTCATTGGTCCATAATGCCCCTTGAATCTTAGCGTTCATGAACCAAAAGGTGATCCCAATCCCGGCAAGACCGCACAGGATGCCAATGGGAATGCCGATCAAGCCGATGACCACTCCTTCAAAAAGCACTGAATTCCTCTTCTGCCTTTTCGTAGCCCCCACGCTCGCGAGCATCCCTAAATGGCGGGAACGTTCCGAGACGGATATCGCAAAAGCATTATAGATGAGCGACACCGAGCCGATCATAATGACCGCCATCAGGATCACCGCTAAGGAGTACATCATGCTGTACGAGGCTTTGCTTTTGGACAAGCCGTAATAATGAAGCAAATCGTTATTATATTGGACTGTCTCGATATGGTTCCTCTTAGCCAAATTTTCCGCATGAGCGAATAAGGACGGATTAACTTTCTGCAAGACCACCGCCGCATTGACCCGATCGTTTGCACCGATGATGTTTTCATCGATATAGCTAAGAAGCGTGTAACCCGGGGCCCAAGCTGTTTCCCATACGGGACGTTTGATGAAGCCTACCACCGTATAATCCTTTGTCATTAAATGCTGCAATGTTTCGGTCAATATGCCGTCTTCCCTACGCAGCGGTTCCGTCTGATCCAGGGGATGATCGCCCCCTTGCTCGAATCGTTCACCTACACGAAGGGTTAGACGATCGCCGATTTCAACCTTCACTTTAGAGTTCGTTGCAACGGCTTCAGACATAACGACTTCCTTGTCCGTGTGCGGAAGACGCCCCTTGCTTAATTCAATTGGAAATTGCGTGAAACCTTGTGCATTATATTCCTTGATGAACAAGTACGGTTTATTGGGATTCTGTCCCCCTTCTAATGGGGCATAGCCAAGATCTTTTGTGATCGCAACGGTTTTGGCTGCGTTATCGCCCTGTATCGCCGCGAGCTGTTCTTTGGTTACATCTTGATATTGGACATGCCACTCCCCTGTTTCCGCAATGGTTTGCCTGATCATTAAATCGGAAAAGGAAAAAACAAGCGTAGTGACAGCAGTCACCATGGCAACCGAAATGATGACGCCGATGATGGTTAATAGCGTTCGTTTTTTATTTTGCTTCAGATGCCGGATGGTTAGTGTATTGACAATGTTCATCGCCGGATCACCTCGTCTTTGGCAATCCTCCCGTCTTCAATCGAAATGATCCTGTCGGCTTGCAAGGCGATTCGTTCGTCATGCGTAATCACGATCAGCGTCTGATGATAGGTTTTATTCAACATTTTTAACAAGTCGATGATCTCGTTGCTATTCTTGCTGTCCAAATTCCCGGTCGGTTCGTCTGCCAGCATGATCGCAGGATTGCCGATAAGCGCTCTGCCAATCGAGACCCGCTGCTGCTGTCCTCCGGATAACTGATTGGGCAGGTGGTTTAACCGATGCTGCAAATGGAGCGTATGCACAAGGCCATCCAACTGCTTTTGATCTACCTTCTGGTTATCCAGCAAGAGCGGCAGCGTCATATTCTCCTCCACCGTCAGGACGGGAAGCAGATTAAAAAACTGGTAGATCAGGCCGATTTGCCTGCGTCTGAAGATGGCCAACTGCGTTTCGTTTAAGGCATACATGTCCGTATCCTCAACAAAAACTTTACCCCCAGACGGCCGGTCCACGCCGCCCAGCATATGGAGAAGCGTGGATTTCCCCGAACCGGACGGGCCGATAATCGCAATGAATTCGCCTTTTTGAACCGAAAAAGAAACCTCGTCGAGCGCCTTCACCGCCGATTCGCCTGTGCCGTATATTTTAGATAAATGTTCGATTCTTAAAATTTCCATGATCATAACTCCTTGCCCTGATGCTCAGTTCCAGAAATATTTCATCTCTCTAAGTCCAACATCCCACATGGCTACATTTCCCTCAATGGTTATCGTAAGCTCATTTGCCTGTTGGAGAAAAATTTCAGACATATACGACTCATGGCGTAGATAATCTGCAGCTGCGGACAGGAACTCATGTCCATCGACGGCAACCCTGATGCTGCCATGGAAATCCTTTTGATCGGGAATTCCATAATTCAAGGAGAAATACATCTCCTCCTTATTGTCTAACGTATATTTGTACGTTTTCTTGTTTTTGCCTTCGGCGCTATACAAATTATATTGTGGTTCTACGTCTTGACCGCCAATTTTGAGACGGTATCGTTTGGTCCCCGCCGAAGGATTTCCGGTGCTGTCTTTCAATTCGTTTATCGCCACAAAGGGGCCTTTTTCTTTGGTGAGCGCTTTGTCAACCAGCCCGAAGCTTCCCCAAATCCCGATCATAAGGACAACAACAGAAATGCCAGCAGCAGCAATGTTTCGCCATATATTTTTTGAACGAAAGCCTATTTTGTACGCCCCGAATCCGACTGCTGCGCCCAATGAGTTCTGAATAACGTCATTCATATCAAAGCTGCCGAGCAAAGTTAATGCCTGAAGAGTCTCCAGTACAAGTATGGAAAGGATAAACAATGTCATGAATCGAATAAAGCTGGTCCGGTATAACAATGGAATCAATATGCCAAAAGGGATGAAAGCTGCGATGTTCCCAAAACCCACAAGATCCATCACTGTAGGGTGTAGAAGATCCGATAGGCCCGGCAGCCTAAAAAAATCTTCCGGTAAAAAAATAAAGGTGTATTCGGTATTGTACTCTACAGTACCTGCTCTGCCGAAAGCGAGAAACATAAAATAAAGAATAAAAAGGGTATAGAATAGGGTAATGGTAAAAATAATCTTCCGCTGTTGCTTCAAATGCATTGTCATACCTCCATAGTTTAGCTGATGAATATCATTTTATCTGTCTAAAATGACTTTCAAGTGACGATGGAGGTGACAATTCAGTCACTTTCGGAGTACCGCTAAATCACTTGCTTATAAAATTTAATCCGAAACTGCGTACCCTTCCCGCTGCCGCTTGTCACATCGATCACTCCATTTTGGCTGGCAATGATGCTGTGAGCCATCGCAAGTCCTATGCCGATGCTCCCTTCGCCTGCGTTTTTCCCTTTATAAAAACGTTTGAAAATATAAGGCAGATCCTCTTTCGGAATGCCTTTTCCGTTGTCAGCAATGACGATTTCTGTAAATAACGTGTTTTCGGAAAAGGTGATGGTGATTGCTCCGCCTTCATGCGTGTGCTCCACGCCGTTTTTCAAAATATTAATGACCGCTTCGACAGTCCAATTGAAATCGCCTGCAAAAGAAACGTCGTCATCGCCTGCGATGGAAACCGTTTGTCCCTTAATATCCATCGGAATCATAACCGGCTCTAATGCCTTCTGGATAAGGTTTTTCACGGGGATTCGGTCTTTTTTGAATTGGATAGTCTTCGCGTCCATTTTCGATAGTTTTAATAAGGAAGAAACAAGCCAATCGATGCGTTCAAGCTGAATGCGGATATGATGGGTGAACTCCGTTCTTTTGGCAGGAGGCAGGTCAGGGGAGCTTAACAAATCCGCCATAACCTTCATGGAGGTGAGCGGCGTTTTGAGCTGATGCGATATATCGGATATGGCATCCGTCAGTTGAAGTTTGTCCCGGTGCAATAACAACCTGTGCTCCGATAGCATGAGCGTCACTTTGTAAATATCATTTTTTAGTATGCTAAGCTCGCCTTCTTGATTATCGCGAACGTCAAGGGAATCATTACCGTTGCTAATATCCCGCAGATAGACGGACAGCTTCTCTAGCTCGCGGTATCTCCATCTCATGAATAATAAACTGCTGCCAATAAGCAGAATGGATAGAATGGTAACGAACACCGCCGCGACAGACGAAATGAAAGCAGCCGCAACGATCGCCGTTAAGCTAATCGAGCCCATGATGAGCAATAAAATCTGAATTTCCCGATTACGCAGCATCTAATCACCGGCCTTATAGCCTAAACCGCGTATCGTTTTGATCAAAACCGGATGCCCTGGATCATCCTCAAGCTTTTCCCTGAGCCTTTTGATATAAACCGTTAACGTATTGTCGTTCACGAAGTCTCCGGCCACGTCCCAGATTTGCTCCAGAAGCTGATTCCTTGTGAGAACCTGTCCAATGTGGCTGCCAAAGATCAGCAATAAGCGATACTCTAATGCGGTCAACGAAATTTCAGCGCCGTTTTTATGCACTTTGCCTTCCAGTGTATTGATTCGGACATTGCCGATGTCTATGATCGCTATGGTGTAGGGCGGCTTCTGGTATCTCCGCAAGACGGTCTTGATCCGGGAGAGCAGCTCACGAACCCGAAAAGGCTTTGTAATATAATCGTCGGCTCCCATGTCAAGCCCCATCACGACATTGACCTCATCGTCGATCACCGTTAAGAAGATGACCGGAATGTCCCGCCGCTCTTTCACCATCTTACACAATTCATAGCCGCTTCCGTCCGGAAGCTGTAAATCGAACAAGCATAAAGCGAACTGATCGATGTCCTCGGTGAGCACCTTTTTGGCTGAGGCGACATCATGGCAGAGAACGGTTGGAAAACCGTCTTGCTGCAGTGAATATTCGAGACCCGATGCGATCGTCTTATCATCTTCGACTAATAAAATGTTCATATGCAGATCATCCTTACGATTGGATTAAATTTATTATTCAAAAAATTTGAAAGTCTTATTATACGCTTCTCTCCAATGTAAGTATAAACTTTCGCAGCTAAGTTAGCCTGCTTTATTTTCTACAATTCCAGGCTAAACAAAGAAACCGCGGCACCGAGTTTGGCACCGCAGTTCAATCATACTATTGGATTTGCTTCATGAACGCTTTGAATGCTTCGGCGATTTCCTTGAATTTCGTATGATGCAGGTAATGGGAACCATCCATCAGGATCATTTTGCCCTGTGCGGAATGTTTGACCTGCTCCTCATGCAGCGGAATCCATTGCTTAATGTCCTCGTTATTCGCTTGCACGAAGAGAAGCAACGGCAATTCATGAGGGTAGGTGAGCTGTTCCCCATTTTTGAAATTGGAACCGAGGTGTCTGAGCTCATCCATCATCGTTGAATTGACCGCGACTTGATTCGAAATCAAACGCATCTGTTCTTTGGTATGCTCATCGAATGCAAGCGACTTATATGGATCTCCGCTTACTTTTTGGAACAATCTCATCAGGCCTGATTTTTGAAGAAACTGCATGGATTTCAAAGGCAATTTGACATCCATGCCGGGTTGATTAGGAACGCTGCTATCGATGCCGACAAAAGCAAGAACTTCATCCGGATAGGCATTCACATAGGACACTCCGTAAAGTCCAGTGATAGAATGTCCCATCAGAACGTAATGGTCAATTCCCAGCTGCTGCACAGCTTCGTGAATTTCGCTGATGATATTCTCTGTTGTTCTCTCTTTCTCGGTTTCGTCGCTGAGCCCATAACCGAAAGGCTCGATCGCTACGACCTTGTAATCCGGAGACAATTCATCGATCAACAATTTGAAATCAAGCGCAGGCGACGGGGTTCCTTGTCCCGGAAGGAGAACGACAGTCTGTTCGCCACTGCCTTGAATGAGCACATTCATTTTTTTTCCATCCACATTAACATACTGGCCATACGATTCGATTTTCTTTTTCTCGACCCCGTTACTGATTACATTAACGATAAACACGATGCCCATGAACAGCACAAGCGCCCCGAGAATACCTCCAAATATTTTTAACCATAAGTTCCGTTTTTTGCGGTTTTTAGTCCCGGCTTTTTTGATTTCCACCGTTTTTGTCACGTTCATCTTCTCCTGTCCCTATATCTGTAGAGCCGCCTTGGCGACTTGTTTCAAGTGTAATCAAGCAAGATGTCCCCTTCGTGACGGCAATATGAACGGAATATGAACAAGCACAAAAAAGGAGGCGTTACATCCGAAAGATGTAAACACCCCCATCGTCAATCCTGTATGTGTACACACAGATTGATTACAATATTTCAATGTACCCTTCTGTTCCATTCACGCGAATTCGTTGCCCGTCTGCGATCAGTCTGGTCGCATTCTCCACTCCGACAACTGCCGGCAAGCCATATTCACGCGCGATAACGGCTCCATGGGTCATCAGTCCGCCAACTTCGGTGACCAGACCTTTTATGGAAACGAACAATGGTGTCCAGCTAGGGTCAGTAAACGTCGTGACTAATATATCTCCCTCTTCAAGATCAGCAGCTTCCATATTTACAATGACACGCGCCCGCCCCTCAATCACTCCGGAAGAAACAGCCAGACCCACAATAGCTCCCGCCGGGAGATTTTCCCGTTTGTACTCGCCTGCAATAATTTCGCCATCAGACGTGATGACACGCGGGGGAGTTAGTTTATCATATAATTTGTATTCCTCTTTTCGCTTGCTGATGATCTGATAATCCAGTTTGTGGGTGCGTACGGCTTCGTGAAGCTCTTCAAAAGAGAGATGGTAGATATCTTCTTTTTCATGGATCACGCCCGCTTGTACAAGCCGTGCGGCTTCTTTCAGCAAAGCCTGCTTATAAATGAAGTAGTGATTCATCCAAGCGTATTTGGGATATTCCCGGTAACCGCTGAAATTCCGGACGATGTCGATCATTCGTTTGGTTTCTTTGGCTTTTGTCTCGCCGTCCGGAAGGCCCTTCAATCGTTCCAAGAGCTCTTGTTCCTTGGCCATAGCTTCCTGTCGCCCATGTTCGAATTTCAATCCGCCGGCATGAGGTTCAAAGTTTCTAATGTTGCCCAGGATCATGGGGACAAGCATACTCGGTTTTTCGCTCCATCGCGTTCTTGTTATATCGATTTCTCCGGTGCAGTGCATTCCGTATTTTTGGAGAAAAGCATAGATCGCATCACGGGTCTCCTGTCCGCCGTCAAACTTATGGAGTTCATCCAAAAAGTTATCCGCTTTTACATATTGCAAATAATCAATGACCTCCGGATAGGGACGAATCACATCCGCGACATCCATTAGCTCCAGCCCCATTTCTGAAGTAACGTTGTCCCGCACAGATTGAGAAAGCGTATCCGCCGCATTTTTTTCACCTAACCACTCGTTCATGTTTTCATTGATCCATCTTGAAGCATTCATAACGGCCATAATGGCACTCAAACTTTGCGGGTCAGTCAAGAATTTCATTAATTGCTGGAGATCTTCCCGAATAAAATCGAATAACGCCGGTCCCGACTTCGTTTGAATGTTTTGTTTCAACTGTCCGATCAACGCTTGACTGTGCTTAATTAAATCCGAGACGATTGCCGGATCGTTATGGAATTGTGCCAGCGGATCTGGATTGCTTCTGATGGTGTCAGGTGCGGGTTGATCATCCGGTACACTTTTTACAAAATCCCCTCGCTCTATGAGGGTCATAAGCGCGTCTTTGATAAGCAGATCAGATCGGCCCAGCGTATTCAATATCGTTTCTCTGCCGGCAGGCGAAGCCAGCATCGGTGCAACATCAAGGAACAACCTCCCGCCAGCTTTTCGCATCAGCGCTGGAGTCATTAATAGATAAAATGACAATCCGAGCGGTTTGATGGGATCGGTCATCATTTGTTGGTGGCCGACAGACACGTACACGTGATTCTCTTGATCATCCGCTTCAGGGATCGGATATAAAGTAGTGATCGGCCGGCTCTGGACAATATAAAATGTACCATCAGCCAGACACCATTCGATATCTTGTGGCTGGCCGAAATAAGCCTCGATCTGTCTTCCGATGCGTGCCAGCTCTAAAATTTCCCCATCCGTAAGTGTTTGAGCCGTTTGCTGACCGGGATCGAGCTGCCGGGTCTCAGTTCCGCCTTCTTGTCGTCCAAAGATAGCCAGTTTTTTGGCTGCAATCCTCTTCTCGACGATTTCTTCTTCCCGCACTTTATAACAATCGGCTGAGACCAAGCCGGAGACCAGAGCTTCTCCAAGCCCAAAACTGGCATCGATGGATAACAACTTCCGGTTAGAAGTCATGGGATCAGCGGTAAACACAATCCCTGAAGCCTGCGGAAAAACCATCTTTTGAATGACAACGGACAAATAAACTTGCCTGTGGTCGAATCCATTCTGCATACGGTAGATTACCGCGCGCTCCGTGAACAGGGATGCCCAGCATTTGCTGATATGCTGCAGGATCGCATCTTTGCCGATGATATTTAAATAGGTATCTTGTTGGCCGGCAAAAGAAGCATGCGGCAAATCTTCAGCAGTCGCGCTGGAACGTACGGCATAAGCATATTTCTCGCCAAATAAGGAGAGATATTGAGCAACTGCTTTCACAACATCGGAAGGGATTTCTGCTTCCGTTATGATCTGCCTGATCTGCCTGCTGATCTCACCAATTTGGGCCCGATCCTCTACTTTTAGCCTGGTTAGCTGATCCAGCAAAGCATGGTATGTTTCGTTTTGTTCGATGGCTTTTTGGTACCCCGCTGTTGTAACACAAAATCCTTCCGGTACTTGTATCCCCTGAATTTTGGATAATTCCCCTAAATGGAGCCCCTTTCCGCCAACGAGCCAAAGCTGCGTTTTATCCATTTCCTGAAAACCGAGAACCAAAGAACTCATTCAACATCCTCTCCTAACCATGAAATTGAGAAAAAACATTTGACAGGAGTTAATCGGCATGGTACACTTAGAGTGTAGGATGCGTTATCTTTGAAAATATGACTATAGACGGTCGTGATTTGATTATATCATCGTGTTTGTTCATGTGCAATATAAAAGAACCTGGAGGTTTTCCAGGTTCTTTTTTTTGAGCCAAATATCAGATTTGAATCCAATCAGTTTTTTTTGAGCACAATTTTACGATACATCCCGCGCATTAGGAGTGGACTTTCCTCCTTCATGGACAACTGCTCATTATAGGGAAGAAAGAGCAGATTAAAGTCCCGGCCAATATCCGTTCCGAGAACTGAAATTAGCGGACGCATTACTTTCATTACCGGTGATACACGTCCATTAGACGCAAATTTATCGAATATAACAATTTTACCGCCATGGCTCGTTACGCGAACGATTTCCTGCATGCAGCGTTCCGCATCTGGTACTACCGACAAGATAAGGTTTGCGATTACCACATCGAATGTCTCGTCCCCGAAACGGAGATCCTGCGCGTCCATCTCCAAAAAGGTAATTTTCTCGCCTTCCTTGATTTTGGAACGGGCTTCAGCCAGCATTGCCGGAGAAAGATCGATGGCAGTGATCGATAGGCCGCGGCCTGAGATTAGAGGCAAATCCGCTCCCGTTCCGGCTCCGACCAGCAATACCTGCTGACCAGGTTTCAAATCAAGACCCGATAAAGCTTTCTTCCGCGCCCCGGCAAAAGCACCTGAATTAAATACCCGATCATACAGAGGTGCCCAAAGCTTATAAATGATTCTGTTCCAGCTATTGTTCATGTAATCACCGGTTCTTTTTTCATTTCTTACGCCTCTCTTTTTCAAAACTGGTTTTCATATGTATCCCCCTAAGTAGAATATATGAATGAATGCTCATTTGTTTATTATAATTGCGATATTCAGAGATAGTCAATTAATGTTAATCGCACTTAGCTATCCCAAATTAATCTCCCGGATCTTTTCCAGTGCTACTTTCGGTTTTCGGCCTTCGGTCAGCAGACCGTTAACCTCATGCTGCACGTCCGTAATCTGCGTATAACAGTAGCCGGAAATAAACGGAATGGCTTTAATCGCACCGGTTATGCTGCCGAACCGCTCCAGGAAAGCTTCCTCATTATCCACCTGGTTGCCGTAACCCCAGCCATGCTCACTCCTGAAGGCAATCCCTCCGAACTCGCTGATGATAATCGGCTGGCCTTTATAACTGTAGCCGTGAGCGAACGCAAATTTCCATTCGTTGTACGTACCGCTGCTGCCCGTAATCGAGTCTTTATCCTTGTAGGTTTTATACAAATCTTCGCCCCGCTCCACATAATCATGAAGAGTCAAAATATCTGAAATGGTGTGCTCCCAGCCGTCATTAGTGATGACCGGACGATGTGGATCGATAGATTTGGTCAAATAATAAATACCTTCCGTAAATTTTTGCTGCCGGTCGTCATGGCTAATATTCTGAATGCCCCAGGATTCATTAAAAGGCACCCAGGTAATAATACAGGGATGATTGTACTGCTGCTGCACAACCTCAATCCACTCCTTGGTAAAACGCTCCACAGCCTCATCGTTATATTCAAATGCAGCCGCCATTTCGGACCAGACCAGCATACCTTTGACATCACACCAGTATAGGAACCGCGCGTCTTCAATTTTCATATGCTTGCGCAAACCGTTGTAGCCCATCCCGGCGATCGCCTCGATATCTTCTATCAGCGCTTCTTCGGACGGAGGCGTCAGGTGACTTTCAGTCCAGTAGCCCTGATCCAGAATCAATCTTTGGTACAGGGGAATATTGTTCAGCAGGATTTGTCCGTCTCTGATCGAGATTTTACGCATGCCGAAATAGGAGCCCACCCGGTCGAGCTCCCGATCTCCTTCATACAGCACAAACTCCACATCAAACAGATTGGGATGGTCCGGAGACCACAGGTTTTGCAGCCAAGGTCCGTTGATGCCGCTCATCATGCCGGTTTCCGCCGTCAGCCAGGCTCTGTCCACCGATAAGCTCAGCTTTCTTACCGTTTCACCCTTAAATGTAATTTCCGTCTCCAGCCGGAGATCTTTTTTGTTTTTCGTACCGTGCATGCGGAAATCAAACCGGATCATTTGGCGGTCGATGTCCGGCGTCATTTTCACCGTATCCAAACGGGTTTCATGGACATGTTCGAGCCAGACGCTTTTCCAAATGCCTGTCGTCTGCACATAAAATGAATCATGATTCCGTCCGGCCCAGCGCTGCTTGCCCCGGGGCTGCAGACAGCTATCGCTGTCTTCCACTTTCAGCACAATTTCATTTTCAGCGTCTTGCTTAAGCAGACCGGAAATATCCAAGGAAAACCGGGCATACGCCCCCTCATGCTCCCCCGCAAAACTGCCGTTTACATAGCAGGTGGCTTTGTAATCCACACCTTCGAAATGCAGGATCGTCTGTTTCCCTTCCGCCTCTGGAGAAAGTATCCATTTTCTGCGGTACCAGATCTGCGCATGGAATTTCTCCTCGCCGATCCCGCTCGCCCGGGTTTCATAGGTAAAGGGAACGTTGATTTTTTGTGCAGCCGGAAAATGCTCCATCCACCGTTCTGCAACACCGGCTTCGTCATCATCGAAACTGAAATCCCACTCCCCGTTCAGATCCAGCCACTCGCTCCGTACAAATTGGGGCCGCGGATAATTTTTCATATAAAATTTTGTAGCAACTGTGGTCACCTTAGCACCTGTCCTCTCTCTGCTCACTGAAGTATACTCTGTAATTTCTATCACAGATTACTATCTTGTGTAGAGAAAGAAAATGATTTATCCTATCTAATGACTGATCTATTATCCTTTTGGGGAGTGAAATTCACTGATACATCTAAAGCGGTGCGGATATAATGTGATTCATCCGGAGGGTTTTACTGTCGACCGCCCGGACGGCTCCGGGGATTACGTTTTTTTATTCTTCCGGAGCCAAATGGAGCTTAGGATTCAATCGCAAACTGTGTTTGTTGAACCTAATACCTTCATTATTTTTAACAAAAACAGCCCCTATTTCTACCGGGATGCCGAATGGCCTCTGGTCCATGACTGGTTCCATTTTGAAATGGAGGCTGCAGATGCTTTTTTTGACCGGCTGAATCTCCCTCTGGATACCTTAATCAAAGCATATGACCCCTTCTATATTTCCAGAAAAGTGAATGAGATTCATTGGGAGAACCTGCAGAACGGAACCTTCCGCAATGAGATCATCGATTACACCCTTCGCTGCCTGTTCATGAAGCTTAGCGATATCCGAAATCATCTGGAGCCGCACAACCAGATCAGTAAATACTACGATCAGTTCCTGAACCTGAGAAATGAGGTTTTCAGTACTCCTTCTACCTGGTATACTGTCGAGTTCCTGGCGGATAAAATGAATATGAGCCGGTCATATTTTCAGCACATGTACAAACAAATCTTTGGCATTCCGGTAATTAACGATATCATCCTGAACAGATTAGGATATGCCTCCTATTTGCTGAAGAACACATCATATGCGATCAGCCATATTTCCGGAATTTGCGGTTATGAGAACGATGTACATTTTATGCGGCAATTCAAAAAGTTCGTAGGAATAACTCCAAGTGAATACAGGGAAAAATCTGATGTTGGGCAATAATTCTCGAATTTATTTTTTTATTCTCGGCAGAAGTGCCGCTGGTATTAGCGCCAGTGCAGAAAAGGCAACCGACCAGATAAACGCATGATCGAACGCTACAGCTATAGCAGCAGGGTTTTGTGACATGACCGAATTATATTCGTTCTGCAAAATAATCGCGATAACCGATGCGCCAAAGGCGCCGCCGATTTGCTGCATAATCCGGGTGGTGCTGCTGGCATGCGGGATTTGTTGTGAAGACAGGCCAATGTAGGCGGAAGCCATGACCGGCAGAAACACTGCCCCTAATCCTGCTCCCCGCACGATCAAAGCTGCGCCCAAATAATAATAGCTCGTATCTGCGCCAAGCTGTGTAAATGGCCATGTTCCAAGCAAGGTGAGCAAGGTTCCGGCAAGAACGACGGGCCTCGAACCGATCTGGTCCGTCAGTTTGCCGGCAAGCGATCTTGTCAGCAGCATCCCGATCCCTTGCGGCACGAGCAGCAGGCCGGAGATAAGCACAGATTCGCCGCGGACTTGCTGGAAGTATAACGGCAGCAGAAGCATTGCCCCGTAGGTGGTCAGGCCGGATAAAAAGAGCAGAATCGACGATACGGCTAAAGATCGCACACGGAACAGCCTAATATCAAGCAATGCTTCTTTTCCTTTACGAAACGCATACACGACAAACACAGCCAAAAGCGCTAAACCCGCTAGAACAGGAACAAGAACGGCGGAATGGCCGAAACCGTGGTTGGAGCTTACTTCTCCAAGACCGTAAATAATGAGAACGATGGCCGGGGAAAGCAGCATCAGTCCCGGCAGGTCCAGCCGCAGCGTTCGGGTTCCGCGTTCTTCATTAGGCAGCCCCCTCCACGCCATAATGATGGCAACGATGCAGATCGGAATATTCACCAGGAAAATCCATCTCCAGCTCAGATGATTAATGATAAGGCCTCCCAATACTGGCCCCAGAATCGGTCCAAGCAGCGCCGGCAAACCGACCGTTGCCATCATTTTACCCATGTTCTCCCCTTTGAAGGCGCGTACTCCCAAGGTCTGCATAATCGGCATCAGCAATCCCCCACCGATCCCCTGTATCGTACGGAAAAAAATCAGGCTCTCCACGTTCCACGCCAGGCTGCATAGAACAGAACCAAGCAGGAACATGCCAAGTGAAAATAGCCACATAGGCTTGCCTCCAAATCGCTCCACCGCCCAGCCGCTGATGGGAATGACCATGCCAAGCGCAAGCAGATAACTGGTCATAACCCATTGAATGGTCGACACCGAGGTACTAAATTCCCGAACCAAGGTATCAATAGCAACATTGGTTATCGTCGTGTCGAATAGCGGGGCCAGCATCCCGACCATTAGAATCCACATCATTTTTTTTGCGGCCGCCTGCTGTTCAACCGCTTCAAACGTTTCAGAGCTTTGCTTCTGCAAGTTGAAAACCTCCCTTTGATTGCACAAATAAGAAACTTTGAGTTTCTTATTTGCATTTATGATATACTATCGCTATATGAAACGCAACGAAATTTTTTAAGGAGTATGAGAACAATATGTCCACTTCTCAAGAACAGGATAAATTGAAAACCAGACGCAGAGGCAAAGAACTGGAAGCCGCTATACTACAAGCGGTGCGGGAAGAATTGAAAGAACGGGGATATTCTAATCTTACGATGGACGGAGTGGCGGAACGGTCGGGAACAAGCAAAGCCGTACTTTACCGGCGATGGGCCAACCGTGCTGAGATTGTACTTGCGGCAATCCGGGAACGCGTGCCCCTGCCGCTGGAGGAGGTACCCGATTACGGGAATCTGCGGGATGATGTTTGCGGAGTGCTTAGATCGATGAATCAGAACAATATCGAAGTGATGATGAAGGCTTTCTACGGGCTCGTAACGGAAATCGGGGCCATGCCGCTTGCCTCCTTAATATTCCCTGAAGGACGTAATAACAGGACAATGACAATAGTGCTGCAGCGGGCCGTAGACCGGGGAGAGATATCGGCCGAAGCCGTTACCCCGCGGATGCTTACTTTACCATCAGATTTGGCCCGCAATGAGATAATCCTTTATAATAAGCCCATGTCTGAGCAGACGATAGCTGAGATTGTGGACGAAGTATACTTGCCGCTTTTGTTAAAGCGGTGATTCCCAATTTTGATCCTCTTCAATAACAAAGAAAGTCTGAGCCCTTAAAACAAAAAAAGCCGCTAACATAGCGACTTTTAAGGGGACTATCTTATTTGAATGGATTGGCGGTTTGACGAATACGTTCATTCACTTTTTGGATCAGCAGTCTTATCTTGCTCTCCCAGTACAAATTGCTGGATGCAATTCGCCAGTTGCTCCGCATGAGTAAGGACAAGCATATGATCGGCCCCTTTGATTTCGGCAAATCTAATCGCAGGTACACGCTTGAAGTGCTCGGCGATATTATACATATCCGGCCATTCGATCGTTCCTTGAATAAATAATGTACTTGCGGCAATTGTCTCTAAACGTTCAATGGAAGGCGGCTCTGGCCACAGAACCTCAAAGCTTCTCCACTCCGTAAACACCCTATTCATATAGTGAACATGCATTTCACGCAGAAAACTCCGATGGGGGCTGGCCATCGTAGCCTGATAGACCGGTCCGGCTAAGGACAACTCCACAAGCTTTGAAATATCGGGAGCGGCCGCATTCACCGATGTCATATAATTGGTAAACTCCTGCGAATATACATATCCCGTCAATGAAGGGGCAAGCACCACAAGTTGCTCAACCATGGAAGGATATGACAACGTAAAATCAGTCGCGACCTGCCCACCCATGGAATGGCCTACAAGTGTAACACGCTCAAGCCCGAGATGTTCGAGAAGTTTGCGCAAATCCTCCACAAGTGAAGTCGGCTCCAGCATTGCAGGCGAGCGGCCGGTTCCCCGGCCATCAAAGGTAATAACCTTGAAGGATCGCGCTAGTTCCGGCACCATATACCTCCACACCCTTGAATCGACGCCTCCCGAGTGAATCATTACTATTGGGGATCCATCCCCTTCGATTTCGTAAAAGAGGTCCATTTTGTCTTCCTCCTCAATTGGTAATTCTACCCTGTGTTAGTCCAACCCTTATTCAAACAACTGCTTATGCTTATTGAAAAATTGATAAAAAAATTGTACATTGTCTAGCTCAAACCATTCTGCTGTCTGAAGAGGCCTGGCATCCAGATTATATATTTTTGCATGCAACGTGCCTAAAACAAAGGGAGAATGCGTGGCAATAATAAATTGACTATCAAAATATCGTGCCAGCTCATTGATTTGTTCTGCCATCCGTATTTGATTTGCGGGAGAAAGTGACGTTTCCGGCTCGTCCAATAAATACAATTGGCCGGGTTGCAGGTATTCCTCAAAAAACTGCATGGACGTTTCTCCATTAGAGTATTTTTCCTGTGAGAATTGAATGTCATCCAGCTTCTTCTTAAACGCATACGTAGCCTCATATTGTTCCGCCTGAGCCTTGCTCATTCCTTTGTTAATCTGCTCATACATGATTCCCTCACGCAATACGGAAGATTGCTGTATCTTCTTGATTTCATATAAAATATCCTCTGATTTCATATATCGGCTTCCCTTTGGAAGCTGCCTGATTTCATGCTCCTGCTCATCATGCCCGAGCTGATAGCTGCTTAGATCAAGAAATCGCTGAGCATAAATACTATGCCCATAGCTTGTCATCTTTTCAGCCCCCGGGATTTCCAGCTTGTTAGAGATTACATTGAGTAAAGTGGATTTTCCGCTGCCGTTATTGCCATACAACACAGTAATCCGATCAAACAATAACACCTCTCCAGCCACGTGCTTAAATACATAATCAGGGTATATATTTGGATTTCGGTCCGTATAATCAGAGAGCTTAAAGCTTCTCAAATAAATCATTGCCGCACTCCCTCTGCCTGTCTTGTAGTTCAACTCTATTTTAAATCCAGATGCGCATAAATGGAAACATGACATTTGTTGGAAAATGAGTAGCACCCTTTTGTGAAAATGGCAGACTGGGTGGAAAGTTGCACCGATTTCCCTTTTTGAGATAAAATTACCTATAATGAGAGGTGTGATTAAATGACGGCAGAAAAAGTCCCCCGTTAAGCCCGTGGTCCACCTTGGCCATTTATATATAATCTCATTCGATTTTTTAATTAAAAAGGAGAAATGTATATGTATGGTCCAAGAGAAGTTACTAGAGAAGAAAAAATAAATATCGCCAATGTACTAGCAAATCAATTGTTGGAGAAATACGGTGCAGATGTTGAAGCTATAGGTATCTATGGTTCTTTAGCCAGAAAAACAGATGGTCCCTTTTCAGATATTGAAATTAAATGTGTATTAAATTCTCTAGAAGACGGTTTTAGTTATGAATGGACATCAGGTGACTGGAAAGCAGAAATAAATCTTGATAATAAGGAAAATATTGTGGAAGAAGCCACGACAGTAGAAGAAGATTGGCCCCTTACTCATGGACAATTCTTCACTATACTCCCCATTCATGATCCGAAGGGTTTCTTTGAAGAACTAAGACAAAAGGCAGGTTCCGTGGATAACCCCATTTTTAAAGAAGCGGTTTGTAAAACATTAGTTGAGGAAATGTACGAATACATTGGTAAATTGAGAAATATAAAAATCCAAGGACCCGAAACATTTTTACCTGCTTTGGCTATAAAAATAGCAACCGGGGGTGCGATGATTTTAGGTTTGCACCATAAACGATATTATACGACAGCAGCTCAAGTATTGCCTGAAGCTTTACTATTCTCGGATCAGCCGAGTGGGTTTGATGAACTTTGTCAACTTGTGATGTCGGGCCGCCTCTATGACTCTCAAAGGATACTTGATGCATGTGAACACTTTTGGAATGGTCTAATGGACTGGTCGAAAAAGCATGGTTATATGATTAATTATTCTAACTCTGTACCCTTCTGATTCGTAATATACTGGAATGCTGCATCGAAGTAACAAAAAAAGCCTTGCAGAGATGCAAGGCTTTTTTTGTATTTCAACAACAATGAATTAGTAATCGACACCGTGATTCAGCGGAACCACTGCTATGTTAACATGGGTTGCCGTTGATCCCTTGGTCTGCTGATCCGCTGCAAAGGCTGTTGCTGTAAAACTACTAATTAGAACCACTGTGAATAGTACTGAAAGAAATGTCTTTTTCATTCATTAACACCCTTTCTAAAATGGATTTTAACTGCAATTTATAAACCTGTTCTTGTTGATTGCTTGCGAACTCCCTAAATGCCTCGAAGAGCGCTGTCAGTTTTTTGAACGCTGTATTATCTTCAAGTTTAACACTTGTTGTCAAAGCTACCAAATTTTTCTCTGCTGCATCATGATAATCACCTTGTTTATACTTATAAAGTGATAATAGATACAAGTATTCTGTATAGTATCTAGCTGTCGTACTATTGTCCGGATTGCGTTCGATTTCCCCTAGTTCCTTAGAAAGATCGGCTAATACCCAATCAATAGACAGATCATTTTTGATTGCATATTCAAGTATAGTGATCATCCCAGGAACAAGCTCTCTTCGATACTGCTTTAAATACTGAACGTAATCGCCAAGAACCGAATGCCTGCCTTCCATCAAATCCACTGTAAATGTATTGCCTGAAGCAAAGATCCTGAAGTCTTCTATGATATACTTCTCATTTTCCTCAACCCCTTTCATCCAAGAAAGATCCGTGTACTTTTCAATGCAGTCTCTTGATGAATTAAATTTTTTCAATTTTTGATAAGCAACCCCCTTACAGAGTTGTGAGTATCCAATGTAATATATCAAAGGTCTGCTATGGGAGTTCTTTTTAGTTGGTTGTTGCAGCTGGTAATGGTACAGGATAGCAGACTCTTCATAAAGCCTGTCCGCTAGTCTAATCATATTGGTCCAATCTTCATTGGAAAACGCTAGTTTCAGCATTTTTGATAAAGCATCAATATCATCAATACAGCCCAAATCTAATTTCCTCACCTCAAGTCCTCCTTTAAATGACATATATATCCAGAATATACCTTAACCATACAATGGTCAATTACAATATTATGTAATATGTTACATTAAGTAGAATAATGAATCCTAACCGGAACGCTGATATTCAGTGTACCGGCTAGAGATATCAATCACTTACTTGACGTATTCAGACCTTACAATATTTCAATGTACCCTTCTGTTCCATTCACGCGAATTCGTTGCCCGTCTTTGATCAGTCCGGTAGCGTTTACCACTCCGACAACTGCCGGCAAGCCATATTCACGTGCGATAACGGCTCCATGGGTCATCAGTCCACCGACCTCGGTAACCAGGCCTTTTACGGATACAAATAATGGCGTCCAGCTTGGGTCAGTAAAAGAGGTGACCAATATATCCCCGTCTTCCAGATCAGCATCTTCCATATTTAAGATGACACGCGCCCGTCCCTCTATAATTCCGGAAGAAACAGGCAGACCTGCAATAGCTTCGGACGGCAGGTTTTCCCGTTTATACTTACCAGCTATGATTTCACCATCAGATGTGATCACGCGAGGCGGGGTTAGTTTGTCATATACTTTATACTCTTCTTTTCGTTTGCTGATGATCTGGTAATCCAGTTTGTGTGTGCGTACGGCTTCGTGAAGTTCATCAAAAGTGAGATAGTAGATATCTTCTTTTTCATAAATAACGCCTGCTTGTACGAGTTGCTCGGCTTCTTTCATTATAGCCTGCTTATAAACAAAGTAGCGGCTGACGATGCCGTATTTGGGATATTCACGATAACCGATGAAATTCCGGACGAGGTCGATCATTCGCTTGGTTTCTTTGGCTTTTTGTTCGCCATCCGGTAATTGCTTTAATCGGTCCAATATCTCTTGTTCTTTATTCAAAGCTTCCAGTCTGCCCTGCTCAAATTTCTGCTTACTGGCCCCAGGCGCCAAGTTTTTGATATTGCTGAGAATCAACGGGACAAGGGTAATTGGTTTCTCGCTCCAACGCGTCCTGGTAATATCGATCTCCCCAGCGCAGCGCATTCCGTATTTATCGAGATAAGCTTGGATAGCGTTCCGGGTCTCCGGTCCTCCCTCCAACTTAAGCAGTTCATCCAAAAAATGATCCTCTTTTACATGTGTTAAATAATCAATGACTTGCGGATAAGGACGAATCACATCTGCGACATCCAATAGTGCCAAGCCCATTTCCGAAGTAATATTGTTTGGTACCGATTGAGAAAGCGTATCGGCTGCGTTGATTTCCCCTAACCATTTCTTCATGTTTTCATTGATCCATGCTGAAGCATCCATAGCAGTCATAAACACTACCGTACTTCGCGGGTCAAATACGATCTTCTTTAATTGCGGGATATCCTCCAGGATAAAATCAAACAAATCCGATCCTGATTTTGTCCGGATGTTGTGCTGCAGCTCTTCTATCGAAGTTTGACTACGCTTGATCAGCTCTGAAACGATGGCCGGATCGTTTTCGAATTGTGCTTGATTTCCTGCAGACGACGCACCTTTATTGTTTTTACCAGGACTCTGTTCTTTTTTATCATCTGGTAACGATTGTACAAAATCCTCCCGCTCGATTATGGTCATAATTGCATCTTTTGTGAGCGGATCGTGTTGTTCCATGGCTTTTAATAAATTTTCTCTGCTGTCAGGTGAAGCCAGACTATGTGTAATATCAACAAACAACCTCCCGCCGGCTTTACGCATCGGCGCTGGAGTCAATAAAAGGTGAAAAGACAATCCCAAAGGCTTTATGGGATCTGTCATCATTTGTTGATGGCCAACAGATAGATAGATGTGTTTGTCCTGATCATTCGCTTCGGGGATCGGATATAAGGTAGTGATCGGCCGGCTCTGGACAATATAAAAAGTACCATCAGCTAAACACCATTCGATGTCTTGCGGGCAGCCAAAATGAGCTTCAAGTTGTCTTCCAATACGTGCCAGCTGTAAAATTTGCCCATCGCTAAGGGTTTGAGCCGTTTGCTGGCCGGAATCGAGCTGCCGGGTCTCTGTTCCGCCTTCTTGTCGTCCATAGATAGCCAGTTTTTTGGTTGCAATCCTCTTCTCGACGATTTCCTCTTCCCGTACCTTATAATAATCGGCAGTTACCAGGCCGGAAACCAGTGCTTCTCCAAGCCCAAAACTGGCATCGATCGACAGCAGCTTCCGGTTCGAAGTCATCGGATCAGCGGTAAATACAATCCCTGAGGCCTGAGGGAAAACCATTTTTTGGACGATAACGGATAAATATACTTGTCTGTGGTCAATTCCATTTTGCATACGGTAGATTACCGCGCGGTCTGTAAACAGGGAAGCCCAACATTTGCTGATATGCTGCAGGATTGCCTCGGCGCCGATGATGTTCAAATAGGTGTCTTGTTGGCCTGCAAAAGAGGCATGCGGTAAATCTTCAGCAGTCGCACTAGAACGCACTGCAAAACCAAGTTCATCACCAAGCCGGGAGAGATAGTGAGTGACTGCTGTGACAACCCCGGGAGGAATTTCGGCTTCCATAATGAGCTGGCGAATCTTTCCGCTGATTTCACGAATTTGATCCCAATCTTCTACGTTTAACATGGTTAGCCGGTTCAACAAAGCATGGTACGTTTCGTTGTTCCCGATGGCTTGTTGATATCCCGCTGTCGTAACACAAAATCCTTCGGGTACTTGTACTCCTTCAATATTTGATAACTTCCCCAAATTCAGCCCTTTTCCGCCAACAAGCAATAGCTGCGAATGTTCCACTTCCTGAAAACCGAGAACCAAAGCATTCATTCATAATCTCCCCTAACCATTAAATTGAGAAAAAAACTGTTGACAAGGATTTCGCCGGCATGTTACACTTAAAATGTAAGATAAGATATTTCCGTCTTAACAAAGCGTAAAAGTGGCAGATAGATTATATCACCGTGCCTGGATATATGCAATACAGAAGAACCTGAGTTTTTTACTCAGGTTCTTTTTTTGATTTATCAAAAAATTAGGGATGGAACTGTAGCCTCCATCCCTAACCCACTCCGCTTGCGCCTTTGCTTATTTTAATATTCTCCTTTGATTACAAAAAACGAGCCCCGGATCGTTCCAGCCAGCTTGGACTTCTGTCTGGCAAACTTAAACTTTGTTTCTAACTCCTTAGGGACCTCCATCCCCTCAGAAAGCTTCAAACCAACAGCACGCTTCTTAGGGTCATCCACCGTATACATGACGTTTATCGAAAGGCCATCTTCGTAAAAGACGTAGGTAAATTGGATATTTTCCACTTGAAAACGCGAGGTTTCTAAAGGCTTGGCCGAAAACTCAATGTCACGTTCTTCTTTTAAAATCCGGTTCACATAAGCAAGGGTCTCCTGGCTTTCGCTGGCAGGCACCACCGTAAATTCATGTTTGTATTTGTTCATAAAGTAGCGGGCTTCATTGGCACGCAAACCGGCAAGTGCTTCTGCTACGGGTGAAGACTCCAAACCAACTGTAGACACATTTTTAAAATCAACGATATAGGACATTCCCTCGCTCCTCTTCTCTCCTTATTTCCTTACAACTGGAATCCACATTTCCCCATAAACCATGCCGTTGCGATGTCCCATCTCAACCGTTGTGTTAGGGCCCCCGACATAGGCAACATTCTTTGCTTCCCCCAAGGCTTGGCCAAAAGCAACGCCTGCAAGCCTATTATTTAATTCATCGGCTGTCTGCGCTTCCCCTTTAACAACCAGGTATTCTCCCTTTGGAAAATGAATTACTCTGGCCTCTTCCGGTGCCGCTGCCTCGGTCATGACGCCGGCATAATACATCATTTTGCCGTTCACCGCTTCGCTCACAGCAAATACGTAGTCATTGGTGGATATGGATTTTAAATGCTCAAGCCTTCCATCTTGGCTTACGTTCTGCCAAAAATCTGTTTTTTCCTTGTTGATGCCAACGAAGTCTGTATAATCACTCTTAAGCTCAGTTCCTAAACCAATAACGGTAAAGCTGTCTTTTTGCTCCAAGGTATACTCTGCCATTTTCCAAAACTCCTCTTTTCTTGGATTCATCAAATGATTTGTCTTCATCACTTGATGATTATATAATAACCTTAAATCATGTCAAAAAATGATACTGTTTAGGAGTGCCGATGAAAAAAGTTGAACGGATTAACGTCATTATGCGGTATATCAACAATCGTGCCCATTTTACCATTTCGGAAATTATGCAGGAGTTCAACATCTCCCGTTCTACAGCTATTAGGGATATCCGGGAAATTGAGGCCTTGGGGATGCCGCTTGACGCTGAAGTTGGAAGGGATGGCGGATATTTTGTCATGCGCAACTCTGTTCTTCCCGAAGTCCGCTTTACCGGCAATGAGGTCAAAGCCCTTTTTATTGCGTTTATGGCGACAAGAAATCAGCAGCTCCCCTATTTGAAAAGCCGCCAGTCTTTAGCGGAAAAATTACTGGGCCTCATCTCCGAAAACCAGCAAGATGACCTTTTTCATTTGAATCAAATCCTGCTTTTTGAAGGGACCAATCCGAACAATCCCGACCTGCTTGATCTTTCAGACCTCCCCCATCCTATGTTAGAACAGCTGATCCAAATCCTTCTTATGGATAGCTATTTATTGATCACCATCGAAGAAAAGAAGGAGATCAAGTCTATTCCCATTTATCTCTTGCACCTTTATCGTGAAAAAAGCCTCTGGCTGATTGAAGGCTTTGACTTACAGGAAGAAAAGAAACAGATCTATCCTGTCGACGATCTCACCAATGTCATCCCCTACCCGTCGAAAAAAAGATTAAGCAAAAAAAAGATTCAAGAAAAGCTAAGCAAGCAGGAAGAAGTCATCAACCTTATCCTTGAGCTTGGTCCAGAGGCGATTGCCCAATTCAAAAAATACCATCCTATACATGTCTCAATTTCCTATACGAATCCTTACCAGACCACAGCGATTCTAAGGACTTGTATCAATGTTGATAAGCCCAAAGAAGTGGCCGAAATCACAAATTGGCTGCTGTTCCTGGGCGGGGATATCAGGGTTAGGGAAGTGCCGGAAGAAATCTTAGAAGGGTTACAAGAGAGAATACGCTTATACTGCCCTTAATTAAGGGCCTGTTATACCCCAATTCCGCAAGTCTGAGAAAATCTTTTAAGATAAATTTCAAGTAAAAGAAGCACACCAATGTAGGCGTGCTTCTTGATTTTTTGCTATGCTCAAACTTATTCATTCCCCATCGTGCTGATGTCGATCACAAACCGATACCGGACATCTGAAGCTAGTACCCGCTCCCAAGCTTCATCAATCTGATTAGCATGAATAATCTCAATGTCTTCGGAAGAGCTGAATCCTCACCTGTGGCTGATTTGATTACTGCCGGTATTCTTTCTCATCCCCAGTATTTCCGCTGTACCTGTGGGCGTGGGGAGTTCTGCCGTTTATTGTTGTATACCCTTCAAAGCGGTGGTAATGCCCACCCGGCAAGGGAATTGCTGGTCCAGTAGTTCCCCTAATTAAGTGCGTATGATGATCGTTAAATGATGTTTCTGCATAATAATTATGAACATGCGGAACACCGCTTGGAGCCGGCTCTGTTACTCCGGCGTAATGGTGATAATGCCCATCATCAACCGTAGTATTTCCTTTAAACGGATGAACATGAAGATTTACGGGTCTTCCGTCCCACGAATTAATAAAAAGCTTGTGCGAATGTTCGGAATCGGAATCACCGGAATGCATAACAAAGCCGGTTATTGGTATTTCCATTAGTAACCACCTCTCCTTATCAACTGCTACATGCTATGAAAGAGGTGGTGTAAATGTTCAAATGTGTCTCGTACGAAAATATCACTAAATTGTGAAATCAGGCTACTCCTGTGTGTGCGTGCTATCGCCCAGATACATGCGGATCACGATATCCTGGTCATGATTGCCGAATCCAGCCCCATATAGCGTCAATCCTCCAATGTTAACGGAATTTTCGTCCACCGTAAAACGAAGTGTCCAGAATTGCTCCTTTAGCTTGATATCCTCAACCTTCACATCCGACATGCGCTCTCCATCCATAAATGTTCCTTGTGCGTCAATGCGTATCGTCTTCAACAATCCGTATTGATTCACATTCCGATGCCACCATTCCGGTGTATATTTGCCGCGCGCCGCTCTTCCGAAGTCTGCCGGGCTTGTCCAAGTTCCAAGCCGGACACCGTTAAATGTGAATTGGATATCCGATGGCCAATGATCTCTTAATCCGGGCGCTTCCGAAGCCAGCTCCATCGAAATTTCAATGGCCTCCGGAGTTTGATCCGGAAGCAGGTAGTTAGGTGTTTTATACTCAACGTAGCCCCTTCCGAACCACAAAATAGCAGCGTGAACACGCTCGGGATCGAGAAAGTAACGGGGGTCGTCCCAAATTCCGATTTCTTTTTCCAGAGTTCCCAGCCCGCAAGTAGGATGAACTTCAAAAGCGGTATAATGGCCGACTGAAATCGTTTGCTCCTTTATCCTCGTGGAATGGTTGGCGGATGGCAGCTCGATCTCGATGTTTTTTTGTTTGAGAAAACACAGCTTATGTGTCCCTCCATTTATACGCACTCTGCGGCAGCCGATTAATCCGGCTTGTTCGAGTTTTCGGATGTGCATGGTGACGATGGACGGACTAAGGTCAAGCTTTGCCGCAATATCCTTCACATTAATTTCACGGTCAGCGATGAATCCCATAATTCTCCACCTGACTTCGCTGGCCAGCGCTTCATACAATAGCAGGAACTTCGGGTCCCCATTCGCTTTTATCATTAACATAATCTCCTGACCGTCATAAATTGAAATCACATATATGTTAATTTAACACGAAACTCAAGTCCGGTTCCATTGAATTTTGCGGGCTAATAGTGTTTAATTTTCTTAATCCCCAGCCTATTGGATTCTTATCTATATTAATTTAAAAAAAAGAGGTGGACAATTGAAATATAATAACCCGGTCATTAAAGGGTTCTACCCCGACCCAAGCGTTTGCCAAGTGGCCAACACCTATTATTTGGTCTGCAGTTCCTTTCAGTATTTCCCTGGTGTTCCGATTTTTGAAAGCAAAGACCTGATCAATTGGGTACAAATCGGTCATTGCCTAACCCGGACAAGCCAGGTTCAGCTAGACACTGTGGACAGTTCCGGCGGTGTCTTTGCTCCCACCCTGCGTTACAACAACGGCCGATTCTACATGACAACTACCAATGATACTACACGCCAGAATTTCTATGTCTGGACTGATGATATTTACGGTGAATGGTCTGAACCCATTCATGTGGATCAAGGGGGAATCGATCCGGATTTATATTTTGAAGATAGCAAAACATACTTCATGAGCAATGGGACAGATGATTATGGAGTTGGAGGTATTATCCAGTGCGAAATCGAAATTGAAACCGGACGCAAGCTGACACCAAGCCGCTCAGTATGGCAGGGATCGGGCGGAAGATATCTGGAAAGCCCTCATTTGTACAAAATTCACGGACGATATTACCTCTTGGCAGCTGAGGGAGGAACCGAATATGGACATATGATCACATATGCACGGGGGGATTCTCCTTCCGGCCCGTTTGAAGCCTATTCGAATAATCCCGTACTGACCAATCGTAATTTAGGCGGTTATGAACTGCAAGGGGTTGGACACGGGGATCTGGTTCAAGACTCAGATAAGAATTGGTGGCTTATTCATCTCGGATTCCGGCAGACCGGACAGTACCTTACGTATCATCACTTGGGACGCGAGGTATTTCTGACCCCAGTTACTTTTGGTGATGACGGCTGGTTTACGGCAGGTCATCATGGCACCACTCTTATGAGCTTCGAGACAGAACGTATCGCAGACACCATCATTCAACAAGAGAAAAAAGTCTTCACGTTTGAGAACACTGACTGGAATCTGGACTGGTGTTATCTGCGTCATCCGGTCCCAGGAAATTATCTGCTAGAACCTGATAAAGTCCGGCTCAAAGGAACTGGAGTGACGCTCGATGCTCCATTCTCCCCGACCTTTGTCGGGATTCGCCAAAAAGACTTCAATGGAGTGATTTCATGCCGTATCAGCCTTACTAACGGCGAAGCCGGTATCACTCTCTATATGGACGAAAATCACCATTATGATCTGGCCTTGCGTAACCATGATCACGGATACGAGATTATTGAACGGCTGAATGTCGGCGATATTAAATCAATTGAAAAAGCTGTAGAGCTGGGCCACTGCAACTCTGCAACCCTGGTTATCAAATCTGCTCCTACTCACTATCGCTTCTATGCTCAAATCGATGATTCCGAGATTTTACTTGGAGCAGCGCACACGAAATATCTCTCCTCAGAAGTAGCAGGAGGGTTCACCGGTGTACTGATCGGGATGTATGCCACTGGTGAAAGTCCCGATTCCCATGCGGAGTTTACAGATTTCAGCTGTGAATACTATTAATACGTATAATCATCTACACTAAATATTTCATCAAAAAGACTGCCGGACCATTGCGGCAGTCTTTCTCATTCCGTAATTAAGCGTTCTTCACGCCGCATGGGGAGATGCTAAAACTTATAAATATATTGGACTTTGTTGTTATTGAAGTACAAATACACCTTACCGTAAACGACATAATCCAAATCGTCGTTAATGCTGTCCGGCTCTCCCCAGGAAAGAAGGACCTCCTCCGGCCTCATGCCGACAATAACCCGCTCTTCACGGATAGCCGCCCAGATTTTATCATTGATGGCAAAGGCAACACGCGGGTTTTTGAAATAAAAAATTCTATTAACGTATTCACCGGGTCTGGCGCCGGGAGCTATGGTCATATTGACGTCCTGGCCGTTCGCCCGGCGAATAATGACCTCTAAATTTCCGTTGTTGGGATTGGACCGGAAGTCTTTGACCGTAACCTTCTCCATATTCTTAAAAGGGCTGTCCGGAATTTCCGGGTTACTGGCCCATACAGGAAGACCGTTATAGATATCCCTCAGACCTTGAAGTATTTCCGGAGAATACAGGGTATGGTTTTCGTAGCTGTCCAAATCCAGTGTCCATATTATTCCTGCTTCGTTCTGCATGATTAAGGACAGGCTGGCATTATCTGAATACTGGACGTCCGTCACCCAATGGCTTCCCGGATGTCCGTACATGTAGACCTTTTTGCCAACGGCCAGGCCCATGGTTCCGGGCAGCTTACTGATCGCAAACAGCATGCTGTTGCTCTTGGTTTTCCCTTCCTCTGTGCTCCAGATAAAGAGCGAGTCCGCGCTTGAGGCATATTTGCCATCTATGGCTCCAAGCTTAAGCAGCGTTTTGAAGGCGACATAGTTAGAGTTGTTGTACAGCACGGAGTTGTCTTTGTTCAGCTTGCCGCTCCCCTTGGATCCCGTAAGGGTTATTCCCGAAGCTGAAGAGGCGATGGTAAAGCCCGGAATCTGATTCAAAAACTTCACCGGCACGTAAGCAGAACCGTTAACGAGTACTGATTTGGAAGGCGAGATGATAAGCTTGCCGTCGGCAAACGTTGAAATTTCCTTATACGACGGTGCATTGGCAGCCGCTGCATGCCCGGTGTCCGCAGTATAACACAGTCCGATCAAAAGCAGCACAGCGATAAGCGGCATTACAATTTTTTTCATGGATGTTCTAATTCCTTCCCCCATTATATGTAGAACGTCCCGCCGAATGCCGGAACAGTTCATTAGAAAGAAATTTCGACGGCTGACCAATAATTTCCTCCTATATCCTTAATGCAGTTAAGGGATTTAAATGTGCATTTCAGCCAAAAGCGATTTATTCCCGCCGAAAAGCTTGTATGATAGTTATTAAGGGTTCCAGAATGACGGCGTTAGAAATGAGAGGTGTAACCCCTATGTATCGGGTGGCCATTTGCGATGATGAGGACAAACAGCGGGAGTTAGTTAAAGGTATGCTGATAGCTTTGTCTATCAAGGCAAATATCAATTTTGAAATGGAGGAATTCAATTCGGGGGAGCAGCTTGCAGCTCATTATGAGCATAATGAACCTCCCTTTCACATTTTAATATTGGATGTTGAAATGGCAGGGATCAACGGGATCCAGACTGCCCAGCGGATAAGAGGGTTAAAACATCTGGATGAGCAAATTATTTTTCTGACAAATTACCCGGAATATATGGTGGAAAGCTTTGATGTGATGACTTTCCAGTATTTAATCAAGCCCATTGCTCCCCAGATCTTTGAGGAAAAGGTCATTAAGTTATGCCAATACTTCCAGGCCCTTGAGAAAAAGTTTATGATCATCAAGTCGGCCTATGAAGAGGTTGTGCTGAAGTATGATGATATCATTGCCATCGAGGCTGCCAAAAGCTTAACCATTAAAAACAAACTGAATTTTATTACCCTTAATCAACTCTATGAAAGCAAAGGCATTCTTGCCGAGTATGCGCTGGCACTCAAAGACAATCATTTCCTGCAAATCCACCGTTCGGTGATCATTAATCTGCTTCATGTGCGAAAGTTCTCCAGCGGAGTAGTGCTTATGACGGGTGGGATGGAATTCCCGATTGGCCGCTCTAAATTGAAAGAGGTAAAAGACTACTACACCAAATTTATGATTATGAAGGTCCATGGATATGATCGCTGACAATTGGTTGGTTGTGCTTTGTGTTGAGGTGGTCATGGGCCTTCAGATCCTATATTTCTTTAACTCGGTGTTCGGCAAGTCTGCCCAAAAACAGAAACGGTGGATGTACTTTCTGGTTTTCGGAGTGCTTGATTTCGTGTACTTCTCTGTTCCGGTTCCCTTTCAGATCTCTTCGATCCTGGCTTTAGTGGTCATTTTCTGTTTGGCGGAAGCCTATAACGTGGAAATCAAGACAAAGATTATTTTTACCGTGCTTTATGGCGTGTTAATGTCTATCGTTAATATGATTTCGATCTATTTTTTTTATGTATTGGATTCGGTTGACCTTAACAGGCTTGATACAGTAGATGAGCAGAACCAGTTCCTCTTATTCAAGGCAACTCTGCTCAGCTTTACGATGATGTTTGCCGTTATTCAGATTATACGGCTGATTGCCAAACGCAGGAGCTTCTCCCTGCACTACCGTTACTATATATTGCTTATACTCATTCCTATCATCAGTATCTACCAGCTTAATGTACTCACAAATTACAATGAGATGAACATCCATTATTTTATTTCCGCTATCGGCTTTCTGTTTATAAACGTGATGATCATCTATATTTTTGATACGATTGTAGATAAATTCCAGTTCAAGCATGAGAATGCCCGGCTGGAGCAGCAGATGGACTATCAGGACGCAAATTACGAAAAAACTGTACACAGCTTTAAATCGATCAAAAGGATCATCCACGACACGAACCAGCAGTTACTTTATATCGAGGAATGCATTAAACGAAATGAGCCGGCGGCAGCACTGGAGCATATCCGAACGACGTTAAATAAAGTCGAAGGCGCCTATCAGAGGGTGAATACAGGCCATTTGGTGATCGATGCCCTCGTGACAAACACGCTTAACATCGGACAAGCGAATGGCATACGGATAGATACGAAGCTGAACCTGTATTCTCCTGAGCTCTCTATAGACCGCTATGACCTATGTGTCGTACTCGGAAATATGCTGGATAATGCGATAGAAGCCTCCAAACAGGTGAAAATCGCAGAGGACCGGTACGTGGTAATCACTATCTTTTCCAATGACACCGCCCTGTTCATCCACATTGTTAATTATATGGAACAGGATGTCGCCTATTTGCGCAGCCAAAAACCAAACCCGGAGAATCACGGCATCGGACTGACAAACATCGCCAGAATATGCGACAAATACGGCGGACATATGACTATTGAAACCAAGCAAAAAACCTTTCACAATATGGTCATGCTGCCCTTTTGGACGAGCAATCCCTAGACAAGCTGTTGTTTAGGGATTGTTTTTTGGCGTTTCGGGGTGTTTCTGCATATTACCCGCCTCCTCTCTTGTATGCTGAATACCAGCCAGTTAAATACGCTAAAGGATGCAAAGGAGGAAGTTAGAATGAAAAAAATCATTGCTGTTGTGATGAGTGCCATGCTCATAGCCATCCCCATATCCGGGAATCAGGCCTCGGCACAGCCCCATAACGATACCGTACAGGAGAAAGCCCACAAGCTGGCTTCGACGATCGTGTCCGACTATGGGGTAACCGGCTTGCAGTACGCCATTATGGATAAAGGGAAGATTGTATTATCCGACAGCACGGGTGTCCGCGATAAAGCGGCCAACGCTCCCATTACGAAAGACACGATGTTCGGCATCGGCTCGGTCAGCAAAATGTATGTAACGGCTGCCGCGATGATGCTGGCTGATGCCGGCAAGATTGATATCGATCAGCCGCTTGTCACCTATATTAAGGATTTCAGCATGGCGGATGAAAGATATAAGGAAATTACGCCGCGTATGCTCATGAATCATTCCTCAGGACTGTACGGCAGTCATTATGCCAACAGCATGCTGTTCGATGACAACGACACCCGGAACCGTGATGAATTATTGATGAGGCTGCAATCAGAGCACTTAAAGTCCAAGCCGGGCGAATATTCGGTGTATTGCAACGATGGATTTCAACTGCTGGAAATCCTGGTTGAACGGGTAAGCGGCTTAAGCTATACCGAATTTCTGGATCAGAAGGTTAACCAGCCTCTGAAATTAACCTCCACCAAAACGCCGCTTAGTGCTTTTGACAGAGAAAAGCTGGCAAAAACCTATTCCCCTGTAACGGAACTGGCCTTGCCCGTTGAGAATGCCAACATTATTGGTACAGGCGGGCTTTACTCCACTGCTGAAGAGCTGGCCGCTTTCGGAGATGTACTGATCGGAAACCGAACCGATATTTTATCAGAGAAATCAGCTGCCGCAATGCAAAGCCCTGAATACAGAAAAGGCATTTGGGTGCCAGAGGAGACAAACAGCTTTAACTATGGTCTTGGCTGGGATGCCGTCAGCTTGGCCCCGTTTGATGATTACGGCATCAAGGCATTATCCAAAGGCGGGGATACCGTTATGTATCATGCGGCTTTGACTACATTGCCTGAACATAATATTTCGGTCGCTGTCCTGTCATCAGGCGGGAGCTCGCTGTATAATACTGTTTTTGCATCTAAAGTTCTATTGGAATATTTGCAGGACAAAGGCAAGATCAAAGAGATTGTACCGGACCGCACCTTTGAACCTTCCGTAAAGGTCAACATGCCGGCGGAGCAGCTCGCGTATTCCGGATTATACGGCGCCGTCGGCACAACACTAAATGTGGAGATGAAGAACGGTGAGATGAAGCTGCCCGCACTGGAAGGGGGAATTATCCCTCCACAAACCTATGTGTATACGGGCAATGGGCAATTCAAAGGCAACGATGGTAAAGCGGCGATAAGCTTTGACAAACAATCAAACGGAAAGATCTATTTTAAGCTGAAAGCATATGTGGATTTTCCCGGAATCGGGCAAGCGGTTATGGTCACCTATGAATATCAGAAACTGGATGCCAATCCCTTACAGCCGGCAACAAAAGCAGCGTGGGAGCAAAGGAACCATAAAAATTACTATGGATTGGATGAAAAGATCAACTCGCTGTTCTATCTCTCCCCTGTCATTTTAATCCGGAATATCACTGTGGATAGTGCAAACGGCTATGCGTCAGGCACCAGAATTGTTGATGAGCATACAGCCGTAAATGCCGCCGAAATTCCGGTGATGAGCGGAAGGGATGCCTTCGATTTGAGCTTCCATACCGAGGACAACAAAGAGTATTTGACAATCGATGGGCAGGCATACCTTAGTGAAGATGCCGTGAATCCGATCTACGGCGGAGGTACATCGATCTGTACGATTGAGGATAACGGTCACGCCGTATGGTTCAAGATCGATGCCAAATCGGCTGCCAAAACCATGCGCGTTGAAGTTCCATCAAGTGGAGGGGTTATCGTTTACGATGGCAAAGGAATGCCTGTGTACTCCTCTATCGTGAATAAAGACAAATCCGTTGTCCTCCCGGAAGGCGGAATGATTGTTTTCGGCGGAGAGGCAGGGGATGTTTTTCAGATTAATATGAAGAAATAGAGGTTCGAAACAATAAATAGACCGCCCTTGGGGAGCGGTCTATTTATGCGTTAATCCCCATGAATCCTTCCCTCTTCCATGTCTGGAATTTTTATGGAGATCTCAATATTATGTCTCTTGTGCAGTATGTGCCGACGAACATCGGGTTCAGAACCCCATTTACCCGGCCGACAATGGAAGTATGCGACCATTTCAGAATCATGGTGCTGATCCCGATATGAATGTAAGGGAAAACAAGCCCATTTAGAAATTGAACGGTCAGCGTGACGGGAACGCTCGTCGAATACCCGACAATGGCTGTGCAGACCGAGCGGTAACCTTCAACGAAGTCTTTTCGGAACTGCCCTTTTGTTGCGGCCGTTTGAGGTTTCAAATTATCCTCAGGGGCGAATAAGGATGAGTGCGGATAGCAGAAAAAATCTCTTCAATTTCCATAAGTCCCTTGCTGAGGACTGCTATATAGGAAAACATATTGAAGGGGTGTATCATCCACAGCAGCAAAAATAAATGGTTTTATATGATAATCGCCATCACCCAACTATTTATACCCGCCTTCTAAAATGAAATTCCAACAATTAGTTTATTAGGAGCCCTCTGCGCCCATACTGGATTAAAAGAATCCTTAAGGAGAGGGAGAACGTTCATGCGTTTTCGTAAAAGCAACCCCCTTAACAAAGTTAAAAAGCCCCAGGTCCAGCACAGCGAGAGTCAACCTGCACATTCAGAGGAACCGATCAGTGCAAGTCTTGGACAAAACCTTCAGCAGATCAGACAAACTGTCGGTAACAGCACCGACATTATCATCAGAGAAGTTCACATTGGCAAGGACAGGAGCCAAATTATCGCGATCCTCTATATCGACGGTTTGGTGGATAAAAATATAGTCTCCGACTTCATGATGAAGTCGATGATGCTCGATAGCAGCCTGTCCGAGGACGTGAACCGCAGGATTCAAATTTCCTCCAATGTCTTGCAGATTTTGAAAGATTACGCTCTGACCATCGGTGACATCCGGGATGTTACCGACTTTGAAACCTTATATAACGCTCTGTTGTCCGGAAATGCAATCCTTTTGGTTGACGGTGAGACGCAGGGAATCGTGGCCAGCGCAGGAGGATGGAAAGATCGCGGGGTCACCGAGCCTGCCTCGGAAAATGTCGTCCGCGGGCCGCGAGAAGGATTTTCTGAAACGCTGCGCACGAATACGGCCTTGATCCGGCGTAAGATTAAAGATCCAAATTTGTGGCTGGAAACAAAACAAATCGGCCGCGTGACCAAGACCGATGTCGCTGTCATGTACATTAAGGGAATCGTGAACGACAAATTGGTCGAAGAAGTGCATGAGCGGCTGAATCGCATTGATGTAGATAGCATTCTCGAAACCGGGTATATCGAGGAGTTAATTCAGGACGAAACATTTACCCCTTTTCCGACAGTGTACAACTCCGAACGCCCGGACGTCATCGCCGCCAATCTCTTGGAAGGGAAGATTGCCATATTGGTGGATGGGACCCCCTATGTGCTTATCGTACCTGCGCTGTTTGTTTCCTTCCTGCATGCGGCGGAGGATTATTATCAGCGTGCGGACATTAGCAGCTTCATTCGACTTCTTCGTTACATTGGGGTCTTTATTTCTCTTTTTAGTCCATCCTTATATATTGCCATAACTACGTTTCATCAGGAAATGCTGCCAACCTCACTGCTGATCGGTCTGGCGGCACAGCGGGAAGCCGTTCCCTTCCCCGCCTTTATCGAAGCGCTCATGATGGAATTGACCTTTGAAATATTGAGGGAAGCCGGCGTCCGCATGCCGAAGTATATCGGGGCAGCCGTCTCCATCGTGGGTACGCTTGTCATCGGGCAAGCTGCTGTCGAGGCGGGCATCATATCGGCGGTGATGGTGATTGTCGTATCTATTACCGCGATCTCCAGCTTCGTCCTTCCTGCCTATAATATGTCCATCGCTTTTCGGATGCTGCGATTCCCCTTAATGGGGCTTGCCGCTTCATTCGGATTGTTCGGGATTATCGTCGGAGGCATTGCCCTCATCCTGCATCTGTGCAGCCTTCGTTCGTTTGGCGTTCCGTATATGAGTCCGCTTGCGCCCCTAATCCCGGCGGACAGCAAGGATACGTTAATACGGCTCCCGCACTGGATGATGGTCTCCCGTCCCCGGTTACTTAATCAGAAGAACGTGAATCGCCGAAACTTCGCTTCCCGAAAATCACGGGAATAAACCAGAGGAGGCAGGTACGGTTGGAAAGGAGTGGACAAGCATGAAACGGAAGGCTTCCTTTCTGCTTCTAATTCTTACACTGGTCTCGCTTCTGACTGGCTGTTGGAACCGCAAAGAGTTGAATGAGCTTGCAATTGCTGTTGGTATGGGAATCGATAAACAAGGAGATCAATTCCGGGTTTCTGTCCAAGTCGTAGATCCTGGAGAAGTATCTACCAAGAAAGGGACAGGCGGGCGGGCCCCCGCCACGTTGTATACATCGGAAGCCGATACCGTATTTGAAGCGGTCCGAAAAATAACAACACTAAGCCCTAGAAAAATCTATTTTCCCCACCTTCGCATATGCGTGATCAGCGAGTCGATGGCTATGGAAGGAATAGCAAAGCCCCTAGACTTCCTGTCCAGGGACCATGAATTTCGCTCCGATTTTTACCTTGTAATTACGAAAGGCGCAAGTGCGGAGGATACGCTCAAAATCATGACGCCTTTGGATCCTATTCCAGCAGACCAGCTATTCTCATCCCTGGAATCGTCGAAAAAAAACTGGTCCCCCAGTACAACGGTAACCTTAGACCAATTAATGGCCGATCTCATAAGTGAAGGAAAGCAGCCCATCTTGACTGGACTTCAGATCGTTGGAGATCAAAACTCTGGAGATACAAAAAAGAATGTCGAAAAGATCTCCCCCCCTACTCGCCTACAATTTTCTGGGATTGCTGTATTCAAAAAAGACAGATTGATCGGCTGGTTAAATGAAATTGAAAGTAAGGGTTACAACTTCATCCTCGATAAAGTGCAAAGCTCTGTGGGATTTGTAGACTGTCCCAAAGGTGGCAAAGTTGCCATGGAGATGATCCGGAACCATACCTCTATGAAAGGGAACGTTTATAGGGGGGAGCCCCGGATCAATATTAACCTCCAGATTGAGGCCAACGTGGGGGAAGTCGAGTGTAGCGATCTGGATCTGACTAAGGTGAGCACGATTTATGACCTTCAGAAGAGAGGCGAAGAAAAGATAGCAGGAGTTATGGAGTCGGCGATCAGAAAGGCTCAAAAATCGTACAAAGCTGACATTTTCGGATTCGGTGAAGCCATTCACCGCAGTAACCCGAAGGCTTGGAAGTCACTGAAACAAAATTGGGATGATGAGTACTTTCCAGAACTGCAGGTGAACATCAAAGTCGATTTCAAGATTCGACGCTTGGGTACGAATGGAAGCTCATTCCTGAATGAAATTAAGAAGTAGGCTGCCACATCGTATCATTTTACCATGCGAAAGGAGGTGATTAATGATGCTAACCCGTATGGCGGGCATACTGGGAATAATGCTGTCCGCTGCTGTGATCATGATTCTCGAAGTCCCCTACATGTTGAGAAAGAGGTTAAAAAAGGAGCTATGGGTGTTTTCCATCCTGCTCCTCCTTGGGGTGGGGATCAGCAGCGCCAAGGCATTGCAATGGACTATTCCCACCCCTTTAGATTGGATTACAGCCGTGTATAAACCATTCACCGAGTTTCTAACCCGTATCGGCCTAATAAAATAAAGACGAGGTGAAAGTAGTGTCTAAGCAAGTTAAAATCTCCGGACGTCAATTTATGGTCTTAACGACTTTATTTACGATCGGCAGCGCAATCCTGATCATTCCCTCAGGTATGGCCTTCCTGGCCAAACAGGATGCATGGATCGCCGCGCTCGTTGGCGTAGGAGCTGGTTTTCTCCTCGTATGGATTTACAACACGATAGCGACCCTTTATCCACGGATGACATTGGTTGAGATCATTGAAACCCTTCTCGGAAAATGGTTAGGCAAAACCATTTCTCTTCTGTTTATCGTTACTCTTTTCTTGAGTGGGCCTGCCGCAGTCTTGTATGATGTAGGAAATTTTCTAACCACCCAAATCATGCCGGAAACGCCGGCTCAATCCGTGAATATTCTTTTTGCGGTCATTATAGTCATGGGGGCACGGCTTGGAATTGAAACGTTCGCCCGTTCTGCCGAACTATTGTTCCCCTTATTTATTCTTCTTTATATTTCTTTGGTTGTTTTAATTGCGCCTGAGATCAAACTTGAAAATGTCCAGCCCGTGTTGGAGACAGGAATAGGACCGATCTGGCCTGCTGCGCTATCCTTTATTAGTGTTTTGTTTCTACCCCATATCATTTTGTTAATGATTTTTCCAACTGTGAATCGTATCGATAACGCCCGTAAAGCTTTTTTCAACGGAAGCATGTTTGGCGGGCTGATGATGGTCCTGATTGTTGCATTGTCGATTTTGGTTTTAGGACCTGATTTAACGGCAAGAAGTATATTTCCAAGCTATTCGTTAGCCCAAAAAATCAGCATCGGCAATTTTCTGCAGCGTATTGAAGCCATCATGGCCGTCATGTGGTTTATATCGCTCTATTTTAGGGCCACTATATATATATACGTAATTGTGTTGGCCATAGCTCAAATTTTTAATTTGAAAGATTATCGGCCTCTAATTTTACCTCTCGGAATGATCTTGGTTGTCATGTCGGTCGTCATATATCCGAATGTTCCTTACCAACAAACGTGGGATGGGACAGTATGGTTATCTTATACGTTATCTATAGGGCTTCTTTTGCCTTTACTGCTGCTCTGTATTCATATGGTACGAAAACTATGGTCAAAGAAAAGAACAGAATCCAAAAGATAAATAACATCTATTATTCGGCAGCTGTAACAACCATCCCGATTCTTGCCGGTATTAATCTGGAGGTTAACCACCAGGGAATGAAGAAGAACCGACCACTTTTTGATGGCCGGTTCTTCTTCATTATTACCTTATAGAGATCTCAATATTATGTCTCTTGTACCGCATGTGCGTGATCCGGCGCTTTTTGGTTCATGATCGGCACCATGACCAGTGCGCCAAGGAAAAATAATAGTCCTGCCCCGCTATAGATCGTACCCAGCGAAAAGGCATCCTTCAGCGCGCCGGCGAAAGACATGGAAATGACCATCATGCCAACGAACATCGGATTCAGAACCCCATTCACCCGGCCGACAATGGAGCTGTGTGACCATTTCAGAATCATTGTACTGATCCCGATATGAATGCAAGGGAACACAAGCCCATTCAGAAATTGAACGGTCAGCGTGACCGGAACACTTGTCGAATACCCGACAATAATTGTGCAGACCGCGCCAGCCAGCATACCAATCGCCAGAAGAAGCTGCGGCGGAACCCGTTTTGCGAAGACGGCTACGACTCCGCCACCAATAAGCATGGCAGCGCCGTTCACCATCAGCAGATATTGCAGGAACTCCTTGCTTTTGCCCAGACGCTCCGTGACGATGAACAGGTTGAGAGCTTGGGCTACCCCAACAGCGAGTCCCGCGAGGATAAAGGCGAGTCCGAGCATACGCAGCACTTTGCTATTCCAGACATAGCGGAAGCCTTCAATGAACTCTTTGCGGAACTGCCCCTTTGCAGCGTCCGTTTTGGGTTTCAAATTATCCTCTGGGAGGCGAATCAGAACGAGTGCTGACAGCAGAAAGACTACGCCCATTATGGCAATCGAGGTTTCAAGGCCAAACGTGCTGTAAACGAAGGTGCCGAGCATAGGGCCAAGCACCATAAAGATGGCCATGAGCGATTGGAATAGAGCCATCCCTTGCTGCAGCTGTTCTTCCGCCACATGATATTTAAACAATCGCATGCTTGAGGGCTGGGAGAATTGCGAGAGAATCGCCGAGATGAAGGCGACAAGGTAGACGGAATGCCAAGAACCGTAATGTACAGTCAGAAGCACTGCGAATACCGATACCGCAGATAATAAATCGCACCAGATCATCGTCCGCTTCGGCCTCCAGCGGTCGGCAAATGTTCCTCCGATGAACGAAAAAACAAAAATCGGTGCGAATTCTGCTACGCTGATTAGCGAGATGGCGTAGGGATCATTGTTTGTTCTATCTGCAACATACAGGAGAATAGCAAAATTACGGACCCAAATGCCGATCTGCAGCAGCACGCTTGATAATAGAATTGTCTGCAGGAACCGATTGCGGAGCAGGCTTGGTGCAGTGGTGCTTTTTTCTTGCCTATTCAATTTTATTCAACCTCCCATTGTCTGCAAAGATGCCATTTTGATTAACGGTATGACTCTCCCTTCATAGTCTCACCTTTTCGTTTGATCTAAGTCATTTTTGTCAATTATATTATATTTAAATACCTGATATTTCTTATTTTTTGCTATGTTGAGTAAAAACTAATATATCTAGCAGACTGGCTTCATTCAAATCCAAACATCCCGCCAGTAAATTTCTGGCGGGATTTGAAATCTTCAGCGTGTATGTCCGATTACCATGAGGCCGGAGAGCCGCCGAGTATTTTTGAAGGATTACACTTTCTGAGTGATTGCACTTTGTACAATAGAAAGCTGTGAGTTCAGCGGCGAATCGCATTCTGCTGTATCTCGTGCAGCAGATTTCTTGATTTTGAGCCAAAAGCGCCTTTTCTGCCCGAATCTGCTGTACAGAGTGCAACAGATTCGATTTTCCCGCTGATTTAGGGATCATCAATTGTATAAAGTGCAATTGAATGCCGGCTAGCCCACTCTGAGCTTCAAATCGTTTCGATCAGGGGCAGCTTCGGTCTGACCGGCCGGTCTATCCTTTATTGACCTTGTACACTTTTGCCGATATAACTTCAGTATATTGAAATCGTCGGTTGCCGTTCACCGGCTGTTCTCGTTGAATCCAGCTTATACAACCGGTGCAGCAGCACTGCCGCCTCGGCTCGGGTCGTACCGGAACGGGGCTTGAACATGCCTTGAGCCGTGCCTTGCAGAAGCCCGGCTCGCTGCAAGCTTATCACGCTCTCCCTTGCATAACCCGCAATTGAGCTTTCATCACTGAAGACTTCCTCCGGCGCCTTCTGCATGTACATACCGTTCAGCCCGGCTACCGGGATTAAGCGGTACACCATCACGGCCAATTCCTGCCTGCTGATTGGATCGTTGACCCCAAACGAACCGTCTGTCCGGCCTTCGGCAATGCCCAGCAATTGCGCAGCCGTCACCGCCTGATAATACCAGGCACTGTTGTCCATATCGGTCAGCTTGCGATGGCCAAGCTTTTCAGCGGTCTGTTTCCCGCTCCCCCTCTCACCTGCTGCTTCCCTGCCAGCCAGTGCCAACTGTCCGCCAGGAATGGCGTCGGCGAGGTCAAAGATATTCATCAGCAACATTGCAAATTCCGCCCTGGTAATTTCCGCCTCTGGGGCAAAACGTCCGTTTCCCGGCCCGCGCAGCATACCTTTTGCCGCCAGCTCTTCAATACTTTCTTTTGCCCATGGCACCGTACCAATGTCGCTAAAGCTAAGTTCATGGTACGCCGCACCGAAGGGCTGAAGAGTTTGCAATTGAAAAGTAAGCTTGTCAAAAGAGGGATCATACCGCCCGTACCGGACAATCTGAGGGGTTCCGTCATCCAGGAGAGTATAGGCCACCACTTTGCCGGGCTGTTGATCCGGCTTCAGTGCATACCCAAGTTCCAGCAGTACACCGTTCTTCACCGTGCTTACTGGTTGGCCATCCAGCTTCAGCAGAAGCTGATACGCCGGGCTATACGCCCATCCGGCAGCAGCATCTCCAATCCCGGACTGCTTCACTTGTGACGCCTTGCCAAAAAACAGCTCCAGCATGGATGCGTTTCCAAATTCTCGAAGTGTATCTGCCCTAAGCAAAATGTCGGCTTCTCCTGCCGCAAGACGTAAGACGTCCAAGTCGCCCGACTTTTCATGTAGCGCAGTCTGCAGTGTCCGCAGCGGAATTTCCAGGCGGATTGAAGCTGGTTCCGGCGGCAGCACGGCCTCTAAAGTAAGAATGCGGCCAGACATTGGGCTGAGCGCAGCAGCAATCTCCCCTTCGGTGAAACGGATTACCGCTTCTCCTTCTGCATTAACCTCAGGTATCGCCTTCAATCGGCCCGGCTCCACTTTAACACCTGAGGCCGAGGCGGCTATTGCATCGCGCCAGGTGAACGGCATTCCGCCCGTTTTCGGATCCTCCCCCGGCTTTTCTTCCTCAGGCGACCCCGCATCTGTGCCCGGAGATTCCGGCACTTCCTCCCGCTCCTCCACTTTGAAGCCGTACACGGCAGCCTCCTTAGCTGCTTCACTGTGCGCTTGCAGTTCGGCAGTCCCCGGGTTCACTGCGGTCAGCCACACGCTGGATGATCCATTCTCCGGGTGATATACCGCTTCCGACACAGTGGCAACCTTAGGATCACTGACAATGAAGCGGACCGGACCTGCCGCGGCTTCCGCTGGATGTACCGCAGCGGTCACCTGGAAAGAATCGCCGGGATACAGCACAGGCGGCAGCTGATAGGTGTCCATTGTGACACTTGCATCTTCCATCTGCGGAACCAGCCGCACCGTAACCGAGGTCTGCACCTGACGGCCGAAACGGTCTTCCGCCGTCAGTTCAATCCGGTTCATGCCTTCCGCGAGCGGAACGGTGAGCCGGAAAACGTTCAAATAATGAACACTGTACGGGGTCTCCAGGTCTTTTCCGTTATGCTTTACCTTTAGGATGACGCCTTCACCCGTTCGCCCTGTTATCTCATATTCCGGCCCCGTTGAGTTCCCGCCGGACTGATCCAGTTGCAGCACCGGAGGCGGTGTATCCGATACGGTCTTGGCAGTATTCGCATGTGTAGCTCCGTAAGGATCGGTTGCGGCCAGCGAAAATTTCACAGCATCGGCAACCGTCGTATTTGTCCCGTTAGTTGTCAATTTGACAGAGTTGCCAGTGCCTGCGGCGAGCGTATAGGTACCGATATACACCCACATGTTGTCATTGTTAGTCTGGTGGATTCTGGGGGCTGTATCTTTTCCTCCCTCATGGGTAATCTCCAGCGGAAGATTATAGCCCCGGTTCGGGCTGGCGTTCCACAGCATATAAACGTTGTATTGCCCGGGTACCGTGACATACGGTGTCCACTTCGCCCATTTGCCGGCCACATTGCCGTCGTGCAAATAATCTGTGCCAAACCGTGACGCCGACCAGCTGCTGCTGGTCCACTGTCCATCCGAAGCAAACCCGCTGTCCCGGTTGTCCACGATAATATCCAGCCGCTCGTCCGCAGGGGTAACTGCCTGGACTGGCGCCGTGCTGCCCGAGGAATTTCCCGAGCTGTCCACAGCCTCAAGTTTGTAATAATAAGTGCGTTTCTCCTCGATGCCTGACCGGTCCGCATAGGAATTGGAGGTAAGCAGCGAGGCGATTTTATTGGAGGCATCAGGGGTGAAATCGGCCGCAGTGCCGCGGTACAGATTATATCCCATCAGATCGGGTTCGGTATTGGCTTGCCATTCCAGCATAATACGGGATGCGGAGGTATCTGTCACCCGGAGGCCCTGCGGAAGGGCCGGAGCCTCCCGGTCCTCTCCTTTGGTCACCGCCCGGACGTGGGCACTGGCAGCGGAAACATTACCGGCATAATCCAGCGCCTGCACTTGAAAGGCGTACTCCGTCTCCGGTGTTAAACCCGAAATGCTGTAGGAAGTGCCAAACGTATCAGCGATGAAGGTACCATCTGCATACGACACCCGGTATCCTTTGATGCCCGATCCGGCATCCGTGGCCTGGTTCCAGCGCAGATCCACACTGGTGCGGCGTTCAATCGCAACTTCTAAACCTGCCGGTGTGGAAGGCGCTTCTTTGTCGTTCTCGTATACGGGTGCTTCTGTCTCTGCCGATTTGGCGCCGTACAAAAGCCCTGTGCCGTTGGTGCCAATGTACACTCTACCGTGCACTTGCCGGTCCCCTGTCATCGCGTTTGGATCATTGCCGGGAAAAAAATCGTCATCGCTTATCTTTATCCAGGTTACACCCATATCGTCCGAGCGGAAAATCGCCTCTTCGGCATATCCCGCTACTTTGCCGTATACGAAGACGGCAGGGTTAAGACGGCCGGGAGCATTTTTGCCAAAGCTGAACAGGAACGCCCGTTCTACGTTGGCGATTTTGCTGAAGGAAGCGCCGGCATCGCCGGAGCGGTACAGCCCTTGATCCCCCAGGCCGACCCATACCTCACCCATGGCACCGGGAGCGGCTTGCACGGTATGCCAGGCGACAGACTGTCCGGGCAGCGAAGATACCTGTGTCCAGGAGGCTCCCCCATTGGTGCTGCGGTAAAACTTGCCAGATTTGTCGTAAGCGTAAAAATACTGGCCATTGACCTTATCTGAGGATAATGGCTGGTAATAGTTGCCGAAGACATCACTTCCGGCTTGCAGCTCCGTGGGCAGGCCGCTGCTTTTTACCCAATTTGCGCCGCGGTCCCGCGAATAATAAGCGGCGCTTTTTTGCGGAATCCACACCATGCTGTTCCCGTCGGTTGCTGACACAGCCACTTTGCCGCCTTGGACGCCTTTGAAGGGCAAGGACGGGAACGCTTTGTAAGTTATCCCGCCGTCCAGTGAATATCCCCCGTTCCCGGGATCAGGCAATGAGTCGCCGTTCCAGCCATATGTGCCCACTCTGACCGTAAAATCCGGCTGCGTCTCCTGCACATCAATACCTGTAGTGGTCAGCAAACGGATGTCCCCGCTTCCGGTAAAATAAGTAGACACCGGAAACTCCGTCAACGAAAAATGGTCAAAACCTCCGTTATCGGCAATACCGCTGTGGAGAAGTGCTTTTCCGCCGGGCGGACTGACCAGATTACCTACGTTTACTGTCGTTTCCAGTCCTGAAGCATAATTAGTCCAGACGGAAGACGCTGCTCCGATATTGTCTGTCCGCCACACATAATACCAGTCGCCCATCCAGACACGCTGGGGATTAAACGGGTCAATGACCAGCGATGAGGTAGCTGAAGACCAGTGCCAGTCCGGAATCCAGGGTGTCGTAATCTCCCGCTTAATGTTCCCCTGATCCAGAGAAAAAGTTTTCCAGGTGGCTCCGCCGTCCTCCGAACGGTAAATCGGATTTTTGTGGTCATCCAGTTTGCGTGAAGTCATGATAACGTTTGGATTGGCCGGATCGATCGTCACCGGACCAAAGGCCTTGCCTTTGTCGGCCGCAGGTGTAATATCCTCCCAGGCGTTTCCGGTCAGTCTGGCCAAACCGCCGTCATGGGTAATGTACAGCCGCCCGCCGCGATCAAGTGCAGCCCGGAGCGGCTTGGCTGGACTGCCTTTCAGCAGTGACCAGGTAGCCCCGGCGTCCTTGCTTACGTACACCCCTGAATTATAAGCGCCTGCATAAAGGGTCTTGCTTGGAGATCCTTTGCTTCCGCTGGCTTGATCAAAAGCGATGAAGGTAATCCCGCTTTTGCTTGTGTCGGCGAAGGACGGGAATGAGCTTACCTTGACCCACGAGCCGCTCTCTGCCGCGCGGCTGCTGCGGAACAGCCCCTTGGTCCGGGAGCCGAAATACACCATATTGCCGTCATTGGGGTCTACGGCAAGCCGTTCAGCCGTACGGGCCGGCCCGTTGGCGAACATCGGCACATCTGCTCCATCCGCCTTCAGGTTGGTGCGGGTCCACGTTTCCCCACGGTCAATTGATTTGTAGATGTCACTAGGCTTCCAGTAATCGTATTTGCCGAGCGCGGCATATACAATATCGGGGTTGGACGGGTCAATAGCTATGCTTTCCCCGCCGTACAAATTCACTTCGCTGCGGTCGGCAAAGCCCACAAGTTGCTTCCAGCGCTTGCCGGCTTCCTCCCAGCGGTAAATGCCGCCTACATCAGTCCGTATGTAGGCCAGATTCTTCTCGGCGGGATGCACCAGCAGCCCAGTCACATAGCCTCCCCCGCCAATGGGAACATTACTCCACGCATACGGCTCTGCTGCTATCGCTGCTCCCGCGTCTCCCGGTAGTTCGGCAGCCCGGCCCGTTCCCGGGCCCCACACCAAAGTAATCACCATTGCCCAAACGAGCAGCTTGCTAAGTTTCTGCCTTCTCCGTATTATTTTCAAATGATTCCCCCCTATTGCTGTTTGCCAGGAAATAAAGCGCTTTCCATAAATGTTGCGGCAAACCGTCATCCCCTGGATTCACCTTGAATCTTAACAAAAGCAGCCTTCCGCAATAATCATCAAATCTTGTGTCCTGCATGAACAAATCTAATTTTGCTGCGGTAAAGGGTACGTGATCTGGAACGAAATGTAATTTGAATCAAACAGAGCCTTGACCTCCTCCCATTGAAGACTCGTGAACTAATACTATGTGCTCAAAGCAAAAAAAGCCGCATACATGCGGCTGGAATAAAGCCAATATAGGCTGCCGAATGGGGACGGCAGCCTACCTCCTTGAGACTGGTTACGACGTAGTATGTTCCGCACCATACTCGCTGGAAAGCTCTTTCAGCGACTTGATTTTACCATGGGGCTGCTGATCCTGCTTGCGGGACTTCCACTCAGCTTCTTTTCTTTGCTTCGGCTGGCTCATCTCGGTAGCCTCCTCTGGAAATGCATCATGTATACTACAGTAAATAGGATGCTGAATATTGCGTTGATTCATACGTATAAGTTTGCTTTCATATTTCATACTCCACGGACTTCATTTACCACTGAACATTAAAAGGGTCTGTCCCAAGCAGCCACTTCATGGCTTTGGGGCAGACCCTTTCCTAAATCACTTATTAGTCTCGATTCAAAAACGTCCGGGTCCGCTCCAGCCTTGGGCTGCCAAAAATCTGCTCCGGTGGTCCCGATTCGGCAATTTCCCCGTTGTCCATGAAGAATACACGATCCGCCACATCGCGGGCAAAACTCATCTCATGCGTGACGATAATCATCGTCATGTTCTCTTCCGCAAGCTGGCGAATGACACGCAGCACCTCGCCGGTCAGCTCGGGATCAAGCGCCGACGTCGGCTCGTCAAACAGCAGGATGTCCGGGTTCAACATCAGCGCTCTGGCGATAGCTACCCGCTGCTTCTGCCCGCCCGACAGCATGGATGGATATACATCCGCCTTATCGGCGAGGCCCACCTTGGAGAGCAGCTCCTTGCTTTTGGCGGCAATCTCCTGAGGGTTCCCCCGCTTCAGTGTTCTGGGAGCAAGCTCCAGATTTCCCCGTACGCTGAGGTGAGGGAACAGATTAAAGTGCTGAAACACCATGCCCATGGTCGCGGTAATCTCTCTTATGTCTGTATTACCGGCATATTTGCCGTTCTCTATAAGCGGCTTGCCGTGGATATAGATGCTTCCTCCGGTAACTTCCTCCAGATGAACAAGACTGCGCAGCATTGTGCTTTTTCCTGAACCGGAAGGCCCGATCACCGCCACGACTTCTCCCGGGTTCACAGCAAAGGTAATCTTTTTCAGCACATCAAGGCTGCCAAAAGATTTCTGCAATTGCCTAACTTCAATCATACTACTCATAGTTGGACAGCCCTTCTACTCAAATTTGAAACGTTTCTCCAGTGCCTTGAAGAACAGCGTTAGTATCAATGTCATCAGCAAATAAATAACACCGGCTACTACAAATGGGGTTACCGTAAAATCACGGTTCACCGCCGTCTTCGCGTAATTCAGCAGCTCCGGTACGGCTACAGCGTAGAGCAAAGCGGTGTCCTTGACCAGGGTGATGGACTCATTGGCTACCGCAGGCAGAGCAACCCGGAACATTTGGGCAAGAATGACCTTGCGCAGGGTTTGCCATTTGCTGAGCCCGAGCACCTGGGCGGCCTCGTGTTGCCCTTTGTCAATCGACAGCAGCCCGCCGCGGAAAATCTCGGCAAAATATGCCCCATAATTAAGAATAAAACCAAGGCTGGCCGCGACGAAGCGGTCCAAAACAAGGTACTGTCCAATGACCGGAATCTGCGGCAGGCCGAAGCAGAAGAACAGCAGCTGCAGCAGAAGCGGAGTTCCGCGCATGACGTAAATATACGTGTGTGCAATCCACGCCAGCGGCTTAATGGAGCTTTTGGCCATCAGCGTGACCAGCATCCCGAGCGGAATGGACAGCACGATGACAATCAGGAACAGCAGGACGGTTGTCCGCGCGCCTTCCAGCATCGGCCCGGCAATTTTTATAATATAATCTATATTCATTTCTTCAACCGACTCCTAAAGGTAACTATCTATAAATTGAACTTGTGATTTTTCTATTTCGGGATGGGTAGTTACTACAGAGAATGTTTGGACTTCCGGCCACTGTTGTCTGCAGATTTCTTGATTTGTACCGCTGTTCGCGGTGGAAATCCGCAGACAAAGGCGGACGCATTCGCTCCTACAGTTCCAAACTTCTCTTTCGCCACTTATCCCTATTTGTATATTCTCAAGTTCAATCTATCTAGTTCAGTACTTTATTCTCTCCAAACCACTTTGTTGAAATTTCAGCAGCCGTTCCATCACTGCTTAATTCATCCAGAGCCTTTTGCAGCTCTGCCAGCAGCGCTTCATTGCCTTTCTTAATGCCGATGCCGTATTGCTCAGGAGCCAGCGACTCATCCAGCAGCTTATAAGTGCCCTTCTCCTTGGACATATAATATCTTGCCACCACTTCGTCAATGACCACTCCATCCAGCCGTTTGGACTTCAGATCCGTCAAGGCAAGCACATTGTCCGGAAATTCGGATACATTGGCAATCTTTGCTTTGAGCGGACTGGCATCCAGGGCATCGGCAGCGGACGACAGGCTCTGCAGTCCGACTTCTTTTCCGGCCAGATCATCCAGCTTCACCAGTGCCGAATCCGCCAGCACGACGACAACCTGGCTGTTCTCCAGATAAGGCTTGGTAAACAGCACCTTTTCCTTGCGCTCGTCCGTGATGGTGTACCCGTTCCATATCATATCAATGCGTCCGCTGTTCAGCTCCGATTCCTTGGCCGACCAGTCAATCGGCTGGAAGGTAACTTCTTTGCCCATTTTTGCCGCCGCCGCTTTCGCATAATCAATGTCAAAACCGACAATTTCATTGTTGTCATCCCTGAAGCCCATCGGAGCAAACTTATCATCTATACCGATCACCAGTTTGCCATCATCCCCCTTTGAACCGGAGCAGCCTGCTATCGCTGCAATTGCCATAACTACCAACAGAACCAATAACCCTTTTCGCTTCATCTCTCTACTCCCCCTAGTAAATAACAACAAATGCATCAATCACTTTAGTTCGTTAACACGTTATCAGTTTATCATAATAACATATGATGTGAGCGTCGTCGATAGAGAAGAGAAACACTTCTGTGTCAATTAAGAACAAAACGGCTGTGCCGTCCTCCACGGGACAGCGCAGCGTCTTGGTTCTAGCGCTACCTAGAGAACGACTCCCCATAAATCCTACGGCAACTCTTTAAGTGGAATAAGGGACACTAATTTGCCGAAGTACCCTACCCTCGGGCAGATGAAGTGGAAAAAGGGTCACTAATTCAGCTCATTTCGCCATTGGACCAAAAATGTAGCCCAATTTATACGAAAATAACTTTGTCGCTTCACAGCTCGAAAGTAAATTTTGCTTTAAAGATCCCCTATATCGGAACTTCATTTTTTTAAAAAGTGGGTATCATGTAATAGGTGTCAGTTCCACTTGGTAGCCTAGCTTTTGAAGTTTTTTAATCAGGTAATTTGCGGTCTGCTCTGGGGTGTTCAGATATTCCGTCCCCAGCTCGGTATAGGGGACTTTATCCCGAAGCATCACATACATGATTCGGATCATCGCATGGGCTAAAGCGACGATGGCTTTCTGTTTTCCTGCCCGTTTCACGATCCGACTGTACATAGCGGAAAGCCGATTATTCTTGGACTTGCTCGCTGCCCAAGCGCACTGGACGAGTACGGCTTTCAGACCTCGGTTCCCGCGTTGGTTCTTTTTACTTTTTTTTTACCGGCGCTCTCATGGTTGGCTGGACACACCCCGACCCAAGAGGCCAGATGAGCTTCACTTGGAAAAGGAGACACGTCGGTACCCAGTTCCGCCACGATGCTCGCCGCGGCATCCGTGCTCACGCCTGGAATGGTATCCAGCAGTTCAATTTCCTTCCTGTATGGTTGCACCAGTTCCTCAATTTCAGCTTCCAACGTCTGCATTTCACTCTCCAGATACTGCAAATGATCCCAATGACGCCGGATCATCTTCCGGTGATGCAGACGTAGTCGGCCGTTCATCGCTTCGACCAGTGAAGGCACCTTCATCTTCAGCCGGGTATGCACCAGCTTGCGGACCTCATGCACCTCCAGCACTTCGCCATTCACAATCGAGTCCAGTAGCGCACGACCGGAAACGCCAAAAAGATCGGAGACATACGTGGTCAGTTTAATGTTGGCATCTTGTAGAATTTTGTGAATCCGGTTCTTTTCTTGCGTCGCGTTTTGCTTAAGCTTGCGCAGATACCGGGTAAGGTCACGCAAATCGCGGATGGGCTCGTCCGGGACAAAGCTTCCCTCAATCAAGCCGCAGCGGTGGAGCTTGGCGATCCACTCGGCATCCTTGACGTCGGTCTTCTTCCCGGGCATATTGCGGATGCGTTGCGGGTTGGCCAGCGTGATCGTACAGGTGCTTTCTAGAATGTTCCACACGGGTTTCCAAAAGACCCCTGTACTTTCCATGGCAATCTCGGTACATCCCTGCTGCTCCAGCCACTCCTGTAATCTCAAAAGCTCGCGGGTCGTGGTTCCAAACGTCTCGATCACGGACTTGGGTTTCTTCTCCAGGGGGCCACTCAGTAGACAAACCACCACCGTCTCCTGATGAATATCCAACCCGGCACAGCGTTCACGAATGGCATCCATATTCCCTACCTCCAAGCTAAAAGTATGCGTGGATCATGCAACCTAAAGAGGTGAAATTTTATACACGTGCTCGTGGCAACACTCGGCGATCCTCGTCGTTGCAGTTGGTCAGATTAGGTTACGGGATGTTTCACCAATATTGAATCGACCTCTGATCCACAGCACGATTTTACCAAATATATACTCTGACTTCACCTGATTTTCATGACCGACGGTGGCCGCCAGGCCATGGGTGATTAGGTTTACTTTTTCCACTTAACTCTCAAAATTTCTTAATTTTCGGAAAAATAAGTTCCCTTTTTCCAACTAGCACCTGCGAAGAAGCCGGTAAGGACGGATCGCCTATTCCTTCGCGATCGATCCGCAGCCGTTACGGACAGGAGAGCCGTTATGGATAGAAGATTCGTCTATTCCGCAGGGACAGACTGAGATGCCTTTATTTGTCCCTTTCCCCTTTATTCCAGGCTCCATCGAACGATATAACGGCTCCTGTGTCCGTAACTGCTGAAAAAGTAAGGTTTTTGGCAAAATAAGGGCTCCTCTGTCCGCTTCAGTCCACGGATGGAGCCCTATCCTCCTGCATCGCTTATATCCTGTGAGGCTTCCAAGATATCCACATTTTTTCACACTGTATTACAGTTAAAGGGGAAGTCAGTTCCCCCAAAACATAAGAATTCTTATATTTTAAAAAAAGCCAGCGCCTGTATTTTCAGGTCAGTGGCTTGAAATAGTCCGCAACGACCTCCCGGAACTCCAGGGCAGTCTGCGAGATGTAGCGTCTCTTGTGCCATAATAATGCAATCTCCCGCACCAATTCGTGGTTCTCTACTTGAAGATATTGGATTTGGTCACGTGAGTTTCTTGCCGTGCTTGGTATAAAAGCGATGCCGATTTCCGCCTCCACCAGAGCGCTCAGCCTTGCAGGTTCATCCCCCTCATATACATATTTGGGTTCAAAACCAACCGATTTACATATCCTGTCTGCTAAATCGCGGGTGCCATAACCTCTTTTTACACCGATAAACGATTCATCCTTAAGCTCTGTCAAAGATACGCTGGTTCGTTCAGCCAGCCGGTGCCCTTTGGGAACAGCAACAAGAATGGGGTCATTGTAAACGACTTGACATTCAATGTCCTCCTCTTCGACGGCGGGGGATGACAAGCAGACATCAACATCTCCTTGGTGAAGCAGCTTAACCATTTCCTGCGTGGCCAGCATTTGCACATGAAATTGTACATGGGGCCGCTTTTTACGGAACTCCCGAAGGATATGGGGCAACGCGCTCGCGGCAGTCACCGCCAGTTCGAGCGTACCTTGTTCCGGGGAGGATAGATCCCTTAGTTCCTGCTTTCCCTGCTCCAGTTCAAACAAAGCCCTTTCTGCCCTGTGGAGGAATTTGTTCCCGTACTCATTGAGCCGCAGCTTCCTCCCTACCCGGTCGAACAGAGGGACTCCCAGATCTTCCTCCAGGCGTCCAATCGTTTTGCTTAGTGAGGATTGGGTCACGTGCAGGCTTCGTGCGGCTTCGGTCACATGCTCCAATCGGGCTACTACGAGAAAATATTGCAGTTGAAGAAGTTCCAATTCACACCCTCCATTCATTCCTTCAAGTCCATGAAATCATAACATAAAAGGCGTTGGAATAAATGATCAATTTCAAGTACGATGACATCAATACAACTTAGGGAGGACTAAAAATGAATGCTCGCAGCAGGTGGTTGCTGATTTCCGTGGGTCTCGGGGTACTGTTGAACCCTTTAAATTCTTCGATGATTTCCGTTGCTATAGCAAGGCTGCAAAATGTGTACCGTCTCGATTTTACTGAGGTATCCTGGATTATTTTTTCTTTCTACATTGCAAGTGCGGTCGCCCAGCCTATTATGGGGAAGGCCAGTGATTTATTTGGACGCAGAAAAATATTTCTGGCAGGCCTTGTTGTAGCTTTCGTCGCGTCATTAGCAGCTCCGCTGGCTCCAGGCTTCGGGTGGCTCATCGTGTTCCGGATTGTGCAATCCATCGGAACAAGCATGATGGTTTCTGTAGGAATGGCTATTGTGCGGGTTCATATTACGGAGAAACAAGCGTCTGCGCTGTCAGTGATGTCCATTTTCCTATCGGGAGCGGCAGCAATCGGACCCTTTATTGGCGGGGTGGTTATCCACTGGTGGGATTGGCATGGTATCTTCTTCGTCAATATTCCATTTGCAGCGGCAAGCTTTCTATTAGCTTGGAGGGCCATTCCTAAGGACGAACCGCCCGTGGCCGCTCTGCGCAACATGTCCTTCCGTCAATGGATAACCATGATAGATGCGCCGGGTATCCTGCTTTTTGCAGCGGGTCTGGTTGCCCTGCTCGCCGGGTTGCTGTCAGCAAAATCCTCCGGCCATATTTCATTTGGACATGTTCTGACCGGAGGGATTGGCCTGATCGCATTGGTTGCTTTCGTACGGCATGAGTTAAAAGCGTCCTCACCCTTTATTCCGGTGCGTACGTTCGCCAAATATCCGGAGATGGCCCGGGTCAATGTCGAATTTATACTCGTTAACGTACTATATTACTCACTGTTTTTCGGGCTTCCTTCCTACCTGCAGATAGTGCGCCATGTCAGCGAATTCCATACAGGAATTCTCATGCTGAGTCTGGGACTATGCTCGCTCATTGCTTCTCCCATAGCAGGGCGATGGATCGATAGATCGGGACCAGGGCCGGCATTGTTTCTGTCCGCGATATTAATGGCCTTGGGGTCCGTATGGATCGTGACAATGAATCAAAGCTCGCCGGTAATCAGCGTCTGTGTGGCTTTAGGCGCATTCGGTATTGGCAACGGATTGAATAGTGTCGGTATGCAGGCAGCCTTGTTCAAAAGCGCTCCAAAAGAAATCATCGGAGTAGCTTCGGGAGTATTTATGACCTCAAGATACTTGGGAACTATACTATCCTCATTGCTGCTGGGCATCGTGATGGGCGATACCTTCAGCGCTGGAGGGTTTCGGCTGCTTGGGGTTATTCTCTCGGCAATCGCCTTGGTCTTAGTATTTATGAACTGGCGGCAAAGAGAGTCGAAGCCGTTGCAATAGCAGCAGGTTCAGCAGGGGTCCGCAAGCTGATAGATGTGGATGCGAAAGGCTTCCATATTGGAGAAACCCTGCATCTGTCTGCGGATAGCCCTTACCGTCGCTTCAGGAACGACAAGCTGGAGGCCGCGTAAACCGCAATTCATCGCATAACGATCCATGACTCCGGTCACCCGGACTTCGGCATAACCCCCGCCAGCAGCAAAAGAAATGGTCTGCGGATAAGCAACGTCGTCCGTCTCTCTGCTTAATGCCTTCCTCCGGCCGTTGTACAAAACGCCTTCAGCGGGAATTGCAAGCTCCGCACCACCTGCCTGAAGCTGCTCTGCCGCAAGCAGCATCAGGCTGCGTTCTTCCCCTCCCCTTTGTCCTCAAAATATCGTCGGCACCATTCCCCCATCCATACGGATAGGAGAACCTTTAAATGCGGAAGCATAAGGGCTGCATACAAATGCAGCCAGCCGTCCTATTTCAATCGGCTTAATAAACCGCTGAATTTCAGATTGTGGCAGGTTGGCAGTCATAAATTTTTTCTCTTTTTCGGAAAAAGTCATATCTTCATTAGCGTACACACCATCAATGATTTGCCGCACATTTTCAGAGAGTGTTGGTCCGGGCATGATCGTATTGACTGTAACTTCTGTTCCTCTTGTTAATTTGGACAAGCTTTTTGACAAAGATAAGAGCATCGATTTGGTCATGGTGTACTGCGGCATTTGCCCTGAAGGCATAATGGCTTCTTCACTCGCAATAAAGATAATGCGGCCATAATCTTTTTTCAACATTTTAGGTAAATAAAATTTGGATAATCCATTTGCCGCCAGAACATTAATGCGAAAATATTTTTCCCATATTTCATCGTCAACGTCCTCATACTGCATAATTTCATAAATCCCCGTGTTGTTAACCAAAATATCAATATCCGGGTATTTTTCAAATAAAGCTTCTCTTTGCCGGGTATCCACTATATCAGCTGCAGCATTTTGAGGAGAGGTAGCCGGGAAATTGGACTTCATTTCATTTACCGTCCGTTCTGCCTCTTCATAACTCCGTCCGTTAATTAGTACATTAACACCTTCTTTAGCAAGTTCAACGGCAATTGCTTTACCTATACCTTTCGTTGATCCTGTAACTAAAGCTGTTTTATTGTTTAAACCCATATCCATAATTTATTTCTCCTTCATCATTGGAAATATGTAATGATCAGCTCCTCTTCGAAATCGCCCATTACAAGTGATTATGTTACCTTGTCAGGTTGATTCAGTAACTAGCGCATTGCGCCAAAATTCTTGTTTTACACGCCAATTCGACGGAGTATCACCTTCCCAAAGCCGGAAGGCGCGGTAAAACGAGTTCTGGTCTGCATATCCAATCATAAACGCAACTTCTTTAATATCGAGCGAAGAGTCTGCCAAGTACTCCAGTGCCTGCTCATGTCTGGCTTGTGTTAACAAATGCTTAAAGGTCGTATTTTCGTCAGAAAGCCGGCGCTGCAAGGTGCGGTCGCTTATTCCCAGCTCTTTCGCAACAGCCTGAATATCGGGCCGTCCTCCGGTAAGGCTGCGTTTCATGATCCATTTAACCATCCCGGAAATTGAGCGATTGCGCTGCTGTTCACCCAGCGACCGGTCCAGAGCCGGAGTCAGAATCTCCAGCAACTCTTCGTTGTATGAGACAAAGGGACGGTCCAGATCTTTTCGGTGCAGTGTCAACCGGTTGCATGGTGCACCCATCCGGACAGGACAGCCGAAGTATGCTTCAAGGGTCTGTACATCGCCCATATCATCCGAGAATTCGACGATGCGCGCTGTCAAAGGCAGACCTGTCCCCCGTCGCCCAAGCTCCAAAAGATAGGCTAGTGTAATACCCATCAACATCGGCGGACCGGGTTGCTCGGTGCACAGCCATTCCAGTGCGATGGTACAGCTCTCCCCCTCCTCGGTGATACGCAAGTTTTCTGGAGGACACAGTTGTTTGTAGCGGGCCATTCGGTTTAGAGCATCCCGGTAGTCACGGGCGTGGTATGTTGCTAAGACAGTCGGCGGGTACTTCGCGGTTTCAAAACCTGCCGCAAGCTCGATGATCCCTTTGGCAGTGTCACCAATGAGATCGGAATAAGCCTGCCAGACCGCGAAATATTGGGCGGTGGTGACTGCAGGTTCAGCAATAATTGTGAGCGGCTGCCCTGCTTTACGAGCTACATCGTGGGCAGCAATCCCTAAATGACGTAATCCTGCCCAGAATCCCGGCGGGATTTTAATAGAGTCAGAAGACTTCATACACCCGGGCCTCCTTTAGCTTTATTTTCGTTTTGGTTTCCATCACACAGTCTACTACGAGACCGTGGTTAATGCATTCATGAAAACCTCACCCTTGCATCCCAGTTTATCATTTTTTTGCAGGAACTAATGCGGGCCTCTTATGCCCGATCCGGGAGCAGAAGGTTTTTCACACCAAAAAAACCGGGCTTAAGCGTGAGCTTAATCTCCCGGTCTGGTTAAGCGTTATGCGTGTACGTTTCTTTGCCTGCATTGCCATGGCGGCGGGCCTGATCAACTTTTCTACCCGCCTGCGCAAATGTAGTTATTATTCCAGCCAGTGCCGGCTTCGCCGCCGGTTCTGGAAGGTTACAATTTCCCGCACTCCCGCCTGCTTCAGCATCTCCAGCTGTTGATCTGTATACCCGCCGAGATCGTCAGGAAAATGGGCATCGGTAGAGGTGGTGAGCAGCACGCCTTTGGCCGCCAGTACGGCCAGGAAAGCCGGGCCCGGGCACATTTCCCGGATCGGATAGCGGTACACCATTCCCGCGTTAATCTCCGTGGCCGTATCATGCGCGATCAGCAAATCCGCAATCCGCTCATACATCGGCAGCAGGCGTTGTTCATCCGGGCGGTAGTTGAAGGCTTTGAGGTTGTCGAGGTGGGCGACAATATCGAACAGGCGTGAAGACACCGCTTGGCCGACGATCTCGAAGAACCGGGCATACAGGACTTCCAGATCAAATTGTTCAAAATACATCTGGGTCGCCGGATTGTCGAAGCCCCAGCCATCTACAAAATGGACTGAACCGATAACATAGTCGTACGGCTGTTCCTTCAATATTCCGGCTAGCTCCTGTTCGCAGCCCGGGAAATAATCGGCTTCGATGCCGAGCCGCAGCTGCACCCCTTCACGCTGCCATTTTTCCTTTTGGGCCTGAATGCAAGCAACAAAATGCTCTGTATCCGCCATACACACCTGATCCAGCCACTCCCGCTGCAGACGGCCTATCAAGGTATCATCCAATAGCATGTGTTTTTCATAATAGGCTTTATATTTCGTGAAACGGTACAGATGATCGACGATGCCCACCGTGTGAATGCCGCGCTGCTTGGCCTGTTTCAGATACAGGTCCAGCCATTCCTCTGTAAAAGCTCCACCCGTCATGCGCCGCTCCAGCCGACCGAAGCTCTCCTGCATCCAAGCCTGCGTATGGATCTGCTCGCTGCTGTCCGTCATCGCGGTTAGACTTTCCATCGTACGCTGCAGCCATCTAGGCGAATAAGGTCCTTCTTCCAGATGGAGGTGAAAATCTATCTTCATTACGTATCCTCTCCTTTTGCGGTACCTGCTCCACCTCTGCGCTAAATTACGCTTCCATCCTCCTGCCTGATCCAGGTTTCGAAGCGCCGTTCCCCTTCCTTCAGTTGAATGACCCTGGCCCCGCGCTGCAGTGACCCATACGTGTTATGCCCGGTCACCCGGCCATAGGCCAGTGTTATCCCGTGCAGCACACCTATGTAATCATTGTCATGATCGTGCCCGGCGAAGGTTGCCATCACATCCCCTGCTTCCAGCATGGCCGCGAACCAGCCGCTGTTCACTTTGGAGCAGCAGACCATTTCGCCTTTTCTCCCGGCTACACTCCCGGACTGCCATACCTCCTGATACTCAGGGATAGGAATATGCATAAAAGCCAGAGCAGGCAGCACCCCGCCGTTTCTCTCTCTGTTCTTGGCCGATTCCTGCAAATACCAGGCCACTTGATCGGAATGAATCCAGGCATACCCGCCGATGGCTGCAGGCGCATATTCACCCGAATCCACGAAATACAGTGCCGCCGACTCCCGGTCTGCAGAGTGGTTGAAAAGCGGCAGCACATAATTGCCCGTGCCGTGGATCTCTCCCGGTCCGGCTTCAGCCATACACAGCTCATATTCTGTCAAAATCGCCTGCAGCTCTTCCCGTGTAACCCCCTTCTCTGTATCGTGGTTGCCATAGATCACAGCAAAAGGCGTGCCTGCCTGTACGGCAACCTCAATCACCCGCCGGAACGTTGCCTTAGGGTCCACGGTCTCTTCGCTGTAAACCAGGTCACCGCTGAACACTACCAGATCCGGTTGCTCGCTGATCAGAATACGCTCCATCAGGGCCAGCGTCCGGGTATCACGCTCCGGTTCGATTCCATCCTTCAGATGGATATCGGTAAACTGTACAATTTTAAAAGTGCCATCTGCATGAAAAGAAAGACGTTGCTTATTCATCTTGAACCTCCTCAAAGTAAAACTCATTGTTTTGTGATATTCATGTTGTTCTTTGTGTAATTGCGTTGTTTTTTGTGTCCTTTTACTTTAAAATAGCACTAACAGTCAAAAGGATGCAAGCGTTAATTTTACATAAGGGGGTTGCACGATGACATTACTCGCAGAAGAACGGCAGCAGCTGATCTTGCAGCAATTGGAGGAAACCGGAAAGGTAAAAGTTATCCCGCTCGCGCAGCAGCTTGAGGTGTCCAATGAGACGATCCGCCGCGATCTGGATGCTTTGGAGGAACAACGGAAGTTAAAGCGCGTGTATGGGGGCGCAGTGAAGCTCACCCATTTCGACGGAGAGCCTTCGTATACGATGAGGCGAAAGCTGAACCAGGAAGGCAAGCAGGCAATTGGCCGGGAAGCTGCCAGACTGCTGCAGGATGGGGACACTGTGTTCATGGATACAGGGACGACTGTGCTGGAGATGACCCGCTGGCTGGCCGGAAAAAAGAACATCACTATTGTGACGAACTCCCTGCCAGCAGCGTCCGCCTTGCTCCAGGCCTTGTCCCTTGAGCAATTTACGGGCAAAGTCATTTTGCTTGGCGGGGAAATCTCCGTTCAACAGCAATCGGTGAGCGGGATTCTCGCCCATGAGCTGCTGAAACAATTCACACTGGACAAAGCCTTTTTGTCCGTGGGCGGAATTTCGCCTGCCCAAGGCATCACAGATTACGATATGAACGAATCGCTGGTGTCACGGCTGGCCGCCGGGCAGGCCAGTGAAGTGATTCTGCTGGCAGACCACAGCAAAATCGGCAGCACGGCTTTTTGCCAGATCGCTCCGCTGCACACTGCCGATGTGATCATCTCCGATCAGGAGCTGCCGGGGGGCTGGAAGGAAGAGCTGGAACGCATAGGGGTAGCGTGGATCAGGTCCTGACAAAAAAAAACGGTGCCAAGAGCAGCATGTGCTTGAAATCACTATTGGAGACAGCAGAAGATCATATATTTAAATAGTCCACTTGATTAGAGGATAAATCTAACTACCTATACAGAGGTGTATTACAATGAAGAGGTTTATTCCCAATCAGCACGGAGCCTGGTCCATGCTGGTTCTCCCCTTTTTGTTAGGGATGGCGGCCTCCCAGGCAAAACTTCTGCATATTCCCCTGTTCTTGTGCTGGCTGCTGATTTATTTGTTCATCTTTCCGCTCCTTCAAGGGGTCAAAACGAGGCGTTTTGACCGGTATGGTCCGCCGCTCAAAATGTATGGACTGCTGCTTTTGCCTTTTGCAGCTTATCTGATTGTTACCGAACCTAAGCTGCTTTGGTTTGCCTTACCGGCACTCCCGCTGTTTGCGGTTAATCTGTATTATGCCAGAACGAAGAATGAGCGGGCCCTGCTCAATGATATCGCGGGAATTCTGCTGTTTTGCCTGATGGTCTTTCCCGTTTTTTATATCGGCGGAGGAACAGACTGGGGAATAGCTGGTGAATTATTTATACTGGCTTTGCTGTATTTTGTGGGGACTGCCTTGTATGTAAAAACGATTATTCGTGAAAAAAACAATCCCCGGTATTATTACGCATCTGTGATTTATCATGGATTATTCCTGCTGGCGGGAGTGGTGCTGTTCCCATCGTTAACGGTCCCTCTGATAATCCTGCTGGCGCGCGCAGCAAGTCTACCCAAAACAAAAATTACAGCCAAACGTACAGGAATACTGGAAATCGGCTTTTCTGTGATGCTGTACATATCTGTATGCGTCTTGTATTTCTAATATCAGGAATAGGGCGGTTCAAAAAAAGCGGGTGTCCGATTATCGGAACCCGCTTTTTTATGGTTGACAATTTTTCTAACCATCCTTTGTGGAATCAAAATCTAACGCATCATAAGGGTACAGGACTCGTTATCGTTCACCACTGCTTGATTTTGCAGTGACAGACCCGGAATGCGGGAAAATGTATCCCACACAGATAATCCCCGTCCGTCCTCTTGAGAGGTACTTTTACCTCTCATTTGGCCCGGACGCCTGCTTTCGGTGGAATCGGAGGTACTTTTACCTCTCATTTGGCCCAGCGGCCCGCTTTCGGCGAAATCAGAGGTACTTTTACCTCTCATTTGGACCAGCAGCCTGCTTTCGGCGGAATCAGAGGTACTTTTACCTCTCATTTGGCCCAGCGGCCCACTTTCGGCGGAATCAGAGGTACTTTTACCTCTCATTTGGCTCAGCAGCCTGCTTTCGGCGGAATCTAAGGTACTTTTACCTCTCATTTGGCCCGGACGCCTGCTTTCGGCGGAATCAGAGGTACTTTTACCTCTCATTTAGTCGGGCAGCCTGCTTTCGGCGAACTCAGAGGTACTTTTACCTCTTTGGCCAGTTAATTAAAGCCATTCTTATAGTACTTTTGAGTCATGAAAAAATATGCCGGTTGGGTGAGAATATAGGCAGCAGGCGGATTGGCCTGAGTTCATAGAAAGGAGCTGCCCTATTGAAAGAGCAGGAACGGCGTTATTCCGCACTGATTGCGGACCAATTCCCGGAATTGAACATTCGAACCGTGGAGTCGCTTGGCGAAGGTTATCGGAATTTTGCGGTACTCGTGAACGGGGAATGGGTATTTCGCTTTCCCAAAAGTCAGCAAGGTGCGGATGAATTGAACAAAGAAATGCATTTGCTGCCTCTGTTGTCTGAACGCGTCAAGGTCGGGATTCCGAAGTTTGTATACAGAGGAACACAGGAGGATGGCCGTCTCTTTGCAGGCTACCGGAAGGTCGAGGGGGAAATCCTGGGGGAAGACGGAATCGCCTCTGTCTCCGGTGACGCAAGAGAACGACTGGCCATACAACTTGGGGATTTCATGAGTGACCTGAACGCATTCCCGGTTGAAACGGCTATTCAGGCCGGTGTCCCCGTACAACAACTTGCAGATGAAATCCAGTTGCTGAAAGATGCTGCGGAGAGGCAGGTTTTTCCTCATCTTGAACCGTCTTCGCGCGGCTATCTCCACCGGCGGTTTCAAGCCTATCTGGAGAATACAGAATATCCCCGTTATATACCGGCGCTGATTCACGCCGATTTGTCGCCGGATCACTTTTTGACGGATTCGCACCGGTCCGTTCTGACAGGTATTATCGACTTCGGCGACGCCGCGATAAGTGACCCGGATTACGATTACTTGTATTTGCTTGAGGATTGCGGCGAGCCATTTACTCGTCAAGTGATGGCGCACAGAGGCGAAGCTGACCTGGACGCCCGCCTGCAAAAAATCTCCTTGTTCGTCACATTCGATCAGGTCCGCTATCTGTTGGAGGGCTTGGAGTCCGGGGACCCGGATTGGATTCAGGAAGGATTTGAGGCAGTGGAACAGGATATGCAAATCAACAGGTAAACTATGGTTCTTTGCGGATAATAAGGGGTATTATTCCTAGGTAAACTAATCCGAAAGGGGATACTAACGATGGCAAAGGAAACTGAACCAACCTCCTTCTCAAGCCGCGAAGAGCGTGAAGAAATAGGCCGCCGGACCAATGCCGGCTTCGCCCGTGTGGAAAAGACAGAAGTTGAAGCAAACGCCGGCGGCATCCCGACAGGACCTGTGGCTCAAGATCTCTCAGAAGAAGAAATTCGCCGGAGAGTAGGCTCGGGAAACTTTGAAGCGGCGAAAAACGATCTTCAAACCGGATCAATCAATAGTTAGTACACCCCTATCCGCCTATATAGGACATGCTTATCTTTTTCCGGCCCGCTGCCGTGTGCTCCTGACGCTCATCGGAATACCGGTCCGTACGTTTCTCCCAGACGTCTTTGATCACATTCAACAGGCTGCTGTCGTCAGCCCCGCTGCGGAGCAGTGACCGCAAATCCGTACCGCCGGAAGCAAAAAGGCAGGTGTAGAATTTACCGTCAGAAGATAACCGGGCCCGCGTACAGGATGAGCAAAAGGATTCTGATACCGAAGTAATAAACCCGATCTCTGCATCACTGTCTTTGTACCGGTAGCGCTGTGCGACTTCCCCATAAAAATCCTGCTCCAAAGCCTCCAGCTCATAAACTTCCCGGAGACTTTGGAGAATTTCTTTTTTGGTAACCACTTTTGCCAAACTCCAGCCATTGTCATTTCCCGCATCCATGAACTCAATGAAACGGAGGGTGATTTTGCGTTCCTTGAAATAGGCAGCCATCGGCAGGATCTCCGATTCATTTACGCCTTTTTGCACGACCATATTGACTTTGATCTCATAACCCATCTCCCGGGCTTGATCGATATGTTTCAGGATAAGAGACGGCTTGAGCCCTCTTCCATTCATTGTCCCAAAAATCTCCGGATGCAGCGCATCCAGACTGATATTAAGCCGCCGCAGTCCTGCTGCGTACAATCCTTTAGCCTGCTGCCCCAGCAAAACGCCGTTGGTCGTCAGGCCGATGTCCTCAACCCCGTTAAGCGACCGGATTCCTGCCACAAGCTCCGGAAGATCTTTCCTCAGCAGCGGCTCTCCTCCGGTCAGCCTGATTTTGACTACCCCTAAGGATACAAACAGCCTGGTCAGCCGCAGAATTTCAGCAAAGGACAACAGCTCCCGGGCAGGTAAAAAGGCGTAATCCTCACCGAATATTTCCTTCGGCATGCAGTAGGAGCAGCGGAAATTGCACCGGTCTGTCAGGGAAAGCCTTAAATCACGGATGGGCCGCTTTAGCTGATCTTGTATGGATGTAGTGTTCATGCGCCCCTCCCCTTTTGGCATTTGAATGCCCTCTCTCTACTTCCGCGTAATATCGCTGAATGTACCGACATAACGGATGTCTACCCCTGTCTCATCCTTGACGGCACTGATATTCAGTAGCTGCAGATACTCTTCACCATTCTTCCTTCTGTTCCAGATCTCTCCCTGCCACACACCCTTTGCCCGGATCTCGCTCCACATGCTGCGGTAGAAATCCTGAGATTGTCTGCCTGACTTCAGTACGTTTGGCTGTTTGCCGAGCACTTCTGCTTCAGTGAAGCCTGTAAGCCTCGTAAATGCAGGATTGACACTCTTAATGACACCCGCCGCATCCGTGACCAGAATCCCCTGGGCTGTGGAGTTGAACACTTCAGAAGTAAGCGCCAGGCGGTCATGATACAAGAGCCATACCACAAGAACAAGGCTGGCAAGAGCCACTTGCGACAGCAGCATGAACCCGATTGAATATTGGCCTGTGATGGAAAAAATAATCGAGAGCATGATCGGCGGGAAGAAGCCGCCAAGTCCGCCCATCATGGAGACAATTCCGTTGGCAATCCCCGCCTGCTTGTTGAAATAGAACGGAACTAATTTAAAAATCACGCCATTCCCTATTCCGGCACTGACGGCAATGGCGAGGCACCCCACCGTGTACAGGCCAATGGAGGGCAGGAAAGCCAGGAGTATTGCAGCAACCGTATAGATGCTGAAGGTTCCGATCAGCAGAATCAGAGACTGGAATTTGTCTGCGAGCCAGCCGCCAACAGGCCGGAAAAACGTGGCAACGGCAATAAAACCGGCTGTGCGCATCCCTGCATCTACCTTCTCCAGTCCGAAATTAGAAACGAGGAAGTTTGGCAAATAAATTGTGAATGCGACGAACGATCCGAATGTAATGAAATAAAAGAGCGAGAACAGCCATAGCTTCTCATTTTTAATAACGCCTTTGATTTGTTCAATAATCGGTGTTTTTACCTTTGGTTCATGACGGTCTCCGAAAAAGAAATTCAGGACAATAAACACCAGAAGAAGAATCAGGTACAGCTTCACCGCCGTTGCCCAGCCGAAACGCGCAGCAATGATCGGGGCCGTAAACGTCGTAAGGGCCGTGCCAAGATTCCCGACGCCATAAATCCCGTTAACGAACCCATGCTTTTCTTTTGGAAAATACTTAGGCAGCGAGGTAACCCCTACCGAAAAAACAGCTCCGCCAATGCCAAGAAACAAGCCGCCGATAATCAAGTCTGTATACGTGGACGCTTCGCTAATATAGAAAACCGGAAACAGCAGCAGCACGAAGCTGACGAGAAAGATGATACGTGCCCCGAAAATATTCGCATAATAGCCAATAGGGATTCGGAGTATGGAACCAAGCACTACGGGAATCGCCGTAACCATTGCCAGTTTTCCCGAAGGAATCGAAATATCCTCGGAAATAAAAGGCATCAGAGAGGAGATAATTACCCATACCATGAAGCCAACAATCAAGTTCAATGTTTGTAACGGCAATTGCAGTTTTTTAATCATATAACTCACCTTTTCCGCCAGTTTTGTCTGCTGAAATGTATATTTCACTTCCTGTCCCTATTGTATCTGTCCTTACTCTGCTTGAGATATAGGGGAGTACCCTTTCCCTTAGAGGGGAATCCCTGAAAAAAAACGAAAACGGCTTCCCCGCCCCGATATGGACAGTGAAAGCCGTTTGCAGTTATTGCGTGATAAGGGTATTCATTCAAGCTAGAAATCCAGCAGCTTTTTTTTCAAGGCATATTCGACCAGCTCCGGCCGGCTTTTCAGGTTTAATTTCTCCATGATTTTGGATTTATGGGCTTCCACTGTCTTCACGGAGATGAACAGCCTTTCCGCAATTTCCTTGTTGCCGTATCCCTTAGCGATTAGCGGCAGGATTTCCAGCTCCCGCTTAGAGAGCAGCTCAAACAAATCTTCTGTAGAGGCCGTTTTGTCCTTCTTGATAAATTCACGCACCAGAGAGGTTGCCATCTTGGGATGAATATAGGTGCCTCCCTCATAGATGGTGCGGATGGCGAGCAGCAGTTCCTCATCCGGTGCGCTTTTCAGCACATATCCGGAAGCTCCGTTCTTCAGGACATGAAACAAATATTCTTCATCATCATGCATGGTCAGGATCAATATTTTGGTATCGGGATAATCTTCTTTGATTTTACCTGTGGCGATCAGTCCGCTTTCTCCGGGCGGCATGCTCAGATCCATGATCAGAATATCCGGTCTCCGTTTCGCTACCATGGCATAGGCTTCTATCCCGTCTGCCGCCGCCCCGATAACCTCAATGTCGTCCTGAAAATTCAGGATCATGGAAAAACCGCTGCGCACCATGGCGTGGTCGTCTGCGATGACGATCTTCATCCGGGGATCATTCCTTTCCATTTCCATCGGCAACAGGAACTTGAATGATGATTCGGGTTCCCAGGCCAATGCCTGACTCAACACTGAAGATGCCTCCTACTAATTCTGCACGCTCCTGCATGCCGTATAAGCCCAGTCCGGTACCATCCGGCTCATCGCCCAGGTTGAAACCGACGCCCTCATCTTCAATAGTAAGCTTCAGCAGCCGGTCCCGCTCGGTAAGCTTTACATGAACCAAGTCTACCTGCGCATATTTCAAAGCATTAAGTAAAGCTTCCTGGCAGACCCGGTAGACCACCGTTTCAATCTCACTGCCGTAACGTTTCTCTGATAGATCGGATTCAAATTCTATCATGAGCCCGTAGATTTGCTCCATCCGTTTAAAGTGTGACCGGAATGCAGCCTCCAGGCCGAAATCGTCGAGAGCAGCCGGACGAAGTTCCACAGAGAGGTTGCGGATGTCACTTAAGAGCCGTGTCATAGAGACTTCAGTTTGCTTCACCTTTTTGAGCAGCTGTTCATCTCCGGTCATATATTTAAGCACCCGCAGATCCACCACAGCGCTCATAAGCTCTTGGGCAACACTGTCATGCAGCTCCCGGGAAATCCGTTTCCGTTCATTCTCCTGGGCCTCGATGACATGCTTCATCATTTTATTCTGATAAAATTTCTCCTGCGTCTTAAACTGTCTCGTTAAATCCCGCAGCATAAGTACCCGTATTCCATTCTCTGAATCGATCGTATGAAAGCTGGCGGCAAAAGGGATCACGCCTTTATTTTTGGTCTCAAGATATACCTGATAGGAGGTAAAGTCCTCAGAGTCCGGCACATGAAAAAAGCAATTGAGGCAGGTGCGCAGCTCCATGTCGCTGGTATACCCTCTGCATGTACTGCAAAGGGCAAGGGAATTCCCTTGCTCCAGCTGCTTCAGAAAGTCGGTGTCGACAATATGGGCGGCTGCCGGATTCATCGCCAGCGTCCTTCCTTCACGGTCAAAAAAGAAAATAGCCTCCGTGCTGTTCTCAAACAGCTTCAGCATCAGCGTATTTAATGAATCCATCCCCGCTCGCAGCTTCAACTCAGCAACAGTTCCTTTCCGTTCAAGTCTCCGATTCCAAGGCGTGCTGTATTTTGCAGCTCCCGCAGCATCGTATCGTTCACCTGCTGGTCACCTCTAAACCCGCCGAGAAGGACCCCTGCCACGCGTGCGTCATTCCACAGCGGCACAGCCCCGATGCTCTTTAGCTTCTCTGAGTTGATAATCGGATAACTAAACAGCATATCCTGCTTTACCTGTTCTTGCACAGAGTAGAGTAAAAACGGCTTTCCGGTTTTGAATACGATCCCCGCTATTCCTCTTCCGGACTGCAGCACAATCCGCTTATACCGTGAATTCGAGTTGCCGGAGGCGTATTTCCATCGGATCACATAGTCATATTCCGCAGGGTCCGCTAGTGCCAATGACATGAAATCATATCCAAGGGCTTGCCGGATCTGGTCAAGCTCCCGCTGGTAATCGACCTGATTTTTCATCGTTTCCTCTCCGCTTTCCTTTAATTCGATTTATGTCTTCTGTATAGAATATAACTTCTGCCTACATAATTCAACGGAACACTCCATACATGAACTAGCCGGGTGAACGGCCAAAACGCAAAGATGGCAAAGCCGGACAGGACATGGATTTTAAAGGAAACCGGCACCTCTTTCATGAGAGACGGATCAGGACTGAACATAAACAAGCCGCGGAACCATATCGAGATCGTCTCCCGGTAATCAAATTCGGGCTGCACTGCATTCGTAACCAGGGTGGAGTACATTCCCATAAATACGATGAACAAAAGCAGAGAATTGACAATCAAATCGGAGGCGCTGCTGAGACGGCGGACATTCTTTATCGTAAACCGCCGCGAGGTGAGAATCAGCATCCCGGCCAGTGTAGCCATTCCGAATATCCCCCCGATATATACAGCACCGATATGGTACAAATGATCGTTAACACCCAATGCCTCCATCCATGACTTCGGGACCGCCAGACCGCCGATATGTCCGAAGATGACCGGAATAATCCCGAGGTGAAAGAGAATACTGCCATATTTCAGCTGCTTTTTCTCAATGAATTCGCTGGATTTGGCCGTCCAGTTGAACTGATCCCTCCGGTAGCGGTAAATATGCCCAACGATAAAAACAGCGAGGCAGATGTATGGGAAGATGACCCATAAAAATTGATCGAACATATTCATTGACTGAGAGCCTCCTGTTCGATGCAAGCTTTGAGTGTTTCCCGCAGTCCTTTTATCAGATGGAAATAGGGACTTTCATGTTTGTTCAGTGCCTGAAGCAAATGATACGTGCCGTCTTCAAAAATGGCGGTCAGCATCCGGAAATTCTCCGGCGCAGCCGGGTCGTTCAGCCACTCCGCAGCATACAGGAATTCACACATAAGCGGCAGGTAATCCGGAAGCTCGCCTTCAGGCATTTCAAGACCGTACATTTCATACAGGATTTTCAGTTTGGCCAGGATTTGTCCGCGCTCTTTGGCATCCTCAAACTTAAAATAGGTCATATAAAGGGCGCAGTCCCGCTGAAAATCAAAGGTTGCGGCATAGTTCTCCTGAATCTCATCCAAGCTGAAGGTCTGCATGAGCGACCAATAAGCATGCACATGAGGGTAAGCCGGATGTCCGGCTTCAAATGCCTCTTCCAGAAAGGCCGGATGAAAATCCAGCTTTTCCGGATACATCAGCTGCGGGGCAAAATATCCGAAGGATTGCTTGAAATTATGGAGCTTGCTTAGATCAATCACGCCAGATCCCCCCGTAGAAATTCTCTTCGTAAATCTCTTTAGCGGTCTTCGTGTCTCCGCCGGCAGAGCTTGCCGGTCCGCAGCCGGAGCAGCCGGAGCCGAAACCGGAACCCATGTCCCCCATCCGGTTGCCGTATCCGGCGGAGCCTTGGGCGCGGTAAGGATTCATGGTCTGTTCCTTATGCGAGGTCGGAATCACGAAACGGTCCTCATATTTGGCAATGGCCAGCAGCCGGTACATCTCCTCAGTCTGGTGTGCCGTCATGCCAACCCGGTCAAGACGGGAAAGATCAAAAGGCTGATCTGCTGATTTCGCCCGCATATAGGAACGCATCATCGCCATCCGCTGCAGGGCTTCTTTTACAGTCTGCGTATCGCCTGAGGTCAGCATATTGGCTAAATACTGAATCGGTGTCCGCATTTCTTCAACGGCCGGGAAGATCATATCCGGGTTCTTCAGAGAATCCTTGCCTTCAAAATAGTTCATAATCGGGCTGAGCGGCGGCACATACCAGACCATCGGCAGTGTCCGGTATTCCGGGTGCAGCGGGAACGCCAGCTTATGCTCAATCGCAAGCTTGTAGACCGGTGAATTCTGTGCCGCTTCCAGCCAGTCTTCTGAAATGCCGTCTTTTCTGGCCTGAGCGATGACTTCAGGATCATGGGGATTCATAAACAGATCACATTGTGCTTGATACAAATCCTTAACGTCCGGTGTTGAAGCGGCATCAAGCACCTTGTCTGCGTCATACAGCAGCACACCCAGATACCGGATACGTCCTGTACAAGTCTCAGAGCAGACGGTTGGCAGCCCGGCTTCCACGCGGGGGAAACAGAAGGTGCATTTTTCCGCTTTGTTGGTCTGCCAGTTGAAGTACACTTTTTTGTAAGGACAGCCCGTCATGCAATATCTCCAGCCCCGGCAAGCCTCCTGGTCTACGAGGACAATGCCGTCCTCCTCCCGCTTGTACATCGCTCCCGAGGGACAGGAAGCAACACAGCTCGGATTCAGGCAATGTTCACAGAGACGGGGCAGATACATCATAAACGACTGCTCGAAGTTGAATTTGATTTCCTCTTCGATCTTCTGGATGTTCGGATCAAGGGGTCCCGTTACATGTGCGCCGGCCAAATCATCCTCCCAGTTCGGCCCCCATTCCAGATCCATTTTCTCTCCGGTTACTGCCGAATGAGCGCGGGCCACCGGGGAATGTTTTTGTTCCCCGGCTTCGGTCAAATGCTCATAATTATAAGTCCACGGCTCGTAATAATCCTTCATTTCCGGCATGTCAGGGTTATAAAAAATCTTCCCGAGCGCTACCTTGGACAGCTTGTTGCCGGACTTCAGCTCAAGCTTGCCTTTGCGGAGCTGCCAGCCCCCTTTGTACAGCTCCTGGTCTTCCCAGCGCTTCGGATATCCGATGCCGGGTTTCGTTTCTACGTTGTTGAACCACATGTATTCCGCGCCTTTGCGGTTCGTCCAGGTCGTTTTGCAGGTAACACTGCAGGTATGACAGCCTATGCACTTATCCAGATTCATCACCATTGCCACTTGAGCTTTAATCTTCAAGCCAGTTGACCTCCTTCTTTAATCGCACGGCTACGTAAACATCACGCTGGTTGCCGATAGGACCGTAGTAGTTAAAACCATAGCTGAGCTGTGCATAACCGCCGACCATCTGGGTAGGCTTCAGATGAATCCGGGTGGGTGCATTATGACTGCCTCCGCGGGTATCTGTAATCTCGGAGCCAGGCACTTGGATATGCTTGTCTTGCGCATGGTACATGAACATAGTGCCTCTTGGCATCCGGTGGCTGACGACAGCGCGGGCCGTAACCACGCCGTTGCGGTTATAGACCTCCAGCCAGTCGTTATCTGAGATGCCGTGCTGCTCCGCGTCCTCGTTGTTGATCCACACGGTTGGGCCGCCGCGGAACAAGGTCAGCATATGCTGGTTATCCTGGTAGGTCGAGTGGATATTCCACTTGCCATGCGGCGTTAAATACCGCAGCACCAGCGCATCCTGACCGCCTTTCACTTCCCTGTCGCGCGGACCGAAAACCATTGGCGGCAAGGTAGGTTTATAGACCGGCAACGCCTCGCCAAACTGCTGGAAGATCTCGTGGTCAATGTAGAAATGCTGCCTTCCCGTCAGGGTACGGAACGGGACCAGCCGTTCAATATTGGTTGTAAACGGTGAATAACGGCGGCCTTGTTTATTGGAACCGCTGAACACCGGAGTCGGAATCACTTCCCGGGGCTGTGCCGTGATGCTCTGGAACGTAATTTTCTCTGCTGCCCGGTCCGCTGAGATATCCCTCAGCACAACACCGGAATCCTTCTCTGCCTGCTCGTAAGCTTTCTGTGACACACGGCCGTTGGTTGCTGATGACAGATGAAGTATGGTATCAGCCACCTGGCGGGCAGTTTGGATTTTGGGAAGCCCGTTTTTGATGGATTCATCATAAAAGACCCCGTTGAGCCGCTTGAGCTCTTCGTATTCTTCAGCCACAGAGAAGCTGATGCCATGAGCGCCCGCCTTGCCAACGACCAGATTGGGTCCAAGGGAGATGTATTTATCGTGGATCTTGGTGTAATCCCGCTCAACAATGCTCAGGTTCGGCATCGTTTTGCCGGGAACAGCTTCCACTTCCCCTTTGGCCCAATCTTTGACCAGCCCCATCGGCTGGGAGATCTCACTGATCGAATCATGTGCAAGCGGGGAAGCGACAAGATCCTTGTAGACTCCCGGCAGCTCTGATTTCGCCATTTCCGAGAAAACCTCCGCCAGCTGGCGGTAGATATCCCAATCCGAACGGGATTCCCACAGCGGGTTCACCGCAGGATTAAACGGATGCACAAATGGATGCATATCTGTGGAGGACAGATCCGTCTTTTCATACCAGGTCGCAGCCGGGAGTACGATGTCCGCATACAGCGGAGTAGTTGTCATCCGGAAATCCAGCGCAACCATGAGGTCGAGCTTGCCTTCCACATCCTCCCGCCAGACGATTTCTTCGGGCTTCTGCTCTTCATTCGGCTGGGCAAGGAGCCCGTCGGATGCGCCCAGCAGATGCTTCATGAAATACTCCTGTCCTTTGGCGGAGCTGGAAATCAGATTGGAGCGCCAAATAAACAGTGAGCGCGGAAAGTTCTCAGGTGCTCCGGGGTCTTCCACCGCAAAACGCGTCTTTCTTGATTTGATCTCCTCCAGCGAATGGGCAATGATGTCTGCATTCGACTTCTTGCCCTGTTGTGCAGCTTCTTCCGCGAACAGGAGACTGTTCTTGTTGAACTGCGGGAAGGAAGGCAGCCAGCCTAGCCTTGCAGCAAGCACATTGTAGTCAGCCGGGTGCTGGTAAGCTACCTCTCCTGCTGTCGGCGACTTCAGCGAATCGGTACCGCTCTCCTCATAGCGCCACTGTTCCGTTGCGAAATAGAAGAATGACGTGGCATTCTGCTGCCGTGCCGGCCCTTGCCAGTCCTTAGCAAATGCGATGGTAGACCAGCCTTCAATAGGGCGGCATTTCTCTTGTCCGACATAATGCGCCCAGCCGCCTCCGTTCACCCCCTGGGATGCCGTCAGTACAACAAGGTTCAGGATCGAGCGGTAGATGGTATCGCTATTGAACCAGTGATTAATTCCGGCACCCATAATAATCATGGAGCGTCCGCCGGTATCGAGGGAATTCTGGGCAAATTCACGGGCAATCTGGACCACTACGCTGGATTTCACACTTGTAATCTTTTCCTGCCAGGCAGGGGTATAATGGGAGCTGCTGTCGTCGTATCCCTTGGCATTCCAGGGACTTTCCGTTCTGGCAATGCCGTATTGGCTCAGCATCAAGTCATACACCGTTGCGGCGTATCGTTCCGTACCATCGGCCAGCCGTATTTTCATCGCCGGGATGATACGTTTGAACGTTCCGTTCCCCGCCTGATCAAAATAAGGGAAGACGATTTCTTCCCACTGCCCGCCAAGGCTTTCTACAGAAAGTGCCGGATCAATCTTCGTCCCGTCTTCCTGTTCGAGAATAAGGTTCCATTTCTTGTCCGTTTCCCAGCGCTGCCCCATCGTTCCGTTAGGCACTATCAGCTCACCGGATACCGTGTCATAAATCACCGGTTTCCAGTCTGCATGCGGAGAGGCTTCGCCAAGATCGCTTGCCCGCAGGAACCGGCCGCCCTTTAGGCTGGACTCATGCGGGTCCAGCAGGATGATAAACGGCATGTCCGTAAACTGCTTGGCATAATTAATGAACATGGGTTCTTCACGCTCATTGTAGAACTCCTTCAGAATTACATGTGTCATCGCTTGCGCCAAGGCGGCATCCGTTCCGGGATTCGGGGCGAGCCAGTTGTCAGCGAATTTGACATTTTCGGCCAAATCCGGCGCCACCGACACCACTTTGGTTCCTTTATAGCGCACTTCGGTCATAAAGTGGGCATCCGGTGTACGGGTAAGCGGCACATTGGAGCCCCACATCATCAGATAGCCGGCATTATACCAGTCGGAGGATTCAGGAACATCCGTCTGCTCGCCCCAAATCTGCGGTGAAGCCGGAGGCAGATCCGCATACCAGTCGTAGAAGCTGAGCATCTGCCCGCCAAGCAGCGAGATGAACCGCGCACCCGAAGCATAGCTGACCATGGACATGGCCGGAATCGGAGTGAAGCCTGCAATCCGGTCCGGCCCGTATTTGCGGATCGTATAGATCAGCTGGGCTGAGATCAGACGGAGCGCATCCTCCCAGGCTACACGGATATGGCCGCCTTTGCCGCGGGCTTTTTTGTAGGAACCGGCTTTCGCGGGGTCTTCCACGATGCTTGCCCATGCATCCACAGGATTATCATGCTCAAGTAATGCAGCCTTCCAGAGCCGCCACAGCTTCCCTCTCATGTAGGGATATTTCACCCGGAGCGGGCTGTATTCGTACCAGGAAAAGGTCGCCCCTCTGGGACAGCCCCTGGGTTCAAACTCCGGCATATCGGGTCCGCAGGACGGGTAGTCAATCTGCTGGTTCTCCCAGGTGATGATCCCGTTCTTCACAAAAACCTTCCAGCTGCAGGAACCTGTACAGTTGACCCCGTGTGTAGTGCGGACTACCTTATCATGGGACCAGCGCTGGCGGTACATATCTTCCCAATCCCTGTTTTTTTCCTCCAGAATGGACCAGTTCCCGGAATAACTTTCGACCGGTTTAAAAAAGTTAAGACCGTATTTTTTCTTCATTGCTTACGAACACTCCTTTGCAGAATGAAGGACATGGAAGAGTCACACTCACTTTTCATTTGAATAATTTCATTATGGAGGTCCGGGGCATGAGTTCCCATTAGGGAATGTCCTATAGTCCCGCGGGAAATCCCTTGATTCCGCCAAAAGCAAAAAAGCCCGCCTCTTCAAGAGGTGAGCTTCTCGCATGTTATCGTCAGAAAGGATATCCGCTAAGCCGTTAGGGAGTTCCCTCTTTTTGCACGGGGGATGTCCTAACCGGAATTTTCACTGCTTTTCTATATGCTATACTGAATATATTCAGAAAAAATTGGGGAGGATGAACAATGACAGGACCCTCATTACGCCAGCTGAACGCCCATCATGCGATTCATCAAGGCGGGCTGTCCGGAGCAGTTGCCAAGACGGAAGAAGTTGAGAACCTGCTGGAGATTCACGAATTAGAGGTCGCGCGCCAAGCGGCTGATCACCTCGTCGAGTACTGGGAAACCAGGATACTCAGCCACGCGGAAGCAGAGGAAGAAGGATTCTACCCGGAGATGGCAGCTAATCACCCGAGCCTGCAGGATGCTGTAACGAAGCTAACCCGTGATCATGAGCTGCTTCGCACAATCGTTGCGGATATCAAAAGTATGCTTAATGAAGACGGCCTTACACCGGAGGTTATTCAGCAGTTTCATGCCCTTTTAGTGGTGAACGCTATTCATAGCCGGGATGAGGAAAGGCTGCTGCTGGAGGAGCCGTCAGTATAATCGTTACTTGATTCTCTTTGAAAAATAGCCTGCAGATCATGCTTATTCAGCAATAAATCCTGTAACGTATATTCACTGAGCACCTGCAAATAAGCAGCCAATGCTCTGCCAAGCACTCCCTTTAATCCGCACGCCGGAGAGATCGGACAGTTGTTGCCGGAAGGGTCAAAGCATTCTACCAGATGAAAATCATCTTCCATCCGGCGCACAACTTCTCCAATGTTAATCAGCTCAGGCGCCTTGGCCAGCCGGATTCCCCCTCCTCTGCCTCTTACCGTTTCAATATACCCTGCTTGCCCAAGTTCATGGGATACCTTCATCAAATGATTTTTGGAGATATGATAGGCGTTTGAAATGTCTTGTATGGTTGACAGCTCACTCTGCTCCTTCGTCCCGAGATACATGAGGACCCGCAAAGAGAAATCTGTGTACAGGGTTAGTCTCATTCGATTCACCATCCCTTGATTGCAGTATGTGATCTTTGTTACAAATGATACCATAAAAATTGTCGATTTTGTTAAAGTGGTATTTTAAATATATCTTTTAACTATAAAAGAGTATATATTAAATTTGTAATAATGAGAGGAGTGAACGGTTATCTTATCCAAACAAACACGCGATATTGTCAAATCCACAGCCCCTGTATTAGCGGAACACGGCACAGCCATTACATCGGTGTTCTACCGGAACCTGTTTGCGGCCCATCCAGAACTTCTGAATGTATTTAATCATGCCAATCAGGCCCAAGGCCGGCAGCAGGCAGCACTCGCGAATGCGGTGTATGCCGCAGCAGTTCACATTGACAACCTGGAAAATATTTTGCCGGCGGTTGTTCAGATCGCCCACAAGCATGTCAGCCTTGGCATTAAGCCGGAGCAGTATCCGATTGTCGGCGAGTTTTTGCTGAAAGCCATCAAGGAAGTGCTAGGCGACGCAGCAACGGACGACATCCTGAAGGCCTGGGAAGAAGCCTATGGCGTGATTGCCGATGCCTTCATCGGTGTTGAAGCGCAAATGTATAAGGAAGCCCGGGAGCAGGAAAACGGCTGGAACTTCTTCAAACCGTTTACGGTTGTCCGCAAGGAACAGGAAAGCGAAAGTATTACATCCTTCTATCTGAAACCGGCAGACGGTTCCGGCGTACCGGCGTTCAAGCCGGGGCAGTATATCTCTGTGCGTGTTCTGATTCCGGGTGAACAATACACCATGATCCGCCAGTACAGCCTGTCCCAGGCGTCAAAGCCGGATGAGTTCCGCATCTCCGTAAAGCGGGAAGCCGACAATGATCCAAATGGTGTAGTCTCTGTCTACCTTCACACACAGGTGAACGAAGGGGATACGGTGGAAGTAAGCCCGCCTGCCGGTGAATTCCTGCTGGATACGGCCAAAACCACACCTGTCGCGTTTATTTCGGGCGGTGTAGGAATCACGCCGATGATGAGCATGCTCGAAACGGTGGCCGTGTCCACACCGGACCGTCCTACGGTTTTCCTGCACGCTGCGCGCAATGAATCGCTTGCCGCTTTTGGTGAGGATATTGAAAAACATGCTTTGAACATGAGCAACATTCAATATAAAACCTATTTCTCGGACGGCCCCGATGGTCAAATCACCCGTGAAGCACTAGAAGCGTATGTTGATCCTACAGGCGATGCCTATGTGTGCGGACCGGTTCCCTTCATGGAAGCTATGATCCGCAACCTCCTGGCGATGGGGATGAAAGAAGAACAAATTCATTATGAGTTTTTTGGTCCGGCCCTGCAATTAGAACATGCGTAGTTACACGATAACACAAAACGGGTACACTGTCCGGTGATGGACGGTGTACCCGTTTTTTTAGGATTACAGTTCAATCCATGTATTTCTCCAAGGAGGGCCGGTTCCGTATAACCATCCGTTTGTTGCCGATCAGTTCAATCAGCCCCAAGTCTTCAAAGATAGCAAATTTCCTGCTGATCGTTTCCCGGGTGACCCCTGCATAATTTGCCAGCTCTTCACGGGACAGCGGGAGATCGATATGAATACGGCCGCCGCGCATTTTACCATAGATATCGCTAAGCTCCAGAATCATGTAGGCGATGCGGATTTCCGGGTCCTTGGTTGCCAGACTTTGCGCCAGATTTTCAGTATGGGCCAGTCTTTTGGTAACCGTCTTTAACAGCTTGAAGGCGATGTCCGGATTGTCCAGCATGATCCGCTCCATATCCGCTCTGGTCAGCATGCAGATGCTGGTGTCTTTCAATGCATAAGCGCTGAAGTTGCTGAGCTCATCGCTGTTAAAGATGCTAAGCTCACCAAAAAAATCGCCTGCGGTTAAAATGTGCAGGATCTGCTCCTTCCCCTGCGGCGTCATTTTGGACAATTTCACTTGCCCCTGCTGGATAATGAACAAGGTATCGGTCGGCTGCTCTTCCAGAATCAGCGCCTGTCCCTTGGCATATTTCCGGTGGATAATCATGGCGCTGATCCGGGAGAGGTCGGCACCAGACAATGAAGCAAAGATCGGCACCTTGCGGGTACAGGGCTCTGCGGCATTTTGACAGGAATGTTCCGGCATCTCGCATCTCTCCTTTTTCGTGTTTTTTAAGAAATGGGTGAAAAATGGCTGGTGTCTTCTCCGCAGACCGGGCAGACCCAATCCTCCGGCAAATCTTCAAAAGCAGTGCCCGGTGCCACATCCTCATCGGGGTCGCCAAGCGCAGGATCATAAATATAACCGCAGGGTTCACATACATATTTTTTCATCAGGTTCATCTCCTGTTTCGTTAAGGTTAGTTGGGCAATCTCGTTTGAACTTCCGACATGATCGCTGAGAGACTGCGTGAAAGATCAATGCCTTCCAGGCTGCAGCCCGTCTCAATTGCAGATTTATATACCAGTGATGCAGCGGCACCTTCCCAGGAAATAGCACCGGTTATTGTGTGATCTTTCACAAATATCTGTGTGTAAATGCCGTTCTCTTGCGCGGATACACTCAGGTCGCACTGTGATTCAACGGTCATTCCAATGGAAAAAAGCGATATTCCAAACGCATTGAAGAAAGTAACCGGAACGGCCTTGCGGTAAGCGGCAGGCTCACTCGCTGCCATATTGTTGCCGGCGACCCGCCCTTGCTCCATAGCTCCTCCCCACAAGCCTTCAACCTGTCCATTCATTTCGGCGATATCCCCGGCAGCATATACATGCGGAGCGCTGGTCTCCATATTGGGGTTAACGATAATACCTGAGCGGGTATCAATCGGCGTATCCTTCACAAGTGTTGTGTTCGGTACGATGCCAATCGAGTAAACCACATGATCACAGGCAACTGTAGTTTCATCGTCAAGTGTAACTCCAGTGACGGCCTCTTCTCCCGTGATCGAGGTTACGCCGGAATGAAGAATGACTTTTACCCCAGCCTGCTCCAGGGTTTCTTTAAGCATCTGTGATGAGGTTTCATCCAGTTGTCTGATCATTAACCGTGGAGCCGCTTCAACAACAGTCACTTCGTATCCGGCTTCATGTAAGGCCCATGCGGTTTCCAGCCCCTGCACCCCACCGCCGATAACAACGATACGGTTGCCGCTTTCGAGGCTGGCTTTCAGCCGGTCGGCATCTTGTAAATCGCGGAGGGTATGGACGTTCTTCAGCTCCGCCCCTTCTACAGGGAGCGCACGGTTTCTTGCCCCCATGCAGAGCAGAAGCTTATGATACGCAATCTGTCTGCCATCTGCTGTTTCCACCTGCCGACGGTCCGTATTGACATGCGTGACCCGGGTAGAAGTGTGGACGGTGATACGGTTGTCCTTGTACCACTTTTCCTTTTTGATCAAGACTTTATCGCTGTGTAAATCGGTGAACAACCCCTTGGTCAGCTTAATCCGGTTATACGGAAGATGCGCTTCCTCCCCGAAGATGGAGATTTCGGTATCCGGGTCCTGATCACGAATCGCCTTGGCGGCATGAACGGCTGCCACTCCGCTGCCTACAATCACATAATGTTTGGACATGAACGTTCGCCCCCCTTAGTAAGCGCTGAGCAGCAGATCCGAAACAAATTCCGCAGCATTTTTAATTTTTTGAACTTTCTCGGCATCCTTCGGTGAGAAACGCACCCGGATCGGAAATTCCACATGGATCATCCCTGTTGATTTGATGACTTCGGATGTACTCTGTACCGTCATGTTGGTAGCGTTCAGGTAATCCTGAATGACCTCTATGGCTTCCCCGCTCCATCCGTAGGAACCAAAAGCAGCGGCGAGTTTGCCTTCCAGATTCATATTTTTCATTTCCTGCAGAATAGGCTCCAGGTTGCCGATCATATCCGCATATCTGGTGGAGCTTCCGACAAATACGGCATCGGCTGAAGCGATGCTGCTCAGAATTTCCGCTGCGCTGCTCTTGTCAGCATCCCATACCTCGGTCCCGATATGATTTTCCTTCAGGCAATCCTGGAGGATGTTCGCCATTTTTTTGGTATTGTTCTTGAGCGTGGTATAGACAATTGCCGCTTTTTTGCCTTCAGTCGTTTCACGGCTGAGGACATCGTAGAGATCAATATATTTCCGGACATTCTCGCGGATCAGGAACCCGTGGGAAGGTGCGATCATCTCAATATCCAGATCTTGGACGGCTTCGATCAGCGTTCTGACATATCTGCGGTGAGGGTGAATGATCGCACTGTAATACCCCTTGAAATCCTCCGTAATGTCAAAGCCGGCTTCATCGCTGAACAGCTTCTCCACCGCAACATGGGTGCTGAAGATATCGCAAGGGAAGAGGATTTTATCTTCCACACAATAGGTGATCATCGTCTCAGCGGTATGAAGATATGGTGTCTCTTTGAACAGCAGCGTTTTACCACCGATATCCAGCGTATCCCCGTCTTTTACAATGAGAAAATTCCGGCTTTGGAGCTTGTACATTTCCTGCAGTTCCGGCACTGCAATCGCGGTGCAGACAATGGTGGCGTTCACTGCCCGTGAAGCCAGCGCAGCCAATCCCCCGGAATGGTCAGGCTCAGTATGGTTGATGACGATATATTCAATATCCATGGGATCCATGAACTGGCTGAGCCGCTCCGCATACTCACGTCCAAATTCCATATCCACGGTGTCAATCACGGTCGGTTTGCCGGTTTTCAGCAGGTAGGAATTATAGGTTGTTCCCTTCGCCAGAATCAGACGATGAAACGGGACTTCACGGTTGTCAATTTTACCGACCCAATACGTATCTTGTGCAATCTTATATTCTGTGTTCATAAGCTCAGCCTCCTGAATGATAATGTTTATCAACAACCTCATTCTATAATGGAGGCTAAGCGAAAAGGAGGATTACAATCACATTTTGAAAATTTCCAAAGCACAGCTTAAAAGTTTCAAACCATATTTATACTTTGAATATACACCGTTATCGCCAAAGGATTATGCGTTGGATCACTTTTGAGATATGATTATATAATCTAAACTCGAGATTTTTCGATTTGGGATTGGCCGTGACTCCAGAGAATGTTTGGACTTCCAGCCGCTGTTGTCCCCAGATTTCCTGATTGGAACCGCCTTTAGCGGTTGAAATCCGGTGACAAAGGCGGACGCATTCGCTCTTCCAGTTCCAAACTTCTCCTCCGTCACTTTTCCCCTTATTCTTAATTTTTCAAGTTCAATCTATATAGCTCATTTTTTTTATTCATCGCTGTCTGTTCAGCTTATGAAGGTGTCCGCCCTCACCAAGTCAGCGGGGAAGCATGCCTAAGTGGAAAAACGGAACTTAAATCCCCACGAACCGGCTTCTCTGCTAATGTTAGTTGGAAAAAGTAGACCTAATCCGAGTGATTCGCGGCTTTGCAGGTGAAATCGCTAAAATTAACTCTACTAATTCCCACTATTCCCTCTGCAGAAGTCATTTGAGCACACTTAACGATACTTATTCCACTTCAGTTTCCTGCCCCTCCCTGCCAACTTTCTGTCACTTCCTGTGATTCTTCCTTTCCAGCTTCGGATTTCGTGGGGCATTACCTTTCAGTACCGTTTGAACATCTTTTCCGCCTCTTCCCGGACCCGGCGGCGGAGAGACACCGGTTCCAGCACTTCGGCCTCTCCGCCCCATGAGAGGATATAAGGCAGCAGCTCCTCCAGCTGCCTTATGCGAAAAGTAACCAGAAGACCATCCTCCCGCTCTTCAGTAGTCTCCAGATAATAATTAACGGTCTCAATCATTTTGTCGGCAATATTCAGATTCACCCGAACCACTACGTGTAAGTTGCGGTCGTCGGGCGGACGATAACGGCTCAGGTTAAATCCGGCCGGAATGGAAAAGCGCTCTTCCAGCACCGCAAGCTCTGTCATCCGCGACAACCGGAAATGGCGGATATCCTGCCGGAGACCGCAGCGGGCGACCAGCGTCCAGTTCCCCTGGACGAGCGCCAGGCCATAGGGGTCAGCCTCACGGCTGCTCTTGCGGCTGCCGTCCGCTTCCGGCATTTTTTTCAGATAGGTGAAGCTTAACCTGTGCCGTTCCAGGATCGCGCGCCGGATTTGTCCGAGATAGTCCTTTTCCTTCCGGCCGGTTACCGGTTCTCCCGCATGAAGAAGCCGCATTGTATCCCGTACGCGTGCCGATTCGGCACGTACCGGCTCCGGCAGAACCGCTTCTATTTTGCGCCTGGCAGACTTTGACACGCTGCCGTATTCCGCATCCAGCCTTTGTTCAATGAAATCCGTGCCCATCAGCAGGGCTACTGCTTCTTCGGCCGTGAAGCCTACCGGCGGCAGGAAATACCCTTCCATCAACGAATATCCCTGCCCGGGAGCTCCTATAATCGGAACTCCCGCTTCGCTCAGGGCCTGGATATCGCGGTAGATCGTCCGCACGCTAGTCTCGAATTGAGCGGCCAAATCTTCCGCTCTGTGCATCTTGCTCCGCTGAAGCTCAAGCGTAATGGCAAGCTGCCGTTCGGTTTTGTTCATCTTCTTTTCCCCCGCTGCTGTAAAGTCTGTTACATCTTATACTAAAAACGGCGGGCGGACAAATCCATACGGCTAGATGCGGAGAATGCCGCCTACACTCTGGGTATGGAACACTATTCTGCAAGTGGAAACGGCTACGCCGTCCTTTTAAAGGACGGGGTGTTTCAGCGAGAAATAGAAGGATAATTTATAGCGTGAAACATATAAATTCTTATATTTCGAAAAAAACAGCCTGTCCAGGGAAAATCCGCCCTTGGACAGGCTGTATGGGTGAAATGTAAAATTAACGGACATCATTTAATATCTTGAGAATGCTTAATGGCTGCCTTTCAGATACACCGGCTCAGAGCGGTTGCCTGCATAGTCCTCCATCACGACATACACAACATTAGCTGTCGAGCGGAAGCTGAGAGAAGCTTTGGTGGTCCGTCCCCGGACAATCATCGGCTTATTGCCGGAGCTGTAGGTGGTTGCAAAAGATTTCGCCACCCCATCCTCATACACATACAGATACCGCCAGTCTCTGGTGTTTGGCATCGGCAGATTCAGGATGTCCTGATTCCAGGACCAGGCTTCCGCATAGGGTTCGGCGATGGTGTCAATAAAATGCCCGCTCACCGAGACCGGATCGGCAGGGCCTGCGGTAACAGTAACGATGTAATCATCGCCATTCACCGGCATACCGGTGAATTCTGCCGAGGTGGAACCTGCAGGAACAACCATTTGCTGCTGCACCGGCTCCGCCGTAGTAATCCAGTTCACGGACTGCACGCGGACGGTAACGCCCCCTGCCGTACTGCCGGTATTTGACCAGCTAACGTCAAATTTCCCGTCTGCTTGGGAGTTCACTTTTAGATTGGAGACAGCCGCATTCAGATTAAAATTCAGGGTTGCGGCATCGCCTTCCCGCCCATCTGCACCGACGGCCACAACTTTGAGCCTCCCGGATTTAGCCGGAAGCCGCTTGAGGTAGAACACCTCATCATATTTTCCGCCCATATATACATCATTGACATAGACATTATATTGCTTAACCTTATTGTAATCAGGGTCCAGCTTCCACTCTACAACCATTTCGTTCGTATCGCGGAATGCCTTGGCAATTGTAAGTCCAGCCGGAGCCGCAGGTTTCACGGCAGTACCATCGGTAATCCGGATCTGTCCAATATTCATCTGATAATTGTTCACAACCCCTTGGCCTGGATTAAAGACAAGTCCAAACGCAGCGGCCGTCCGGCCTGCATAAGCGCTTAGATCCAGCTCCTTCGTTACCCAGCCGCTCGTCTTGCGGCCGCTGTCCGGAACCGGCACTTTGACCACAGTATTCGGATCATCTGCCAGAATGATGCCCACCGACATCGACGATGAATTCGCAGCCGACGGCTTATTGTAGCTAATGGACAGCTTGGAGCCTGCCTTCAGGCTAAGCTCTGTTTTGTATAAACGCAGGAAGTTCTCTGCATTCAGATTTCCGTTCACCACCAGCGAGCTGCCGCCGTTAAACCCGCCGAGCTGCTTATACTTATAGCGCTCTGTGCCCGAGAGATTGTATCCGGGTCCATAGTCGAAATCCACAGTAAGCCTGTTGCCTGTTGTCTCCTGCCACCATTGCCAGGTAACAGGGATGTCCTGCAGGCTCATGTTGGACCATTCCTCATTGCTGGAGACCGCACCGTTCACATAATACGACAACCCGTGCCCGGTATTGAAGTTGGTATAAAAGTTATTATCCTTAATGACCGAACGTTCTGCAATCACAGAAGAAATCCCCGGCCAATAGCGGTTGTCGGCATAGACATCTGAGACGGTGTTGGCGGCTGGCTTCGCAGTATTCTTGGGATTCACATTAGGTCCCGACCACCACAGCTGCTCACGCAAATGCGTCATCCACTGGTAATCATTCTCCGACCTGTGGGAGACGGGATAGGACAGCCCCATGTCTTCATCCAGACCGGCGTGTACAAAATCGGCACCAAGCGTAGCCAGACTAAGTCTCGGCAGACTGGCCGCATCCAGCTTGGCAGCAAGAGCTGAACCATTAACCGGCTTAAACCGGTCCCGTCCTGCTTCCAGGCCTGCATACCCCACATCATACAAGCTGTAGCTGGTGCCCAGGCTGCTATTCAGATTGGCCAAATAATTGTTGGCACCCGTAATCTGGGTGTTGCCGGCTCCATAATCAAAGAAAAAGGAATTGGACACCGGCTCCTTTGTGCTTTTATCGACCAGCATAGAGATGTTGGAATCATTCAACGTCCGCGCGAACGTGTTCGCGCCGGTCTGAGTATTCAGCGAATCGTACCATTGGACATACAGCCCGCCTTTTTGCAGCGCTTTCATAAATGCGATGTAATCCGGGATATCGGCTACTGCCACATTCGGGCTCATTTCTTCCTGATTGATAAAATAACCGTCAAAACCAAAATACTGTGCCATTTCAATCAGCTTTTCAGCGACCGGGAAATTTCCCTGCTCATCCCGGACGATCATCTGCTGGTAGGTCTGCTGGCCGCGGTCGTTGTTGGAAAAGAAAATGCCGGCTAAGGACATCACGCCATTTTTATGCGCCGCATCCGTATAAGTCGGGTTGGGGATATTCAGCATCCCGAATTCGAACCATTTCTGCTGCCAGTCCTTCTGGGCCAGCTCATCATAATATTCCGGCGGGGTATACGCGGTTGCCGTGCCATGCCAGTAGGAGTAATAATCGATATACTGCCAGAAGTTAAAATGGTACTGCGCAAACTTGTTCGTATACGGGGCATTCTCAATAAATGCGTTGCCGTAGTCGCCTGCCACATTCATCATCCGCGTCTGCGGACTGAGCGCCGGGTTCGCCTGAGTCGCAGCAAAAGGGGCGATCCGCTCCTGCAGCGGCACGCGTGATCTAAGCAGCTCGGCATCCGGATCAGTCTGGGGACTCCAGTTGGCAATATGGCTGCTGGTATAACCATGAACATTGGGCTGGTTGGCACCAGGAGCACTGTCTCCTTTAAAAGGCCATGTGTCGCCGGCATACGCCGTCATGGGAAGACCTGAAACTAGCAAAGCAGCAGCCAACAATGCAGATGTCAGCTTAGGAAGTGATTTGGTACCGGTGGGAATATTCATCCTTCCATCCTCCTCGTCTTCTGTGGTTTCGCTTACATTTCATCCATGCATCCTTCAAAGTCAAGCCTGTTTCCTGCAAGTGCTGCCATCCCTCACCCCTTTTTTGGCATTTTGCTATCCCCCCAAATCTATCCCGAATCTTCCCTTACAAATAGTGGAGAAATTAAAGATAAGCTGGACATATTAAAGTTTCTGATACGGTTATAGACCTGAAAGAGCCTCGGAAGCACTTTTAACAAAGAATCAGAACCACCCGTCCAACGGGTGGTTTGCTCTTGGGGTATAACCCCTTGTTGCCAAACTGCGCCTAAAGACGCTAGCCTGACAATAAATCGTTCAGGCTCAGTGTTGTTGTCCCTTTCACTTACCAGTTAAACTGGTTTACTTCTTCTTGCTACTGTTTCTACTGAACGGGTCTTCGTATTCTTTCACACTCAATTTATCAATCGCTTGGTCATGTGCTTCTTGTTCACGTATATATTTTGCTACTGTGGCTTCATTTAGGCCTACCGTGCTGACGTAGTATCCCTCCGCCCAAAATTTGCGATTGCCATACTTATACTTTAAGCTGGCATGCTTCTCAAATATCATCAGGGAGCTCTTCCCCTTCAGATAGCCCATAAACGAGGATACTGAGATTTTGGGTGGGATCGCTACGAGCATATGTACATGATCTGGCATCATGTGACCTTCGATAATATCAACTCCCTTGTATTTACATAAACGTTTGAAGATTTCGATCAAGTCTTTTCTCACTTGATTATAGATCTCTTTCCGTCTATACTTCGGGGTGAATACAATGTGGTATTTGCACATCCACTTTGTGTGAGCCAAACTGTAGCTCTTGTTTGCCATCTAAGACCATTCCTTTCCAATTGAGCCTGAACATCTCAATTTTATCGGAATGGTCTTGGTGGTCAAACCCTACATCCCTCCACCCGCATAGCGGGTGGTTTTTTGTTTCGCGCGTTTCACGCACTCAACTGGCTAAAGCCTAACAAAAACGGCTGTGCTGCCCTCCACGGGACAGCGCAGCCGTCTTAGTTCTAGCGTTACCTGGAGAACGACTCCCCGTGAATCCTACGGCAACTTTTTAAGTGGAAAAAGGGACACTAATTCGGCTCATTTCGCCATTAGACAAGAAAATTAGCCCAATTAAGTTTACTTTTTCCACTTAACACTCAGGATTTCTTGATTTTCGGAAAAATAAGTTCCCTTTTTCCAACTAGCACCTGCGAAGAAGCCAGTAAAGACGGATCGCCCTATTCCTTCGCGATCGATCCGCAGCCGTTACGGACAGGAGAGCCGATATGGATAGAAGATTCGTCTATTCCGCAGGACTACGGACTCAGATGCCTTTATTTGTCCCTTTCCTCCTGCATCGAGTATATTCCCTGTGAGGCTTCCAAGATATCCACATTTTTTCACACCGTATTACAGTTAAATAAGGGGGAAGTCACTTCCCCTAAGACAGATAAATTCTTTATCTCTCCAAATCAATGAGCTCATGAGTCTGCTTAACTGCTCTCCGCAATGGATTCACGGAGGCTTTTTGGAAGCTTTTTGACTACCAAATCATACGAATGACCGATCATCAAAAAAATATCCTGCTCCGGCACGGAACCATCCAGTGTGATAGAATTCCAGTGTTTTTTGTTCATATGGTACCCTGGCCGCACATTATCATATTGCTCCCGCAAATTTGCCGCAATTACAGGATCGCATTTTAGATTGATAACCGGTTGGCTGGCTATATTCTCAAAAATAAGTGCGAACATTTTCCCTTCGACCTTGATCACCAGCCAATCCGGTCCGAAGGGATGCGTTGGGACCGCTCCCTTCTTTTCCAGGCAAAAGTCTATTATGTTTTGTTTCATATTTTTCATAGCAGCAGCTTTCCTTTCTGTATAAGTTGAACTTTAGGTTTTTGTATGGGGCAATGGACGTAACTACGGTGAATGTTTGGACTTCCGGCCGCTGTTGTCTGCAGATTTCTTGATTTATACCGCTGTTCACGGTGGAAATCCGCAGACAAAGGCGGACGCATTCGCTCCGTAAGTATCCAAACTTCCCCTTCGTCACTTCAGCCCCTTGTTATTTTTTCATGTTTAACCTATATAATATTTTCCTTCGTTTTAGCGGTTCCGGTTAATAATATAGTCCAATAAATGGTTCAGAAAAGCAATTTTGCGGGGAACCGCATTCAGCGCTTCCACGGCATGACAGTAGTGATCCCACATTTCGAATCTGGCGGCTTCTGCACCAAGGACAGAGACAAAGGTCGAATTGTTATTTTCCGCATCCATCCGGGTGTTTTTGCCCAGTACCTGTTGATCCCCTTCCAAATCCAGCAGATCATCTTTGATCTGAAAGGCAATGCCCGCATGGTAGGCGTATTTCTTCAACGCGTTGATTTCGGCTTGTGGTACCCCGGCCAATATGGCTGGCATCACCAGAGAAGCTTCAAACGCTAACCCGGTTTTGTAAAAACACATCATATTCAATTGCTCCAGGGTCATCGCTTTTCCTTTGGAGTGCAAATCCATCGCCTGCCCCATGCACATATCCTCTGCCTTTTCGGCCGAATAATGCATCAGAGCCAGCACAGCTGCAGGATCAAAAGCTCTAAGCGACGCCTGCTCCTGAATCGCCTTTTGGATCAGGTACAGGCCGGTTAATTCTGCCGTAGCGCTATTATGCACCTGATGCAAGGTCGGCCGTCCTCTGCGGGTGGATGCATTATCCTGGGAAGGCAGATCGTCAAAAATCAGGGATGCGGTATGCATAAATTCCAATGATCTCAGAAGCGGCTCGATCGCAGCTGCCTGCAGTCCATACACCTCAACACCCAGCACCCAGGTTAAAATTGGCCGTATCCGCTTCCCGTCCCCGGTCAGACTATAATTCGCCGCCTCAATCAGTGATTCTTTCATCGGAGGGATTCCATCCGGCCTGGGAATCTTCAGCAGACCGTTGATTTGCTCGCGGACAGTGCGGACGGTCGTCTGAAACTTCTCCTTTTCCTTCCGGTCGTTTTGCAATTGGGTATTGATCTGATCCCGGAGCAGCTTGTCGAAAAAATCCACATCGTCTGCTTTTCGGACCATCTGTTGTATAAGGCGGTTGAACTCCGGGTTCCCGGACGCAAAAATCTCCATGATTTCGTTATACCGCTCTGTACCTACGCGTTCTTTGCAGCGTTTCAGTCCGTTGATTGCCCGGTCCATAATCACCTCAAGGGTCTTGGCATCGGAATGATATACATTATGGATCAGATGGGAGATTACCGTCCAGTATAATTCATAAGGATTGATCAGATCGGGACACTGCTTCCGGTATTTTAAATAATAGGTATATGGGGTGACGGCCCCATCCTTCATATCGTCGTACATATCCGCAAAATCATCAGCCAGCTGGTTATAGATTCCATAAAAGAAGGTCCGCTCCTCAAAACCTTTATCCTCAGCAGCACTAATCACCGAACGGACGATTAATCTCGACGATGAAGATTTTAAAATAACCGGGATATACAGCTCTTCGTTGGTGTAATCCGCATTAGCCGGCTCCTTGTTACGGTCGATGTCCTGGGAATGAAAAAACACATAAGACTGTTCAAAAAAGGTTGCCCCGGTTTCGGGCTTCTGCAGGCTTTGGATATATTCAAAAGCAGTCCGCAGCTCTGTATGGACGTATTGAATGATTTCCATATGGACTCCAGGCCACTCGCTCAGCTCCGGCACCTTTCCCGTCAGAAGGGCCGTCCGTATCATTGCAGAATATTGTTCTTTTTCGGGAGCCGTTAAGACCCGGGAATCCAGAAGATCGTCTATAAAAGGGTAAGTCAAACCATAGGAATACCCGATCCGGATGGCTTCATCCAGTCTACGGGTACGTTCAGCGGGCGTGGTCTGTTCATCCATTTCTTCTACCACATGCAGAATAACCCCGACGATGATTTTGATGAGTTTACGTTCGGCTTGCTCGGCATCCATTTCCTCCGGTATATGGGAAGAGACAGCCTTAAGTTTATCTATCACCCAAATCGCCGCAGCTTCGATTCCTTCCTTCTGGGCCCAGCGGTAAAATCCGGCTATACTGGACAATCCGGTTAATCCGGTCTGGTCCTCCTGCTCATTTGCGCCGGAATGCATCAAGTGTCTTTTCAAGTCCGTGACTACGCGCTGAATCCGGGTCTTGGTGCGGGGATCATCCAGCGCTTTGCCCAGGTCCCTCATGTAGATATAGGACACACTCCGGTCTAAATAGTTATCCAGTCTGCCTGTATAGTTCAGCCATTCCAGATACTTCTGATCATCCCGTGTATCCCCTGCTCTCTTCCTCCGTGTAAAAAAAGACAGCCATGACCATTGACGGATATGGTTCTTCTTCCACGACTGGATATCTTTTGTCAATATGGGGACATAAGTTTTGTCCATGACCTGCATATTCAGGGCTGCAAAATACTGGGCTGCCTTATGCTCCGCCAACCGGTACACTGTGTCGCCCTGCTCTGTAAAGTTCTCATTCATATGCATTCGTTTACCTCTGCTCGAATTTTTGTGTACGTATCATAATCATATCCCTAATACGGACAAAAATCTTTTTGGTTACCTTTTGGCACTCCTATCATACTTCCATCCTTCTGCAAAAAAAGAAAGGCCAGGTTTATAAACTTTATAAACCAGGGCCTTTCTTTTTTGAAGTAAGAGTGCTTACCTGCTGTTTTCATTCAGATAAAAGTGTGAACGGTTTTTCATAAATGCTGATTGCATATTCAGATTTCATTCCGGCTTTTTCATAGAGGCGGTAGGCACCCGAAGGGTTGGCTGCATCGACACCCAGCGAAACGAGCATTTGACCCGCGTGATAGGATGCCCTGAACAGGCACTGCAGCAGTGCCAGGGAAAGGCCGGCGCACTCCAATCTGCTCGATGAAGAGCAGGTCTTCACGCATGCGTCCGAGCGCAAACCCCGCAACCTCCCCGTTCGGGTCCCGGGCGATCAACCACCAGCGTTCCTCAAAGGTAGGCAGCTGTGTCTTTTCGGTCCATTTCTCGAAAGGAGGCACCGCAAAATCCCAGTGATCGGCAAACGACTCTACATAAGCATCATACACGGCTTGTTCGTCGCGACCCTTCATAAACGGCTCAATGGTTAAGCCTTCAGGCAGAATGGCCGCAGCCGGTTCGGTGTCCAGCCGGATTCCCATTCGCTTGAAGTAACGGACCGGTGCAAAACCTTGCGCCTCAAACAGCCGGACAGCATCTTCGCATAATGTCGGGATCATGCCTTGCAGACGCTTCGGAACACCTGTTGTATTCCGTAATTCTGAGGCTCGTGCTTCCAGCGACTTGACGAGCGATGCGCCCACACCCCGGCCGCGGGCCGCAGGCAGCACGCAGCCGTAGCTGAACAGCTTTTCTTCACTATCCTCCTCAAGAAAAGCATAACCTATTAATGATAAGTCCGTATCTTCAACGACCCAGACGTTGTGGTCCAGATCGAAGCCGGACCACATGTCCAGGACGTCGTCGAGAACGATGTCGGGTGCTCCGAGGTCTTCGGTATCACAGGCAGCCACCAAGTCGCATACCGCCTGAGCGTCTTTTAATGAGGGGCGGCGTATGCGGAAGGTTGAATTTGTCATCTACAATAACTCCTTAACGGGTGATCAAACGCAGATCGCAGATTATTGATCCATCTTTTACTAAAAAATGTATACAACCATTCTAGCAGAAAAAACTCTCTCTTCCCATTGTATAATCGTTGGATACGCCATCTGTGTATGGTCACATAAAAAGCAGACCCCCCTGACTTGCGGAAGCGCCTGCTTTTTATGTTGACACATTTATTGGGCTGTACCCTCGGCCTTTTCTATACGGTCATAACTCAGCTTCTGCCGAAGTAATACTGCCAGTTCTTCAGCCGTGTCCCATACAATGGGACGGATAGCCTGGACATGTACATTTAGTTCATCTGCTGCGCTGCTGTTCACAGTCCAGATTACCGGGATGCTCAAGCCGAGCGCATAACCCGCCGCAAAATACACCTCAGGGGATTGTCCGGTTAAATCCGCGATAATTAGTCTGCTGTCCGCTATTAGCCCAAAAGTATCGTGATCATGATTATGCCTGCTGTCTTGGGTAAGCAAGCGCGGCAGATAACCGAACTGCTCTATTTTTGGCAAAAGCATTTCCTGCCACTCCAGGCGCAGTTCCTTTTTCTCTGCGGTCAGAATGAGGCACGGCTTCAGTTTTTTGCCTCCGGCGCCCGCCGCAGCCTCACTCCAGCCTTTATCCGTAAGCTTAAAGGTCATGCCTTCCCGTATAAGCAGCTGCTCATTAATGAGCTTATCGATGATATATACCAGCTCCTGCAAATTGGGGGAATACGTCAGATTATAGCTGCCGGAGAGCGGCTGAATAACAACAGGATCTCCTGCACTCCCGGAATGCCTGTACAAATATTGCAGCAGGCGGTTCCCTTTATCCTCAATCGTCACTGGAATTTTGGGGGAATTTGCGATGGTCTCCAAATCGCTGAACGTTAGCGTAACCTTTTCTTCACAATCGGTCAGCTCCCGGATATAGCCCGATATCAAATGGAGTACGTCGCGTTTCTTGGGGTGCGGGAGTGCATTGATAGATTCGTAGCTGTCTCTCAGCAGATTATAGTACCCGCCGGGCGAACAAGAACAACCGAGATATCTATCGTAATCGCCCTCCGCTACAATGGGGACAATCTCATCGCAGAACAAACAGTGTTTCTTCGTCATAACAACTCTTCACCTCTTATTCATTGCTACCCCCTACCTTAACAATTTTCGTTTGAAAAGTAGACAAGAAGATATTTCCTATAGTATTTCTAGATTTCTGGGCTATTAAACGTTCAATCAGGCAGAAAATAAACAGCTCAACCGGATGAGCCGGCATGCCATGTATTTAGCATCTCTTGAGCTTTTTGCGGATCGTCCATAAGCAGGGTCCGATACTCCAGCATCTTGTTAAGGGTGTCCAGCATTTGATCGTATTCTTTCTTCTTGTTTTCGATCTCCTTTTTCTTGCCGCGAATCCAATCAATAATCTGCAGGTTAGTGTGCGCATTAGTGTCGTGGTCCTGCAGAACTTCTTTCAGTTCAGCCAGCGAACAGCCGATAGACTGGAACTTCTTGATGAGCTTCAACCGCCCGACTGCCTCTTCCGAATAGTTGCGGTAATTGTTGCTTTCCCGCCGGACATGCCGATCATCAAGCAAGCCTTCCTTTTCATAAAAGCGGATCGTATGGATCGTTAATCCCATCTTGTCCGCCAGTTCCTGGATTTTCATAATTATTTCTCCTTTGGACAGCTTGCCCTAGAGTTCACTTCATAGTTTATACTTAACATGCTCAAGCAGTCAATTCATGAAGGAGGATATCATTATGCATGTTTTTGTTACAGGAGCAACAGGGTATGTCGGTTCCGCGGTCGTCCGGGAACTGATCAGCGCGGGACATACGGTGACGGGTCTTTGCCGTTCTGAAGAGAAAGCTGCAGGATTAAAAACGGCGGGAGCCGAAGCACTGTACGGCACGCTGGACGATCTCGACATCCTGCGCAGCGGGGCCGCGGCTGCGGACGGCGTGATTCATTTGGCGTTCACCAACGATTTTTCTGACTTTGATGGCGCGCTGGCGCTGGATTTGCGGGCCGTTGAAGTCATGGGAGCGGCGCTCGAAGGCTCCGGAAAGCCGTTCATTATCACGGCTCACGCAAATGGGCAAACCGTGGATCAAACAGTGCTCGCCATGGCAGAGCGGGGGATTCGGACATCCATCGTCATGCTTGCTCCGTCCGTGCACGGTCAAGGCGATAAGGGCTTTGTGCCAATGATGATCAACATCGCCCGGGCAAAGGGCTTTGCCGCTTACATCGGCGACGGAACAAACCGCTGGCCGGCGGTTCACCGCCTGGATGCGGCAGTTTTGTACCGTCTGGCGCTGGAATCTGCTCCGGCGGGCTCACGGCTGCTTGGCGCCGGCGATGAAGGCATTTCACTCCGCGAGATCGCTGCTGTCATCGGGCGGCAATTGAACGTGCCGGCGGTCAGCATACCACCTGAAGAAGCTGCCGCCCATTTCGGCTTTCTTGGCACCATTGCGTCATTCGACATCACGGGCTTGTACAACACTACGCAAGCGAGTCTGGCAACACGGGAGCTTCTGGGCTGGAAACCGGTGCAGCCCGGACTGATCGCCGATCTCGAAGAAGGGCATTATTTTTCCTAAAAAAGGATGCCGGGTTAGCGGAGGATCTCAATATAGAGCGAACTTGAAAAACTAACAAAAGGGAAAGGGGATGGAGGGGAAGTTTGGAACTGGAGGAGCGGTAGCGTCCGCCTTTGTCTGCGGATTTCCACCGCGAACAGCGTTACAAATCAAGAAATCTGCAGATGGGCAGCGGCCGGAAGTCCAAACATTCTCCGGAGTCCCGACGAAGTCCCTAATGTAAATATCTTAAGTTCACTCTATTTAGCTACATTAATTATCGAACAATCCTCTTCGAATCAAGTTTGCGGTAACCGGCTGCTTACCCAGTTCCCGCGACCAAATCGACAATTGGCCGAAATGGTGAATCTCATGGGCGAGAACATGTCGCATAATCTCCCCATATTTGAAGCTCTCCCATTCGCCCGCTGCGTTCTGGTCGGATAAAATACGAGTTTCCATGCTGCTATCCCAAGAGTAGATGAATGGAGCGATTTCCGCATGGCAACGCGCTGAATAATCTCTTATCTTTTGCACACCGATATAGTCCTCGAACGGAGGCTCTTCAGGCATCGGCTTTCCCTGCAAAGCGCTTATCCAACTGTACTCGCATTCTACAATGTGAAACAGCGTATAGTAAATGCTGCCCGGACCGCCTGTGCGTCTCTTTATCAGCTCTGTCTCGTCCACCGAGTCGCACCAGTCAAACCATTCTTTGCGTACTTGCCAGTTATACTCGAATAACTTCAACATGGGAGCAGCCTCCTTCTATAACTTTGATATTTCTACTATCAATAAGTATTCCTGAAATTATCGCATTATCCTGCTCGTTCGCTTAACAACGCCTTCGGAGTTTCAACAACTTTGGCACAAGCATACAAGTAGAAACGGCTACGCCGTCCTTATTAGGACGGTACCCGTTTCAGCGAGAAATAGAAGGATAATTTATAGCGTGAAGCATATAAATTCTTATATTTTGAAAAAAAGGCTGTCCCAGCCGTAGAAAAAACTACCACTGGGACAACCCCGTTCCGTATAAAGCAATTTACTTTTGAAAAATGATGACGATCAGGCAGCAAATTTGCTGCGAAATATAGCATAGGAGCCAGCGGATATGAACACAACAGATTTCAAGCTCAAGCCTGAGCTTGAAATCATTTAATCAAATCCGCTTCCTGCGCTCCGGTCAGGACGGAAACAATGCTGTTCCGAAGCTGCTCCGCATTTCGTGCCTGATAAGGGTCAGCATTGTAAATCACAGCATCCGCGATATAGCCTTCGGCAATCCGCCCCAATTCGCTGCCGCTGCCCAGAATCCCGGCAGCACTCTCTGTAGCAGATTTCCACGCTTCTGCCCGGGTCAGACCGTAATCCATTAACGTATCCAGCTCTTGCAGGTTGTATCCGTGCAGCGCAGGTGTGGCATAATCCGTACCGAATCCTATGCGGACGCCTGCTTTTTTGGCGTAGCCGATGGCTGCCGAGTGGGCTTCGGCAGCACGCGCAGCCCGGTCGCAAATCACCGGATTCAGTTCCAGCACCCCCTTCGGATCGGCTGCAATGCGGTAGATCGAGGTGGTGGGTACAAAGGCCACTGCAGATTCAGCAAGTCTGCCGGCCTGCTCCTCACTCAGGAACATGCCGTGCTCGATGGATTCCACACCGGCCACGATAGACCAGTCTATCGTTACTCCGCCCCAGGTGTGCACCAGAACCTTTTTATGATTCGAATGTGCATTACGGACGATGAAGGCAAACTCTTCTTCCGAAAAATTCGGTTCAAGCACTTTCTCGGTAGGTGCACCGAGGCCGCCTGTAGCCATAATTTTGATCCAGCCTGCTCCGGTACCGAAAATTTGCGCCATCCGTTCACCCAAATGCTGAACCCCGCGGGCATCGGCTGCTCCCAGCATATCGCTGCTGGTCTGCACCCGCAGGGGCTGCTGATAGTGCTGAACAAGATGCCGGATGGTGCTGGGCAGAATCCCGCCTGCATCGCGTGCCGTCGTGACCCCCGTCCGCAAAGTAGCTGCAAAAGCGTCAGCCTGCATCGCTTCGACCTCGCGGCTGTCGCGTTTCAATTGATCGTCATGGTCAAAGTCCGTCCAGGCCAGATGCGTGTGAAGATCAATGATCCCCGGACTTATCCATAACCGTTGATCCGGGTGAGCAGGCTCCTCCAGCTGCGGCTCCGCTTCAATAATGGATGTGAAACGCCCGTCCTGGATTACAATATCGAACCGTTTGCCCTGAATACCGGTGATATGAATACCGCTAAAGGTCTGAAGGGTGGGCCGTTTATGGATTATGCTCATTCCCCCCACACCTCCCGGACAGCCTGCAAAGCCTCCCCTGGTTCTTGCCCCAATAATCGGGCCAGCGCCGCAATGGCTTTTTCTACGCTGTCCCGGGATGCATTTGCCCCAAAATGATTGATCCGCAGAAGCTGGCCGAACAGCTCGCCGTCCCCGGGCGCAACAATCCCGGTCGGCTGACGGATCAGCAAGCCTTCTTTCCCGGAGATCCGGATGGTCGTAGTCAGTGTAGAATAATGCCTGCTGTCCTTCTGCCACGGCTCAAGATTCAAGGCTCTGATCCCTGCAACAGCTGAAGCTGCGGCGCGTTCATGGCGCTTGATAACCTGCTGCAATCCCTCTTCCTCCACCTCTGTCAGGGCCGCAATCAGTGCTCTGGCTTCGAGAGTAGGAATGTTGGGTGGAACCCGCAGCGGCGCAGCCCCGTCCGGGGACGGTTTCAAATCCAGCAAAGACAGAATGGAATTGCGCGGGGCCGCAGGATTGGACTCAAGAAATTCCCAGCCGCGCGGTGAAATACTCACCGAACTGACGCCATTCGGTCCAGCCAAGGCTTTTTGTGCTCCGATCACCGCAAAGTCTACTCCCCATTCATCCACATTCAGCGCTTCTCCCCCGACTGCTGAGACAGAATCCGATACGGTAATGAGCTTATATTTCTGTGCAAGCTTAAATATGTCTTGAGCGGGATTTGAGCCGCCGGTAACTACTTCAGCGTGAACAAAGGATAACGCATCCGGCTGATATTGTTCAATTGCTGATGCGATCACATCCGGCTTAGCAACTTCATCAAAAGGGACTTTAACCTCCACAACCGTTGCCCCGCCCCGCTCCAGCCATTGTCCAAACAATCTGCCGTATGGGCCTGTCACCACATTTACAAAAGTACGGCCAGGTGCAGCTATCCCGGCAGCAACGGCCTCAATCCCCAAAATCGCCTCACCCGGGATAATAACCGGGGGCTGCTGTGTGTACAAAAGTTTGGAGAGCAAACCGGTAAGTGTGTTGAACTCTGCCAGTGACAACGGCACAAATCCTTTATGTTCTGGGTTCATAATAACCTCCTGCTGTAGTGGTATTCGGCATTTTGGGAACCGCGGACAACAGCTCGCGGCTGTAATCATGCTCCGGACGGGTAAAAAATTGGTCCCTGGAGCTCTTCTCTACAAGCTTGCCCTGCCGCATAACGGCTACCGTATCGCTGATGGCATGGATAACTCCCAGGTCATGGGAGATGAACAGCATGGTAAGATTTAGCTCGGTTTTGAGACTCTTGAACAGTTCAAGCACACTAAGCTGTACGGACACATCGAGTGCGCTCGTCGGTTCATCCGCAATCAGCAGGCTGGGCTCTACACTTAATGCACGGGCAATCGCAATCCGTTGGCGCTGTCCGCCGGAGAATTCGTGAGGGTACCTGTCGAGCGCCTTCGCCTCCAGGTGAACACGGGCCAAAAGCTCTTTGCATCGCTGCTCCACCTGCGGCCGGTGCACAAGTTTATGGAACAACAGCGCTTCGGATAGAATCTGCCGGATGGAATGCTTGGGATTCAGCGAAGCATCCGGATTCTGAAAGATCATCTGGATCTTTTTATGCTGCTCCCGGCTTCTCTTTTTCCGCAATTCCTGTGATCCCAGCAGAATCTTTCCGCCGTCTGGAGCGATCAATCCGGCTATAACCCGCGCCAGCGTCGATTTCCCTGAGCCAGACTCCCCTACAAGCCCGAGGGTAGTATGCTCCTCCAGTTGAAGGCTAATATCATCCAACGCAGTGAACCCGCCGTACCGGACCGTTAAATTTTGAACTTGCAGCGCACTACCCATTCCTTATGCCCCCTTCCAACTCCGGCAAAGGAAGCACTGAATCAATGAGCATTTGCGTATAAGGATCTGACGGATGCTGCAAAAGATCAATCGTATCTCCGTGCTCCACAATCTCTCCCGCTTTCATCACATATAGTCTGGAGCACAGGTTGGCGGCAATCGCCAGGTTATGGGTGACAAAGACCATGGCGAACCCGAGTTCCTGCTGCAGGCTGGTGATCGTCTCAATAATTTGCCGCTGAACGGTTACATCCAGCGCCGTTGTCGGTTCATCACAGAGCAGAATACCCGGTTTGCAGGCCAGCGCCATGGCGATGACAATCCGCTGGCACTGACCGCCTGAGAGCTGGCTGGGATACCGGTCCGACCGCTTCAGAGCTTCCGGCAGGCCGAGCCGTTCGAGCAGCTCCAGCGCGATCCGGCGGGAAGCCTTCCGGCTCACCTGCTGTCTGTAATACACCACTTCCGCCAGCTGCTTCACCACCGGGCAAAGCGGGTCAAGCGCACCTCTCGGATCCTGGAACACCATCGCGCTGCTTACCTCGCTTTTAATGACGCCACCTGTCTGTGTGACACCGCGCGGCAGCAGGCCGAGAATAGCCCGCAGCGTAAGCGATTTGCCGGAACCCGACTCCCCGACCAGCCCAAGACTCTCCCCTTTTTCAAGCGAAAAGCTGACATTATGGACTAATGGCTCATTGGACTTTGCCGCCAGCGAGAGTGCCTCTATTTCCAAAACCGGTTGTGTAGACATCATTTTTTCCTCCAAATATCGGCCAATCCGTCCCCTACGAGAGACAAAGCGATCCCTGTATATACTACCGCAAATCCCGGCACTGCCGAGAGCCACCAGGCTGTTGTAATGAAGGGTTGTCCATCTGAGATCATGGTTCCCCAGTCCGGAGTGGGCGGTGCAATGCCTATGCCGAGATAACCGAGTGTAACAATGGCGACAAGCAGACCGATCATATCGGTCATCAGGACAACAACCGCTTGAGGCAGCACATTGGGCAGCAGATGACGCAGGATAATTCTTACGCCGGGCAGACCCAAAGTCTGCGCAGAAGCAACCCATTCCTGCTTGCGGAACGAAGCGCTTAGACCTCTGACGACACGGGCAAACACGATCCATCCAACCAGCATAAAGGTGATATAAATCCCCCGTTCTCCTGCTCCGCTGGCAAAAGCCACGATAATTACAATCAGATAAAAAGGAAAGGCAATTAATGTGTCCGTCAGCAATGAAATAGCGGCATCGAGCCATTTTCCGTAATACCCTGCCAGCATTCCCAAAAATATGCCTGTGCAGAAAGGGATGATCTCCGCCAAAACCATGATTTTCAAGTCTGTACGCGCTGCATAGATCAGTCTTGTAAATAAATCACGGCCCAGCTGATCGGTTCCCAGCCAATGTGCTGCAGACGGAGGCTGTAAAAAAGCGCTCAGATTCTGCTCGGTAGGCGAATAAGGACTTAAGTAAGGAATGAATACAGCCAGAATAATCAGCACAAGAAACATAAGGGTTCCCACAAGCAGTGAAGGTGTATTCCATATTCGTTTCAAGCGGTAGGCCATTCTGCTGCCTTTATGCAAGTCTGGATCTAATGGTATAGTGTTCATTGTTTTCCTTTCGTTCTGGGATCAAGCCACCAGGAAATGATTTCAATCACTAAACTGATGATCACCACTGAAAGTGCACAGTACAGGGCTATGCCTTGAATAACCGGGAAATCCCGCTTGGAGATGGAGGTGAACAGCAGGCTGCCAATGCCCTTGATGCCATACACCTGCTCAACAACCAGTGTGCCCCCAATCAGATAAGATATATTGACTCCAAGCAGCATCAGTGTGGGAAGCGCCGAGTTGCGCAGCACATGCTTAAACAAAATAACCCTGTTCGGAATTCTTGCAGCCCTCAGGGTCACTACAAAATCGGACTCCAGCACTTCAAGCATTTGCGCTCTTAACGACCGGACAAGCGTCGGGATTTGTGAAAAAGCGACGGTTACCGCCGGAAGCGCAAGACTATGCAGGGTTCCGCTCCATCCTTCTCCTACACCGCCAACCGGAAACCAGCCCAGCCGGACACTGAAGAGCAGAATCAAAAGAAGGCCAACCCAAAAGATTGGCATTCCCAGAGTGATTGCAGGAAATATACGGATCAAATGATCGAGCAGCTTATCCTTATGCGTGGCTGCAAGCGTAGCAAGCAGCAGCGCTATGATGATTGCCAGCACACAAGCGAGCAGAATAAGCAGCAAAGTAATGGGGGCGCGCTGTGCAATTAGCTCTCTGGCCGAGGTCCCCGTAATGATGGAATTTCCGGTATCCCCTTGGGTAAAGAGAGTGTTCATAAACCGGAGGAATTGATCCCATAAAGGGAGGTCAAGCCCGAGAGCATGATGCATGCTCTCGAGCGCCTCAGGTGTGCTGTATTCTCCTAAAATCATTTTTGCGGGGTCTCCCGGAACAATGCGGATGATGAAAAAGACCGCCGTCATTACGCAAAGGATCACGGCCAATGCTCTTATAAGGGCTATCACGAGCCACTTGCGAGAAGCATTGCCTTCTGTCCGCTCCGTCGGCACCAGCTTGGATTTCATCATTTGCTGATGCTAACCGCTTCTAGGCGTACGCTGCCGTTCGGCAGAACTGTCAGGTCCTGAACGGAAGAACGGGCACCGATCAGGATATCAGGATAGTACAGCGGAATGTACGGTACTTCATCGGCCAGGGTCTGCAGCAGCTTGGAGTAGATCTCTGCACGGCCATCGCCGTCCGCTGTTTTTTGTCCTTCATATAGAAGCTTGGTTACTTCATCGTTAGTATAATGGGTCCAGTACGATTTGCTGAAGCCTTTAGGGTCTGTCTGGAAAGCAAGGATCGAGTTCGCTTCCGGAGAGTCTGCCTGGCCGCTGTTCAGCATTGCTGCAAAATCGTAAGCGAAAAACCGTTCCCGGAAGGCTGCTAGTTCAACCGATTCAATCTCAATCTTGATGCCAATCGTCTGGCCTGCCGCTTGAATGATCTGCGCCTCTTGCGCTCTGGTGCTGTTGCCGGAAGCTACGAGCAATTTCGTGCTGAACCCGTTAGGAAAAGCGGATTTGGCAAGCTCTGCTTTAGCTTCATCCACATTGAAATTCAACGGCTTGATCGTATCATTGCCGTTATAGGGAATCGTTGTCGGCAGCAAAGAATTTGCCGTCTGTGCGTAACCAAAGGTAAGCGCCTTGGTCAGCCCGTCACGATCCAATGCCAGAGCCAGAGCACGGCGGACATGGACATCCTTGAAATGCTCGTCCAGTGTATTGAAGAACAGCTGCTCGGTTACCCAGCTGCCATTCGTCAGTACTGCAGTGTCAGTACCATTTTTGATTTCATTGGCATTTTGCAGCGCCAGGGATTCAATCGCGTTCACTTCCCCAGCTTTTAACTGGTTGATGGCCTGGCTGTCATCTTCGATCAGCTTGTACACAAGCTTGTCGATATACGGCTTGCCTTCCTGCCAATAGTTCGGATTCTTGGTAAACGTCAGATCGCCTGCCGGGTCCCAGGACTCCACAACGAAAGGACCGGTACCTACAGGTTTTTTGAAAAATTCTGCTTCGGTCACTCCGCCGAAATTGTTCGGAAGAATGCCGTTGGAGAAGTTGGACAGCTCCGAGATAAACGGTGTGTATGGCTCTTTAAGCGTAATGACCAGCGTTTGCTTATCCTGCGCTTTGATGGTATCAACCTTGGCGGAAATCTCCAGCGGGCCGCCCACCTTCAGATGACGATTCAGTGAAAATACTGCATCTTCAGCCGTTACCTCCGTCCCGTTCGAAAATTTCAAACCGTCGCGGAGTACGAACGTATACGTCAAGCCGTCTTCACTGATGCTGTGCGACTTGGCAAGCCAGTCCACAATTTCGCCTTTGCTGTCAAAAGCAACCAGAGATTCAAACACTTTATCAATAGCAAACGCATTGTTCGACGTAATTTCATTATGAAGATCGAACGAGGTTACCGCAGCAGGCCGTCCATATACAAAAGTTCCTCCCGTTGCCGGTTCCGCCGCAGCGGCACTCTGAACCGGTGCCGGACTGGCACTTTCCTTAGCAGTATTCGCCGAATCAGCTTTGTTGCCCGACCCGGAGCATCCTGCAAGCAATACCAAAAACAGTACTGCCAATGTCCCTAACCCCACCGATTTTCTTAATGCCTTTTTAAAATTTGACACCTAGGACCCACTCCTTCATATAAATCATATATGTTTAGTATGGATTGAATTATGGATTACTCGACACTATCTGTCAAACAAAAAATCATCACTGGACTCTTCTTAGTTCTAATTATTCCAGTACAGGAAATGAATTCGCTTCAATTCTGTTTTCCCGCATACCGCTTCCCTCTTCTATTTTTTCCAGCAAGGAAGGTTCCCCCAAAAGCAGGGAAATTTCATGCAGCACCCCATGCTGATTATTGCTCACCGTATGATAATTGACGACAGCCTTGACTTCCGGCGAAGCGTTCTCCATCGCGTAACTGTATTTGCACAGCTTTAGCATTTCAATATCATTGCTGCTGTCTCCAAATGCTGCGCATTCATCCGGCCGCACACCATAGCGCTTCAGCAGGCGTTCAAGCCCCGAGGCCTTATGGCAGCCAGGGATGATCAGATCAATACATTGATGTCCGCTGGTCACCGGGTCAACCACTCCCTTCAGTTCTTCCATTAACAGAGGCAGATATTTATCAACTCCGCCGGCAGCCAAGTCAGGAGTAATTAGAGAAAATTTGAAAATCTGGTCGTTGACCTGTTCAAATGCGCTTACCTTCTCCAGCCTCGGATAATAATGGCACATGAGCTCATAGAATTCCTTGCTGGCGCTTTCGAGCACATACGCTCCATTCACACCGCACATGACTGCAGAAATTTCCTCATATTGACTCAGCTTCTCCACGATTAGCTTCACCTGCTCCGGTGTAATTTCACCGGTGAACAAGACTTCGGTCCCGTCGATGACATAGGCGCCATTCTCCGCAACATATGCGAGCTCATCCTGGATATCTTCAAAAATCGTTTTCAGCTTATAGTACTGGTTCCCGCTCGCCACCACAAAATGAACGCCTTTAGCCTTCATTACGGCGTATAGCTGTTCGAACCATTTTTGATGATAGTTCTTTTTATCATCTAAAAATGTACCGTCCATATCAACCGCGATTAACTTGATGTTCATAATATGTTCTCCCCATCTCTATTTATAGTGTCTCCTTTACTGTAAATGATGAAATGCATTTCATGTCAAGCGGGCCAGTTTCCATAACAAAAAAGCGAGCCGCCCAACATCAGTGAGCCTCCCGCCTGTTGTCACTGTGCTACAGATTCGAATTCACCTTGTGCAATAATTTCATGAGCGTTTCCGCTTCCTCTGCCGTAAGGCTATCGGTGATGCTTTTTTCCACTTCTGCAAAAATCTCATTGAACTCTTCCACGAGAACCTCTGCTTTGTCCAACAGGTATATTTTTTTCTGCCGCTCGTTTTCTTTCGGAATCACGCGTTTGATATACCCTTTTTTCTCCAGACCCTGAAGCATGCTGGTGATGCTGGCTTCCTTGCGGTTGAAATGCTCCGCCAGATCCTTTTGAATCAGGCCCTTGTCCTCATGCTCTGCAATGTAGCCGATCATTTGTCCCTGCTGTGCATTAAGGCCCAGCTCGGCTAATCTGTCATCAGCGTCTTTTTTCTTTTTTAGCCCGATTTCCCGGATCAGATCAGAAAAAGGCGTATTCGGCATTCGTTTGCTCATGCAGCTGCTCCTTTACTGAAAAAAATTAGATATCTAATTCTATGGAAATCTTACACTTCACCAATCTAACAGTCAATTTCAATTTACTAATGATTCCATAAATATTATTTTTTTTGATATATTTTTTCATTTCTTATGATTTTAATCACAGTTGATATGAAACTCTGTAAATATAATGTAAATACTATAATTACATTTTTTACTATATCTACAAATTTCTTATTGGCAGATTAAGAATGTAGTTATTAGTTTCACGAAAAACGAAAGGGGTTGTGTCCGCTCTTCTTTACATCCCAGATCGCAGCTTGAGTAGAGGCCAGATAAAAAATGAATGCAGGAACTCGGCATTGATTAAAACCAACTTTTTAGATCGGAGGAGTATTTATTATGAAAAAAAGTTTAGCTTCCCTTCTTTCTGGCATTGTAGCGTTAGGTTCATTTGCATCCGTTGGTATCGCAGCCGAGAGCACTGAACGCAGTCAACCCGCTGAGCTATTCACTGGTTCTACCCCTATATCAATTACGGGCCAGTCGTTGAAAACTCCAGCGGGTGATGGTTCAGAGGAACAGGTATATAAATACCTGGAAAGTGTCAAAGGCAACCTGCATCTGTCCTCCAAGGATAACATCCGTGGAAAATTTCAAATTAAGGAGCAGCAGACAAACAGCAAAACAGGCAGCCAGCACTATCGGTTAAGCCAATATATTAACGGAATCCCGGTGTATGGAGCGGATCAGACACTTCATATCGACAAAAGCGGCAACGTTACTTCACTGCTCGGAACTGTAGTTGAGGATGTATATCAGACCATTCCGCAGCCGCTTGTTCAGCTCAAAACCATATCCGACACCGAGGCTATCTCCGCTGCCGTAACTGATGCTACCCAGCAGTATGGTCCTCTTGGCGAAGCGCAAATTGCGCCTGAAGCGGATTTGTATTATTTTATCGTGGGTGGTGAACCGAAACTGGCTTACAAGACAGAAGTTAATGTGCTCGAACCCGAGCCGCTGCGGATCCGGTACTTCATCTCTGCAGAAGACGGAACCGTGCTGTTCAAATACAATATTCTGGAAGATCTGACCGGTACGGGCACAGGGGTCAATGGCGATACTAAAACTTTCGAGACGCGGCTCTCCGGCTCAACCTATCAGCTGTATGACAACACGCGGGGCAAAGGCATCGTTACCTACACGGCCAAGAACCGTACCACTCTTCCGGGTACATTGCTGACCAGTTCTACAAATGTATGGTCGGATAGAGCCGGTGTCGATGCCCATACGTATGCGGAAAGAACCTACGATTATTATCTCCAGCATTTTGGGCGCAACAGCCTAGACAACAAGGGGCTGCAGATTCGATCCAGTGTCCATTATTATACTTCCTATAACAACGCATTTTGGAATGGTTCGCAGATCGTCTTTGGGGATGGGGACGGTACTACATTTACTCTTTTATCCGGGGACTTGGATGTTGTGGGACATGAGCTTACACATGGCGTGACCGAGAACACAGCCAATCTTGAATACTACGGCGAACCGGGAGCTCTGAATGAATCCTTCTCCGACATCATCGGAAACTCCATCGAAGGGGAAAACTGGCTGGTAGGTGATAAGGTCTATACACCGGGTATACCAGGTGACGCACTGCGTTCACTGGCCAATCCAACGCTCTACGGACAGCCTGACAAATACAGCGACCGGTATACCGGAAGCAGTGATAACGGCGGTGTGCATACGAACAGCGGCATCAATAACAAGGCCTTTTATCTGGTTGCCCAGGGTGGTACGTTCAACGGAGTGACAGTAGCGGGAATTGGCCGCGAGGACGCTGTTCAAATCTATTACAATGCACTGGTCTATTATCTTACCACCTCTTCTGACTTCTCCGCTGCCCGCGCAGCAGTCATCCAATCTGCCACTGAGCTGTTTGGAGCAGGCTCGGCTCAGGTTACGGCTGTGACTCAAGCGTATAATGCGGTTGGGGTGTATTAATCGCTAAAAGAACAGGCCAAATGATCAGAAATGATCACTGGCCTGTTTTGTTTTTTTATATGCTAAAGCTTTTCCGGCAGGAAGCAGACCTTGTGAATACGATGTTATGTTTATAGTCCAATGAATGGTGCCGATCAATGATCAAAATGCCATGTCCACCGATCCGTCCGCATAGATATCAACCCGCTGGGTGCAGAGCAGCATACCCCTCCCGTTGGCGGTGCCCTTTTCTATCAAATCTTTTTGCCGGTGCTCCCAGATCTCCCTGTCATGAATAATATCATAGAGATAGTGTTTCTCAGAATTGGCAGCATCCATTTCTTCAACGAAGATGAAATCGTCTGCAAACAGACTGCGGAACCAGGCAGCGGCCTCTTCGTGGGAGGTAAACACAGGCAGGTCATCCGCAAAACGCTGCTGTAAATATCTCTGTTTCAGCCGGCCAATCCTAATATAGTACTCTTCAAGCGTCTGTGGCGTAATCATATTCAAGCCCCCTCTGGTTCATTCAAAACTTTTGAACAAAGTATCACGTTCGCAACCGGAGGGATATGACATTCTTCATTATAGCTCTATTGGTAGGCTTCACGGGCGGTGTGCAGGATCAATAGCAGATATTCATCACCCCTATTGTCCAAAGCAAAGCAAAAGCACCTCCTAGAATTTCAAGTTAAATATCTTTTTTAACAAAAATCCGTAACGAAATGAGATAAGAGCAGTAGAGCAAGAATAGGTAGGCCACACCGCCGATAGCCCACAATACGAAGTTGTCTGTGTTTTCCGTGTTTATCCAGCCAAGCAGTCCGGGTAATTTGAGGGTTACACTGGACAATGCAGTGAAGCCGACCATGACCAGCAGCATGAAGATCATATTTACAATTTGTATTCCTTTTTGCCCCAGCCAGAAGTATAGTGGTAAATAAAATGCAGCAAGAAGCGGGAAACATGCGGTCAAAAGCAATAAATTTCTCCAGGCAATCGGTTCAATAGCTCTCCCTGTTGCAACCCCGGCCAGATAAATAAGCACCGTACAGATCAGACTGATTGCAGCATACGGCAGCAGACTCAAGTATTTGGCCAACACGAGCTGATGACGGGGCAATGGAAGACTGACAAGGAACCGCTGGTTATTATGCTGCACATCCAGGGAGCAGGCATTCATCAGCATCAGCATGGAGGGGAACAGTGCAGAGACTACATAAGAATCCAGATTCGAATAGCCTATAGCCATATAAAAGAGCAGCAGCAGCAACAGATATTTGCGCGTCAGGATAAAATCCTTGCGGATCAGATAGAACGAGCTAGACATGAGCTTCACTTCCTTTTACGGTAAAATACATGATCTCCTCCAGCGTTGGAGTCTCGCAAATGGCAGTATCCTTGAAGTAGCGCTCCCCTTCCACCCTGTTGCCGATCAGCCCTTCAAAACCTACTCCGCTCTCGCGGAGGCCGATGAACCAGCGCCGGACATCCCGGTCAAGCAGTTCCTTCCCGCCTTTAACCAGCAGGTACTTCTCTGTGAGCGTCTCCCTCATTTCGTTAAAGACAAGGCGTCCCTCATTAATAAAAACAATATAATCTGCAATCCGGTCCAGATCCGCAGTGTTATGTGTGGAGAACACAATCGACTTCTTCTCATCCTGGATATGCTCACTGAGCAGTTCCAGCAGCTCCCTGCGGAAAATCGGGTCCAGCCCTGAAGTGGGCTCATCCATAATCAGCAGATCCGCTCCATGCGACAGGGCAACCGCAATCGAGAACTTGATTTTCATCCCTTTAGACAGATCCTTGATCTTCTTGCCCGGCGGAAGCTTGAATTTCTCCTGGTACTTCAGGTATGTATTCTCATCCCAGCGTGTATAAAATGGGACGATGACCCGTTTCATGTCTTTGACTGTGAGGTGCTCGTAATAGATATTTTCATCGGACACATAGCCAATCCGATCCTTGTTCGCTGCCTGATGCTGCAGATGGTTTTGCCCGAACAGCTGGATTTCACCCTGGTCCGGATAGACCATGCCCATAATCATTTTGATCAGGCTTGTTTTGCCCGCCCCATTCGGGCCGATCAGCCCCGTAATATAACCCTCCTTAATACCAAGCGAAATATCGCGCAGTTCAAAACGGTCATAGCTTTTGCTTAAGCCCTGCAGCTTAATGACGTCGCTCATTCTTTTTCCTCCTCATAGAGCAGTTTAAGCATTTCCGCAAGCTCGGTATATTCCATTCCCAAAAGCCTGCTCTCGTCGATAATCTCCTTCAGCTTCCCCTCCATAATCCGCAGCCGTTGTTCCCGGATGAATTCCTGATCTGCCCCGGATACGAACGATCCCTTGCCGACGATAGAGTTAATGAGCCCTTCCCGTTCCAGCTCTTCATATGCACGTTTGGTAGTGATGACGCTGATCTGCAGCTCTTTGGCAAGCTGGCGGATGGATGGCAACGGCGTCCCGGAGACCAGTTCACCTTGAAGAATCAGTTGGCGGACCTGTCCTGTAATCTGCGCATAGATCGGCTCGCCGGAAGTACTCGAGATCAAAATGTTCATGTTGCGGCATCAGCACCTTCTGTACTTACTGTATTTATTGTATATACTTAATATATACACTATTCATTTGCTTGTCAAGATTAAACCCATAACCCCACATACCAAAAAAGCCTGATTTCTCAGGCTTTCATCACTTCAAATCTATTGTCCAGTTCTATTTAAAATCCGGAAGCCATTGGCCATGGGCAGCGATCAATTCGTCGCACATGGCTACAATGTCATCCATCGACAGCTCGGCGGATGTATGCGGGTCCAGCATCGCCGCGTGATAGATATGCTCCTTCTTACCGGTTGTAGCCGCTTCAATGGTCAGCAGCTGCGTATTAATATTCGTGCGGTTCAGTGCAGCGCATTGCGGCGGCAGATCACCAACATAGGTAGGCGTGACTCCGCTGGCATCGACTAGACAAGGCACTTCTACACAGGCTTCCCGCGGGAGATTCGTGATCAGTCCGGTGTTCAGTACATTGCCGCCGATTTTGAAAGGCACATTGGTTTCGATGGCTTCCAGAATGTACGAAGCATACTCATGCGAGCGTTCATGATGCAGTGTTGTATCATGAACCAGCTCCTCGCGCATCTGCTTCCACTTGCTGATCTGCTCCACACACCGGCGCGGATATTCGTCCAGCGGAATTTGAAACCGTTCGATCAGTTCAGGATAGTTCCGTTTGATAAAATAAGGATGGTATTCCGCATTGTGCTCTGAAGATTCCGTAATGTAATATCCGAATTTCAGCATCATTTCGTACCGCACCATATCATGATGGTGTTCTTTTTGCTTCTCAGCGGCACGGCGCTTAATTTCCGGATACAGATCCTCTCCATCCTTCGTAACTTCCAGCAGCCAGGCCATGTGATTGATGCCGGCGATCTTCGCCTGCACACCTGTCTGGTCCATTCCTAGCGCTTCGAATAAGCCGGGAATACAGTGCTGCACGCTGTGGCACAACCCGACCGTCTGCACTCCGCCATAGGTGTTCATTACATTGGTCAGCACTGCCATCGGGTTGGTATAGTTCAAGAAAAGCGCATCCGGGCATACCTCGCGGATATCTGCGGCAAAATCAAGCATAACCGGTATCGTGCGCAGGTTGCGGAATATGCCGCCAATGCCGACTGTGTCCGCGATCGTCTGCCGAAGTCCGTATTTCTTAGGAATCTCAAAATCTGTAATCGTACACGGATCATAACCGCCTACCTGAATCGCATTGATCACGTACTTGGCGCCGCGCAGTGCTTCCTTCCGGTCCGTGTAGGCCTTCACAATACATGTGCTGCCCGTACTGGCCTTGATATTATTCAGCATCCTTCTGGAATCCTCAAGCCGCTCCAAATCTATGTCGAACAGAGCAGGCTCAAAGCCCTGCAATGCTGCTGTCCCCATGCAGTCACCCAGCACATTTTTAGCAAAAACCGTACTCCCCGCACCGATAAATGTAATTTTGTTCATTCCTGTTTCTCCTCCTCATTAGTTGCACTATTCATTAATAAATATAGATTCTAGCGTATACAATGAATATGGAGAAAGACAAGAGAAGCATGGATAATTGTTGCATTTTTGATTTTCCTGTTGTAGCCTGACAATAGTGCGTCACAAGCTAATAATAAGGTGGGCTGTCCATGACTCCTGAACATTATGACTTTAAAGCCGGATTCAATCTGCTGCCGGAGGAGCAGGACCTTGCCGTTCTGTTCAGCGGCGAAGGCAAACCTTATCCCGGCCATAAAATCGGCCCCTCCGTGCATGATTATTATCTGATCCATACCGTTTTGGATGGCGGGGGCAGCTTTCAGAGCAGCACGGTCACGCAGCAGTGCCGGAAGGGCGATACCTTTGTGATCTTCCCCGGTTCGCTTTTCAGCTATCAGGCGGATGAGCATAACCCCTGGCATTATGTTTGGGTGGCGCTCCAAGGCACAGCTGTATCCGGACTTCTCTCCGATATCGGCATTACGCGGGAGCGGCCGCTGTTGTACACAGAGAATACATCCGAGCTGCACAGCTTGTACGAACGAATCCGTATATGCTTCAAGCAGTCTGCATATCCCCGCCTGGAAAGTCTGGAGGCCTCGGGCTGGACAAGGCTCCTGCTCCACCATTTCGGTCAGGACAACCTTGCCCTCCTGCCCGCCAGGCCAAAGGAACTGCCGGAAATCATCGACCGCCAGATTGACCAGGCTATCCGCTGGATCTCGCTGCAGTTCCATCAGCAGATCAGCATTGATCATATGGCGGCTACGCTCGGTTACCATCGGGCGCATCTTTCCAAAGCTTTTAAACAGAAGACAGGTCTGTCCCCTAAGCAGTATCTGCTGAAAATGCGGCTGGACAAAGCTAAAAGCCTGCTCTCCGGCACGCTCACAATTGATCAGGTGGCTTCATCCGTCGGCTTCAACGATGCCTTGTATTTCTCCAGGCAGTTCCGCAAATTCAGCGGCATGTCGCCCAGTGAATACCGCGCGATGCTGCGGCAGGAATAGACTGGGCTAGCCTGTTTATACCGTGCGTTCTTTCTTCCGCCGCACCAGCCATAGAATGATCAGGATAACGACAGCTCCGCAAATGGCATAGCTTACCGGGCGCATGTATTTTTCAACGATTGTCCAATTGTCTCCCAGCCGGTATCCCAGATAGACCAGCGCGATATTCCAGGGCAGAGAGCCAAGTGCGGTAAAAAAGATAAATTTCCCGGTCTTCATCCCGGCGATTCCTGCGGGCAAAGAGATGAAGGTGCGAATAAAGGGCAGCATTCGGGTGAAGAATACCGTGCTCTCCCCGTAGCGGTCGAACCAGCGCTGGGACTGCTCCAGGTGACGGGAGTTAAAAAGAATATATTTCCCGTACTTCTCCAGCAATTTTCTGCCGCCATGCATCCCTACATAGAAAGCTGCAATCGAACCCATCAGATTCCCCAGCACTCCAGCAGCCACCACCTCTGGAAAGGATAACGTTCCTCTGGCAATCAGCAGCCCCCCGCTGAGCATGATGACCTCGCTGGGAATGGGAATACAGGCGCTCTCCAGCACCATCCCGATCCAGATCCCCCAGATTCCCAGCGAACTAACAAGATTTAGAGCAGCATCAGTTATAGCGTTCAATAATTGGTGCATGCTATCCCTCCTTATCCTACCTTATTGCTCATCTCCCACTTCAGAACCATCAATTGGGCTTAAGCCTCTGTACAATGGGAAAAGTGAGTGTTACCGCCGTTCCTTGCCCGGGCTTGCTGGCTATTGCAATGCTGCCGCCGTATTTTGCAACCAGGCGCTCAGCGATAGCCAGCCCCAGGCCGCTCCCCCCTTGTTCCCGGCTTCTGGACTTGTCCACACGATAGAAGCGTTGGAATACCAAAGGCAAATCCTTCTCAGGCACCCCAATTCCGCTGTCTTCAACACGGATCTGAACCTGTGACCGCACCACCATTCCATTCAATCGGATAGCCCTCAGCGATCCGGAATATTTTACAGCGTTGTCCAGAAGGATCAGCAGAATTTGCTCCAGATGATTCGGTAAAATGTGAATAACTACTCCATCCAGCTTATTCAAATTCTGTGTGAACTCGAAATCGGGATGCAGCAGGGCAAAATTCCGCAGGGTGTATTGAAGAGTGTCCTGAACTTCACATGGAAAGTCATGCGGATCCCTGCTCTTCTCTTCAGCCCGGGTAAGCTCCAGCAATTCATTGACAATTGCTTTCAGCCTGCCTAATTCCTGTAGCGATACTTTCAGCGACTCTTCAAGAATCTCCGGATCATGTTTGCCCCAGCGGCTAAGCAGTGAAATATGACCCTCGATAATGGAAATCGGTGTCCGCAATTCATGGGAGGCATCCTGGGCGAACTGTTTCTGGTTGTAAAAAGAGGTTTCGAGCTGCTCCATCAGATCATTAAACACTCTCGCCAGCTGTGCCAGCTCATCATTATTGCTGCCCGGGACGCCCACCCTTTCCTGCAGGCCGTTCTGCTTAATCCTCATCATGGTGTCGCTTAACGATTGTATCGGCCGCAGCAGCAGCCTGGACAGAAAGACGCCGCCGGCTGCGCTAATGACAATGGCCCCAAGCCAGCCGGCAATCATAACACCCAACAGCATATCGCTTAGTTGATCAGAGCTTTCCAGGTTGTTCACAATCTCAATCGTGCCGGTGAAGCTGGCTGTCCGCAGCGGACTTCGGATCAGCAACAGATGTTCTTCCTCGTGCCAGACACTGGTTGTATCGGTTTTAACAGCTGTCTGTGGCTGGACCCAATCCTCCGGCAGCTGATCTGATACCGTTAATATCGGGGTTCCATTAGCATTCAGTATACGGATCATCTGATGGCTCACATTGATGCTTTCAATAAAAGAGCGGCTGCCCGCAATCTTTCTATCCGTTCCGCTCTCTGCCCTGAAATACTCTTGGATTTCCTCCACATTCTTATGGACAGCCTTCTGCTCCTGATGGAACATCCAGTGGTTAATCACAAAATATTGCACCCCGTTATAACCGAGAAACAGCACGCACAGCAATACGGAGGACCAGATGGCCAGCTTCCAGCGGACCGACAGCCGTGATAGCAGCCCAGTAAGCCTGTTCATTTGCGGATCACGTATCCCAAGCCGCGCAGGGTCTGTACGATGCTCGGCTCTCCGGGCGTGTCGATTTTGCCCCTCAAATAGCTGATATACACGTCAACTACTTTCATATCCACCTCTGTTTCATAGCCCCATACCGACTCCATTAGCTTCTCACGGGTCATCACTCGTCCCATATTCTGCATCAGTACCAGCAGGATATCAAACTCGCGTTTGGTCAGTTCAAGCGCTTCTCCGCTTTTGGTAAGCGTCCGGCCCAGGGGATCCAACTGAAGATCCTGACATACCAGCAGTTGCCCCTGGCACAGTGAACCTGTTCTCCGCAAAAGCGATCTCATACGTGCAAGCAGTTCCTCTATCGCAAAGGGTTTGGCAATGTAATCATCCGCTCCGCTGTCCAGTCCGTTGATTTTATCAGACAATCCGTCCCGGGCTGTAATTATAATGACCGGAGTTTGCTTCTCCTGGCGAAGACGCCGGCATAGCTCTATTCCGTTCAGCCCAGGAAGCATCAGATCAAGCAAAATCAAATCCCAGGCTTCCTCCAGAGCAAGCCTCAGACCAGCTAGCCCGTCCTGCACCAGTGTTACCGAATAAGACACATGCTGCAGCTCCAGCTCAATGAAACGGGCCAGATTCTTTTCGTCCTCAATCAATAATATTCTGTTCATAAGCCAATCCCCTCCGGGTAATTCCATTCATTCCGTTCCCTTGCATACAGGTACAACTAAGTGTAACTCCCGATCCTTAAAGAATCATTAATTTATGGATGATGGCTAGAAAAAGCCTACTGAGAGTGGCGTTTTGTATTACACAACAAAGAAAGGATGATGATATAATGAATAATGAAACGGAGTTGATCTTTCATGGAGCTTCTTAACCCAAGAAATGATTTTCTATTTAAACGCATCTTTGGCAGTGAAGAGAACCGCGATGTTTTGCTTGCTTTTCTGAATCGTACTTTTGCTGAAGCCGGAAAGCCGCCGCTAAGTGAGATTATCCTGCTTAACCCCTACACCGAGAAAGACTCCCCCCGAGATAAACAGTCCATACTGGATATACGGGCCAGAACTACAGAGGGTGAGATCATCAATGTAGAAATGCAGTTGTTTAATAAATACGATACTGAAAAAAGGACGTTATTTTACTGGAGTAAGCAGTACTCTGGACAATTACAGGAAGGACAGGCTTACAGCAGACTAAAAAGATGCGTAACCATCAACATTTTGAATTATGCTTTTCTGCCAAACGATCTGTATCATAGTGTTTTTCATTTAAGGGAAGACCGGACTGGAATAGAGCTGATTGATGACATTGAGGTTCACTTTCTGGAGCTTCCAAAGCTGGATGAGCAAGCCGTTTCCATCGAAGAAGGCGGGTTAGTGAATTGGCTGCTGTTCCTAAAGGGAGCTGATCAATCTAAGTGGGAGGTGCTGACAATGAATGAACCTGTATTAAAGAAGGCAATGAATACGTTAGAATTTCTAAGTCAGAATTTGGAAGCACGCAGACAGTATGAAGACCGACAGAAGTATCTGCATGACGAAGCGTCCATGTATGAAGCAGCTGAGACAGCAGCAAGACGTGGGCGTGCTGAGGGTGAAGCCCAGGGAATGGCTAAGGGAATGGCTAAGGGAATGGCTAAGGGAATGGCTGAAGGAAAGGCTGAGGGAGAAGCTGAAGCAAAAAAAGAAGTAGCCAGAAAACTGCTTGCTCTCAATGTCGATCTATCTGTAATCGCAGAAGCTTCAGGTTTATCAGAGGATGAGATAAAGGCATTAAAACCATTGCAGTGAAAAAAATAAAAATAGAGCCAACCCATAGCGGTCGGCTCTTCTTCACTAGGTCAACCCATCCAGGGACCTATCTCACTAAGATCAACAAAACGCATACAAAAAGGAGCATCGGGGGAAATGCTCCTTTTTGCCTTGCAACTTCAGTCGGTTGAGGTGATCCTTGGGCTCAAATTGAAGCCCAAACTTATATCTATAATTTACCATCAAACTCACATAAATACAAGTAATTCCTATCCATGGAATGAAAATGGTTAACTGGTGCATTTTCAGTATGGGATGCTGGATTATTCAAATAATATATCCAGCCTTCCTCAGAATAGAATGCACTACCTCTGTTTTCCCCTCGCAGTAAGCATCGATGTCATAGCGGAACTGATCGGCCAGCTTCAGCTTGACTTCCTCATATTCCCTGGCTGCTGCCGGGTTGAGCCTCATATAGTCCCGCAATGCGATATGCTCCAGATACCCTTTGCCATCCTTGGGGCATACATACAGATGATATTTCATGAAGCCGTCTTCCTGTTCACGCCGGAAAGCTTCCCTGCCCTCAATTCCAAGATCGCCCTGATGAACATATCCATATTGGCTTAACCTTTGAACAATCTCCGGGAAAACCTCGTAGCTCTCCATTACCAAGTCAATATCGATGATGGGTTTCGCCGACAATCCCTCGACGGAGGTGCTGCCGACATGTTCAGCAGCGATGATTAAATCTCCGGTGATTTCCAGTAAAAAGTCGCGCAGCCTGATGAATTCCTTTTTCCATGCAGGATCATATGGAACCACCTCGACAATTTTAGTTTTTTCAGCGATGTTCTTCACCCTCCTTGCGTTTATTTCTCAAATCGCCCAGGTTGTATTCGTAAATATATTATAGCAGCATCATTCACATGGATAATACCGCAAAGCCCCCTGTTCAAGATGGACTGGAAGCTTAGGATAAAATACAAAACACCGTCTCATACTAAGTTTCAGAGATGGAGGTGAACGTCATGCCCAAAAACAGTGCAGATTCCAAGTACGACCGCGCCAATAACCGTGCGGATAAGAAAAACAATCAGCAGAATCACGATCATCTCACCGAGGAGCCTCAAATGGTGACCAACAATAAAGCCGCTGACTATGTGCCAAGCTTAAACGGAGTTACTAAAAATGAAACGTAGTTAACAATAAGCTGCACTTTCGTCCGGCAATGACGCAGGTGCAGTTTTTTTCATAGATGCGCGGGTTAGATCATATTCGACAATATTATTGAGGTCATAAGCAGGATTTTGTAGTAAAATTGAAGAAATATCCGTTTCTGGATCCTCTAACAGGAGGTGAATACGAATGATCCAGTACGATATCATTATGGAGAAACTGCGCAGGAATCCGCTGAAAAATATCACCCTGCTCAAAATGCTGACTGCATATCACCAAGTAATGGACAGCTATCTTATCCAGCAGAAGGACAATTGGGGTATTCTGCTGCTGCTGCCGGCCGATGCTTTTGGATATGATCTTAGAACTTATCCTGATGCTGATACAATTGTGCTCATGGACTACAACAGTCTGGAGGTTCTTCCGGCTCTGATTGAACGGCTGCCGAAGAATACACGTCTGGTCTTCAAACTTCAGGAAGAGCCAAGCATTCTCGGCCTATCGGAGCTTTATCCTCTGCATAAAGTCCGCCGTTTTTATTCCTATAGTGCTAAACCCGGGATGATCTTTACCAGTGATGGGGATACAGTGCTAAGTGAACAGTTGGACGAAAGACTGCTTCCGCTATGGGCAGCGAATGGCTATTCCCGGGAGGAAATCATGCATTATTTTGAGGCGGGTGCTTTTTCCGTGTCTCTGTTTGAAGGCAATATTCCGCTGAGTACCTGCTTCGTTTTCCGCAATGAAGAACAAATATGGGAAATTGGAGGTGTGCACACGGCGGAGGAAGGCAGAAGACAAGGATTGGCGCAGCGCGTGGTCCGCACAGCTTTATTTCATACTCTGCAAAGGGGCTATGTTCCCAGATACCAGGTACAGGACACCAATGTCCCTTCCATTCGCCTGGCGGAGTCCCTGGGACTGCAGCTTGCGGTAAAGCTTACCCACTGGATTAACTACATAGAACAGCCGATATAAAGTAAAGACAAAATAAGCATCTCCGGTTGGAAAATATTATATAATACACTGGAGCATGGGTTCACACAAATTTTTTAAAAGGAGCTATTACATGAGTTATCAACCGCCGCCATTTGGAAATCAGGAGTATTACACACCGCCACCCCCGCCCGCCAAGACGAACGGCAAGTCGATTGCCGCGCTGGTGCTCGGGATTTTGTCGGTAGTCACCCCTTATATCGGCCTATTATTCGGAATTATTGCCATTATCCTCTCCGCGATTTCTCTCAAGGAGATCCGCACCCGTTACGAGCAAGGCAAAGGCATGGCTATCGCCGGTCTGGTCTGCGGGATTGTAGGCACCATTATCTATGCGGTTATTATTGCGCTCATCATCGTTGCTGTTATTTTCTTGAACGACTACGACGGTGGCTTCAATACCTTCAACAGCTTCAACAACATCTAGTAATTCTTATCTTTACAAAAGGAAGCAGAAACCGGTTTCGAAACCGGCAGCTGCTTCCTTTTTTATATGCCCCTGAGCGCTCTATTGCGGCGGCGTTCCTTTGCTCAGCAAAATATTGATATTCTGCTGCTGGCGGTACTCTGTGGGCGTTAACTGGTATCGTTTGCGGAACATCTGGGTGAAATGCTTCATGTCCTGGTACCCCACCCGCTCAGCGATCTCCGCCAGCTTCAGCCGCGGATTAAGCAGCAGCAGCTTGGCCTGTTCCAGCCGCAGCGAAGTCACATACTCCTTGTAGCCCTGCCCGGTCTTTTGCTTGAACAGCTGGCTGAAATATGCCGGATTCAGGAACACCACGGAAGCCATTTTCTCCAGCGACAGGTCTTCATAGAAATGCTCCTTGATATAATGCAGGGCAACATCTATCGCTTTTTCACCGCTCCCCTTCATCGGCTCAAGTTCCAGCACCTGTGATGCTGAGGCTTCTCTCATCCGCTTGACGACCTGCGGAACCGTGCTGAAATCGTGGCTAAGACCAGAGTGGATCACTTGAAAAGGAATTTTTAGATAGTGGGTAAGATGCTCCTTGACCTCACTCTGGAACTGCTGAATCGCCGCATCCTCCCGCAGGGTAATGAGGCCCAGCAGACTCTGCCGGTCATAGCTGACGACGAACCCGCGCCCGTGCAGCTCAATGAGTTCGGACAGCACATTCTCGACAATGAAATGCTCCAGCCGGATGCTTCTGTCCTCGGCATCCAGCTGCACCATCACCATATAGAAATGCTTGTAATCTTCAATGAAAGGCTCAATGTCCAGATTGCCGATATCCAGCCCTGAAGCCAAACGCTGAAATACGCCTTCCCTCAAAAACCGCAGACTCGCCTTCAGCCTCTCGCCCTGCCTGGATATATCGTTGTCCTGCTCAATTTCAGCAGTCAGGTTATTGATCAATTCCAGCAGCTTATTTTTGCCGATGGGCTTAAGCAGGTAATCCCTTGCCCCGAGACGTACCGCTTCCTGGGCATAAGAGAATTCGCTATGCGCCGAGATCACAACCCATTTCACATAAGGATAACGGCGCTTTGATATTTTCATGAATTCAAGGCCGCTCATCCCCGGCATCAGAATATCGGTTAGAACAATGTGAATCCGCTGTTCTTCCATAATTCGGACCGCTTCTTCGGCTTTGGCCGCCACAAAAACCTGATGATCCGGACTAATCTGTCCGATAGTACGTCTGATGCCTTCACGTATTACCCGTTCGTCATCGGCTACGAGAATATTCACGTAAATGTATCTCCTTCCAGCCTAATCGGCAGCACAATGGCCACCTGAGTCCCTTCTCCGGGAAAGCTCTGGATTTGCAGGCCGTATTCCTCTCCGAACATATGCTGCAGGCGGCGGTGCAGATTTTGCAGGCCGATGCCGCCTTTGCCGCCTTCTTTGGGACTGTCCCCGCTTAGAGACAGCAGCAGGCGCTCCAGCTCACCGGTGCTCATCCCTTCTCCATTGTCCTCAACAATCAATTTGAGGATGGATTCCTCTTCACGGGTGTAGACCTTCAGTATCCCTTGGCGGCTGAGGGATTCGAGCCCATGCTTGACGGCGTTCTCAATAACCGGCTGGACGGTCATCTTCGGAACGCGGATATTTAACCAGCGCTCGTCGATGTCCATGACAATCTTCAGTCTTCCTTCCAGACGGATGGAAATAATCTTCAGATAATGGCCGATCTGCTCCAGCTCTTCGCGCAGCGTAACCGCTGCGGCATCCTCCCACTGGCTGCTGTAACGGAACATGGAGGACAGGGAGAGCACCAGCTCGCCCAGCTGCTCATTCCCCTCCTCATCCAGCATCCAGTAGATCATATCCAGCGTGTTATAGAGGAAATGCGGATTGACCTGGGACTGCAGCGCGTGCAGCTCGGCATTTTTTTCACTGACGGAAGACAGCTTCACGCGTTCGATCAATTCCTCAATCCGCCGGACCATCCGGTTAAAGGACGCGACGAGAGGACGACACATTGACCATCCCCCGGAAATTCCCGATCTCCACCTGCCTCATCTCGCGGATCAGCTTCTTCAGCGGCGAGGAGATGGTCTTGGAAACCATGGAAGCGATTAGCGTTGAAACAATGATCAGAATCGAGATCACGATCAGCAGATAGCGCTTCATCTCGTTCAACTCAACGTTGAGATCCTGATCCGGTGTAATACTCATAACCCACCATCCCGAAAAGGACAGCTTCGAGGCCACCGCCAGACGGCCCGCTTCCTGCCGGACAATCTGATGCTGGAAGTTCTTCAGGGAAGGCAGTGTTTCCAGCACAGGTGCCGGGTCCGTTGCCGAAGTCACAAACCGTCCATCCTCCGACATTAGATACACCTGGCTGTGCGCACCCAGCTTGAGGTTCTCCAAAGCGTCCAGCACAGGCTGGGGGTTGGTTTCGTAGAGAACAATGCCGATCGGCTTGTGTTCATTCAGATCATAGATCTGCCGGCCAAAAGCAAACACCGGGCTATCCTCCACCTGGTCGATCAGCGAATGCTGGTATACGCCGAGCCAGACCATTTTTCCGGATGAGGCTTGAAGCTGCTTGTACCAGTCCTGACTGTGGTAATTGGGGTCGACTACATTCATGTAATTCCCATAATTATAGATTTTGCCCTTGTCTGTAATGACATGAATACCTACCAGGTCGTCCCGAGAATAAAAAATCGAGCCGATTATATTGGTAATGGTCTGCTCGTTGATGTAGGCTACCGCCGGTTCATCCGTTGTTTCATTAATCAAACGAATCATCTCGAAGTTGTTGCTGAGTGATTTGGAGAGTGAGTCATACCCTTTATAGAGCAGGCTGAACAGCCCGGCTGTCTGGGAGACATTTTTTTGCGACAAATCACTGATCTTCTCATGCAGCTGCACAGTAGTCCGGTTATAGTACAGCAAGCTGACGATAAGCAGAATACTGGACATGCAAAAAAGAAACAGCAAGAACAACCGATGATGGATGGAATGAAAGCCGCTCTTCAATGGACTCTCTCCTTTCAACACCCTGTCCTGCCGTTCCTTATTATAAATCCATGATAATTTCATTTGCAATGGTGATTAACCTTTGACCGCACCTGCTACCATCCCTTTGGTAATTTTGTTCGACAGGAAGAAGTAGATCAGGATAACCGGCAGTGCGCCCATGACCAGGAATGCCCCGATGTTGCCGTAATTGACTGAATATTGGCTGACAAATGTGTACACTCCAAATGGCAGTGTCTTGAGCTTCTCGGAAGAAATAAAGGTTGCCGCCAGGATATATTCATTCCAGATGTTGATGAAGGTCAGAATGCATACCGTCATCACCGGCGGGATCGACACCGGCAAAATAATGCTGCGGAAAATCCGGTATACGCTCGCTCCATCGATAAACGCCGATTCCTCAATTTCATGCGGGATATCCCTCATGAACCCGGAAAGGATAAATACAGCAATCGGTGTGGAGAAGGCAATGTAAGGCAGAATCAGCGATAAATGCGTGTTCAGCACGTGAATGTTTTTGAAAATAATCATCAGCGGCAGCAGGGTCGCCTGCATCGGAATCATCATGCCCATCAGGAAGATGGTCATGACAACATTGCCGTATTTCCAGCGGAAACGCGAAATGGCATAAGCCACCATGGAGGCCAGCACAATGACGCAAATCATTGTAACGCCGGTGACAAACACGCTGTTGGACAAGTATTTCAGATAGCTGCCGGAAGTATAAGCTTCACTGTAGTTATGCCATTGAAAGGATTTGGGGAAGGAGAAAAAGCTGCCGTCCATAATCTCTTCGTTGGTCTTCAGTGAATACAGCACCAGCCAGAGCAAAGGATACAACTGGGTCACTACAGGAATTGCGAAAAGAAGATACACGATTCCTTTTTTGAATTTTCGCATAATCGCGCACTCCTTTTCTAATTGAATTTGCGTTCGATTCTATTGAATATCGTATTGATGAATCCGGTAAAGACCAGACAGACTATAACCAGGAAGCTGGCAATCGCACTGCCGTATCCATACTTCAATGACATAAATGAGCTGTTGTACATATGCGTAGAGATGACGTCGGTTGCATGAGCCGGCCCCCCGGCGGTCATAACCATGACCAGATCGAAGGCCTGCAGGGAACCGATAAACGCCAGTACAATCGATATTTTGAAGATCGGGACAATCAGCGGAAGGGTGATGTAGCGGTCCGCTTTGAATCCGTCCGCCCCGTCGATTTTTGCCGCTTCATAAAGCTCGTCCGGAATATTCTGCACGCCGGTGTACTGGATCAGCAGATGGTAGCCGAAGAACTGCCACAAGGAGACGAAATATAGCGCAAACATGGCAATTTTGGGTTCGGTAAGCCAGTTATGTGTCCAGCTGTCCAGTCCCAGCGAGATCAGAACGCCGTTAAGCATACCGCCCATGGACGCGGGGTTGTAGACCGTTTTCCACAGCTGTCCAATAATGACGACAGACAGAATGACCGGTGTGAAGTAGATCGAAACCAGGGTGTTTCCTCTTCTGACATAACGGTTAAGCAGAATAGCCATTCCCAGGCAAAGGGGGATTTCGAGCATAGATGCTACAGCGTAGAGCAAGGTTCTTCTTACCGACGGCCAGAACACAGGGTCATTGAAGAACATATCTTTGAAGTTGCCGAATCCGACAAACTGGGCAGACGTTAGTCCGTCCCATTTCAATAAACCGGTATACAGTGAAACCAGTATGGGGATAAACACTAGGCACACATACAAAAGCAGACATGGCAATACGAAGACGGCTATTGTCCGTGCTGGCACCTTAAGTACTTTCATCGTTCCCGCCTCCTAAACAAGCAGATTCTTTGTCTATAACAGATGTGATTTTTTGTGATAAATTTGGTGCGAAGAAGCCGGAATCAGCTTGCTTCGCACCGAAGGTGAACGTTTAGGTCTGCTTATTTATTAGCTTCAAAAGCGGTTTGATGTTCTTTGGCGACTGCAGCGGAATCCATTTTCTGCACGAACAGGTTCTGGATGCTGCTGAGGTGCACCTGCGAGGTTGCCGGGTTCATGGTGTTGTCGAACGAAAGGTCGCCGCCTTTCACCTGGTTGAACAGGCCTGCGATGGTGATCGCCAGATCGGAGTAACCGGCTGCTTTGAGGTCGCCGTCTACTTTTTGACCCAAACCTACAGCGTTTTTCAATTCAAATTGTTTCTTAGGCAGATTGCTGGCGAAGAAATTGAGGAAATCTTTGGTTTCCTGCAGATGCTCACTGTTAGCGGACACCGCGAATGCGCTGCCTGGTGCCAGCATGAATTCGTTAGGGTCGCCTTTGCCGTTCACAGTAGGGAATTGGAAAGCTCCTACTTTGCCGGCTACGGAAGAAGCATCAACTGCGCCTGTTTCCCATGAACCGATGACCCACATTGCCGCTTTACCGGATTTGAAGATGTTACCGCCGGCATTGGCGTCGATGGAGGTTGCGCCATCAGGGAATGCGCCTGCTTGAACCAGCTGCTGGAAAGCGTCTACTGCTTCTACGAAAGCAGGATCTTCAAAGGTTTTCTTACCATCCATGACATCCTGCAGGAAGCCGGGGCCGCCGTTGGTGCGAAGCAGGATGTTCATGAACAGGAAGGAGCCCGTCCAGGAATCTTTTTCACCGATGGCCAATGGCGTAATGCCTTTGTCTTTGAGGATCTTCACATCTTTGAGCATTTCTTCAAAGGTGGTTGGTGTATTGGCGATTCCAGCCTGAGCGAACAAATCTTTGTTGTAGAACACCACTTCGATATTGTTGCCGTCCGGCAGCGCGTATACATTGCCGTCAAAGCTGTAGTAATCCAGCAGTCCTGTTTGGTAGGTGTCTTTCAGTCCGTTCTGGTCCAGCATGTCGTTCAGCGGAGCGAACAATCCGGCATCTACAAACGGTTTCATTTGTGCAGCCGGGTTCACGATGGTAATGTCCGGGACCTCTTTGGAAGCCGCCTGGGTTTTGAGCTTCACCTTTTGCTGGTCGGTGTTCAGCGTATCCAGTTCGATCTTGATGTTCGGATGCTCTTTCTCGTACTGCTCACTCAGCTCATGCACCATTTTGTAGGACGGTGTTGTAGGATCGGGATAGATGTTCTGGAAGGTGATGGTTACCTTCTTGTCACTCTTCGTTGTGTTCGTTGCTGTACCGCTGTTGGTTTTGTCAGGTGCTGCGCTTGACGCTGCATTATTCTTGCTGTTGTCGTTGGAGTTGCCGCATGCCGCAACGCTTAATGCCATTGCAGCTGTAAGTGCGACGGTGAATGTTGTCTTCATTTTTCTGTTGACCATGAATCAATGCCCCCTGTGTTCGTGATAGGTTTATTATCTTCTGATTAAGCGCTTCCAACAAGGTGCGAACTACAGAAATAAGGTTTGTTTTTTCTAGGAGTATATGGAAAAGGGCTGGCCGCTGGGCCGAATGCTCTTGCGACGAATACAGCATCAAGTTATAACACAAAAAAAGAACTCCCGGACATCGGGAGCTCTCGCAATGATTCAATACGCACAAACAGACTTTTTTGGCGCCTCAATTATTCAATACTGCATATACAGCCTTTCTTAGTGTTCAGCATGTCCGCTTATTCCACCCTCACCCACTGCTTCAGCACCTCTACCAGCCCCGGAACGTCGAGGCCGTCGAGGGAAAAGGCTTTGCGCAGCAGGTCGTGGGGGATGAATTCATCGTATTTGCCAAGGTAAGGCGCTTCATCCGGCCCCAGGAGAGCAATCGGATCAGATACAGCAGCGGCTTCGGCGATAATCTCCTGCTCCAGCGTTTCTGCATCTGTCTTCCCGGAAACGACCATATAATACGGCTCCATGGGGGTTACGGAACGCAGTCCCAGCGGGCCCTTGAGATTATTCTTCAGCAGCCGTTCCAGAGTCCGGAACTGCCGGCTCCCGGCCCAGGGCAGAATGAACATCGAATCGCCTCCGGCCGGAAGCACCGAATGCGTGAGCAATCCGCTTTCCTTGGCCAGACGGCGGGCCCGTTCCAGTCTTGCTGCCGCGCTGGGCGCCAGATAGGGATATAGTGCCGTAGCTCCCAGCACCTCACGAATTTTGTTCATAATGCGGGTATGCACATCCCCGCCTGCGCCCAGCCATAAGGTATCTACTTTGCCGCGCGAGCCTTTGACATATACGGCTTTATGGCGGTTATCCACCTCTTCGACCTTCCACAGCTTGCCTGCAAGAGTGAAGCAGTACCCCGGCGGCGGGACAGTGGTTATTGAACCAATCTCTTCGGTGCCGTTATATACCACATGTTCCTCGTCGTCTTTGAATACCGCATAGAAACGGAAGTTATTGACGATCTTCTCCCCTGCCAGCCCAACCAGCAGGCTGCCCTCATCCATGCACTCAATATGGCCCATGCCGATCATATATTCCATGAACGCATCATAATCGCCGGGCTCGATGCTGCTAAAGGACGGGAGGCTCAGCACGGCCGCCTTCAGATCCTCCGGCTCCGCTTCGCCCATACTTTTCAGGATGCTCATCGTCTGATGGTAGAGCAGCCCCACCGGAAGCTGCCGCACAGCCAGCGGCTCGACCCACTTCTCGCGCACGTAGAGCTCGATGACGGCGATAGCCCGCAGCAGCGTCCACGGCATCCGCGCGGGAAGCTGGGCTTCTTCGTCCTCTTCCTCCGGCGTGACGAAGATCATCTCTGAAGCGGCGTCGCCCCGCCGCCCGGAGCGCCCCAGCCGCTGCACGAAGCTCGCGCAGCTGTATGGTGCACCGAGCTGCAGCACGCGCTCCAGCTCGCCCAGGTCAATGCCCAGCTCCAGCGTCAGCGTGGCCGCTGCCACCGCCGGGCCGGGTCCCTGACGGAGCGCAGCCTCCGTCTCTTCACGCAGCATCGCGGAGATGCTGCCGTGATGGACATGGAACACGTCGCGCTCCCCGCGCTTCGCAGCAAGCCGCCGCATCTCCAGGATTGCCTCCTCGGCATCCGTGCGGCTGTTGGTGAAAATGAGCGCCTTCTTCAGATGCGTATGGTCATAGATGAAGCCATAATACGCCTGCCGCGCCCGCTCCAGATGCTCAGCCTGCACTTCGTCCCGTGCATCCGGGAAAGAAAAGTGCTCCACGCTGAGGCGCAGCTTGCGCCCGCCCTGCGGAGCAGAGACCTCTACGCTTTCGCGGGTACCGGCGGCCAGCCATTCCGTCACGGATGCGTAGTCGCTCAGCGTGGCCGACAGTCCGATCCGCCGCGGATGGCAGCCGGCCATACGCGAGATCCGCGCCAGCTGGCTAAGCACCTGAATGCCGCGGTCCGCCCCCATGAAGGCATGCACTTCATCCACTATAATGAAGCGAAGATCATGGAACAGCGCCGGAATGGCATTAGGGCGGTTCATCAGCAGCCCTTCCAGCGATTCCGGGGTAATCTGCAGCACGCCGGAGGGGTTTTGCATCAGCTTCGTCTTGTCCGCCTGCGGCACATCTCCATGCCAATGCCAGACCGGAATATTCCCTTCACGCAGCAGGTCATTCAACCGGGTGAACTGGTCATTGATCAGCGCCTTAAGCGGCGCAATGTAAAGGATGCCCACTGAGGCGGACGGATCTTCGTACAGCTGGGTAAGCGCCGGAAAGAAAGCGGCTTCTGTCTTGCCGGAAGCCGTTCCGGAAGCAATGAGCAGATGATGCGGCGTATCGAACAGCACCCGGCAGGCATCCACCTGGGCTTCGCGCAGCGTCTCCCAGCGGTTCTTATAGATAAACTCTTTGATAAACGGAGCCAGCCTGTAAAACGGATTGCTGCTCATAGATCAAACTCCGCCAGGAATCCGTCCAGCTCGTTCGTCTCTGCCTCGGCAGGCTTGGCCGTCCGCTCGCCTACAAGCTTCTCGAACGACATATCCGGGTGCTGATGCAGGGTATGCAGCAGGTCCATGAAGTCCCGCACGACCTCACGTGCGGTGAGCAGTTCGTCTGCGCCCAGCCGGCCTACAGCTTCCTCCATGAAATGCACCAGCTGCTCCTGTGTCAGCTTGGCTTCATAGCCGTAGTGAAGGGCATGGATATCCCGCAGCTTTTGCAGCAGCACCAGTATTTCCTCATGGGAGAGCATCTCCAGGGCAATAATCGGCCCGGTAAAATTATTCAGCCCCGTCCCGCCGTAACGTCCGGCGACGAGCCTTGAACGCAAGGCTTCATAACTGAACAGACCTCGCCGGTTGTCTTCGACAAACTGCGGTGTCCCGCCGATAAAGATCCCCAGCCGCTCTGCCTTGCCTTGCATCGTATCATTGAACATGGTCAGCAGCTTCTCATAGTTGCTCTGGCGTGAGATGCTGTTGGTGATCTTATACAGGTTCACGCCTTCATCAATAAACAGCAGCAGCCCTTTATAGCCGATGCTCCCTATGAACTCGGCCCATAGCTTCATATAATCGTACCAGTTATCATCGTCGATGATGACCCCTACCCCCAGCGCCTTGCGCGCTTCGGTGCGGGTAGCGAACTCCCCGCGCAGCCAGCGCAGGGCATCCTGCTTCAGCCCGTCATCGGCAAGCTTGTGGCCGTTCCAGTATGTCGCCAGCACCTTGGCAAAATCAAATCCGTGCACAAGCCCGCGCATTTCGGAAGCTACCGAATAGATCCGCTGCTCCACCTCTTGCCCAAGCTGCGGAGCGTCGGGGCCGCAGCCTTTCTCCTGCATTACGGCTTGCTGAAGACTGATGATCCATTTCTGGAGGATCATCTCCAGCGCTCCGCCGTCCGGGCGTGTGCGCGTGGAGAGATGGCTCATCAGCTCCCGGTAGGTGGCCAGGCCCTGCCCTTTGGTTCCAACCAGCCGCCGTTCCGGGGACAGGTCGGCATCCGCGACCACAAAATCCCGGTCCATGGCATAGTTGCGGATAATCTGAAGCAGGAAGCTTTTGCCGCTGCCGAATTTGCCGGTGATCAGCTTGAAGGCAGCTCCGCCTTCCGCGATGTTCTCCATATCCCGGAGTATGGACTCGACCTCGGGTCTGCGGCCAACCGCAATATGCTCCAGGCCAATACGCGGCACTACTCCCGCAGTCAGAGAGTTCACGAGCGCGGTCGTCATCCGTTTTGGTATTTTAAGCTCACTCATCGATCATTCACCCCACCCAAGTATTGCAGCATCGGCATAAATTCCTCGTTTAACTCTTCTTCATCTATAAGCAGATCGCCTAGCAGATTCATGGCAGTCTCATTAATCCCGTCGAATAACAGCTCTGCCATTGTTCCGCCTGCTGAAGCCAAATGCTGTACCGCTGCCATTCCCCTGCCTTCCGCCAGCGCACGAACCGTCTCCCACTCCAGCGGAGTCAGCGCAGCGGCAAAAGAATGCCACAGCGCAGCAGCGCTATTGCCGGAATCCTGCTGAGCCTCAGCCACAATGCCGCTTGTTTCCAGAGTTGAAGCCGCTTCGGAACCGGCAAACCGCTTCACAGCTTCATGCCCAGCCTCGGCTGACGGTACTCCATCATCTTCAGCTCCCGCCGGATCAGCGTGCTGAACTTGCATATCAGGCTCATCTGCAGCCGGTACCCCCGTCCGTCCCGTCACATCACCGTCAGCCTCTGCAACGGCAGGCCGTCCCTCTAACTCTTCGGTCTCTTCAACCGTAAGCAGCGTCCTCACAATGTCGGAATCGTTCTGAAGCTGTTCCACCTTCTTAGCATCAATGACAACCGCCGGCCCCTTTTCCAGCTGCTCCGCTTTGCGGAATTCGCGCTGCAGGAACCTGGTGATCAAATCTTCCATATCTGCATCAACCTTAATATCCTTCAATCTGCCCCGGTAGCCCAGCAGCTCCCGCAGCTTGTTCTCCGTCAGCCGGAACAGGCGGGTGATCAGACTGCGCAGCGGTGGAGATTTGCTGATCCGCACCACAGGGACAAGCACGGAGTAGCCATACAATGAGATGTCGTACACCGCACTGCGGAACAGGTAACGCTCCCGGACCACCGCTGGACCCGGGGGAAACATGCCGATCAGATTCGAGCCATGCTTGCGGGCCACATAAGCGTCAATCAGCGCCACTACCTGCGGGATATAGCGTTCCGCCGCCGTTTTGCCTTCACCGGTATAGAATTTGGACTTGCTGATATCGTAATCCGACATGACGGTCAGCACTTCAAACGTAAGCTGCTCCGGTGCAGCGGTCAGGCAGCGCATCAGCTCAAGCTCAGCCAGATCGCCGGCAAGTCCGCGTGAACGGGCGACAATCCCCGACAGCGGAACGTCCAGATGATGGACAAAGGAGAAATCCGCAATCCAGCCGCCCAGATACTGGTCCAGTCTTTTATATTGATCCCGGTAGGCTTCCCATAACAGATTCAGCTGCCGGTATCCATCCTGAGGCTCGTCCCACCCTACACCGTTGATCAGCTCATAGACATGCAGAAAGATATAGGACAGATCCGTTTTTGGATATCTGCCCTGTCTGACCTCATCCCGCCAAAAGAAATACCATCTGCTCTGCGCCCCGGTCATGTGACCATAGGTGGGCCAGTAACTTTTGAAAGGAACAAACAGCGACGCTGTCTCTTTGTGATCCACTAACTCCCTGGCCCGGACCACGAACTGGCTCTCCGTCGTCGTTACCGGCTCCTGTGTTTCCTCCATATCCCATAACTGAAGCTGTACAGTGGCTTCTTCAGGAGCTTTTTTCTTCGGTGCGGCTGCCGGGGGCTTGGGAACCTTGAGGTCAGCCGAAGCACGCGGAGGAATCGGCAGATTCTGCTCCGTGCTCTCCCACACCAGCTCTGTAAAATGCGGCTCTTTTCCGTCTCTGCTCAAGTCTCTCACCCCGATTACAATCTTACGAAAAAACGGTCCTGTTCACAGAAGTGAAGGAACCGTTTGTGTTCTTCCGGTATGAAATAACGCTGTCTATAATCTACTACTAATATTAGCATTCTTGCCTGACCAACATCAAGCCTCAGGTGGAGATTGATCTCTAACCCAGTTCAAGCCCTTTCGTCTCTTTGCCCAAGAACAGCACGGCTAAAGCCCCGATAATAATCGTCACAAAAAACAGCATAAATATCGTGCCAATCCCTACCGCGTTCCCTACCATGACCCCTACCAGCGTAGGTGCGATAATCCCGCCAATCCGGCCAAAAGAAGTCGCAAGACCGGCTCCCGTTGAACGGATAGCTGTAGGATACAGCTCCGGCGTATAAGCGTACATTCCGCCCCATGCCCCAAGATTGAAGAACGACAGGCAGATTCCGGCAGCCATCAGCATGCCCTCCGTCGTGGAATTCCCGAACCAGGCAGCGCTGGCGGCTGTGAGCAGCAGATAGATTACCAGCACAAACTTGCGGCCGAATTTCTCAATGAAATAAGCAGCGGTGAAGTAGCCGGGGAGTTGTGCCAGCGTCATGATCAGCACGTATTCAAAGCTTTTGACAAGACTGAAGCCTTTGATCACCATTACTGTAGGCAGCCACAGAAACATGCCGTAATAAGAAAAAACGACCGTAAACCACAAAATCCAGAGCATGATTGTCGACCGGCGGTATTCCCCGGACCAGACCGTGGCAATACGGCTCCGCAAAGGTACAGGCGCTTTCTTCCGGATTTCTGCGAATCTCGGAGAGTCATCGATCGCCCGCCGCAAGTACAGTGCATACAGGGCAGGAACCGCACCAATGGCAAACGCTACTCTCCAGCCGTAATCCGGAATCACAAAATAAGCAATTAATGCCGAGACGATCCAGCCGACCGCCCAAAAGCTTTCCAGCAGCACGACCGCCCGGCCTCTCTCCTTGACAGGCATGCTCTCCGAAACCAGCGTTGAGGCCACAGGAAGCTCTCCCCCAAGCCCGAACCCGGCGACAAAGCGCAGGACACACAGCATGGCATACCCGGCGGCAAAAGCCGATAATCCGCTGGCCAGCGAGAAGATCAGGAGCGTCCACAGCAGCACCGATTTGCGGCCGAAACGGTCCGCCAGAATGCCTGCAGCCGCCGCGCCCACAGCCATGCCTATGGAGTTGATACTGGTCAAATATCCGATTCTTTCCGGTCCGAGGCCCCATTCCTTGGCAAGCGCCGCTACCACAAAAGAAATCATTCCCACATCCATCGCGTCGAACATCCAGCTAAGCCCTGCACTGAACAGCAACTTTCTTTGCTTCGGATTCCGCAGCAGCGAAATATCTTTCATACATCAAACACCTCTTCCCTAACTCCGGATGTCCAACCTGGTTTATATTGCCTGTTTTACTTACACATTCTATGGTTGCGGGAATCAAAAATCAAGGAATAACGCCGCATTGCAATATTGGCGGGCCAAAGCCTGGAAATAGCAGGTCTGTACCGAGATGGCGGCAATCATCAGCATATTCCGCACGGCATGCCGCTGGGACCTGGTCAGATGGTTCAAACGCTGCATCATATTTTCGAGCGAAACCTTTAGCACCTTATCAGCTCTTGATGAATACATCTGCTGTGCGCTGAGGTCTGCGAGTCCCTGAACCGGCATCACAGGACTGCTCTTGATCTCTTCGAACAACTCTGCATACGCGTGATACAGCTGGGCGGGTTCGACCAGATCATCATCGTCCCGCTCCGGTGCCAGGAAGAGCAGCCGGAACAGCTGGCGGATACTCCCGAAATCGAGGGCAGCCTTCAAATCATCGATCATAAATAAAAGCGCAGCCTGATTGACGGAATATTTTTTCCCCTCTCGGGGGGAGCCCAGATATTCTTTGAAGTCGCGTTTTACCCAATTCTGCATAGAAGTGGCAGAAAGTGTAGAATACTCAATCAGGTGGCCCAGGGTGGCGATTTCTCCAAGCGACAACCCCTTTACAGGGCTGCCTTTAATCAGCTTTTGCAGGATCGGAGGAATCTCGGTGGACAGAAAAGCCGGGAGAGAAGCACCCTTTTCCACCTCTTCATAATGAAATTTTGACCATGCATCCTGCAGGATATGCAGCGGCTTTCGTTCAATAGTACTGTTCAGGGACAGCAGCAGTTCGGACATTTCGATCCGGCTGAGTGTAAAAGCTTCCATATATGGCACCCCTTCGCCATTTGATTTTCTATTGAAAAGTTCGTACAATGAGTTCATGTGAACTCATAATATGAGTATAACCTATTTTAACGACGAGAGGGATGGTAAAGATTATATGGGTATAGGACTTAGTTTGACGCTTGTGGCAATTTTGATCATTTTAACCGCATTTTTTGTAGCAACGGAATTTGCATTGGTACGGCTGAGAGGCAGCCAGATTAGCCAGATGGTGCTTGAGGGCAAAAAAAACGCCCTGGCGGTTCAAAGGGTTGCAGCCAACCTTGACGGCTATTTGTCTGCCTGCCAGCTGGGGATCACCATTACAGCACTGGGGATTGGAGCCTTGGCGGAGCCGGCTTTTGAGCAGCTCCTGATTCCATTGTTCGACCTTGGGAATATCAGCCACAGTGTGAGTGAGCCTATTGCTTTTGCCTTGGCATTCATTATTGCCACATTCCTGCATGTCGTAGTCGGTGAACTTGCCCCGAAGACGGCCGCTATCAATATTCCGGAGAAAATTGGTCAAATTACCTCACCGCTGATTATTTGGTTCTACAAAATTTTGTACCCTCTGATTTGGCTGATGAACGGTTCCGCTAATCTGCTGGTCCGCATGTTCGGGATGAAGCCGGCAAGCGAGCACGGTGATGCGCACAGCGAAGATGAGATTCGCCTGATCCTCTCCGAGAGCTATGAGAGCGGTAAAATCAACAAAGCCGAATATGGCTATGTGAACCGTATCTTCACTTTCGATGAAATGCTGGCCAAGGAGATTATGGTCCCGCGGACGGATATGGTATGCCTGTTCACCAACCATTCTCTGAAAGAAAATCTGGAGATCATCCGCAAGGAGCAATACACCCGCTTCCCGGTTGCCGATGGCAGTAAGGACAACATTATCGGAATGATTAATACCAAACAGCTGTATTTGCAATATGACAACAATCCGGATTTCGATTTCAAAAGCCTGATTCTGCCGCTCCTCACTGTATCCGAAGTCACTCCGGTCAAAACACTGCTGACCCGGATGCAGAAAGAGCGTGTGCATATCGCCCTGCTGCTTGATGAATACGGCGGAACCTCCGGCCTGATTACCATCGAGGACATCCTTGAAGAGATTGTCGGTGAAATCCGCGATGAGTTTGACGAAGACGAGCGCCGCAATATCGAGAAGCTGAGTGATTCCCATTATTTATTCGACGGGAATGTCTCTGTCCTGGAAGTCAAGGAGCTGACAGGCTTTGATCTGCATGATGATGAAGTGACTACAATCGGTGGATGGCTGTACAGTCACCTGGAAGAACCCGCTATCGGTAAAAGTATAACCCATGAAAATGTGACCCTTACCGTCCGCGAAATGAACCGCCACCGCATCCGCAGAGTGGAGTTTGAACTTGCACAGCCGGGATCTGAAGATTCGAAATCGCTGCCGGAATAATCGTATATATAGAACAAAAGGCGCTCCGCATTTGGAGCGCCTTTTGTTCTTGAATAAATTACATAACCTCAGGTCCGTCTGGGAAAATTCTGCTCATGTAATACTCATCTACCCAATTGCCTTCAACCTTCAATGACTTTTTCTTGATTCCTTCAATCTCAAAACCGTTTTTGGTATACAACGCCAACGCACGTTCATTATGGACCATAATGGTAAGCTCCAGACGAATGATCCCCGTTTCTTTGGCCCATTTCTCCAATTCCTTGAACAAAGCGCTGCCAAGCCCCATTCCCTGGAATTCCTTCAGGATGCCGGTGACAATATACGCACTATGCCTGTTGCGCCTTGCACTTCCGCCCCTGACCGAGAGGAACCCGGCTAATCGGCCGCTGGCTGCGGCTCCGATCAGCGCGGAATTTTCGGCACTCGCAAAGCTCCGGATCATGTCTTCTGCCTGCTTGATTCCTGTCTGGCGTTCACCCGGCTCCAGCAGCATAAACGCAGATTCTTCGTCCAGGCGGTACTGCAGACTGATCAGTTCAGCGGCGTCCTCCGGCACCAGTTCCCTTATTGTTACTTTCATTGCTAATCCTCCTGCTTATTTTTTCATAGATGGCTATAGGTACCGTTTGAACAGTCTGCTGCCATCCCCGTCATAGCCAAGCATTTCATAGAAACGGTGGGCATCCGCCCGATTCCTGTTACTGGACAGCATCACCTTAAGCGCTCCCCTGGCTGCAGCCGTTTCCTCGGCATGCCTCATCAGTGCGGCTCCATATCCCCTTCCACGTGCTTCCGGTGCAGTAACTACCCGTTCAATTACAGCAAAAGGCCGCTCGCAGCTAAGTGCATCCATACATAAATGAAGATGTACCGTTGCAACAACGGCTCCTTCCTCCTCATACACAAACAGGAAGCTGTCGGGATGGTTCCTGATTTGTCGGATTCGCTCTGGCATTACCATAATATCCTTCTGTTCAGGCAGCAGCATACGATAGAGCTGATCAATGAAAGAAGCATCTTCAGGCACAGCTTCTCTAATCATAATAAATGTCCTCCATCTTATAGTTAATGCAGTTAATTACAAAGAAAGATTAATTGCGTTAATTAAAAAGGGATGATTAATTAAATTAATTAATTTTCACATCGTCTAACATCGGCAGATCATCAGTACATTCCCATCCGGGTCCTTGAAGTTGAACCAGTGGTCATGCTCAATATCGGTCAGCAGCTCCGCTCCGGATTCTTTGACAAAATCATAGGCGGCATCAATATCCTCAGTGTTCAGATGGAAAGACGGAACCTTCAGTACAGCCGACGCTGTGAAAATTCTGCTGTCCAGCACAATGCCGGGTCCTTGCATCGGAATCACGTATAGATGTCCGAACAGCACTTCACCGTCAAGGGGAAGCCCCAGCAAACGGCAATACCAGTTTTTCGACCTTTCAATATCACTAACCGGAATAAAAACAGCGCCAATCTGATTCAGAATCGGACTTGTCACAGCCAGTATGCCTCCTCTATATATCTTGTAAATAATCGAGCCTCTTTACCATTTCGATAAAATATGTCAATTCCCTCCCTATTTAGTGGACAGATCTAAAGATATGGTATAATCTTGTCAGATTATCTTCAGACGTCAGGAGAATGAGAATTGGCTATTGTACCCTTCGCGCATCAAAAACTGACACCACCCAAAATACTATCTTTGGGGTTCATGGTGCTGATTGCAGCCGGAACGATTCTTTTATGCCTTCCTGCTGCGTCCACCGGAGCGAGAATCTCTTTTATTGATGCATTGTTCATGGCTACTTCAGCCACCTGTGTGACTGGGCTTGCAGTCATAGATACAGGAACTCAGCTTACTGTATTCGGACAGATCGTGCTGCTGGTATTGTTTCAATTCGGCGGTCTGGGTTTCGTTACGATGGCTACTTTGATTACACTTGTGCTCAACAAGCGGATCTCACTCAAGGAACGGCTGCTGTTGCAGGAATCCATGAACCAGAATTCGATGCAGGGTATTGTCCGGCTGATACAGCGGGTACTTATTTATTCGCTGGTCATCCAGCTCAGCGGAGCCATCCTCCTTGCCGCCAGATTCACAGTGGATATGTCTTTCGGCAAAGCGGTGTATTACGGGCTATTTCATAGCATTTCGATCTTCAACAATGCGGGCTTTGACCTTTTTGGGGATATACACGGTCCCTTCAGCGGCCTCACACGGTATGCCGAAGACCCGATTGTAAATATTACTTCCATGCTGCTGATTTTCCTTGGCGGAATCGGTTTTATTGTATTGTCGGATCTGATTGACTATCCCAAACGCAAACGCTTGACCCTGCATTCCAAAGTCGTGCTCTCAGCATCTGCCGTTCTGATTCTGGGCGGGGCTGCAGTCTTTTTCTGGCTTGAACTGAATGCTACCCTGAAGCCGCTGCATGCCGGAGGCAAAGTCATGGCGTCTTTCCTGCAAGCGATCACCCCGCGCTCCGGCGGTGTTACAACTATCGAGATCCCGCTTCTGCGCGAATCAACCCAGTTCCTCATGATCCTGCTTATGTTCATCGGCGCAGCTCCCGGTTCAACCGGAGGGGGAATCAAGATCACCACTTTCGCCATCCTGGTCGTTACCGCCTACACCAAAATCCGGGGCAAGGAGGACATCGTCATGTTCCGCCACCGGATTTCCAAAGAAAATGTGTACCGGGCGATAACCATGACCCTGCTCTCACTGATGCTTGTAGTGTCCGCGACGATGCTGCTGTCGGTCACCGAAAGCGCCGATTTTCTCACCGTGCTCTTCGAAGCAGTCTCTGCCTTCGGCACCTCAGGCATCACGATGGGGTTGACGCCTAATCTAACCACAATAGGCAAGGTACTTGTGATTATCCTGATGTTCGTCGGCCGTACCGGGCCGCTGACCCTGGCCTACGCGCTCAAGCCGAAGAACAGCAAGGAGCTTTACCGCTATCCTGAAGGCAACATTACTATAGGCTGATACAAGAGGAAAACGGCTTCACCCTACCCTGTAACAAATATTCACAGCAAAAATGCGACCCTTTTCCGGCATCCCTGCCAAAAACGGTCGCATTTATCTTTCTACTCTTCCTCAACCTCTTCCGTAAGCTCTTGGGTATCCAATGCAGCATCCAGCAGCAGATTGTAGACATCGTCATCATTTTCCAGCAGCGAATCGGTTTCCAGGAACTGCTCCTCACTCCCCGGCTCGCCGGCAAAGCTCAGGCTGTAATCCCATTCCGTACCGCGTTTGCTGAAAAATGTGATTTCATAAGGGGAGTTATGATTCTCAAGGGTAAAAACCGTTCTCCCGATAAAGCTTCTATCCTCCTCGCGTTTCATTTCTGCTTTTATAATTTCTACGTTCATGTTCTGTCCTTCCCTTCATCATATCCTGGCTATTTCTTAGTATATCATGAGATATGAGCAATTCCCTACCTGTAGGCAAGCCAATTGACTTTTTTCATCCGGCGGTTAATAATTTAATAAATCAATTGAAAATGGAGGAATTCTAATGCCCCAACTGCAAGCACAGCTTAGTAAATATGCGGATTTGGCGGTTCGAATCGGAGTTAATGTTCAGCCCGGACAGACCCTGATCGTGAGCGCGCCTATTTCAGCTGCAGAATTTGTACGGCTCATTACAGCTAAGGCCTATGCCATCGGCGCGAGCCAGGTCAAGGTCAATTGGAGCGATGAATTCATTACCCGCCAGCTATTTGAGCATGCCGCACCGGAAGTGTTCACTAAGCCGCCTACCTGGTTTGCGGGTGAAATAACCGAGTTCGCCGAGAATGGCGCAGCTTTCCTTCATGTTATCGCCGAAGACCCGGATGCGCTCAAAGGCATTGACTCCGAGCGGATTGCGAACTACCAGAAAACCCGCGGAGAAGCTCTGACCAAATACCGCGAGCTGCAAATGTCTGATAAAGTCAGCTGGAGCATTGTTGCCATTCCGTCGCAGGCTTGGGCCGATAAGGTATTCCCGGATGTTCCGGCAGATGAACGCGTAGACAAGCTTTGGGAAGCAATTTTCCACACCGTACGCCTGGACCGCGAAGATCCTGTAGCCGCCTGGCAGGAACATTTGGATACCCTTGAACAAAAAGCCAATGTCCTGAACGCCAAGAAATATAAAAGCCTCCATTACATAGCACCCGGTACTGATCTTAGCATTGAGCTGCCTGAAGGACACTTGTGGGCGCAAGGCGACAGCATCAATGCCAAGGGCCATTCTTTTGTCGCCAATATGCCGACTGAAGAAGTGTTCACAGCCCCACTCAAAACCGGTGTCAACGGAACGGTCAAAGCCACGAAGCCGCTTAGCTACGGCGGGAACATTATTGACGGCTTCTCCATTACTTTTGAACAAGGCCGGATCGTTAGTGTAGCAGCCGAACAGGGCCAGGAGGCGCTGGAATATCTCATCGGGCTGGATGAAGGTGCAAAATATCTCGGCGAAGTGGCGCTTGTCCCGCATAAATCTCCAATTTCGGAATCCAATATCCTGTATTTCAATACTTTGTTCGATGAGAATGCCTCCAACCATCTGGCCATTGGCACAGCTTATGCCTTCTGTCTCGAAGGCGGCAAAGAAATGAATAAGGACGAACTGATTGCCCACGGCCTGAACACAAGCGTTACGCATGTCGATTTTATGATCGGCTCAGCGGAGATGGACATTTACGGTATCACCGTTGACGGCACCAGAGAGCCTGTATTCCTCAAGGGGAACTGGGCGTTCTAAAGCAGGCTGGACAGAGATATTAAGAGGAGTGGTACTATGCTGAGTTTTACGCAAAAGCTGGAGAATTACGCACTGCTGACGGTCAAAATCGGAATTAACATTCAGCCTGGACAGACCCTTGTGGTCAACGCTGATATAGCTTCGGCAGAACTGGTGCGGCTGGTAGTGCGCAAGGCCTATGAAGCCGGGGCAAAACTGGTTAAGGTGAATTATACGGATGAACTTGTCACCCGCACACGTTACGAGCTGGCGCCGTCCGAAAGCTTCCTCGAACCGCCAAAATGGCAGGCCGATGAGCTGGAGGACCTGGCTAAAAACGGAGCAGCCTTCCTGTCGGTCATTTCGACCAATCCGGATCTGCTGAACGGGATCGATCCCGTACGTATTGCCGATAATCAGCGCACAGCCGGTCAAGCTATGATGCCATACCGGGAACTGCTGATGGGCAACCATGTCAGCTGGAGCCTGGTGGCCTACCCCTCGCCTGTGTGGGCGGCCAAGGTATTCCCGGACGCTCCGCCAGAACAGCAGGTAGAACTGCTGTGGGATGCCATCTTCAAGGCTGTCAGAGCAGACCAGGAGAATCCGGTTGAAGCCTGGAGCCTCCACCTGGCCGGCCTGAAGCAGCGCTGTGATATTTTGAATGCGAAAAAATACCGCAAGCTCCACTATACCGCACCAGGCACTGATCTCATGCTTGAGCTGCCGGAAGGCCATATTTGGTGTCAAGCGGGGGCTGTGAACGGACGCGGAGTACCTTTTCTGGCGAATATCCCAACCGAAGAGGTCTTCACGGCACCGCTTAAGACAGGTGCAAACGGTACAGTCAGCAGCACGAAACCGCTAAGCTATAGCGGCAACATCATTGACCGTTTCACCCTTACCCTGGAGAATGGGAAAGTTACAGATTTCACTGCAGAAGTGGGCCAGGATGCGTTAGCATCTCTGCTGGCGATGGACGAAGGCTCTGCTTATTTTGGGGAAGTCGCCCTCGTTCCCTACCACTCTCCGATCTCGGAAAGCGGCATTCTGTACTTCACTACACTTTATGATGAGAATGCTTCCTGTCACCTGGCTCTGGGAGCAGCTTACGCTTTCACTCTGGAGCAAGGTACGGCGATGACCAAAGAGCAGCTTGCCGAGCACGGGATGAATCAAAGCCTGACTCACGTGGATTTCATGATGGGCTCCGCGGATATGAATATCGACGGGATTACGGATGAAGGCCTGGCCGAACCTATTTTCCGCAACGGAAACTGGGCTTAACTTTACTATCTTGATAGCTTGACAAATTTCATTAACACACTAAACACCCTGTAGATTCTCTTAAAAAAGAGCGTCTCAGGGTGTTTTTTTGGCTACTTAGCAATAATTCAGTAAATTAATCGCCCAAATTTGAAGATTTGTTCAAAATTAATTCACAATATTGTTGAATTTCATTCACAAATATGTCACAATACAGTTAAGGATTCTATTCCCAAGGAGGTCATTCCGATGAAAGAATCATTCTCCCACGACCTGGACACAGTTAAACCGGATCGTAAAGAAACCGATGCCCCTACCGACTCCAGTATCGCCGCTTCCAATGCCATCAAGTATACGGCCTATATCATGCTGCTGTTCGGATTTCTGTATTTTCTGATTGCTTACCTGGCCCCCATGCTGTAAGAGGCTCATTCAATGATATACACTATGGAAAGCGCTTACGGCTGACGCCTACTCTTACGGTACGGGTCAGCCGTTTATTCGTTATTCCGTCTTATTGGGGATGGCAAAACCGGTGCAGCTTACCAGGATAAAACTTTGCCCAGCCAGCTTACAGACGCAGGACTCCATTTCCCTTCCATCCGGTTGCGCAGCCACACTATAGCCTCATCTCTCGTTCCCTTAAATTCCGGAATATGATTCTCTGCCATCCAGTGGCCGGCGGTTTCAAATGAGGTGCTGTTCCAGCCGTTTTTCTCTCCCTCGGCATTATGGCGTTCCTTCACTCCTGAGATCACAATATCCAGAGTGCCTTGCAGTTCCGTTACCGCATTGTCAAAAGCAGTTTTCTTCTCCTTCGCCTTCATGTCAGCCAGCTTACGTAGTTCACGTGTCTCAATGCCTTGATTATCACGGATGATCTGAAGCAAGGTTAGTGCTTCTCTGCTGCAGAGTCCACTATCGTAGCGTTCCTCCAGGGATTGTGTGCTGCCCGCAGCAGCCGCATATGCCGGGAACCATTCTCTGGCGACCAGGACTGCTTTTTTGCGGATAAATTTCCCGTACGCAGCCAGACCTTCACCGGGAAACCGGGCACGCCAGGCCCAGGGGTCAAGCTCTGTATCGGTATGCCAGTTCTCGGCTTTGGTCAATCCGTTCACAGACGGATGCCCAGGTATGAGTACAGCCAGCGGGACAATGCCCAATTGGTCAATCACCGCTTTCATTTCTTCATAAGTCGTTACCATCCCGTGCTCTTCCATGCTGCTCATCAACTTTCCCTCCTGCGGTTCATATTCTTGATCCTCTACTACCCAGTTCCGGTGCTTGAACTCTTGCTGCGGATACCGGCAATGAATGCGCTGATCAGCCAGTTCAAGCTGATATTCGTGTCCAAAGGCATCCCGAACCCCCCCTTGTTCTCCAAGGCAGCGAATCCGTGCAGCAAGCTGCGCAGGCCCCGGACCGCATGCAATTCATCTTCTGCATCCAGCTCATAACAGGACAACAGCCTAATAATTAAGGACAGCACCTGTTCGCTTGCCCTCACCAGCTCTGAATTGCCTTCCTCCGGTGCCCGCAGCGTAGTTTCATACAGACCCGGATGTTTCCTGGCAAAATCCACATAGGCCTGTCCCATGGCATGTATTGCTGCATCCCCCTTCAGCCCCTCCGAAGCGGCGGCTATTGCTGCATTCAGCAGCTCAAGACCGTGTACGGCAAGCAGCGAGCGCAGCCCCTGAAGACCGTTAATGTGATTATATAACGACGGTGAGCGGACGCCTAGTCTGGCTGCGATCGCAGCCAGGGTTACTTCTTCAATGCCTTGCTCATCGGCAATTTCTGCTGCTGCCAGCACTAATGTGTGTGTATCCAATCCTTCTCGTGGCGACATCTCAATTCCCCGCTTTCTTCTGAAGCTGTTCGGCTTGTTCTACCGCGTATTTCATATGTTCAATCGGGGCATGCAGCAGATTGCCATGTCCCACAGCAAGCACCTTCGGTGACAGCTTGAGAAGCTTAACCGCACTTTCCAAAGCACTGGCCTTATTCCAGGTAGCCATAGCAGGGAAAGGAAAAAACGGCACTACAGTCCCCGCGACAGCTGTTCTACGGAAAGTCTGCAAAGCATCTCCGGCAATTAGCGCTCCTGTACGCTCATCCAGAAAAGACATCGAACCCGGTGTATGCCCTGGCGTAGCAATTGCTGTTAAGGAACCTACAGCATCGCCTTCCTGCAGCAGGATATCCGGTACAGTGGTGATTTTGGTTGGCACACTGCCTTTAATGGGTGTCTGCGGCTCGCCCTCTCTCAGGGAACGGTCCCCTCGAAGCAATGCCGCATCCCGTTCCGAAATGTATACCTGGGCTGAAGGAAGCCGCTGCTTCAGTTCATCCAGCGCTCCGACATGATCACCATGGGCATGCGTCAGTATAATGCGGTTAATGGGCTTATTCAGCTTGGCCGCCGTATCCAGAATTCCTTGCACACTGAATGACATCGCAGCATCGATCAATGTCAGGCCTTCTTTTTCTTCAACCAGGTAACAATTTACGGGAAACAATCTTGGCAGCCAGGTAAGCTGCAGCAATTGGCCTTCTTGTGTCAATCTCATAGAAACCCCTCCAAAACTAATATCGTTAGTTTTAATATAAACTAATTACATTAGTTTTTCAAGAGTTCACTATTGAAATTAGGATTTTTAAGTATTGATATTCCCGTTTTGCGATCATAATCCATATATTGGTTTGATTGTTATTTTAAGTCCTACTCTTTCCAATCATAACGTGTTATCATACATTTTATATAATACACTTGTATTAAAAAAGGAGACATGCTGTATCATGAACCAAGTCAAATCTGAGAAAAAATCATCAAAACGAATATGGAAAAAGCTGCTGCTAATTGTTTTGTCAGCCATAATCCTCCTTATCGGATCAGGATTTCTGTACGAAGCTATAGCCTCAAATGCCGCCAAAAAGCAATATCCAGCGCCAGGAAAACTGGTAGATGCAGGGGGCTTCAAACTGCATATCCATAAACAGGGTACCGGGAGCCCCACCATTATTCTCGAATCGGGGAGCGGTGAGACCAGCTTATCTTGGAGAGATATCCCTGATCAGCTGGCTAAATCCGCTACTGTGGTCAGTTATGACCGGGCTGGTTATGCCTGGAGCGAGTCATCCCCTAACGAACGCACCGGCGCTAATATCGTCCGTGAGCTGCATAACGCACTTATGAACGAAGGATTACCCGGCCCTTATCTGGTTGTAGGCCATTCCCTGGGCGGAATGTACGCCCGCCTCTTCACTCAGACTTACAGGGATGATGTCATGGGTCTAGTACTGGTTGATGCCAGACCGGAGAATGACGAACGGGAGACGGCAGCCATTCTGAAGGCAGAGAAATTCGCCGGGAATCCATCCGCTGCCATCCTCGCCATTCTGAAGCGCTCTGGAGTTATGCGCTTGTTCCAGGACAGCCTGCTGGAAGGTATGGTCGCGAAGGAAGACCGGGGCAAATTCATTAACGTCATTTCTACACCAAGCTATTTTACCGCCAAGGAGCAAGAAGGAAAATTGGCCACCTCCACCGAGGATGCGATCCGCGGGCAAAACTTCGGCGCTCTTCCGGTACGCATCATTGCCCGGGGACTTCCGCAGGACTATGCTTCATTCGGATTCTCCGAAGCAGGCGGCAAGCAGCTTGAAGCAATTTGGCAGGCCGGACAGCGAAGCATGCTGCAGCTCTCTACTGACAGTAAGCTCACTATTGCCGAAAAAAGCGGCCATATGATAATTCATGACCAGCCGGAGCTGGTGATCGAGACAATACTCAGCTTATTGAAACAGAAATAATCAGTTGGCAACGGAGTTATAATCGCCACCCTACCGCGCCCCTTCCGGGGCTCTTCCTGTGGGACCAGGATCCCTGCATATCCCCAAATCTCCATGATTACATCCCGTTCATGCTGATTTGCCGGGAGCAGGTCCCTCCAGCGTTTCTCCAGCTTCCGCGCTGTATTGTCAGGGCCACACGACTCCACCGCTGCTACCATTCGTTCAAGGATGGCCAGGTCCTCTCTGCTGACACTGAATTCTTCCTCTCTGCTCAGCAGCTCCAGATCCAGCATGCAATATAAAAGGTGGTTGAGCCGAATGCCGCCCCATTTGACCCGTTCAAAATTCAGCACATTCAGGTCTCCACCTACATAGCTTTTATCAGACATAATTCTCCTGGCGCTGCAATCGCCGCAGCTGCTGTAGCTGGCTCTCTCCAGCGGATGCTGCTCATAGGAGTGCAGCTCCATACCGGAAGTCAGCGCCCAGCTGGACAACGCACTCCGGAGATAACTTTCCTCGTAGACAGATTATGTAAAAAAACTGTTTTGCGGGATTTCTTATTTCCTGCAGAACCAAAACGGCTGTACCGTCCTCCACGGGACAGCGCAGCCGTCTTGGTTCTAGCGTTACCTGGAGAACGACTCCCTATGAATCCTACGGCAACTCTTTAAGTGGAATAAGGGACACTAATTTGCCGAAGTACCCTACCCTCGGGCAGATGAAGTGGAAAAAGGGACACTAATTCAGCCCATTTCACCATCGGACAAGAAATGTGGCCCAATTTATACGAAAATAACTTTGTCGCTTCACAGCTCGAAAGTAAATTTTGCTTTAAAGATCCCCTATATCGGAACTTCATTTTTTTAAAAAGTGGGTATCATGTAATAGGTGTCAGTTCCACTTGGTAGCCTAGCTTTTGAAGTTTTTTAATCAGGTAATTTGCGGTCTGCTCTGGGGTGTTCAGATATTCCGTCCCCAGCTCGGTATAGGGGACTTTATCCCGAAGCATCACATACATGATTCGGATCATCGCATGGGCTAAAGCGACGATGGCTTTCTGTTTTCCTGCCCGTTTCACGATCCGACTGTACATAGCGGAAAGCCGATTATTCTTGGACTTGCTCGCTGCCCAAGCGCACTGGACGAGTACGGCTTTCAGACCTCGGTTCCCGCGTTGGTTCTTTTTACTTTTTTTTTACCGGCGCTCTCATGGTTGGCTGGACACACCCCGACCCAAGAGGCCAGATGAGCTTCACTTGGAAAAGGAGACACGTCGGTACCCAGTTCCGCCACGATGCTCGCCGCGGCATCCGTGCTCACGCCTGGAATGGTATCCAGCAGTTCAATTTCCTTCCTGTATGGTTGCACCAGTTCCTCAATTTCAGCTTCCAACGTCTGCATTTCACTCTCCAGATACTGCAAATGATCCCAATGACGCCGGATCATCTTCCGGTGATGCAGACGTAGTCGGCCGTTCATCGCTTCGACCAGTGAAGGCACCTTCATCTTCAGCCGGGTATGCACCAGCTTGCGGACCTCATGCACCTCCAGCACTTCGCCATTCACAATCGAGTCCAGTAGCGCACGACCGGAAACGCCAAAAAGATCGGAGACATACGTGGTCAGTTTAATGTTGGCATCTTGTAGAATTTTGTGAATCCGGTTCTTTTCTTGCGTCGCGTTTTGCTTAAGCTTGCGCAGATACCGGGTAAGGTCACGCAAATCGCGGATGGGCTCGTCCGGGACAAAGCTTCCCTCAATCAAGCCGCAGCGGTGGAGCTTGGCGATCCACTCGGCATCCTTGACGTCGGTCTTCTTCCCGGGCATATTGCGGATGCGTTGCGGGTTGGCCAGCGTGATCGTACAGGTGCTTTCTAGAATGTTCCACACGGGTTTCCAAAAGACCCCTGTACTTTCCATGGCAATCTCGGTACATCCCTGCTGCTCCAGCCACTCCTGTAATCTCAAAAGCTCGCGGGTCGTGGTTCCAAACGTCTCGATCACGGACTTGGGTTTCTTCTCCAGGGGGCCACTCAGTAGACAAACCACCACCGTCTCCTGATGAATATCCAACCCGGCACAGCGTTCACGAATGGCATCCATATTCCCTACCTCCAAGCTAAAAGTATGCGTGGATCATGCAACCTAAAGAGGTGAAATTTTATACACGTGCTCGTGGCAACACTCGGCGATCCTCGTCGTTGCAGTTGGTCAGATTAGGTTACGGGATGTTTCACCAATATTGAATCGACCTCTGATCCACAGCACGATTTTACCAAATATATACTCTGACTTCACCTGATTTTCATGACCGACGGTGGCCGCCAGGCCATGGGTGATTAGGTATACTTTTTCCACTTCAATCTCAGGATTTCTTAATTTTCGGAAAAATTAGTTCCCTTTTTCCAACTAGCGCCGCCTGATGAAGATCCCGGTAAGCGAATACTGGCTGGAATGAGGATATCTAGACCGGCCACCCCCTCAGAACTCGGCCTTCACCGCCCCAACAACGGTATTTCTGCCGTTGCTCGTTACAAATTCGTCCAACCACCCTGACGGGAATAGCAACCCGAGTTACACTGTATAATTTCTTATACAATAAAAAACAGGTAAAGCTCCTTACCACCAAGGAGCTTTACCTGTTTCTGATAAATCCTGTAATCAGCCAAAGCGGCCCATAATATATTCCTGGGTCATTTGATTCTCCGGATTGCTGAATACCTTTTCTGTTTTGTCATACTCCACAAGTGAACCCAGATAGAAGTAAGCTGTAAAATCAGAGATCCGCGCGGCCTGCTGCATATTGTGCGTCACAATAACGATCCGCAGTTCCTCCTTCAGCTCCTTAATCAATTCTTCCACTTTGCCGGTAGATACCGGATCGAGCGCAGAAGCGGGTTCGTCCAGCAGAAGAATCTGCGGATTAACCGACAAGGCACGCGCAATGCAGAGACGCTGCTGCTGCCCGCCGGACAAAGCGAGCGCCGAATCCTTCAGCCGATCCTTAACTTCGTCCCACAGCGCGGCGCGGCGCAAACTGCTCTCCACGATTTCATCCAAAGCCGCTTTGCCTTTGATGCCGTGATATTTGGGACCAAACGCGATGTTGTCGTAAATCGACTTATAAAACGGATTGGGCTTCTGCCAGACCATGCCGATTTTTTGACGAAGCTTGATGACATCCGTGCCGGGAGCATTGATGTCCACACCGTCGATCCAGATGCTCCCTTTCGTTGTCGATCCGGAGATTTCATCGTTCATCCGGTTCAATGAGCGGAGAAAGGTCGATTTGCCGCAGCCTGAAGGGCCGATCAGTGCTGTAACTGTATTCTGTGCAAAGGGAAGGCTAATCCCCTTAACTGCCTCATATGTGCCGTAAAATATGCTCAAATCTTCCGTTTGAAAGGATTCGCGCACCACCGGTTCTGCTATACCCATCTTGTACTCCTCCTAATAGTCCATCGTATACTTGCTTTTAGCTCATTCTTTTGGAAGCTGTAAGCTTGCGGTAAATTACGCGGCCGAAGTAACGCGCCGCCAGATTGAATATAAGCACCGTAATGACGAGTACAGCCGAAGCTCCGGCTGCAATCTGTGCAGCATCCGGGGCCAGGCCTTCACTGTTGATCTTCCAAATGTGCACAGCCAGCGTTTCGGCCGGGCGGAAAGGATTCAGCGGTGAAGTCGGGCTGGACGGATTCCAATTGGAGAAATCCAGACGCGGACTGCTCATACCTGCGGTGAACATCAGCGCTGCCGCTTCACCAAAGACACGCCCCGCCGACAGGATGGTTCCGGTGATAATGGTCGGCAGTGCGACCGGGAACAGCACATTGGTTACGATCTTCCACTTGGATAACCCAAGGGCAAAACCTGCCTCCTTCTGCTGCTTGGGAACTGTGCGGAAGGCCTGCTCCGTAATTCGGACCATCAGCGGCAGGTTGAAGAAGGTCAGCGCCAATGCGCCGGAGACCAGGGAGAAGCCAAGGTCAAACGTGTTAACGATCAGCAAGAGTCCGAACAAGCCGACAACGATCGAAGGAAAAGAAGACAATACCTCCACGATTAGACGGATGAAGTTGGTCAGCTTGCCGGGGCGGGCATATTCCGCCATGAAGATTCCGGCGCCAAGGCCAAGCGGGACGGTAATGATCAGTGTCAGCACCAGCAGGTAGATGGAATTGAACAGCTGCGGTCCTACGCCCCCGCCTGCGCGGATCTTTTGAGGTGCCGAGGTTAAGAAATCCCAGCTGATGTGGTTCAGGCCACGAACGAGAATGTATCCAAGCAGTCCGATCAGGATGGCTACTATGAGCAATGCAAAGAATACGATAAGCGCTGTGGCAATTTTGTCTGCGGTTCTCGGCTTCAAATTTTATTTCTCCTTTCAAGCATTCTTACGAGGAGGACAAAGACAAATGTCATCAGCATAAGAACCAGCGCCATACTCCACAGCGCGTTATTTTGCGGTGAACCCATCGTGGTGTTGCCCATGCTCAGTGTAATTACACTGGTCAGGGTCGAAGCAGATTCAAAAAGCGATTTCGGTACGAAAGGCGCATTCCCGATCACCATTTGTACAGCAAGGGCTTCACCGAACGCACGGGCCATCCCCAGCACCACCCCCGTCATAATCGCCGGGAATGTAGTCGGGAGAATCACGCGGGCAATCGTCTGCCAGCGGGTGGCACCGAGCGCAAAAGAAGATTCTTTCAGGTTTTGCGGCAATGAAGCCAGCGCGTCTGCAGCCACGCTTGTAATCGTCGGCAGGATCATAACCGACAGGACAAGCGCGCCTGCAGCAACCCCGATGCCCTGACCAGGGAACGTATTACGCAGAAAAGGAACGATGACACTTAAGCCCACGAAGCCATATACGACTGACGGAATGCCGGACAGCAGCTCGATAACCGGCTGCAGCAGCTTTTTGCCCCAGCCCGGGACAATCTCGGTCATGAACAATGCGGCACAGATGCTTAGCGGACTTGCAATCAATGCCGCAATCAGCGTAACCAGAAAGGAACCGGCGATGAACGGGAATGCTCCATATGAAGGCGCGTCCCCTTCAGGCGACCATTTGGTGCCGAACAGGAATTCCGTGATTTTGACATCTCCGCTGGTGAAAGTAGAAATACCCTTGGAAGCTACAAAATACACCATTGAAACAATAATTACGATTAACAGCAGTACACAAAAGGACATGTAAGCCCGCCCTACAAAATCTTCCAGATGATGTTTTTCGATCTTGTTTTTCTTTGGTTCTACCCTCAAGCTGCTCCCTCTTTCTAAAGTGAAAAGAGAGGCAGAAGAAATCCGCCTCTGTTCACATGAAGTTCTAATGGATGATACCTTTGAATGTGTGTATTCGATTACTTCTTAGTAACCGTTCCTGCCACATCACGGGAAACCTGCATTTGCGAAGCCGGGATGTATCCCAGTTCCACTACATCGCCTGTTTGCACTTCAGGGGTCATGATATAATCGAGGAATGCTTTTACAATTTCATTCGGCTCTCCGTTAGTGTACATATGCTCGTAAGCCCATACCGGATATTTGCCGGAGACTACGTTATCAACGGAAGGTTCAACGCCGTCATATTTCAGTGTTTTAACTGAATCATCCAAGTAAGACAATGCCAGATAACCAATGGCTCCCGGAGTTTCGCCGATCATTTTCTTAACAGTACCGGAGGAATCCTCCTGGATCGAACCTTGAAGATCTTCTGTCTTGGTTCCGAGCGCAAAACCTTCAAAAGTAGCACGTGTGCCGGAGCTGCTAGGACGGTTAATGATCTGGATTTTTTGGTCCTTACCGCCAACCTCTTTCCAGTTCGTTACTTTGCCGGTGAAGATGTCGACAAGCTGTTGTTTGGTCAAAGAATCCACACCTGCATCCGGATGAGAAACAGCTGCAATCGCTACAACCGCTACCTGGTGGTCAACGAGAGCTTTCGCTTTTTCCGCATCGGCATCCTTCAGCTTTTCTTCAGCAAACACATCGGAGTTCCCGATATCCACTTGCTTCTCGGCGACCTGAGTCAGACCCGTACCGCTGCCTCCGCCTTGCACCTGAATGTCTACATCTTTGTTGGTTTCCATGAATTTCTCAGCTACCTGCTCAACCAGCGGCTGAAGTGCTGTGGAGCCCGAAGCCAGAATAGATCCGCTCAAATCTGCGCCGCTGCTTGTTTCTGTTGGTGCGGTTGTGGCGGTTGCGTTAGCTCCCCCATTATTGGTTGCTGCATTGTTTCCTCCGTTGTTGCTGCCGCATGCCGAAAGTGCTACTACACTTGTTAATGCCAAAGCCATGACCCACGTTTTTCTAAATTGCATTTTTTTGTCTCCTCCTGAGTGTTTTGTATAACATGTGCTGTAGTGACAGCTGTATGCTGTCCTTACTTAGCAATGCTATGTTTTGTGAGTGTCTGCTACATGTAATCTCTTCGTACAAAACTCACCTTTGGAAGCATCAGACGGTGTCCGTGTCACATCTGACATTTCTTATTCTAGAGCCCGTTCGTCAGGGTAAAGTCTTAAGTATGTAAAACGAAGGATAAAAAACATAATAGAAATTGAATATCCTCATAGATATAATCTATAATATGAATTACAAAACTAATAAAACGCTATCATTAACGGGGGTTCATCATGAATATTGTTAAACTTCAAATTGTAGTGCTAATTGAAAAATATAAAAAAGTCACAGATGTCGCTGCCGAGATGGGATTGAAGCAGCCTACGGTATCTTTTCATATGAAAAGCCTGGAAAGTGAGCTGGGCACCCCGCTCTTTCAATACCGGAGTGGACGGGTGCTGCTGACCGATGCCGGGCGCACGCTTTACCAATATGCAGCCAGAATTGTCGCGTTAACGGCTGACGCAGAGCGCAGCATGAAGCAGTATTCCACCCTCGCTTCCGGTCACCTGCAGGTGGAAGCAGGTTATGTGCCTGGTACATATCTTTTGCCCAAAACGGTTTCGCAATTCGTCCGCCAATATCCGGATCTTGATATTTCACTGACTGTGCAGCCCGAGACTGCGATTCGCGAGCGGCTGCGGAGCCGGGAAATTCAACTGGCGGTTCTGCATAGTACAGAGGGGCAGGACAGTTCTTTTGAGACGCGAAGCCTCGCCCGCAATGAAGCTGTGCTGGTGTTCGCCCCAGGGCATTCATTCGGAGAGATCAAGAATTTATCGGCGGAGCTGCTTGTGCTGGAGCCATGGATACAGCATGAACCCGCCTCGTTCCTGCGCGGTATCGCTGATGAGTGGGCCCAGCTGAACGGGGTCAGGGTGTGGGGGCATGCGGTGCTGAATTCGCCGGAGGCCATCAAAGGAATGATCCGCGAAGGCAGCGGTGTCGGGCTGTTCCCAAAGGCGGGAATCAAGGCCGAGGCCGCTTCAGGGAGCTTGCGTTATCTGCCACTACCGGGTATCCAGCCGGATCATGGCGAATTCGTGCTGGCTTGGCGGAAGGATCATCCGTTAACCCCTTTGCAGCAGGCTTTTGTAGAGCTGGCTGCCGCTCCCGCCGAAGAAAAATAGCACAAAAAACCGGTACAGCCGCCTGGGTCCGCTCTTCAGGAGCGCCAGGGCTATACCGGTATTTTCGTGGAATCCGCTACACGGTCTCCGCCACCAAAGCGAAGGTCTTGGGAATGCCTTTGTCATATATATCGGAAGATAAATTTGGCTCTTCGGCTAATTCACGGATGACCAGGCCGCTTCCGGCTGCTGCGGTCACAATCTCACCCAGCGTCCAGCGCCGCCAGTGAACAACACTGTGCCTGCCGGCTCCCTCTGCTCCCCCCGAAGAAGGGAGATACTTCGAATAGGATACCTTCTTTTCTTCCAGCGCCGTGTCAAAATAATCGCCGCTCACCTTATGCTTACGGACTTTGGCAGTAGACCCTTTCGAGGAAATCAGCTTCGTCGTCACCGGATGGAAATCCCGCAGGACGAACCGGCCGCCGGGAGTGAGCAGCTGGCATACCGTATCCATAAAAGGTGCCAGATCCGTAAAGTAATGCACAATCCCCATTTCGGCAAAAACAATATCATATGTATGGTTCAGCAGCTCCTCCGGCAGCTTCAGCACGTCGGACACAGTATAGGCCAGTGGAACACCCGCTGCTTCCGCCAGTTCGCCGGCATAGCGGGCATTGGCTTCCGAGAAATCGGCCACACTTGCCTCTGCCCCCAACAGCCCGAGTGCCACGGCTTTCATGCCGTTCGAGCCCATGAGATTCATTATTTTTTTACCGCGAATCTCACCCAGATAGTTCAGCAAGGGATAAAGTTTCGCAGCAGGGTCTTTCATAAGCTTTGCCGCCGCTTCAGCAGGACTGCCAAAGCGGGTAGTCCAGGCCGTATAGGTATCCTCATTCCACAGCTCTTCACTGGATGGGACAACTGGTTGTTTTTCTGCCTGGTCAGCTGGAAGTGAAGCATTTGAAGCTTGTTCATGTTCGTTCATTCAATAGAACCCCTTTTTCTTATATCATGTCTCAAGATGCGCTCTGAAGGGATTCATTAACCTTCACCGCTTTTTTACGTCCTGACAATAAGTATACGGCAAGTCCGCCCAACACCAGCACCCCGCCGGTCCATTGCAATCCGGTCAGCTGCTCACCCAGCAGCAAAAAGGCCAGAATGCTAGCCCCCACAGGCTCCCCCAGGATATTCATCGAAACGGTAGTGGCCGAAGTAAACTGCAGCAGCCAATTGAACAGGATATGTCCGAATACAGTTGGCACCACAGCCAACAAAACAAAGATGCCCCACTCCCGCGGAGGATAATCCAAGAAAGGAATGCCGGCCAGCAGATTATAAATTGCAAAAACCACGGCTGCGGTAATAAATACGATCAGGCTGTAGAGATACGAAGGCATACGTGCCACAAGCTTCTGTCCGATCAGCAAATGGCCGGCAACCGTGACAGTTCCGCCAACTGACAGCAAGTCACCCTTCAGGTTATCCGAAGAGAGGCCGATGTCCCCCCATCCGATCAATACAACGCCAAAGATGGCGATTGCTAAACCCAATATAGCTGCTCCGGTACTTCTATCCTTATACAGTATGTAGGCTCCAAGCATAATAAATACCGGCTCCAGTGCCATAATCATGGTCGAGCTGGCAACAGAGGTATATTTCAGTGAGCCCATCCACAGCAGAAAATGCAGGGCCAGCAATACGCCTGAGGCCCCAAGCAGCAGCCAGTCTTTACGGCGCAGGGCAAAGGCGGCTCCGCTGTATGGCCGGGCAAAAGGCAGCATCAGCAGCGAGGTGAAGAGCAGCCGGTACATCCCCTGAACGGAAGCCGGCGCTGCCGACCATTTAATGAAGATCGCAGAAAACGAGATAGCCACAATTCCAACCACCATCAGCAGCGGGACAGGAACGGGCGGTTTTGTAGCATTCACGGATAAGCTTCCTTTCTTGCTTTGATTCAATCATACAACAACAGCATGAACCCGCATAACCGGCGAAGATTCATGCTGCCTTTTGCCCGCAGACTCCAATCTCATATTAATCTACGGTTTAAGCACAACCTTAATGCAATCCGGAAAGCCCCAAGAGAGCCGCCTTGCAGCATGAGCGTGGTCTCCACCTTTATGTTATACCCCCAAATCCTTTAGGCCTATCCATGCAGCAGGCCTTTGGCGGTCTTCATAGGTTAGAATTCCACCTCTTGGGCTGTGCGCAGCTTGGCAAACCTTCCTCCGAGTACCGAGTTGTGATACTTCACAATCTCACCGCCGCTTAAGGAACCATTGTCAAAGGTGCTGTGCGCATCCTCCACCAGCACACTGGAGTAGCCCATACTGAACGCACGTCTAGTGGTCGTATCCACACAGAACTCGCTTTGCATGCCGCAGATCACCAGATCTGTGATGCCCCGCTTCTGGAGCTCATCATGCAGCCTTGTCAGATGGAACGCGTCCCAGGTTGGCTTTTCGATGATCAGCTCACCTTCCTGTGGTGTGACATGGCTGCTGATCTCCCAGGTGGGAGTCCCTTTGGTGTATTCCTGATCCTCGGTATGCTGAATATACACAACAGGTGTGCCTGCTGTACGGGCCTTGTGCAGAAGTGAAATAATTCTGTCCATCACACCCTCTTCATCATGAAGCCTCATGTCAGGATAAGAGAACATAGCCTCTTGTACATCAATAATAATTAATGCAGTTGAAGGTTCAGCCACTTTATATTTTCTCCTTTGCACTCAGATTTCGTCCCACAGCTTATTCTCTAAGCTAAAGTATACCAGATCAGCGCCCAGTGAGAATTCCTTTTTTGTGCCGTCCATTTGGGAACAAAAAACGCTGTACCGTCCTCCACGGGACAGTGCAGCCGTCTTAGTTCTAGCGCTACCGGGAGAACCACGCTCCATGAATCCTACGGCAACCCTTTAAGTGGAAAATGGTTAACTAATTTGCCGGAATACCCACCCTCGGGCAGGTCTAAGTGGAAAAAGGGAAACTAATTCAGCTCATTTCGCCATTATTCAAGAAAAGTAGTCCAATTAAGTTTACTTTTTCCACTTAAATCTCAGGATTTTTTAATTTTCGGAAAAATAAGTTCCCTTTTTCCAACTAGCACCTGCGAAGAAACCGGTAAGTAATTGCTAGTTGGAATTAGAGTATTTAGACCGACTCCTCCCCTCAGAACTCGGCATTCACAGCCACAGCAACGGCATTTCTGCCGTTGCTCGTTACAAATTCGCCCAAAGTATTTATTCTACAACTTTAAGCATAATTTTATCCACTTGCGGAGGTTTCCTATACAATAAAGCTTCGCTTTCCCCAAAACATATAAATGCTTATATTTCCAGAAAAAACGAACCTCTGCATCATAGCAGAGGCCCGTTCTTCAGCTCCGTTTATTTCCCCCGTTTATTGTGCCAAATGAGTGCATGCAGCTGCGGCAGTACCCTCGCCTTGTTCATCTCCGGGTCAGCGATGACCAGATTGAACAGCCATTCCAGCCGCGCCAGCAGGCGCACCGAGATATCCCCCTCTTCAGTTACATCCTCGTTGCCCGGCTGCAGGAAGAACGGCACTCCCGGATAGCGGCTGTGTACTCGTTTGGCATACTGGTAGTCCTCATCGTTGAACACGACCACCTTCAGGCTGTGGGTAGCTCTGCCATGCGCCTTCATCTTGTCCATAATACCGTCAAGCATGTTCCAATCCGTCTCCATCCCGGAGCTTGGCGGTTTGGGGCTGACCGTCAACACATCGACAGCATAGAACCAGTTCTGCCATCTGCTGCCCTGCGTCTCAACGGCTGCCTGAATGCCGCGTTCATGCAGCAGCTGTATCAATCTGCCCATTCCCTCGCCAATCAGTGCCGGGTTGCCCCCAGAGAGGGTCACACAATCAAAATTGCCTCCGGCCAGCGCAGCCAGTTCATCCATAATTTCCTCCGGGGCCAGCATCCGCACCTTATCCTTCGCCGAGCCATCCCAAGTAAAAGCGGAATCACACCAGCTGCAGCGGTAATCACAGCCGTAGGTGCGGACGAACATCGTTTTGACGCCGATTACCGCGCCTTCACCCTGGATCGTCGGCCCGAAGATTTCTATTACCGGCAGCTTACTCACAGTCACAACCCCCATACAGGCGGTAGGCAGGACCCTCGGCAGGAATATCCGCAGCCAGCACCTCCGCCCAGGAGGTTGGCGTTTCCCACAGCTTGACGGAATATAGCGGCAGCGAAGCCTGTATCAGCTTGTAGGCAATATATGCCGACATATTCTCCACTGTTGTCCGGAACGAGAGCAGAGCAATCTTTGAACCGGTGTTCTTCAGGGTTTCCAGAACAGGCTCATTGCCCATGGCCAGAAAAGCGTGATCCAGATGATCCAACAGGCTCTCCTGCACCGTTGCCTTGATATCGCTGAAATCTGCTACAAACCCTTCGTCAGAATGGCCTTCCTCTGCCAGAGGCTTGCCTTTCAACACAACCTCCAGCTTATAGGTGTGGCCATGGAGGTTGCTGCACTTCCCTTTATGTCCGACCAGTTGATGAGCCGAGTCAAAGGTAAAAATTTTACATACGGATACCTCGCCCAGCATCAGGAACCGACCTCATTTCGTTCCGCTTCATACTGGTCCAGTCCCCGCTGGCGCAGCAGGCAGGCCGGGCAGGTACCGCAGCCGCTGCCAATAATTCCGTTGTAGCAGGTCAGCGTATGCTCACGGATATATTCAAAGCAGCCGAGCTCGTCGGCCAGCTTCCAGGTTTCTTTTTTATCCAGCCACATCAGCGGCGTATGAATAACAAACTCATAATCCATTGACAGATTAAGGGTAACATTCAGCGATTTCACGAATACATCCCGGCAGTCCGGATATCCGCTAAAGTCCGTCTGGCAGACTCCGGTAACGATATTGGTGAACTCAAGCTGTTTGGCAAGAATCGCCGCAAAGGACAAGAACAGCAGATTCCGGCCATCTACGAACGTACTCGGAAGCTCCTCCCCTTCACCGGCGGCAATCTCTATATCATCGCGGGTCAGCGCGTTGGGCGCCAGCTGATGGAGCAGACCCAAATCGAGAATATGCTGCTTCACGTTGAATTTTTTGGCGATTTCCTTGGCGACTTCAATCTCAGCCGCATGGCGCTGATTGTAATTGAAGGTAACTGCCTGGACCTCTTCGTAGTTCTTCAATGCCCATACCAGACAGGTTGTGCTGTCTTGGCCGCCGCTGAAGACCACAAGGGCTTTGTTGTTCATTGTCATGAGTCTCCTCTCAGTTCCTCCGGATTAACGGTTGTCCACTTTTTCAGGATACAGGTCATGATTGATCAGCCGGTGCTCGGCCATCGCTTCATATTTGGTTCCCGGACGCCCCCAGTTGCAGTAAGGATCGATGGAAATGCCGCCGCGCGGGGTGAATTTGCCCCAGACCTCAATATACCGCGGCTCCATCAAGGAGATGAGATCGTTCATAATAATGTTTACACAGTCTTCGTGAAAATCCCCATGATTGCGGAAGCTGAACAGGTAGAGCTTCAGTGACTTGGACTCGACCATCTTGTGATCAGGAATATACGAGATGTACATCGCGCCAAAATCCGGCTGGCCGGTAACGGGACACAGGCTGGTAAACTCCGGACAGTTGAATTTCACAAAATAATCACGTCCGGGGTGCTTGTTGTCAAACACCTCCAGAATATCCGGGTCATAACCGAATGTATACGTTGTGCCTTGGTTCCCCAGCAGGGTAACCTCTTGCATTTCCTCTTTCAATCTGCCTTCTGACATGACAAAAAACCCCTCTCTTTTCCCCCGGCTTGCTGCCGGAAATGGAAAGAAGAACGAGTTCCGAAAACTTGGCTCTACTAAGAAGAAACAAGCATAACAGGAATAAGCACATGCGCCAGCCTATACTTTCCCGCAATCCCTTAGTCTCCAGGGACGATTATGCCAGGGCGGTCTTAGTTTTTTATAGAGGGAGTTTGCGAACCTCTCCTGCGGCTTTAGCGCGCAGAATTCTTCTTTATGCCTTTGCGAATTGAACTATACCATGTCCGGCGGCAGGTTGACAACCCTCGCAGCTGATCCAAAATCAGAGAACACAGCATGGATTCAATTCCGAAGAAAAGGGTAACTTAATGTCTATAATCTCCTTGATAAGGGTGGGATCATCTAATGGATCAAAACGTATTGAAACTTATGGATTGGCTGACCGCCCAAGCTGGCGAAACGATTATGATTAAGAAACAGGAGATGAATGACCTGGACACCGTCCACTTTAATCTGGAAACCGTGGATTACCGTAACACCGAGGATGTGATTGATGAATATTTGGACAGCGCGCTGATCCTCCGGGGCACGGGCAATACCCTGAACAGGGACGGCGAGCTAGTACCTCTTCCTCAACAGAATTATGAAATTGCTGTCAGCGGGCTTCAACTGGATAATGCGGACGACGGGCAAGTGGAACTTCGAACAGAGCGGGCCAAATACTCCATCTCCAAAGCCTGAGTGAACATCTCTCACAAAAAAACAGGACGCGGCATATGTGGCTGCGTCCTATCCTGTGCTGTCATTCTTCGCCTATAATCTCTACTTCCGTCTCCAATTCCACACCGAACTTATTCTTTACCGTAGCCTGAACATGCTGTATCAGCCCGATGTAGTCCTTCGCCGTCGCGTGATCTGTGTTCACGATGAAGCCTGCGTGTTTACGGGATACTTCAGCTCCGCCGATCCGGGTTCCCTGCAGCCCGCTCTCTTGGATCAGCTGCCCGGCGAACCTTCCGGGAGGCCGCTTAAATACACTCCCGCATGAAGGATACTCCAGTGGCTGCTTAGACTCACGCTGATGGGTCAAATCATCCATAGCTGCTTTGATTGCCGCCGGATCACCCGGCTGCAAGGCAAATCTGGCCTCCAGAACAATAAATTCACTGCTGGCAAAGACGCTTTTGCGGTAGCCCCATTCCAGTTCCTCTCCTTGAAGCGTCACTATCCGCCCGGCTTTACTGATCGCAAGCGCACTTTCCAGCACATCCTTGATTTCTCCGCCGTATGCGCCGGCATTCATGTATAAGGCCCCTCCGACTGTCCCCGGAATTCCACAGGCGAATTCAAGACCCGCAAGCTGCTTCTCCAAGGCAAATCTGGAGACATCGATAATTTTTGCACCGCACTGGGCATAAAGCACATTGTCCCTGAGTCCCATTTCAGTCAAATCGGAGGTCTGGAGAACAATGCCGCGGATTCCTCCGTCACGGATAATGACGTTCGAGCCGTTCCCCAGAACGGTCAACGGAATTTCATTTACACGGGCATATGTAACAATAGATTGAAGCTCTTCATATGTCGCAGGCGCCGCCAGGATGTCGGCCCGGCCGCCGATGCGGGTAAACACATGGCTCTCCAGCACCTCACCACGCTTAACCATTCCAGTGGGAACCAACTGCTGCAGATCCTCATATATTTTGCTGATATTCATCTTCTTTGCTCCTTTGATTCTATAAAAATAATTATCCTTGATTTGCCGATTTAATCATGCTCCGTTGTTTATATGCAATGAAATAAGAAGGAATTTAACCAGGGCAACCACAACTTTAACAACGAACAGGCTCCCTTGTCAATGACGGGAGCCTGCAGCTTGCTGCATATATCATCTTTATGAGTCTAATTTCATGATTATAACCTTTCCCAGACTCCTTACATTCCGACGGCTGAATAAGCCGCCAATTCATAAGGAAGACAGAGCGGCACACCCGTACGCGGATCAGGAACAATATCCGCTTCGATTCCGAATACCTCACGCAGTACACCGGATGTCATAACCTCAGAAGGAGCGCCTTCACTGATCACGCTTCCGGACTTAATGGCTACCATATGCTGTGCATACCGGGAAGCATGATTCAAATCATGCACAACCATAATGATTGTGCGGCCTTCTTCCTGATTCAACTTCTGCAGGAGCTGGAGAACTTCCAGCTGGTGAGCCATATCGAGAAAAGTTGTTGGTTCGTCCAAGAACAGAATATCGGTCTGCTGAGCCAGAGCCATAGCGATCCATGCCCGCTGGCGCTGCCCCCCGGACAGGCGGTCAATCGGGCGGTCGTGGAATGCTTCCATCCCCGTTACCGTAATCGCATTGGCAATAATGCTGCGGTCTTCCGGAGTCAGTGTACCGAAACCCTTCTGATGCGGATAACGTCCGTAGCCGACCAGCTCGGAGACAGTAAGCCCGTCGGGAGCGGTAGGATTCTGCGGCAAAATCGCCAGCTGCCGGGCTACCTCCTTGGTCGACAGGTTGTGGATCGACTTTCCGTCGAGCATGACGCTGCCGCTTTTGGGCTTCATGATCCGCGCCATAGTCTTGAGAATGGTCGATTTCCCGGAGCCGTTAGCCCCGACCAGCGCAGTGATTTTTCCAGTAGGAAGCGACAGGTTCAGCCCTTTGACTATCATCGCCTCAGCATACCCGATACTTAACTGTTCTGTATTCAAACGTTCCGACATGATCTTCACTCCTCAAAAGTTTTACGGAGCTTTTGCTCCTCTGAATTTACTTCGTAATAAAACTTGCTTCGTAAGCATGTCTTGAGTTTCATGGAGCTAATGCTCCAATAGGGAATCAGGCCTTGGATCTGGCCAGCAAATATAAAAAGTACGGAGCCCCGATGATAGCTACCACAATTCCTGTCGGAATCTCGGAAGGCTGGAGAATCCAGCGGGCCATCGTATCGGCAGTCAACAGCAGCAATGCGCCGACCAAGGCGCAGGCAGGCAGCAAAATCTGATGCCTCGGTCCTACAATCCGGCGGGCCAGATGGGGGGCGATCAGTCCCACAAAGCCGATGCCCCCGCTGACTGCGACACAGGAACCGGCTAGTGCAACTGCAGCGGCCATCAGCAGAACCCGTTCTCTCTCCACAGGCAGCCCCAGTCCCGCAGGGATTTCATCGCCCAGGTTAAGGACATTAAGAACCCGTGCCTTGTAGAAGGCAAACGGCACCAGGATCAAGATCCAGGGCAGGAGCGCCATAACAAACCGCCAGTCGCCGCCCCAGATCTTCCCTGCCAGCCAGGTGGCAACAAATTGATAATTTTCCGGGTCCAGCCTTAAGGATAAAATCAGCTGAAACGCATAGATGCCTGCGCCAACGGCAATCCCGATGAGAATCAGTCTTGTCGGTGACAGACCGTCTTCACGGCGGTAGGCCAGAACATAAATCAGCGCTGCGGTAAGACCGGCCCCGGCCAGCGCCATCAGCGGCAGCATAAAGATTGGAGCTGCAGTTGTTGCCGGGACAAAGGAAATAAAGATAAGTACAGCAAAGCCTGCTCCGGCATTAATGCCAAGGGTTGAAGGCTCCGCCAGCGCATTGCGCGACAGACTCTGCAGAATACAGCCTGCAACCGCAAATCCGGCTCCAACGAGCAAGGAAATGACGATCCGCGGCAGACGGAAGTCAAAGAGAATCAGCTTTTGTTGCTGGCTGCCTTCTCCCAGCAGAGTATGTATAACTTCCGTTGGCGACAGCCGGATAAGTCCGGTGTTCATACTGATGATGAACATGACAACGATCAGAACTGCCAGGAGAGATAATATGGCGTTTTCACGGGTCCGTCGCTTTTTCGGTGTGGAGGACAGCTGGCTGCGGCTCATGTCAATCCTCCCTTACGCTTACTGGCCAAATAGATAAAGAACGGCACCCCGATTACAGCAATCAATGCACCCAGCGGCGTCTCATAAGGAGCATTGATCATTCTGGCAGCAATGTCCGCAAAGATGATCAGTACGCTTCCAAGCACTGCCGAGCACGGAATAATCCAGCGGTAATCCACCCCGACGAGAAATCGTGTAACATGCGGGATGATTAATCCGATAAAAGCAATTGGCCCCACCGCGGATACCGCTGCTCCGGCAAGCACGACAACTATAAGGATTCCGGCAGTCTGCACTAGACGGGTTCTCTGCCCGAGACCAGCTGCCACATCCCGTCCCAGACTGAGTAGTGTGATGGAACGCGATATCATCAGTGATCCTATAAGAGCTGCAGCAACCCAAGGAAACATGATCCGCAGCTGTGTCCAGCTTGTACCCCCAATCCCTCCCGCCATCCAAAAAGCGATATCCTGCGAGAGATGGAAGAGAATCGCAATCCCCTGGCTGATGGCGAGCAGCAGAGCGCTCACTGCAGCTCCGGCGAGTGTCAGCCGCAGTGGAGTCAGTCCGCTATGCGACAGCGAACCAATCCCGAAGACGAGAAGAGAAGCCGCTGCGGCTCCAATGAAGCAATAGAGCATGATATATATGAATGACATTGAAGGTGCAAAGGCAAAAGCCAATGCCAGTCCAACGCTTGCGCCGGCATTCAGGCCAAGCAGTCCCGAATCCGCCAGCGGATTGCGTGTCATGCCCTGCATAATCGCTCCTGCGACTGCAAAGCAAGCACCGACCAGCGCTCCGGCCAATGCACGGGGAATTCTCAGTTCCCGGATCACCTGATGCTGCGGCAGTTCGGGATTGAAGCGAAATACCGCTTCCCATACAGATGCCAGCCGAATATCCGCCGCACCTACCGAAACGGAAAGCGCCAGGCCGAACAGTATAGCCCCAAGCCCTGCAATCAATATAACTACTGCTGCAGCAGGGCGGGTTTTCAGTTGTTTTTCCCCTTCCGGATGAGTACGGGGTTGTGAGTGTGTGGATGTGACCATAAGCCGTCCCCTTACCAGGATAATTACTGATAATCTAAATGATAACAACTATCATTCTCATTATCGCAAATCTGTGAATGATGCACAAGCATTCAATTCTCTAAAAAAGGTGCAGGGATCGAGTATCCGGGGATACAACGTCCTGCACCTTCCACATGTCCGGGAGTTTCACCCTTTTGATGAGGATTTCTTATTTCACAAGACTGTTCAAGACATCGTCAATGGTTTTGGAATTGGCTATCGCTCCGCTGTACAGCCAGCTGTGGTTGGAGGCAAATTCATGAACATTACCCGCCTTAACAGCAGGAATGCCCTTCCAAATCGGACTGTTCAAAATTTCTGAACCTTCAGTCTTGTCGCTGTTAACCAGGAAGATATGGTCTGCAGTGAGCTCGGCCAGCTTCTCAAGAGAAATCGGATTCCAGGTTGCTCTGGAAGCTGCAGGAATCTCTGTTACAAGATTAGGCAGCTTTAGACCGAGGTCACCGTACACTACCGCCCCGCTGCTGCGTGTTTCGTCTACAATATAGAAGTTCTTTTTAATAAGCCACAAGATTGCAACAGAATCATCTCCAATTACAGTGGAGATTTTTGCTTTGGCATCGGCAGCTTTTTGATCATAAGCGGCTATCGCCTGCTCAGCTTCGGCGCTCTTGTTCAGCAGTTCACCGATCTTGAGCAGAGACTTTCGCCAGTCTTTGCTGATCTCATCGCCCAGCACATAGGTAGGTGCGATTTTGTTCAACTGGTCATAGAGGCCATTTTGCACGCTGGCTTCCGATTGTACAATATGAAAATCCGGCGCAAAGCCCATCACAGCCTCAAGGGGAAGATCAAAGCTGATCGTTGGAACATCCTTCAATTCATCTGCCAGATAATCCTGAACTCCGTTGGTTACCGACCATTGTGCTACCGGAGTTACCCCAAGCGTTACCAGATAGTCCTCCAGGTATGAAGCCAGCACGCGCTGCGGATTAGCCGGAACGGTTACCTTGTGCCCCATGGCATCAGTTACTGTTTTCTCTACCGCAGGAGCAGTTGTTGCTGCCGGAGCTTCTGATGCAGGTGCTGTTGTAGCGTCTGCTGAAGCTGCGGGTGCATTGGCCGCACTCCCTGTTGAATTTGCGCTGCTGTTATTGCCGCAGGCGGACAAAATAAGCGTCAGCGTCAAAAGCCCGATTGAGGCCAGCTTCCTGTGGCCTGCTCTCTTTAAGTTAATCGAATACATGAATACCCCTCCTGTATATGTACAATCTGAAATGGTCAAAGGTCTGGTTACCTTGGCCTCACCTTATTAAATGATATTGATTCTCATTCTCTATGTCAATATAAATATTTTGCTTTTGCAACTTTCACGTTTTGGCTAACGAACCCATTTATATATGTAAAAAGACTGCTCCCGGAATCCGGAAACAGTCTTCATGTTGGCAGCCATCTGTCTATTTATGCAAATGATAAGGTACGGTTGCAACGACGATGTCTTTTTGATTCATTAGATAGGAACGGATGAACAAGCTGGTCTGATTGTGCAGGACGGCCTGCCACCAATGCTTAGTGATAAACTGCGGGATGAGTACAGTAATATGATCGGTTGAAGCAGTCTTCCACTCTACTGTATCTATGAATTTGACCAGCGGACGGAGAATGCTGCGGTAACGGGAGCGGAGGACAATCAGGCGCACGCCCGGATTCCATTCCTCCCATTTCTGCTCCATTTTGCTGATCTCTTCTTCATCAAAACCTACATACACAGCCACCACATTATCCGTTAAGGACTTGGCATAGCTGATCGAATGCAGCACCGCACGTGTTACACCGGCAACAGGTACGACCACTGTACTTCCCTTGATGCAGGGTTTATCCGTTGCCGGACATATCCGCAGCTGATCCGCAGTATTCAGGTAATGGTGGTGAATCCTGTGGAACACGAACATTACTACCGGCAGGAAGATAAAGGCCATCCAGACGCTGGAGAATTTGGTGATAATGAAGATTAAGGTTATGGTCAGAGTCGTAAGCATCCCCACCGTGTTCACGGCAAATTTATTTTGCCACGCTTTAGGTTTGGTCTTGCACCAATGCACCATCATACCTAGCTGGGACAGCGTAAACGGAATGAAAACGCCCACCGCATATAACGGAATCAGGCTTTCCGTATTTCCGTGAAAAGCCGTGACCAGCAGAGCGGATAATACACCCAAAAAGATAATGCCGTTCGAGAAGCCCAAGCGGTCCCCACGGACCATAAATGCATGGGGCAGATACTTGTCTTTGGCAAACATAAACGCCAGCAGCGGGAATGCCGAGTAGGCTGTATTGGCAGCCAGGAACAAAATGACCGCTGTGATACCTTGTATGAAAAAGTACAAACCGCCGCGCCCAAAAGTAGATTCGGCAATTTGTGATACCACTGTAGCTTTTTCATCCGGCGTAATTCCATACCAGTAAGCCAGCAGCGTAATACCGGTAAACATAATCCCCAGGATAAGCCCCATCATCATGAGGGTTTTGGCCGCATTTTTTTCCGCAGGCGCCTTGAAGTTCGGAATGGCATTCGATACAGCCTCTACCCCGGTCAGAGCCGAACAGCCGGAGCTGAAAGCCTTAAGCAGCAGAAACAAGCTGACATTCGACACCGCAGACCCGATTTCAGGAACATTGGCATGTGCTCCGCCGGTTGCATATTTGAATACCCCCGCAATGATCAATATAAAGATCGATGCTACGAAGAGATACACGGGAATAGCAATGAATGAAGCAGATTCTGTTACCCCGCGCAGATTGATAATCGTTAAGAGCAAAATCACGGTAACAGCGATAAGTACGCTATGATTATGGAGACTTGGAAAAGCGGATGTGATCGCATCTGTGCCCGCCGATGCACTAACCGCAACGGTCAAAATATAATCCACCAGCAAAGATCCCCCGGCGAGGAGTCCGGTTGGAACACCCAGATTGCTTTTGGCTACGATATACGCGCCACCGCCCTGCGGATAAGCAAAGATGGTCTGACGGTAGGATAAAATCAGTATAGCCAGCAGGCCCAATACGGCTAATGCGATTGGCAATGAGTACCAGATAGCTGTGAAGCCTGCGGCCACCAGCACAATCAGGATTTGTTCCGTTCCGTAGGCTACAGACGAGAGCGCATCAGAAGACAGGACAGCCAGTGCTTTCACCTTGGATAACTTTTCATGATCGAGTTCGTTCGACTTCATCGGACGCCCGATCAATAGTCGTTTTACCTTGCTTACCATTGTAGTAACAGTTCCTCTCTTGTTTAGGTTGAAACGGTAATACCGTGCGCTGTTTTCATAGGTGGATTTTCATAAATGCAGGCACAAAAATAAGCATACGGAAATGATCCGCATGCTTACGCATCGTCATTATCCCACCATTGCTTACGAGGTTAGCTGGCGGATTCGGGCTGTGGTAGCCCTACGGTTGCAGCCCTTGCGGACCGTCCCGATTCACCCCGTTGGCACTTAGGCCAATGTTGGTTCCCCCGTTTTTCCATACGGAAAATTCAGCGCATATTCAACTTCTCACAAGGTCTAATGATAGTCTACAATGGCCCTTCCGTAAAGCGGTGAAAAAAATGAAAAAAGATTGAAAAATGATCCATTTTACGCAAAACCACGATGAGGGATATATGGATCTTTCATTCTCTGCGATTATCCTCTTAACGCTTGTTTTTTCAAGGTTTTGAACCCTAATTGTGTCAGAAATTTCAGGAATGGTTAGAGATGTCCTCTTTGCGTCCGGTCCAGAGCAAAATCGCGATTAACGCAAAGGCAATCAAGGCCAGTAGAGGGATCGTAATAAACCCGAAATAATTCAGATAATCCTTGTTACAGGGTACGCCAATCGTGCAGGGAAGCACCTTGCTGAGTGCCGGTATTTTCTGTTCCGCATAATGATAGATAGAGATGCAGCCGCCAATGAGACTTAGGGGCAGCACATAGGGAATGATCTTTTTGTCATTCCAGTAGGTGGCAATGCCCAGCAGAATAAGCTGCGGGTACATGAATATCCGCTGGAACCAGCATAACTTGCAGGGCTCGTACTTCAATACCTCACTTAGGTACAAACTTCCCGCTACTGCGATAACAGACACAAACCAGGCCAAATAGAGACAGTGGCGTCTGCAGAAAGCAGCGATCTTCATCATTCAGCACTCACAGCTTCGGAAGCGGATTTAATCTGAGCGTCAATAGCTTCCATGTCGAAAGGCTTATCTACTTTGTGTCCATTAATGAAAACAGTAGGCGTAGAGGTTACACCGGTATCTTTGGCGATGCTGATATCATTTTGCAGCTCACTTTCATAGGTTCGTTCCTTGATGTCTTTGCGTAAAAGCTCCAGATCAACAGGCAGCTTCTCCTTCTCCGCGAGACTCACCAGGAAGTCCTCTGTGGCCCACTCTGCATTCTCATCCCCCTGATTGGCGTAAAGCGCATCGTAGTAGGTCCAGAAAGCGTCATTGTTCTGATGATAGACGGATAATGCCGCCAGCGAAGCCGTTTCGGAATCCGGGCCGATAAAAGCCATATTTACGAAGTAGAAGGCTGCTTTATCCTGATTCACATACTCCTGCACAATCTGCGGCTTGATGGCACCTGTAAACTGGGCGCAGGCCGGACATTTGAAATCACCGAACTCGACGATTTTGACCGGTGCATCCTCTTTCCCGAGTCTTGGGAACCCGCTGTAATTGAAATCAACCGCCTTGCCTGAACCTGCCGTTGAAGAGGAATCCTTCGATGCCAGCAAGAAGAGTCCGACAAAAATAATCACTACGATTGCGACCGCACTAATAATTAGAATTCTCGTTTTCTGTTTCTGCTGCTCCAGCTCAGCCCTGCGTTTCTCGGCTTTATTTAAACCGGAAACCGTGCCATTGTTTGTTTTAGATTTGCCCAAAAGAGAGTTCCTTTCTGTCCTGGAAGGACTGTTGTGAGGATATCATATTCTTTAAAATTATATAATTAAAACTCTTCGCTTGGCAAACCTCAGTTCAACCCACTTCCGACTTTTCCCGCTTCTCCCGGACTCCCTGTTCATTGGAATACTCTTGCCGCGGGATAGTATCCATAAGCTGCAGCGGGATCTTAAAAAAGAAGTCCGTCCCGCCTTCCCTGGCCTTTTCCGTCCAGATGCTGCCATCCATTAGCTCAACAAGCTTTTTGCAGATCGCCAGCCCCAACCCAGTGCCTTGATATTTCCGGTTATGGGAGGCATCCACCTGTGAGAAGGGCTGGAACAACAGCTCCAGCTTGTCCGGCGCAATCCCGATTCCTGTGTCACTGACTCGGAACAGCAGTCCCAGGGAAGTCCCTTCTTTGCTGCAGGGCTCAATTGTAACTGTTATGCTCCCCTCGTGGGTAAACTTGACTGCATTGCCAATCAGATTCACCAGGATCTGGCGGATTCGCGCACTGTCCCCGATTAATTGTTCAGGAATGGACGGGGCGATCTCAAGGTTCAATGCAAGCCCTTTGTGGCCGGCCGCAACCGCAAACAGGTTTATGCATTCCCGCAGCAGTGCAGGAAGCTTGAACGGTGCTTTTACCAGCAGCATGTTCTCAGCTTCAAGGCGTGAAATGTCGAGCACATCGTTCATCACACTCAGCAATGCAAGACTGCTCGTATTCTGCAGCTTCAACAATTCCTGATGATCCGGTGCCGTGATTTCCTCAGCGAGCAGTTGGTTAATGCCAATAATGCCGTTAAGCGGGGTCCGGATTTCATGGCTCATCGTCGCCAGGAACTCACTTTTCATCCGCGCTGCACTTTCGGCCGCATTTTTGGCGATCAGGAGCTCCTGCTGTTGTTCCGCCAGTGCCGTGATGTCTTCAGCGATGATGTACACATAATTTTCTTTGTCATTTACCAGCGGAAAAACGGTAGTACTGCAAATCAGCCTGGCTCCGCTTTTGGTTTTGACGATTATTTCCAGCTTTCCGGACTGTCCTTGCGCAGCGCGTTTAACGGCTGCTTTGAGGGCCTGTTCATCCCCGGTGCTGAATAATATACTTTTATAGTCGCTCAGTTCCTCTTGTCCGTATCCTGTTGTCTGCCGGAGTGATGGATTGGCGCTGATCACTTTTTTGCGCACAGGGTCGATACATACTACCATATCGGGGCTGAACTCAAATAAAGCGGTGTAGCGCTGCTCATTAAATTGTGCCGTGAACAGCACCTGCTTCCGGTCCTTGTACATAAGCCCAAGCACAACGGCCACTACCAGCAGGAACGTGCAGGCTAGAATCATTCCCAGCATTGAATCATTCAGGAGCGGAGTCCTGCCCATATAGATATAAGGTCCCGTATCTACATATGAGGCTCCGGCCATAGCTATATAATTTGTTCCCGACAGCACAGCAGTCAGTACAAGGATAAGCAATAATTTTTTGGCGGAAAACATATTATAACGCTTCGCTGTCCAATTAGGGTGATAGGAGGCTGTAATCGCAGGGACCGCTAATGAGAGTACCAAGGCCCCCAGAATCGAACCCGCGCTTTGTTCAAAAGCTGCCGTATACCGCACGCTCATCATCCCGCTGCAATGCATGATCAGTAGGCCGCAGCTGAACAGCAGCCCGCCAAATCCAAGAGTAGCCTTGCTGCTCCGCGTACGGGGGTTATTGAACAGCAGTAGCAGCACGTAGGAAGCCGCAATGGGTACAAACAGTGAGAGTAACAACATCGGGATATAATAGGACGCCGCGCTCTCATGCTTCATCGCGATCATGCTGATATAATGCATACTCCACATCCCTGTTCCCAGGGCACAGGAGCTGAACAGGACAAAAAACACACTTCTTTTATAACGTACCATTCTTTCCGCAAGATCCACGGCTATGAAGCTGGATAAACATGCTATGACGATAGAAAAGAGGACCAGCAAATCCATATAAAATGGGTGATCAGACATCGGCCTCTCTCCTTTCTTTTTTTGAATGAACTACTGCTGCCAGATACACTCCATTTACCCGCCATGAAACGCCCCGAATCCGGAATCCCGACCATACGGCTGAGGTAATCTTTGTATAAAAAAAGACATAGCGCCGAACCTGACGCCATGTCTGGAAACATCCTTATGTTATTGTCAGGCTCCCGCTTCTTCAGTCAAAAACTGCACCTTCATCACTTTAATACGGGATATCCGTTTGTTGTCGGTTTCTTCCACCACGAATAGGTGGCTGTCAAATTCTACGGTCTGGCCTTTTTGCGGCGGATTCACCTCTAGCTTGGAGTATAACCAGCCGCCGATGGTATCATAATCATCTGTCTCCATATTCAATCCAAGCCGGTCGTTGATTTCTTCAATCAGCATCAGACCATCAATGGAGAATTCATCCTCCCCCAGTTTCTCCACACCCGGCCGCTCTTCGTCGAATTCGTCCTGAATCTCACCGACGATCTCTTCCATAATATCTTCGAGCGTAACCATACCGGAGGTCCCGCCGTATTCATCGATCAGAATGGCAATCTGCGTCTTGGCACGCTGCATGACCTTAAGCAGGGCGCTAATCTGGATCGACTCTGGAACGGTAAGAATGGGACGAATCAGTTCACTGTATTTGGGCGCATTATCCCGGATCAGATCCTTGATATGAATGAAGCCGAGAATGTGGTCCTTGTCACCGTCACATACCGGATACCGGGTGCGCATCCCGTCGAACGCAACCTCCATGTTCTCTTCAACCGTCAGATGATTGTTCAGACAGATCATTTCAGTGCGCGGGATCATAATTTCACGGGCCATGGTGTCGGCAAATTCAAAAATATTGTCCACCAAAGTCATTTCCGTGTTGTCGATAAGTCCGCTCTTGTTGCTTTCCTGCATAATGATGCGGATTTCTTCTTCCGTATGTGCTGTAGCCAGCTCCGAGGCAGGCGCTAAGCGGAAAATCCGCAGCAGCCCGCTGGCCAGGCCTTTTACGATCCAGATAATCGGATACATAATCCGGAAAAAAACATTCATCGCACCCGCGGTTAGCAGAAGTACCGCTTCGGCTTTGTTCACAGCGATCGTCTTGGGAGCAAGCTCTCCGAGTACGATATGCAGAACGGTGATGAACATAAACGCAATAATTAGCGAAATTACATAAACCGAGGTTTCGCCAAATCCTAGGCTTGTTACAATCGGCCCCACAATCGTTGCGACAGCCGGTTCCCCCAGCCAGCCAAGCGCCAGTGAAGCAAGGGTGATGCCCAGCTGGCAGGCGGACAGATATCCGTCCAGATTGTGTACGATATTACCTGCTGCCACTGCTCGTTTACTGCCTTCCTCTATCAGGGAATCTATGCGGCCGCTTCGTACTTTTACCATCGCATATTCAACCGAAACAAAAAAGCCATTCAACAGCACCAGCAAAATAATAAGACCTACATGTAATATACCGGGTAAAGGGTCGCTCAATTTATACTCCTATCCACCGTCTCCACGATTCAGGCGGATAGGCCCACCTCCTTCGTTTGTTCAAAATGTCGGCTTGTGCAGCAGCTGTTCCTTTCCAAATCAATTTCCCAATGCTTTCATCTCCTGACTGGAATCACGAATATAAATATACACATTATTATAATATTTCTTTGCACATAAAAACAGATGCGAACAAGCGTAAAAATATGATCTTTGTTTTTGGCGAATAAACATTAGAGAGAAAAGAAACCTTTTTTCTTCTATTCCTGTGTAATAAGGTTAAATCGAAGGCACCCTCTTCGTCAACTTTAGACGGATTTCGAATCAATTGTTAACGGGAATCCTACTAAATGACGCTCCCCGGCAACCCAAAAAGCCGCCTGTCAGGGCGGCGGTTTTTTGGCGCCTGCGATTCTATTTCAGCAAAACTTTCACAGCGGCGTTCAGTCGTTTTATTGTTTCTGTGCCAATCCATCCGCCTGCACTTGCCAGGATCACATTATGAAAAATCTTCATAGCCAGAGAGTATGTCATTGTCCCGATTATGACCTCTACAACAAAGAACCGCATAATATCTCCGGTGGTAATAATGTAAACTTTAAACTCCTGATTATGAAGCATGGGCTATATCATCCGCCTTTGAAGGTTTTTTATATAACCCATATGCTTCAAGTTGATTGTCCAATGCCAGATACATTTGGATGATGAATCCTGACGAATCCGGCGAATCTACAACAGCTATTACCGACAGTTTCGTGTTGTCGGCGGATTGCCAATGGTGCCTGGATATTGATAAATAAGCGGTTCATCGAAGGTGGCATAATCGAAGTTCACCATCAACAATACAATGCGTTGTCCGGTAGCCTTGTCGCTGATAATTATGTGGTCGCGGCCCGCAGCTTCCAGTACACCTGTGTAGACCTTGGCATTCCAATCTTTGTTGTTCTCGTATGTGAAGTAAAAGGTGCCGACTTTGCCAAGATTCAGCCGGAAAATGTTTTCGATGTATGATTGTTCAAATACTGGAGCGGTAGTCGTTACGACGCCGCCTGTTGGAGTCATTGGGCTGCCGCTGCTGACTTGGGGAGGCGTTCCCCCCATTGTACCCATGGTTCCCATATTGCCCATACCCATAGGGCTCATACTGCCCATACCGGTAGGAGTCATACCGCCCATACCCGTAGGGCTCATGCTGCCCATACCCATAGGGCTCATGCTGTGCATGGCGTTCATATTATTCATATTACTCAAGCTGTTTACGTTGTTCATGTTGTTCATTGCACCTGAAGGGTTGCTGCCGATCGTATAGGTCACGGGGCGGTAAGGTTGAGCGATCATCTGTTAAAAACCTCCTGATAATTAGTATGCAGGCTGTTGCCAGCCTTAGGCAATGTGACTGGTTTCCAAGCTAAAGGTCGCTGAGAGATTCTGACCGGAGAAGGACCGCAGTGGGCTGTGGAAGCGGGCTGCCAGACTTTTCGGGCTGCACCCGCATCCGTCACCCATACAGTTTAGAAAACGGCAGGACAATCCTCGCTAGACGGGGTAAAAAAGCAATGGGCTTTGAACCGGCCGGTATTCTGCTGGTCGAACCAGGTTGCCGGACACTCTCCGACCGGCCGGAAAAACCAGAGGGCATTGGATGCCGGCCAGGTTTTCTCCCCCCCGATGGCGCGTCTGGCGAGGCGGATATCGGATTCCCTGGCACGCTGGTAGAAATAGCTCTTCTGCGGTGCTTCGAACCCGCCCGGACTTTGAAATACCATGTCGTTGACATTACGGATGTTTCGGAAATCCAGGCAGTTACCAAGGATCCGGTTGACGCCGACATTTCCGACCATCAGCATGCCTAGCTCCCCCTCTCCTTCGGCTTCGGCCCGCATCAGCCGTGCAAGCGTCCTTACATCTGCCGTGTTTGCTTTAATTACGGCCACGCTTTCTCCTCCTTCACCTACATCTTCTCAATTGCTCGCTGTATTGTATGTGCATTCGCCCAAGAGGTGACAGTCCACGCCTAATTTCCGGCCCATCCCGGTTAAAATCTGATTATGGTTCGCAGATGATTTACGCGTCATCCCGCCATCCTTCACCAACAGCGTTCAGGTTTCCCATTATACAAAAATCCCCTTGCTCCACTAACGGGAAACACGGGGATTGTAGAAAATGCAAAATATAATATAAACAACGTATACTTTTAATCTACTCTGCCGTTGAGTAATGAGGCTGCCTCCGAAAACCGTGGTACCTTGTGCCCTGATACGTAAGAATTCCCCGGTCCCCTTCAGCGCTCATGCCATACTCATTGCCGTCCACTTTGAATTCCATCCTCTCTCCACGGTCCGACTCATAGGTTAAATAGTAGGTTGTGCTGGTGCGGCTGTTATTGCTGTCATCCTGCAGCTGCTGCTGCCGGACCTCACTGCGTTTGCTGACGATGCGTGCGGGGATGGTCATGATGGGCGATTTGTTGTTCCGGTTCCACTGCAGCAGCCCCCGGCCCGCAGATACAGCAATTATGCCAATAACAACGGCAAGAAAGATCGGTATTACCGTCCCCGTTAGATCAAACATCCAAGATGGATCCGGGCCCATTCCCATGACTTTTCCCCCTTATTTCCCATGTTATCCTGCTTCCTGCAGTGATACAGGCACTTCTGTACATGTATATGCCCCGTCTATTCCATACAGCACAAGGAGATACGGGATTCATCCTTCCTAGGGCAGTATTGACAAAAAACCACCCTATTCTCTGGGGGCAGAGATCAGGGTGGCCTTCATTAACATCTATACAGCGGTCCTATTAAGCGTGTACGAGGTCTAATAATTGCTTAGTTTCATCATTTTCTTCAGGCAGCATTCCATTGTCTGCCCAGCAGGCTCTGCATTGTTCTTCTGTTTCACAGAGATGTGCGTCATCACAGTTGTAGCACAGTTGCAGCAGGTTTCTGGTTACATAATCCGTTTCGAAAGTTTTCATTATAATCTCTCCTATTCGGGATGAAAGTTTGTGAAAAAATGAACATGTTCTCTATGTGTTAAATATATCACAGGGAGATTCATTTGTCATGTGATTTTTTTCACATTTTTAAATTAAATTTAAACTATACGTTATACTTTTTTTGAAATACGTTTTAGCCCTGCTTGCCTTCATCAGAAATTTAAAAGATAACCGGTTCGGTTATGGATTTTTTTTATTTTTGTACCTTCCAACTTAAGCTTGTACGGCTCCATAACAGCACGCAACAAGAATAGCCGCCGGAACGGCAAAGAGGCGTTCCCGGCGGCTGCCCGATTTCAGTAGAAAGCTATTTGATGGTATACCCTCCATCGACCAGAATGCCAGCACCGGTAATGGCGCTTGCTTCATCGGAGACAAGAAACAATGCGGTATTAGCAATTTCCACAGGCTGGATAGTGCGTCCAATTGGATGAATATCGTGAATACTCTTCAGAATCTCTTCCCGTCCTCCAAACAGAGCGGCGTGACTGTCATTAAACGCAGTATCCACCCAGCCAGGGCAAATACAATTCACACGGATACCATCGGCCGCAAAATCTAGAGCCATTGCTTTGGACAGCATCAGAATGGCTCCTTTGGATGAGACATAGGCGCTGAGGCGCGGTTCAGCCACGTAGCTGTTCGCTGATCCCATGTTGACTATCGCCCCGCTGCCGCTGCGCTGCATGATCGGTATGACCGCACGCGAAAGCAGGAACATGGACTTCACGTTCACCTGGTAGGTGCGGTCCCAGATTTCTTCTGACAGTTCAAGAATAGATCCGGGGATGTTCACCGCAGCATTATTGACAAGGATGTCTATCCCTCCATGCAACTCCATCGCTGTATCAACCAATTGCACCACAGAGTCATTGGACGCCACATCCGTCCGGCAGAAGGTGACGGCAAGCCCAGCACGCTGCAATTGCTGTGCCGAATGATTTCCCTCTGCATCAATGTCCGCCATCACCACAGCGGCTCCCTCTTCCGCGAACCTCCGTGCCACCTCATAGCCAATACCGCGGGCCGCTCCGGTAACAATTGCTTTTTTGCCTGTTAAGCGCATAGCCTGATCCCCCCCATTCATTAGACATCTCCAAGGACCGGCGGAACTTCTTTGTAGCCCTTGGATTTAATTGCGCCAATTATAATTCCAATAAACAGCCAGGTGAAGCCAATGTAGTAGGTCATCGGATCGAACCCGCTCCAGATAAAGGCCACCACGCCAAAGCCAATAAGCGGCGAAATCAGATAACGGATGATCCCCTTGAGTCCACGCTGTTTTTTGCGGATGAAGAAATACGTAATGACTGACAAGTTCAACAGCATATATGTTGTCATAGCACCGAAGTTTACCAGCTTAGCCAAGAAATCAAGGGATAGGAACAGGGCTACCACTATAGAAGTAAAGCCTACAAAAATGGTTGCGTTCGCCGGTGTCTGATACCTGGGATGAATCTTGGACAGGAAACCGGACAGCGGCAGCAGCCTGTCGCGGCTCATTGAGAAGATTACGCGCGAGATTGCCGATTGGACCGTCAGTGCATTGGCGATCCCCACGGACACCACACCTACAATTATAAATGCGTAATATAGGGCATCCCCGCCTACTTCACGGATAATATCAAAGTAACCCATGCCGGGGTCCAGGTTGCTGTAATCCGGATGAGCCAGCGATGCGGTATAGGATTGTCCCAGAAAGAGCAGGCCGATTAGAACAAGGCTGGCCACCACCGAGGGACCGACCGTTCGCGTCGGATTCTTCGTCTCTTCAGACAGCGTGCTGATGCTGTCAAAACCGATGAATCCAAGTACTGCGATGGAAGCAGCTGTGGCGATGAAGCCGAAGTCAATTTTGCCAGGCTGATAAAATGGCTCCAGCGATAGGCTGCCCATGCCATGGCCGTCCATCAGCACAAACTTGATCCCGCAGATAATGAAGATGGCGATTAGCGCCAGCTGGCAGAACAGGAACAGATAGCTGGCCCCTTTGGTTAATGAAATTCCCTTAACGTTCACGATCGTAATAATTGCCGCGAAGAGGACGATGATCAGAAGAGAAGGAACGCCGGGCAGAATAGCCGAGAGCCATAGATTCGAGAAAGCAATTAGCATCCCCGGTATAATCAGGTAATCCATGATGATGACCCAACCGGTCAGAAAACCGACATGCGGGTTCATACCTCTCTGCACATAAGAATAGGCAGATCCGGCGATGGGAAATTCTCTGCTCATCGCGCTGTAGCTGAGTGCGGTAAAAACCATAGCGATAACCCCTACCAGATACACAAGCGGCGCCATGCCGTAGCTCTCAATGGAGGCAGTAGCATATACCTGGGTGGGTGCAATTGGCAGCATGGTTATCAAACCAAAGGTTACCAGATCCTTGAACGTTAAGGTCCGTTTTAATTCCTGGGCATAACCCGTTTTTTTATCGCCCTGCGGCATGCCTGACAACCGCTCCGGTGATCCGCTCTCCACTTTTTGAACCTCAGCATTTGTCATCTCTCAGCGCCCCCGCTTTCTTAATTCATAATAATAGAAGAAACTTGATTCAACCGCGGCTAACAGCGCGGCGGCTCAGTGCATGCTGTTCATTCTGCAAGAAGGTACGGCGCGAAGCATGAAGGCCTGCAATCCTCTCCTCCGCCAGACGGTCCGCTGCCAAGTATGAAGGAATGCCTTGTTCTGCGGAGATCTCGAAGACACGCCGGATATTCCGGTAGATCTCTCCCACCTTCTTGTAAGCACGTTCCCGGTTATACCCGTTCAACTCATCTGCAATATGGATGACACCGCCGGCATTAAGGACATAATCCGGCGCATATACAATCCCCAGCTCGTGCAGAAGATCACCATGCCGGGCTTCCTGCAGCTGATTATTAGCAGCTCCTGCAATCACCCTGGCCTTCAGCTGTGAAATCGTCTGGTCATTCACAGTTGCTCCGAGCGCGCAAGGAGCATAGATGTCGCATGCTACGCTGTAGATATCATCAGGACTCACCGCTTTAGCTCCATAAGCTTCCAAAGCACGCCGGACCGCTTCCTTATCAATATCCGTGACAATCAGCCTTGCTCCTTCCTGATGCAAATAACTGCATAGATGATAGGCCACATTACCGACTCCCTGAACCGCAACGGTGCGTCCCTCCAGACTGTCGGTACCGAAGGCTTCCAGTGCGGCTGCCTTCATCCCCTGATAGACTCCATAGGCAGTCGCCGGGGACGGATTGCCTGAGGAACCATACGTTTCCGAGACTCCAGTAACATACTCAGTCTCTTCATGAATCAGATTCATGTCATCTTCCGTTGTGCCTACATCCTCAGCCGTGATATAGCGGCCATTCAGTCCTTGAATATAGCGGCCAAAGGCACGGAACATCGCTTCATTTTTATCCGCCTTGGGATTCCCGATAATGACGGCTTTGCCGCCGCCCAGATTCAGGCCGGATACGGCGTTCTTGTACGTCATGCCCCGGGACAGCCGGAGCACATCCGTCAGCGCTGCCTCCTCAGAAGCGTAGGCCCACATCCTTGTTCCACCAAGCGCAGGACCAAGCGTCGTGTCATGGATGGCAATGATGGCCTTGAGCCCTGACTGCCGGTCCTGGCAGAAGACCACCTCCTCATAATCACTTTGCTGCATCGTTTCCAGTAAATTCATTGCTGATTCCCCCATTAATTATCCTTCTCCAGCCTAAGTAACCGGCGCATGCGCATAATCCCATCCAACCGGCGAAACCCTCTATCGCCCGCTCCAGCCCGAAAGCTCCGGACAACAGCCCCAAGCCAAGCACCGGAACAGCCACACCGATATAAGTGCCTGTATAAAAAAAAGAAACCGTATCCCCGCGCGCCTCTGATGGAGCAATAGCATTCACATAGGCAAGGCTCCCTGCATACAGCGGGCCATGCCCCATCCCCACCAGCAAGATGGAAGCGAACAGGATGATAAGTGAATGGAAGCGCAGGGCGAGCACAAGGCCTGCAAGACCAAGGAGCAGACAGGCGTACCCTGCCGTCATCATCCGCAGCAGCGGGAGCTTGCCCAGTGTGAATTGTCCAAGGGCCGAGAAACCCAGTACTCCAGCCGCCAACAATCCAGAAAGGAGAAAACCGGTGCGGTCGACCCATACCCCTAAATAGGTGGGAACGACCGACATAAACAGGCTGACCACACCCCAGACCAGAAAGGAAGTCAAGGAAGCCGTGTAGAATGCCCCTCGGATGCCCGCGGGCACCCTTGGCCAATGCAAGGACGCCGTGCCGGCAGGCTCGCTTCTTATCCGCACCAGCAGAAGGCCGATGACTGCTGGTACAACGAGCAGCAGATGAACCAGGAACGGCATCCGGGTCGGCCACGGAGTATATTCGGCCAAGATCCCAGAGAGCACGGGACCAAGGGCATTACCGGCTGTCACTAGCAGGGCGGCCAGGTAGGCTGCTTGGCGCTTGGAGTTCGCCTTGTGCAGCTCCGTCATGGCTGAAACGGCCACACCATTGAACATACCCACCGCCAATCCCTGCAGCACTCTGGCCAGCAGGAGCATGGACAGCCCGTTCGCAAACAGAAAGCACAGGGAACCGGACAAAGTGGCGGCAATGCCGCAGAGCAGGATACGGACCGGACCGATCCGGTCCGACACTTGTCCGAACAATACGATGGAAGGAATCACAACCAGCGCGTAAGCGGCAAAAACCAGAACCACCATCGCGGGACTTAAATCCCACTGCGTCCGATATACGGAATACAGCGGCGCGGCCAAGTTGAGGCCAAGTATGGTCACGAACAAACCGTAAGCCACAGCCCAGTATGAGAGCGCCCGCATCGTACTGCTGCCGGTACGGACCTGGATCACCTCTTTCAGCTGTCCCAGGCTGTGCAGGATAGCTTCCAGCGTCTTGTCTTCGACATAGAATGCAATTCTCATCCGGGCCACCGTCTTGTCCCGGCTTCTCCCGAAGCTGACCCGCTCGATATTGGTCTCGCATCCGGCAAAGGATTGCGAGACACGGGCCAGAACGCCAGGCCTGTTACTTGCGATAACCCAGATCACCGTTTTGGCGGGCATATCAATCCTCCCTTTCACACGGCAGGCCTGTCACCCTGCTCACCCATTCCCTGATTTCAGGATCCTTCCAGTCGCAGCACGTAACTGTAGTCACTTCAAGCTGTCTATCCAGCCTTTGGATCAGCCAGTTCAGACCGGTATTATCCGCTCGGATAGCCAGAACCACCTGCCATTCATCTTTTTCGTCTCCCATACCCAGAACCCAGCGTTCCACATCAACATTGCCCCGGCTCAGCAGTCCCGTCACCCGCTGCAGTGCTTGCGGACGCCGCTCCAGCAGAATGGACAGGACATGAGTCCTCATCCGGTGCACCGTTTCTTCATTGGCGGCTCCCCCCTTTCTCTAACAATTAAGAAATCGTCATGGCTACATACTTTAGAACCGTGTATTCCTCGAGTCCCTGTCTGCCGCCTTCCCTGCCAATCCCGCTCTCCTTAACCCCCCCGAACGGTGATTGCAGGTAGGCCAGTGATGTTCCGTTAATTCCGATATTTCCAGCCTCAAGTCCAGAAATCATGCGGTGTATCCTCCTAAAATCTCCGGTGAAGACATACGCGGCCAGCCCGTAACGGGTAACATTGACTCTGGCCAATACCTCCTCTTCGTTGTCGAAAGTGAGTACCGGAGCAACGGGACCAAAAATCTCTTCCTGCGCAATGTCCATATCATCCGTCACCTCATCGAGAAGGGTCGGTGCATAGAAGTTGCCTCCGGCGTATTTGGCCCCTTTCAGACTTTTTCCGCCAAGGAGTACCTTGGCTCCCTCTCGCTCTGCATTTCTCACCAGGCGCTCTACTTTGGCCAGTGCCTTCTCATCGATGAGAGGACCCACATCCGTTCCCGGTTGCATTCCGGGCCCTACCCTCAAGCCCTGTACCAGCGGCAGCAGCTTTTGCACAAAGCGCTCCTTGATGTCCCGGTGCAAATAAACCACATTAATCCCATTGCAGACCTGTCCGCAGTTCTCAAATTTATTGGCAGCGACGGCCTGTGCCGCCTTGTCCAGATCCGCATCTGGGAATATGATGACTGGCGAATTGCCCCCAAGTTCCATGGACATCCGCTTCACCGTCGAAGCCGCTTGCTGCATCAGATGCTTCCCTGTGCGGGTGGAACCGGTGAATGATATTTTACTCACCCGTTGATCCGCCAGCAGCACCTCGCCGGTGCGGGCCGGTTGGCCCGTGACTAGGTTAGCCGTTCCCGCAGGAAGCGCAGTCTGCATCAGATGCCCGAACATGGCGATCGCGGTCAGAGGCGTAGTCTCCGCAGGCTTGAGAATCAGGGAACAGCCCGCCGCCAGTGCCGGGGCCACTTTGCGGGCTACAGTGGCAGCCGGGAAATTCATCGGGGTGATTAATGCGGCTACGCCTACAGGTTCCCGGTAGACCAGCAGTTGCTGGTTCGGATTCGAGGCGGGAATAATCTCTCCGCAAGAACGCTTCGCTTCCTCTGCATACCACTTGATAATAGCCGCCGCACCTTCTATCTCCCCGAGCGATTCACTCAGCGGCTTACCCTGCTCAAGGGTCATCAGCCTGGCGAGGGCCGTACGGTCCGCGAGCAGGCGGGCTGCCCAGTCTTCGAGCACGGCCGAGCGTTCCGGTGCGGGCTTGGCCGACCATATTGGAAAAGCCTGGCTGGCGGCGTCAATAGCTTTGACAACTTCTGCCGGATCCAGATCCGGGACCCGCGCGATCATCTCACCGCTCGCAGGATTCCATACTTCAAGATGGGCTGCGGCTTGGACCTTACTGCCATTCACCCAGTTGTAATTCCACTCCTCCAGCACAGTCTTTTGCATTTTGCTTCTCCTCCTGTCCAGGTGCTTTAGAGCGTGTCTTCAAACCCAATTTCAGGTTGGAAGACACCTCCTAAATAAACTCAAAGTATTTTTTGCGTTCCCAGTCCGTTACGGAGCTGAAGAAGTCCCGCAGCTCAAGCTGCGCAGCCTGCAAATAATGATGTACAACCTCTTCTCCCAGCAGCTCTCTGACTGTCTTGCTGTTCTCTAATATTTTCACCGCATCATATAGATTGGTCGGCAGCCGCGGAATTTCCAGCTTCCCCGCATTACCGGTTATCGGCGCAGGCAACTCTAAGCGGTTCTCAATCCCATAGAGTCCTGAAGCGATCATTGCCGACAGCACCAGATAGTGATTCGCATCCGCCCCGGGCACCCGGTTCTCAAAACGGCAGGATTTTCCTTTTCCGTCGAACCGGAAGGAAGTGCTGCGGTTGTCAATGCCCCAGCTCACCGTATTGGGAGCCCCTGAGCCGAAATCCATAATTCTTTTGTAAGAGTTGATATAAGGCGCATAGAAGACCATCAGTTCCGGAGCCAGCTCCAGCATTCCTGCCAGAAAGTAGCGCCCGGTCTCGGAGAGTCCATACTCCTGCTCCGGATCGTACAGCACGTTATTGCCGTTTTCCAGATCCCACAGGCTGATATGTGTATGCCCGCTGCTGCCCGAATCATTCGTATCCTGCTTCGCCATGAAGGTGGCCATCAGCCCGTTCAGCGCAGCCATTTCCTTAATACCGTTCTTGTAGATCGCTGTCCGGTCGGCCATCTCCAGCGCTTCGGCATAGCGCACATTCAGTTCGATCTGGCCATTGCCCCATTCGCCCTTCAGCGCTTCAATCGGCACACCCGCCGCTTCCAGATTGTCGGTCAGCTGTCCAAGGAACCAATGGTCCACGGTCAGACGGTAAATGGAATAATCGACCGGATATTCGAACAGCGGCTTAAGTCCGGTATAATTCTTCTCTCTGACCGTCTCCGAGGTCTCCTTGAAAATATAGAATTCAATTTCCGAAGCTGCGTAAGGCTTCAGCCCCAGACCGGCGGCTTTGGCAATCTGCCGTTTCAGCATGTTGCGCGGAGCGATAGAGATGTCCGTCCCGTCCTTGCTCTTAAGATCGGACAGTACAAAAGCCGTCTTGGGAGACCACGGATAGGGCCGCAGGGTAGACAAGTCAGGCAGAGTCACCATGTCATGCACACCGGTATCCCAATTGCAAAAATCAAAAGCCCCGAAATTCAGGCTGACATCCCAGGCCAGATTAAGCGCACAAGTATGAATTCCGTCCTTGGCATCTTCGATAAAATGATGGCCAGGCACCCGCTTGCCGAACAACTTACCCTGCATATCCACTCCGGCAATGATGACCGAGGTCACCTCACCGCTCTCCACTTGCCGCCTCAGTTTATTCCACTCCAGATAGGCCATGTCATTCTCCTTTCGCGATTCCCTTCTTGTTGTCAGACGCTAACGCTGCCCTGCTAATGAATGGTCCAGCCTCCGTCTACAAATACTGTCGAGCCTGTGATGTACTCTGATTCCGGCGTGGCCAAGAACAATACCGCATTGGCGATATCGCCTGGGGAGGCAATTCGGCCTGCGGGGATACGGCCCAGCACCCATTCCCGAACCTCCGGATTCTGCAGGCCTCCCGCAGTGAAAGGCGTCTCAACCACTCCCGGGGCTACACTGTTCACTGTAATTCCATAAGGGGCAAGTTCAAGCGCCACTGCTTTGGTCAACAGGTTGAGCCCTCCCTTGGAAGAGTTATAATGCGGTTGACAATGACCGCTGCTGGACACAATCCGGTGGGCCTCCACAGAGGTAATGTTAATGATGCGGCCTTTGGTGCCGGAGGCGATCATCTGTTTGGCTGCAGCCTGGGAGCAGAGGAACGGAGCTTTAAGATTAACGTTGTGCACCTTGTCCCACTCCTCTTCCGAAAGCTCCAGAAATTCAGTAAATGCGACAATTCCCGCGTTGTTGACCAGCACGTCCAACGTGCCGTAGGTTTCAATCGTCTGTGCGACCATGTGCTCGACATCGCTTTTCAATGTAACATCGCTCTTTAACGCCAATGCTTCCTTGCCCTTGCCAATTAGCGCCACCGTTTCCTCCGCGCCAGCAAGGTTGAGATCAGCGGCGACTACCTTAGCCCCCTCCTCAGCAAATTTCATAGCAATGGAGCGCCCGTTCCCTGAACCGGCTCCGGTTACAATCACAACTTTATCTGCAAATCTCATTGTTCTTCCTCCCTGATATGAGTAATGAATTCCTTAAGAATCTCCTTGTACCTTAGCATGGAGTCGATCAGCACATATTCACCCGGTCCATGATGGTTCGCCCCGGAAGGCCCGAACTCTACAGCGGGAATCCCTTGCTCTGCATAGAAGCGGGTATCCGCCGATCCATCCTGGCCAAAAAAATGCGAACCGGCATGGTGGCGCAGCTTCTTGACCCATCTGTCGCTGATCTGCGTATTGACAGGCGAGCCTTCAAAATGCACGTTAACTTCACTTTGCGGAACTGCCTCGCGGATTGCAGCCAGAATCGCTGCCGGGTCTTGTCCCGGCAAGTAGCGGATATCAATGCTGAGCCTGCACAGGTCGGGAACCTGATTGAACACCGTCCCCGCCTGAATCTTCGCGAGATTCAATGAGGGCTGTGGGAAGAACGGAGTGCTCTCCTGAAAAAATCTCAAAGACGCAATCGCCTGAAAATGCCGCAAGGCCTCCAGAATAGCATTCTTGCCCAGCCAGGGGCGGCTGCCATGGGCAGCAAGTCCGGGCACGTCAATGGTCACCTGCAAAATCCCTTTCGCCTGAACCGCAATATTCAGATTAGTCGGTTCCCCGCAAATGGCTACATCGCCCACCAGTCCCAATTGCCGGACAAGATGCCCTGTTCCGAGCTCCCCGCCGCTCTCCTCGTCGGGAACGAGCTTTAGCACCACCCGGCAATCCGGAGGCCGCGTTGCAAGCTCACTCATCAGCACCATCATCGCAGCGACGGAACCAAGCATATCGTAGCTCCCCCGGCCAAATAGACGCCCATCCTCCACGTAGGGAATGAACTCCTCCGGAGAGGCAGGAACCACATCGAGATGGCCGTTAAGCACAACGACCGGATCGCCTGTCCCCAGTTCAGCCACCAGGCTCTTCAGCCCTCCGTGCTCATAGCACCGGACAGCAAGCCCGTGCTGACGGAGCCAATCGGTGCAATAATCGGTGCAGCAGTTGATTCTCTCCGCACTCGTATTCTGAAATGCAATAAGTCTGCGGGCCAGCGAGACGATCGCATCGGCACTCGCATTTCTGAAATGTGGACTCGTCAGAATGGACATTCACCTCTTCCCGGTAAAGTGGGTTACACCTTAATAAGTAGCAAGTTTCATGCCAACTTTTGAAATCCAGCCCTTTTTTTTATTATTTTTTGTTGAAAAACAGAAGTATAACGAATGAAACCCCTTACCTTGCCGAAAACTGGATCCTATCCGGGCAAGTCTGCCCTTCACGTCTGAAATCCCTGGCTTCAAGCGGCACTGCAGCCACCCGAAACACCCTTTACCCCCGTTATTTGTCCCATTTATCCCATTGAAAGATAAAATAAAAAACGCCTTCTTCATGGACAAAAAGGCGTCTCCTATTTTCACGACAGCTCTCCCGCGCTTGATGTAGTTAAATGCCGGTATCCTTCCCCGGTCACCAGACATCCGGAGCGGCCCGCTTTAATCTCAATCCAGCCTTGATCCCTTAAGCGGTCGAGCCATTTGCGGATTTGGTTTTCAGTCATCACCACTCCCTGTGCTCTGAGAAGTGTGGTCAGATTGCGGCGGCCGGTAGGCTTGCCGTCCGCCTTGGCTTCCACAAGAGTGGTGAGCAGCAAGCGCCCGACGTCGATATCCAGACACTCCACCGGGAGCGGGCTTAGCGGGAGAAGTGGCGGCTCCACCTTGTTAACCTCCGCAACGGGTGGGCTGTTGGTCTCAAAAGGAAGATCCTCCACACTGAAATCCTCTCCATTCATAATAGCAATGTATTCCACCGTGTTCTCCAGCTCGCGGATATTGCCCGGCCAGTCATGCGCAGCCAGTGCCACACTCAATTCAGGGGGCAGTTTCCGGGTGATTCCCCTACGCGCCAGAAAGTAGCGGATCAATCTTGGAATATCCTCTTTGCGCTCGCGTAACGGAACAATCTCAATCTGAAGCACTTTTAGCCGATAATAGAGATCTTCCCGGAACCCTCCACTCTTCACCAGTTCGGCCAGATTGCGGTTGGTCGCTGCAATGACCCTCACATCCACCGGCAGAAGCCGGGTGCCGCCGACCTTCAGAATCTCCTTTTGCTGAATCACCCGCAGCAGCCTGGCCTGAAGATGCGGCGAGATATCGCCGATCTCATCCAGGAAGATCGTTCCTTTATGCGCCTGCTCGAACAATCCCGGCTTCCCGCCTTTGCGTGCTCCGGTGAACGCCCCTTCCTCATAGCCGAACAATTCACTTTCCAGCAAATTCTCCGGCAGCGCACTGCAATTCACAGCAATAAATGCAAACGGCGAACGGTGTGAATAATCATGAATCGAATGGGCAAACAGCTCCTTTCCCGTACCGTTTTCGCCAAGAATAAGAACACTCAGGTCATTTTTAGCCATTTTCTTGGCCTTCTCAATGATGCGCTTCATGGGTTCCGCATCGGTCACAATATCCTCAAAAGTAAACCTGGAGGTGTGCCCTTTGTCCCGGAGCTGCTTCCGAAGTTTCAGTTCCAGCTCTTCGATTTTCCGGGCAATGTTGAAGATCAGCACACGTTCTTTGGCATTGCCGCGGCCGAGGATAGCCATTTTGCTCAAAATCACATTTTGCTTGCGTATCGTCACCAGCCGGTCGCGGATCTCCCCCTCCTGCCATTCCAGCTCAATACCATGCCTGCTGAACAGTTGTCCCACCTTCAGTCTGCTCCCGTCCCAGGCCTCGCCCAGAATCTCCTCGGCAGTCCGGTTAATAAAGGTCACCCGGCCGAGTTCATCGTAGGTCACAACTCCGTCCTGAACCATATTCAGCGTCTCTTCAAACAAATTCTTGGTGTCGAGCATCTCCTGCATCGTGAATTGCAGCCCTTGGCTAGACGTCATAATCTCACTGGCATACCGGTCAAGAATGCGGCGGGTTTTGGAATTCACAAGATTAAATCGGGTCAGAATCTCTACGATCGTGCCGATATCTATCACCCGTGGGCCAATGTCAATAATATGCTCCACACTAGCCGGGGCCAAATGGGCTTCCCCGGGTGTGATGGCTTGCAATACGCTTCCGTTCTCCAGCAAGCCGGGATAACAGGGAACCAGGTCCACATGACGCAGCCCAAGCTCATATAAAAGAGATATAGTCTCAACCACAGAGTCACGCTCGTCATTCACAACCAAATACCGGTTCCCAGCCGGGAGATCCTTAATCTGTTCCCAGCCTTTCCTGGACAAGGTGCGCTTCATGATAAAGACATCGGTCTGCTTACGCAGAACAAACGGTGAATGTTTGATGAACAGAATGTGCGAGCTGATGATCACCAGATCTACTTCGGCTTCCCCCGTCCATCCGTTTACAGAAAAGGGATGGAAGCTCATATATTCTCCCAGCAGCGAAGTAAGCTGCCTGCACAGCAGCGTGCTGGTCGTTTCCGCTCCTGCGATCACTGCGATTGCTATTCGCACCATCTTCCCAGCTCCTTTACTGTCGGCTGCGGCGAAGCGCTGCGCTTGACAGCCCCAGCTCTTCCCGGTATTTGGCTACCGTGCGACGGGCAACCGTCAACCCTTCTTCGGCAAGCTGCTCTGACAGGCGCTGGTCGGAGAGCGGCTTACCAGGGTCTTCCTCCCGGATCAGTTCACGGATTCTGGATTGGATATAAGGGACGGAGGAGACTTCGCCACCGGCGCTGTTAACGGCGGAGCACAGCAGGTCCTTTAATTCATAGAGCCCGCCGGGAGTCTGCACATACTTGCCGTTAACCGCCCGGCTGACGGTTGATTCATGAAGTCCGATGCAATCCGAGACCATTCGCAGGGTCAATGGTTTGAGCGAGGCTTTGCCTTTGACCACAAAATCGAATTGGTGCTCCAGCATCGCCCGCCCCACCAGCAGCAGCGTCTTCTTGCGCTCCTCGATACATTTCACAAGCCACTTGGCAGAGCGGTGGTACCCTTTGAGAAATTGCAGCTCCGGGCTTGTCCTGGACATTGAGTTCATCATTCCATCGTAATAACGGTTAATCGTCACAGCCGGCAAGGCACTCTCATTGCAAAATATCTCGTACCCCCTCAGCCCGCTACGAATGTATAAGTCCGGGATCACATAGCTGTCAGTCCCTCCCCCGTAACAAGCTCCGGGATAAGGATTCAGACTTTGAATGGTCCGGTATGCACAGGCGATCTCCTCATTCGTGACAAACAGCCGGGCCGCTGCATTCTTCAACTTCCTGGCGGCCAGGACCTCCAGGTATCCGGCTGCCAGCGCTTCAGCCAGCGGCTGGCGCGGCACCATCCTCCGAAGCTGCAGTAGTAGGCATTCCGATAGAGTAGCCGCCCCCACACCGGCAGGCTCAAATCCCTGTACCACATCAAGCGCCTCCCGGAGCACTGCTCCGGCAAGACCCCGTTCCGCTTCCAGCTCCTCTAAGGGAAGCTCCAGATACCCCCGGTCATTAATGTTGCCAATCAGATATCGGGCCGCTGCAATTACCGACTCCGGCAGACCGGAGAGACAATTGAGCTGCTCAAGCAGGACTTCCTCAAGCGTGTCCTGCCTGACAGCCTTGAGCTCGCCGGAGAATGGATTACCCTTGGCTGCCCATGACGTTGTTTCAAAAGCGTTCTCCAGCCCTTCGGGCTGTTCGAGCGATTCAAGGCGTTCAAGCATCGGATTTTCTTCACACTGCCGCTCGAGATATGTGGATAAATCGGTGATGGACAGCTGCAGAATCTCCAGACCTTGCCGCATTTCTCTGCTTAAGGACATCTGTTGCGATTGGGATTGCATCAGCCTTAACTTTACTGCCATTTCGCTTCCCCTCCTTTAACCAGCAAACAAGCAACATTAAGTGTAACTTTATGTGACTTATTATTAATAAAATTAAGGGAATCGTCGATAACTGTCAATAAAAAAACATTATTAATGTTATAATATATGACATATACTATATTTTAAATTTAGATGTCAATGCCTCCAGCTCACTAGACATCCGGCTTAAATGTTCAGCTGACTCGGAGATGTCGTTAAGCGAAGCTAGCTGATACGTCGAGGATTTACTCAGTTCAGCAGCACCTACTGCCGAAGCACGGGCAATAGATGACAACTCATGCACCGAAGCCGAGACCTCTTCCGAACTGGCCGACATCTGCTCAGTAACCGAAGACATATCCTCTGTCTGCGCCGAGACACTGCGGATAACCTCTGTAATACGCCTAAAAACTTCATCCGTCTGCTTCGACAATTCCATACCAGCTCCTACTTCCAGCAATCCTGCCTGCATCAGCTCTGCGGATTGACGCGTATCCCTGTGAATGTTCTCGATGATGCCTGAAATCCGGTACGCCGCTTGTCCCGACTGGTCAGCCAGCTTACGCACTTCTTCAGCCACAACCGCAAACCCCCTGCCTGCATCCCCTGCCCTCGCCGCTTCAATCGCCGCATTCAATGCCAGCAGATTGGTCTGGGAAGCCAGCCCCGTAATCAATTCCGCAATGCCAATAATTTCGCTGGAGCTGGATTCAAGCACTTTTATTTTCTCGGCAGACAGGTTGACAGATTCGCTGATCGCCGACATCTGATCGACAATTTTCCGAATAGCAGCTCCGCCCGCCTCTGCTTCGCGGTCCATGTCGGCAGCAGCTTCGGAAACTCTGTACGCGGTTTCTGCAATGCTCTGAATTCCCTTCGACATCTCTTCCATCACCCGGGCACTTTCGGAAGCCGAATGCTCCTGGGCCGCAGCTCCGCTGCTTACCCGTTCTACCGCAGCTCCCACAATCTTGTGCTCATCCACATTACGCGCTACCGTGTCGGCCATTTCCTGAGAGGAAGCCGCTGCCTGCACTGCTTTATCTTTGACACCCGAGATCATGTTCCGCAGCTCTGCGGCCATCTTCGTGAATTTTCGGTTCAACTCTCCAAAGTCATCGGACCGTTCTGTGCTCAAACGGACATGCAGATTGCCGGAGCTCACCTCATCAATCGCCTTGAACAATTCTTTAACGGGAGCAAGCGTCCACCGGGTCAGCCAATACTGAACGGCCAGCATAATGACAAGAGAAATCAACAGCACTATAAGTGAGCGCATCCACACTTTTTGGATATTTTCACTAAGCAGGCTGGCAGTCACATCCATCCCCATAACGGCGATTACCCGGCCGCTGTTATCCAATACAGGTTCCATCACACTAATCCAGGTCCCGAAATCGTCGGTATACGCATCCGTTATGACCGGCTGTCTGGTTGCGACTGCTTGCTCAAGCGCCTGCAGCGTCTTCGGCGGGTTCTCATAGATATCTCCTGCTTTAAGCCCTTGTTCCACCAGATGGGTAGGCATAGCGACAATCAGGTTCTTGCCGTCCTTAATCTCCGGAGCGAATACATACACTTGTGCCACATTCTTATTGGCATCCGACACTGCATCAAGCTTAGCCATAATCCTCTTCACTTCAGGCGAGTTATTGTCAGGAGCAGCTGCCGCCCCCGCCACATCTGTCTTATCGAGCGTCCCAAGCGCCATTGCAGCCACTCCCAGCGACTGATTATTCAGATTCTCCAAGGCCAGCCTGCGCTGAATCTCAACCCCGGCAAATGAAATCACAAACCCGATAATGAGAATACTGGCAAAAGCGACAAGTAAATTCCTGGCAAAAAATGAAAGACGAATATTACGTTTCATAGTAATCCCTTCCTTTTCATGTCATATTATATGATATTGTATGAATTTACATATACATCGGCAGGAATAATTCAATTTTTAATGTTATTTTTGCAAAAAAAAGAAAAGGCCCGAAGAAATTCGGTCCTTTTCATAGGCTTCTTATCTTTTCTCAACAGCCATACTTTTAGAATGCCGTTCAATATTTACGCAACAGCGTTACTCCCTTTATCTGCTCAGTATTGTCAATCCAAGTAGAAGCGGCTACGTCATCCTTAAAGGGACGGTATCCGTTTCAGGTTTACATCACCCGCCAGCTTACTCCACCGTTAGTGGTCTGCAGCAGAATCGACTTGCGGTCTTCTTTTTTCTCGATCAGCAGCCAGCCTACTTCACCGGATATGAATTGCAGCTTCACAATTTCCGGATAATCCACAAGTTTGGATCGCAGCACACTGCTGGCCGGAAGCGCCGTCCAGGTCTTGCCCTGGTTGGTAGTCTTATATAACACATCCTGCTTAAGGGCCCAGCCCACTTGGGAGTTCAAGAAGGTTGGGGGAATATGGCGGTTGATCCCCGTCAGGGGTCCCAGCCCGAAGGATACAAATTTCCAGTTCTCTCCCCCATTGGCCGTGAAATAACCATTATAGGTGATACTGCCTTCTTTGTCTTTTTGGCATCCAACGGACATCCAGCCGTTCAAACTGCCTTTATCAAAAAAATCAGGCTCCCCAGTAATCACCTTGTCACAATCCCTTAATTGATCATTCACAAGAAACTCCGGACCCGGATTCCAGGTAGCCGCTCCGTCCTTGGTCATATAGATCTTGGGCAGTGCCCCGGTCTGCATAGTCACAAAGCCATGGCTAATGTCCTTGAATATCATCCCTGTAATGACACCCGATATCGGGATCGTATTATTCGGCAAATTCGGATTATATTGTTCATTTTGCATCACCAGGCTCCATGTAGCGCCGCCGTCGCTTGTTGCATACAGCGCTTTGCTCTCTTTGGTAGCTTTGGCATCCCAGGAAGTCATCAGCCAGCCATCCTCAGGGGAGTTGAAATAGATGGAAGAAATAGCGTTCGCATCAGGAAAAGAAGAGACCTTCCAGCTGCTTCCTCCATCTGTTGTACGCAATACCACTGTTTCTGTAAGCCCTGAGGCGCTGCGGATAATCCAGCCATTGCTGGGATCGGTGAACAATATGTCTTTTCCATAGACAGGGTTGGATAAAAATTGAACATTTGCTGACGGGGAAATATTGCTCCACGTTTCGCCGTTATCCTTGGTCATGTAGATCCGCAGTTCATTTTTGGTCACGCCCCAAGCCAGCCCCATGGAATCATTTAACAGTCTGAAATCTGTAAGCCGGGTCTGAATCTGATATTTCGCGGTTTTCTCGTTGTTAACATTCTTGGCGTCCGGTGTAATCAACGTAATGGTCTGCCCCTCTTCCGGCGCTTCCGTCGGCTGCGGGGGCTGGGAAGGCTCCGGAGGAGAAGAAGAGCAGGCCGAGAGTATAAGCAGGCTCAAGAAAACCGTGAATATAGCCCCCAGAACCCTGAACCCCGTAAGTTTATATGACAAAGCTCTCTCCTCTTCCTTCATTAATTATTGGTTATTATTCAGCTTGCTGTGCTTGTAGCCATATAACCCGTAAATGAGCAAACCGATGGCCAGCCAGATCAGGAAGCCAATCCAAGTCTCTCTCCCCAGATTATACATCAAATAGCCGCAGGCCGCCGCACTCAGCAAGGGCACAACCGGAACCCATGGCACTGTGAAGCCCCGCTTCAGATTCGGATGGGTATACCGGAGAAGGATAACACCGAGCGAAACGACAAGAAAGGCGAACAGTGTGCCGATACTGGTCAGGTTGGCCAGACGGTCCAGCGGGACAAAGCCGGTGAGCACGGCAATAATACCGCCTACCAGCCACGTGCTGCGTACAGGGGTATGCGTCTTCCTGCTGACCTTGGACCAGGCTTCCGGCAAAAGCCCGTCCCGTGATATTGCGAACAAGAGCCGTGTCTGCCCAAACAGCAAAACGAGCAGAACCGTAGTCATTCCAGCAATGGCACCTACGGAGATCAGCCCGGCGACCATATTCTGATCCACAAAACGGAGCGCAAAGGAAACCGGATCACTGACATTCAGGCTCTGGTAAGGAACGATCCCGGTAAGTACCAGCGATACGACGATATAGAGCACCGTACAGATGGCAAGGGAGGAAATAATCCCGATCGGCAGATCACGCTGTGGGCGCTTGACTTCTTCTGCTGCAGTAGACAGGGCATCAAATCCGATATAGGCAAAAAATACAGTAGCCGCCCCATTAACTACACCATGAAACCCGAAGGGCATAAAAGGTGTCCAATTCTCCGGTTTCACATAAAAAAAGCCAGTGACAATAAAGAGAATGACGACCGACAGCTTGATTACAACCATAATGGCATTAAAACGGGCCGTTTCCTTGACCCCCCTGGTCAGCAAGTAGGAAATCAGCAAAATGATGATAATCGCGGGGAGGTTGATAAACGTTCCTTTGTCCGCATTATACGCCCCGGAGAGTGCTGTGGGCAAATGCAAGCCAAAGCCTTCGAGCAGACCCTGGAAATAACCAGACCACCCGCTGCTCACTGCAGCTGCAGCCACCCCGTATTCCAGCACGAGATCCCAGCCCAGAATCCAGGCTAACAATTCGCCAAAAGCCACATAGCTGTAAGCATACGCACTGCCGGACACCGGTAGTGTGGAAGCAAATTCGGAATAGCAGAGCGCCGACAGCACACAGGCTATACCGGCCAGCACAAAAGAGAGCACCAGCGCTGGTCCTGCATGCTCTGCCGCTGCTACTCCCGTCATTACAAATATACCGGTACCGATGATCGCGCCCACACCAAGCATGGTCAGATCCAGTGCACCAAGTGTCTTGCTTAGCTTCTCGCCTCCGGCGCTTACTGGAGCGGTCAAAGGTTTTTTGCGGAATAAATCCATTCGTAAATTCTCCCCTGTCTTCTAAATAAATAGATAATGCTATTGAGAAGCGGCCGGCCTTTTAGGACCCCGCACCGATAATTACAAGAAACTTGGAAATACTAAACAATACTTGCTCCCTTCTTCCAAAATCCTTGTTAACTTGCCCAGTTTCGGGTAATGGATTAAAAGCAGACCGCTTGAAAACACTAACCTTAGCGATTATGATGGATAAGATTGGACACAAAAACTTCAATAACTCAGGAGGAGATGTAGCAATGGCCCCCCCATTCAAACCAAATCGTGTCGTAGTGATCGGCACAGGTGCTGTCGGTACGACAACTGCCTATACTTTGCTGCTGCGCAGACGCATGCAGGAACTGGTACTTATTGACGTCAATCATCAGAAAGCACTTGGTGAAGCACTTGATATGAATCATGGCATGCCTTTTGTCGGTGGTGTGAAGCTCTGGGCAGGAACCTATGAAGATTGCCGCGAAGCAGATATTATCATTGTGACCGCTGGCGCCTCCCAGAAACCGGGCGAAACCCGGATTGATCTGCTCCGTAAAAACATTTCCATTTTTAAAGACATCATCCAAAAAATCACGAAATACAACCATCACGCGATCCTCCTGATCGCTACCAATCCGGTGGACATTCTGGCTTATGCCACCTTGAAGATCAGCGGTTTCGACCGCAGACGTGTCATCGGCTCGGGTACAGTGCTTGACAGCGCCAGATTCCGCTACCTGATCGGTCTCCACAAAGAAATCGACCCGCGCAGCATTCACGGTCAGATTATAGGCGAGCACGGAGATTCCGAGCTTCCGGTATGGAGTCTCGCCAACGTTGCCGGAATCGATCTTGGCTTTGACGATGCGGAACGTAAGGAAATCTTCGAGGATACCAAAAATGCCGCTTACGAAATCATTGATGCCAAAGGTTCAACCTCCTATGCGATCGCACTTGCACTGGACCGGATCGTGGTTTCCATTCTGCATAATGAAGGCGCCGTGCTGAACGTCTCTACTCTGCTGAACAACTATAATGGAGTATCCGATGTATTCCTGGGTGCCCCATGCGTGGTTGACCGTTCCGGTGTCCGTGAAGTGCTGGATCTTCCGCTGAGTGAAGATGAGAAAACCCTGTTCCAGAAATCGGCTGAGAAGCTGAAGAGTGAAATCTCTAAGCTGGAGCTGTAGGACAAGCTCAGCAAGAACAGAGACTGTCTCCCCCTCATATCGAGGGAGGGATAGTCTTTTTGCCGTACTTCTGAAAAGTGGCAAACAAAGAAAACGCCCTTCAAGTTATGGAGAATAACCCCCATACTGAAAGGACGGAGCTTCTGAACTCAACAAATATAACATGAATCGTCATGTCTGCCAATGAAATAGGTCCTTGCCCCGTTACAGCTTTCCGGCTTTATGCTGTCCCCGCATTAAAGGTCCCACTGAACGGTCTACCGTATATAAAATGCAATAATTACTCCGGCATGCTGATCTGCAGCCGGGCCATCGCTTCCTCCTTCTCCCGGTTGGTGATATGCGTATACACGGTGGTGGTCTGGATGGACGAGTGGCCCAGCAGCTCCTGCACGGTCCGCAAATCTGCCCCTTTGCGCAGCAGCATGGTGGCGAAGGAATGGCGCAGCTTATGGCTGGAGTATGGCCTGCGGCGGGCAGCGGGTACTTCCGCCTGGAAACGGCCAAAGGTGTCAGCTGCAATCCCCTGGATGGCCCGGATGGAGAGCCTGCGCCCTTTTTGCGAAATGAACATAGCTTCCTCCTTGCTGCGCCAAGGCTCCAGCCGCTCAGACAGGGCTTGCTCCAAAAAAGGGGCCAGCTCCGCAGGCACCGGAATATTCCGCCATTTGCGGCCTTTTCCGAAAACACGGAGCGTAAGGCGTTCCGCATTATAATCGCTTAAGTTCAGGGTATGCACCTCCCCTACCCGCAATCCCATGTAGGACATGAGCAGAAAAACCGCCAGATTCCTGCTTCTGTACTTGCCTTCAACCGCAGACAAAAACCGCTGCAATTCATGTTCCTCCAGATAAACGGGCTCACGGTTTTTTTCGGTCTTGGATTTCTTGATTCCCGCTGCAGGATTGGCGGCCAGCAGCTCCAACTCCATCAGCGCCTTGAACAGGCAGTTGACCGAAGCATGCTTGCGGTTACGCGTGGCATCACTGACCCCCCGCTCACGGACCGAGGTAAGATAGGAGATGATATGCAGCTTCTTGACGTTCTCCAGGCTTTTGCCGTTCAGACTCCCCAGGAATTCCCGCACATCGGCGAGATAGGACTTCTGGGTATAGGGGGTAAATCCGGCATCCTTCATCCAGATGACAAAAGCCTCCAGCTCTTCCTCATAGTCAGGCTCAGAATCATTCATGTCCTGTCTCCTCCCCGGGATCATAACGGTCTATTTTACGATTACCATAGAATAAGTTCATAGAATTAACTGGATAACAGGTTCGTTTGTGCAGTGAACGTTGCCCCATTTCTCCACTCTGCCGCATGTTTCTGGATAGTGGACAGGAATTCTGCAAGCGCGGGCGATTTCCACTTTTTGTGGTGGTAAGCGATTTGGGTAGCTACCCGCTGCGACTCGTCATTCCAATGGAGCCGGGCCAGCTTGCCTTCAGCCAGCTCACTCTGGACCGTAATCATCGGTAAAAATGACAGGCCCAGACCGGCGGTCACGCACTGCTTGATCGCTTCAACACTCCAGAATTCCAGTTTCGGATCGGGGAATACGCCGTGACTGTTCAAATGGCGCTCGAACAAGGTCCGGTAGGTGCAGCCGGTTTCGGTATGCAGAATGGTCTCGTCTTTCAGATGATGCGGCAGTACCTCAGCGAGCTCCAGAAGCGGATGGCCCAGCGGAGCAACCAGCGCCATCGCCTCCTGAATGAGCGTCTCCGTGTGAAGATCCTTATACTCCGTCTCCGGCTGCAGCAGAAACACCAGATCCAGCTCTCCGGAACGGACGAATTCGGTAAGTTCCCAGCAGGCACCCGGCTTCAGGGTAATTTGCACCTGAGGATAACGCCCGCGGAATTCCTTAATAATGCCCGGCAGACGGAATGCGGCCAGCGACTCCGGTGCGCCAATGCGCAGTGCTCCGGACAGTTCAGTATCCGAACGCAGCGCAACCTCAGCCAGGGTATGCATCCGGGAGATTTCCTGGGCGTAAGGGAGCAGACGGCGTCCGGCGTCGGTGAGAATGATCTTTTTGCTGATCCGGTCAAACAGCGGCTGGCCCAGCTCTGCTTCAAGCGCCTGAATCTGCGCAGTAATGCTGGACTGCGCATAATCCAGCTTCTGAGCGGCACGCGTAAAGCTTCCGGTTTCCACTACGACTAGAAACGTGAACAGGTGGCGTGATTCCACTTGACTTCCCCCTTTGCTAAGCTGTATCATCGGTTTTTTGAATGGATATCATCTGATAATTCCGTTTTTCCAATGGATCTATTATCTGATAATCTATACGTAAATACAAGGAAAGCGGGCCATGTTCACTATGAAAGAAACTTTACAACGCAATATCGGAATGCCGCAGGCCATTGCCCTGTACATTGGAGCCGTGCTGGGGTCAGGGGTGCTGATCGTTCCCGGACTTGCAGCAGAGATGGCCGGTCCGGCCTCCCTGCTCGCCTGGGGATTCATGACCCTCCTGATTCTTCCCCTGGCTCTGTCGATGGGACTTCTCTCCGCCCGGTTTCCGAATGCGGGAGGCGTCTCCCACTTCGTTACGCTGGCTTTTGGCCCGAAGGCCGGAGCCCTGGTCGGCTGGTTCTTCCTGATGTCAGTACCGATTGGCGGTCCCGTCGCCGCATTAACCGGTGCCGGCTACATGACCGCAGCTATGGGCTGGGGCGACAATGCCAGAATTGCCATGGCTGCAGCCATGCTGGGAATTGGTCTGGTTACGAACTGGATTGGAATGCAGGTAGCCGGGAAGGTACAGATAGCTGTGGTAATCGCCATTGTCGCCGTATTGGTATTCTCCTTCGCCGCCGCGCTTCCCCGGATGGAAAGTGCGCACTTCACGCCTTTCGCACCGCACGGCTGGATGAGCGTCGGCCAGGCAGCAGCAATATTGTTTTGGTGTTTTATCGGCTGGGAAGCCGTGTCCCACCTGTCTGAAGAATTCAAAGACCCGCAGCGGGCTGCGGTCCGGGGCGTCACCATCGCGGCCATTATTGTCGGTGTCCTGTACTTCCTGTCCGCTCTTGCCACCGTCGGTACCCAGAGCTATCTGCGAGGCGGAGCGGATTCCTCCCTCGTCTGGATCATCAGCCAGCCGCTGGGCTCCTGGGGCGGCTTCATTGCCGGACTGACCGGACTCTTCATCTGCACCGCGACCATTATCGCATATACCGGAGCGGCTTCACGGGTAGCGTTCGCCCTATCCCGGCAGGGCTACGCCCCCAAATGGATGGGCCGCTTGTCCAGCCGCTATCAGACACCGACAGGTGCCATCGGCTTCCTGCTGCTGTGTTTTGCCGCTGTGCTGTTTCTTTACGGAAGCGGCTTGCTGTCGATTACCACTTTGATCCAGTTTCCCAATGCCACCTTCATTTTGACATATATCGGGGGCTGTGCGGCAGGAATCCGGCTCCTGAAAGGCAACCGGCTGGGTGTTGTAATCAGCTGGATTTCCTTCACCGCAACTGCGGCTGTGTTTCCTTTTACCGGCTGGGCGATTGGCTATCCGCTGGTCATTACTGCCCTCTTTTTACTGATTATGTATACCAGAACTGGGCGCCAGAATGTCCGTCTTGAGCCAGTCCCTGGTGAGCCAAAAAAGGCTAAGCGACGATTAATTTAACTTCGGCGCAGTGTACGAATCTATAAGTATAGCCACTATTAAGTTAATGTTGCATACTTTGGAAGAGGATTCAGCTCAGTCAGAGGTGGTACCACTTGTATTGAAGCTGAAACCATCTGCGCCTCGATATAGTAGTCGTCCTAGAGCTTAACGAACCAATCTCTAACTTCTGTGCTATTTAATCTCCAGATCACGATGATCGGCAGGACAACGCCTAACAAAAATCCGATATTGTGCCAAACAGTGAATTCAACTATTCTCAGGACGATAAGAATGCCCGAAAGGACGATCGCCGCGTAACGGCTGGTTACATTGGGAATGTTCAGACGAGAGGCTGCCCAAACGGCAGCAAGACCAAAGATAATCATGGTCATGCAAAGTATTTTCTTGAGGATTCCCGCACTCCCAAAAGATAAGACACCGTTAACGATATTTAAAACAGCTGCGAGGTAAATCATAATTTGCACGAACGTCACTCCAGCCGGTTTCTTTTCTATGGGATTCCTGGTTATTTGGCATGTGGCTCCTCCTTCTGTGAACTATTATAGGCTATCCATATTACGTATATGCACGGCTATCGGCAAATTAGCGATTCTGACGTTTCAGAAAAGGCAAACCTGGTTATGAATGATAGGAGACTGCCCAAATTGGGATAGAAGGAGACGATTAACCATGTCAAAAGATAATGAAATCATTCTTGAAGCGGCAGCCCGGAAGTTTGCCGACGACAATGCCGAACCTCCATTTCTGCCTGACCTGGGACCTGAAAAAGGACGCGAAACGGTGAACACCGTACAGTCCAGTGAGATTTACAAACCGGAAGCGGACCTTCAGGACCTCACGGTCCCTGGTGGACCAGCCGGAGAGGTCCGGGTGCGGATTGTCCGCCCGGTGAACACTTCAGGCGAAACTCTGCCTGTCATTCTGTATATCCACGGGGCAGGCTAGGTTTTTGGCAACAGCCACACCCATGACCGGCTGATCCGGGAACTGGCAACCGGTGCCGGATCAGCAGTCGTATTCCCGGAATACAGCCTCTCGCCGGAAGCCAAATACCCTACAGCCCTTGAAGAAATTTATGCGGTGCTGACATGGATTGCTGAGCATGGCTCTGAATATGGCTTGGACACAAGCAAATTAACCGTAGCTGGCGACAGTGTCGGCGGCAACATGACTGCTGCCATTACCCTGATGGCTAAGGAGCGGGGCGGCCCGGCAATTTCCAAGCAGCTACTGTTCTATCCGGTAACGGATGCTTCTTTTGATACCGAATCCTACCATCTTTTTGCAGAAGGCTACTTCCTGCAGCGGACCGGGATGAAATGGTTCTGGGACCAATATACCACCAGCGAGGAAGAGCGCGCCCAGATCACTGCCTCCCCGCTGCGGGCCAGTCTAGAGCAGCTAAGCGGCTTACCCGAAGCTTTGATTATAACCGCCGAAGCCGATGTCCTCCGGGATGAAGGTGAAGCCTATGCCAATAAACTGCGTGAAGCCGGAGTCGCTGTGACCGCAGTCCGGTTCCAGGGGATTATTCATGACTTTGTGATGCTGAATGCCCTGGCTGAGACCAACGCCAAAAAAGGAGCACTGCTGCTGGCTACCAACTGGCTCCGTCAATAGGTTTGTTTTAGCATTTACTTCATATGATATAGAAAACAGGCCTGCATTGGATATTGTCCGATGCGGGCCTGTTTGATCCTGAGGCAAACATTTAGTTCACATATTTTATATTATGTTAACTTAAGACCATCGTATTACCCCATAATGCTGAGATTACAAATTTGAGGTGAGAGGCGTTGGCTCTAAAGTTATTAAATCTGAATACATCACGCGGGAAGCTGCAATACAATATAAGCGGGAACCACAAACCTAATCACCCATGGCCTGGCGGCCACCGTCGGTCATGAAAATCAGGTGAAGTCAGAGTATATATTTGGTAAAATCGTGCTGTGGATCAGAGGTCGATTCAATATTGGTGAAACATCCCGTAACCTAATCTGACCAACTGCAACGACGAGGATCGCCGAGTGTTGCCACGAGCACGTGTATAAAATTTCACCTCTTTAGGTTGCATGATCCACGCATACTTTTAGCTTGGAGGTAGGGAATATGGATGCCATTCGTGAACGCTGTGCCGGGTTGGATATTCATCAGGAGACGGTGGTGGTTTGTCTACTGAGTGGCCCCCTGGAGAAGAAACCCAAGTCCGTGATCGAGACGTTTGGAACCACGACCCGCGAGCTTTTGAGATTACAGGAGTGGCTGGAGCAGCAGGGATGTACCGAGATTGCCATGGAAAGTACAGGGGTCTTTTGGAAACCCGTGTGGAACATTCTAGAAAGCACCTGTACGATCACGCTGGCCAACCCGCAACGCATCCGCAATATGCCCGGGAAGAAGACCGACGTCAAGGATGCCGAGTGGATCGCCAAGCTCCACCGCTGCGGCTTGATTGAGGGAAGCTTTGTCCCGGACGAGCCCATCCGCGATTTGCGTGACCTTACCCGGTATCTGCGCAAGCTTAAGCAAAACGCGACGCAAGAAAAGAACCGGATTCACAAAATTCTACAAGATGCCAACATTAAACTGACCACGTATGTCTCCGATCTTTTTGGCGTTTCCGGTCGTGCGCTACTGGACTCGATTGTGAATGGCGAAGTGCTGGAGGTGCATGAGGTCCGCAAGCTGGTGCATACCCGGCTGAAGATGAAGGTGCCTTCACTGGTCGAAGCGATGAACGGCCGACTACGTCTGCATCACCGGAAGATGATCCGGCGTCATTGGGATCATTTGCAGTATCTGGAGAGTGAAATGCAGACGTTGGAAGCTGAAATTGAGGAACTGGTGCAACCATACAGGAAGGAAATTGAACTGCTGGATACCATTCCAGGCGTGAGCACGGATGCCGCGGCGAGCATCGTGGCGGAACTGGGTACCGACGTGTCTCCTTTTCCAAGTGAAGCTCATCTGGCCTCTTGGGTCGGGGTGTGTCCAGCCAACCATGAGAGCGCCGGTAAAAAAAAAGTAAAAAGAACCAACGCGGGAACCGAGGTCTGAAAGCCGTACTCGTCCAGTGCGCTTGGGCAGCGAGCAAGTCCAAGAATAATCGGCTTTCCGCTATGTACAGTCGGATCGTGAAACGGGCAGGAAAACAGAAAGCCATCGTCGCTTTAGCCCATGCGATGATCCGAATCATGTATGTGATGCTTCGGGATAAAGTCCCCTATACCGAGCTGGGGACGGAATATCTGAACACCCCAGAGCAGACCGCAAATTACCTGATTAAAAAACTTCAAAAGCTAGGCTACCAAGTGGAACTGACACCTATTACATGATACCCACTTTTTAAAAAAATGAAGTTCCGATATAGGGGATCTTTAAAGCAAAATTTACTTTCGAGCTGTGAAGCGACAAAGTTATTTTCGTATAAATTGTATTAATCAACGGCGGTTCTGGGCCTATAGAAGGTTGGATGAAGATCCTGCCGGAAATTTCAGAGTTCTGCTCTGTTTTTTCCTATAATGTTAAAGAAACAGTGGAACAAATCGAGGCAGGCGCTGAGTTCCCCGACATCCCTGTATATGTGATCACTGGCGGGAAAGAAAATCGCATGATCCAGGAGATCGTCCAAAAAAAAACGGATGCAGCATCAAATGGAATTGCTCTCATTGTCCAGGTACAGTAAACATGTCTCCGCTCCAAATAGCGGACATTTCCCTCAGTTTTCCGAGCCCAAAATCGTCATTGATACCCTGCTGTACCAAATCTTCACCCGTTTGCTCTATGCTCATAGGTAAGGACCCTGCCGAATCAGCAGGGTCCTTACCTATGAGGCTCTTTTCTAAAGTATTGTTGCCCACTGCTTTGCTCAGTATTTAAACTATCATCTCCTCTAGTTGAACAAGTTGCTATTGGAATTGTTCTGAATATATACCGTCAAGGAACTCGATTGAGACGCGTTCTGCTTCCTTCCTAGGTGAAATTTCCGAAACTTGGCGTAGACGTTGGTACATCTTGATTGTATTTTTTAGCGCGTGGTAGCAACTATCAAAGCTGTGGATGGGAATCGTTCCCTTTAGTTCCTCCAGTTCCTTGAGAGCGTATTTCTCGAGCTTTCGACCCCCTCTCGGGAGTTGGCCGTTGCAAATGAGTACCAACGGGCCCAACACTACATTCCTCATAAATGTTAAAGTATCGATTAATTCGAATAATTCGCCTCTCCCTAATTTTGTAGCGCAGTAATGCACCCATACCCAGAAGCGGTCTTCAATCCATTGAGGATGAGGGGAAGGGAGAAACGGACTTGTTTTACTGATTATCCTTGTAATATCAGAACCTCTCTCCCATAGAATCAGTGGATTCTCAATTCGGGATGCGAGCTCTTCCAGTTGTACAAATTTAAGGTCGACATGAAGAGGCGTTGGGCCATATAAGCAAATAAGCAATCTGGGTTCCCCGACATGCTCGCCTGTGAATGCAGAAAGTAAGTTGCCGAGCTTTTCAGCAATTAGGAGGCGTTGTTCCATGATCTCGCTTCGAAAAGCAGGTTTGTAGACGATTATTAAATCCAGATCACTATACTCATCCATTTCACCATACATCATAGATCCGCCTGCGAGGAGACCTATAAGTCGTTGATCTTGACTCTAAAATAAAAAAGCCATTCAACTTATAAGTTACCATATTAATTATTATGTAAACTTAATCAATTTACTTATTTTAGAAACTAAATACCGCTTCATGCGTCTAACCAGTTAGAATAAACTCAAGGAGTGGAAACCTTTGCCAAAAGTTAAACCTATTACACCTATACTTTCTGCCTTTCTCTCCCTTTCCCTGTTGTCTTCCGGTATCGGCCTTTCATTGCAAGCTATCCATACCGGTACAGCACACGCAGCATCCGCAAGCAGCACTGCCGCAAAAGACTCCAAAGATTCCCTACTGCCTCTGAAGTGGCAAGTCGCAACGGATGGCATCGGTATGTATGACACCACACAACCGGTTATGAATGGAATACTCTATTTCTCTGCCAAAAATACGCTTTATGCCAAAAATATTGCTTCCGGCCAAATCCGGTGGTCGTACAAAACGGGCGAACATCCGCAAATTGTTACGAATAATTCCGTTTTCTTCATTGACAATAAGGAACAACTAGTAAAAGTCTCCGCTTCAACCGGTAAGCTGCTCTGGAAGGTAAAAGTATCGGAGCGCCCTATGGAGATTGGCGGGCAAGCCCAACTGATGAACGGCAAAGTCTATTTCGCCAATGAGAGCGGCGGCGTGGCCGCCTACCATCCGGCTACCGGCAAGAAATTATGGGAGAATAAAAAAATCCCCATGTACGCCGGCACCCTGCATGGAGAATACAAGGGCGTACTCGTAGTTTCCAGTACAGTCGATAATATTCGCAGACAATTTTTTGGCCTTGACCCCGCTACCGGCAAGCAGCTCTGGAGAACCGAAGGGATCTACAGCATGGTTGCTTACCAGGATGGGCATTTTGTGCTGCGGGAACAGGCGAAGGCCACATATGAAAATGGAAAAGCTCCTGTACCGGGCCATCTATTGACACTGGTGAGCATGGATCCCGTTACAGGCAAAGTGACCAACAAGGAAAACTACCAAGCTCTGGACGACATCTCCAGACAGGGAAATTTCTCCACTTCCCTTCAGAAACCTTATGTTTATTCAGTAGACGGTAATCTGGATAAGGATGAATATATCCTAACGCGCTTTACACGCGGAGCGAATGCCGGCACTGCCCCAAAAAGCTATGAAAGCTTCGGAAAATGGCTGGCCGGTCCTGCAGATGGAATGGCATTTTTTCAAAAAGGCACCCAAATTACCGGCGTTCATCTTTCCGACGACAGTGTGGTTACATTCGACAATCCGGCAAGCAAGGTAGAACATCTGGAGCGGGTTGGCAAGGCTGTATTCGCTATTTACGAGAACGGGTACATCTCCATTAATCATTCCGATACCGGAGCATTGCTGGGGATGATTAAGAGCGGAGCCTCCACCCCCTATTTTGGAAATATCAGCATTGTTGACGGAACGGCACTGATTCCGACGGAGCACAATCTACTTGCGGTAGCCTTGCCAAAAGAATGGAAATAACGCTCCAAAAGATTAGCCTATTCTTCGCATATATTCCCCTATTCTCCGGGCGGCTTCCAAGAGCCGCCTTTCTTCTTCTACCAGCGCAATCCGGACGAATCCGTTCCCTTGTTCCCCGAAAGCATCTCCAGGAATAACTGCTACCCCTGTCTTCAGTAAAAGGTCACGTGCGAAGCTGCGCGATCTTCCCTCTTCCTTTCCGGCAGGGTAAGCTTCAGGCAGCGGTGCCCAGATAAACATTGTCGCTTTGGGTTTCGGAACCGCCCAGCCTTGCCGGGCTAACTCCGTAATGAACACATCCCGGCGCCGTTCATACAGCGGGGCGACGCCCCCATCCGCTCCGGCCATCGCCAGCTCCAGCGCAGCCACGGCTGCCTCCTGGATCGGGTCAAATACGCCATAATCCACATTGCTCTTAAGCTCCCGCAGCGCGTTTACCGCCTCGCGGTTGCCAGTCATAAAGCCGATACGGCAGCCGGCCATGTTGAAGCTTTTGGAGAAGGAATGGAATTCAACTGCGGTATCCAAGGCCCCCGGCACCTGCAATATGCTAACCGGCTTATACCCGTCAAAACCCATTTCCGAATAGGCCAGGTCGTGAATAACCAGCACGTTCCATTTGCGGGCCAGCGTAATTAATTTCTCCATATAAGCCAGATCCACCGTTGTTGAGATGGGATTGCCGGGAAAGCTGAGGAGAATAAATACCGCTTCTTGCCAAATTTCATCAGGAATGCTATCCAGATCAGGGATAAAGGCATTCCGCTCCAGCAGAGGCAGCGTCCACGCTCTCACACCGGCTATTGCGAGCGAACCGGAGTAAATCGGATAACCGGGGTCAGGCACGATCGCCAGATCACCCGGATTGCAGACGGCAAGCGCCAAGTGTGCAAGTCCATCCTGTGAGCCCATTAGGGCCACGATTTCATCTTCTGAGTCTATCCTTACACCAAACCTTGCTTCCATCCAGGCCGCTGCCTGTCTGCGGAATGCCGCGCTTCCCTTGGACGACGGATAGGAATAGCTATTCTCTCTGAGTACGGCTTCACTTAGAACCCGCCGGATTTCTGGAGCGGGTGCCTGATCCGGACTGCCGATCCCCAGATCGATCACATCCAGGCCGGATTTGGCCGCCTCCCCTTTCCATGCTGCCACTTCGGCAAATATCGAGGAACCGAGCCGGGATAACTTGTCCGATCTCCAGTTTCGTTTGGAACTGCTATACGTCAACGAGTCCACCTACTTGTTTTTTGAATAATTATAGCACGGTGCAGCAGTAGTTGATTTTGAAACTTTAGACGGAAGTCAATAAGTTCAATACAATAGGTATTTTTTAACTAAATAATTATATTTACCCTTTTTGATCACTTGATTCGGGTCGTATAAGTCCCTTTTTCTAAAATAAAATCGCTCTCATGCAAAACAGCGTATAATTTATGTTATACGCTGTTTTTTCGGCGTTAAATAGACTATTTGCACCTACTCTCTAAATCTCCAATCGCCGGCAATCATTTGGATTTCTCTGATCCGACACCTTGATTCAGCAAAATCCAAAATTGTTCAACCATGACCGATGCCGGATACGGCATCGAACGGATAATCCACCATTCCAATACACCTACTGCCGCTGAAATCAAAAATTGCACCGTAATATCCTTGTTCAACTCCCCATCGAGGTTGATCGAATCCAGATGCTCGCTTAGTCTTTGCCGGAACATTGTCTCCACTTGGTTTCGAAAAACCGTGTTTCCCTTGCTCTTCAGCATTAAGGAATAGAAAGAAGCATGCTGCTCCAAATATTCAAACGTGCGTAATAGCGCGGTTTTGGAAGGGAGATGAACCATGTTATCTTCAGACATACATTCATGTAGTAACTGGTTAATTTGAGCTTCCATGTGTTGATCGCGCAAATCGTACTTGTCTTTGAAATGCAAATACACCGTTCCCCGATTGACATTCGCTTCCTCAGCAATTTGATTGACCGTTATGCTCTCGAATTCCTTTTCTGACATCAGCCTCATAAAAGCATCAATAATCGCTTGCCTCGATTTTTGAATACGCCTGTCCATATCCTTCTCCCCTTTATCCTATACAGAATGAACAAACCGAAGCCCTCTGTTGAAAAATCAACAACGGAGCTTGTTTTAACCATTGAACACCATTTTTCGCTCTGGTACATTCACTATATAAAACGTATGTTATTAATTCAACATATGTTTAATTTAAGAGGAGGTATACAAAAAATCGATAATTTATATTAAATCAGGAGGGTTTACAAAATGAAACTAACAGGAAACACGATTTTCATTACAGGGGGCGGTTCGGGAATTGGACGTGCGTTAGCAGAAGCTCTCCACAAGCTTGGGAATAAAGTTATTATCTCTGGCCGGAGTAAAGAGCGTCTGGAGGAGACAATCCAAGCGAATCCCGGCATATCCGCAGTGGAATTGAATGTACAAGATCCTGCCAGCATACAGGCGGCCGCTAAGCAGTTAATCGAAGAACACCCGGATTTAAATGTCTTGATTAACAATGCCGGCATCATCCAGCCCGATAATGCGGGAGGCGTGATTGATGAGGATGTTTTGGTTTCGACTGTCAAGACAAACTTGCTAGGCCCAATTCGTATGACTTCTGCATTGATCGAGCATTTGAAGTCCAAAGAAGAAGCGGTTGTCATCAACACGACTTCTATACTTGGATTTATGCCATTAGCGGCGACTGCTGTATATTCCGCGACGAAGGCAGCACTTCATACCTATACACTGTCCCAACGGTACATGCTTAAAGACACATCGGTAAAAGTATTAGAAATTGTGCCGCCATGGGTTCAAAGCAACAACAATGAACCGCGTGCGATGCCACTTGCGTCATTCATTGAAGCAACGATAAAGGTACTTGGTACGGATACAGACGAAGTTGTGGTTGAAGAAGCAAAAATGTTTCGAAATAACCCTGGCCCGAACGAAGGTGTTTTTGTGACCCAGTTTAACGATTCGATGAGGTCTCAACCTCCAAAGATTCATTGATCCACCTATTAGACACCTCCATTCTCCCTTTATCTCCTTTCACGCTGCCCTCAATTTGGGCATAGGATAGGGTATCAAGCGCGAAGGTGGAACAGAATATGTCTAAGAACAAACGCGGCAAAGCCTTATGGCGGACTCCCTCCCGGAGCAGAGGCACCTGCCCGATCTGCGGCAGCACAAGAATCAAGCTTTTGTATTTTGGCAAAGATCCCTCCGGCGGCAAGCTTGCGGTCTGCAAAAAATGCGATGGGAAACAAGTAGGGTAAGAGCTGACAAAAGAACCTTGGAACAAAAACGGCTGTGCGGTCCTCCACGGGACAGCGCAGCCCGTCCTGGTTCTAGCATTACTTGGAGAACGGCTTCCCATGAATCCTACGGCAACTCTTTAAGTGGAAAAAGGGATACTAATTTGCCGGAGTACCCTACCCTCAGGCAGATGAAGTGGAAAAAGGTACACTAATTCAGCTCATTTCGCCATTGGAGCAGAAATGTGGCCCAATTTTATACGAAAATAACTTTGTCGCTTCACAGCTCGAAAGTAAATTTTGCTTTAAAGATCCCCTATATCGGAACTTCATTTTTTTAAAAAGTGGGTATCATGTAATAGGTGTCAGTTCCACTTGGTAGCCTAGCTTTTGAAGTTTTTTAATCAGGTAATTTGCGGTCTGCTCTGGGGTGTTCAGATATTCCGTCCCCAGCTCGGTATAGGGGACTTTATCCCGAAGCATCACATACATGATTCGGATCATTGCATGGGCTAAAGCGACGATGGCTTTCTGTTTTCCTGCCCGTTTCACGATCCGACTGTACATAGCGGAAAGCCGATTATTCTTGGTCTTGCTCGCTGCCCAAGCGCACTGGACGAGTACGGCTTTCAGACCTCGATTCCCGCGTTGGTTCTTTTTACTTTTTTTTTACCGCACTCTCATGATTGGCCGGACACACCCCGACCCAAGAGGCCAGATGGGCTTCACTTGGAAAAGGAGACATGTCGGTACCCAGTTCCGCCACGATGCTCGCCGCGGCATCCGTGCTCACGCCTGGAATGGTATCCAGCAGTTCAATTTCCTTCATGTAGGGTTGCACCAGTTCCTCAATTTCAGCTTCCAACGTCTGCATTTCACTCTCCAGATACTGCAAATGATCCCAATGACGCCGGATCATCTTCCGGTGATGCAGGCGCAGTCGGCCGTTCAATGCCTCAACAAGAGAAGGCACCTTCATCTTCAGCCGGGTATGCACCAGCTTGCGGACCTCATGCACCTCCAGCACTTCGCCATTCACAATCGAGTCCAGTAGCGCACGACCAAAACGCCAAAAAGATCGGAGACATACGTGGTCAGTTTAATGTTGGCATCTTGTAGAATTTTGTGAATCCGGTTCTTTTCTTGCGTCGCGTTTTGCTTAAGCTTGCGCAGATACCGGGTAAGGTCACGCAAATCGCGGATGGGCTCGTCCGGGACAAAGCTTCCCTCAATCAAGCCGCAGCGGTGGAGCTTGGCGATCCACTCGGCATCCTTGACGTCGGTCTTCTTCCCGGGCATATTGCGGATGCGTTGCGGGTTGGCCAGCGTGATCGTACAGGTGCTTTCTAGAATGTTCCACACGGGTTTCCAAAAGACCCCTGTACTTTCCATGGCAATCTCGGTACATCCCTGCTGCTCCAGCCACTCCTGTAATCTCAAAAGCTCGCGGGTCGTGGTTCCAAACGTCTCGATCACGGACTTGGGTTTCTTCTCCAGGGGGCCACTCAGTAGACAAACCACCACCGTCTCCTGATGAATATCCAACCCGGCACAGCGTTCACGAATGGCATCCATATTCCCTACCTCCAAGCTAAAAGTATGCGTGGATCATGCAACCTAAAGAGGTGAAATTTTATACACGTGCTCGTGGCAACACTCGGCGATCCTCGTCGTTGCAGTTGGTCAGATTAGGTTACGGGATGTTTCACCAATATTGAATCGACCTCTGATCCACAGCACGATTTTACCAAATATATACTCTGACTTCACCTGATTTTCATGACCGACGGTGGCCGCCAGGCCATGGGTGATTAGGTATACTTTTTCCACTTCACTCTCATAATTTCTTAATTTCCGGAAAAATAAGTTCCCTTTTTCCAACTAGCACCTGCGAAGAAGCCGGTAAAGACGGATCGCCCTATTCCTTTGCGATCGATCCGCAGCCGTTACGGACAGGAGAGCCGTTATGGATAGAAGATTCGGCTATTTCGCAGGACGGACTGAGATGCCTTTATTTCTCCCTTTCCCCTTTATTCCAGGCTCAATTGAACGTTATAACGGTTCCTGAGTCCGTAACTGCTGAAAAAGTAAGATTTTTGGCAAAATAAGGGCTCCTCGGTCCGCTTCAGTCCGCGGATGGAGCCCTATCCTCCTAGTACCTATTGAAAAAGTTAACCATCCGTCTGCGACTCCCAGTTGCGGATGCCATTATCCTCCAGAATTCCGAGCGTAACATCCGAGATGTGCGGGTCTGCCAGCAGTTTGTCTCTGACCTTGAATTTGATATCATCCGCATCGGCCAGGGTCATCCCCTTCTTCAGCTCGATCAGCCCTTCGACGTGATAATATCGCCCCTCCTGCAAAATACGCATTTGATAAATATCCGTCACCTGCGGTTCGTCGAAGATGATCCGGGCGACCCGTTCTTCAATCTCCGGAGGGGCAGCTACACCGATCAGCCCGACCATATTGTCATATCCCACGCGAAAAGCAACCCCGATCATCATAAAAGCAATCAGAATGCTGGACACACCGTCAAGCAGCTTGAAGCTGGTAAAGGCGGTCACCAGCACGGCGAGCATCGCCAGTGCCCCGCCGCTGGTGGCTACCAGATCTTCATAGAACACCAGGCGGGTCGGCGGTGCGGCTCTTTTGACATTTTTAAGTGATGCGGTGAATTTCCTCAATCCTTTGGCTTCGATTCTCGATTCATGCAGCACTTCATTCATCGCCTTCACCCAGACAAAGCCATCTGCACCGATGGAAAGCAGCAGTACGATCACATTGATCCAATAGCCGCCCGATTCCTCCGCCGGATGCTTCAGCAAATGGAAGCCCTCCAGCATCGTTTCATAAGCCATTATGGTCACGACAATTACGGCCACCATACAGAACAGATTAATGACCCGGCCGAAGCCGTCCGGGAAGCGGCGGGTCGGTCTTTTCTCAGCGAGCACACTTCCGGTAAACACAAACAGCTGGTTCACTGCATCGGCAATCGAATGCATCATCGTGGCGAACATCGAACCACTGCCGGTGAGCGCAAACGCGACGGCTTTGACGACGGCAATACAGGTATTGCCGATCGCGGCCGAGCCTGACGATTTGTTTCCTTTACGGATTAAGCTTCCAAGCGATTCACTGGTTTGTTCCATTGGTATGAATGCCTCCTCACGCTGCGGTTTGCCATTGCTGCGGGTCCATGTATGTATTTACCCTTTGCAGCCGGTTTCTATCACATGCGGGAATAGGAAGCACCTGTTAATTTACTCCGGGTCCGGCAGGTTGAGCTGCCAGGTCACACCGAACCGGTCGGCAACCCATCCGAATTTGCGGCTGAAGGGATATTCGCCTAATGGCATCAGAACATTGCCCCCCTGAGATAATTGTTCAAAAACAGTATCAAGCTCTGCTTCACTTGTGCAATTGACATACAGTGAAATAGATGGTGTGAAAGAAAAGCCGTGCTTCACGTGGCTGTCAATGCACATGAAGGAAGCCCCCTTGATCGTAAATGAAGCATGCATCACCGTTCCCTCAGCTCCGGCTTCACCTGGGCCATAACGCTTAATGCTGGTTACTTCCGAACGGTCGAACAATGAAACATAGAAATTCATCGCCTCTTCAGCCTGTCCTTCAAACATCAGAAATGTGCTGATCCCTGGTTGTGTATCGCTCATTTGCCCTCAGCTCCCTTTAGTAATTGTGCTTGCCTATCTTATTCTACCGAATCGGAATTGGACATGCCAGTGCCAATGCCGCCTCCTTGCGTTGTCTCTGCAAATCCCGTTTTGATCCACAGCCTGGAGATATCCAGAAAACCAAAAGAACCGGTGTGCAGGCCGAACAGGCTCTGGTTGAGCTGCGCTCTTTTGTTCAGATGGGAGCCGTACAGAACCCAGCAGTTGTCACGGATCAAGGATTCCGCACGCTCCAACAGCAGAATTCCAGCCGCCTCCGGCACCCCGGCAAAATCCTGCAGCTGCGCTTCGATCTCGTCCCGCTGGCTCTGCTGCAGCAGCGAATAAAAGTGATTGGACCGGTTCATGAAATAGTTAATCATTCCCCACTGCCAGTCGTCCTCCAGCACCTCCTCCGCAAGCAATAGATCGGCCTGCCGCAAAAGCTCTCCCATATTAAAATGGGAATAGGGTGCAAGACGGAGGTTCAGACCAATTCGTGCTCCGCGCTGCTGCAGCCACTCCGCTTCTTCCCGTTCTTCTTCCCGCCTGGATGCATAGGCAAGCGTGATCTCTTCTCCCTGATAGCCGCTGGAACGCAGCAGCTTTTCCGCTTCTTCAAAGGAAGGCCGGTTCCACAGGGTGCGGCGGCTTATCCAGGGCAAAAAACTGTCCGCCGGTGTGATCCGGTTGCCCCCCAATTCACGCACCAGCGCTTCCGGATGGTACAGCATCCGCAGCATCTGCCGGAACAACGGGTGATGCTGCCACCCATTCCGGCGGAAGTTCATCATAATATACCTGCAGCCCAGTGCCGGATAGTCAATGCTAAGATTGGCACACTCTCCCTCTCCGGCGCCGGTCCCACCCGGTTCCGTGTCCGGCAGCTGATAAGTACGGTCATTATAGCCCAGCTCCGGCACATACCAGATTTCAACCCGGTCGAGCAGCGGCCGTATCGCATAATAATCATCAAAAGCTGCCAGCACCAGAACCTTCTCGTTGTAATCCAATAGGCGGTAAGGGCCTGTACCAATCGGCTGATGCAGGAAATCCACATCGTATGGCACTATGGACATGTGCACACAGCTGAATAAATGCAGAAAGAACAGGTTAGGGCGCGCCAGATCGATGCGGATACGGTGATCCCCCTGAAGCTCGACCGACACAATATCCCGGTAATGCCAAGAGACCGGACTTTGTCTATCTGTCAGCCGCAGCAGCGTCTCTTTCACATCTTTGGAGGTCAGAAACCTGCCGTGATGAAAACGCACTCTCTTGCGCAGGTAGAAAATATAGCTGGTATGCTCCGGATTGGCCTCCCACATATGGGCCAGTCCCGGCAAAAAGCTGTTGTTCTTGGCATCATAGATGACGAGCGTGCTGCAGATCTGTTCGATCAGGTAGGATTCAAAGGCTCTATACACTGTAGCGGGGTCCAGCTTCTCCATTCGCCGGTTGCGGATGATGCGCAGCGTATCCAGCCCGGTAAGGGATTCAGTCTCACTGTGGTAGCCCATATGCATATTTAAAAGCGACAAGAGGCGCTCCTGCAGCGGACCGTTCACCTCGGGCAATCCAATCAGCTCGATCCCCTGTTTGATTTTCCCCTTGCCGGTAAGCTCTTGAAGATGCTCTTCCAATACCTCTTCCACGCTCCGCATAAAGGCCATCCCGGATTTATGTCCTCTCCCCCGCCCCGGCTGCCACTCTATACAGCCTTTGTCTTCCAGCTTGCGCAGAATGAATTTTACATTGCGGGGAGTGCAGCACAGGACCGAAGCCAGCAGCTCTATAGTCACCGGAATCGGCTCCTGGAGTCTGGAAGCGGGATTCAAGGCCGAAGCCAACCGCAGAAAATGCACGATATTGTTATCCATATTGAGTTCTCCTTTAAAGGTGAAAGAGAGGAGGTAAAGCTTACACTTTTATTTCCCCCTTTTATCTGTACAATTATACACATGCAGACACGGCTGTGTCATATCCATCCGTATGTTTTGAACAGTACCGGTAAGCTTTCACCCCAAAATTCAGCAATCAGATTAGGAGATCCGCAATTACATGAAACAGCATTTGCAGCAAATCCATCCCTTGGCCTGGACGATTATCATCGGCACCATGTTCGGCCGTCTGGTAACCTCGATGAGCATTCCTTTTTTATCCATTTATTTAACCCAGGTTCTTGGCGCATCACATTCACAGACTGGTATAACCGTTGCAGTCAGCTCATTGGCAGGCGTGCTGATCAGCTTCTATGGCGGATACATTTCCGATGTCTTCGGCCGCAAAATCGTCATGCTGGTCTCCGTATTCGGCTGGGCATGTGTGTTTTTCGGTTTTTCCTCAGCGCAGCACATCTGGGTCTTTTTCCTGGTGAATACGCTAAATGGCTTGTGCCGGGCCGTGTTTGAACCCACTTCGCGTGCGCTGCTCTCGGATATTACCCCTCCGGATCATAAACTGCTGGTCTTCAATCTGCGGTATGCAGCAGTTAATCTGGGTGTTGTGTTTGGCCCGATCATCGGTTTGCAGCTGGGTTCGGCTAAATCCACCTTTCCGTTCGTGATCGCCGGAGTTGTATATATTGCTTACGGAATCGTACTCTTTATGCAGTTCTCGGCTCATCGCGCCAGTCTGCCTGTACGATCGGAAGCACGTGCTCCCAAGCTGCGTGAAGCGCTGGCCGTCACCGGGCGGGACCGGGTATTTTTGCCGGTGCTGGTGGGGACTGTCTTTTGTGTGCTGGGTTATGGGCATTTCAGCTCCACGCTGGCCCAGTATCTGGCGGTTGACACTCATTTCGCGAATGGCAGCCAGGTTTTTTCCTACATGCTGTCGCTTAACGCAGTCACCGTACTGGTGGTCCAATACCCGATCGTCCGTACAGCCAGCAAATTTCCGCCGCTTGTTCCGTTAATTCTGGGGAATATTTGCGTGGCGCTCAGTCTGGTCCTGTTCGGAGTTGCTGGCGGAGTGGCCCTGCTGATGTTCAGTGTGGTGCTGTTCACCATCGGAGAGGTCCTGCTCTTTACCATGATGGATATGCTGATTGACCGGATTGCCAAGCCGGAATGGAAAGGCACGTATTTTGGCACGATAGGCTTCAATAATCTGGGTAACGTGATGGCCCCGGTTCTCGGAGGGCTGCTGCTTGATCAATTTGGAGCTACGAATGGCCCGGCTGTATTTGTACCGCTGGCTCTAAGCACGGCACTGGGCCTTCCCTTTCTCATTACCGCACATAAACGACTGCATGCCAGAGAACGTGCTGAAGCAACAACAGCTTCTCAAAGCGCCTGATGCAGAAAATGCTCTAGCTTGAAGCTCACCATTAAGACCCCCAGCAGCCGAAGCTTTGGCGGGTCTTTGTTGGGCGGGATTTTGCCTTAAATAGATAAGGATAAATAGATTAAGTTAATTCGATTTAGTTGACATAATATTTAATATGTAACCCAACTCCATTGGCTTTGTTACACATACACCTTTTGCAGTAATACAAGCTGCTCTTTAATGTATTCCCTGATCTCAGGAGGCTGCATGATTTCCGCATCATTCAGCAGATTCATTACCTGCCTGCATGCCGATTCATAGCTGTACAGATTCAGTGTAAACTCCAGGTATTCTTCGGTTTCTTTGACTTCGGCGATCTCATACTGTCTCAAGCCCTGCTGCCGTTCCTTGGCTGCCCGCACCACCACAGGATAGAACTCATCTTGCTTACAGTTTTGCTTAAAAACATCATTCCCGCGCAGCCAGTATTCCTCCAGGGAGAAATCTGCCGGGACTGTATATTGCCCATCCATCACTTCAACGGATACAATCCGCTCACATTTGAACGTACGAACCTCTTCCGCTGCCTCACAAAAAGCGGCCAAATACCACTCTCCCTGCTTCACAATCATTCCATAGGGATGCAGAATGCGGGAGGTCAGCTCCCCATTAACCTTACGGTACTGAATGCGGAGCAACCGGCATCTCCAGACGGCTGAGCGAAGGTGCTCCAGGCAAGGAAGCTCGGCCCGTTCCTCCCACCACGGGGTGTTATCGTAATAAAACCGGTTTTTGGCTTTGTGAATATCCTCCTGATAGGCAGCGGGCAAAGTATTTTCGAGCTTCAGCAGCGCATTTTTTAGCTTCAGCCCGGATTCGGACTGAGCATCAAAAGGGATACCCATCCCCGTCAAGTACAGATTGACCACCTCTTCACCGTGCAGCTTCTGCAGGTTGACTGAGTAGCCTTCCATTAGAGAGATCCCGCCTCCCGGACCAGGGGTTGTAACCATAGGAATCCCGGATTCTGCCAAGACATCAATGTCTCTGTATATGGAGCGAACTGAGGTTTCAAGCGCCTCCGCCAGCTCATTTGCCTTCATTTTCCCTCTGGATTCAATCAGCAGAAGGATTGCAATCAAGCGATGCAGCCTCATATTTTAGCCCCCTCATGCGATAGTAAAAAAATTCCGCCATAGTCACACTATTCTCGCCACTCTGTTGTCAACATTACTTGTGTATGATGAATGTATCAAGGAGAGGAGCTGCTGTAAATGAATATTGGCATACTGGGAACAGGCTTTGGAGCCTATCATGCAAGCCTATTGGCAAAAATGGAAGGTGTCACACGCATCGTCATCTTTGGCAGAAATGAAGCCAAGCTGGGCAAGCTGAAGGAGGAACTGGGAGTTGAAATTACAACCTCTATTGAAGAGATTATATCCGATCCCTCGCTGGATCTGATCGATATTTGCCTGCCCTCTCATCTGCACAGTCAATACGCCATCCAGGCGCTGAAAGCCGGAAAACATGTATTTTGCGAAACTCCGGTTTGCCTGAGCAGAGCGGATGCATTGGCTCTGCGGCAAGCAGAGGAACGTTATGGACAGCGGATCATGGTCAATCAGTTCATCAAATTTGATCATGCCTATACCCGTTTGTATGAATCCGTAAACAGCGGACAATACGGCAAGCTGCTGCACGTAACCCTGAAAAGAGAAACCGCACCCTTATGGGGCGATCTGGGTCTGAGTAAAATTGCGGCAAACCTCATGATCCATGAACTGGACATGGTAACCTGGCTGCTTGGCAATCCTCCAATCTCCTCCATCTGGGGAAGCAGCAGCAAAGACGGCCAAGCGCTGGTTCATGCGGATTTTGACACACCACAATTTTCTGCCGAAATCCTTGTTTCCTCGCAAATGCCAGAAGCTTATCCGTTCACGGTGGGGTATGAAGCCTATTTTGAACAAGCTAAGCTTGTGTTCCATGAAGTAGATTATCCGGACGGCAAGGTGGAAGCCACGTTGTACGAATATGGACCGGCCGGTAAGCAGGAGATTGTACTGGATCAAGGCAACCCTTATGAAAAAAGCTTGCGCTACGCGCTCCAAAGCTTCACCGATGGCACCCCCTCCATTATTTCACTGGAGCATGCTGCAAACGCTGCTGAAGCTGCTTTTGAGATCACCCGAAAATTGGCTTGACATTACATAGCAGTTTGGAGAGCCGGGCACCCTCACCTTTTTCTGTCTTTTAGTTTAAAAGGACCGTCATATGCTGTATTTACGCGACGTTGGTGGGAGGTGTCCGGTTTTGTTTTGTTATTGTGAATTTTTCATATGTTGCTATATTCATTGTATGTCTGTTTCGAGCTGGATTCTTTAGGCGTATAGGCTGTATTAACCCGGCAATATGTATACATAGTTATTATTATGTTAACTAGCATTTTGAATGTTGAATAACGGATTTAGAGAATCATGGATATTCAGGCAGAATTCCAATCGTTTTTTGCTATAATAAGGTAATTGTATGGTTGGGAGGTATGTTGATTGAAAGAAGATAATCACCAAAAAGAGGTAAGATTTGCGGAAATCATAATAAGCCCAGATTCTAATAATGCAGGTCTCCCCCACTCTTGTCATGGTATAGCGCCGGAAAATATCGTCTGGCACAAAGAAACCATGAGCGTCGGCAGTCTTCATGAAGCATATGAATGGATTACAAGCGGTCCGCTTTTGGAAATCCGCTACCTTTATTCCGGCTATCAGACGACCGACTGGATGCTGGCTCATGTTCTTGTATTTGAACTCACCCGGCTGAATACGATTTCTGTTCCCCAGTTCCTTGTCCATGCGGATTATGATCTTACCAGTGAAGACATACACTACAAAATCTGGGTGACGCCGCTGTCTCCACTGCCCGCAAATAGTACAGCGAAAAGCCTGAATAACCCATGCTATTGATGGGTTTATTCAGGCTTAAGTGATTTCCCCGCCTAACTAATGTTAACTTCCCGTAAGTGTTCCATACGAATGTTTCACTTAAGTTTACATAATATTTATTACGTAACTAGATTAATATCAATCAATATTGGCTACCTTCCATTCGCCTTGCTTGTTGCGCAGTAAATAGATTCCATAGCTCTGATCCGCCTGGTAGCCTTCATCTGTCATGAACTGATAGCTCACATTAAAGGTTGCCCGCTGCGTGCCTTCCGCAGCAATTCCCTCATACGTCAACTCTGTAAAACGGTAAGCTGTTGAATTCTCAACGAAAAACAGCAAATACTCCCCGATTTCGGGTGATTGCATCGTGCTCAGAAACTTCTCTTTGTCATGCGCCACAATAGCTTCAAGACAGTTCATTACCTCCTTTAGCATCTGCCGGTTCTCTTTGCTCTTCCCGACATCGGGCTCCTGAACAAAAACTCCGGCCACCAGCGGCGGCTGCTTCTTCATGTACTGCACTTCTCTCAGAACATTCACGAACAGAGGCAAAAGCTCTTCCCGCTGCTCTGCAGTGGTTCGGATTTCTGCCTGGTAGACTTGTTTTTGGGCTTGGATTTTGAACACGTCCACCCTGCTGTTTCCCTCGGAATAACCGCCTTGGTATTCTTTATACTGTTGCAGGACAGCATCGCTGCCGGCTATTTCAGGCTTGTCCTCCCCGGCTTGGGCGGAACCGCCTTCACTTGACACACGAAATGATATCCAATTTTCTTTGTTGCTGGTCCCCCATGCGGTCCGGCCGTTCTGTTCAAAACGGCTCATATTCTCCGGCATAAAAACGGCCAGCGGCAAGCTCTGGTCGGCAGAATATTTCGCCTGCAGCTCCGTGCCTGTAACCAGATATGACCGCCCGCTCCCATCATATTCAGGGACTTCACCCTGAATCAAAGCAACAGACTTTGCAGCAGGCAAAGGGGAGGATTCAGCAGTAGGTGAAGCTGCCGGGGCTGCAGTTGTTGGCGCAGCGGCAGAGACCGCTGCCGACTGTGCCGGACTGCTTTTTGCTCCCGGAACATTAGAATCTGTGACGTTGCTGCAGCCTGCACTAATGGCGGCCATTGCAGATAAACAACCAATCCAGACGATTTTTTGGATATGGAGCATGATCAATCACCTCTAAGTTCAGACGCTGGAAAACTCTACAAGTTGCACTTTTTTTCATACTGCTGTTATTTCTCCATAAAAAGCTCGATCATCATTCCGAGGCGTTCTCCTTCAATCTGCGCGTCCAGCCTGCCGCCATGCAGCCTGATGATCTCCGCAGCAATGGACAAGCCTAAGCCTGCACCTTCTCCAGTCCGCGACGAATCCCCTTTGTAGAACCGATCAAACAGCCTGTTCAGCTCCCCGTTCTCCATCGCTTGGGCTGGTGTGCTCCACATTTCCAGCCGCAGCAGACATTGACGGCGGTTCTCCGCCACCGGTTCCCGGAGGCGGATGGTAAGCTCCGTATCTGCACGGCTGTATTTGAAGGCGTTGGAGAGCAGATTTTCCAGCACCCGGACGAATAGGTCAGCGTCAATCTCCACATGCACCGACTGATCCGGCAGCAGCAGAACCGTCTCAATACGCCTGTCCCTGCTTTGGGGATGATACCCCTCCACAACCTGGCGCAGCAGCTCCTGCATGTTCACTCTGCTCTTGTTCAACACCGCGGGCTTCCATTTCAGCTGCGAAATTTCAAAAAACTCGTCAATCAGCTTCTTTAAGTAACCTGTCCGCTCCTCCAGAACCTCTATGTACCTCTCCTTTTCCGGCTCACTGTCATACGATTTTTCTTTGAGCAGACTGAGAAAGCCCATGATGGAAGTTAGCGGCGTGCGCAGATCATGGGAAATATTGAGCAGAAAATCCTTCTCCTTGCTCCGGCTTACTACAATTTGTTCCGCCATATCATTCAGCGCAGCAGCCATTGTAGAAAGCTCGTTGTTGTATTTTAGCGGAATGCGGGCCTCAAAGTCTGTTGCGTAAAGCGTATGCGTGCCCTGTTCGAGAGTACGCATATACCGGATTCTCCCCCGGACACCAAGATAAAAAAGCAGCAGAAACACAACAAGACCCAGCGCAGATACGGGATTCTCAGTATAAGTAATCGTGCTTGCAGCCACCAGATATAGCCCGTTCCCCAGCTTCCGGGTTTCCTGCAGCTTTGTGCCGGAGCTGTTGTTATAGCTGATGTTGATGCCTTCTTTGGGTGTAAAAAAAATGATATTGTAGACCTGCTCCTCCTCCGGATTGCCGATCACGAAACCACCAGCTTCCGGCGCAGGGGGATATTCTGTGGCAGAATGCAGCGCCTTGCCCCCCGGCAGTGACTCCCCGGAGCGGACAATGACAACATTTGAATTGGCTTGCAGCAGTTCCCCCTGCTCATTTACCACAGACACGACTACTTCCTCAGCCGCCCTAAAGCTTTTGCTGTAGCCGGGGGGAAACTTCTCCCGCAGCTCCTGCTCCAGCTGACGGGGAATAACGGCCTCGCCTGCCCTGGCATCCAGCCAGGCCGCCAGCGGGTTGCCAACCTTCTCCCGGTAGTTCATAATCCGTTCCGCATCGGTCTGCACCGGATAAAACAACGCCGAGCCTATCAGAAAATGAGCTGTCAATGAAACTGCAGCCAGCGTGGCGGCCAGCGACAGAATAAAAATCAGGACCAGCTCCCCGACCAGTCCTGTTTTAAACTTCCTTGTCCACTTTATAACCAACACCCCAGACCGTTCTGATGTACTTGGAATTTTTGACGGTATCACCCAGCTTTTCCCGCAGATTGCGGATATGGGTAAGCACGGTGTTGTCGCTCTCCAGATAGGTATCCTCCCAGACGAGCTCATAAATATCGCGTGAGGTAAACACCCGGCCCTTGTTCCTGGCCAGCAGCAGCAATATTCCATATTCTTTGGGCGTCATGTTGATTTCAACGCCATTTTTGGACACGGCATGTTCCTCCGGCAACAGCGTAATATCCTTAATCTGCAGCTCTCCCGGAGCTGCAGCCGGCTGTTCAGCGGCTGCCGGCCTGCGTTTTAGGATCGCCGAAATCCGTAAAGAAAGCTCCGTCAGATCAAAGGGCTTCGTCACATAATCATCGCAGCCGGCAATGAAGCCCCTGATTTTATCCTCCTGCTGATCCTTGGCTGTCAGGAAAATCACCGGAATCTCCGAGATTTCCCGAATCCGGCTGATCAGATCAAAACCATTCATGGCCGGCATCATAATATCCAGCAAAATGAGCTGAAATGCCTCCGCCCGAATGTAGTCCAGCGCCGTCACCCCATCATAGCAGGATGAAATGCTGTACCCTTCCCGTTCCAGAAATATGGATAAAAAGTCCACAATCGTCCGGTCGTCATCCACAATTAAAATCCGGGTGCACATCTCGGCCAGCCGCCTTTCGTCCCTGTCTCTCTAAATAAAGAGCAGCAGCTTCATCAGATACATGTAGAGGATCGCACTGGCTCCGGCCAGTACCAATCCCAGAATAACCGCTGCGTCATAGAGATGCAGTTTTTTGCTTCGTCCATATTTTACCGCAAATCCCGCCGAGCACGCTATGCCTGCTGCAATCCCCGCTGCAAAAATGTTGGCTGCAAGCAGCCAATGGCCCTGTACCGCACGGCTTTCAGAGAAAACGCCGAGCAGGGTGACTGCTGCCGTGCCAAGAATAAGCGGAGCGATAAGATAGGCAGGAAGCCTGTGCCGCAGACGCATTCGCTCGTCTCCCTTTTTTTTGCGTCTGCAAACGGCTACCACTCCGGCTATAAGGCCCAGCAATGCACCGGCCAGCGCTATTTTCCAAGCCAGTCCTCCGGCCCCTGCTTCCCAAGAATCCAGCTTAACAAACGCCTGGTAGGGTACTGTAGTGTCCAGCACAAGATATTTGCTGCCGCTCTCCCCTTCTTTAAGCACAAGATATTTATTGACCTTTGGATTGTAGAAAATCTGCTTGCCAATCTGTGTGTATTGCCCGTTCAGCTCCTCACCCGCGGATTTCAGGGTAACCTCCCCCTGCGCACTGACGGTCACTCCGGGTGTCATCATCCGGTACCGCAGCTTGGAAACCCCCGGGCCCAGACCTTCGCTGATCACCATGGCATATGTACCGGCGTAGGATTGAATGCTTGCAGCGGGTTCCGGTGCCTCCCCGGCCGATGCGGCCAGCGGTTGGTCCATACTTACTCCGAAGAAGGAGTAGAACTGTTCCTCAAAAGCATCCCGCAGGGTTCCGCCGTCTCCTTCGTATTGGGAGTTGCAGCCGATGAAAAACCCGATTCCTTTGGAGGGCATGATCGATACCAGGCTGGAAAAAGCCTCAGTATCTCCGGGATGAACCAGAATGGCGGGGTTTTTATAGTTTTGAAAAAAGCCGTAGGCATAACCGGGCATTAGGGGATGCGCGGAATATTGCAGCGAGTGCATCTGCTTGGCGGTATCTTGTTGTAAAATCGCGCTTTCTCCTTGCCCTCCACCCTGCAGATGGGCCAAAACAAACTTGCCCATATCGTCAGCGGTTGACCAGATGGAGCCGGCGGGGTAGGTCAGAACCTCCCCCTGCTTCATTTTGACAAACCCTTTATCGTAAGAATATCCCTGGGCCAATTGCCGGTGCAAACGCTCCGGTGTAAGATAGGTCAAGCTGTTGTCCATATGCAGAGGAGCAAAAATATGCTGGCGTATATACTCATCGTAAGACAGGCCGCTTGCTCTTTCCACAATATATCCGGCGAGTGTAAATCCTTCATTGCTATACTGCACCGCATCTCCCGGTGCCCTCACCAGCGGCGGCAGCAGCTTCTGCAGGGTCTGCTCAAGCGGAACCCGCTGCTCCGGCACTGTGTCCGACCAGGCCCCTTCGCGTTGTTCGGCATTGCCGAATCCTCCGGTATTTGTCAGCAAACGTTTCATGGTCAGCTGAGTTTTGTACGGGTTGGCCACTTGCAGCGAATCCGGCAAATAGCGGTTCACATCCGCATCCAGGTTCAGTTTTCCCTGCTCCGCCAGCTGCAAGGCAGCTGTAGCCGTAAAAACTTTGGACACCGAAGCGATGCTGAAGCGGGTCTTGTGCGGGTCTACCGGCACCTTGGCCTCCACATCCGCATATCCGTAGCCCTTCTCCAGCAGGATTGCACCATCTTTGACCACCGCCAAAGTTACGCCCGGCACATGGTACTTGTCCATCGCTGTCTTCATAAACTCATCGGTCAGCTGCTCTAACCGCTCACGTTCCCGCATAGCGGCTGCTTCTTCGTGCTTCTCCGGCGGGGTGTCCGCTGCGTGCGGCAGCGACTGCCCCCCCTTTGACAGGAGCTTCGCTGCCTGCACCACCGTTTGCTCCGGCTGTACCTTCACCGCTTGTGCCTGTGCAGGCTCTGGCTGCATCACCGCCGCTTGCGCCACAATTGCCACCGCCAGCCCCATTTTCATCCATTGTCTCATTCTCATGCTCCCACTCCTGTCTCTTTCAACGCCTTATGGGTCCATGATACAGCGGCAATATGGAGAAAAAAGCGGCATAAATCTAAAGAAAAAATAAAGCTCCGTCCCTGATTCAGCTGGATTTTTTTATTTATTCACTCTGTTAATACTTAATGTACTGAAATATTGACTGGGATTGCCTTGCTTGGGATTAAAGCGTTCTTTGAATTCTCCGCCCGTATACGCACCAATGACCCGGTGCCAAAAATTGCGTGCAGGGGTGTTGGCCCGGATCTGCGAAACCTTCCAGTCGCCGGGGAACATATCGAACAGCCGGTGAGCCGCCCATGTGCCTACTCCGCTGCGGCGGTATTTTTGCATCACAAAAAACTCGGTCATATAGAATTGTCCCTCTGAACTGCGAAGCAGCCTGTCCACCAGCGCAAATCCGGCAATATTATCGTCGACGGTAAACAAATAGGCGAATTTATTAGTACCGCTGTTCCAGTAAGCCTCCAGACCGGGATAGGCCGGAAAGGCGCCGTCACGGTCCACCTCAAGCTCCAGGTAGCGGGTAAAGTCATATAAATAAAACTGCATCAGCCTGCTGATGATATGGCGCTGCTCTTTGGGAACCAGCTCGATTCCAAGTTCCATTAGGTCACCTCTTGGATTCACTTTTATTACACATTCTATAACTTTGCCACTTCAGGAGCAAGGCAACCCTGTATGCCACTGTGAAATCCGGCCAAAAGCCATGAAACATGATAAAATAGGAAGCAGCAAGGAAGACAACTCCGCAGATGATCAGCAACCATAAGGCAGGTGAACAAGTTTTTGAGTATTCAAAAAAACAGCGACCGCAAGCTTTTAGACGAAAAAGTGCTGCTCATGCCCTGGTTCGTACAGCAGTTCATTGACTTCAAACGCCCAGACCTCTCCCCCTCTACTCTGCTGGAGTACATTCGCGATTATGAATCGTTCTTCGGCTGGCTTCGTGCTGAGGGTCTTACCCAGGCCGCCAGTCTGGCGGAGATTACTTTACTGGATCTGGAGACGCTGCATATGGACAGCATTGTCGGTTACCGTCTGCACCTGACCACCCGTGCTGAGGGAACCAATACCAGGGTTACGGTCTCCCGCAAGCTTTCGGCACTTCGTTCATTATTCCACTATTTAAGCCAGATTGCTGAAGACGAGAATTTCTATCCTTTGCTCAAACGCAACATCATGGCCAAGGTAGAGATCAAACGCATTCACAAGCCCAAGGATACAGCGGCCAAGCTTAAAGGCAAAATTCTGGAAGACGAAGAGCTGCTGGAGTTCGTAGGATATATTTACGATGGGTATGGGCGGGATGTTGAAGCGAACAAGCAGGCCTATTATTCCTTCCAGCTTAACCGTGAACGCGACGCCTGCATTGCCAGCCTCATTCTGAACTCCGGCCTGCGTGTCTCAGAAGTGGTCAATCTGAACGTGGATGATCTGGATGTGAACAATAAGCTGCTGTATGTCTACCGCAAGGGGAATAACGATGAAACGTTCAAAACCCCGGTCTACTTCAGGGAACAAGCCAAGGATGACCTCTCGCTCTATCTGAGCCTGCGGCAGTCCCGCTACAAAACGCCCAAGAAAGAAAAAGCGCTGTTCATTGCACTGCCGAACGGCAGCCATGAAGGCAAAAGGATGACCAAGCGGGCGATTCAGGAGATGATTATCAAATACGCCAAACGGTTCGGCAAGCCCTATCTTACCGTGCATAAGCTGCGCCACTCTTTTGCTACAGACTATTATCTGCAAAATGATATCTACAAAACGAAGGAACAGCTCGGACACGCTTCAACAGAAACTACCGAAGTTTATGCGCATCTTACAGACAAAACGATGTCTGAGGCGATTGAGCGGCGTCTGGAGAGCTGATCCCCTTGTCCTGAAAGGAGTAATTGTCTTAAATGTCTTACCCACAAGAATTACTGTCTGCTTCACCTGATCAAAAACACATGCATTTACAGTCCAATTGTGAAAGCTGCTTCGGCCTATGCTGTGCCGCATTGCCCTTTGCCGTATCATCAGACTTTGCCATCGATAAAAATGCCGGCCAGCCTTGTCCTAACCTGCGGAATGACTTCCGCTGCGGGATTCATACGGAACTGAGAGCCAAGGGCTTCAAGGGTTGTACTGTGTATGAATGCTTTGGTGCTGGTCCTAAGGTTTCCCATATTACCTTCAACGGCAGGGACTGGCGCGAGGCTCCGGAAACCGCTGCTTCAATGTTCGAGGTCTTCCCGGTGATGCGTCATCTTCATGAGCTGCTGTGTTATCTGACCGAGGCACTGCTGCTGCCTGCTGCCCAGCCGATTCACAGCCAGCTCCATTCCGCACTTGAGCAGACTGAGCGGCTCACCCTGTTGCCGGCTGAAGCACTGCTCCAGGTGGACGTCCATGCAACCCGTGCAGAGATCAATGAACTGCTGCTGCGGACCAGCGAGCTGGCACGCGAAGCTGCACGGCGTCAGCTGCACAACGTCCCCAAACGCCCCAAAGTCTATCGGGGCGCCGACCTGATCGGTGCCAAGCTCAAAAAGGCAGATCTGCGCTGTGTCAGTCTGCGTGGGGCTTACCTGATTGCTGCAGACCTCAGCGGTGCAGATCTGAGGGGAGCCGATCTGATCGGGGCTGATTTCCGCGACACCAATCTTTGCGGCGCTGACCTTAGAGGCACCTTGTTTCTGACCCAATCGCAGCTTAATGCGGCGAAGGGCGATGCTTCAACCAAGCTTCCCGATAGATTTGTACATCCTGAGCACTGGATGGTGGTGTAGAAGCACCGCCGCAATTGCTGCTCTTCGTTCCCGGAAGCCCATACAGCAGCAGAACAGCGGCTCCGCACTCCTTCATCTGGAGAGCGGAGCCGCTGTTCTTTGTGACGGGGGGTATTATAAAGTAACTTTAACGGGAATTGTTACACTCTGGAATTTCTATTGTGAATTTTTCATATATTGAAATTTTGAAAATAAAATCGTTGCTGCCACAAAAGGTTGGCTATTTCCAGGCTATCGTTAACGGCAAACCGGTGAATGCCCGGGATCTCCGGCAATTCCATTCCCCGTATGGAGTCCCAGAATGCCGTTGCGACTATATTGCTTGCCTCTTCCAGCAGCGGGATATCCTCTTCACGGCGGAGCAGGACGATTTTGGGGTAAGGTTCCTGTTTGAAGCCCTCTACCAGTACATAATCATAGCCGGCAAAAGCTTCAATCAGCTCCGCCAGACTGCTTGTCCGTTCCTGAATCACCGACGTCCGGGCAGCGCTGGTGATGGCAACCGCTGAAGCACCGGCCTGCCGCTGCTTCCAGGTATCCGTTCCCTCATGGTCCATCTCAAAATCATGGCCGTCATGCTTGATGACCGCTACTGTGCAGCCTTTTTTTCGCAACAGCGGAATCAATTCGCAAAGCAGGGTTGTTTTGCCGCTGTTTTTATAACCCACGATCTGGCACACGGCAGGTCTGCTGCTCCCTTTTTTTAAAATATGAGAATTTATATGCCTCACGCTATAAATTTTCCTTCTATTTCTCGCTGAAACGGTACCGTCCTTAAAAAGGACGGCAAAGCCGTTTCTACTTGTCATCTTTTGTTGTCTGCGCCGCCTCATTCCAGCAGCCTCCCATCCAGCATTACCTGTCTCCGGCCGATTTAGCCCCGAATTTCACCAGGCAGCTTGAGTACTTTCGCAGAATTTCCCGCAGATACCCCCCGTTCCTCCGGTGGAATCACGATTAGGCAGTCACTATCCTTAATCGTAACCATCACAGAGGATTCATCAATGACGGCCGGGTAGGCATGAAGCTGCCCTTCATGAATCTCCAGCCGGGCACGGACAAAGCGGGTGTAATTATTCACTTTGTTATAATCTGCTCCCAGCACCGCTGTCCATTCCGGCAGGAATGGCTGGTCAGCCCCTTGCATCTGCAGAATGGCAGGCCGGGCGAACAGATGGAATCCAACAAAACAGGCACCCGGATTGCCCGACAACGCCAGTAAAAGCGTTCCTCCCCGGACAGCAGCCGTTGTCACACTTCCGGGACGCATCGTCACCTTGTTGAACAGCATGTCCCCGCTGTTCTCGCGGATCAGATCTCCCATGATGTCATAATCCCCGACCGACACCCCTCCGGTGGTAATCACCACATCATAACTTTCCAGAGCGATCTGCACCTTACTTCGCGCCTGTTCAATATCATCCACAATTGCCCCAAGCATCACCGGTTCCCCGCCACACTCACGCACCAGCGCTTCCAGCATGGGAGAATTGCTGTTTCTTATTTTGCCGGGAACAAGCGGTTCGTGAACGTCCAACAGCTCAGTTCCGGTTGCAAAGATACCTACCCTCGGTCTGCGTATGACTTGGACCAAAGGGATTCCGAAAGCAGCCAGGACTGCAATATCGCCAGCCTTAATCATCCTTCCGGCGGGAAGCACCAGCTCCCCCTCCTTCAGCTCAAAGCCGCGCGGTGTCACATTTTTGCCAGCTGCCTGCGGCTTGCGGATACCCACCTGAAGTCTTCCGCCTTCTTCCCTGCTCTCCGTAGCTTCCAGCATCACCACCGTATCCGCGCCTGCCGGCACCTGGGCTCCTGTCATAATGCGGGCTGCCGTCCCTCTCCGGATATCAACGCTAGGTACGGCGCCGCAAGGAATGTTGTCCACCACGTCCAGCCAGACCCGCTTGCCTTCCCCCGCCTCCTCCGTGTCGGCGGCCATAAGCGCATAGCCGTCCATACCTGAACGGTTAAAGGCCGGAAACGGATGAGGCGCATAGACGGGCTCCGCCAAATAACGTCCCACACTCTGGTCCAGAGGCACCTTTTCCATCTGGAGCAGCTTGGCATATTCCATAATCCGCGACTGGGCTTCTGCAACCTGGAGCGCTTTACGGTGAAATTTAGAATCTTTTGCTTCCTCTTTACTGTTCATGTGTACCCAACCTCTTCATCTCGTTTTGTCATCAATTATTCTGAGTTGATCCATTGGCCATACAGGACTATTTTAACATGGCAGACCTTAAAGAGTTCAAAAAAATAGATGCCACGCAATCAAGCGAAAGCATCTATCATTATAAAATTCACAAGACCGCTGAGTTCAAATAAAACGGCAGTATTTGGCTGTGCGTTGTGCCTGCTGAATCACCGGTGCAGGCAAACTTTTTTTGCCTGTAACATGGTCCAAAAGCTGCTTCGCCGAAAATTCAGGAGTGCCCGCGGCTTTTTTCTCCGTCATATCCGGGTCAAAAACTGAACTGCAGAAGAACCCCTTAAGGACGTTGCCGCAAAATGCCGTGACTTCTACAGCCTTACCGTTCTTGTCTTTCATAACCGTTCCTCCTTCAGACGTCTTATCACCAGTATACGCTTATTTCCGCTGGCCGTTTCAATATTTTTCCATGGGTGAAAAAAGGGACACTAATTCAGCTCATTTCGCCATTAGACAAGAAATGTGCCCCAATGAGGTTTACTTTTTCCATTTAAACCTCTTTATAGTTTCCAAGATAAGTGGAAGTCGGACTTCGACGCTCCAACAACGGCATTTCTGCCGTTGTTTCCGGGCAGGCCGGCCTCAGGCACTCTAACAACGTTGTATCACTTCAGCAATATAAGAAACATTTATTGCGTGAAGCATATAAAAGATATTTGGCACAAAAAACGGCTGCACCGTCCCTTTCAAGGACCATACAGCCGTGCCGCAAAGCTCCTGTACCTGCTAGGCCCGGATGACTTTTACGTCTCCCGGAATGACCTTTTCACCTTCATACAGCATAAACCGGCCATTCTGCCACTCTACGCGAAGCAGCCGGGACTCATCGGACTGGTATTGCCAGACATGCTGCTGCCCGCCGTTCATATAAGGAGTCTGTCCGGTGACGGAGGCATATCCTTCATATTCCTCTTCCAGATAATACGTGTAATCATCCAGCTCCAGGGTAGCCGGCACCTCGGCAGGATTATCCAGACGCCCGTCAATCGGCTGATACAATGCGTACTGGAGCTGCTCTCTTTGTTCTATATACAGATACCCAATGCTGCTGCCGTCGCGCAAAGTCAATACCACAGCATTGCGGCCGCTGGTTTGCGTTCGCCCGGTTACCTCGTAGGTTACCAGAGACACCTCGCAAATATCGCCCGGAGACAGGTCCAGCATGCTTTTGGGTGCAGCCGGAGCCTCAGGTTTGGAGAAAATATTACCAATTCGTTTCCAGATACTCAAACTCATCATTCCTTTTAAAGGTTTTCTAACCTCGAATAAAAGCCGCAATAATCAATGCTCCGGTCACATGAAGGGAGCCTGCCAGTACACCGTAGCCGATTTTGCCCAGTTGGGTGCCATGGTCCAGATCCAGCTTCGCCCAGGTGAACAGGAGCAGACGTACTATTTTTTCCAGGAAGAATAAAAGAACAAAGGAAACTATGGAGACCACCAGTGCATCCCCCAAACTGTTGGAAGAAGCAATGGAGGACGATAGAATATAGCCTTGCGCCAGCAGCTTAAGCACAAACCGCATGGTAACCGCCATATTGCCTGCTTTGATCTCTTCCAAGTCGTTATAACGGGTAAAAAGCGAATCCACGTACATCAGCACACATAGCAGTACCGAGCCGCTCACCGTCCATACCACCATGGACACCAGAATATGGAAATCCATTGCTTAGCCCCCGATAATCAGTTTGCCTGCCCGCTGCGGGCAGCATAGAGAAGGCGAAGAAGAAACGTCCGATCTGTCTCCCCTTCGCCTGTGGACATTAGCCTTGAAGCCTGGGCCTATGCCAATATGTTATTGTTTGTCGTATTGCTTCATCAGTGCGGCCAATTCATCCTCTACCGCCTGATCCTTGCCCAGCTTCTCAAATTCGTCATCCAGCGATTTGTTGCCGGAGCTCATCTCGTTGCTGGCTTCAGCCTGTGCTTCCGCGGCCAGCATTTTGTCCTCCATCCGTTTCAGTCCTGCGGAGGCGGAATCGGAGCTGAATCCGCTCATGGCTTTGTTGATTTCCGTCTGGGCCTTGGCGGCATTGTAACGGGCAACCAGCGTCTCACGTTTGTTTTTCATCTGGGTAAGCTGTTTGCGCATTTCCTCCAGCTTGCCGCGCAGATTATCCGCAGATGCCTTATTCTGGTCAAAGCTTGCTTTGTATTCTACCAGCTTGGCTTCCGCAGCCTTCTTCTCTTCCAGAGCACGGCGGGCCAGATCGGCATTGCCTGCCTGAGCAGCGGTATGCGCCTGCTGATTGCGTTTGCTTACCAGCGCTTCCTGTTCTTCATAGAGCTGCTTGAATTTTTTCTCAATGGCGATCTGGGCTGCAACAGCTTTTTCCGCATCCTCCAAATCTTCAGTCATGTCACGAATGTATTGGTCCGTCATTTTGACCGGGTCTTCCGCTTTGTCGATGATCGCATTCACATTGGACATGGTCAAATCACGTAATCTTTTAAAGATAGACATTGGTTCATTCCTCCAAAATAAAAGTTAGTTGCTTATTTGTTATCTTCTACGCAAGGAGTGGCATCATCGTTTCAAATTTTGCCCAAATAAATATTGATCTACTTTGAGATTCACAATTTCCACAACCCGGGCTATGCCTTCCTTGCTTAAATTGTCGTAATGAATGCCCATCACCACCGTAACCGTCCGGTCAAGCGCTTCGGCAACCCGCGTGGCAATTGACTCGGAGACCGTATGCTCCTTATGGTGAGGAACCGCCGACGTTGATACCTTAACGTTCCCTTCCTCCATATAAGCCGTGCTGGCTGCGCCAATGTGCCGGACTCCTCCGCCAATCACCAGCAGCAGGTCCCGGCCTACCTCGATTGCTGAGAATTCAATGTCAGCCGGATGAAGCTGTGAAGAAGACATCAGATACTCCCCTTTCCCATTATATTAACCATAGTACACGAAGATATCTCAGGAAGAGAAGACCTGGGCCTAAATCCTCCACCAGATTCAGATGATGCCGCGGATTTCCTCCAGCGACGATATGTTCTCTTCAATCATGAACTGCTGCAGCTCATCTACAAGCGTACTGCCTGCCCGCAAATTCATGAAGTTATATGTGCCTACCTGAATCACCGTTGCACCAGCCATAATGAATTCAATGATGTCTGTAGCGGAGGTAATTCCCCCCATGCCAATCACCGGTATGGATACCCGCTTCGCCACCTGGTGCACCATCCGGAGCGCCACCGGTTTGATTGCAGGACCGGACAATCCGGCATACAAATTATTAAATACACTGCGGCGGCGGCGGACATCGATCTTCATGCCGGAGATTGTATTGATCAGCGAGATGGCGTCAGCGCCTTCCTCCTGGCACATTACGGCCATTTCCGCGATATCCTCGGCGTTCGGGGACAGTTTCACCGCTAGCGGAAGCTTGGTTGCCGCTCTTACAGCACGCACTACTTCCTGTGCGGCAGGCGTTTTTACACCAAAGGCGATGCCGCCTTCCTTGACGTTGGGACAGGAAATATTCAGCTCAATCATATCCACCGCAGGTTTGCCGGCAGCGCTGCGCGCATCGGCATCCCGCTGAATCAGCTCGGCCCCCAGCACATAATCCGGCAGCGTGTTCCCGCCGAGGTTCACCAAACGTGCGGTATCCAGCATCTCCCAATAAGGAAGCTCTTTGGCGAGAAAGGCTTCTACCCCCGGATTCTCCAGCCCTACGCTATTCAGCATGCCGGAAGCTGTCTCATAGACACGCACACCGGGGTTGCCGGCCTTGGGGTGAAGGGTCAGGCCTTTGCCGGAGATGCCCCCCAGCAGTGAAACATCGTACAGCTTGCTGTATTCACGGCCGAACCCGAAGGTTCCGGAGGCCATGATGACCGGGTTCTTGAAATGAACACCCGCTATATTAGCCGTCATATTAATCATGGAAGATCACCTCTTCCGCGAGGAATACCGGACCATCCGCGCAAGCCTTGCGCTGTCCGTCACGGCAGGAGACACTGCACACGAGACAGGCGCCGATTCCGCAAGCCATGCGGTTCTCCAGGGACAGATACACATTGGGTCTTTTGCCAGCCGCCTGTGCAGCTATCCCTTTCAGCTGCGCAGCTTTCAGCATCGGATGCGGGCCGCAGACAAAGATATGGTCATAGCTGGTAAAATCGACACTGTCAAGCACCAGGCCGCCCACGTTGACTGTCAATTCAGCAGCCAGAGGACGAAAAGCCTCAGTGCGGAACGCCTCACGGCTGAAGCCCAGATAAATATCGCTGCCCGGCAGTTCCTGCGCACAATAGTACAAAGGGGCGATCCCGATTCCCCCGCCTACCAATGCAACCTTGCCGTCTACAACCGGAAATCCGCTGCCAAAAGGACCTTCGAGCTCCAGGGAATCCCCGGGCTCCAGTTCAGCCAAAATCTTCGTGCCCTCACCCACCACATGATACAGAAATTCCACACCGTTATCGTTCACTTGATGTATGCTTAGCGGTCTGGACAGCAGCGGAAAGGCTCCCCATGCCCGCAACATGTAGAATTGCCCCATTGCACCACCGTAATCCCCTTCGACCCGGAGGTGATACACTCCATCTGCCAGCCGCTCGTTACTTATCACCGTCGCCACGTTATCAAGCTCCTTCAAATTTAATCTTATTAACCATGCCTTAGAAGGAACTTAAAATCTGTGATAAAGTTCACATTCCTCTTTGTCTATTTTCGCTTCCAGACCCCGCGTTCATATGGCTTTGGCACATTCGCCTTATCTATGCCGCCAAGCGCCTCTTCGGCGTGCAGCGCCCAATAGGGGTCGCTCAGCATTCCGCGGCCCACAGCGACAAGCTCCGCCTTCTCCCCGGTGACAATCGACTGTGCCTCCTCATAGGATTCCAGGCGCCCTACTGCAATCACAGGAACCTGAAGTCCGCTGCGGATGTACTCGGCAAGAGCGACCTGGTAAGCCGGTCCTGCACCAGGTCCGCCATTTGATCCAATAGGTCCTTCGCCTCCTGAAGACACATGGAACATATCCACTCCAGCGGCCTTATAGCGGCGGCAGAATTCAAGCGCATAGTCTTCATTATATCCGCCTTCGACGTATTCTTTGGCGGATACTCTCATAAGCAGCGGCATTTCAACAGGAAGAACCTCACGTACGGCACGGGTTACCTGTTCCCCGAACAGAACCGGGTCTGCCCCGTATTCGTCCTCTCTGACATTGGTCAGCGGAGAATGGAACTGGTGTATCAGATACCCGTGTGCTCCGTGCAGCTCAACAGTATCAAAGCCAGCTTCAACTGCCCGCCGCGCCCCTTCACGGTAGGCCTCAACCAGCCCGGCAATTTCTTCTGTGCGGAGCTCCCGGGGCGTTTTGGAGTTGGCGTCGAATGGAATGGCTGACGGTGCAACGGGAGGCTCCGCATCCTGGGCCTTGCGGCCGGCATGACCAAGCTGGATGGCAATTCTGGCACCTTGAGTATGTACTGCATCGGTCAGCCTCCGGTAAGCTGCAATATGCTCATCGCTCCAGATCCCCGTATCCTGATTGGTGATGCGGCCATCCGGATGGATTCCGGTCATCTCTACAATAATGAATCCTGTACCGCCCACAGCCCGGCTGACATAATGAACGAAATGCCAATCATTCGGGATTCCATCCTGCTTGTCTACAGCGTATTGGCACATAGGGGGCATTACCACTCGATTTTTTAAGGACAGGGCCTTCAATTCATAGGGTGCAAACAAATCCGGCATTTTCATTCCTTCCTTCCCGCTGCGTTCTCATAATAGACAGGGCTTTTTCCCCGTCAAATGTAGTATACACGTATTTTCGGCGTTGGAGGCATGGAGATTCAGCATAATTCTCCCTGCGTCAGGGGATAACAATAAAAGTAAGAAGTCAGCGGAGTCATTCAGATTAATAAGGAGGAGAAACTTGATGAAATGTCTGCAGATGAGCCTAAAGCTGCTCATTCTGGGGAGTATCTGTATAACACTGCACATTCCTGTGTCCTCCGCTCAGCCTGCCGCCGCCTCTCCGGAGATTCCAGGGCCGATTCTCCGACTGGGCAGCAGCCAAAAACCGGAGGCCAATCCCAAGGATGAGCGGGCCATCCCGGCAGGTTCTTCTTCCCGCAGCGCAGCACAATCGCAAAAACGCTCCAAAACACTTACCCTCAGCCAATTGCTGCGCAAATATCCTGAAACGATCAAGACCCGGGGGCCTCATAGGAAACAAATCGCCCTTACGTTCGATGATGTGCCGGACCCCCGGTTCACCCCGCAGGTGCTGGACGTGCTGCGCAGGTATCATGTGCATGCCACGTTTTTTATTGTAGGCAGCCGGGCAGAGAAGCACCCGGGGCTTGTGGCAAGGATGATCAGGGAAGGCCACACTGTCGGCAATCATTCCTACAACCATCCGCAGTTCGGCAAAATCAGCGTAAATGCGTTCCGCACACAGATTATCCGCACGGAAAATATCATCAAGACAACGGCCGGTTATAAACCGCGGCTGATCCGCCCGCCCTATGGGGACATCAGCGAACCGCAGCTGAAATGGGCTAAAGCCCACGGCTACAAACTGGTGAACTGGAATGTGGACTCGCTCGACTGGAAGGGGCTGTCCAAATCACAGGTGCGGAATAATATCATTGCCAATGCCGGCCAAGGGGCCATCATTCTGCAGCATGGCGGAGGCGGCCGGGGCAGCGATTTGCGGGGAACTATACAAGCACTGCCGGAAGTGATCAGCATCATGCGTAATAGAGGTTATACCTTCGTTACCGTCCCGCAGCTGCTTCAGATCAACAAAGAGAAATAGAAGGATAATTTATAGTGCGAAGCCTTTAAATTCTTATCTTTCAAAAAAAGGAAACGGAGACTGCCGTACACCGGCATGCTTCGTTTCCTTTTCAGTCTATAGCCTATTCGATCATGTACAGCTGCACATATTGGAACCCGAAGTCCGCAACATAGCTTTGGCTGCCGGGGATAAAGATGTCAATCCGGTTCCCTTTGATCGCGCTGCCCATGTCGGTTGCAGTTGCGATGAACGCCTGCTTGGGCAAACCCGGATGGGAATAGCCGGTTACGAGCACTTTCGTGCCCAGCGGGATCACACTGGGATCGACTGCAATGGTGCCCAGCTTCAGCGGGTTGCCAAAATAATCCACAGCCCCCCATTTGCCGTTCTCGCTGGCCGCTGAAGAATACGCCGTTGCTTTGACCTGAAGCACTCTGTCATAGCTGTATTCCTTACCCCAGGCTTGAACAGTGTTGGTCTGCGGCTCTACACTTAAAAGGGAGGCTTCTCCGGATGCCTTGGCTGCGGGTTCGACAGAAGCCAAGGCCTGTGTCTTCATAATGCCCGGAATGGCCAGCTTCAGGCCCGGATAAATATTATTGGCTGCAATATTGGGATTGGCGTTCATAATCTTATCCATGCTTATGCCATAATGATTGGATAAGGTATAATAGGTAGTAGTTTCTCCTGCGATATGTACGCTGTCAGCCTGAACAGGTGCGGCCTGCACCAATGTGCTGATTCCCAGGGCTGCAGCCAATGCTGCAACCGCTCCAAATTTGATTTTCATAAAATCCTCCTTCATTATTATCGCAATCCGATGGGGGTGTCCCGCTCTTCCTGCTACACAGTAACTCCGGACGTATGTACCTTGTATTTGCCCTGATGTGTTGTTTTGTAAAACTAACAGTAATGAATATATCACAATTTTGTAACCAATGCCTATGAAATTGTTACCAAACTGACAGAAATGGCATTTTGAAGCGTTACCAACCGGGAAAATGATTACATATTTTTAATGAATCATTTCAATCCTTCATCATTTTGCAAAAAACCGGGACAAATCCCCGGCAGATTTTACACAGATTTAACATTTCTCTCATTAGCAAATAGTAGAATGATATAAGAACACAAAGACATTGAAGCACTTGGAGGGTCCATGAACGTGAACGAAGAAGAAAAAAAGAATAACCATACCAGCCCGGCTACCGCCTATCTGAACCGTGACTTGAGCTGGATCGAGTTTAACCGCCGCGTACTCCAGGAGGCGCAGGACCCGGACAACCCGCTGATGGAGCGGGCCAAGTTCCTGGCGATTGTGTCCAGCAATCTGGATGAATTCATCAGTGTCCGCGTGGCAGGAATTCAGGATCAGATCCGGGCCGGCTATACCAAAAAGGATTTTACCGGCTATACCCCCTCCGGTCTCTATAAACGCCTCATCAAGCGGGTCAGCAAAATTATTGCCGATCAATACCGGACATTCCGTGACATCTCCCGCAGTCTGCACAAGGAAGGCATCGTGTTTGTGGATTATGAGGACCTGACACCGGCACAGGAGTTGTCCATTGAACAGTATTACCGGGACATTATATTCCCTGTTCTGACACCGATGGCGGTAGACCAGAGCCGTCCCTTTCCGCTGGTGCACAGCCAGTTCATCTATCTTGCCGTCGTGCTGACACGCAAGGACAGCCAAGAGGAAGAGCCATATTTTGCGATTCTGCAGATCCCTTCCAATCTGCCGAGATGCATTCCCCTTCCCCATCGTTCCAACAGCAAAAAACGGCAGTTTGTCTTTATAGAAGACGTAATCCGCCATCATATCCAGACTCTGTTCAGCGGATATGATCCCGTTGCCGTAAGCGAATTCCGGTTAACCCGCAACTCCGACCTGACGATTGATGAGGAAGGTGCGGAGGACCTGCTTGAGGAGATTGAAAAAGAGCTGCGCAAACGCCGGCGGGGCGTCCCTGCCCGTCTGGAGGTCCAAAAAGGAATCCACCCTTATGCCTTGGAGCAGCTGCAGGCTGAATTTGAGCTAGAGGATTTTGTCTTTGAGATCGACGGACCGCTGGATCTTGGTTTCCTGCGCGGCTTCGCCGGCAGCCTGAAGGGCTTCAGCTACCTGCATGATGCGCCGATTGAACCGCTCTACCCTGCTGAGTTTGATGAGAATGAGGATTTCTTCGAGGTGCTGCGCGAACGCGATGTGCTGGTGTACCATCCTTATGAATCCTTTGATGCGATGACCGATTTCATTACGCAGGCCTCTGAGGATGAGCAGGTCATGGCAATAAAAATGACGCTGTACCGTGTCAGCGGAAACTCTCCGCTCATCAGTGCCCTCGCCGTCGCCGCTGAATCCGGCAAGCAGGTCACTGTCGTTGTCGAGCTGAAGGCACGCTTCGACGAGGAGCGCAATATCGCCTGGGCGCGCAAGCTGGAGCAGTCCGGCTGCCATGTCGTGTACGGGCTGGTTGGCCTGAAGACCCATGCGAAGATCACGCTTATTGTCCGCCAGGAAGGGCCTGAACTGCGCCGCTATGTACATGTGGGAACAGGCAACTACAACGACAGCACTGCCAAGGCCTACACGGACCTCAGCCTGTTCACGGCGAACAGCGAGATTGGTCTGGATGCTTCAGAGCTGTTCAACCAGATGACAGGCTATTCGGCCAATTATGACTGGAACGCCTTCGTTGTGGCCCCGACCAACATGAGCCTGTCGCTGCAAAAGCTGATTCTGCGCGAAGCCGAGCATGCCGCTGCCGGGCGTCCATCACGGATCATTGCCAAAATGAACTCTTTGTCGAACCAGGAGGTCATTGACAATCTGTACAGCGCCGCCCAGGCAGGAGTGCCGATTGACCTGATAGTGCGCGGCGTCTGCTGCCTGCGGCCGGGGATAGAAGGCCTTAGCGAGCGGATCACGGTCCGCAGTATTGTAGACCGTTTCCTGGAGCATTCCCGGATCTATTATTTCGAGAATGGCGGCAATCCTGAGGTCTACCTGTCCAGTGCCGATTGGATGACACGCAATCTGACGCGGCGCATTGAACTGATGTGCCCGGTGAAGGACCCGGTAATCCGCAAGCAGATTGTCAAAATTCTTGAGATCACCCTCAAGGATAATGTGAAATCCAGCTTTTTGCAGCCAAACGGATATTATGAACGTGCTGACGACAAAAAGGCCCCTTTCCGGAGCCAGTTCGCTGCTATGGAGGTTACGCGTTGGAAGGGAAGCCGAGCTTTACCTTCAGCCCCCAAACATTCCTGAACGCCTTGAGGGCGTTCTCGATGTCCTCCAGCCCGATAAGGAGCTCGCCTGCACCCTGCAGCTCCAGATCAAGCGTATTGCCGTGCAGGCGGGCTTCCAGCCCGCTTACAATGCCAATCTCGGTACTGTCCAGAGCAATGCTCAGCTGTACCAGCGTACCGAGCTTATGAATCCATTCCTCGTCGGAAGCCAGCAAAATGTCCTTGTGCGTCTGGGACAATTTCTGCTTCCGGCTTTTTGTGCTGTAAGAGGCAATCAAAGCGCCCAGAATCAGCTGGCGGTGGGTAAGCCCGCGGATCGGGGAATTCATCAGCCAGTAGCGGGTATGCCGCTTGGACTGATAATAATTGATATTGGAGCCGGTCCGGTGCAGCATGACGGACACATAGATCAGCATCCGCTGTTCGTCCCGGTCCCCTTCAGCATCAAAGGCGTCAAACAGGCTCAGCGCCAGCTTGTAGATGTGGTCCAGATGCCGCTTCGAGGTACGGATGTCAAAGCGGACAATCGTGTTCAGGCTGAATTCCAGGGCACTGTCGCGCACAGGCTGCCCGGGATCAAGCAGATCATGCAGCATGCCTTCCCGCAGGCCTTCTCCGCTGATTACGGCCTGGCTTGCCCCGAGATACCGGTACACCGTGTGAAAGATAATCAGGCCGGAGACGATGATATCCCCCCGGCTCTTGGAGAGCCCGTCCAAATCCTTGCGTTTCTCATACGGTATGGCAGGCAGCGTCTCCATGAATTTATCAATGGTCTCGCCGGAAAGTGTGTAGCCGTGTGAATTCGGCAGTGAATAATCCCGCAGCTTCTGGTCCAGCTTCCCGAGGGAGCGCAGTGTCCCGCCAAGCCCGTAGAGCGGCAATCCCGGCCCGCTGTTCAGCCAATCATGCTCCACCAGCCTCCCGGTCACATAGGCCTGAAGCTTGCGTACCTGATCACTGTTCCAATTGCCATGGTGGCCGAACATCAGATTCGTATTCACCGCACCAAACGGGAAGGAGATGCTCTGCTGGTAGCGCCGTCCCCGGAACAAGGTGATCTCCGTGCTTCCGCCCCCGATATCTATCACAAAGCCATCCTGAATATCAAAGGCGTTGATGACGCCCAGAAATCCAAAGTAGGCCTCCTGGTGTCCGCTGATGACTTCAATATGAATCTCCGATGCCTCCGAAAGGTAGGCGACGATCTCCGCTGAATTCGCCGCATTGCGGATGGCCGCAGTGGCGCCGGCACGGATGCTGTCGACCTCAAACTCGCTGCAAATCTCCTTGAACTGATGCAGGACAGGCACAATCGTATCCATGTCCCTCCGCTCCAGCCTGCCGTCCTTGGTAATTTTCTCGCTCAGACGAGCGGAGTATTTGCACTCCTTGATGATTTTGTAGCCTCCTTCCGGCGTCGTATCATAGATCACAAGGCGAATGGAGTTGGAACCAATATCAATGATGCCAATCCGGCGAAGATCATCTCTCATCTGTATGTACTCCTTTTCAAGTTGATTGGCCATCTATATACTATATCACCCATTTCCCCCCAGGCAAAAGCAAAACGGCCGCCGAATCAGGTCCGGGGCCGTAAAAGGGCTGTTCTTATAGGACTTTGCTTAAAAAATCCTTGGTCCGTGCATGCTGCGGATTGCCGAATACCTGTGAAGGATCGCCTTCCTCCACGATAATGCCGCCATCCATGAACAGAATGCGGTCGCCCACTTCACGGGCAAAGCCCATCTCATGGGTAACAATCACCATCGTCATGCCGTCTTCCGCCAGCTTCTTCATGACCTCCAGAACCTCGCCGACCATTTCCGGGTCCAGGGCCGAGGTGGGCTCGTCGAACAACATCACATGCGGCTGCATGGCAAGCGCCCGGGCGATGGCAATCCGCTGCTTTTGTCCGCCGGAGAGCTGGGCCGGATAAGCATCGCGTTTGTCGGCAAGGCCGACGGTCTGCAGCAGCTCAAGGGCGATTTTTTCCGCTTCCGCTGGCTGCTGCTTTTTCACTTTCAGCGGGGCCAGCATAATATTCTGCAGCACGGTTTTGTGCGGAAACAGGTTGAACTGCTGGAAGACCATGCCCATTTTTTCCCGGGTCACGTTGATATCATGCCTCTTGTCTGTAATGGATGCCCCTTCAAAGGTAATTTCGCCGCCTGTAGGCTGCTCCAGCAGATTGAGGCAGCGCAGGAAGGTGCTTTTGCCCGAGCCGCTAGGGCCGATAACGACGACAACTTCCCCTTTGTGAATCTGCAGATCAATCCCCTTCAGAATTTCCAGCTTGCCAAAACTTTTTTGCAGGTTCTTAACGGCGATCATCCGTGTTCAGCCTCCTTTCCAATAAGCCCAGCACCTTCGACAAGGTGAAGGTAAGAACAAAATACATAACGGCGATCACAATTAAGGGATTCAGCCCCTCATAGGTTATGGTTGTTACGGATCTTGCCTCGAAAAGCAGATCTGCCACCCCGATCATGGACACAATCGAAGACTCTTTAATGATCGTAATGAACTCATTGCCGATGGCGGGCAGCACGTTTTTGATCGCTTGGGGGAGAACAATATAGCGCATGGTCATCCCCTGCCGCATGCCGAGCGAACGCGCTGCTTCGACCTGTCCGCGGTCCACCCCCTGGATACCGGCACGGAAGATCTCAGCCAGATAAGCGGAGCTGTTAATGGTCAAAGTGATAGCGCCGGATTGGATCGGTGTAAACTCCAGGCCAAATTCCGGCAGCCCGTAATGAATTAGGAACAGCTGCACCAGCATAGGTGTACCGCGCAGGAATTCCACCCAGGCCGTCGCAATAAAACGCAGAATCCACAATTTGGACATCCGAAGCAGGGACACAATGATCCCAAGCACAAAACCGAAGAATACCCCCAGCACTGCCAACAGCAATGTGTACTTCAAACCGGAAAGAAAAAAATTGCGGTACTCATAAGCGATATCGAATACATTCATTTTTGGCATAACCTCCTGTCTGCAAAAAAATAGAAAACAGCGGAGCACCGCCATTTTCAGATCATTCCCAATGATTTATGTCTTCCCTGCAGCAGCGGCTGCAGGGATTGGACTACTTATGACTACTTCAGGTCCTGAGAATTACTTCTCGGCCAGCTCGCTTGCGGCTGCAACATACTCATCGATTTTGCCTTCGGAGTTCAGACGGGCCAGGGTCTTGTTCACCTGACCCAGCAATTCGTCGTTGCCCTTTTTCACACCGATCACATATCCGTCATCCTCTACCTCAGGTTTGGCATCAGTGATGGCCAGCCCCTTGACATTCTTTACGAAGGATTTGGCTACCGGACCTTCCATGATCGAGGCATCCACACGGTTCGACTGCAGCTGCAGCACGATTTCGGAAATTTTGCCCAGCGAAGTCAGCTGCGCGCCTTCTATCCCCTTGGCGATGTCTTCCTGAATCGATCCGGTCTGCACGCCCAGCTTGATGCCCTTCAGGGAATCCATGGTCGCAAACTTATCCTTGTCGGCTTCACGCACAACCACCGCTTGTTCGGCTTTGTAGTAAATATCGGACAGCCCTACCGCCTTTGCCCGTTCCGGTGTTGGACTCAGGCCCGAAATCACCATATCCACTCTGCCGCTTGAGAGCTCATTCAGCAGGGAATCGAAGGACAGATCCTTGATCTCCAGCTTAGCTCCCATATCCGCTGCAATTTCCTTGGCGATCTCAATGTCAAAGCCCACGATGGTATCCTTGCCGTCCACCACTTTGTGGAATTCATACGGAGGAAAATCGGCACTGGTTCCCAGTGTAAGTGTCTTTGTCGCAGTGGTGCTATTCGTAGGCGCACTGTTGCCGGTAGCTGCGTTATTTTCCTTGTTATTGTTGCCGCATCCGGTCATAAGACCTGCCACGAGCAGCATTCCTAATGAAAGTTTACCCCATTTGTTCATCTGTATATCTCCCCTGTTCTGTTCATGTTCTCCAGTTGTTCCATTGACCGATTTATTATAAATCAACACGTATGAATATGCAAAGACAAATTTGTGACAAAGACTGTAAAAATGCGGAAGAAATCCACGCCGATGCTTGACTGCTTGGGCCGCTTCATTTTGCACATCCTTTTAAAAGAAGTATATACTAGGTACTATCTCCAATTGATCCCGGAATAGCAGAAATGGTTCATGCTGTCTCTTCGGGTGGTATTAACTTGCTAACGGGCTCACAAAAATTAGCCTATGCTTACGTTGCGGATTTTATTTCGCAGTCGTTCACGTGATGCTCCACTACACTTTTAGGAGGTGCAATCATGCTTTTGGAAGCTATGTACCACGTTCCCCGTGACAAATGGGCTTATGCCTACGATGCAAAGACTATACATCTGCGTGTTCGCACCAAACGGGATGATGTGGACTGTGTCGTCGCGCTCACCGGGGATAAATACAATTGGCAAGACACCTCATACGATATCATGATGGACAAAGCGGCTTCGGACGACAAGTTCGATTACTGGGAGGCTGCGGTCCGGCCCAAATATAAACGCCTCAGCTACACCTTCCGTGTGAGCAAAGGCAATGAAAGTGTATATCTGCTGGACAACGGTATCCAGACGGAATATCCGGCTCCCCCCAACCATTACTATGAGTTCCCCTACATACACCAAATCGATTTGTTCCAGGTGCCGAACTGGGCCAAGGATGCGGTGTTCTACCAGATCATGACGGAGCGGTTCGCCAACGGCGATCCGGCGAATGACCCGGAGGGGACGGAGCCATGGGGCGGAACGCCGAAGCTGGATAATTTTTTTGGCGGAGATCTGCAAGGCGTGCTGGACCATTTGGACGATCTGCAGGAGCTCGGGATCAATGCCATTTATTTTACCCCGCTGTTCGTCTCCCCTTCCAACCATAAATACGATATCGTGGATTATAAAAGAGTCGATCCCCATTTTGGCGATAATGAGCTGCTCAAAACCGTTATCGAGGAATGCCACTTAAGAGGAATCCGCGTGATGCTGGACGCCGTGTTCAATCATTGCAGCGACAAGTTTCCGCCATTTCAGGATGTTCTGGAGAAGGGAGAGTACTCTGTATATAAGGACTGGTTCCATGTCAACTCCTTTCCAGCCGAAATTGTCGGCGGTATTCCTACGTATGACACCTTCGGTTTTTTTGGCAATATGCCGAAGTTCAACACCGCCAATCATGAGGTAAAAACCTACCTGCTGGAGGTGGCCGAATACTGGATCAGGGAAATCAAGGCGGACGGCTGGCGGCTGGACGTTGCCAATGAGGTAGATCACCATTTCTGGCGCGATTTCCGCAAGGTGGTCAAAGCAGCCAATCCGGAAGCCTATATTGTGGGTGAAGTATGGAGTGATTCCTTAACCTGGCTGCTGGGCGACCAGTTCGATTCCGTGATGAATTATCCTTTTTCCGGGACCGTATTGGAATTCTTTAACGGAGGGATGGATGGCATTACCTTCGGACACCGGATCGGCGCCCTGCTCATGCGTTATCCGCAGCAGACCAATGAAGTGGTCTTCAATATGCTGGGCAGCCATGATACCCCCCGGCTGTTGACGGTGGTGGGTGAAGACAAGCGGAGGCTTAAGCTGGCTGTTGTTTTTCTTTTTACTTTTATGGGGACTCCTTGTATTTATTATGGTGATGAAATCGGCCTGACAGGCCATGAAGATCCCGATTGCCGCAAGTGTATGGAATGGGATGAAGCAAGCCAGGACCGCGAGCTGTATGACTTCTATAAGATGATGATTGCCCTGCGCAAGCACAACAAAGCGCTGCGTGAAGGCCGCTTCCGTATTCTGCAGGCCTGTGAGAATGATCCGTGCATCGTCTATGAGCGTGCGGATGATGTGATTCATTTTACGGTGTGGATGAATAATTCGCCGGAGCCCCGCATCCTCAGCCACCCGATGGAAACGGATGATTGGCAGGATGCCTTGACCGGAGACCCGGTTGCACCCGAAGACGGGATGATGCATATCTCGCTCGACCCGTACGGATACCGGATTCTCAGCCGGGACCTGGGTTAAATCCAAGTAGAAACGGCTTTGCCGTCCTTTTTAAGGACGGTACCGTTTCAGCGAGAAATAGAAGGAAAATTTATAGCGTGAAGCATATAAATTCTTATATTTGAACAAAGGACGTTCTGCAAGATCCTCCGATCTGCCGAACGTCCTTTTTCGCTGCCTGTATCCTGCTGTTTTATGACTGTTCCAAAATGCGGTTATAGATATCCATGTACTGCTGTGCCGATACATTCCAGCTGTAATCACCGGCAAACGCGTTTTTGGTCACTTTTTTCCAGTGCTCGGGCTTGTGGTAGAAGGACACCGCCCGGCGGAGCGTGTACATCATGTCGTGGGCGTTGTAATCCTTAAAGGTGAAGCCATTGCCCTCTCCGGTTTCTTCATTGTAGGAATGAACGGTATCATTCAGCCCCCCGGTTTCCCGGACGACCGGAATGCTGCCGTAACGCAGGGCCAGGAGCTGGCCGATTCCGCAAGGCTCGAATTTGGACGGCATGAGGAACAGGTCGCTGGCCGCATAAATTTTGCGGGACAACGCGTCACTGAACAGAATCTGCGAAGAAAGCTTGGTCGGGTAACGCCACTGGGCTTCACGGAACCAGCGTTCATAGACTTCATCACCGGTCCCCAGCAGGACAAATTGAATATCATCATAATAGAGCAGCTCATCCAGCACACGGGTTAGCAGGTCCAGCCCTTTGGAATCGACGAGACGTGTGACCATCGCTATCAGCGGAATGTATGGAGCCACCGGCAGTCCAAGCTCCTGCTGCAGTGCAATTTTATTCTCCGCTTTTTTGGCCAGATTGGTACGGTAGCGGGTATAGATCTGCGGATCGCTGGCCGGGTTGTAAATCTTCGTGTCTATCCCGTTAACAATCCCGCTCAGACTGTCCGCCCGTGAAGAGAGCAGACCATCCAGTCCATAGCCATAATAGGCTGTACGGATTTCTTCAGAATAGGTCGGGCTGACGGTAGTGATGTGATCGCTGTAGACGATGCCCGCCTTCATAAAATTCACATTGCCGTAATACTCCACACCCAGGAAATAGCTGTCATCCAGTCCCAGCAGCTCACCAAGCACGGAATAAGGGAATACTCCCTGATACAGCAGATTATGAATGGTAAATACGGTCCGGATTTCAGCGTAAAACGGGTTATGGCGGTAATGGGCCTGCAGCAGCATCGGAATCACTGCGGCATGCCAGTCATGGCAATGCAGCACATCCGGCTGGAAATCAAGCGTCTCCAGACACTCCAGCACCGCCCGGTTGAAAAACGAAAAGCGCTCTCCATCGTCCATGTAGCCGTAAATCCCGTCCCGCCCAAAATAATATTCGTTATCGATAAAGTAAACGGGAATGCCGTCATATATAATCCGTTCAATGCCGCAATATTGGTTGCGCCAGCCAACCGGCACACTCAGAGCAGCAACATGCTCCATTTGCGAAACAAATTTCTCCGGGATTCCCCTGTATTTCGGCAGAATCACCCGCACATCCACACCAACGCCTTTCAGCGCCTTGGGCAAAGCTCCAATGACATCGGCGAGCCCTCCTGTTTTGACGAACGGATGAGCTTCGGCTGCAGCAAATAAAACCTTCATCTCTCGAAATCCCCCTTATGTGTATGGACTGCGATTCCTATTTTACCGCCTTGCGGCCTGCTTTTTTCAGCACCAGGAAGCTAAGCGGAGGAATGGTCAGTTCAATGCTGTTCACCTGGTTGTGCCATTCTTTTTTGCTGCTCTTCATCGGGGCATTATGCACACCGGAGCCGCCGAATTCCGTATTTTCGGAACTGAACAGCTCTTCATACGTCCCCGGCCGCGGGACTCCGACCCGGTACATGTGACGCTCCACCGGCTGGAAGTTGATGATAATCAGCAGGGTATCGACCGGCCTTTTGCCCCTGCGGATATAGGAAACGATGCTCTGGCCGCTGTCGTCGGCATCGATCCATTGGTACCCTTCCATCTCATGGTCAAGCTCCCAGAGCGCTCTTTCATTCACGTAGAGCTTGTTTAGCGCTGCCGTGAACGCCAGCATCCGGCGGTGGCTCTCATAATCGAGCAGCAGCCAATCCAGCTGTTCCTGATCCTTCCATTCGATAAACTGGCCAAACTCTCCTCCCATGAACAGCAGCTTTTTGCCGGGATGGCTGATATGGTAGCCCAGAAGCAGGCGAAGTCCGGCGAATTTCTGCTCATAGGTGCCAGGCATTTTGTCCAGCAGCGACTTCTTGCCATGCACCACCTCGTCATGGGACAGCGGGAGGGTGTAATTTTCTGAATAGGCGTAACAGATGGGAAAGGTCAGCAAATTGTGATGGTAGGGTCTTGCCCCAAAATCATGTTCTATGTAACCTAATGTGTCATTCATCCAGCCCATGTTCCATTTGTAGTTGAACCCCAGTCCCCCCTCATGCACCGGAGCTGTAACCCCCGGCCAGGCACTGGATTCCTCTGCCATCATCAACGCTTTGGGATAATAATGAAAAATGGTCTTATTGAGACGCTGGATAAACCGGATGGCCTCCAGATTTTCCAGACCCCCGTTGGCATTTCTGCGGAATTCATGCCCTTTTTTCTCAAAATCCAATCTGAGCATACTGGTGACCGCATCTACACGCATTCCGTCAATATGGAACATCTCGAACCAAAACAGCGCATTTGAGATCAGAAATGAGGAAATTTCCGGTTTGCTGAAATCAAAAGACAATGTTCCCCAGCCCGGCTTCTCCGCCAGCATGGGGTCGGCATATTCATACAGCGGCGTTCCGTCGAACATTCTCAGACCATGGGCATCTTTGGCAAAATGAGCCGGTACCCAGTCCAGCAGCACGCCGATTCCTGCCTGATGCAGCTTGTCGATCAGAAACATCAAATCCTTCGGTTCCCCATAGCGGCTGGTTGCGGCAAAATAACCCGTGCCTTGATATCCCCAGGATAAATCGTAGGGATGCTCGGCAAGCGGCATGAACTCCACATGGGTATAGCTCATTTCCACCAGGTAGGGTATCAGCAGCTCACTCATCTCCCGATAAGTGTATAATCCGCCATCTTCCTTTTGGCGCCAAGTTCCAAAATGCATTTCATAAATGTTCAAAGGTGCATTATAAGGAGCCCTGCTCCGCCGCCGCCAAGCCGCATCCCCCCACACATAGCCGTCCAGATCAGCAACAATGGATGCCGTTGCCGGACGTACCTCTGCCTGGAAGGCATAAGGGTCTGCTTTGAGAAAGTTTGAGCCGTCTGGGCCCACAATCCTGTATTTGTAAAAAGTTCCCGCTTTCATTCCCGGAAAAAAACGACTCCAAAATCCTGAATCGGGTATCTTATATAACGAGTCCACGTCTTCGGTCCCATCCCAGCCGTTATGATTACCAGCCAGTCCTACATATGTCGCATGAGGAGCCCACACGGTAAAGCGTACGCCAGGTATTCCTTCTTCAGCGGCAATGTGCGCGCCCAGCATCGTATAGCTGCGATAATTCGTGCCCTCATGGAACAGATAAATATCATCAGATGACGGGAGGTTAACTGTTGTTGATGTATTGGCCAAATCATCACCACCTTATTATATAGGATGCACCTTTAACATTACCCGAATGTGGAGGTTTTGAAAATGATTTCGGGCAGATTTCCGGGTTTTGAAAAACAAAGAAAATAATTAATGTAATTTTTACAGAAGCGGGGCAATATATTTCACCTATGCGTTTCAAGTGCTTGCGCAGCGTGTATATTACAAGCATTGACAAAAAAATGGGAGGGATAACAAATGAGTAAAAAAGAATGTATCGCCATGCTGCTGGCAGGCGGGGAAGGCCGCAGACTCGCCCCCTTGACTTCCACCATGGCTAAGCCTGCAGTCCCTTTCGGAGGACAATATAGAATCATTGACTTTCCCCTCAGCAATTGTGTAAATTCCAATATTGATACTGTAGGGGTACTGACCCAGTATGAAGCCGATTCTTTGCATAACCATATTGGCGAAGGTGAGCCATGGGGGCTCCATACTCAGTCAAACAAAGGGGTAAAGCTGCTTCCCTCCGGCGTTGAAGGCAGAGACAGCTACACAGGAACAGCCGATGCCATTTATAAAAACATTGAATTTATTGACAGCCACCACCCAGAACATGTTCTTATTCTGTCGGCGGATCATATTTACCATATGAATTACCGGAAAATGCTCGATTATCATCTCAGCAAAAATGCAAAAGCCACCATCTCTGTGATGGAAGTGCCTTGGGAGGAGGCCAGCCGTTTCGGGGTAATGAACGTGAATGATGAGCTTAAAATCTCAGAATTTGCCGAAAAACCCAAGGTTCCGAAGAGCAACCTTGCTTCTATGGGGATTTACTTATTCGAATGGAAATACCTCAAAGAGCATCTGCTGCAGGATGCAGCCGATTCAGCCTCCAGCCATGACTTTGGCAAAGATGTCATTCCAAAGATGCTGGATGGCAACGAAGATTTGTTCGCCTACCGTTTCAACGGGTATTGGCGGGATGTAGGTACGGTTGGCAGTCTGTGGGAAGCGCATATGGATCTGCTGCACGAAGGCAACGGCTTCAAGCTCGACAACTCCCGCTGGCCGATGTACAGCCGGGCCCGCCGGACAAAGCCGGTTGCGCATAAACCGCGCATACAGCTGCCTTCTGCCGACAGCCTTGTGAATGATTCCTGCCTGCTGGAGGGCAGCCTGAACCGTTCGGTCGTCTTCGGCGGGGTTGAAGTCGGCAAGCTGAGCCTGGTGAAACAAAGTGTCATTATGCCCGGAGTAAGAATCGGACGGGGCGTGCTGATTGAGAATGCCATTATAGGCGAAGGGGCTGTCATTAAGGACGGGGCCGTGATCAAGGGCAGTCCGGACAACATTGTAGTTGTCGGCCCGCATGAGATCGTTGCCGCCAAACCGGTCATTAAAACCCAGCCTTCCCGTCTGCTGCAGGAGGTCTATGAGAAAACCGGACGCCTGCGTGCGGAGGGGCTTCCTTCCTAAAGGAAGCTGTAAGGAACAAAACGGCTGTGCCGTCCTCCACGGGACAGCGCAGCCGTCTTGATTCTAGCGTTGTCTGGGGAACGGCCTCCCGTGAACCCTACGGCAACTCTTTAAGTGGAAAAAGGTTAACTAATTTGCCGGAGTTCCCTATTCTCGGCAGATATAAGTGGAAAAAGGGACACTAATTCAGCTCATTTCGCAATTATTCAGGAAAAGTAGCCCAATTTGGTTTACTTTTTCCACTTAACTCTCAGGATTTCTTAATTTCCGGAAAAATAAGTTCCCTTTTTCCAACTAGCACCTGCGAAGAAGCCGGTAGGTAAGTGCTAGTTGTTTCCGGGCAAGCTGGCCTTCGGCACTCCAACAACGGTATTTCTGCCGTTACTCGTTACAAAACCGGCCAAAGAAGGGGGTAAGCTTCGCTTCTCCCAAAATATATAAATTCTTTCAAAAAAGGGATGCTGCGCTGTTATGGATAGCGCGCATCCCTTTTTCTCTAGGCCTTTCTGGCCCGCCATTCCCTGTCCAATATACTCAGTTGTATACAATCGGTGTAGTTCTCCCCGAACAACGCCGCTTCACGTTGAATTGACAGGCTGATATGCCCTACAACCTGATGTTCTTCCCCTTCAACCGCACAATAGATCAGCTTGTCAGATTCCGCCGGATGATGGGCACCTTCCAAATCATTCGTAAGCTGCTTATGGTCCAGCGGATAGGTGAATGAAGGGCCGGCCCACTGTTTGAGAAAGTCCCCTTATGGATCCTAAAACCGTGTTGTAGAGCAGGGAAATGCTCCGGTCTCTGTTCTTCCTCTCCCATCCTTTCATCCCCTACCCTCACTTTATTCCTGCACCAGAGCTAGAGCAGATTCTCTGCCTGCGGAGCCTCCGGCGGAAGCTCTTCTGTCATCGGCAAGATTACGGTCACCTGCGTCCCCTTGCCAAGCTCACTGTCCATTTCCAGCTTGCCCCCGTGGAGCTCGACAATTTGCTGCGAGATCGCAAGCCCCAAACCTGTCCCCCCATTCAGGGCATCCACCTGAAAGAAGCGGTCGCGTACTCTTCCGAGATGGGCCTCACTGATGCCGATCCCGCTGTCCCGCACAATGACCGCCAATTCACTGCCTGTCAGCCGCTGTGCAGACAGGACGATGCTTGAATCCTCGGGAGAAAATTTCACAGCGTTGTCCACCAGATTAAGGAACACTTGCTTCAACCGGTTGGCATCGCCCTTGATAAAGAACGTCTCTTCACATTCCAACAGCAAATGAATCCGTTTTTTCTCTGCTTTGGCCCAGATATTCAGAATGGTCTCCTGCAGCAGCACTTTGATATCCACACGTCCCATGGACAGCTTCATTTCATTCTGCTGCAGTTTGGAGAAATCGAGTATTTCCTCCACCAGCCCGATCAGCCGGTCACTTTCCTTGGAGATGATCCCCATGCCCAGCTTGGTTTCCTCCGGATCATATCCCCCGGAAACGAGCGTTTCGCTCCAGCCCTTGATGCTGGTAAGCGGAGTCCGCAGCTCATGCGAGATGGAGGAAATGAAATCATCCTTGATCTGGTTGCTGCGGATAATCTCATCTGCCATATAATTCAGCGTCGAAGCCAGATCACCGATTTCGTAGCGGTAATCGCCTTTGATGCGGGTAGTGAATTTGCCCTTCGCCATCTGCGCGGAGACAGCGGTGATATTCTTCAGCGGTTTGACAATAGAATTCGCCAGACCGAAGCTGAACAAAACGACAATCGCCATAACCGCTGAGCCAATCCCAATGGATACCAGCGTCAGGTTCAGCAGATCACTGTCGATTCTTTCCATCGAGGTGACGTAACGGATAACATATGTCTCGCGCCCGTTGATATGCACCAGCTTGGAGACGGCCATTACACTTTCGTTCGTCCCCGGCTGGCGGCCTACCCAGCGGCCGACACTTCCCCCCACCGCTTCTGGAACATCACTGGTCGTAATGGTGCGGTCGGGCTGAAATCCGGTGGAACTGATCAGCATATTTCCATCCTGCGTCAGCACCTGCAGTTCCGTATAGTCCATTTCGAAGAAATCGAGCAGCTTTTGCAGTTGATTGGGTGAACGCTCTCCGGAAATCTCATATTTCAGGAAATCCTCTGCCGTCCCGATATGCGTTGTGATTTTACTGTAGACACTGTCGTAATAATACGTCCGGATCGCCAGCAGGAATATAACCTCAACGAGGAGAAGCGCCACAAAGACGACAAAAATATAGTGCAAAACAATCTGTCTGCGCATCCCCTTCTTGATCATTGTCCTTGGCCTTTCCACTTATAGCCGTGGCCCCACACGGTCTGAAGATATTCCGGCTCCGACGGATTATTTTCAATTTTTTGCCGCAGCCGGCGGATGTTAACATCCACTATTTTGGGATCGCCCATATATTCCTTGCCCCAGACATGATCGAGCAGCGAATCACGGCTGAGCGGGGTGTTCTCCATCTCCAGGAAATATTGCACCAGTGAAAATTCAGTCGGGGTCAGCTCAATCGCCTCTCCGCTGCGCTTAAACTGCTTGGAAATCAGGTCGAGCGTAAACGGCCCGGATTGAAAAGAAACCTTGGCTGACTGCTCGCGGTGCACATTGACCCGGCGGAGCAGGGATTGGATGCGGGCAATCAGCTCTGTAGGGCTGAACGGTTTGCTTACATGGTCATCCGCTCCTACTGAAAGTGCATAGACTTTGTCCTGCTCCTGGACCTTCGCGGTCAGAAAAATAATCCCCAGCCGCTCATTGGTCTCTCTGATTCGTCTGCATACCTCAAATCCGTCGATCCCCGGCACCATTACATCCAGCAGCGCGATGTCAATATCGGGCACGGTTGTCAGCTTGTGCAGCGCCTCATTCCCGTCTGCGGCCTCCAGCACCTCAAACCCGTTGCGCTTGAGGTTAATCACAATAAAACTCCGGATGGATTCTTCATCCTCCAGGATCAGTACTTTACTCATCGATTCCCTTCCTTTCAATAGGCGAGGTGATTTTATTGCTGTCTCCCCCGCTTGTATTCTGCTCCAGTTCTCCCCGGTAGCCGATAATTTTGTCCAAATCGCTTCCGAGCATCTCCCAGCCTTCATTTTTCTCCCGGTCCCATTCCGCAGGAGTAAAGAAAGAAACCTCAGCAACCGTCTCCCCGGTGTCCAGCATAATGAATCTTAAATATTTATCCTGGACAGACTTGGTGTCAACCGTCACCTTCTCATACCATTTCGGTAAAATGTTAAGAGTGAACCGGTCCGACGGGTCCTGGTACAGCTGAGCGGAGAAGGTAAGCCCGTTCTTGCCATCCCACTTATAGTATGAATTAAAATACGGAATGGTCTGCGGATCGAAGTATTCCCAGCCCTTGGGAGGCTCAAGCAGACCGATCTCCAAAATGCCGTCCCCGTCGATGTCTTCACTGACAATCTTACGCTCCTTGAAGGTTCTGGCGTCCCCCGGAACAACCACACGCAGCTTGTTGTTCTCCATCACCACCATGGTTGAATAGGCCGAATGGGAATCAATCGCGGCATCCAAGATGATACCTTCTTTATGTTCGGCTACTTTTCCTGAGACAATATTGTAATAATTATTAAAGTACGGATCCAGATCATCAAGTTCATCCAGAACCTTGAACCCGTCGCTGTACTGATAGGTTGCAATCGTGGCAAATTCATTGCGTTTGAAATTTACAACGGTAATGTCCTGAATTCCATCTTCGTTCAGATCGTCCAGCAAATATTTGGTGTACGGCTGTGTCAGCATTTCCTCCAGAACCCCGTTAGAATAACTGTATACTACCATGCCTTTTTCTTCACCGCGCGAGTAGCCTGCAATGATATCCAGCTTGCCGTCACCGGTAACATCCTGAATATTCACAGAGTCCAGCCCGGTTCCGTTGCCGTCAAACACCAGCTTCTTCACCCAGGCTTTATCGTGCTTCTCCAGGATCATGCCGTGAATCTGCACCGTTTCATTCTTCGTCAGATAGAAAACAAGTGTCTCCATGATGCCGTCCTTGTCCAGGTCCTCTGTAAAAATGGCGCTGTCATCATTATTGGCCGGACGAATCAGCGTGGAGCCGGCAGGCTTCAGCGTATTGATCGCTGTCTTCAATGACGCCTTATCGGCGGACAGCTGCGGCGCCCTCATCTTCGAAACAGGATCGCTGATGAAGGTGCAGCCCGACAGCACAGACAGTGACAATGACACCGCCGCCAGGCGCTTCAGAACTTGTCTATTCAACTTCATCACTCTTTCCCGGTTGCCTTCAGTTCGGTTCATTACAGCCGGGCCCGCTCCTGCGAGGTCAGTCTGCGGCCCTTCACATCATGTTTGATTCTTCCGTCTTCGAGCACCCAGATCCGGGTCGCATAACGCTCCGCCAGCTCAATCGGGATCACGGTAATCACCGTAAGCCCGGTTTCCTTGCACAGTTTGCGCAGGGTCTCCAGCACATTCTCCGCTGTTTTGGGATCAAGGCCGGTGACCGGCTCATCTGCCAGTATAACCTTGGCGCCATGCACTAATGCGCGGGCAATGGCCACACGCTGGCGTTCTCCCCCGCTGAGCTGGCTGGTCTTTAGCTTAGCCTTGTCGAGCAGGCCGAGCAAATCCAGCTGGTCCATAGCGCCCATGTAATCATCCGACCGCACCATGCCGGTCACCATCCGCCACAGCGGAGTCTGCGATGACTGACCAATCAGCACGTTCTTAAGCGCCGTCCGGTTCGGATTCAGCTCCGCATTCTGTTCCAGGTATGCCCATTCGCGGCTGATCTTGCGTTTGCCGGCAAAGGCGCTTTTCATAATATCCATTCCATCTACCCTGAAGTTGCCCCGGTCCCATTTCTCCTTAAGCGCCAGGCAGCGCAGCAGCGTCGACTTGCCGCTTCCGCTCGCTCCGAGCAGCACTACCAGTTCGCCTTCTTCTAATTGAAAGCCAATATCCTGCAGCACCGGAATTTTGTCTTCCCCGACTGCTTTGGCCAAATGTTCAACTGTGATCATTGTTCAGCCTCTCCCTGTCTTCATCTCTACTCTATAGTGTACTCTGAAAGCGGGATCAAATTCCATGCGAGCACTCGTTCTTATCTTACCTCAAATCGTCTGCCGTGGCGAGAATAATAACCCGGCCAGGCCGAACAAAATATATAAAATTCCCATTAGCAGAAAAACCCCGCCGCCCCAGCCGAATTGCAGGAGCAGGCCGCCGAGGCCCGGTCCGGTAATACTGCCGATGCTGTAGTGAAAAGAAGAAACTACATTGGCGGCAGGCAGCAGGTTACGCGGCAGGATATCTGCAGCATAGCTGAGTCCGAGCGAGAAAAAAGAGCCTACAAGCCCGCCGGCTGCCATGAGCAAAACCAGGGTCCACAGGAACCGGTCTTCCGCCAGCGGCAGCAGCGCAAACGCCAAACCTCCGCCCACCCCGGAGACAATCAGAATTTTCTTTCGGCCGTAGCGGTCGCTCCATATGCCTAACGGCATCTGCAGCAGCAGTCCGCCAATCCCTGCGAACGGCAGCAGCGCTGCGATCTCATTGGCACTGAAGCCGATGCGCAGACCGTATACCGGGAAGTTGCTGTTCAGGCTTGCTTCCATATACCCGTATAAAAGAGCCGGGATCAGCGCATACCATGCCAGACTGTAGCTGCGGACAAAGCGGCGGGCCTGGCCCTCCCCATGCTCTGCCTTGTCCGGACGGGAATCCGGGAGCTTGAGCAAGACGAGGAGCAGCACGAGGAGAAACAGCAGTGCAATGGCCGCAAATGGCGCCGCCTGCCCGAACCGGAGCAGGCTTATGCCAAGCGGCCCTAGACTGAAGCCAAGCCCGTACGACATCCCGTACAGGGAGAGATTGCGGCCACGGTGCGCGGCAGGCGTCATCAGCAGCACCCAGAGCTGGGCAGCATAATTGATGGCCGAATCCCCCGCGCCAACGAGCAGGCGCAGCAGGAACCAGGCTTTGACTCCAGGAAGCAGCGGAAATAAAATGAGCGATACCAGTACAAGGCTAATTCCGGCTGCGATCAATTGTTTAAAACCGATCCTGCTGAGAATCCGTTCCGCCACCAGCGTCATCGCGAAGGAGCCTACGTACAGTGCGGCGGCATTCAAGCCGTTAAGCGAGGACGAAATCCCCTTTTGCTCCAGAAGAATGGATAATACCGGAAGCAGCAAGCCTTGGCTGAGCCCCGCGGCAATAATAACGGTAATCAGAATGAAGTAATTCAGTTTACTGCTTTGAGTCACAGTTGCAGCGGTACTATCTGGCACGGATGAATCCTCCTATGTATTTCTAAGATTACGAAAACTTACACCGCCCTGGCAAACACCGAACATTATAGTGGACAACCCTCTTCAAAACAAGAGATAATATATAGAAGTGACCGATTTCCTGGGGGTGCAAGCTCGTGAACTATAAATTAGAAATTGATGTATCGCCCGTATACGAACTGCTGGACAGTTTTATGTTATATGTAACCAAAAAATGGAACTCCAATCTGGACATCGGACCCGATTGGATCCGCGATGTCGACAGCCGCATCGCCCCGCAGCAGATTTCTGCACTGCGCCAGGCTGCCGAGTGGCCTTTTGAAGACTATGATGTGCTCTACGCCTGGGCGTACAGCAGAGGCCCTGCTTCCAAAGTCACCCAATTCCTGGATGAGCTGGAGGCCTGCTCGCTGGAGGAATGCTTTGAGCGGACTGCACCTTTTTTCGAATCGTTCACCCTGGAAGAATGCGCCCGGATCAAATACAGCTACACTCCGCTGCTGCGGCTGTGGTACGACCAGTATTTCCGCCATACGGAGCAAAAGATGCTGACGCTGATGATCGAAGACGCCTCGGAGAAAAAAATGCTGGAGAGCAAAATGGATATCGTCGCCCTCATTGAATATGCCTCCGGCGGCATGGTCATCGAGGATATTCCAGAGCTGGAGACCATAGTACTGCTGCCAACCGTCCACAACCGGCCGATCAATACCTATTGCTTCTATAAAAAATTGATGCTGGTGCAATATCCCGTCGATGTGCCGCAGGACAGTGAAGATGAACCGCCTATCGTGCTGCTCCGCTTAACCAAGGCCCTCTCCGACCCGACCCGGCTGCGTATGCTGCGTTTTATCGCCCATGAGCCCAAGACGATGTGGGAGATGCAGTCGGAGCTGAGCCAAACGCGGGAAATGCTGATGCACCACCTGCTCATTCTGCGCGTCGCCGGCCTGCTGCGGGTGCATTTGCGGGGAGAAGGCACGGAGCGCTACAGCATCAGACCCGACGGCGCCTCGGAACTTCAGATGTTCCTGGAGTCTTATATTCGTATATAATAATGATTCAGATATAGATACTTATTAGGAGTGAGCGTTATGAAATATTTGACACAGCAAGTGATTTTCGATCTTGATGACACCCTGGTGCATTGCAACAAATATTTTGACCTCATTCTGGGGCAATATTTCGAGCTGATGTCCGAATGGTTTGGCGAATATGGCGGGACAACCGCCGAATTCCGCAGCAAACAGGTAGAAATTGATGTGCAAACCGTAAGCACAAGCGGACTCGCCAGCGATAATTTTCCGAAATCCCTCATTGCGACGTACCGTTACTTTTGCATCAAATACAACCGGCCGGCTGATCCTTATCAGGAACAACAGCTGATGAAACTCGGAATGAGCGTCTATGATCAGGAGGTTGAGGCCTACCCCGGCATGGTGGAGACGCTGGACACTTTGAAGCAGGACGGACATGCGCTGTACCTCTACACCGGCGGGGACGATACCATCCAGCAGCGCAAAATCGAACAAATGAAGCTTGATGTATATTTCGATGACCGGATCTACATCCGCCAGCACAAAAATGTGGAGGCACTGGAGAATATCCTGAACACGCATAGCTTTGACCGCAAAAACACATGGATGATCGGCAATTCCCTGCGTACGGATGTGCTTCCAGCTTTGACTGCGGGCATCAACAGCATCTACCTGAAGCAGCAAAATGAATGGCTCTACAACCTCATTGAGCTGCAGCGCGAGATGCAGCAGTCCGTCCAGACGATCACCTCCATTAGCGAGGTGCCGCCGGTCATCCGCTCCGCTGCCCTGTACAAAAATCACGGGTGATGCGCATCTTCATGGCTTGTTACAAATGACATATGCAGCCTGCTGCGGGTGTGATTATACTTTATTGAGTAGATTTTCATATCACGCAGGAGGTCCGCAATGAATAAGAAAGCAAATCCCCACACCCCAGCAGGCAACAGACGATTATTGCCGATGCTGCTCGGCGCCGTTGTCGTTCTGCTCATTGGAGTCCTTGTCTTTGTCACAACCAGAGGCACGGCCAGTGAAACTGCCGAACTCGACGATCTCCCGAACTACACGGATGTCAAAGGAACCATCGTTGTTGACGGGCTGAAATACGAGAAGCAGCCGCATCTGGGCAGTGAAAATGCCAAGGTGAAGGTCATCGAATTCGCTGATTTCAAATGCCCTGCCTGCAAAAAATGGACCGAAGCCTATCTGGATACCTTCATCAAGGATTATGTGGATACCGGTAAAGTGCAGTTGTACTTCATGAATTTCGCCTTTCTCGACCGTGACTCCTATCTTGCCGCCAGTGCCGGTGAAGCCATCTACAAACAGAGCAATGAGAAGTTCTGGGAGTATCTGCATAAGCTGTACGAGAACCAAGGGGATGAGAGCAAAATATGGGCCACCCGGAAATTCATCCTGAACTTTGTAAAAAAGAACATTGACGGTATTGATTACGCCAAGTTCGAGCAGGATCTTAAGAACCAGACCTATATGTATGATGTGAAGGAAGACTTCAAAATCGCCGGCTCCTATGGTGTGAACGGCACGCCTAAGTTCATGGTTGACGGCGTATTGCTGCCTGACTCCTCTTATGAGGGGCTGACCGCTGCGATTGAAGCCGGGCTGGCTAAAGCCCGCTAGCAGCCTGAGCAGGACAAGTGAATGTGTCAGATTATTCAAAATGAAAGAGGATGTGCCCGGCCTTCATATTGATGGCCAGGCACATCCTCTTTTGTCATGGCATCGGCAGCCTGCCCAGGACAAGACAGGGAGAGCTGAAGATCCCCTTACTCGATGCCGAGCTGTCCGGTGTCGCTGCTCTTCAGCACCAGCTTGCCCTCCAGCGGTGAGCCATCCTCTGCAGTAAGCTTCAGCTTGCCGGTCTTCCCCTTCTCGATCAGCGCCTTCACCTGGGCATCGGTAAGCGTCCGGCCATACGTTTCTTTCCAGATGACGAATTTGCAGCCTTCCTTGTAATGGGAGCAGCCATAACCTTTGCGGCCCATAAAAATCATGCCGCCGCAGCCCGGACGCGGGCAGGCTCCAATGATTTTGGGTCCGGCATCCGCTGCGCTTCCGGCTGAAGCCTGCCTGCTGCGGGCAGGCTTCACGGCAGCCGTCTTCCCCCCTTCCCCGCTGCGCTTCCCCGGCGCCGCTTTTCCGGCCGGCTTGCTGGAACCAGCGGTACTCCGGCCTTTGGCTCCGCCGCGGAGTGAAGGCGTCTCTCCTTCGAAGGAGGTTCTGTCCGCCCTGGACTGCACCCGGACCTTATCCACAATCATAGAAGCGAAGCGTTTCACATTCGCCATGAACTGGCTGTCTGCCGCTGTTCCTCTGGCGATTTCATTCAGGCGCCGCTCCCACTGCCCGGTCATTTCCGGCGAGGTCAGCAGCTCGACGCCGGCACCGCGGATCAGTTCAATCGCCGTGCGGCCCTTTTGTGTAATGGCTATTTTTTTACCCTGCATCTCCACATAACCGACATTCTTCAGCCGTTCAATGGTTGCCGCCCGGGTAGCCGGTGTGCCCAGCCCTGAATCCTTCATGGCATCGCGCAGCTCTTCATCTTCAATCTGCTTGCCGGCACTCTCCATGGCTTTCAAGAGGGTACCCTCGGTATAATGCTTGGGCGGCTGGGTGTCCTTTTCTTTGACCACGGCATCGCTGCAGAGCACACCGGCATGCGGATCTATGGAGAACGGCTCATTGACCTCAATTTCCTCTTCTTCGTCTTCCTCCTTGCCTTTGCCTTTGGCGGGCTTCTTATCCTTCTTCTGATCGCCGTAAATGACCTTCCAGCCCAGACTCAGAAGTTCCTTGACCGTTGTCTTGAAATTTTCGCCTTCCACCTCAGTAATGACTGTATGCACCTTATACTCTGCAGCCGGATAGAACTGTGAGAGAAATCGGCGGACAATCAGATCATAGAGCTTGGCCTCATCGGTGCTCAGTCCGGAAGCCTTGCGGTTCGTCGGCAGGATGGCATGGTGATCCTCAACCTTGGAGGGGTTGCAGACAAATTTGTTTCCTTTGTGCACCAGATTCCGGTTCGCCCCTTTGACCCACTCGTCATAGGTTGTCCCCTGGAGCGCAGAGAGCGTCTTATGCATTTCCGGAATATTCTGTTCGGTGACATAGTTCGAGTTGGTACGCGGATAAGAAATCACCTTATGCTTCTCGTAAAGCGCCTGGGCAAGATCAAGCGTTTTTTTAGCCGAAAAAGCATATTTGCCGTTCGCTTCCCGCTGCAGCAGCGTCAAGTCATACAGCTTGTTCGGGTATTCCTTGGTCTCCTTCACCTCATAGGATGCGATTCTGGCCGGTTTGCCCTTGACCTTGGCCGCGAGCGCTTCAGCCTTGGCTCCGTCGGTCATCCGCTCCCCCTGCCACATCCCTTTGTAGACCACTTCATTCTGGGTAAAATGCCCTTCAACTTCAAAAAATTTCAGCGAAGAGAAGGCTTCAATCGTCTTCTGCCGGTCATAGATCAGCGCAAGCACAGGGGTCTGCACCCGGCCTACCGAGAGCAGCACATTATGCTTGGTCGTGAACGCACGCGAGCCATTCATCCCAATCAGCCAATCCGCCTCACTGCGCGCCTTGGCGGCCTTGGTCAAATTCTCATATTCCGAGCCGTCCTTCAGCTCCTGAAACCCTTTGCGGATGGTTTCCGGCGTCAGGTCGGAGATCCACAGGCGCTTCACGGGCTGGCTGAGCTTCAGATGCCGCTGAATCAGCGAGAAGATATGCTGCCCCTCACGCCCGGCATCACAGGAATTCACCAGCAGGTCGCTGCGTTTCGCCAGCTCGCCGATCACCTTCAGCTGATCCAGCGTACGCGCATTCGGCACCAGCTTGAACTCCTCGGGAATGATCGGCAGGTCGTTAATGTTCCATTTTTTGTACTTTGAATCATATGCTTCCGGTTCGGCCAGACCGATCAGATGGCCGATGGCCCAGGTAATAATATACTGCTCGCCTTCCAGATAAGAACGGTAGTTTTTGGCCTTCGGTTCTATTGCGGCGGCGATATTCCGCCCCATATCCGGTTTCTCCGCAATAATAAGTGTCTTCAAAAAGTATCGCTCCTTAGCCTCAATCTTCCAAAATACGTCCAGTAGTCTATTATACCATCAACTCCGCCACTTTTTAACGCATTCCCGGAAACTTTACCCCCTCAGCAGTTCCCCCGGAAGTAATCCGCGATACCGCTTCTGCTATGCCAATAACCTCTTTGCTGTTCGAGCCCCGGTCCATAAATTCCACCTTCCCTTCGGCCGCAGCCTTGCCCACAACAATGGTTACGGGTATCCCCATGAGGATCGAGTCTTTGAACTTCACGCCTGCGCGTTCATCCCTGTCGTCCAGCAAGACTTCAATTCCAAGCTGGGCAAGCTGTTCATACAGAGCTTCCGCAGCCGCTGTCTGCACCTCGTCTTGGATAGACATCAGCAGGATATGAACCCGGTAAGGGGCCAGTGCCGCAGGCCAGATAAGCCCCTGCCCATCGTTGTTCTGCTCAGCCACTGCAGCCAGCAGCCGCGAAATTCCGATACCGTAGCAGCCCATTATCATCAGCTTGCTCCGGCCGTTGGCGTCCAGAACCGAAGCCCCAAGCTTCTCGCTGTATTTCGTCCCCAGCTTGAAAATATGCCCGATCTCAATCCCCTGTTGAAAATGCAGGACGCCTTTTCCGCATACAGGACAGGTCTCCCCTTCCTCTGCTGTGCGGAAATCAGCCACGTGTTCCAGAGCGAAATCCCGGCCAGGCACGACATCCCTCAGGTGGAAATCCCGTTCTCCGGCTCCGGTAATCCCGGAAGTCATTGCAGCCACCGCCCGGTCAACCAGTAAAGTCACAGGAAGTCCAACCGGCCCGACATAACCGCTCTCAACAAAGGCCGCCGCCTGTACCGTCTCCGAATCCGCCAGAGCAATCTCGCTGGCTCCGATATAATTCCGGACCTTAACCTCATTCACCTCATGATCCCCGCGAACGAGCACGGCAAAGGTTTTGCCGCCGCCCTGATAGATCAGTGTCTTCATCACCTGGTCCGGTGCAATCTGCAGTTCCTGCTCCAGTTGATCAATCGTCCGGAGGCCAGGGGTGTGGAATTTCTCAGCAGCAGGCAGATTGCTGACGTTCCGCTGCACCGCCTCCGCCTCAGTATGGACTTCAGCCTGCTCCAGGTTAGCGGCATAATCACAAGCCGAACATACCGCAACCGTATCCTCGCCTATGCCCGATATAGCCATGAATTCATGGGTTTCCCCTTGCCCGCCTATCGCCCCGGCATCGGCGTGCACAGCCCGGTAGACAAGACCGCAGCGTTCAAAAATCCGCTGATACGCCTTGTACATTCTGCTATACGTGTCATCCAGCCCTTCCCAGCCGGTATCAAAAGAGTAAGCGTCCTTCATCAGAAACTCTCTGCCCCGCATCAACCCGGAACGGGGACGGCGCTCATCGCGGAATTTGGTCCCGATCTGATAGACGGTAATTGGCAATTTCCGGTACGAGCTGATTTCCCCCCGCATTAGCGAAGTAATCACCTCTTCATGTGTCGGCCCCAGCACAAATTCACGGTCATGACGGTCGCTCAGCTTCATAAGCTCCTTGCCGTAGACCTCGTAACGTTCTGACTCCTTCCACAGCTCTGCAGGCTGCATCGATGGCATCAGCAGTTCCTGCGCACCGGCGGCGTCCATTTCCTCTCGCACGATAGCTTCAATCTTGCGCAGCACCTTCCGCCCCAGAGGCAGATAAGTATAAATTCCCGCTGCCAGCTGGCGGATATAACCGGCACGCAGCAGCAGCTGGTGGTTAACGGTCTCCGCCTCCGCAGGCGCTTCCCGCAGGGTAGTTGCTAACAAATGACTTTGGCGCATATTCTTCAACCTCTCTTAAGTAAATTCAAGTGAAAGACAGTGCCTGGAATGAACACAAAAAAGACACATCCGCCAGGGACGAATGTGCCGTGTTACCACCCTGTTTCAACCGCCGCTCCAAACCCGGCAGTCCTCATTCGGATAACGGCCGATTCCGGCAGCACGTAATGCTGCAGCTTCCAAGGCAGGATATGCTTCTCTCGTTCTGTGAGGGACCTTTCAGCCGGTGAATCCCTTCTCTGTACTAACGATCCTTGAAACATAGATCCTCGGTCAATGCTGTTCGGTATAAATAGTGTTTTTAATCTATACGATTTTCAGGGCTGCGTCAAGTTTCTATAGTTTTCATAAAAAGCAATGCGCAAATTAAATATTTTTCATCTACCGCATTAGATATGAAATTATTGTGTCAATCAACCGAATATATCAGTAGAGTTTATCAAAGAAAGGCTGCGAAGAAGATGGAGCGATCATTTTCTCCGTATCCAAGGGGGAGACACTACTATGAACATTATTCAACGACTATTCCAAAAAGCCGCATCCAGATCACTCCAGAAGCGAATGATGCTAATCTTCACCCTGATGCTGGTTATCCCCATCCTCCTTGTGAGTTATTTCTCCTATTCCAGTTCGAAGAAGCAATTGGAACTGAAGATGCAGGAATCTACGCATTCCAGCGTAGAGATGCTGCAAGGAACGATCAATGAAACCATCAGCGCCGCCGAACGGAATGTCCGGCAGCTCAGCCAACAGGTAACCACCGCTGACATTGAAGCCAAGAACCCGGAGACCAAGGCACTGATTGAATTATTCATGAAGGAGCACCCGGAGCTGGAAGTCATAACACTGGGAAGCAGCAGCGGCGCATGGATGAAATCACCCAATATCGGGCAGCAGGATTATGACCCCCGGACCCGCGACTGGTTCAAAGCCTCCATGGCTAATGCCGGTAATGTAACTATTATTGATCCTTTTGTCTCCCTGACTACAGGCAATTACAACCTGTTCATTTCCGAGTCGCTTAAGGACGGCAAAGGAGCTTTAACCACAAGTCTTGCACTTAAGCATATGGGTGAGATGATCAACAAGGTCAAGCTTGGCAGAGACGGTTATATTTTCGTAGTGGACCGCAACAAGAAGTTCGTCTCCCATCCGGTTAAAAAAGCGGGAGATGAGGTTGCTGAGGACGTAATCCAACTGCTGGACAAAGACAGCGGAGACTTGTCATACACCAGTCCGGATACGGGTCTGCAAATGCGCGGTTACTATACCACCGACAAGACCACCGGGTTCAAAATTGTCGGAGTACTCTCCACAAAAGAGTTTTCGGATGCTTCCCTCCCGGTTCTGTACAATGGTCTGATCGTATTGGGTGCAGCTCTGGTTATCGCCCTGCTCATGATGTTCTTTATTATCAAGGCTATCACAAAACCTATTTTGAGCTTGAACCGGTCCGCCCGCCGGGTCAGCGAAGGTTATCTGAACGAAGAGATCCGGATTAACCGTACCGACGAGATCGGCCAGCTGGCCCAGAATTATAATCTCATGGTTGGCTCACTCCGCAATATCGTTGTAGATATCTCGGATACCTCCGGCGTACTAGCCTCTTCAAGCCAGCAATTGACCGCTACAACCGAAGAAAACTCCAGGGCGACAGGCTATGTTGCCGAGCTGGTGCAGAATTCCTCAATGGAAGCCGAGACCCAGACCGCTGCGATGGCAGAAACTGCCCGGGCGATGGAAGAAATGTCTTCCGGCATTCAAAAAATTGCCGAGGCTGCCGCCTCTATCGTTGATTCGTCCGCAGACACCGACGCCGATGTATCGACAGGCAGCCGGAAAATCGCACAGATGAGTCTTCAAATGGATGCGATCCGCCAATCTACCCATCAATCCTCTGAGCTGATCAGCCAGTTGAACGGACTGAACAGCCAGGTTTCGGAGATGAGCAGCGCCATTTCCAATATTGCCGTCCAGACCAATCTGCTCTCATTGAACGCTGGCATCGAAGCTGCCCGGGCCGGTGAACACGGCCGGGGCTTCGCAGTGGTAGCTTCTGAGGTTCGCAAGCTGGCGGATCAGTCGAAGACAACGGCCGGAAATATCCAGGATACCATTGAGCAGATGACCGAGCTCATTGACCGCACGTATCAGGCCATTCACGTCACCGTGGCTGCCGATGTGGAGCTTGGCATCCAGGCCACGACTGAAGCCAAAGAGGCTTTTATCAGCATTGAACAGTCGACCGCAAAAATCAACGGCCAGATCCATGACATCTCAGCCATCACCGAACAAATGTCGGCCGGAGCGCAAGAGGTAGCAGCTTCTGTACAGGAGATCTCCAACATCTCCCGTTCGACCTCCGATGCCTTCCAGAACGTTACGGCAGCGACGGAACAGCAGCTGGCCTCGATGGAGGAAATCTCCGCTTCCTCAACCGAGCTGTCCAAAATGGCTGCCGACCTGCAGCACAAAATCGAGCGTTTCAAGCTTGAAGAATAGATGCACGCCTAAAAAAGCCGTCTCAACCGCGTATAGCGGGGGAGACGGCTTTTGGTTTACAGCATCCGGCTTAGACCAGAACAGTCGAGCCCATCAAATATTTATCCACTTCACGGGCGGCTTCGCGCCCTTCATTGATTGCCCATACCACCAGACTTTGCCCACGGCGCATATCTCCGGCAGCAAACACTTTATCCACATTGGTGTTGAACTTTCCATAGCGGGCTTTCACGTTGCTGCGGCGGTCCGTGTCAAGCTTCAGCTCTTCAATAATATCCTGCTCCGGTCCGTCGAAGCCAATGGCGATCAGCGCAAGCTGAGCCGGATACACAGCCTCAGTTCCAGGAATCGGCTGATAGATCTTCCGTCCGGTCTCATCGACCATACGCTGGATTTGCACGGTGTGAAGCTCCTTCAGATTCCCTTCTTCGTCACCAACGAATTTGGTAGTCATGATAGAGAACTCACGGGGATCATCACCAAAGACAGCCTTGGCTTCCTGCTGCGCATAATCCAGGGTATATACATTCGGGAATTGCGGCCACGGATTCGCGATGGGATCACGCTCCAGCGGAGCCTTGTCATGGGTTCCGAACTGGGTGATGCTGCTGCAGCCGTGACGCAGCGCAGTCGCTACACAGTCAGAGCCGGTGTCGCCCCCGCCAAGCACAATTACGTCCTTACCTGCCGCAGACACATAATTTCCATCTTCCAGCTTGGAATTAAGGTAGCTCTTGATCGTTCCGTTCAAATAATCCATTGCGTACATAACGCCATTCAGTTCACTGCCTTCTACATTGAAACGGCGGGCCTTGGTCGCTCCACCGCATAGAACCACAGCGTCATATTCATCGACGAGCTGCTGTGCGGGAATATCCTTGCCGATTTCGGTGTTCACAACAAACTTCACACCTTCAGCAGCCAGCAGATCCACCCGGCGCTGAACCACACGTTTATCCAGCTTCATCGTTGGAATACCGTAAGTGAGCAATCCGCCAATGCGGTCGCTGCGTTCAAATACCGTTACGGTATGCCCGGCTTTGTTCAGCTGTGCAGCAGCAGCAAGACCGGCAGGTCCGGAGCCGACGATGGCAACCGTTTTACCTGTCCGTTTCTCCGGCGGATTCGGCACAACCCAGCCTTCCTCGAACCCTTTATCGATAATCGCCAGCTCAATGGTCTTGATCGTCACCGGCTGCCCGATCAGACCGACGGTACAGGAGCCTTCACAAGGCGCAGGACAGATGCTGCCGGTGAATTCGGGGAAATTGTTCGTCTTGTGCAGCCGCTCCAGCGCTTCCTTCCACAATCCCCGGTATACCAGATTGTTCCACTCCGGTATAAGATTGTGAACCGGACATCCCGAAGTGCCGCCGCTCATATCAATGCCGGTATGGCAGTAAGGAGTTCCGCAGTCCATACACCGTGCACCCTGTGTCCGAAGCTCGTCCTCGGTTAAATGATGGTGGAACTCTTCCCAGTCTTTTACGCGCTGCGCAGGATCCCGATCACCTGGGAGCTGGCGTTTATACTCCATAAATCCAGTAGGTGTAGACATATTTACGATTCCCCCATCCGATCTCTTCGTGTTGATTGTATAGTACATTGTAGCATATTGCGGCATCCATATGTTTTTCAGCGCAATGAAGTACCTGCACATTCTATATTACTTAAACGTTTAGCATTTCTAATTTTAATAATTATAGTAGCATCCAACACTTTCGCACTGTAATGGACTAATTTGCTGATTATTTGTACTATTTCACATGTTGTGTTAGAGAAAACGCTTTTTTTCAAACCGGACGTTCATAAACATAGAACCGGTAATCATACGGATTCTTTTCATCCCGGATTCCCGGGCTGTTAGAGATTTCTCTCCACCCGCTCCAGTCGACCTCCGGAAACCTCGTATCCCCTTCAAAGTCCTGGGCAATCCGGGTTACCAGCAGCTTGTCGGCATAGGGCAGCATCATTTTGTAAATCTCTGCACCGCCTATAACCATCAGTTCATCATCCCGGCGGCCTTCGGCCACCGCTTCTTCCAGGGAGTGGACAATTTCAGCCCCCTCGGGAGCAAAGCTGCGGTCTCGTGTGAGGACAATGCTTGTTCGGCCTTTTAACGGCTTGCCGCCCAGTGAATCCCAGGTTTTGCGGCCCATCAGCATTCTCTTTCCCAGCGTCTGCGACTTGAAATAGTCAAAGTCACGCGGCAGATGCCAGGGCATATCATTGTCCTTGCCGATGACACCGTTGGCTGCCATGGCCCAAATCAGGCTAATGCTCATGCAGCTCCTCCTCTACTCAAGAATCTCTTTTCCCACCGCAAAGGGTTATATCGCAACCGGGGCTTTAATTCCCGGATGATGCTCATAACCGACAAATTCGAAATCCTCGAAGGTATAGTCAAAAATACTCTCAGGCTGTCTGCGGATCACCAGCTTCGGCAACGGATAAGGCTCTCTCGCCAACTGGGTGGCCACCTGTTCCAGATGATTTGTATATATATGCACATCTCCCCCGGACCAGATGAATTCTCCCACCTCAAGCCCGGTCTGCTGGGCTACCATATGCGTCAGCAGCGCATAGCTGGCTATGTTGAAGGGCAATCCCAGGAAAGTATCCACGGAACGCATGGTCAGCATGCAGGAAAGCTTGCCGTCTGCCACGTAGAACTGAAATACAAAATGGCAGGGCGGCAGCTTCATCTGCTCTATTTCACCCACATTCCAGGCGCTGACGATATGGCGGCGCGAATCCGGGTTGTTCTTAATCGAATCGATCACAGCGGCGATCTGGTCAATGTGGCGGCCATCCGCACTCTCCCACGCCCGCCACTGAGAGCCGTAGACAGGTCCAAGCTCGCCATTGGGGTCGGCCCATTCATCCCAGATCGAAACTCCATGTTCTTTCAAATAGGAGGTATTGGTATCCCCCTTCAAAAACCAAAGGAGCTCATGTATTACCGACTTCAGATGGATACGCTTGGTGGTTACCAGCGGAAACCCTTCGGCCAGATCGAACCGGAGCTGGCGTCCAAATACAGATAATGTGCCAGTTCCTGTCCGGTCGCTTTTGGAGGCGCCGTGGTCTAAGATATCCTGAAGCAAATCCAAATATTTACGCAATTGTCCAGCACCCCTCTCCACTATTTTTTCTTTTATCAGTTTACCATGACCTAACGGTCCTTGTAACTTGTTAACACTTAGAAAATACAAATTCCTTTATACATTCGGTACAAAACAGGCATTATTTCCCTGTATGAGGGAATTGGATCATCCGCAAAATAAAGACAAACCCGTAAATGTAAAGAAGGTGATATCCCATGCCGCAAGCCTTTATCAATGGATACAGCATGCATTACACAGACTGCGGACAAGGAACAACGATAATTTTCATCCATCCTCCAGTGCTGACAAGCTTGAATTTTCTATATCAGATGAAGCCATTGTCGGCGGATTTTCGGACAATTTCTTTTGACATCCGGGGTCACGGCAGCAGCAAATCTTCCAGGGAAGAGATTACCTATCCGTTAATTGTTGAGGATATCAGGCAGTTGATGGATCAGTTGAAGATCGAAAAAGCTTTTTTGTGCGGATACTCCACCGGCGGCTCGATTGTCCTTGATTTTTTGTTAACCTGTCCCGAGCGCGCATTCGGCGGAATTGTGATCAGCGGGATGTCGGAAGTAAACGACAAAAAGTTAAGAAACAAAATAGCACGAGGACGTTTCTTGTCCCGTATCGGCGCAATCGGTGCCATTGCCCTTTCCATTTCGTGGAGTCAAGCAAAAGCCAGGCTGTCCTTGTTCCGGACATTGTTTACCGGTGCTAAAAGAGCAAACGCTGAAAACGCTGAACAGTATTATCATTACAGTATGCAATATAACTGTACCGCTCAATTGGACAGGATTCATCACCCTGTCTTACTGGTTTACGGAGAAAAGGACACCCTGTTCCATCCATACGCCAAGCTGCTGCAAGAGCGGCTGCCAAAGAGTGAGCTGGTTTTTATCAAAAAAACCAAACACCAGATCCCCACAAAAGCAGCAGGTAAAGTGAACGGGTTAATCCGGCAGTTTATTCATCGTTATGAGTCTTCTTCGCCAAAAGGTTAGCCTGGTGCGAATGGAGTGCGCCTGACAAAAAGGATGCTCCCAACAGCCCAATCACGGCTCTTGAGAACATCCTCTTTAATATGCTTGCAGAACAAGCGTTAAACTATTATTTTACGACGTGAATCGGGTGGCCTTCTACCAGTTCAGCAGCTTCCATGACGATTTCGCCAAGGGTCGGGTGCGCATGGATGGTGAGTGCGATATCTTCGAGCGTAGCGCCCATTTCAATCGCCAGCCCCAGCTCAGCAATCAGGTTGGATGCTTCAATACCGACGATTTGCGCGCCGAGTACAAGGTTGTTCTCGCTGTTAGCCACAATCTTAATGAAGCCTTCCGGACTGTTCAGGGATACCGCACGGCCGTTGCCTGCGAACGGGAACTTGCCGCTCTTTACGGTGTAGCCTTTGTCCTTCGCTTCTTTCTCAGTCAGGCCTACGCTGGAGCATTCAGGATCTGTGAACACGACGGCCGGAATTACTTTGTAGTCCACAACGGATTTGTGTCCGGAGATGGCTTCTGCAGCAATTTTACCTTCGTAGGAGGCTTTGTGTGCCAGAGCCAGACCTGGAACAATATCGCCGATCGCATAAATGTTAGGGATGTTGGTACGGCCCTGATGGTCAACCTTGATCAGTCCGCGTTCGTCCAGCTCAATGCCGATCAGATCCAGACCCAGTTCTCCGTCCGTGTTCGGACGGCGGCCAACCGTTACCAGCAGGTAATCTGCAGTAACTTCTTTGGACTCCCCGCCTACGGAGTACTTCACAGTAACTTCTTTGTCGTTCTGAACCGCACTTTCAGCTTTGGCATTGGTTACGATCTCGATGCCTGTTTTTGCCATGTTTTTGGCAACCAGACGGGTCATATCCTTGTCAAAGCCTGGCAGAACGGTGTCCAGACCTTCAATGATAGTTACCTTAGTGCCGAATTTCGAGTACATTTGACCAAGCTCTGCACCGATATAACCGCCGCCGATCACGATCATGCTCTTCGGAATTTCCGGCAGCTCAAGCGCTTCGGTTGAAGACAGAATACGTCCGCCGAACGGGAAAGGCTTCAGCTCAATCGGGCGCGAACCTGTAGCGATGATGCAGTTGTTGAACTTGTAGCGCGGGGATTCATGCTCGTTGAACAAACGGGCTTCGTTTGCGCTGATGAACATGGCTTCACCACTGAACACCTCAATTTTGTTGCCTTTCATCAGGCTGGTCACGCCGGTGGTCATTCTTTTGACCACGCCGTTTTTGAACTCCTGCGTTTTCGCCCAGTCCACTTTGACGTTCTCGGCAGTAACCCCGAAAACCTCGCCGTGCTGTGCTGCTTCATACTGATGTGCTGCTGAGATCAGCGCCTTGGAAGGGATACAGCCGCGGTTCAAGCATACGCCGCCGAGTTCCGATTTGTCCACGATCAGGACCTTTTGGCCGAGCTGGGCGGCACGGATTGCCGCCACATACCCGCCGGGACCTGCACCAATAACCAATGTGTCGATTTCGATTGAAGCGTCTCCGACTACCATTTATTACACCTCCATAACTAACATATCAGGATTTGCAAGCAGGGTCTTAATGTAATTCATAAAGTTCTGTGCTGTTGCGCCATCGATGATCCGGTGGTCAAAGCTCAAGGACAGTGCCATTACAGGAGCTGCTACGATCTCGCCATTCTTAACAACCGGCTTCTCGGTGATGCGTCCGGTACCCAGGATCGCCACTTCAGGGAAGTTGATGATCGGAGTGAAGAACATGCCGCCGGCAGAACCGATGTTAGTGATCGAAATCGTGCTGCCTTTCATCTCGTTCGGTGCAAGCTTGCCGTCACGTCCGCGCAGAGCCAGATCCGTAATCGCGCTGGCGATCATCCAGATGCTCTTGCGGTCAGCGTCTTTGATTACAGGCACGATCAGGCCGTTGTCTGTATCAGTTGCGATACCGATGTTGTAGTATTTCTTGTAGACAATTTCATTGGCCGCTTCGTCAATAGTGGCATTAAGCGCAGGGAACTGACGGGAAGCTGCAACAAGTGCCTTCACGATGAACGGAAGGTAAGTGACCTTCACGCCTTTCTTCTCGGCAACTGGTTTCATGCGGGCACGGAAAGCTACCAGCTCGGTAACATCCACTTCGTCCATAATGGTAACATGAGGTGCAGTGTATGCCGATTTAACCATGGCGTTGGCAATCGCTTTGCGGATGCCTTTGAACGGAACGCGTTCTTCTTCCAGGCTAACGTTGCCGGAAGCTGCTGCTGCCGCTGGTGTCTTGGCTTTTGGAGCTTCAGCTGCAGGTGCTGCTGCTGGAGCAGAAGCCGCTGCTGCCGGATCCGCCGCCGGCGCTGCAGCGCCGCCCTTCAGGAAGGCTTCCACATCTTCATGGGTAATCTTGCCGTTTTTGCCGGTGCCGTTCACCTTGGAGATGTCAACGCTTTGATCACGGGCAAACTTGCGTACACTTGGTGTAGCCAGCACATCGCGGTTAGGCGCTGGAACTGCTGCTGGTGCTGCAGCTGCTGCCGGAGCTGCTGTCTGGGCAGCAGGAGCTTCAGCATGGCCGCCTTCCTGCTGTGGCACATCGCCTTCTGCGGCAATGATCGCTACAACTTCGCCTACACGGCAGACCTGTCCGTCCTTGGCGAATACTTCCAGCACCGTGCCGTTGACCGGGGAAGGAACTTCCACTACTGCCTTGTCATTCTGCACTTCCATGATGATATCATCATCGGTAATTTTGTCCCCTGCTTTGATATGCATCTTGATAATTTCGCCTTCATGCAGACCTTCGCCAAGCTCAGGGAACTTATATTCAAAGTTCGCCGGGCTGCTTGTAGCTGGAGAAGAAGCAGTGTCTGCTCCGCCTTTGGCTGCATCTGCTTCTTGCGTGGACTGGGCTGCAGCATGGCCGCCTTCCTGCTCAGGAATGTCGCCTTCAGCATCAATGATGGCTACAACTTCACCTACGCGGCAGACTTGGCCGTCTTTGGTGAACACTTCCAGGACTGTGCCGTTGACCGGACAAGGAACTTCCACTACTGCCTTGTCATTCTGTACTTCCATTACGATATCGTCATCGGTTACTTTGTCGCCGGCTTTGATATGCATTTTGATAATTTCGCCTTCATGCAAACCTTCGCCCAGCTCAGGGAACCGGTACTCAAATTTTGCCACCTTAATGACCTCCTAAAAGTTTATGAGCACTGCCGCCCTTACATAAGGACGGCTGCAGAAGTATTCTTAGAATTCCATTACTTTCTTCACAGCTGCGATTACACGTGCAGGGGTAGGAATCCAGGTATCCTCGATTTGCGCGAACGGATAAACGGTATCAGGACCTGCAACGCGAAGCACCGGAGCTTCGAGATGGAGAATAGCCTTTTCATTGATTTGTGCGATAACCTCAGCGGCTACACCGGAGCTCTTCTGCGCTTCCTGAACCACAATGGCGCGGTTCGTCTTCTTCACGGAAGCGACAATGGTGTCGATGTCAATCGGGCTGACCGTGCGCAGGTCGATAATTTCGGCTTTGATGCCGTCTTTCTCAAGCTGTTCGGCCGCTTTGGTAGCAGTATGTACCATCAGACCGTAAGTGATGATCGAGACGTCGGAGCCTTCGCGGACCACATTGGCTTTGCCCAGCTCAACGGTATATTCACCTTCCGGCACTTCTGCGCGGAATGCATGATAGAGGTTCAAATGCTCCATAAAGAATACAGGGTCATTGTCACGGATTGACGCGATCAGCAGTCCCTTGGCATCGTATGGATTGGAAGGAATGACTACCTTGATCCCCGGGCTTTGGGCGATTAGCCCTTCCAGGGAATCAGTGTGAAGCTCAGCCGCTTTGACGCCGCCGCCAAATGGAGTGCGGAACACTACAGGAGCATTGAATCTGCCCCCGGAACGCCAGCGCAGACGGGCTGCCTGAACGACGATTTGGTCAAGTGCCTCAAAGATAAAACCAACGAACTGGATTTCGGCAATTGGACGGAAGCCTTGAACCCCCAGACCAAAAGCCAGACCGCCGATTGCGGATTCAGCCAGCGGAGTATCAAATACGCGATCCTCGCCAAATTCTTTCTGCAGGCCTTCCGTTACACGGAATACGCCACCAACGTTACCAACGTCTTCCCCGAAGATCAGAACGCCCGGGTCACGGTTCAGTTCAACGCGCATTGCGTCACGAATTGCTTCTTTCATATTCATTTGTGCCATTGCCTGATATCCCCCTTATTCAAAATCGGCTTTTTGTTCTTCCAGATGTTTCGGAGTTACCTCAAACATGCTGTCGATCAAGCCGGGAACGGTCATTTTTTCGGTTTGCTCTGCTTTCTTGATCTGTTCGTTCACAGTAGCCTTCGCTTCTTCTCTGACACGCAGCGTGTCTTCCTCGGTCCAGAGGCCCTTCTTCTCCAAATACTTGGCAAGACGGGCAATCGGGTCCTTCTCGTTCCACTGGCCTTCTTCTTCCTTAGAACGGTATTTGCTGGCGTCATCGGACAGGGAATGCGGACGGAAACGGTAAGTTACAGCTTCAATCAGCGTAGCGCCTTCACCTTTGCGGGCGCGTTCTGCAGCTTCTTGAACAGCGGAGATAACAGCGAAAACGTCCATGCCGTCAATCTTGATGCCGGGAATACCTGCTGCAACCGCTTTGTGGGCGATCGACTTGGCAGCGGTCTGTTTCGCAAACGGTGTAGTAATGGCATAGCCATTATTTTGTACGAAGAAGATTACCGGCAGTTTGAAGCGTCCGGCAAAGTTCAGGCCTTCGTAGAAGTCGCCTTCGGAGGAACCCCCGTCACCAGTGTAGGTGATGGCAACATTCTGCTGTTTCTTCAGCTTGAAGCCCATTGCAATCCCTGTAGCGTGCAAAATCTGCGCGCCGATGATAATCTGCGGCATAAGCACATTAACACCTTCTGGAATCTGTCCGCCATGCTGATGGCCGCGTGAATATAGGAAAGCCTGGTATAATGGAAGTCCATGCCACACCAGCTGTGGAATATCACGGTAACCCGGGCAGACAAAATCTTCCTTCTGAAGCGCAAATTCACTGCCGATCATAGTGGCTTCCTGGCCGGACACCGGCGCATAGAAACCCAGGCGGCCTTGACGGCCCAGATTAACGGCCCGGTCATCCCAAGTCCGGGTAAACACCATACGATACATAAGTTCTTTCAGTTGATCGTCGGTAAGTGCAGGCATTTTATCCTTATTGATAACTTCTCCGTCGGGGGAAAGCACCGAAAGGGCCTCCACGTCCTCTGTGTACACTTCGTAAGGAACTTTAGTCATCATCTTCACCTCAATAAAAAAATTTGAATATCAGTGTCCTCTGTTATAGAATTATTATACACCTGTTTTATCTGTTTCGTCAAAGAAATACGCATAAAATTTATGTTTCCATAAATTTTGTATGTATAACAGGATTAGAAATATCCTATAACAGATAGGCATTTATTCAGCAAGTAAATGATATTTAACACATCTACTGCTTGGGTAATTTTAACGCAACCCGAAGACTAATGCAAAATCCGACAAGAAAGGTGACGATTGAGCGATGAACGAGCCTGTTTTTCTGAAACGTACAATTGTGAAACAAACTTTGTGGAGCGAGCATCTCCAGGAAGAGCGCAAACTGCGAATTTATCTTCCGCCCGGTTATAATGAGGTTCTGAGTTACCCTGTGGTCTACTGCCAGGACGGAGAAGAATTTTTCAACTTCGGCCGGATCGCAACCCTTGCCGGCCAGCTGATCCTGGAGCAGGATATTGAACCCTTCATTATAGTAGGCGTTGAAGTAAATGTAGCTGTGCGCACTCAAGAATACGCCCCCTTCGGGAACCGGTTCAAGCAGTACCTTTCATGCTTTGCCGAAGAGATTATTCCCTTCATTGAACATAATTATCCGGTCCGCCGCACACGGGAGGAACGGATTATCGCAGGGGATTCGCTTGGCGGCAGTGTCTCGCTGCATCTCGCGTTGGCCTACCCCAACCTGTTCAGCCGTGTACTGAGCCTTTCTGGCGCCTATTATCCGCAGACACGCGAAATCCTTGCACAGGAAGAAGATCTCTCCTGGCTGGATATCAACATGGTGGTTGGACTGCAGGAAACTGAATATACCACCGATACAGACGTCTACGATTTTGTGCAGATGAACCGGGATACCAGGTCGCTGCTGGAGTCACGCGGGGCAACCGTTTCTTACCGGGAGAAAGACGGCCGCCATCTCTGGGGATTCTGGCAGAAGGAGCTGCCGGAATCGCTACTCTATTTCTTAAACAAATAAAACAGCTTTGAAAGATAAAAAAAGTGAACATCCTAAGGACGTATGTATCTTTCCTGCATGTTCGCGCTTTCATAACGGATGGGCACAAGGTGCCCGTCCTTTATTTTTAAGGACGGCTTCTTATCCGCCTTGCACGACCACAAGTATTCTTCTAGAGCTTTTCCTTAATGATCCGATTCAGCAGCACATCACAGCCGGCAGAGATCAGCCGGTAGACTTCCTCGAAATTCCCGGTAAAATAAGGGTCAGGCACTTCCCTCAGCTCCTCCTCAGGCAGCAGGTCCATGAAAAACAGCAGGTCCGCGTTCCGGCCGCCGGGAATTTTGCGCACATTCTCTCCGTTGGACTGGTCCATACAGATTATATAATCAAAGTCCCTGAAATCATCACTGCTCACAAGACGCGCCTTCATATTCTCGTAGCTGATTCCCTGCTGATCAAGAATACGCCGGGTTCCCTCATGCGGCCCTTTGCCAACATGCCAGTCCCCGGTACCCGCCGAATCTACAGCGATTTGTTCTGACAATCCCAGCTTCAGGATCTTATGGCGAAGAACAGCCTCAGCCATCGGCGAGCGGCAAATATTGCCCAGACATACAAACAGCACGTTAACGATTCTTCTCACCTCCGGCAACGTTTTTTATTTTTCCTATATGTACATAATATGTACTGTGTTTATTTTAGCGCGGCGGGGCGCAATTGTACAACTTTTCGATCTGCATTATACTTGGTCTTTGGAAAACTAACTATACAGTCACCAATTAAGGAGGTTCCAATGCCAACCAAACGGGTTGTTATTTTTGCCGGGGGAGACCTGTCGGCGGAGTACTTGTCTCTATTAGATGAAGAGGATTTTGTAATCGGAGCAGACCGGGGAGCATTATTCCTGATTACGCATGGGGTTGAGCCGGATATTTCAGTGGGTGATTTCGATTCCGTCCCTCCGGAGGCTCTTCACCAAATCGAGGCGGGAAGTAAAAAAACCATCACCTGCGATCCCGTTGACAAGGATTTAACAGACAGTGAAATGGCGCTGGATCTGGCACTCGGAACCCAGCCGGAATCCATTCTGCTGTTCGGAGTGACGGGAACACGGATTGACCACACCCTCGCCAGTATTCAAATGATGACAAGAGCGCTTCAGCGCCAGGTACACTGCTCGGTGATGGATACACATAACTACATTACACTGACCGGCTCCCAAACAGAGATTCATGACTTGGGATATACCTATGTTTCCCTGCTGCCGCTGACACCCGAAGTGACTGGCATTACGCTTGAAGGCTTTCAATATCCGCTGACAGGTGCCACTCTGAAACTGGGGCAATCTCTCGGCGTGAGCAACATTCTGACGGCAGAACGAGGAACGGTCTCTATCGAAAGCGGACTGCTCCTGATTATTCAAAGCAAGGATTGATACATACATTTGAAGACAGCACTGTAACCTTTGTTTCAAAAGTGTAAAGCCGGGAATCCCCTTGCTCCACGGGGCTTTTCCGGCTTTTTTTGACTTGCAAATGCTTAAAAATATTAATATTTTGTAACTTTTAATGAGATTTTAATAAAGCGTTTCCAGTTCAGTCCCCGCCCGGCTTTAAGCCCTATGCTCCAAAATATAGGAGATTCATAACCTGCTATACTACGAACAGGCAAGAAGATAGACATTTAGATATTAATTAGGAGGAATTACAACATGAAGAAACAGCAATGGTTTAAGCAGGCAATTGTAGTAGGGATGTGCACCACGATCGGCCTGAGCACTCTGATGGCTACTGGAGCCGGCACAACACCGGTTGCTGCCGCATCCGTGTCCTCCTCTACAGGACAACAAATTGTGAATCTCGGTAAAAAATATATGGGCGTGCGTTATGAGTTCGGGGCACCTACTTCATCAACCCGTACTTTTGACTGCTCCTCATTCACCAAATATATTTTCGGCAAATACGGTGTGAACCTGCCCCGCACTTCTTCAGCACAATCCAAAGTCGGAAAATCCGTGTCCAAAGCGAATTTGAAGGTCGGCGATCTGGTATTCTTCTCCAGCGGCAGCAGAGCTAACGGTTCAAATGTAACTCACGTGGCCGTCTATATTGGAAATGGTAAAATTCTTCACACTTACGGCTCGCCGGGTGTAACCATCTCCGATCTTAACTCCGGCAACTGGAAAAGAACCTATCTGAAAGCACGCCGCGTACTGTAACAGCTCGTAAGAGACCCCTTTCAGATCTTTTACAGCGGTTCAAAAAAGCGGCCTGCATGGTTCAGAGTATAGTGTCAGCATGTGGCGCGCCTTCGGGCGCGCGCAGTACATACCCGATTCCGCGTACCGTATGAATCAATTTATTCTTATGGCCTTTGTCCACCTTTAGCCGGATATGTCTGATATAGACATCGACTACATTGGTGTCCGGATGAAAATGATAATCCCAAACCTGCTTTAGAATCTCTTCCCGGGGACAGACCTCCCCCAGATGCATTGCCAGATAATAGAGCAGGTCAAACTCTTTGGGCGTCATCTTCAGCTCGTTCCCATCCCGCTGGACCAGCCTGCGCGTAGGATCAAGGACCAGGCCATCTACCTTCAGCAGAGATGAAAGGCCGCGGCGGCGGCCTGTAAGTCTCATTAGATTATCCACTCTGCATTTGAACTCACCGGTATGTACGGGCTTTACCATATACTCATTGCCACCCGCCTCAAAAGCCGCTGCCGCCTCCTCGCCATACCTGCCATCCGAGAGCACCATTACGGTAAGCCGTTTCCCCTGTTCCCTCAGATCCGATACCAAACTCCATCCAGCCCACGCTGCAGCATGATTCAGGTCCGCAATCAGCAGTGCAGGCTCCACTCTGGACAGCAGTAAGCGAAGATCCTCGAGATCTTCGCTTATTGCCGTTTGGACGCCAAGCTCCTGCAGCGCCTGTTGCAGCTTCATTCGTTCTTCCCTTTCCCGGCTCGCTTCCAGGGTTTCACGGACATCGGCGGGCTGCCGGGGTATAAACCAAGCAATAATCTCATTCACGGTGATCCCCCGCATCCAATCAGCCTTGCAGCCATGCTGCTGCAGAATGGGCTTATTGTTCCCCTAATGCAAAAAGACCATTCCGGGGAATGGTCCCAATTGGCCTGAAACATTTTGAATGATTTATATTAGCCAAAATACCGGTGATAAAAGCTGCGGGCAGCTGCAATATCACTGGTTCCATGAATCAAGGCCCGTCCATCTCCAAAAACGACCATCCGGTAAGGCTCTTCCGTAAAAGATACTAAATACGGGTTGCTCTCGACCTTGCCGCTGCCGAGCCCTGCAAGCCTTGCAGCCGTTTCCTGCAGATTCAGCTGGCGGCGCTGCGCGGGACGGATTTGCACGGTATCCCTGCCGCACAATACATCACTGCGCTCTGTATTGGCCGCCGTCAGATACGGATAAACCGGATGGCTGCCGCAGGAAGGACAGCTGTCCTTTTTGGCGGCCTTGACGCCGATCTCCTGATGCTCATTGCGCCATACATCGAACGACAGCAGCTTGCCCCTGAGCTGCTCCGGGCGGCCCCCAAGCAGCTTGAGCGCCTCTGCAGTAGCATTCGCAGTCACCAGCTGCACAGCCTGGGGCAGGATGCCTGCTGTGTCACAGGTGTCTCCGCCAAGCGGCACAGCACCGAGCAGACAGTTCAGACATGGCGTTTCGCCCGGCAGAATCGTAAAGGTTATGCCATAACTTCCGACACAGGCTCCATATATCCAGGGTATGCCGTGCTTCTGGGCCATATCGTTAATAATCAGCCGGGTGTCAAAATTATCTGTGCCATCCATGATAAGATCCACACCCGGAAGAAGGCTCTCCAGTTCTTCGGCGCGCACATCCAGCACCCGGGCTTCAATCGTAATTTCCGAGTTGATGCTCTCCAGCCTCGCCTTGGCCGCTGCGGCCTTCGGCATGCGCTGCCGGGCGTCCTCTTCCGTATAAAGCTGCTGGCGCTGGAGATTGCTCCACTCCACATAATCGCGGTCCGCCAGGATAATGCGACCTGTGCCGCAGCGGGCCAGCGTCTCGGCAATCCCTGTCCCCAGGGCCCCCACTCCGATGATGAGCACGGTCGATTGGGCAAGCCCGGCCTGCCCTTCCGCTCCAAACGGGGTGAATCTTACCTGGCGCGAATAGCGGCCGTCCCGCCCGCGCTCCCGGGCAGCTGCAGCTTCTTCCTTTTCCATCTGGCTCATTTCAAGGCACCCCCATATATTTAAAGCCCGAGAGGAGAGGCATGGGGCCGCTCTTCTCCGGCTTCAGCCCATACTAAACGGTCTGTGCCGACCACTGCTCCACATCCCACACCTTGGTGACCCAATCTTCATAGAAATCGGGTTCGTGGGAAACCAGCAGAATCGTGCCTTTGTATGCCTGCAGCGCCCGTTTCAACTCCGCCTTGGCCACTACGTCCAAGTGGTTGGTAGGCTCATCGAACAGAATCCAGTTGCTCTCGCGCATCATCAGCTTGCAGAGGCGCACTTTGGCCTGTTCGCCCCCGCTCAGCATGCTCAGCGGACGGGTGATATGCTCGTTTTTTAGGCCGCAGCGGGCCAGATGGGCACGCACCTCATGCTGGTTCAGACTGGAGAACTCATTCCATACATCGTCGATGGGCGTGAGATTCGCAGCCTTAACCTCCTGCTGGAAGTAGGCGGCATTCAGGTAGTCGCCAAGATAGGTTTTACCGCTGTAAGCAGGGATTACACCAAGAATGGTCTTCAGCAAAGTGGATTTGCCTATCCCGTTGCAGCCGACAATGGCAATTTTCTCGCCGCGCTCAATCGTCATATTCAGCTTCGGCAGCAGCGGCCGGTCATAGCCAATCTCGAAGTCCAGGCCTTCAAACACCGTTTTGCCGCTGGCCCGGCTTTCCTTGAACGAGAAAGAAGGCTTCGCAGCTTCCTCAGGCCGGTCAATCCGCTCCATCCGGTCAAGCTGCTTTTCACGGCTCTTGGCCCGCCCTGATGTGGAGGCACGCGCTTTGTTGCGCTGGATGAAATCCTCCTGCTTTTTGATGAACTCCTGCTGTTTTTCATAAGCGTCGATATGCTGAATTTTGTTCATATCAGCCATTTCCAGGAACCGCTCATAGTTCGCTGTATAACGGGTCAGCTTGGCAAACTCCAGATGATAGACCACACCGACGACTTTATTCATAAATTCAGTATCATGGGAAATCAGGATGAAGGCATACGGATACTGCTTCAGATAGTTCGTCAGCCAGTCAAAATGCTCCACATCGAGATAGTTAGTAGGCTCATCCAGCAGCAATACATTGGGCTTCTCCAGCAGCAGCTTGGCCAGCAGGACTTTTGTGCGCTGTCCGCCGCTTAATGTCGATACATCACGGTCTAGTCCAATCGCCGACAAACCGAGGCCGTTGCCCATTTCTTCTACCTTGACATCAATCAGATAGAAATCACCGATATCCAGCTGTTCCTGGATTTCACCCATCTGCTCCAGCAGCAGCTCAAGCTCCTCAGGATCAGCCTCACCCATTTTCCCGGTAATGGCCATCATTTCATTCTCAAGCTCAAGCAGCGGCAGGAAGGCATCCTTCAGTACGTCTCGTATAGTTTTGCCGGGGGTAAGAAGCGTATGCTGATCCAGATAGCCATAGCGGACTTTCGGGGTCCATTCCACTCTGCCGCTGTCCTTAAGCAGCTTGCCGGTCAAAATATTCATCAGCGTAGACTTGCCGACGCCATTCGCTCCTACCAGTCCTACATGTTCTCCGGCCAACAGCCGGAAGGATACATTCTTGAACAGCTGCCGGTCTCCGAAGTTATGCGAAACGTCTTCTACTGTAAGTAAACTCATAAATTCTCCATAGGCTCCTGTCTATATTCTAAATGTAGCGGTAATCATTCCTACATGCACATACAATGATTCATTCTAGCACATGTAAGCGCCACCCTGAAACAGGAATATGCTTAAAAAAGCCAGACCCGGCGAAAAAACGGTTAGTTTTTCAGCTTTTTCTGAAAAAAAACACTACGCTTTGCAAACATCCGTCCCGTTGTTTGTTCCTTCAGCAGCCGTTCAAGTGTTTCAGTCAGCCTGCCCTTTTGCTGAAATGGGTCCTGCTGATACGGCAAGATATGTACCGTAATGCCACCCAAGGCGGCTCCCAGCAGACCGGCAGCGGCCTGGCCGGAGAGCGGCAGGCAGATCCTCCAGTTCGGCTGGGGCGCCAGCCCGCTGCGGGCTAGCCAATGCAGGGTGTCCTCCAGCCGCCAGTCTGCGCCGGAAGCCACGAGCAGCGGGATATCACTGGCCGCAAACTCATCAACCGCCCCCGCATAGCCGCCTGTACCTAAATCAAGAATCACATAACGGTACGATTCTCTCAGCAGGGAGCTAATATCCCCTTCAGGCGGTCGCTTATAGTAGTGGACCCCTTTCCACGCCACGGGGCTCCCGCCGGCTCCATGGGCACGGACTTCTTCTGGCCTGTCCAGCAGATTGCAGATTCGATCATATACAGCGGAAGCAGGATTATAATCCACCCAGGCGGCAGCACCGGACCGGGACAGGCAGCTGCCCGCGGCCAAAGAAGTATGGGTTGTGCCCAGACCCGGAGCCGTCCCAAGCAGGGCAACCACCGCCGGTTTCCGTTTGGGAGGGTGTGCGGCAGAAGGGCTCAGCTTATATTTGGTGCCGGATATCCGCTCAGCTTGTACTTCAATCGGCTCCAATGCAAGCAGGACAGCTTCCGCACTTGGATACCTCTCTTCAGGATGCTGCCGCAGCAAGCGCCGGATCACAGGAATCAGCGCATCCGGCAGTCCGGTTCGCCGCAGCTTATCCTCCAGTCCGGGCTGCCAGCGGCTGAATTGGCCCCCTGTTGCCATATACAGCAGCAGAGCTCCCAAACCATAGAGATCGGAGGCAGGCTCGCTTTGCCCTCCTCCATACTGCTCCGGAGCGGCAAACCCTGCTGTCCCGAGTTTTTCGGTGTCCTCATTCCCGCCTTTTCGAAGCCTGCGCGCGATGCCCAGATCAATCAGCTTCAGCTCATCGCAGCCGGTCAGCATGATATTCCCGGGCTTCATGTCGCGGTGAACAATGGGCGGATGATGTCCGTGCAAGTATTGCAGCACATTCAGCAGCTGCTTGGCATAACGAAGGATTCGGATCGCCGGCAGCGGCCCGGGGTTCGCCAGAAGATATTCGCTTAACGTGACACCCTCGATATAATCCATCACGAGATAGCAATACCCCTCCCCGTCCGGCGGGAAAAAATCAACAACTCCCGGCAGCAGCGGATGGCTCAGCGATATCAGCAGCTCGGCCTCCGCTTGGATATCCCCATAGGACCCCTCTCTATCGATACTCTCCTTCACCGCCCAGCATTTCCCCGGCAGACGCAAATCCTCCGCGAGAAAAACATGGCTCATTCCCCCTATTCCGATTTTACGGGCAATTCTGTATCTGTCCCCTAGTATCATTCCAGCCCTGAGCTTTGTTTCAAAATTCATTTTCTACTCCTCCATTCTCTGATCTGCTACAAACAAAAAAAGGGAAAGCTCCCCGTTATCCATGCAAACAGCGGCATAACCGGCTGCGCGGATAACGGGATGCTTTCCCGTCGGCAAAGATTTATATATAAAGAGTGAACTTAAGATCTTTACATTAGGGACTTCGTCGGGACTCCGGAGAATGTTTGGACTTCCGGCCGCTGTTGTCTGCAGATTTCTTGATTATTACCGCTCTTCGCGGTGGAAATCCGCAGACAAAGGCGGACGCATTCGCTCCTCCAGTTCCAAACTTCCCCTCCATCCCTTTTCCCTTTTGAGTTTTTCAAATTTCGTTCTATATACTTAATATTTAATCATATAAAGGGTGATTTCGTCCCGGTTGTGGAACAACTGCTTGGCCCGCTGAATTTGCATCCGTTCACTCTCGAACATAGCGATAATTTCCTTGATTACCGCCATCGGCTTCTTATGCATCAGCTTCACAGTGACAATAGCCGTTCCACCGGGCGACAGACTGTGCAGCAGCCCGGTGACCAGCTTGGCCATCAGCTTGGGGCTCCAGCTCATATCGCAGACGAGCAGGTCAAATTCATTATCCTGGAATTTCACGTCTCCGGCATTTTTGCGCAGGATCTTCAGCCCAGGATTCTTGCGGAGCGACTCGTGCATGAGCGCCGGGTCCACGGCAGTCACCTTAAGCCCCCGCTCCAGCAGAAACGAGGTCCAGCCGCCGGGAGAGGCACCGATATCCACAGCATTCCGGAAGCTGCAGAACGGAATCGCGAACTCCTTTTCCGCCTCCATCAGCTTGAACTTCGCCCGGGATATCTGTCCATCCTCTTTGCGGAAGCGGATCATGCCTCCATTCCAGCTTGACAGATTTTCCTCTGGACGGGATACACCCGCATACAGCGCCCCGCCGTCCGCATAAACGGAAATGACCCAGGCCGGGTCCTGGACGGTGAACTCAGCGCCCAGGTCCTGCAGCCGCTCCTGAAGCCATTCGCGCAGCTCCCCCGGACTGTCCGGCCAGAAGGAGCTGTGGCCTTTGCGGACATGCAGCGCCACCTTCTCACCTTCAAGCCCGCTGCGCCGGCTCAGGTAGACAGCCAGCCGGTCCAGCGCAGACAGGTCCCCCTGGTCCTGAAACTGCACCGGCTGAATATGCCGCAGGAAGATCGGCGGCTGGCCGGCCAATACCCGCGACACTTCTTCAGGCTCCGCTTCAAGTGTGGCCAGGAAAATTTCGCCCGGCAGTAATAGCGTGCTCTTCACCGCACCGAACAGGCGGCGGAGCTCCTCCTGTGCATATGGAGCAAAACCGTGGTTAGCGGTGCAAATATACCGCGAATATGCTTTTCCTTCCGGGGCAGAGGCCTGCCCGGGAGTTGCTTCAGTAAAATCGTTCAAAGGATTGAGCCTCCAGGTCTTATTTTAATCCAGGGACGACCGCTATCCCATTCAATATCAGCTGGAATATCATAGGTAGCCAAGATCATTTCTTTCGTCAGCACTTCTTCTTTGGGACCGGAGCCGGCCAGCTTGCCGTCCCGGATCAGAGCCACATGCGTAAACAGCGGCACAATCTCTTCAACATGATGTGTGACATATACAACAGATACATCACGCTGCTTCAGCTTGTCAATCTCCGCCAGCATCTTTTCGCGTTCATACAGGTCAAGTCCGGCGCAGGGCTCATCCAGGATGAGCAGCTTCGGCTCAGCCATCAGGCAGCGTGCCAGCATCGCCTTTTTGCGTTCCCCTTGAGACAAGGTTCCAAACGGATGGTAAGCCAACTCCCCAAGATTCATGTCCTCCAGCAGCCGGATCGCCTGATCGTGAACGGCACGCGGAATATCCTGGTAGAAACGCAGGTAGGCGTAGGCACCCGTAGCGACAACCTCCCAAACGGGATCGGTCAGCGATAGCTTTTCCATCAATGACGGTCCGATATAGCCGATCTCCTTGCGCACTTCGCGCAGATCACACTGGCCGTATTTATAACCAAGCACCTCGACGGAACCCTTGCTCGGAAACAGGTAGCCGGTCATCATCTCCAGCAATGTTGTTTTGCCTGAGCCGTTGCGGCCCAGAATCACCCAGTTTTCGCCTTGCTTCATTTCCAGCGACACATCGTCCAGAATCAGGCTTTGCTCCCTGCGAAGGGTCAGATGTTGTAAAGATATCATTTATGAGGTCACACTCCTTATGTAGTCCAGCACCCGTTCCACAGAGCCCATTGAATAATAAATGTGTGGAGCCTTGCTCCGGTCTGCGGGGGCAACCAGCAATGCAGGCACACTGGAGATCCGGTAAGTATTCACCAGCATTGGCAGCATGTTCACGTTGCCTGCAGCGATCAACAGCTCTTTCGGCAGCAGATGCTCTGCGACCTCCAGCATCCGGCGGGCAGCTTTACAGGTTCCGCACAGCGGAGTATAGAAAAATACCACCAGCGGCTCCCCCTTCCGCTCCAGCGCCTCCAGCAGTTCCTGCTGATTCATCTCCTTCATCGCCTGCCCCCCTTGTCGGCAATCTCCAGAAGTCCGGATATGAACAGGCTGATCATAGCTGCACCTCTGCTTCATACCATTTGCGTACTGCGGCAATTTCCTGCCGGTGTGTTCCGTCGGGTCCCTTCCCGGTCTCCAAGGCAATAGCCGTCCGGCCAAAAGGTTTCGCAGTCAGCAGCGTCCGCAAGCCCGCGTCACCGATACAGCCTTTGCCGATCTGGGCATGCCTGTCCTTGCGCAAGCCGAACGCATACATGGAATCGTTCAGATGTACGGCCGTAAGATGCGGCCAGTAGCCAAGCGATTCCCCACGCTGCAGGAATTCCCCCGTATGCTGCGGGTTCCATATTCCGGCGGAGAACGCATGGCAGGTGTCCAGGCAAAACCCGATTTTCTCCGGATAACGGCTGAGCTCACGGATTTTGACCAGCTCTTCCAGTGTCATGCCTTCCTTGCCGTGATTGCCGGCCTGGTTTTCTATCAGGAGCTTGGCCTGCCCGTCCCAGCCTTTCAGCGTATCATTTATACATTGTATAATATTTTGGTAGCCTTGCAATGGCTCGGTCCCGGAGAAATGTCCAAAATGAACCACAATGCCCAGCGAACCGCAGGCTTCGGCAATCTCCAGGTCGTTGAGCAGCGATGCCACCATTACCGGCCGGGGTGTCGCCCCTTCACTGGCCGCTGCCAGATTAGTGGGATAAGGGGTATGCGCAATGGACACCATTCCCTTCTCCCGGCAAAAAGCGGCACAACTGGCGGCATCCCGCCGGTCGAGCGGCTTCACGCGCAAACTGCGCGGATTCTTTGGAAAATATTGAAAACATGTCGCACCGCTCTCCCAGGCGAACCGGGCAGCCTGCCCGTATCCGCCGCGAATGCTGACATGTGCCCCGATTTTGGGACTACTCGTCATGCTGGCAGTCCGGGCAATAAAACACTTTACGGCCGGACAGCTCTATTTTGACAATCGTTCCCCCACAGCGCAGGCAAGGTTCGCCTTCACGGTCGTACACTTTACACTTATCATTATAAGAACCGGTAACTGTATCTCCGGTCATGAACGGCATTTCCATATACCCGCCGGTTTCAGTGGCCTCTGTCAGCACCTTGCGGACACTGTCATACAGCCGTGCCACTGCTTCCGGCGTCAGGTTCTGCACCAGCGTCGTCGGCAGGAGCCCGGCCTCAAAAGCAATTTCATCCGCATAACAGTTGCCGATCCCCGCCATCACCTGCTGGTTGACCATCAGGCTCTTCAGTGCGCCACGGCGCCCTTTCAGCAGACCCGCGAAGCGTTCAGGAGTCATGCGGCGGTCCAGCAGCTCCGGTCCCAGCTTGCCCATTGCCGCCTCGCCTTCCTTGACGGACAGCAGATGAAGATATCCAAGTCGCAATCCCATGAAATACAGGATATGATCTCCAAAAGCAAGCTCAACCTGTGTAGAGCGCTCAGGCCGCTCTGCCTCCGTACCGTAAAACAGCAATCCGCCCAGCATCAGATGCAGCAGCAGCCTGCGGCCATCGTGAAGATGGAACAGGATATGCTTGGCACGGCGCTCCACAAATACAATGCGTGCGCCAAGGAGAGCTTGGGTGAATTCCGGGGTCTCCATGTTGATGGTTTTCTCCCGGTTTACGGTTACGCCCGTAATCGGAACATTTATAAGATGCTGGCTGAGCAGCTTTCGGTAATTCTCCATTTCCGGCAATTCCGGCATATTGGCATCTTCCCTTCGAAGGTATCATAGATAAGTAAACAGCACACCTTTGACATTATACACCGAGTGTTACCATAAGTTCAGCTAAATCAGCACAAATTTCATCCGGCTCCACTCCGGTCAGGCGCTGATAGTCCTCCAGATTATCCCTTGTAGTCAGCCCGGTCAATACCAGAATGGTCCGGCAGCCTGCACGGGCTCCTGCGGAAATGTCTGTCCGCATGTTGTCCCCGACCACAACGGCCTCGCCCGGATCAATCCCCATCAGCGATGTAGCATACGCAATGAGATGCGCTTCGGGTTTGCCGATGACAACGGGCGGAATCCCGCTTGCCGCTTCAATTGCAGCTCCCAGTGAACCTGCTCCTGGCATGACACCGTCATCGGAAGGAAGCATCAGGTCCGGATTCGTCAGTACAAACTTCGCCCCCTCGCGGACCCAGCGGGAAGCCATTGCCAGGGAATCGTATGTAAAAGACCGGTCAATGCCTTGTACAACATATTCCGGTGCTTCGCTCACCAAACGGAGTCCGGCTTCGCGGCAAGCCTGAATCAATCCCTCTTCCCCAAGTATCGCCACGGTTGCTCCCGGCGATTCCCCGGCGATGTAGCGGGCTGCAGCCAATGATGAAGTGCACACCTCCTGAGCTTCTGCTTCGATGCCCATTGCGCACAGATGCGCCGCCACACTCGCCGGGGTCCGCGAAGAATTGTTCGTTACGAACATAAAAGGAATCCCTGCCGTACGCAGTGCGGCGACAAGCAGATCTGCCCCTTGAATCATCCGGCCTCCATGATATAGAGTTCCATCCAAATCGATCAACAATCCTCCAACATGGTCCATTGTGTTCGCCCCCATTACAGCGGATTTTCTTTTAATCACATTAATTATTATTGATATTAAATTTATTCACCAGCAGTTATCCCAGGAAAATGCCCATGACCTGCTCATCAATTATTGCCGGCTTCATGCTCATTTCTCGACGGGCAGACACCGTTGATTTTTCGCCAATTTCTCTACTGCTTCGTTGCTTTTTCATCCAGCTAATCCTTTAAATTTAACACACTTCGTCGAAAGCTAGCGAACCCCTGACGGGGCCGTCTTTTTTTGGCATGCCCCTGTCATTTCCTGCGCTTTCCCGGAAAATAATTCACTTTCCCGGGTCATTTCCCGGCGTTCTCCGGTACACGGGAAAGGTGCAGAATTCCTCGGCCAGCAATGTCTGCGGAAAGATTTCCTGCGCCTCCGCCAGCAGCGGAAGCAGCTCTTCCTGCGTAGTATAACGAGAACTGAAGTGGGTAAGCAGCAGTTCACGCCCTCCTGCATCACGCGCCAGCTCAGCGGCCTGCCGGGCTGTGCTGTGATGATATTGATGAGCCATCTCCTTCAGATCATGGCCAAAGGTCGCCTCATGGATAATCAGATCTGCATCCAATGCAAGCGGCAAGGTCCCTTGGCAGGGTCTGGTATCGCCCAGCACAGTTACAATCCGTCCACGCTTTGGAGCATTGACCACCTCCGCTGCGCGGATCAGAACGCCTTCCTCGGTCGTTACATCCTGCCCTTTTTTCAAAAGGCCATAGAGCGGCCCCGGCTTCAGACCAAAGCTCAGCAGCAGCTCCTTATTCAGATTGCCGGGGCTGTCTTTCTCCGTCACCCGGTAGCCGTAGCTGTCAATCCGGTGCTCCAGCAGTCCGGCCTCCACCTTAAAGCCGTCATCCTCGAAGATAAGTCCCCCGCTATGCTCAACAATCTCCAGCGGGTAAGGAATGCGGGACTGGCTGACGGACAAGGAGATGTCCAGATAGGCTTTGAGACCAGGCGGTCCATACACAGTGAGCGGGCCGGTGCCGCCCTGATACCCGCGGCTGGACAATAGACCCGGCAAGCCGAACAGGTGGTCACCGTGCAGATGGGTAATGAATAGCTTCTCCAGCTTCCCCAGCCGCAGCGGGGAACGGAGAACCTGGTGCTGTGTACCTTCTCCGCAATCGAACATCCAGAAGCTGCGCCGCTCTTCCAGCAGGCGGAGTGCAACCGAGGTTACATTCCGCTGCAGCGTCGGTACCCCGGCATTGGTACCCAAAAAGTATATTTCCATAGTGCTCCTCCTCTCTTCATTTTACCCGGGAATCATTCATGTTCCCTTCAACTGAATCTCATGAAGAGAATTTTACCCTTTTTAGGACAAAAAAGCATCTTTCGGTCCCCTGTAAGCTCCAGCAAAAAACCTCCCGGTTACGGGAGGTTCCGCTCTGAAGGATGTTGTCCCTACAGAAGGAGTGTATGGGAAGGGAAGCTTACTGCTTCTCCACATTAAAATATTGCGCTTCAGGATGGGCGAACACCATCGCCGACACCGAAGCCTCCGGCTCCATCATGAAGCCTTCGGTAAGCTCGACACCGATATCTCCGGGCGACATCAGCTTGAACAGCGGCCCCTGATCCTCCAGATCCGGGCAAGCCGGATACCCAAAGGATACACGAATGCCCTGATAGCGGGCTCCGTGTCTCTGCTTCATCGTCATATCCGCCGGGTCCGGGAATCCCCAGGTATCCCGCATCATATGATGGACACGTTCCGCCAAACCTTCTGCGACCTCCAGCGCCACCGCCTGCAGGGCATGGGAGCGGAGATAATCGCCTTTATCCCTCAGCTCGGCTGACATTTCACGTATACCGTGACCGGCAGTCACTACCAGGAAGCCGACATAATCCATAATTCCGCTGTCCACGGATTTCAGGAAGTCAGCCAGACATAGATATGGCTCAACATTCTGGCGCGGGAACGTGAAGGTATGAAGTACCGTGGCTGTATCCTGCGGATCATAGATAAGAATATCATTCCCCTTGGATTGCGCCGGGAAAAATTGATACATGGCATGCGGAGTCATCGTCCCCTCCAGCATGGCATGATGGAGAATTTCATCCACAGTCTCCTTCAGTTCGACTGTGCGCGGGTCACCGGCGGCAAGCTGGGCTTCCACGGAGCCCTTCAGTCCAAGATGATGACCCAGCAGCATCTGCATATTCACATAGGGGATGATATGCCCGAGCGGATAATTGCGCAGGACATGCCGTTCCAGATCGGGAGGTGTAAACACAGGCGCATCCGGCGAAATCTTCGAACGGACGGCTCTGGTCAGCACTGGAAGCTCCTGCTGCGGAGCGACAGCTACAGCGGCCTCCGCTTCGAGGCGAACCTCTTCTTCGATCTTGACCCGTTCCTCCGGATTCATCAGCCGGTTGGCGATATCCAGACCGTCCATGGCATCTTTGGCATAGAGCACCAGCCCGTCATATTCCGGACGGATACGCGTCTTGGTGAACTTGCGGGTCAACGCCGCACCGCCAACCATGATCGGCACATCGATACCGGCGGTGCGCAAATCCTGGGCAGTCAGCACCATCTGCTGGGCCGACTTCACAAGCAGGCCGGACAGCCCGATCGCATCGGCTTTTTCCCGCCGGAATGCTTCGATGATACTCTCCGGTGGTACTTTTATACCCAAATTGATAATCTCGTAACCATTATTGGAGAGAATGATCTCCACCAGATTTTTGCCGATGTCATGTACATCGCCCTTAACGGTTGCCAGCATGATCTTGCCCTTAACCGAGGTTTCATCTTTCTGCATGAACTGCTCCAGATGGCTGACTGACGCCTTCATCACTTCAGCGCTTTGCAGCACCTCCGCTACAATCAGCTCATTGTTGTTGAACAGCCTTCCGACTTCGGACATTCCCGCCATCAGCGGACCGTTAATGATCTCAAGCGGTCCTGACTTGGTTAGAGCCTCGTTGAGATCAGGGATCAAACCTTCCTTTGTCCCCTCCACCACATAGGATGCGAGGCGCTCTTCCAGAGAGAGATTGGAGATCTTCTCTTTCTTCTCCACCTTCTTACCGCGAAAAGCGGCTACAAAGGCGGAGAGTGTATCATCATTCGTATTATAGATCAGCTGCTCGGCCAGATAACGTTCTTGTTCAGGAATGGAAGCATAGCGTTCTACCTTCTCGGTATTCACAATGGCATAATCCAGTCCGGCTTTGGTGCATTCATAGAGGAACACGGAGTTAAGAACCTCGCGCCCCGCCTCAGGCAGACCAAACGAAACGTTGCTGATGCCCAGAATCGTATGCACTTCAGGAAGTGCTTCCTTGATCAGCCGGATACCGTCAATTGTCTCCTTGGCGGAGCCGATATATTGCTCATCCCCGGTACCTACCGGGAATACCAGCGTATCAAAAATCAGGTCCTCCGGGGCTAGTCCATATTTATTAACCAGCAGTTCATAAGAACGTTTGGCAACATTCAGCTTATCTGCAGCTTTTATAGCCTGCCCTGACTCGTCAATGGTCCCCACAACAATCGCCGCGCCATACTTATGAATCAATGGTGTGACCAGCTCGAACTTCTCTTCGCCATCTTCAAGGTTAATGGAGTTAATGATTGCTTTACCCTGGCTGTACTGCAGCGCCAGATCAATCACCTTCGGATCGGTGGTATCAATCATTAGCGGAACTTTGACCTTTTTGACTACCAGCTCCAGAAACTTCGTGATATCTGCACTCTCATCGCGGTCAGGGTCCTGCACACAGACGTCAATCACCTGCGCACCGTTCTTCACCTGGGCCCGGGCGATTTCAGAGGCCTCCTCATATTTGCCTTCCACGATCAGCCGTTTGAACTTCCGCGAGCCGAGCACATTCGTGCGTTCACCGACCATGTAAGGGCGGTTGTCGCTCTCGATATATACAGGTTCTATCCCCGAAAGCGCAGGCGGATGCTGCCCGTCGAGTCCCCGGGGCGGATATTCCGCCAACACCTCAGCCATTGCGCGGATATGATCCGGCGTTGTCCCGCAGCAGCCTCCGGCAATATTCAGCCAGCCCTTCTCCGCAAATCCCGCAAGCTTGCGGGCAAGCGAATCCGGCGACTCATGATAATTGCCGTTCTCATCAGGCAGTCCCGCATTCGGATAGCAGCTCACCGCTGCGGAGGAGATCGCCGAGAGGGAACGGATATGATCGCGCATAAACTCCGGTCCGGTCGCACAATTGAGGCCGATGGAGATCGGCTTCAGGTGCTCAAGCGAAATGTAAAAGGCTTCAATGTTCTGGCCGGCAAGCGTAGTCCCCATAGGCTCAATTGTCCCCGATATCATAACCGGAAGGGTAATACCCGAACGTTCAAAAGCATTGCGGATACCTATGCTTCCCGCCTTCACATTCAGGGTGTCCTGGGACGTTTCGAGCAGCAGTGCGTCTACTTTGCCGTCGATCAGCGCAGCTGCCTGCTCCTCATAACTCTGCACAAGCTCCTGGAAGGTGACTCCTCCTGTTACTGAGAGGGTCTTCGTTGTCGGGCCCATAGCTCCAATCACATAGCGGGGCCGGTCAGGTGTGTCATATTTGTCTACAGCATTCCTTGCAAGTCTGGCTGCTTCGAGATTAATCTCACGCGCCCGCTGCGGAATATCATATTCAGCCAGTACAACAGAGGTAGCACCGAAAGTGTTGGTCTCAATTAAATCCGCACCGGCTTCGAGATATTTCTCGTGGATGCCCTGTATTAGCTCAGGCCGGGTAAGGACCAGCATTTCATTGCAGCCGTCAAGCTCCTCCCCGCCAAAATCGGCACCGGTTAGCGGCACCTGTTGAATCATCGTTCCCATTGCTCCGTCAAGAATCAGTATGCGCTGCTGTAAGCTTTCAGCAAGTGTGAATTTAGCCACTCTCTATCCCCCCAGTAAAACATTAGAGTAAGTTTAGCAGAATTAAAGGATTTCGAAAAGCCTTCCTTTCCTCTCTGCTTTATCTGTAATTGCTGACGGCAGATTCCGTCCAGGTTTCTATCTAATTAGGGCTGAACCACTAGCTTTTTGCTGGGCATGGAATGCTGTGTCCGTGCTGTTACATGGGAAGTCACAGTAAACTCCCCCTCGGCATCTATCGTTCCTTCAGCTTTATATATACCATCCCCTGATGACTCGCCTGTGAATTCAAGCTTTGACTCTGTATTATTGTTGCTGACGATTTCAAAAAGAACTTCTTTCGCATCATCCACCGGTTGGCCGTTTTGTGTAACCAGCGCCTCAAAGACCACCTTCTGGCCCGCTGCAACCTGCAGAGGACTCCAGGACAGTTCTACTTTTATAGGCTCCATGGACATATTTGACTCAGCATGCATATGATTCATATCCCCATTGCCACCAGAGCAGCCAGAAAGAGTTGCCGCTATGATTAACGATAACAACGCAGTCAGTTTCCTTGGTTTCAACATTTGGAGTCCTCCCAGGTTAATGGTAGATTTCATGATAATGCTGACATCTTGTGAAGCATTCTTATCTATTATACACATAATATTCGAATTATCAGTAAAGAAACCCATATTTCCGCACTATACCGTGATAATGATCACATACAAATCTTTTTTCGATAAAAATAGCCGCATCCCAAATCAGGATACGGCTTCTTGGAAGAGGTGCTATAAAGTTTCTACAAGCGGCAGGAGCTCGCTGAGATGTCCAATCTGATAATCCGGTGTAATCTCCGGGTCGGATGCTTTGCCGGTGCGGTTAATCCATACGGTTGTCAAGCCTGCTCCAAGTCCGCCAAGGATATCGGTTGTCAGTTTGTCACCCACCATAATTCCTTCCTCGGGGGTAATATCCAGCAGATTCATGGCATGTGTGAAGATTCCTTTGTCCGGCTTGCCTTTGCCAAAGTTCCCCGAAATCACCACATGGTCAAAGTAAGGAACCAGCTCCGGAACTCCGTCAAGCTTTTCCTGCTGCAATGCCGGACAACCGTTCGTCAGGAGCAGCAGCTTCACTTTCCCCTTCAGCTCATCCAGCACTTGCAGTGTTTCTTCATATATATACGGACGGCTGCGGCGTTCTGCGGCAAACTTAGCCGCCAGCGTTTCGGCAAGAGCTTCATCCTCCACACCCAGCGCGGCCAGTCCGCGGCGCCAGGATTCCTTGCGGTAGACAGGGGCAAGCTGCTCCATTTGACGGAATTCAAGCTGTTCACCGGCCGTAAAATTTCCCCACAACGCTTCAAAAGGGTTGATTCCTATCAGCTTGGTGAACGGAAATGTCTCATATGATTCATACAGATTCCTTGCTTCCCTGCGGACCGCTGCTTCCAGCTCCCGGGGATCGACGGAGTCTCCTGCTGCTTCACTGGCATAGCGGAATGCTTCTTCTACGCTCCGCTCATCCCAGAGCAGTGTGTCATCAAGGTCAAAGAGTACGGCTGAAATCGGCATTGTAGTTCTCCCTCTCCCTATGCTGGTCTATATCTTTACTATTCGTTCACTAGTTCCACATGATTCTGCTTGGCGAACTGCTCCAGACGCTCAGTCATAGCCTTAATGTCATAACGGTTGATCAGTCTTGAGAATACCCACTGTGTGCGCTTGCCTTTATACTTGATAGAGACTGTACCGCGCGTAACGGTAATTTTCTCAATATCTGCCGCCGGCAGCAGACGCTCCCGGTTATATTTAATGGTGGACAGTCTGGCGCGTTCTACCTTCAAATACGGACGGCGGAAAAACAGCAGTGCCGCAAGCAGAAAATACAGCACAACTCCCAGCCAGTTGGCAAGAATGCCGCTTCCCTTAGCTTCATCAATGGAGCCAACTACCCAGAACATAATGCCCAGCAGCATTAACACAACGGGAAATACGATGTTGCGGCCTTTGAAAACATCGCTGCTCTTGGCAGCGGCAGAAGAGGTTGAAGCATAGATGGATTCTTTCCCTTGCTTCTTGCGTTGCTTGTTTACTTGCTGTGTGTTGCGTTGAACCATTCTTTCCCAAGAACGGGCCATGTCAGTTCCCCCTAGTCATCCTAAAATATCTATGAAAAGGAACAGAGCATCATTAACTCCTGCCTTGTTGCCTTGTTCATGCTCTTATTTATCCACAATCTCAATGTTGTCGAGCTGGGCGCGGAAGTTGCTGCGGATATTGCCCAGGTAGATCTCGCGCAGCTTGGCTCTTTCCGCAAGCTCCTCTTCATTCAGGCCGTCACTCTTCTGTTTGCGCGCCAATTCATTGATGCGGGCGACCAATTCATCAATATTCAATGTGTTTCCCTCCTCTATAAATTCATTCTAACTGTGCCATGAGAAAAAGAGCTTGTCAAGGTCTGCTCCCTGAAAGCTCTTAGCTCCATCTATAGGTACTGATTCAGTATGAATATACAGGTAAAGTAAGCACATCTCCGGCTTGGATATTGCTGTTCTCCAGGCCGCTTGTTCGTTTGATTCCTTCTATATATACAGCCGTTTTCATATCAGCCGGTTTATTCTTCAGTGCAATGCTCCATAGAGTATCCCCACGTTCAACTACGACTCTCTTTTCCTGCTTGGGCGAAGATACTGATCCTGCAAACACATTGCCCACCACCGTAAACCCTGAGATCACCAGCAGAACAATCAAAGCCAGCTTTATAATATTATCTGTCCGGATTAATGTACGATTGCGAGATATTAAAGATAAAAGCAGATTCTTAATATTTAGTCTATCCATTGAAGCTGTACGGTCTTCATGAACCTCATCGTAAATGCTGCGGTATGTGCTGTACTTTAACATATTAACCGACCTCCAAACACTTGTTCTTACTTTCGAAATCAATATAACACGAACATGTGTTTTGATCAATAGTTTTTTCGAACAATTGTTCCCTTCTTATGTACAACCCTTTTTTTGCGGATTATGACCGCTTAATTCACAAATCACCGCTATTTCCGCCTACGTTTTAGAACTTATGTTTGTACGAACGGAAGTTCTATGTTATAATTTTCCCAAACATAGTATATGGGGTTGATTCCGATGTCAAAGATTTCGAGTCGCCAACTGGCGATCCTGGAATTTATTCGTAACGAAGTCCGCAGCAAGGGTTACCCGCCTTCTGTCCGGGAAATCGGCGAAGCTGTAGGACTGGCTTCCAGCTCCACGGTACATGGCCATCTGGACCGGCTGGAGAAGAAAGGGCTCATCCGCCGCGATCCGACGAAACCGCGTGCAATAGAATTGCTGGGTCAAGAGGATTCCGAGAATGTTCATCAGTTCGTTCAGACGGTAACACGCATTCCTGTCGTTGGGAAGGTTACTGCCGGGGTACCGATTACAGCAACTGAGAATATTGAGGATTACTTTCCGCTGCCTACTCATTATGTAGGAGACAACAAAGTGTTCATGCTGTCCGTCCTTGGTGACAGTATGATAGACGCAGGCATTATGAACGGTGACTACGTGATCGTCCGCCAGCAGCAGACTGCAGATAACGGCGATATCGTGGTTGCCATGACTGAAGAAGATGAAGCAACCGTTAAGACCTTCTACAAAGAGCGCGACCACATCCGCCTCCAGCCGGAGAATCCGGCATACGAGCCTCTACGCCTGAATCGTGTCACGATTCTGGGCAGAGTTATCGGCCTATTCCGCGATATTCATTAGTTCCCCCTCTATTAAGACTGCTCCACTGGAATTGGTGGACAGTCTTTTTCCTTTTCTCCTATTAGACCTTCCCGCGTAATCTATTTTGTTCGCCATTCAGTTTCTTTCCATATGCCCTTTTCACCGGATAGGAACATTTGTTCCATCGTGCTCGCCGATACTAATTATTTCAGAACACTCCTTCCTCTCCGCTCATATCCTGGATCATAAAGGAGTGCTGATCGCGATGCCTGCCTATCGAATCATTATTGATCTGTCACAACGGATGCTGTATCTGCTCGACAATGACACTGTTATTAGAGGTTTCCCTGTAGGGATTGGTAAAATGTTAACGGTCTCTCCGGTTGGAGAATATACCATTATCAACAAACAGCGTAACCCCGGAGGCCCGTTCGGCGCCTTTTGGATGGGCCTGTCCAAACCCCATTACGGGATTCATGGAACCAATGACCCTTCCTCTATCGGCAAAATGGTCTCCCACGGCTGTATTCGTATGTACAATGAGGATGTATTGTGGCTCGCAGCTACTGTTCCAGTTGGAACCAGGGTCACCATTCGGGAATAACAAACATAAAGGACACCTATGCCAGACGCGCAGCAGCGTCCCCGCAGGGTGTCCTTCATGTTCTAACATTTATTTTGCGCACTAACAGGAAAAGTGCAGTAATATGTCGAAACTTGTACATTGGAAAATTAAATCTTGAAAGGAAGTGCCTGGTTTGAATCAATCCAAAGTCAGAACCCACGTCGATTTTAAAGTCGAAGCACTGGGTAAGCTCTCTAACCTTTTGCTGAACAATAATCATGGAGAACGCAAAGTCAATCTGCTTACCGCGTTCGGCAGCATCGAAGGCAATGTAGCTACGAATACTAGCAGCAAAGAGGATGTATTTAATTTCAAATCACTGATGGACGATGTTATCGTAGACGAATACATCTCCTACCTGGGTGCTGAGCATCCTGAAAAATCATTCAACTACAATTTTGTTGTCCTGGACAACGTGATTGTACGTCCTTTTGCCAGTTATGGGACTGTAATTGAATATAAGCAGCTTATTGTCTATGCGGATCAAATTACGGCCTTTAACTTCCTGTAAAGCTGTACAAGTACATCTCTACATATTGGAGCAATAAACGGCTTGTGCCTCCTGTGAACATCACCATGGCCCACAGACTAAAATCACGGAGGCACTCAGCTTTATTGCTGCGTCTGCTCGTATCCGAGCTCATCCAATATGCCTTCTGCCTGCGCAAGCTGAACCTCCTCGGGTTCCTTCAGCTTTCTGGCATAAACCACTGCGCTTTTAACCACTTTTTCGATCAGCCGCCGCCCCTGTTCTTTGGTAATGGACACTTCTACTCCAGAGCGTCCCACCACCTCCGCTAAGCAGAAGAATGCAATCCGCATGCTGTAATTCTCCCGGCTTAAAAAATAGAACAAATAAGGGATATTCTTCAGCAAACGATCCACCCAGTTCGTGATCTCACGGATCTGATAAATTTCTCTCCGGTCTAGCTCATACCCGTTAAAGATCAGGGTCACCTTCCCGCGCAGCCTTTTCTTTTCATACTTTTTGAACTCCCGGAGATAATTCTCCAGCCGCCCCTTCTCTACATCTTCCCTGGACACATTCAGCACAGTTATCCCTTCCGTATCCGCACTTAGTGCAGGCGTTACAGCGATATCACCAGTTTCCTGCTGCTTTGGCAGTCCCAATCGCTGCCGCAAACTCTCTTCCATTCCCGTCATCCTCCAGTTATGTAGGTTATGATACATCGCAACCTTGAAAAGGCACCCCGAAGGATGCCTTGAATTGCAGAAACTTCTGCTGCCACTCCCCAAGCTAACTATAGAACACTGCGGAGTAACCGGATTGCAGCCGTATTTAAGCGCAATGCTTCACGTATGGAAGCTCTCGCAGCCAGCAGCTCGCGTCTCGCCCGGCTGGGATTTGGCACCCGCCGCAAATTTTCATTGATTTCTTCCAGTCTCTCCAGCAAAATAGCTCTTTGCGTCAGCAGCAAATTCAGCGCTCTGCGGATTCTTGCACGCTCGCGTTCTGTCATCTTTACACCTCTTTTACGTTTGATAGTATAAGAGATGCAATTGATGCCACATTGGCATGTGCGATCAGGCAGCAAAATTGAAGACAACAAAAGAGCCGCTACTCAGCAGCTCATAAGAAGAATGGGAATACTCCCATCCAAAACAAGGCCGGGCCATCGATTATTCCTGTTTTTTCGGAACACGGACTCTGAACTCAAATCCATCCCGGCTGTAACACATTCCGGCTACTAGCACATCATCCGGGGTCCATCTCTGCACAGGTCCGGCATAGTCTGCTATAACATGCGGCTTGCCTTCGATTAACTGAACGACGTATACCTTCACTTGAGCAAGCGCAGCGGCGAACAAATCGGCATCACTCGTCAGAACTTTATACGTTGACTTCAAAAAGGCACCTCCTTATCGGCGGGTTGATACCCGCTCAGGCAATCCCCTGATTTTTTTTGGAATCTATGTATAACCAATTAACAGACTCTCCATTTCAGAGAGGAGCATTTCCATACATAGGTAGTATACAGCGGTACGGAACGATATGTAAACGAGTCAAGCTGTTTATTTTCCATAAAAAAGAGGGCATTCTGTTAATTATTTAGAATCTGGCATGAAAACAATTTTTTTAGCAAGTGTCATTTTTATGACTTGGCTTGCCTTTCCCTGCAGGATTTGGTAAGACTAATTTAGTTGAGAACAGACTGAATTGTAAGGAGGAAGCACTTTGGAGGAAATAAGAATTCAGAAAAAGGACCGCGCCGTCAGCTTTAGGGTGAGTGAGGAAGCAGGCGAATTTATCGTTTTTGACATGTCACTGTCTAATCCGGCCGGCAGCCGCACCAATTATAGCGGAAAACAGTTCCGGGAAGCCTGGAAGGCAGTAGAATCCATCCTTGGGGAAACGGCGATTCCTGACGAAATCATCAAGTATGCAAACTCATAATCCGCAGCAAAAGCCCCGGCCACGGGGCTTTTCTTTTCAACTAAAATAAAACCCTCAACGCTCAAAGCGTCAAGGGCTGATTCATCCTAGTAAAGCGTCATGTACTGATCTCTTTCCCACTCATGAACCTGGGTACGGTAGATGTCCCATTCAATTTCTTTCAGCTCGTAAAAATGAGCCAAGGCATGTTCACCGAGGGCTTCGGTAATGACATGACTGCGGATCATTTCGCCCAGCGCTTCCTTCAGATCGGACGGCAAGCTTGGAATACCTTCTTCGATCCGTTCTTCTTCGGACATCACATAGATGTTGCGGTCGATAGGAGCCGGAAGATCGAGCTGGCGCTTGATGCCGTCGAGACCTGCCTTCAACATGACAGCAAGTGCCAGGTAAGGGTTAGCCGCAGGGTCCGGGTTACGGACTTCGATGCGTGTGCTGAGTCCTCTGGAAGCTGGAATACGGATCATTGGACTGCGGTTGCTGGCAGACCATGCCACGTAGCAAGGCGCCTCATAACCTGGAACAAGACGTTTGTAGGAGTTCACTGTCGGGTTAGTGATGGCTGCAAAAGCACGTGCGTGCTTAAGAATGCCTGCCATGTAGTACCGCGCAGTTTTGCTCAGACCCAGTGTGTCGCTTTCGTCATAGAATACATTCTCATTGCCTTTGAACAAGGATTGGTGCGCGTGCATACCGGACCCGTTCATCCCAAAAAGAGGCTTAGGCATAAAAGTAGCATGCAGGCCGTGCTGGCGGGCAACCGTCTTCACGACAAGCTTAAAGGTTTGAATTTGGTCGGCAGCCTTGATGGCGTCAGCATACTTGAAATCAATCTCATGCTGGCCGGAAGCAACTTCATGGTGAGATGCTTCGATTTCGAAGCCCATCTCCTCCAGAGTCAATACGATTTCACGGCGGCAGTTCTCCCCAAGATCCATCGGCGCCAGATCAAAATATCCGCCCTGATCATTCAATTCAGTTGTGGGATTGCCTCTTTCGTCTGTTTTGAACAGGAAGAATTCCGGCTCCGGTCCAACATTCATTGCAGTGTAGCCCATTTCTTCGGCTTCCTGCAGACAACGCTTCAGAATGCCGCGCGGATCACCGGCAAAAGGTGTTCCATCAGGCATGTACACATCGCAAATCAGACGTGCTACCCGGCTGTCCGTTACCCAAGGGAAAATAACCCATGTGCTCAGATCAGGGTAGAGGTACATGTCAGATTCTTCGATCCGCACGTAACCTTCGATGGAAGAGCCATCGAACATCATTTTGTTGTCCAGCGCCTTTTCCAGCTGGCTGACAGGAATTTCAACATTCTTAATTGTACCGAGCAAATCGGTAAATTGCAGACGAATAAAACGGACATTTTCATCCTTAGCGATACGCAGGATATCTTCTTTTGAGAAGCTCACTTTACCCTCTCCCTTTCACGTCTCTTTGTATTATTTATTAAAAAACCGGGATAGCTCGCCTTGAATAAGAGACACTTGTCCCGGTCTTTTACCGGAAACCAGTTCCTGCTTCAGTAAACGGTGCAGCTGTGAATCAGACAACTCTCTACGTCTAACCTCTGTGTCAGGGGTAATGACTGTAGCTTCTTCGGATTCCTTCGAGACGGGATTCATCACCTGCTTGATGCCGGCAATATTAACCCCCTTCTCAATCAATGCCTTGATTTCCAGTAAGCGTTCCACATCATTAAACGAAAATAAACGCTGGTTGCCGGATGTGCGCGCGGGCACGATCAGACTGTGCTGCTCATAATAACGAATTTGTCTTGCCGATAAATCAGTTAACTTCATTACGATCCCTATAGGAAATAATGCCATATTTCTGCGGATTTCATCACCCATGACTCATCCAACCTTCCAATGATCTTTTTCTCATCTCATTGTACATTTCCTTATATGACGTGTCAATGGTGTGTAAGATATTCTTACAGGATTTTATGTAACCTTAAGAATTCAAGTAAAGTGAGTGTAAGCTAAAACATAACACGACCTCCGAAGTATATCACAGAGAGCGATGCACAAGCAAAAGTTACAGCGCTTTCGATGACCTTAGTTCAAGCAATAACTCAAAAGACAAAAAAAGTACCCACCAGGCTGGCCGGTGAGCAAAATTACGGGATGGTATGTACTGGTCACTCCGCAAAAAAGTTTTGTATGCAGCGGTTAAAGTTTCATGCTTCTTGATATAAAAGATGAAGCATTATATAAATCCGATTCAGCACAAATTACAGCAATTTACGGTCCCTCATGCTCTGCAGCGCCATCAAAACTCCATATTTAACGTGGGAATACGTTAATCCGCCTTGCATATAACCGATATAGGGTGCGCGGATCGGGGCATCCGCAGATAACTCCAAGCTGCCGCCCTGGATGAAGGTTCCTGCCGCCATGATGACAGGATGCTCGTAACCCGGCATATCCCACGGCTCGGGAACGACATGGCTGTCCACGGCTGCGGAACGCTGGATTCCCTGGACAAAAGCGATCAGGTGCTCTGGCCCGTCAAAAGACACGGCCTGGATCAAATCCGTCCGCGGCTCATTCCAGGCCGGCTTAGTCGTAAAGCCGCAACGCTGGAAAACGGCAGCGGCAAAGATGCTGCCTTTCACTGCCTGCCCGACCGTATGCGGGGCCATGAACAGCCCCTGGTAGAGGCCGCGCGTCGTTCCCAGCATGGCGCCTACTTCGCCGCCTATGCCTGGCGCAGTAAGCCGGTAGGCTGCAAGTTCCACAAGCTCCTGCCGCCCGAGGATGTAGCCGCCGGTTTCAGCGATACCGCCACCGGGATTTTTGATCAGGGAACCTGCTACCAGATCGGCCCCCACCTGTGGCGGCTCAAGCTTTTCTGTAAATTCGCCATAACAGTTATCCACAAAAACAATGACATCCCGTTTCAGGGATTTAACTCTCTCCACCATTTCACCGATTTCAGCAACCGTGAAGGAGGAACGCCAATCATAGCCGCGCGAGCGCTGAATGCCGATAACCTTAGTCTTGTCATTAACAGCCAGAGCTACCCCTTCCCAATCGATCTTCCCTTCAGCCGTCAAAGCCGTTTCGCGGTAGCCAATGCCGAAATCAGCCAGGGAGCCTGTCCCGTCGCCCGGTTTACCGATTACCTTGTGCAGCGTATCATAAGGTTTTCCAGTGATGTACAGCAGCTCATCTCCGGGACGCAGCACGCCAAATAGCGCCGTTGATATCGTATGTGTGCCCGAAGCAAAATGAGGCCGCACCAGCGCTGCCTCCGCTCCGAATACCTCGGCATAGACGAGATCCAGCACTTCCCGGCCCCGGTCATTGTAGGCATACCCCGTGGAGCCGGCAAAATGAAAATCGCTTACCTGCTGACGCTGGAAGGCTTCAATGACCTTCCACTGATTATGATCCACAATCCGGTCAAGCGATTTCACCGCACTTTCAATTTCCTGCTCTGCGGCCTCTGCCGCCTGTAAAATATCCTCCGCAAACACTGCCATTCCTAATGTTCTCTCCTTATCTGTACCCATCTATATAAGTTGAACTTTAGTTATACATTGTGGGGTATAGTCGTAACTGCGGGGAATGTTTGGACTTCCAGCCGCTGTTGTCCCCAGATTTCTTCAATGGAACCGCCTTTTGCGGTTGAAATCCGGTGACAAAGGCGGACGCTACCGCTCTTCCAGTTCCAAACTTCCCCTCCGCACTTCTACCCTTTTTATGAATTTTTCTAGTTCAACTTATCTAGCGATGGAAATCAATATCTGTCCAGCAAGAAGAAACGGCGGATACCCAGCCGTTTCTGAAGTAAGTCCCTTGATTCAACACAAGCCCGGATCTATTCCTGCTCCACATATTCCGCAAGCTTGTAGCTCCATTTTCCGTAATCCTCTTTATTCAGACGCACTTGATATAAAACATCATTGTCTTCCACATTCTGTTCCAGCACCTCTCCCACCCGGTAAAGCAGTGAGGAAAGATCCCCGCGGTCTCCGGGAATACGGAAGGTCAGCGTATCTCCGGCCAGCTCGTCGGCAATCATTTCCGTGATCCGGGTCAGATCGTCCGGGTTAAAGGCGCTGATCTTCAGAAACCCCGGACCCGAAGGCAGCATCTGCAGCTGCTCAGGCCGGCAAATATCACTTTTGTTAAAAAGTACGATTTGCGGTTTCCCCGCGGCCCCGAGATCCTGCAGAATAGACTGCACAACCTCCATCTGCTCCTCCCTCATGGGAGAAGAGGCATCCACCACATGCAGCACCAGATTGGCCTCATTGACCTCTTCAAGCGTTGCACGGAAGGAGGCTACCAGGTCATGCGGCAGATTCTGTATAAATCCTACGGTGTCTGTCAGGACTACTTCTTTGCCTGCGGGCAGCTGCAGCACACGCGAAGTAGGATCGAGAGTAGCGAACAGCTGGTTCTCAATGTAAACATCGGCATCTGTAAGCTGCTTAAGCAGCGTTGACTTGCCGGCGTTGGTATATCCGACCAGCGCAACCTGGACAGCGCCGCTCTTCCGCCGGCGTTCCCGGTGCAGCTCACGCGTTTTGACCACTTCGTCCAGTTGGCGTTTCAGTTCGCTGATCCGGTCACGGATATGCCGGCGGTCGGTTTCCAGCTTGCTCTCCCCCGGACCTCTGGTTCCGATTCCCCCGCCAAGCCTGGACAGATTCTTGCCATGGCCGGATAAGCGCGGCAGCAGGTAGGACAGCTGCGCCAGCTCCACCTGAATAATGCCCTCCCGCGTTTTGGCCCGGCCTGCGAAAATATCCAGAATCAGCTGAGTGCGGTCAATAATCTTCAGGTCCAGCGCCTCTTCCAGGTTCCGTACCTGGGCACCCGAGAGCTCCTGGTCAAAGATAGCCGTATTGGCCCCGAGTCCGTCAGCAGCCATCCGCAGCTCCTCTACCTTTCCTTTGCCAATGAACCACTTGGAATCCGGGGTTTCCTTGTTCTGGCGGAGGACATCCAGCACTATTACTCCGGCTGTCTCGGCCAGTTGGACCAATTCCTGCAGCGACAGCTCGGGATCAACGCCGGTGCGTTTGATTTTGTCTGTAACCAGACTGACCAGAATCGCCCGGTCCTGTATTTCTGTTTCGGTATCGTGGGTGGTGATTGCCATGAATTACATGCTCCTTGTCCTGTACACTAAGTTGTGTATCGTCCGTGGTGTAAAGCTGCCTACAGTTTAAAATCTTCTGTGCGGAGTGTCATCAGCTCCTGCTTGCCCGGGCTGTTGCTCTCATATTGATTCAGCAGCCGTACCGCTTGGGCCCGCACTGCTTTTTCTATAGAGTTGCGAACATAACGCGCGTTGCTGAAGGCATGAAGGCTCTCTGTCTTCTCCAGCAGCAGATGCTGCTTTAGTTTGAGTATGGCCTGCGGCATCAGAATATAATCGCGTTCTTTGGCCATCAGCTCCGCAATCTGCAGCAGCTGGTCTATGGTGTAATCGGGAAATTCCACCTGAATGGGGAACCGGGAGGGCAAACCGGGGTTGCTCATCAGAAAATAATCAATTTCACTGGAGTATCCCGCCAGAATCAGCACGAATTGGCTGCGGTGGTCCTCCATGGATTTGACAAGCGTGTCAATGGCCTCTTTGCCAAAATCCTTATCCCCGCCCCGGGCGAGACTGTAAGCTTCATCAATAAAAAGAATGCCCCCGAGCGCCTTTTTCACCAGGTCCCTTGTCTTCTGAGCCGTATGCCCGATATATTCGCCAACCAGATCCGCTCTTTCCACCTCGATCAGATGCCCTTTGGTCAGCACACCCATCCGCTGGAACAGCTTGGCGACAATTCTGGCTACCGTTGTCTTGCCGGTTCCGGGATTCCCCTTGAAAACCATATGATACGCCTGGCCGCCGCTGGCAAGTCCCGCATCGCTGCGCATCTTGGCGATCTGCAGCAGGGCATAGATCTCGAATACCAGCTCCTTGATATTTTCCAACCCTACGAGTGCATCCAGTTCCCGGTTAAGCTCCTGAAACCATTCACTGTGTCCGTTGTTTTTTGGGGGTGCGGCCTGAGCAAGACTGTCTGCAGCCGCGTGGCTTGCCGCTGGTGTATCCTGATTCCGCAGTACAATATTGATTTGTCGTGACGGTCTGCCTTCCTCCCGTCCGCTTGCCGCCGCTACGCGTCCGTTCACCTTGTTCACCTCATTATCCAGGGCTGACTTTATCTATACCTTATATCAAGTCTATTCCGCTAATTAAGGTCTTATTAGCAGTTTCAGAAACTTCCGGACAAATAGAGGCACAGGAATCAGGAAAGCAGCGCCGGTGTTGACTTTTCACAGAAAAAGCTGCTGCATTTTCCATTTCGTATAGGCCAGAATTTCACGGGTCTTGTACTTCAGCATCGACATCACCTGTGAATCGGTAAGCCCCAGCTCAGGACGGTTGTAATTGAGTTCCCGGGCAATCTCAAGCGCGCGCTGTCCGTGAAAAGTATGTGTAATAATGACTGCTGTGTTTAAGTCTTTGGATTTCATCAGCTTTTGACTAAACCGGAGATTCTCATAAGTGCTGGTAGACTTGTCCTCCAGAATGATAGCGTTCTCCGGAACTCCCTGCTCCACCAGATAGTTCTTCATTCCCTCTGCTTCGGTATATTTATAATCAACCCGGTCCAGACCGCCAGATACAATAAACCGGGGGAATTTGCCTTCCCGGTATAGTTCCAGCCCATAGTCAAGCCTTTCCTGTAGTCCGGGGCTGGGCTTGTCTCCCCACATCGCCATACCAAGAATAATGCCCACATCCGCTTCCTGCATAGGATTCGTCGTTGCTGCGCTGTTGATCCGGCCAAAGACTGACGCGCACCAGAGCAATCCTGCGGCGATACAGACCACCAGTACAATGAGCAGATTGCGCTTCATCCGGGAACGACGGCCTTTGCGCGATACTTTGCGAATCGGGGATGAACCTCTTTGATAGACATACCAATCCATTTTTTATTTCCTCCTGAATTCTCCGTGATGGAACAATTCGGCACGATGCTTCAAGGAAAGGGAGAAATAAGGAAAAGCATGAGCATCTATGCTGCGAAGAATACTGCTTGCTGTAGCCCAGGCCAAATTATAGTCACTGTCCGTAATATCCTCACGTTCCAGGGCTTCCTCCAGCTCGTCCTCATCCAGCAGAAATACCTCTCCATTCCACAGCACCACAACATCCAGATACAGATCATCGAACCAGGGCACGCCTTGGTCGGTGACCCCTTGAACCTTGCAGGTGTCAATGTACCACTGCACGATGTTTTGCCGCTCGTCGAACATTGCCGTCACAATATAGTGGCTGTCTTTGGGAAAATACTGCAGCCATGAGTACCCTTTGTCCGCTATGCGGTATGTATGCCTGCCGTAGCTCTTCCACAGCGGTTCCTTCAGCCCATAAATGGTATACAGGGTGATGTATCCGCTGAATTCCCGGCTCTCCACATAACGGCAGGCAAAATGGCGGCGCGTAATCCGGCGCCAGTTGGCCCGGTCTCCGAATTTACGTTTCATATGAATGACCCTCTCAAGAAATGGTGTATTCAGCTTAACACATTTGCCAGATACACTCAAAACATCCCTTGTAAATTACGGCAGATGATGTTCTTGAAAAAGACAAAGTAAAAAGCCCCGCCAGCCGCAGTCTCCGCATCATCCAGGAGATTCACAGCTGCCGGGGCAGGTGGATTTCATTTGTTTAGTAAGAGATTTTTCTACTGTGTAACAGTGCCTTCATCCACGAAACCCGCGGAAGGATCAGTGACGGGATCTGTAGCCCCCTCGGTACCCGCGTTGCCGCCGCCTGCTCCGGTCGTGACAGCCGGATCAGTAGGCGGAATAGTGGCCGGAGGAGGTGTCGGTGAGGCTTCAGGAGTACCGGAAGGAAACTCTCCGCCGCTGCCGTTACCACCAGGGTTGCCGTTGCCATTCCCGTTGCCGTTTCCTTGATTTCCGTTCTCCCCGCCGTTGCCATTCCCGTTGCCATTTCCATTGTTTCCATCCGGATTTCCATTATTTTGCCCGTTTCCATTATTGCCGCCATTACCCGTTCCATCGGTTGGAAGATTCGGATCAACCGTTGGCTCCGGCTCCTGTGTCGGTTGTTCGTCCTGCACCTCAACCGTGACGGTTGCAGAAGGCTCGCTTTCCACATCCAATGCCGGGTAATAAGCTGTGACATAATATTCATAGGTCAAGCCAGGCATTGCACTGATATCCCCGACATTTGCGGAAACGGTATTCAGAAGCGGGCTGAACTCTGCTTCCGAGGTTTCGCGGCGGTAGATCCGGTATTCCACTCCTTTTGCAGAGGCAGGCTCCCAGCTCAGGTTGACGGTCATGGTTGAAGCATCATAGGCTGCATTCAGACCGCTGACTGGCTCCGCTGCTTCCGGTGTTGCCGTCGGTTCCGGCTGGTTAGTACCTTCCGGCTGCGGGAATGACTTCTTCGGAACGCCTTCCAGAGCTTCCTCCATGACCTTGCCCCAGAATGCCGCTGCAAGCGGACTGCTGTTTTTGAGCAAATGTTTTTTGTTTGGCTTGTCATAGCCCATCCAGACCGCAGCTGTCCATTCCGGCGTATAGCCGACAAACCAGACGTCCCGGTTCGAGCTGATGCCCTCGTATCCGCTTTGCGTGGTACCGGTTTTACCGGCTACTGGACGGTCAATTTTAGCTTTTTTACCTGTGCCGTCTTCTACGACCTTCTGCATCATCTCTGTCATCTGGTAAGCTGTATTCTCGCTCATAACCCGTTCCGGTTTGGTATTTGCCTTATAGACGGTATCTCCGTCGCTATTGGTTATCGATTTGATCGAATAGGCCTCGCGCAATTCACCGCCATTGGCAAAGGCACTGTAGGCTTGAGCCATTTCCAGAGTATTCGTACCTTCACTCATCCCGCCAAGTGCCAGCGAGAGGTTTTTGTCCTCGTCCTTCAGTTTGATCCCGAGCTTTTTGGCAAACTGGAAGCCGGTATTGACCCCGATTTCATTCAGCAGCCATACGGCCGGGATGTTCTCCGACTTCGTCAAGGCCGCTGCCATGCTGATGGTTTTCGAATAGCCGTGCAGGTTGTTCGGACAGTAAGTGCCGAAGCATTGCTTTTCGTTGCTAAGTACGGAATTATTGGTGAATTTTCCGGATTCGAGCGCAGGTGCGTAAGCAACCAGCGGTTTAAAGGATGAACCCGGTGAGCGTCTGCTGCCGTTCACGCGGCTGTAGCCTTTTTTCTCATAATTCCGTCCGCCAAGGAGCGCCACGATGCTGCCGTTCTCCTGGTTGATTATCGTCATCGAGCCCTGCACCAGCTCATCGTCGGCGCTCTTCTCAAAGTTATCGCTGTCGGCAAAAGCTTTCTCCACCGTCTCCTGGGCATGTGCGTCCATGGTCGTATAGATTTTGTACCCGCCGATATTCAGATCGTCCTCGGTCAATCCGAACTTGTCTTCCGCTTCATCAACCGCATAATCAATAAAGGCCTGGTAACGCTGTTTGCTTTCCGGCGGCTTATAGTTGTAGTTCACCACTTTGGCTTCGTCCATCTGATCCTTGGTAATGTAGCCCTGCTCATACATCAGCTGGAGCACCACACCGCGCCGTTCCTTCGAAAGCTCAGGATTGCGCAGCGGGTTGTAGCGGGAGGGCCCCTTAGGCATTGCAGCAAGCGTGGCTATCTGCCAAACCTTGAGATCGTTCAGATTACTTTGGCCAAAATACCGGATGGATGCCGCCTTGATCCCGTAAATGGTGCCGCCGAAGTTGATGCGGTTCAGATATTTGGTAATAATCTCTTCTTTGGTGAATTTGTTCTCCAGCGCCACGGCAATCGAAACCTCGGTCGCTTTGCGGAAGAAGGTCTTATCCCGGGTAAGGAAAATGTTCTTCGCCAGCTGCTGGGTAATCGTACTCCCGCCTTCGACCATGCTTCGCGCTGCAATATCCTTCACTGCCGCCCGGCCGATCGACCATAAATCAACGCCGCTGTGTTCAAAGAAACGCTTATCCTCTGTAGCTACAAAAGCGTTGACCAGCAGCTTAGGAATATCTTCATACTCAACCGGCTCACTTTTCTCCAAAGCCAGCTCGCCGATCAGCTTCGCATTCCGGTCGTAAATTTTCGTAGTCTCATTAACCGTGAGCTTATCGATGTTCTCATCCAGCAGCTTCTCGCCGTTCAGCATGATGAACAGGTAACCGCCCAGCGCGCAAAAAATCGCCAGCGCCGTAGTAAAAAACAGCGTCCACAGCACACGCTTCTTGGTAAGAAATTTCTTTTTCTTGGACTTCCCTTTGGAATTAGAATTAGAATTTGAACTCGAACTTGATGACTGGGTTCCCCTGTTTCTGTTGCGGTTCGTCCTGGATATATCGTCTCTGGACATGGTGCCTCCTGACTCCCTTTCGGAACGTTCATGATATTGAGTGCACGAATGAAAAGAACAACCTTCACAGGTTGCTCTCTCGCACTCTCTATTCAAACGATTTATAAGCAAAAAGGTTTCGCTTTAAGACTGTAAATCTTATTCTTCGCTTCCACTGTCCTGCATCAGCGATACGCTGCGCTGCGGTGTAAAGGTGGAAATCGCATGCTTGTACACCATCTGCTGGCGGCCGTCACTGTCGATGACAATAGTGAAGTTGTCGAAGGCTTTGATGATTCCCCGGATTTGAAAGCCGTTGGTCAGATATACTGTAGCAGGGATATTCTCTTTGCGCAGTTGATTCAAGAACGTATCTTGGATGTTAATGGACTTGTTCATATGACGTACCCCCAATGGTTCAATTAGATTGTTCAGAAGTATATTCAAGACCTGAGAGAAACTTTCCTGCTATTATAGCACGGATTTTTTCAAAATTCTCTGAAAAGTTTTGGCTCTCATCGACGTTGATCCACTGAATCTCCTTCATGTGGCGAAACCATGACAACTGTCTTTTGGCGAATCGGCGGGTATCGCGTTTGAGAAGCGTCACAGCCTCGTCCAGCGTCATTTCTCCCGCGAGGTAAGCGGCAATTTCCTTGTAGCCCAGTCCCTGCATGGACACAAGACTTCTGCTGTAGCCGCGTTGCAGCAGTCCTTCCACCTCTGCGACGAGTCCGTCCGCCAGCATCTGGTCAATTCGGTCTTCAATACGTTTATATAGTATTTTCCGGTCCATTGTCAAACCAATCAGGCAGAGTTCATAGGGAGATTCCTTTTTCTGGTCTGCATGGGATGCCGAAAGAGTTACCTTGGTCTGATGATGAATTTCCAGCGCGCGGATGATCCGGCGGCGGTCATTGGGGTGCAGTCTGGCTGCGCTCTCCGGGTCTACTTCAGCCAGCCTGGCATGCAGTGCCTCAGCTCCATGGGCCTCGGCAAAAGCGTCCTGCTCGCTGCGGAAGGCTTCATCCGCTACGGCCTCCGAGAAGCGGAAACCGTAGCACAGGGACTCAATATAGAGCCCGGTTCCGCCGACGATAAAAGGAAGCTTGCCTTTGCGGCTGATCTCTTCGATCAGCTTTGTCCCCTGCTCCTGAAATTCAGCAGCGGAATAAGCATCCTGAGGATCATGGATATCGATCAGATGATGGGGGATTCCCATCATTTCCTCTGGTTTGATTTTGGCTGTCCCGATGTCCATCCCCCGGTACACCTGCATTGAGTCGCCAGAAATAATCTCTGCGTCATAGGCCTCAGCCAATTCAAGGCTTAACCTGGTTTTGCCGACAGCAGTCGGGCCAAGCAGCACCAGAACCCTGCGTCTTGTCTCAGTTGTCAATGGATATCACCCCGTACGATGTTTTGGCGCTGGCCCGCAGCAGCTCGGTAAAACCAAGCCGGGAGAATTCGCCGCTTAAGGCTTTTTCTTTCAAAAGCACGGTTTTGCGGGCGACCCGGACGGCCTCGGCGACACTCTCCGCCCTCAAGGCAGCGGCATTCGCGAACTGGCGCAGCGGCGATATTGCTGCCGAATCCGTCAAAGGTACACGGAACATGGGATCAAAATAGACAATATCTATACTGTTGTCCGGCTGCTCCCGCAGGTAAGCAAGATGGTCACTGTGCACCACACGCACGCGGCGCAGGGCCTCGTTCACCTTCTCCTGTCCCGAGATATAGTGGCTCATGCCTTCAAGTAACAGCGCACAGAGCGGCAGGGAGCTCTCCAGCGCAGTGACGGTGGATGCCTCTCCGCCGTACACTGCAAACAGCAGGGAATCGCTGCCAAGCCCTGCCGTACAGTCCAGCACACTGTCCCCTGGGACCATCCGGGCGGCCTCCAGCATCGGGTCCGGCTCCCCGCGGATAATCCGCTTAGCCCGGACAAAACCCATGCTGGGGTGAAATTCCATCGGCGGCATGCCCGGTGTAATCAGCCGCACTGCGTCCTGCAGCACAACCAGAATCTCCCCGTCTTTGTAGCGTTCCGCCATTTTGGACATGGACAATTTGCCTCGGGGCGTATAGATTGTGCCGGTTCGCTCCGCAAGGCTTTTGGCCCGCATTTCGATGGCCGGGATCGGGTCAAAGCCCGTTGTTATAATCATGTTGCCTCCGTTCCTGCTCACAACAAACGCAGATAGATCAATTACATTACACGCTTGAACAGCTTCTCCAAATCGTAGGAGGAAAAGGATACTACAATCGGCCGTCCATGCGGGCAGGTATACGGCTGACGGCAGGCAGCGAGCCGTGAGAGCAGCGACTCCACTTCATGCTCTGTCAGCTTCTGGTTAGCCTTGATCGAAGCCTTGCAGGAGCAGAGAATCGATGATTTCTCGCGCAGCTTCGCAAGGTCAATCGACCGCTCGCTGAGGACCCATTCCGCCATCTCTTCAATCACAGCTTTTTCGTCCCCCTCCGGGAACCAGTAGGGCAGAGAACGGACCAGGAAGGTCTGTCCCCCGAAATGTTCAAGATACACCCCCGCCTGCTGGAACCAGTGCAGCCGCTCGCTGAGCTGTTTGCTCTCCGACGGCGTGAACTCCAGTGTAATCGGCAGCAGCAGCTCCTGCGAAGCGTCCTCGGGGCGTCCGAATTTCTCATAATAGTACTCGTAATTCACCCGTTCATGCGCCGCATGCTGGTCAATCAGATACAGCCCGCTGTCATTCTGGGCAATAATATACGTTCCGTGATGCTGGCCGATATAGTTCAGCTCCGGGAACTGCGGCAGTCCGGCATCCTCTGTGCCGGGGGGAGCATACAGTTCCTCCGCCGAGGGCATCTGCCCCTTTGCGGGATTCACCGACGGGAATTGGCGGTAGCTTTCGCTGCCCGCCCCTTCCCGCCGCTGTGCAGCGGCCTGCGGAGCGCTGCCGCTGTATGCAGCCGCCCGCTCCCGCGACTGGGAGCTCAGGCCGGAGCTGCTGCTGTACGGCGCAGCTCCGGCCGCAGCTGCGCCGTACAGCGGCGCGTCATTGCCGCCGCTGCGGCCCCCATCCAGGGGCGGCAGCGTCAGGCCGCTGAGCGCCCCTGGGGAACGGAGCGGCCCGCTGCCGCCCGCTCCGCTCACAGGCACAGCACCTCCGGGCGCTGGAGCTTGCCCGGTCTGCGGATAGCCGGGCTCTGCGGCGCTCCGGCCCAAGGCCTCTTCCTGAGGCGGAGGCGGAACCGCGCCCTTGGAAAAAGCAAACTGCTCCTGGATAAAGGAGCTGCTGCCCTTGGCGCCAATGATTTCTTTGCTTGGCCGGGGAATAAGGCTCTGTCCCATCAAAACCTTGCGGATTTCCTGCTCTACGAAGGCATAGAGCTCCGCCTCCTTGCTGAAGCGGACCTCCAGCTTCGCCGGATGAACATTGACATCGACAAGCGACGGGTGCATCTCCAGCTGCAGAACCAGCAGCGGGTAGCGGTTGATCGGCAGGAGCGTATGATAAGCCCGCATAATCGCTGCATTCAGCCCGTTGCTGCGGATGTAGCGCCCGCCGACAATCGTAGTGACCGCATTGCGGTTCGAACGGGTCCACTCCGGACGGCTGACATAGCCGGAAATCCGGTAATCCGGGTCTTCCGCAGCAAGCGGCAGCATCGCCTTGGCCGCAGAGGTGCCGTACACGGCGGCAATGACCTGCAGCAGGTCCCCGTTGCCAAGCGTATGCAGCAGCTGATTGCCGTTATGATGCAGCGTGAAGGAGATGGACGGGTGCGCCAGCGCCACGCGGTACATGGTGTCGGAAATATGTCCCAGCTCCGTTTGTACGCTTTTCATATATTTCAGCCTTGCCGGAGTATTATAAAATAATTCCCTTACCGCAAGATCACTGCCCTTGCCCGCTGGCTCGTCCTCATTGCGGATCAGCTTGCCTCCTTCGATGTCCAAAGCCCTGCCCTTGCCGTCCTCATTGCTTGAAGTAAGCAGGGACAGCTTAGACACGGAAGCGATACTGGGCAGGGCTTCCCCGCGGAATCCGAGGGAGGTGATTTGAAACAAATCCCTGCCGTTCACGATTTTGCTCGTTGCATGACGGTAGAAAGCCGTTTCGCAATCCTCGGGATCAATACCCGAGCCGTTGTCCTTCACCCGGATGCTTTGCAGCCCGCCTTCCTCTACAGACACTTCAATGCGGGTGCTTCCGGCGTCGATGGCGTTCTCCACAAGCTCCTTAACGACCGAAGCAGGCCGCTCCACCACTTCCCCCGCAGCAATCTGGTTGGCAATATGCTCATCAAGCACATGAATTTTGGCCATGTTCATTTCACCTCGCAATTAAGCTGTTATAAATCTCTTTGGTATCACCCAGCGGTACCTGATAACTGCATTTTCAGCAATTAAAAGGATGCTTAAACTGATTATTTTCAGTTATAAATGTACTCGATGCAGTTAAAATTGGTGGAAAGCCTTTTTACGCAAGAACTTTCTATATTAATTGCACGGATTGCAATTAAACGAGTCTCATTGCAAAAAAAGCACCTTTTAGTTGTATGAAATACAGTTAGCATCTCAGAGAAACGCAAAGTGAACACGCAAGTATTCCCTTAAGCGAACACGCAGCCCTAAAGCTCCTTCGCCTTCATCTTCAACTCGTTCAGCAGGCCCATCGCCTGCAGCGGCGTCATATTCATGAGGTCTGCGCCCTGAACGGCAGAGATCAGCTCTTTCACCAGCGGATTCTCCTTGGCCGCCGGAGCGGCTGCCCCGCCCTTGCGGTTCTTGCGCGGCTCTTCCTCCCCGAAAATGGAGAGCTGGACAACCTCATTGTCCTCCTCCGCTGCGGAAGAGGCAAGTGAAACGGCTGCTTCTAACCGGACAGCCGCCAAGGAAGCATCGGACGAACCGCCGCCTAAATGGACTGAACCGCTGCGCGTGGAGGCATAGGCTTGGCCTCCGGCGGCCGGGCCTTCTGCGGAATTCGGCGGCACAGCGGGTGCCTGCTTCTCCTGAATACCCTGCCCGGCATGTTCAGAATAGCCTGAGCCATAATTGAGCGATACCGTTCCCGGAGGGGCTGCCTGCTCAATACTCTGAAGCAGCCCGTACGCCCGGTCAATAATGCCTTCGGGAAGCCCTGCCAGACGGGCGCAATAAATCCCGTAGCTGCTGTCTGCCGCTCCCGGCACGAGCTTGCGCAGGAAGTTGACTTTGTCGCCGCTTTCCTGGACAGCCATCGAGTAGTTGCGCAGTCCCTGGAGGCTCTGCTCCAGATGGGCCAGCTCATGAAAATGCGTCGAGACCAAGGCCTTGCAGGCGATGGTGTCATGCACATATTCGATCACCGCCTGGGCAATCGCCATCCCTTCGCTTGTTGAAGTGCCCCGGCCCAGCTCGTCGATAATGATCAGACTGCGCGCTGTTGCTTTTTCGGTCATGACCTGGATATCCGCCATCTCCACCATAAAGGTGCTCTGTCCGCCGATCAGATCATCCGCAGCACCGATCCGCGTAAAAATGCGGTCGATCAGCGGAACCTCCGCACTGCCTGCCGGAACAAAGCAGCCGATCTGGGCCAGGATGCAGATGAGGGCAACCTGGCGCATGTAAGTGCTTTTTCCCGCCATGTTCGGGCCGGTGATCAGGAGTATATTGCCTTCTTCCTTGCTGAGCGTGCTGCCGTTGGCAATAAAAGCCGCATCCTTCAGCACCGCCTCCACAACCGGATGGCGCCCGCCCTCAAGCCGCAGATCGTAGCCGTCCGTCAGCTTGGGCTTCACAAAGCGGTGTTCCGCGCTGACAGCCGCCAGGCACTGGTACACATCGATCTCAGCCACCTTTTCGGCTAATGCCTGAAGCCGGGGGATCTGCGCACTGATCCGGTCACGCAGCTCGATAAAAAGGCTGTATTCCAGATCGGTCATCTTGTCCTGTGCTTCCAGGATCAGGGCTTCTTTCTCTTTCAGCTCCGGTGTAACGAAACGCTCGGCGTTCGCCAGCGTCTGCTTGCGCTCATACCTTCCTTCCGGCAGGGAAGACAGGTTGGAGCGGGTGATTTCAATATAATAGCCGAAGATTTTGTTATAACCGATCTTCAGGGATTTGATGCCTGTAGCCTGGCGCTCCTTGGCTTCCAGCTCGGCAATCCAGCGTTTGCCGCTGCTGCTCGCCTCCCTCAGCTCATCCAGACGTTCATGGTAGCCTGCCCGGATAATTCCGCCATCCCGCACCGATACCGGAGCTTCTTCAACGATTGCCCGGTCGATATCCTCGCGCAGCTCGGCACATACATCCATGCTGGCGCCAATCTCCCGCAGCGTCGACGAGCCGGATGCCATACACATGTCCTTCAGCGCCGGAATCTGGGCGAGCGACAGCTTCAGCGCATTCATGTCACGCCCGTTGGCGCTGCCGAAGGCGATCCGTCCAACCAGCCGCTCCAGATCATAGATCTCTTTGAGCGCTCCGCGCAGATCCTCCCGCACGATAAACTGGTTGTACAAATAATCGACCGCCTCCAGCCTCCGTTCAATCGGCGCACGCTGCAGCAGCGGCTTGTCAATTCTGCGGCGCAGCAGACGGCCGCCCATCGATGTTTCGGTGCGGTCAAGCAGCCAGAGCAGCGAGCCTTTTTTGGAACGCTCGCGCACGGTTTCGGTCAGCTCCAGATTGCGCCGGGTGAACGGGTCCAGAATCATATAATTTCCCGGTTCATACGGCGAAATCTGGCTCAGCTGCCCCAGGGAGCGCCGCTGGGTTTCGCTCAGATAGGAGATCAGCAGCGCCAGGCACAGGCCGCGCTCTTTCTCAAGACGCACCCAGGCGGCTTCACCGAACTGGCGGCGGGCCAGCTCTTCTTCGCGTTTCTCCCACGGAGTATAGACAACCGGCTTCGCCAGCAGCGATGCTTCACTCCGCAGCATGTCCAGCAGCGCGGCATCCCCGATAATCTCGGCCGGCTCATAAATGCCGATTTCATCCCTCAGCCATTCGGCACCCGATAGCACAGATGTGACATACAGCTCACCTGTGGTCAAATCACAGGCAGCGAGTGCCATCATCCCGTCAACTTCAGTCACACAGACGAGGTAATTGTTGTTTTTGTCGGCAATGATCTTCCCGTCCATCACCGTTCCCGGTGTCACTACGCGGACAATATCGCGCCGGACCATCCCCTTCGTTACTGCCGGATCATCCAGCTGCTCGCAGATGGCGACCTTGTAGCCTTTTTCAATCAGGCGCTGTATGTACCCCTCGGCGGCATGGTAAGGCACACCACACATGGGAATGCGCTCTTCGCCCCCACCCTCGCGGCCGGTTAATGTAATCTCAAGCTCCTTGGACGCAAGGATCGCATCCTCAAAAAACATTTCATAGAAATCGCCCAGACGGAAGAAAAGGAAAGCATCCTTGGCTCCTTCCTTCACTTTCAGATATTGCTGTATCATCGGCGTATAATTTGCCATCGTTAACCTCCATGCCTACTTCATACTGTTCTCTATTATAGCAGAAAGTGGTCCGCCAAAGTTACCCCGGCCTGCTCTTCATAAGAGCTGCCTTGCTGCATAACGGAAATGCCCTAATGAAGGACCGGCTGGAAAACCATGTGAAATCAACGGAAGCCCAATGCATTAAGGTTTAAAGGTGTGCTTTTGATTCAGGATGCAGTAAAATCACTATGTACGCTAAGTAAGCTAAACTTCCATAATTGACCAACTGAAGCAGCCTCACCGTCCTAATATATAGATTGAACTTGTAAATATCCAAACAGGGAAAAGCGGCAGAAGAGCAGGCTGGAACTGGCAATCTTCCATATCAACCCGCGTATTACCGTTTCTCACTAAAGCTTGTCTGTAAAGGAGCGGATGCGTTTGCCCTAAAAGCTTTCCGTAGAAAAACTCGCTATCTTCAGCATCTGCAGGCTGCGGATTTCCACCGCGAACAGCGGAAAAAACACCAGAAATCTACTGATGGGAAGCAGCCGAAAGTCCAAACGTTCTCTGGAGTCACAAGCCTTCCCGAAATAGAAAAATCACAAGTTCAATCTATATAGTGGCTAAAATCATTTCAACTTATATAAATTGAACTTGAAAATATTACAATGAAGGGAAAAGTGGCGGGGGAGAAGTTTGGATACTTACGGAGCGGCAGCGTCCGCCTAAAAGCTTTCCTTAGGAAAGCTAGCATCGGAAGCATAAGCTGTCTGCGGTTTTCCACCTCGAACAGCGGGTTACAATCAAGAAATCTGCAGATGGGCAACGGCCGGAAGTCCAAACATTCTCTGGAGTCACGGTCCTTCCCGAGATCAAAAAGTCACAAGTTCAATCTATATAGTGGATAAATTCATTTCAACTTAGTGTATAAAATCATTTCAACAGGATAGATTTACGATTTTTTGCAATGCGCACAGTATCTCCTGTCATGCGTTGTGCTGATCCACTGTGCGTATCGTGCAGTACGGCGGACTCGTCAAAGTCCGGTGCAATTCAGAAGTTTAACGTAACCAGAATGAATTCAGAGAAAACAAGGGGGAGATCGGATGATCCGTAAGCTTGGGGAAGCAGACCATGCGCCGCTGATGACGCTGGTTAGCAAGGACCCCGCATTGAATTTGTTTATCATCGGGGATGTGGAGAATTTTGGGTTTGAACAGGAGTTTATGGAGCTGTGGGGCGACTTCCGTGAGGAGGATGGCCAGTTAATTGCTGTATTGCTGCGCTTTTATGGAAGCTTTATTCCTTACGCCGACGGACCTTTTGATGCGGCGGGATTCGCGGCGCTGATGCAGGCGGGCCCGAAATTTGAGATGGTATCCGGTTCAGCAGAAACTGTTCAGGCCGTGGCGGAACATTTGAACATCCGCAAGGAAAAGCAAATGCGGTTCGCCGAGCTGCGGGAGCTGAACAGCACACTGGACACAACCGCAGCATCCGCACATGCCATCCGCCAAGCAACCACAGACGATGTCGATGCAATCTGTTCGCTCACCGACCAGATTGAGGAGTTCGACAACAACCCGGAGGATTCGCGCAGCAGCCTGCGGAAAACACTGGAGACCGGCACGGGCAGGACCTACTATATGGAACAGGATGGAAAAGTAATCGCCACAGCCTCTACTGCAGCAGAAAGCTCGATGTCGGCTATGGTCGTAGCCGTTGCCACACATCCCGCATACAGAGGGCGGGGATTGGCCAGCCGATTGGTTGCCCGCCTAAGTGCCGATATGCTGCATGAAGGCCGCACCCCCTGCCTGTTCTACAACGATCCGCAGGCCGCCCTGATCTACCGCAAGCTTGGATATCAGGATATCGGGTTCTGGACGATGCTCTATGTTTGATTGCCGGTGAATCTTGGTTTTTAAAAAAATGGGGCTGTCTTCAAAAGTCAGCCTATACCGGGGAGCCTCTAACCTTACCATAGTCTGGAAGAAACGCGTCAAAGGTAAAATACCTTTGATTCGACTGCACTCTGGGCGTCAAAGCTCATTCAAAGGTAAAAATACCTTTGATTGCGGCAATAGGGATGGCCAAGTGGAAAAAGGGAGCTTAATTTCCTCAGAAATAAACAGTCGTGAGGTTTAAGTGGAAAAAGGGAACTTAATTCGGTAATTTTCCCTTATATGGAGCGAAATAGAGTGAATTAGTGTACCTTTTTCCACTTAGCTGCCCGGGTTGCTTGATGCTCAGACAAATTAGTGATACTTTTTCCACCTAACCAGCAAACGAAGTGTCGTAAAGAAACTTTTTCTCTATACACAACCTTCTTGACACTACCGCTGGGGTGCAATCAAAGGTAAAAATACCTTTGATTCCTCTGCACCCGGGGCGTCTGGGCACCTTATTGCGCCATATGCTGCTCACTTGGGCGCAATTTGCCGCACCACAGCCCGCGGATGTCGCGGGACTCATCCCAGGTCTGTTCAGCGGCAATACAGCTGAACAGCGGCTCTATATAACGCGCTGCCTGCGCATAGCCAGGCAGTGCGCGGAGCTGCGCCGCAAGCGGAGGGAACGCGGCGCGCAGCGGCGGTTTGTCGCCGCTATAGTAGGCGGCATGCAGGTCTTCCCGGTCGAGCGGCCGCAGGGTAAGGTCTTCATAGCGGCTCACAATCAGGTGAGCCAGGAAGACCGCGCCTTTCGCGATGACCGGGGACACCAGGAAGCTCGGCAGGGTCCGGTATTCAAAGCCGCCATGCGGCTGAAGCCGGAAATCGCCGAGCACCCCGTATCTCGGACGCCGTGCTGCCGCACGGGCGTCCTCCAGCAGCAGCAGCGGCAGCGCGAGGTAGTTGTCGAGCGCGCGCAGAAGCGGCGCGCACAGCGTCACGCCGCTGAAGTGCAAATGGCCGCCGAGGGCCCAGCCCGGCAGCGGCATACCTCCCGCCCGCCAGCGCAGCGAGCGATCGGCGATGAGCCGGTCCGCCGTGCGCGCGGCGGACATCAGCTGCGCCAGCAGCGCGCGCGGTTCCCCGCGCGGCGCAGGGCGCAGCTCGGCGACCGGGAACGCGCCGCGCGTTCCCGGAGGCCCGGCGTCGCAGCCGGCGACGCCGTCCATGGGCAGGTACCGCGACGCCGGCACGGCGCGGCCTGTGGATTCCCGGAGCAGGAGGAACTCCGGGTCCATGCCCATCAGCAGCCCGGGGCGGCCGGGCTGCTCCAGAGCCAGGGAGCGGGCCAGCGCCAGCGAGGCCGCGCGGTAGGGCTCCGGCAGCACCCCGCCGGAGCCTGCCCGGAGCGGCGTGACCTTGTCGACCCTGTAGCGGCGGCCGCCCAGGGTCTTCAGCAGCACCTCGCCGCTGTCCAGACCAAGGGTGTACAGCGCCCGCACCGCTGTATCCCGGATTTTCCCCGCCGCTCCGCGCTGGCGGCCGGAAGATGCCGGGTTTGCGGACCGGCTGTGCCCTCCAGCGGTTTCCCCTCCGCCAGCGGGACGCGGCATCCGCTCTTGACCGTGCAAGGCGATATCCGCCAAGGCAGTTCCCTCACCCACTGCATTTCCCCGCGCCGCCCCCGCACGAATGACAGGAGGCAAAGTAGCCGGCTTCATCGCTGCCCCCGTTCCGAGCGGCTGGATTTCCAGCACCTCCAGGTTATATACACGGACCCGGTAATACTGCTTGTACGAACGGGCCTCCGCAGACTGTCGGGTTGTCCCCTTCCCCAGTCCTGAACCTTCGGCCGGCACCAGCAAAGCTTCCAGTCCGCTGCGCCGAAGCCTGTCTTCCCGCTGGGCTGCAGACCATAGCAAGTATGTGGGGAGCCCCTCATTCATAACTCCTTCTCCTCCCGGATTCGTACCGCGGGCAGGGCAGCACCTTCTTTTTCATTGCACCGCTGCCCTGGCGGAAAAATAAAAAAAAATAAAAAAGGAGGGCATTCGCCCTCTTCACCGCCGCCCCTACTACATATAATGGATTAAAACCCACCCGGTATCAGTTGGCGGCGGCGATGCTCTTCCTTACAACTCATCATCCAGGGCGTCAGGGTCCAGATCATCATAATCGAAGCTTTCGCCATCAAAATCATAATCCTTGTCTTCCGGATCATCACTTTGATCGGTGACATACACGCGGACCTTGGTCTCAGCCACCAATTCCGCCTCGAATTCCCGTTCCACCCGAAGCGTCACACTGCCCCCGCCCGGAGAGACACCTGCTTCCACACAGTTGGGTTCCTGCGTTGCCTCCGCAGAGACCTCAACCGTGGCGGCACGGTGTCTCGGGTCCAGGTACGACAGCGGAATAAGCTCCACATAGGAGACCGTTTCCTTGGCAACCTCCGTCTGCTTGTTTTTGTCGTACGAGTACCAGATGTTTACATCGTAAGTACCGATTACTTCGATTCCGTTCCCGGCGGCAACCGCTTCGTACTGGTGGTTAATAATCCAAGCCCCCAGAATACTCGTCGGATGGTGTGGCGGAGTCACGGTATGGGTTGCTGTAGAGAACTTACGACCTTTGCCGCAAATTGCCTTCGTAATGATCTCCCTTGTTTGACGTTTATGGCTTAATGACATCTTTGAACCTCCTCCATACAATCATTCACTATCAAGTGTATGCACGTTCTGGGCATTTGTTGATTGTTAGAGTAGAAATAAATTTGGGTAAGCCCTCGGAGGAGCTTTTTTAACAAGAGTCATAGTTCATTTTATTGTGAAATTTCCCCGGATATGAATAGATCAGTTAATCCTGCCGCAAAAAAAAACCCCTGTAGATCCTCTACAGGGGCTGCTGCGGTTCAGGGCTATTGCGGGATTACACGCACAATCCCAAGATGTCTGTTCTTGCTGAGATCGATGAAATCCTCCCCGATGTTCACCAAAGGACGAAGCGGATCATGCGCCAGAATCATAATGATTTTGCCCATCCGTCCGTCTGTTAACAGCACCTCGTTGCCTATCATTGACTGCATAAGCTTACTAATAAAAACACCGCAAATATAAGGATCAAGCTTTCCGAAGGAGTAGTCCTCCATCTGAGTCAGAACTTCATAGAGCGGCGCCGCCTCGCTGTAGAACCGGTCTGAAGTCATCGCATGAAAAATATCTGTAACGGCTACTATTTTGCTGAAATCCGTAATCCGGTGTCCCAGCACTCCGAACGGATAACCGCTTCCGTCCATGCGTTCATGATGCTGCAGCGCGACAAGCGCCTGCATATGCGTCGTACCCGGTGTATCTCTGACCAGCTCGTAGCCATGCGTCGTGTGTTTTTTCATGATATCAAATTCTTCATCCGTCAGTGGCCCCGGCTTGGTTAAAATCTCGGCCGGAATCATAATTTTTCCGATATCATGAAGGGTTGCAGCAATGGTCAGCATGCCCAGCTCCTCCGGGTCCAGCTTAAGCCACTTGCCCAGAAGTGTTGATAATATGCCTACAGCAACGTTATGTCTGTATGTATAATCATCTTTGGTCTGCAGTGCAGCCAGGATTCCGAAGAAGTCATTCTTCTCGCTTACTTGCTGGATAAAAGGAATAACTTCATTTTTGAGCTCAAGCATCGGCAGTCGCTTGCTCTTGGTATAGCGCAGCTGATCAAAAATATTCTCCATAGCTGCCGTACAATCATCCACGGCCAGTTGATAGAATGCCTCGCTGTCCAATTGAATGACATCATGGGGCTGAAGGATAATCCGGTGCTGGGTAATTAACCGGACATGCTCCGAGCTCAGAAGCGTCATTGCGGGCAGTACAAATACGCCGTTGTGATTAAAGAGGTTGTCTACTAGCTGTTTGCCGATATATTGTTCGTTGCCGTTGTTCACCTTCGTCACCTGCCAGTGCAGAATTCACACCCCGTGAATTAGCTGCTGTAATTGGAATATGTGCCGATCCATTCATTATGATAATATAGTATATCCTGGTTTCCTTAAGCCTATATGAACGCAGCACAAAACAAACACTCACATATTGTTCATATATCTCTTATCGTAATTTCACACGAAAAGATGAATACCTAATTCTTCCTTCTTTCCATCCTCGCCTAAATTTTTCTAGACACGCGAACTTCCTTTTGCCGGCAAAGGCCGTTTTACCGGTTTGATATCGACCGGCATCTTGTACCTCTTGGCTATGTTGAGATATAACGAGAGCTCGCGGCATAGCTGCAAAATAGCCGAACGGACCTCAAATTCCTCGCGGGTTTCCGGGAGCTCCATCCCCTGAAATTCCTTTTCCAGCCCCTCAAGCAGTTTTTCGGTCCGGCCGGTATATTCCTCAGCCAGCACGTCATTGCTCAGCTGGTCGAACAAATCCGCAACCATGTCCCCGTGAGGGAGCTGGCGGTAGACCTGCGAGAGGAGCTGCATCATGTTCTGGATCGATTCCAGCTGTTCCTTGCGCATGTAAAAATACACATTCCATGCCTCATCCGGATGAATAACATGGTTCTCCATTTCCCTGGAGGCAGCCGTAAGTCCCCGCTGGACCGCCTCCCCTGCGCCAATCAGTTCCTTGCCGTCCCAGAGATACCCGGGATCACGCAGCGTACGCGCCATTTGCGTAAAGATCACCGAAAAATAACCGTCCACTTCTTTGCGGATTCCGGCAATAACGCCGCCGGTCTGCGGCATATAGATCAGATTGACCAGTCCGGCCGATCCCAGGCCTATGAACAACAGCTCTATCTGCTGGAGCAGAACATGTACAGACAGCTCGGCTTGTCCAAAAACCCGGAAAACAATAACGGAGCTGGTCACGATTCCTTCCTTGTAGCCCGATTTTACAATCATGGGGAATCCGACCAGCACATACAGGCCCAGCACCCAATAATGAAATCCAAGGAAGAAAAACAGAATGCAGCCGAAAAAAAGTCCTACAAGGGAGGCCAGAAAACGCGCCGTGATGGTGCGCAGACTCCTTTTTCGTGTGGTTTCCACCCCCAGAATCGCGAGCAGACCCGCACTTTGCGCGTTGGGAATGCCCACAGCGGCTGCCAGCAGGATTGACAACAGAGTTGCAGCCGCCGTTTTGATAACTCGAAATCCCATGTAATACCTCTCCTTGCGAGCTTGATAAGTCCTGTCTCCTCCGGCAGCTTCATCCGATACACCCGTTGGAAAAGCAGGCTTATAATGTTGTCTATAATTTTCAGGTAAAGATATAGACATGGTACAAGATTTTGCGGACCGGCACAATATGACATCATTCTCACCGCCGCGACAAAATCAGCTTTTCCACATAAACCACCAGTTGATACATAGCTGTAGCCACAGCCGCAATAATCAGCAGACTGGACATCACCAGTGTGAAGTTGAACACCTGAAAGCCGTATATGATCAGATACCCTAGCCCTGATTTGGCCGCCAAAAATTCGCCTACAATCACACCTACCCATGACATGCCTACATTGACCTTCAGCGTGGAAACGACAGTGGGAAAAGATGAAGGCAGTATTACCTTGTTGAATACCTGCACCCGTGAAGCTCCGAACGACCTTGCCACTTTCACCAAATTCGGATCAACACTGCAAAAGCTGTTGTACACTACCAGGGTGGTTATAATCACCGTGATGGACAGCGTCGTCACCACAATCGCCGTAAAGCCCGCACCGAACATCACAATAAAAATCGGGCCCAGCGCTACCTTCGGCATACTGTTAAAGACGACCATATACGGATCAAGCACTGCGGACAAAAACGGCGACCACCAGATGACAATGGCAAGAAGGGTGCCAAGCAGTGTCCCGAGCAGAAAACCCACAACCGTTTCCCCAACCGTCATGCCAAGATGCGGCCACAGGCTGCCGCTGGCCATATCGCCCCAAATTTGCCCGAAGACCTTGGTGGGATAACTGAACAGCAGCTTATCGATCCAGCCCAGCCGGGCTCCGGCCTCCCAGAGCGCAAAGAACAGTACCAGCAAACTGCCGCGGACAGCGGTTACCCGGTTGTGCCAGCGCCGTTTTTTCTTCTGGTGTTCACTATGCTTCTCTTCCAGCCACAGCGCACGGGAGGCTGCAGTTTCAATTTGTTCAACCGACTTCACAACTCACCCCTCCCTGCCAGCTCCATTTCCTTCCACACCTCATGGAAAAGCTCCGCAAACCCCGGCAAATCCCGCGCGTATAGCGGAGGTGTGCTCCGGATCGCTTCGGGCACGGTAAAGATTTTCCGGATTTTCCCGGGATTCGGCTGCAGTAAAATCACCCGGCTGCTGACAGCAATGGCCTCGGACAGATCATGGGTAACAAGAATTGCCGTTGTGCCGCGTCTGCGCAGCGTCTCGGACACCAGGTCCTCAAGCTGAAGCTTGATCTGGTAATCCAGCGCTGAGAAAGGCTCATCCAGCAGCAGCAGGCCCGGATCTGTGGATAGTGTCCGCACCAGCGCCACCCGCTGGCGCATGCCCCCGGACAACTGTGCCGGGTAGGCATGCTCTTTGCCGGCCAGCCCCATCTCCCCCAGCAGCCCGATGGTTTTCTGCCGCGAGCTTTCGTTCAGACGTCCAGTGAGCTCCAGCCCGAGCAGGGCATTATCCAGAATCGTCCGCCACGGAAAAAGATAATCCTGCTGCAGCATGTAGCCCACCTCAGGCGAAGGGCCGCTGACCGTGTGCCCGCTCACGAACACCTCTCCGCGCGAGGGCTGCAGAAGTCCGGCGATGATCGACAGGAGTGTGGTTTTGCCACAGCCGCTGGGGCCGACCAGACTGACGAACTCGCCGGCTTCCACGTAAAGGCTGAAATTCTCGACGGCAAGCGACGCCTCGCGGTCCCCCAGATAGGCATGCGTCACTTCCTTTAGCTGCACAATGGGAAGCATATCGCCCCTCCTAAAAGTTTTGTTAGCTTCCGCTTCAGTGAATCACTCCGTACAAAACTCGCTTCGGAAGCATTCGCTTAAGTTTTATGGAGCATAACTTCTTGATTCTCTTCGTCATAAAACTCGCTTCGGAAGCATTTGCTTAAGTTTTGTTAGCTTCCGCTTCAGTGAACCACTCCGTACAAAACTCGCTTCGGAAGCATTCGCTTAAGTTTTATGGAACCTAACTCTACTACAGGTATCCGCTCATTTCACGCTGGCTTCTGCTTTCTCGGCAAAGCTGTTGTCGACGATTTTGGCTTCCGGAACACGTGCCTTTAATTCACCGGCGTTATCCATAACATCCAGCAGATTGTTCCATTCTTTGCCGTCAATGACCGGATCTACTGCATAGGTGTCCTGCTCTTTGTAGCGCTTAACCGAAGAGATCACAATATCCCGGTCGGTATTCTCAAAATAAGGCAGGATTGCATCGGCAATCTCCTCCGGGCTGTGCTCCTTCACCCAAACCTGGGCGCGCTGGATGGCATTGGTGAATTTTTGTACCGTATCCCCGTTTTTGCTGATATAGCTCTGTTTGGACATAAACACCGTATAAGGCAGGTAGCCGCTTTCCACGCCAAAAGATGCTACAACACTACCGCGATGTTCACGCTCAAAGATGGAGGCCGTGGGTTCAAAAAGCTGCACATAATCCCCTGTGCCGGAGGCAAAAGCGCCGGCAATGTTGGCAAAATCAATATTCTGAATCAGCGTAAGATCCTTTCCGGCATCAATGCCTTTCTGCAGCAGCGTAAAAGCGCCGGCCATCTGCGGCATACCGCCTTTTCTTTGGCCGAGGAAGGTACTCCCCTTCAATTTGTCCCAGTTGAAATCCGCATCCGCCTTCCGTGCGAACAGGAATGTGCCGTCACGCTGGGTCAGCTGGGCGAAATTGATGACAGGATCTTCTGCCCCCTGCTGGTACACGTAAATTGAAGTCTCCGATCCAACAAGCGCCACATCAATGGCCCCGGAGAGCAGAGCCGTCATCGTTTTGTCCCCGCCCGGGATCGTCTGCAGTTCTGCCTCCAGCCCTTCATCCTTAAAAAAATTCTGGGATAATGCCACATATTCAGGCGCATAAAAGACCGAACGGGTGACTTCACCGATCTTCACCTTCACCGCAGCCGAGTCGCTGCCGCAACCGGCAAGGACAGACAGGCACATGGTGAGGATCATGAGCGGCAGCGAGATTTTTTTCCTGAGATTCATCCTTCATTCTCCTTTCTTCCCGGGTCTTCGCCCTTGCTTAAAGCATATGCTCCTGCCTAAAGATTGGTTAACTGACATGAAGTGCAGCGCACCTTACTCATATCCAGTCTGAAACGCACAATTATAAAGCGCTTACATAAAAAGGCCTCCATGAATCAAGGCGAACCCACACTTCCACCTTGTTCAACGGTTATTCTCCATTAGATACCTCTATCGGCTGCAGCAGCCATCTATAAAAGATAGAGCATAGCTGAGGTCTGGTCAGCGGCACCGCGATCATCCAGTCTTCTGCCGGCTTGCCGCTGACGCGCACCAGCCAGCCTCCGGAATTGTTCTCCATATACAAGGCGCGCTGAAAATACCAGGTCCCCTCATGCATGGAACAGAGCTTAAGCTCTCCCTCTGCAGTCGGGCTCTTCATCACGCTGGCCAGCTGCGGGGAATTTACAACATCTCCCGTCTCGGCTGTCAGCCGTTCAGTCAACACGTACAAAGTATAAGCGTCCGCCTGCTCCCGGAGCTCTTCATACTTGCGTCTGGACATCAGCAATGCAGGTGAATCCGAAAGGGTGCTGTATGTAAGCTGAAAGCAATTCAGCAGATAAAAGGACGCACGCTTGATCTCTTCCGGTGTCTTCAATTCACAGTCGGAGGCATCCGTATCTATCAGGTGGGATAACAGTATTGTATCTTTAAAAACCTGCAGGCATAAATCCTGCGTATATTCCCCTTCGCTGAATTTCAACCTGCAAATCCTGTCCGCAGAGGCTGCCCTTTGCAGCATCCCTTCAACTTTTTTATTACCTGATGTTTCAGGGAACAGAAAATGCGCTAAATATAATTTATCATTGTTATTCACATCAAGGTTTCCTTCCCGGAAAGGCTTCAAGCTATAAAACTTGTAATCTTTATGTTATCATAAGCTAATTTTAAGGTAAAATTAAGAAAGTAAGGGTATGATCTATATCATGAAATACTTGTAGCGAGGTGATTTCAAATGAGAATGCTCATCACATTTCAGAACAAGATTGTACCTGTGTACTTCACTACAGAAAATAAACAGCCTACACAAAAAGTGCTTCGATTGCTAAACAACACGCTGGAACTTAAAATTCAAAAGGGCAAAAGCGCCCTGCAGAAATGTTTGAATTCTCTGATCAGTATCGAAATTAAAGGCTCTGAAGCTATATTGCACAGTTACAGTGAAAATGATTCATTGGCGTTATCCCTCTATTAATAGAGGGATATTTTTTTGCACAGAAAAAAGAGCATCTCCCTTACATAAGGAAAATGCCCCATTATATATATTGCCGAATGCCCGCTTCACTAACTGGCTGGTTAGCTGATTCGTTCAGGGGTTTTATTCTCTTGCTTTTCCGCCTTTTGAATCCGCAGCTTGAACAGCTTCACCAGATTTCGCCGGGTATGCTCTTCCTGACAGCTGTCCAATTTTTTAATGATGAACCGGTCAATGGACATGTCACTCGCTCCTTTTATTATTGGATTCTGTTGCAGCCGGAACGGAGAGGAAATCCTTTCCTTATTCCTTGTAACACCTATATAACCGGGTCCCTGCGACCTTAAACCCGGGCCAAAAACACAAAAATAACCTTGCGAAACCTGCGGTACTACATCTTGATCATTCAAAGTAAAAAACCTGCCCACTGCCCGGAGATATGGTAGCTGCGCAAAGAAAAGTACACCAGTGTCGAGCGGATAATTTTTTTATCCGACGGATATTTACAAACAAATAATTAAATGCTATATTAAATATAGTTAATAAATATTAGATACTTAAGGAGAAATCATAATGTCAAAAGTACTTTTCGTTAAGGCTAACAACCGCCCGGCAGATCAAGCAGTGAGTGTGCAGCTTTACAACACCTTCCTGGCAAGCTACAAGGAAACTCATCCGCAAGATGAAATTACAGAGCTTGATTTGTTCGCTGAACAGCTTCCTTACTATGACAACACATTGATTACCGGGATCTACAAAGCTGCTCAAGGGTACGAAGCTACCCCAGAAGAAGCTGCAGGCGCTGCTACAGTGAAGAAATATGTGGATCAATTCCTGGCCGCTGACAAAATAGTCTTTGCTTTCCCGCTGTGGAACATGACTGTTCCGGCTGTACTGCATACCTACATCGATTACTTGAGCCAGGCAGGCGTTACATTTAAGTACACTGCTGAAGGTCCGGTTGGACTGGTAACTGACAAAAAAGCAGTGATTCTGAATGCCAGAGGCGGCGTTTACTCCGAAGGTCCTGCTGCCAGTGCAGAAATGGCTGTTAACTTTGTGGCAGGCATGTTGAACTTCTGGGGCTTCAAAGAAACGACTCAGGTCATTATCGAAGGACACAACCAGAATCCGCAGCAGTCTGCAGAAATTATCGCCAAAGGCCTGGAACTGGCTAAAACTGCCGCTGCATCGTTCTAATTGCCAGAAGCGTTAAAAGTCCGGTTCTTTTTTAGACATCCGCACTTTTTACAGACATCTCCTTTTTACATCAGCCGGACTTTTATTTATATATAGTTTGGCAGAGTGCTTCTTTAAGAAGCTTCGCCGGACACAAGATAAGGGACACCCTGCAGTTCTAGGCTGCAGGGTGTCCCTTTCGATTTCCCTCAATATTCGTCCAGCTCATGCCGCCAGTTAGAGTTACGGGTACGTGAGCCCGCTGACTTTGTTGCAGCAGCAGTTTTCCGCTTTTGCTTCACCTCTTTGCTGCTCTGATACTGCAGTTCCCGCTGGGTTTTCCGGTAATTCAACAGCCGTTTCTCCTCCAGCTCTCCGCTGGCTACAGCCTCAAGTACAGCGCAGCCTTCTTCATGTTCATGCCTGCAATCACCGAAACGGCATTCGGCTGCCAATCTGGTGATGTCGCCGAAAGCAAGATCAAGTCCGCCTTCATCCTCCCATAACTGCAGCTCGCGCATTCCCGGAGTGTCCACAATGATGCCGCCATCCGGCAGAACAAACAGCTCCCGGTGGGTAGTCGTATGCCTGCCCCGGCTGTCATCCTCTCTTACATCCTGGGTTAGCTGAATTGTCTGGCCGCTGAGCCAGTTGACCATCGTTGATTTGCCGCAGCCTGAGGAACCGGTAAGGGCTACGGTCTGCCCTATGCCGATATACGGCAGCAGCTCTTCCCGCCCGTCGCCCAGCAATGCGCTGACCGCATGGATGGCTACACCGGGTGCCACCCGCTCCATCTCGGCGATTTTATGCTCGGCATCCGGGCACAAATCGGATTTGGTTAACAAAATCACCGGATTCGCCCCGCTGTTCCACGCCATGATCAGATACCGCTCCATCCGCCGGACATTGAAATCATCATTAAGTGCGCTGACCAGAAATAATGTATCCACATTGGAGGCAACAATCTGCTCCTCCAGAGTATTTCCGGCAACCTTTCGTGAAATCACGCTGTGCCGGGGCAGGACACCGTGAATGACCGCATGCTCCCCGCCATCCTGCAGCGCCAGAACCACCCAGTCCCCGACAGCCGGGTATTCTCCGGAGTCTGTCAGCGAATGTCTGAGTTTGCCGGCCAGTTCCCCCCATGTCTCCCCGTTCTCCGCCATGACCCGGTATTTGCTGCCAAAGTCGCCCACGATTCTTCCCGGAACATACCCCTTCCCTTCATTCCCTGTAAGCCTTTCATTCCACTTGCTTTGCCAATTCTTATTCCAGCCGTATTGTTCTATTGTCATTATTGCCTCCTGAATGGTTTAACTTTTTGAAATTTCCGCATTACAACCTGTCTGATTCTGATCCTGCTTCACGCATTTCCAGGAACATAAAAAGCCGCCGGAAATCCATTCCGGCGGCATCCCCTGCAGAACCTCTCTTCGGCCACAGGCAAAAGAAAAGCTTGCAGAACATATACGAAAAGTACGGCCTCTTCCCCATGGCGGGACAGGCCGGTAATTTCCGTGCGTGCACAGGTACAGCTATACCTTAGTGCTATATGCACACGCAAAAAAGCCGCCGGAACCGATACGGTTCCCGGCGGCTCTAAAAGGCAACATAGAGCTGGCCCGCTAAGCTGCAATTCCTACACTGCAGCCGCTGTTCCCGGAAGACACGTATCACAAGCAGTATTCAACGATAACGAAATAACCGTATAAACTGTCATATAACATCGTCTCCTTCCGAACTAATATGGTGTAATGATAAACGGAGCTGCATTATTTTGTCAACCTGCAAATCTCATCCGTCTATAAAATAGACTTCAGCTCATCCAGCTCATGGATGGTTTTCCACGGATGTGCATCCAGCTTTTCATCCCACGGATGGTTGCGCTTCAGCCATATCGTCTCCATGCCTGCCTTGGCTGCACCCCAGATATCATTTACCGGATGATCTCCGATAAACAATGTTTCCTCTGCCTTCGTCCCGAGGCGCTCAAGGGCAAGGCGGTAGATCTCCGGATCAGGCTTACTGATCCCGGCCTCCCCGGAGATGACGATGGCCTTGAAGTAACCCCGGAGCTTAAGCAGATCGATTTTGCCATACTGGATATCCTTCTTGCCGTTCGTGACCAGTCCAAGCGTATAGCCGCGCTCCCGGCAGTATTCCAGTATCTCTACGGCATGCTTCATAAGCGCTCCATGGGTGATATATGTTCTGTCGTAATAAGCCCGAATATCCGCAGCGGTCACTTTTTTCCTCCAGGGCAGCACATCGCTCAGTTCGGCAAAAAAACCATCCTTATCACGGTATCCGTCCGCATCTCTGACGATAATATCCTCCACGGTGCGCTCCGCCTCTTCCGGGTCCATATGCCCGAGGAAATCCTGTACGAACTTCCTGCTGAAGCTGCGGAAAGTGTGGTCGCGGTCCATTAATGTGTTGTCCAGATCGAACAGCAAAGCTTGTACTTCTTTCATTCCAAGTTCCCCTTATACCTGAATTTCATTCCGTATCCAGTCAGAAATCCATTGTACTATGGGGGAACACGCAAAGAAAAGACCATTCCGCAAAAAAGGCCACACACCTCCTTCTGCTGAACAGTCTGCAGTTTCAGAAATCAGGACTCAAAATACTCCGGCCGGTGCGTAAGCATCATTTCTTCCTCAGTAATATACAATGGAAAAGGCGGCGTCTCCTTCAAATACCGTTCCGTGGCCAGAAGCCGGTAATGTACCTCGGGCAGCCAGGCATCCTCAACAAGCGGAAGCTTGCCGGTATCGCTGATGTAGTTATCGACAGCCGATTGAACCAGGTCAAGATAATAAGGCACGAGCTTGTCGGACTCCTCAAATATCTCAAAGGTTTCGCGTGACATATAGAACTTTTGCTCAGGCACTCCGCCTAAGTAACGTTTGAGCCGGCTTAAGTCAATGCTTTTATCCTCCATAATCAGGGCCGTGCGGTTGATGGGAGCGGGCATATCTTCTTCAAATTGCCTTACAGCCTGTTTGATCTGCGGCAAGGTAACAGTAAGAGGGACAGTGGGCGAATTCTTCTTGGCGCGCTTGAATATCATACTGAAAGTCTCCTTTCGAAGTATATGTCAGACAACGCTTACAATTCCATTTTATTCGTTAATCAGACATTTAATCAGCTTGCCCGCCTTTTGTCACAAAAAATACCCAAATTTTAGATCATTATTTGACATTTTCCCAATGTGTCCACAACTCCGGCGGGTTCAGCTCATAGTGATCGTTCTCGCGGTACATGAATTGATGCATAATGAACTCGCGGCGAATGGTAGCATAATCCTCGTGAAAGGGCTTGATGAACTCATTGATTTCCTTCTCGGTGTAAACTACACCAGGCTCCAGCTTCTCGGCCATATATTGCAATGCGATCAGCTTCTTCTTATACTGTGAGGGAATCTGCCGCAGGTGGCCGTCCTTGGCAAAAAAATTACGCAACACGGATTCCTTCAGCCTTGCATCCGGAGACACTTCCTCCATCTCTTCCACTCCCTTAGCAAAAATAAATTTCAGCGATGCCTCTGAACCGGCCTGGATAAACTCGGGATTCAGCGCAAAATAAACCGTGTTCTTGTCCCTTCGCTCTTTGATGAGCGCAGCTTCCCGCAGTTTGGCGGCATGATGGGTAACCGTAGGCTGCGACAGATTCAGCTTCTCGGCCAGGGCCTGCCCGTGAACCTCCCCCTTGGACAGCAGCAGCAGAATCCGCAGACGCGTAGGGTCGGACAAGGCCTTGTGGTAATTGACAATTTTCTCAAGCTGCAACAGGGTCACTCTCCTAATAAATACAGGCAAATTTTATAAAATCAATAATTTAGATATATATCTAATTATATACCATCCAATGAACCTGAGCAAGCATATTCACCGGAATTGCCGGGAGGAATGGCGAAAATTTAATATTTAGGGTACGCTTTATAGTAAACGCAATTTATACTTCGGGAGGTTCATCGTTTTATGAAAGATGTCATCATTATCGGGGCAGGCCCTTGCGGACTATCCGCAGCCATTGAATGCCAGCGCCGCGGGTTGTCCAGCCTGATCATCGAAAAGAATTTTATTGTCCATTCCATTTATCTTTATCCGACCAACATGCAGTTTTTCAGCACAACCGCACTGCTGGAAATCGGGGATGTGCCTTTTACTTCACCGAATGACAAACCTTTCCGCCATGAAGCACTGGTCTACTACCGCCGCGCCGCCGAACAACACGGGCTGGACATTGCCGCTTATGAGGAAGCCCTCTCCGTGAAGCCGCTGGAAGACGGGACCTTTGCAGTACATACCCGCAACAAACGCGGGGAGACTTATACCCGCACGGCTGCCAACGTCATTATTTCTACCGGCTATTTCGATCAGCCGAACCTGATTGGCATTCCGGGAGAGGAGCTTCCCAAGGTCACCCATTATTTTGGGGAAGCCCATCCGTACACAGGGATGAAGGTTACCGTCATCGGGGGCAGCAATTCCGCTGTCGATGCGGCACTGGAGCTGCTCAGGGTCGGTGCCGAAGTGGATATGGTCTACCGGGGTGCCAGTATTTCGGAGAACATCAAACCTTGGGTACGGCCGATCTTCGAGAGTATGGTGGCGAAGGACAAGATTGTTCTGCATCTGGAGTCACGGGTAACTGAAATCACACCGGGCTCGGTGCATATCACAGGGCGGAACGGCGAGGTGAAGGAGCTGGATAACGATTTTGTACTGGCTTTAACAGGATTCAGGCCGAGCAGAACGCTGCTCTCCTCAGCCGGAGTAAGCATGGACGAGACCCAAGAGAAGCCGGCCTTCAATCCCTCCACTATGGAGAGCAATGTGCCCGGACTTTATATCGCAGGTGTCATTGCCTCCGGGCGCAACGCCAATGAGGTATTTATCGAAACCGGACGCGGGCACGGCAAGCTGATCGCAGACCACATTATTTCCAAACGTCTCGCTGACTAGCATCCGGGTTTCATAAACTCCGTATCCGGTCCATATGATAAGCATTGTGTGTATCTCAGAAAAGGAGTGTACCGCCTTCATGGATATTACCTCTTTACTGCTGCTCGGTTTTGCGGCACTGGGCATCATCAGCAAAAATTCACCGGTCACGATAGCGGTGGTCGTCCTGCTGCTGCTGCGTGTGCTTGGACTTCAACAGACATTTCCCTGGCTGGAAAAGTACGGACTGACAGCCGGAATCATTATCTTGACAATCGGCGTAATGACACCTCTGGCCAGCGGAAAAATATCATTAGACACCATCTGGCACTCCTTCCTGCACTGGAAGTCGCTCGCGGCCATCGGCATCGGCATGCTGGTCGCCTATCTCGGGGGCCGTGGCGCTCTGCTGATGGGCAGTCAGCCCACCGTTGTCGCCGGGCTGCTGATCGGCACCGTACTGGGTGTCGCTTTCTTCAAGGGGGTTCCGGTCGGGCCGCTGATTGCTGCCGGGATTCTATCTCTGCTGATCGGCAGAGGATAAAGGCTGCTGCTGACTATAAAAGGCTGCCCGGACGCTTCCAAAAAGCGCCAGGCAGCCTTTTTACCTTTTTTAAAAAATAGCATGATTAGCCCTCGATGCTGTACTGCTTCTCGAGTTCCGACCGGAAATGAGGGTCGTAACGGATTAGCCTTCCGGGTGTGCAGTCAAGCGGCTCTTTGTTGCCATGATCACTAGGATGATTGTTCTTCCAACGCCGTTCTTTAACTTTCTGGACGATCTCATTATCCATGAAGGGCGGCTCCGCCTCTTCTTCATCTGCGATCCTTAGAGGAACAGCAAATGCTTCACTCCGTTCTACGCCGCCCGCCGCAATGCAGGACACGGTAAAGATAAGCTCTGCCAGTCCGGGGCTAACCGGCTGCAGCGTATACATCTCCAGCAATAGCTCGGTTGGCGGATTTGAGGACTCAAGTCTAATTTGACTGTCTGCATCAATAGGGTAAACTCCCGCATCTTCAGTCCAAAAGATCCCCTTAGGCAGCTGCAGCCGGACTGCTGCCAGCTTTACCCCGGCAAGCGGTTCGAGCTTGATCCACAGATGATTGATTCCTTCCTCATGCTCAAGGTAGGACTTGGCGAAGCGGAATTCTACCTGGAATGATTGTTCGGTCATAGCTTGTTCTCTCCTCTCAGCAGCCGGGTGACCGCCTCAATCATCTCTGACCTCTGTTCCGGCGTGATCTGCGGACTTACTGTAAGCATCACATCGTCGTTAATCACCAGCGTCTCGTGCTGCAGAATATGCTGCGGCTGGTAGAATTTTAGCCGGGCGCCAAGGCCGGCAATTTCCTCAGGGGAGAGCGCTGCCAGCTTCACTTGAATATCCGCCAGGCTCTCACCGCTTTTGGATAAAGTCAGGATAGCCCGCAAATATTCCAAATGCCTGCCGGTATATACCCTTTTATTCCCCACCAGCTCCAGGGGCGGCAGCATGCCTATCTGCGTATAATACCGGACTGTCCTCAAATTCATGTCCGCATCCTCCTGCTGAAGGATATCTGCCAGCTGCTTGCCAGTATACACTTCCATCAGGTTCATCTCCTGTTATGGTTTGATTCTTCTCCACACGTTACACATAAGTGTATTGGTTACAGTATACTGTAACAAATACTGAAATACAATATCCTTGCCGGGAAGATCAAATGGGAAAAGAATCAAACCATCAGACTTCACACCTCAGGCATCCAGCCGCTGCACATTAAACAGCCGGGCATAACTGCCATCCAGAGCCATAAGCTCTTCATGGGTGCCACGCTCGGTTATCTCTCCGTGCTCCAGCACGACGATCTGGTCAGCATGGGTAATGGTGGACAGCCTGTGGGCCACGATTAATGTGGTCCGCTCCGAAGCCAGCGATTGCAAGGCCTGCTGAATCAAGTGCTCCGACTCCAGATCGAGCGCCGAGGTAGCTTCGTCGAGAATCAGCACCTTGGGGTCTTTCAGGAAGACCCGGGCGATGGCGACACGCTGCTTCTGTCCTCCCGACAGCTTCACACCCCGTTCGCCAACCTCGGTGTCATACCCGTCCGGCAGCTGCATGATGAAATCATGGGCATTCGCCGCCTGGGCTGCTGCGATAATCTCCGGTTCCCCCGCTTCAGGATTGCCGAACAGAATATTGTCCCGCACCGAGCCGCTGAACAGGAAATTGTCCTGCAGCACCATCCCCACCGCCCGCCGCAGGCTCTCCTGCGTCAGCGTTCTGACATCGTGACCGTCCATGCGCAGGCTGCCTTCGGTAATATCATAGAAACGCGGGATGAGGCTGATCAGTGAAGACTTCCCTCCCCCGCTCATCCCGACAAAAGCCACTGTCTGTCCCGGACTGATACTTAGCTCGATATTTTTGAGCACCCAGTCATTTTCATCGTTGTATTTGAACCACACCTTCTGAAACTCTATGGCTCCAGCCGGTGCCGCCAGCGGCTTTGCACCCGGCTCATCGATGATATCATACGGCTCGTTCAGGAGTTCCATCACCCTTTCCAGCGAGGCGGAAGCCTGGGTCAGCACCGTCGAGGAATTAATCAGCCGCCGGAGCGGCGCATACATCCGGTCCAGGTAGCCGAAAAAGGCCACGAAGGTCCCCAGCGACAGATTTCCGTGAATGACCTGATATCCTCCGTATCCGATGACCAAGAGCGGCGCAATGTCCGTCAGCGTATTGATAATGGCGAACGTAAAAGCGTTCCAGCGCGTCTGGGCCATCGCTTTTTCCAGGAATTTGCCGTTGATGTCTTTGAACTGCTTCTTGTCCACCCGCTCCATCGTGAAGCTGCGGATGATCGCAATTCCCTGTATCCGCTCATGCAAATAACCTTGAATCGCCGCCAGGGCCTGAGAACGGTCTTTGGTCAGCAGCTTAAGCCGCTTGTAAAGCGTATTCACCGCAATGCCGTACAGCGGCAGAATAGCAATGGACACCAGAGCCAGCACGGGATTCAGATAGAACATAAAAGCCAGGGCGAACACCAGTGTGAACATATCCAGCCAGACGTTCATCATCCCGACTTCGACGAGGTTTTTGCTCTGCTCGACATCATTGATAAACCGGGAGATCGCTTCACCGACTTTGGTATTCTGATAATAGCGGAGTGAGAGCCGCTGCAGATGCCCATACAGCCTGTTGCGCATGTCAAACAGCACTCTGCTGGTAATCAATTGCGCAAAATACTGGCGGTAATACTCCACAGGTCCCCTGATGATTACGAACAGCACAAGGGAGCCGCCGAGTACCATCATCAGCTTCGACACCCTCTCCGTGACGGAGAGGACCGGATTGTTGAGCAGAACATCGACTACATATTTCAAAATGAGCGGCAGAGTCAGCGGTATGCTGAATTTGATCATGCCTATGAACAGGGTGAGCACAATCCATTTCATATAAGGCCGTACAAAACTATAATAGGATTTCCATTGCTTCACAATATATGATATCCTTTCTCTTTACCGTGTTGATTGGGTACTGTTGACATTTGCGCTCCACAGTGTTTTTATAATTTTAAGTCCATAGGTACCCGAAATTCAGGAGGATAACGATGTCCAGACAATTTGTGACCGAAGCCGTCATGATGGCGATTTACGGCCAGCTTCTTGTTCCGCGAAGCCCCGTAGAATATATAGTGCCTTACACTACTGTGATGGAATTATACGAACTGCGGGACAGCGACGAGCCTCTGATGAGCCATGCAGAGGATGACCAGCATGTGAAGCTCAAAATCCGCGAACTTATAGCCTATTTCGAGGAACCGCTGAATTCCAAGAAAATCAACCGCTGCCTGAACATCCCCTGGGCCAAAAGCTCAGGCATTCTGCTGGGCAGCCACGCACAGATCACCATTATCAACAGTGTTGATAACGCAACGTACGGAGAGACTTTCGATCCTATCGAAACAGAGCTGCTCCTGGCCTCCCAGCGGGAGAAGGTGCCCATTCTGACCGATCAATTCGAGCTGATTCAGCGCATCATTGAAGGCGGAGTCCCTGTTCAGGTGTATGATATTGACGATTTTGACTTTGCGATGGAGGAAGAAACCTTCCGCAGCTCGCATTAATGCGTCACCAGCTCATCACGCGAAAGGCGCCATACAAAAAGCCCTGCCTTGTGGCAAGGGCTTTTTGTCCATATAAGAAAACAGCTTTATTCCTTTAGCACCCCGGCTGCCGCTTCCGGCACATAGACATACTCAATATCATCTTCGGCCTCCGAATACACAATCGACAGATTATAACCCTCCATATACCAAAGATCCTGCTCCTCCATATAAAAGACAATTCCCGCCTGCTCCGTCTGTACAGCTTGACGGCCAGGAGGTTCATTCGCAATCCCCAGCGAGAAGCCCGGATGCAGTCCGCCTCCCGAGCTGTAGCGGGGAAATAAACGGATATATGCCCCTTCCGGCAGCGCAAGTTCCCGCTTGAACCAGGCGGCGGCCTCATTGCTGATTAACATCTCCATCTTTTTAAGCACCTCCTGTATGGTCTAATCATACTGAAAATATGGCCATATTCCAAATGATTTAAGCGGATATCATTTACCGGCTGATTTGCAATCCATCCAAAATTACATTTGACAATTCTTTAGGCCGGGTGATAAACTCGGAACATAACGAAGCGTCTTCAAGTTATTACCAAAATTAATGAAAGGGGTGAGCGCGGTGTTTAACCTTGTACCTGTATATTTTTACACTATTGTCGGCAGTAATACACAACAGAATACCGAAGCAGCCCCGGCAGTGGAAACCTCCTGAGACTCTAGCGTGTGACGCGTACCGCTTTGAACTCAGGCCAGGCAACTCTCCTCCATGTCTCTGTGCTGCAATACAGCACCGTGGACATGATAGCTGATGTTAATTACAGGCATATCATCCGTTACCGGATGGTATGCCTTTTTGCATGCTGTGACGAATTAACACTTTCATTAATCTATCCGTCAAAAAATGATTTGCTGACAAGCCGACAACATTTCAACACGAAAGGAAGGGATTTCCCTTGTTCTCCGTTCTCCGCAATCTCGGCTGGTTTTTCCGCCGCGAAAAGAAACGCTATGCTATTGGACTTATTTTACTGATTGTCGCAGGGGTACTGGAGCTTCTGCCTCCCCGTCTGCTGGGCAATGCCATTGATGACATTGTCAACGGTTCAATAACCGCAGGCTCGCTTATGAAGTATATCGGCTTGATTGTACTCATGCTGCTGATAATCTATTGGATCACCTACATATGGATGCACAAGCTGTTCGGAGGGTCCAACCTGGTAGAGCGTCTGCTGCGCTCCCGGTTCATGAATCATCTGATGACCATGACCCCTTCGTTCTTTGAACGCAACCGGACCGGTGACTTGATGGCCCGCGCCACGAACGATATCCGGGCTGTCTCCGCAACTGTGGGCTTCGGGATGCTTACACTTGTCGATTCGACGATTTTTCTTACCGTAGTGCTGCTGGCCATGGGTTTCCTGGTCAGCTGGAAGCTGACGCTTGCCGCTGTGCTGCCGCTGCCTCTCATCGCAATCGCCATGATCTTCTACGGCAAAGCCATTCATGACCGCTACAGTCTGGCGCAGGATGCCTTCGGTGATATGAACGATCAGGTGCTGGAATCGGTATCCGGGATTCGGGTCATCCGTGCCTATGTGCAGGAACGCCTTGATGAGAAGCGTTTTGGGGAGATTACGGAGGATGTGTACCGCAAGAACATGGCTGTAGCCAAGGTCGATTCGTTCTTCGAGCCAACCATCCGGCTCTGTGTGGGACTCAGCTATGTCATTGCTCTGACTTTCGGTATTTATCTGGTCTTCCGCAATCAGATTACACTGGGCGACCTGGTCTCCTTCAATATGTATCTCGGGATGATCGTCTGGCCGATGTTCGCCATCGGCGAGCTGATCAATATTATGCAGCGCGGCGGCGCTTCTCTGGAGCGGATCGACGAAACGCTGAATTCGAAACCGGATGTGCAGGATGCCGCCCTGCCGGTACCAGTGGCGCAACCGACCTCCATCGAGCTGAAGGACGTCACGTTCCGTTATCCGACCTCAACGATAGATAACCTCACCGGGGTCAGCTTCACGCTCACCCAGGGTCAGACCCTCGGCGTGGTCGGCCGCACGGGCAGCGGTAAATCTACACTGCTTAAGCAGCTCCTGCACGAATATCCGACCGGACGGGGCGAAATCCTCATCTCGGATGTTCCGATTGACAAGATTGCACTTGACCAGCTCCATAGCTGGATGGGTTATGTGCCGCAGGAACAGATCCTGTTCTCCAAATCGGTGCGCGAGAATATCCAGTTCGGCCACCATGGCGCCAGCGATGAGCGGATTATGAGTGCAATTACGGCAGCGGCATTCCAGAACGATCTCGGCACCTTGTCCGACGGTCTGGATACCCTGGTGGGTGAACGCGGCGTATCCCTTTCCGGGGGCCAGAAGCAGCGTGTCTCCATCTCAAGAGCTTTCATTGCCAATCCCGATATTCTGATTCTGGATGATGCGCTTTCCGCTGTTGACGCACGGACCGAAGCCAGGATTATTGAGAATATCCGTGATGAACGGGCAGGCAAAACAACATTAATCTCCACCCACCGCCTTTCCGCTATCGAGCATGCCGACCTGATTGTCGTGCTGGATAACGGGAAGATCATCGAACGCGGCACCCATCAGGAGCTGCTGGATATGAACGGCTGGTACCGTGAGCAATTCGACCGCCAGCAGGTGGAGAACAACCTGACCAATGACTAACCCTATCCATTAAACCAACCATTACGTGTAACTTTTGCCCATCAATGCCGGTTCGGTTCAAAGTGGCTTCAGAAGTTACGCTTACAACACTTTCAGGAGGTGTCACCGTTGACACAGAGTACAGGCAAACGCCTGCTGCAGTATGCTTTAACTGCCAAAAAGACCTTTATCGCAGCCCTTTTGCTGCTTTCCATCGGAGTGGCGGCAGAGCTGGCAGGCCCTTTTATCGCCAAGAGCATGATCGACAATCACATGCTGGCCATCGAAAAACCTTACTTCCAGACCTCCTCCTCCGAGGAAGCGGCTGAGTATAAGAACGCCTATTACAAACGCGGTGACCGCTTCGCACCGGATGAAGCCAAAGGCCAGGAAATCCGCCTGCTGCAGGCAGGAAAAAGCTTTTATTTCATCAATATGCCTGTTGCCCAGCCCGAGGGGGAGCGGACCTTCCGCGAGGGAAAGCTGCATATCCAGCGCGGGGATACCGAAGCCGTCTACCCGGCGGTGAAGCTGTCGGCGGATGAGCTGTTTTCCTTCTACAAACCGGAGCTTCCCGGAATCTACGAGCTTGTAGGCTTGTACGCTTTATTCCTGGTCATCTCGATCTTTGCCGAGTTCGGCAAAACCTACTGGCTGCAATCCTCGGCCAATCAGGTCATCCGCAAGCTGCGGACCGATGTGTACGCGCATATCCAGCGGCTGCCGGTATACTTTTTTGACAATTTGCCTGCGGGCAAGGTGGTGTCCCGGGTGACGAATGATACGGAAGCGGTAAAAGATCTGTTCATCGCCGTATTGTCCAATTTCAGCACCGGGATTATCAATATTATCGGCGTATATGTCGCTTTGTTCCTGCTGGATATCCGGCTCGGCCTGGTCAGTCTGTTCATCGTGCCGATTGTGATTCTCTGGATCGTGCTCTACCGCAAAATCGCCACCAAATACAACACGATTATCCGCTCGCGTCTCAGTGAGATCAATGCGATTATCAATGAATCGATTCAGGGGATGTCGATCATCCGTATTTTCCGCCGCCAGAAGCAGAGTACGGAGGAGTTCGAGAAGCTCAACGATGACTATTTGAAATATCAGAACAAAATGCTGAATTTGAACGCCTTCACGTCCCACAATCTGGTGAACTCGCTGCGCAGCCTTTCTTTTGTGCTGGTGCTGTGGTATTTCGGTTTTGGGAGTCTGGACGGCTCCACCTTTGTGTCATTGGGTGTGCTGTATGCGTTCGTTGATGTGCTGGGACGGATGTTCCAGCCGATTACCGGGATGGTCAACCAGCTCGCCAATCTCGACAGTTCCATGGTTTCAGCCGGACGGGTGTTTACGCTGATGGACGAACCGGGGGAACCGGTGACAGACGGAACCATGCCGCGCTACAAGGGGAATGTAGTGTTCAAGGATGTCTCTTTTGCTTATAAAAAAGACTTCGTCCTGAAGAACATCTCCTTCGAAGCGCGCCCGGGCGAAACCGTTGCCCTCGTCGGCCATACCGGGTCCGGCAAAAGCTCGATCATCAATCTGCTGTTCCGCTTCTACGATCCGCAGCGCGGAACCATCACGATTGACGGCCAGGAGGTCAAGAGCATACCGAAGCAGTGGCTGCGCAGCCACATGGGCATCGTCCTGCAGGACCCTTACCTCTTCACGGGCACCATCGCCTCCAATGTAAGCCTTGGAGACGAGCGGATCTCCCGTGAACGTGTGGAGCGGGCGCTGCAGGAGGTTGGCGCCGATAAGCTGCTGGCCCATCTCCCCCATGGCTTTGATGAGCCCGTGGTGGAAAAGGGCAGCACGCTGTCGGCCGGACAGCGCCAATTGATTTCCTTTGCCAGAGCGTTGTCCTTTGATCCGGCGATTCTGATCTTGGATGAAGCCACCTCCAATATCGACACCGAAACGGAGAGCCTGATTCAGGATGCGCTGGAGGTGCTCAAGAAGGGCCGCACCACCTTCATCATCGCCCACCGCCTTTCCACCATCCGCAGTGCCGACCAGATCCTGGTGCTGCACCACGGGGAGATTGTGGAACGCGGCAGCCATGATGAACTGATGGCCCTCGGCGGAAGATACTTCCGCATGTATCAGCTGCAGCTTGGCGCTGGAGCAGGCGGCGGAACCGAGCTTCCGGCTCCTGCGGCGGTTCAGGTATCCGGTGCTCCCCTGCGGCCATCGGTCAAGCAAGTATAACGCAACAGCTGTTATCCCGCCCGCAGCCTGATCTTCACCCGTGAAGATCAGGCTGTAAGCTAGGAAGCTGCCCGGGCAGAGCCGGGAATACACAGAGGGTTATCAGCAGCTATACTCCCCTGATGCAGGAATCAGCATCAGGGGTTTTTATTTGCTTGTGCTGAGAACATTTGTTCCGTATAATGGAAATATATTATAAGATCGGAGTGGAAAACGTGACCACTTATCGTCTCAGCAAACAGCAAGCCCGGCTTTTCCTGCTTCAGCATCAGCGGCTCATATCCGGAGGCCTGCCCCCCGGCAAAGAGGCCATTTACGACTTCGTCCGCCATGTAGGCTGTATACAATATGATCCGCTCAGCATTGCCGGGCATAATCATGAACTTGTGCTGCAGGCGCGGATTCCCGGCTTCGTCCCGGAGCTGGCCTCGGAGCTGCTCTACAAGGACAGGCTGCTGATCGACGGCTGGGACAAAAATATGTCGATCTACTGCACGGAGGACTGGCCGTACTTTCAGCGGCGCAGAGCGATGGCGGCAGAACGCTATCAAGGGAAAGAGGCACTCGGTGCCATGGTGTCGCATGTCCGGGAAGAATTGACCCGGCGCGGTCCGCTCTCCTCGCTGGATCTGGAGAGCACTGACAAGATAGATTGGGCCTGGGCCCCGGCACGCCTATCCCGCGCTGCCATGGAGAGTATGTATTATTGGGGCGAGCTTTCTGTACATCATCGGGTCCATACACGCCGCTACTATGATTTCAGTGCGAAGCTGCTGCCTGGGCATCTGCTTGACGCTGAGGACCCTAACGTGACACCTGAACAGCACTTTGACTGGTATGTGCTGCGGAGAATCGGCAGCATCGGCCTGCAGTGGAACAAATCCGGAGACGGATGGCTTGGCATCGCAGGTCTGAAGAGCAAGGAGCGGACAGCCGCGATTGAGCGTCTGCTGCTAAGCGGCTCCCTCCGGGAGGTTCGCGTTGAAGGGGTGAAGCTTCCCCTATATATGCGTACAGCGGATGCGCCCGGACTGGAAGAGATTCTGCTGCGCGGAGATACCGCTGATGCAGCCGGGGCTGACCCAGGTGCTGATTTCGCCGCCGCGCTGGCCCCGCTTGACAACCTGCTCTGGGACAGAGAGCTGATCTGGCAATTATTCGGATTCACCTACCGCTGGGAGGTGTACAAGCCGGTTGCTGAACGGGAGTACGGCTATTATGTGCTGCCGCTGCTCTATGGAGACCGTTTCATCGCACGGTTTGAACCGGTAATGGATAAGAAGAACGGGGTACTGAATATTCTGCGCTGGTGGTGGGAGCCAGGCACAGACGTAAGCGCGGAGATGATCCCCGCGCTTACAGCAGCTCTTGGTTCACTCGCGAAGTGTACGCGGGCATCGTCGGTTAAGTTCGCTCCCGGAGTGGCAGAGAGCAACGGGCTTCGGGAGCTGGAAGCCCGCCTTCAACCTTAGAACTGTCCGTTGAACAGGCTGGTGAAGCAGCGGGATACCAGGACATCCAATATTTCAACCGTATTTTCGCCGTTATCCCCTCCAATCAAAGCGATATCCCCCTGGATGCGCAGTCCGCGATCCGTTGCTGCCTCTAGGGAATTGCATCAGTGTGTGTCGCCTTTCCAACGACATCCTTGATCGCAGCGATGACCGCGTCCGGGCGCTCCAACTGCATAACGTGGCTGGAGTCGGTGAGGACCTGGTGGGTACTATTGGAGGACCAACCGGCTTCTTCGGCTTGCATGCTGGCCCAAGCTGCTTCCGCACGATTGAACTGTTCGCGCGTGAGTCCACCTGCGGCCCGTTCGGCTTCGCTGAAAGCGCTCCAAGGTTTTCCCCTGGAGAGCACGGCCAGGGGCAGATGGCCAAGGGTGCGGAATGTGCCGGCCTCACGTAGCGAGTCTTCGAATACGGCTGCCTCCGCGAAGGCGGCTGCAAGGGATGTCGGCTGATAAGCCGTGATGGCTTTCGCCGTCTGGGACGGCAACTCCGGAACCTCGGCAGCAGGCAGCACTAGCCTCGGCAAACCGGTCCACGCCACTGCGGCGAGAGCGCGGAACGCGATTGGAATCGGATTGCTCGCCGGCTCGCCGGTGGCCTGAGCAAGACGCGCGGTCTGATCAGGGTGTGAGGCGTCGACCAGAACCATCCCGGCGACCTCTTTTCTGTAGTATTTGGTGAACGTCATGACGTACGGGCCACCCATGGACGCACCGACTAAAATATATGGCGGTTGTTCATTTGCAGCACGCAGCACTTTGTGAAGATCTTCGGCAATCGCGTGACTGTTCCGCTGACCCTTGGCCGGATCGCTCCACATAATGCCGGCCCGGTCATAGGAGCAAACCCGCGTGAACCGGGCGACCTGTTCCTGGACGGGTTGCCATAGCGCAGATCCGCTTGTATCTGCACCCGCCTCAAGCAAGACAAGCGGTGTGCCGCGGCCCTGACAATTCAGATGGATCTGGCGGCCGCCTATGTCCACAAGCCTTCCGGGCGCCGGGAAATCCTTAATAGCCCGGCTGCGGGCTGCCTGTTCATAAATGCCCCCGGTCGAAACCAGCGCGATTGCAAGGATAGAGCCGATGATGGTCACACGCTTTACCCAGGTTCTAATAGATAAACGCATAATCTTTCCTCCCACTGTAAAAGTAATGTTTTCCTGCTTTCTCTCCGAATGACCCCGGTCCAGCCGCGATGCACGTAGACTATGGCCGGGGGTGGAGGAACCGGTTATCTGTTTCATGCAAGCTCTCTCCTTTTCATTCATCCAAAGACACTATACCCGTCTTATTTGAAATGAAGATGAACGGAGCGTTACAAAAAAACAATCGGGGGCCAGAGGCCTCCGATTGTGATTAAATCAGATAACATAAGCAGCTGTACGGTTGTTATTAGCCCTTCCTGAGCGGCAGCTTCACCGTGAAAACCGAACCCCCGCCGGGCTCTTCATCCGCCCGGATCTCCCCTTCGTGCAGCTCCACGATAAGCTTGACGATGGACAAACCCAGTCCGTTTCCGCTGACGGCGCGGTCGCGGGCTTTGTCCACTTTGTGAAACGGCTTGAAAATATCCGTCCGCTGATCCTCCGGTATTCCGATGCCGTTGTCCGTTATGCGGACGACCGCCGACCGGCCGCCGGCATAGACGCGAATGCAGATCCTTCCATGGACCGGAGTGAATTTAATGCTGTTGCCCAGCAGATTCGTCCATACCTGGCTGAGTTGATCCTCGTCTGCATGGACGGTTACCGGCTCCAGGTCCAATTCGACGGCGATCTCTTTACCGGACCATTGCGGCTCTAGCGCGATAACGACCTTGCGGAGCTGTTCGTCCAGCCGGAAAGCCGCCGGTTGGGCGGGATGGCGATCGTGCTGCAAGGAAGAAAGCCGCAGCAGGTTTTGGCTAATCCTGGACAACCTCTCGCTTTCTTCCTCAATAATCGTCAGGTAATGCATCCGGCTTTCTTCGCTCATCCGTTTCTGCTTCAAAGCCTTGGCGAAGCCGGAGATGGACGTCAGCGGTGACTGGATCTCATGCGATACGTTCGCCACGAATTCCCGCCTCATCCGGTCCAGCTTGGCAAGCTCCTGCGCCATCTCGTTAAAGCTCGTGTTTAGCTGTCCGATCTCATCCTTGCGGTTCGTCCGGAGCTGCATGTCAAAATGCCCTTGAGCCATTTGCCCGGCCGCATCTCTCAGCCGAAGAAGCGGCTTCACAATTGACCGGGCGGCAGCCAGTACGAGGAAGCTTCCGATCAGGAACACGGTTAACAGCTCCGTGTTGACTTCTTTGCTCGACTGCAGCCACAATTCATTGCCCTTCAGCATGACGAATAAGGCATACGACTGACCATCAACCGGAAATGGAAGTCCGACCATCGGATACCGGCCTTCATGCTCGATGTTTCTCGTCACCCCGCCGGACAACACGTGACGAATCCGTTCCGAGCCGGGAACGACAGGCTCCGATCTGTCTTCCAGCAGCGGATTGCCGGAGGCGTCGAACAGTTGAACCGCATAAATGGATATGCTGGAAACGTTGTTCATGAAAGGAATCAATTCCGTTCCAGCGGACGAACGGTAGGTCTGAATGATCTGCTTGCCGTTCGACAGCAAGCTGTTCTCCAACGTGTGAGCAAACGGTTCACGGAACAGTAGCGTAGACGCGATAGAAGCGATGATGAGACTGGCAACAATGACACCGATGAAGGTAAGGACGATGCGGGTATACAGCGATTTAATCCCGGTACACCTCCAGACGGTAGCCGAGACCGCGCAGCGTTACAATGCGGAAATCCGACTCGTGTCCGGCGAAGCGCTCCCGAAGCCGCTTAATGTGTACATCCACGGTCCGCTCATCTCCTTCGTAATCGATGCCCCAAATCTCCGCGATCAGATGATTCCGGGTGAACAACTGCCCCGGATAACTCCCGAGCTTGTAGAGCAGTTCAAATTCTTTCATGGGCAGGGTGAGCTCCAGACCGTCCTTGTTCACCACCTGGTAGCTTTTGCGGTCCAACCGCAGATCGCCAAGGCGTATCGTTTGGGAATAGGCGATCCGGTAGCGTTTCAACAGCGCCTTGACCCGAAGCGCAAGCTCCATCGGGTCGAACGGCTTGACGAGATAATCATCGGTACCTAGCTTGAAGCCTTTGATGCGGTCCGCCGGCTCGCCTTTCGCGGTAATCATGAGCACCGGCATGTCTCCAAGCTCGCGGAGCCTGGCACACAAGGCCCAACCGTCCATTCCCGGCATCATGATATCCAGGACAACCAGATCCGGCGGATAGTTCTCAGCGTATTCCAGCGCTTCGGCACCGTTTCCCTTTTGCACGACTTCAATTCCTTCGTCTTCGAGGTAGAGCCGCACCAGTTCACGGATATTTGCATCATCGTCTACAACCAGTACTTTGGGCATCCGCCTCCCCCCCTTTCGGCCTATGCCGCCACATTTTACGACAACTGTATGAACTCAATATGAACTTTAACCCCGCAGCTCAGGAAATTAAGGTATATCGAATTGGTTTGCACAGCAAGTCTACCATTTCGGTGAATATTCTGCGATATGGCATCGGCTTCCACTTACCAAGATGAGCCGCCATGCGTTTGTTGAGATGATTGGGCGGATAGAAATAAAACAAGAACAAAATTACCCTGGCGGGTGAATAGCAACACGGTGCTCACGGCCGCAGGGATCCCCCACCGCTTCAAAATCAACGGGGGCATGCTGAAGACGGACCGTTGTACTTCTTTGCGATCGATCCGCAGCCCTTACGGACAAGAGAGCCGTTATAGAAGATTCGTCTATTCCGCAGGACTACGGACTGAGTCTAATTCAGAGATGTCTTTATTTGTCCCTTTCCCCTTTATTCCAGGCTCGATCAAACGATATAACGGCTCCTGAGTCCGTATCTGCTGAAAAAGTAAGATTTTTGGCAAAATAAGGGCTCCTCGGTCCGCATCAGTCCGCGAATAGAACCCCATCCTCCTGCATCGCTTATGTCCAGTGAGGCTTCCAAGATATCCGCATTTTTTTACACTGTATAGTTTCCTATTACAAGAACCAAGACGGCTGTCCCATCTTCCACGGGACAGCGCAGCCGTCTTGGTTCTAGCGTTACCCTGGAGAACGATTCCCCATGAATCCTACAGCAACTCTTTAAGTGGAAAAAGGTTAACTAATTTGCTGGAGTACCCTCCTTGGGCAGTTGAAGTGGAAAAAGGGACACTAATTCAGCTCATTTCGCCATTGTTCAGTAAAAATGGCCCAATTAGTTTTACTTTTTCCACTTAACTCTCAGGATTTCTTAATTTTCGGAAAAATAAGTTCCCTTTTTCCAACTAGCACCTGCGAAGAAACCGGTAAGTAACTTGCTATATAAGTTGAACATAAAGAATTCATAAAAAGGGTAGAAGTACGGAGGGGAAGTTTGGATACTTACAGAGCGGTAGCGTCCGCCTGAAAGCTTTCCGTAGGAAAGCTAGCATCGGAAGCATAATCAGTCACAGGATTTCAACCGCAAAAGGCGGTTCCAATCAAGAAATTCTTACGACAACAGCGGCTGGAAGTCCAAACATTCCCCGCAGTTACGACCATACCCCACAATGTAAAACTAAAGCTTATATAGTTGGAATTTTTTACACTGTATAATTTCCTAATACAATAAATTAGGGGTAAGTCGCTTCCCCAAAAACATATAAATTATCTTTTAAAAAACCACCCCGTAAAACATTCGAGGTGGCTTTTATCAGTGAAAGAGTATAAATAACCAGGCCGCTCAGATCAAATTCTCTTCTTCAAGTCCCAATTTGCTATACAGCTCGGTACAGTAACCCTGTAGCTTAATCTCTAGCCTGCAGGCTTTATTCTTGAACCGCTTCAGTTCACGGATCATATGTGCCCTGCCGGCCGGCGTGAAGGTTTCCTGAATCCGTTCCTTGAAATAGTCATGTACAATATGGTTACGCTGCTTCCATACGGCCTGCAGCTGATTGGTTTCCTCTTCTGAAAAGGGGAAGTGATGCTGGATTTCTTTGATGAGCTGGCCGAGTGAATTACTCAGCTTGCGCTGATACAGTTCCGCAAGATCCGCTTCTGTTGGCGTTTCCCCCTGAGACAGCTTCGTAAGCAGCAGCAGGTTGGTCAACTGCTGCTCCAGTGCCTGGCAGTAATAGACGGCCAGACCGAAATAAGCAAATAGCTCTTTGGATTGTTCACTCTCCGGTACTTGCGTGTCCTTCATCGTTCCTCCCGTTCCTCCTTCTTTCTATAATTTAATGACTCACAAGCTTTTGCGGTCATCCATCCGGCTGGAGCGGTATAGATAAAATCCGATTAACAGCACTATATAGACCAGCGCATGCACAAAGGCTCCAGTCACCCGCATTAAAGACAAGTTATCGGCATTCATCAGAACATCCATCACCGGAGCTGCCGGTGGAAGCAGAAGATGTACATAAGGACCTGGAATGATTGCGCTCATTTTGTTCGCCCCTATGGAGATTATAAGAACCGTAAGCAGAAGACCGGCGGCGTAGCTGGTTTTGGGTACCCAGGAAGCCTGAAGATACAAAGAGACAGCCGTACCTAACAGACCCAGCAGAAAATGTCCGGCGAAGGCGAGTGTCATTCTGTATAAACCTGCCGGTTCATCAAACTTTCCGGTAACCACCGGAAAGATCACAATCAGCAGGGCAAGCAGCAAGATAAACAGACCCAGGGTAAGCAATGTACCGAGGTTATATCTCATCTTGCTCCTTGCCTGAACAATCGATACCTGCCGCTGTACCGGATGCTCGTGATTCAGAAAGCTTAGCCCCAACCAGGCAGAACCGGCAAAAAGGATAATGGCTGTGGCTGCATAGCTGTTCATTACAGGATTAGGGGTATAGGAATAGAGGATCAGTACCGCAATAATCGTACCGGCAACAGGCCCGAAATACCGCTGGGAAATCGTATAGCTGCGAAGCAGATAGACCATTAACGCCCTCATTCCGCAGCTCCTCCTCTGGCCGGTTTGGGGTCCATCCATTGCTCCAGGCCACCCGCACTCAAACCGCCACAGGGCTCAACAGACACTACCGATCCACCCGCCTTCAGCACCCGGAGAAGATAGCCATCTGCCGCTGCAGCCTCTATAGTCACTCCAAAATCGTCCCCGGAAACACCATCCGGTTCATTATGTATGTAAATAATCCCGGGCATCCCCAAAATGTCCTCTTTACTTTGCTCTGAAATATTATTACAAACTATGTAAGCAGCGGGCGCAACCCGCATATTTTCTTGGCCATAGATAATCTTGACGGTTCTGCCAGCCTGCAGCACATGTACGTTGTCTGCCAAGGCTTCTACTGTCTCTGGCTCATGTACGGAGAACACCAGTGCTGTTCCCTCGCGTTTCAACTCCTGCAGCAGCCCAATCACTGTATGCTGGGCGGGAAGATCCAGACCTGACATCGGCTCGTCCAGCAGCAGCAGCTGCGGCTGTGCAAGCAGACTTTGAATCAGGTTCACTTTTTGCAGCATTCCTTTGGAGAATCCGGCCATACTCTGCCTGCGGAACTCTTCCAGATGAAAGACCTCCAGCAATTCTGTCATTCTGGCTTCTGCTGCCGCAGCGGCAAGACCTCCGAGCTTGCCCATACAGAGCAAATATTGCTCGGCCGTAAATTTCAGTCCCGGAAAAGCTTCAGGGGCATATCCTATGGTCAGTCTGCGTTCATACCGCACCAATGTACCGGACGAAATCTTCGTCAATCCGGCAAGGATGGAGAGCAGTGTGCTTTTGCCGGAACCGTTCCTTCCGATCAGTGCCGTTGCCGTTCCGGACTCCACAAGCAAGGACACTTCATTCAGCACAGGACGGCGTCCATAAAACTTCGTGGCCCGGGTAAGCTCAATAAGCGGCGAAGCCTTGCCCACATCGCGCCTCTGTGTACTGAAACCTGCAAGGGTCATTCTATTATCATCCCCTTAACGTTCTTCCTACACTTAATTCGCCGGGAGTGCACCAATTTCCTTTTGAAATAAACAGATTGATTACTATTAAAGCAAAAAACCAGATGCCCACAGTATAAACTGCCGGAACCTCTGGTTTTGGAATCATGCTCTTAGACAATATATAAAAGGGTTGGGAAATAAATTAAGCGTAGACTTCTACCGTATCACTGATCAAACGGCAGGCTCTTGCAGCAGCACGGCAGGCATTGATGCATTCCTGGCAATGAGTGTGTATATGCTTGCTGCTCTCATCGGCACAGCGTTCACAGATCTCTGCACACAGGCGGAGAATTTCTGCAACAAACGGGCTTTGACGGGTCATGGCCTGAACAGCAAAAGAGCAGATATCCGCACATTCCCGGTCCAGTCTGATGCTTTCACGAAGCGACGCAAGATCATATTGTTTCAGGCTTGAGACGTAGCTATAGTTACAGGCGTTCATAGTTTGGATACAAGCGTCGATGCACTCCTGATATTGAATTCGGGTCATAGCCTTTAACCTCCTGCAATTTTTATAGGGTATGCCTATGTATTAACCTGCAAGATAAGGAACGAACCACTGCCTGTGGGAGGGGGACATTGCTACAAACTCCTCTTAATAACAGCCGGCCTGGCCAAAATACGCTTCTCCAGCTGGAGAAGTCGGGTCCGCAGTTCACTGGAGGAGAAGTGCTCTCCGATGAAAACCGCTACATCCGGCACATCTCCCTGAGGGGTGATTTTCATAAAATCCGCCTCTCTGTAGGCGTACTGGAAGAGAAAGCGGCTGGAGGTATCGCTGAACGTGACAATCCCCTTCGCGCGGTACACATCCCGTGGCAGTTCCTTCACAAACTGCTCAAATTCCTCACTGTTCACAGGACGTTTGAAGTAGTGGGTATAGGCCATTACATGGTCATGGGAACCATGCACCGCAGCCCCCGCTTCACTGGAATCGCCGGCATGTCCAGCCTGCATCTCATCGTCTTCCTGGAAGCGGGCTTCGGCATGAATGCCCCCCATTCCTTCAAGCAGCGCTTCCGGCTCCAGCGCACAGCGCACCGCAGGCAGGATTTCAGCATAGGCATTCCACTTGCGCAGGATCACAGTGATCTCGTCTGCTTCCTGTGGAGTTACGCGGTCGGTTTTGTTCAGGATCAGCACCGATGCGCAGCGGATCTGCTCCTGCATCAGCCGGTAGGTCGCTCCTTGCTGGGACCGGTACAGCTCGATAAGGTGTGCGGCATCCACGACCGTGATCAGGCCTTTCAGCTCCACCAGCTGATACAATGAGATTTCAGTAACCGCATCGACAATCTCCAGCGGGTTAGCGGCTCCGGTTGCCTCGATCACGACAACATCGGGTGACTCTTTTTTGATCAGCGTAGCCAGCTCTGTGCTTAGATCGCCGCGGATCGAGCAGCAGATGCAGCCCCCGAGCATTTCGGCCATCGGCACCGACTGCTCAACCAGCAATCCGTCCAGATTCACTTCTCCCAGCTCGTTCATGACGACCGCCGGCCGGAGCCCTTGAGCTTTCCAGTGATCCAAAAGGCGCTGCAGCAAGGTGGTTTTGCCGCTTCCAAGAAATCCTGACAATATATAAACCGGCATAGCCTGTTCCATGTTTCATCTCTCCCTGCACAAAATTCCGTTATGGTAGCGAGTGTACTACAAGTGCCTTTGCGGTGCAAGGTGCCGGACAGGCAGAAGCATATCCATTATATATTGAGATGCACAATCGGCCTTCCCTCTGCTCCCCCGGCTTGTCTTTGCCCCGGCCATCCCCTATCATGAGAAATATATCGATGCAAAAAGGAGTTGGTCCGCTTGTCATCCGTAGATGAGCACCGGCGCGAAGCGCCCCAGAGTGTGGCCTGTTATGTGATTACGGTTTCGGACACCCGTACACCGGAAACCGACACCGGAGGTGCGCTGATCCGAACCATGCTTGAAGAAGCCGGATATGTGGTTGCCGGCAGTACGATTGTCAAGGACGACTATGAAGATATCCGTGAGCTGGTCTATAAAAGCTCAGTCCATTCCGGCATCGAAGCCGTGCTTCTGACTGGCGGGACGGGGATATCGCCCCGGGATACCACTTATGAGGCGGTGGCCTCTTTACTGGATAAAACGCTCCCCGGCTTCGGAGAGATTTTCCGGCTGCTCAGCTTCACCGATGACATCGGCTCGGCTGCGATTCTTAGCCGGGCGATTGCCGGCACTATCGGCAGCACGGCAGTCTTCTCCATGCCCGGTTCTACCGGCGCGATCAAGCTCGCTATGGAGCGGCTGATCATCCCGGAGCTGAGGCATGTTATGCGGGAGATCTACAAGGGCTCATAATCGTTCATCTAAGATTAGAAGGCCGGTCTGTTCTCTCAATTAGAAGCCCAATCTAGGCGAAAGAACCAGGCGCGCTCAGAGAGCTGCACTTGGTTTTTTCGCTTTTTTTGCTAGAGTTAGAGATTTCATTGACATCCTGGACTGTTGTCCTTATACTGTTGAACACTTTTCGCGAAAGTGGTTTTTGATTAACTAAATGGTTAATCGGAAAGGGAAGAGATGAGCTCACTCCAACAATTGCAACGCAAAGTCACAACTGTCGTCAGTCCCTTTCATGAGCTGCTGTGCAGCCTGCATGTGCTATACCAGCCGGAGCATCATCCGAAACGCCTGCAATGGGCCAGGGATATCAAGCGCCAAATGCCCCCTGACCTGCTGGAAGCCATAGACACCCTGGGACGGTTATCCGATGAATGGATGGGATTGATGCTTCCCGGACGCAGCGGTGCACCGCTGCCGGCAGCAGGTGGAATTAACCTGCTAAACGACTTACCTGACGCCGAATTCATTCATCTGCTGCTGAACAACAAAGTTTCTCTGGGGACCATACTGGAATGGCAGCAAGGAAGCAGCGGGGCAAACCGCAAGTCCGGCGACGGACCCGATGAAACCAGCCAATACCTGCTTCAGCATACAGCAGCTGTCCGCACTCAGTTGATCAAGACTCTGGAGACGTATGAACGGGATTATTTCCGCAAGGAATGGGACTATGTGATGCCTTGGATTAACACGGCTGCTGCCCAGTTTCAGGAGTCCGTCTCCCGTTCTGCGGAAAAAGCGCTGAACACCCTTCACCCCCGTCTTCAGGCTGCGGAAGGGAGAATTACAGCGCAGAAGGCGGTAACGTACTATTTTGCCTATGAAGATTTGCAGAATGTGTATGTGCTTCCTTCCACCTTCATCTTCCCGCATCTGCTAATCGATTGGACAGCAGACAGCCTCGTGCTGCCGCTTGCCGTGGATATTCCCGGATTGCCCTGCAGCGAAGCGCCGCCGGAGGATCTGCTCCGCCAGTTCAAAGCCCTTGGCGATGCCACACGGCTGCGGATTCTCAAGCTGCTCTGGCAAGGGCCGCACTGCACGAAACAGCTCGCCCCCATTCTGGGAATCTCGGAGGCCGCCGTATCCAAGCAGCTGAAGCTGCTAAGTGAAGCAGGTCTGGCAGGAGCCGAGCGCAAGGGGAACTATTTGTTTTACACCAGTCATAAAGAGGCCTTCGGCAGACTGATTGTTTTGCAGCGGCAGTACCTTGAACAATAAGACCCGATACCCGTAAAGGAGTTGTCCGCCCGTGTGGCAAACCGTTTTTGCAACTGCAGCCAGGAACCAGAGAGCTAATCTCAGAGCTTTTCCCTGGGCTTTTACCCTGGGGCATATGATTGAAGGAGGGTACCTTGTTCTCGTCTCCTATTTCTCCTACGTCTATCTCATCCAGGGGGATTTGGATAACAGATTCGCACTCTATGCCGGAAGCGGCAATTATCTGGCTTACGCCATCATTGGCGGGGCACTGAATGTATTCTCCATCAGTATGATGATGAATGTGTCTAGAGCACTTATTACCGAATGGCGTGAAGGTACGCTGGAGGCGCTGCTGCTCTCCCCTTCCAGCCGGAACGGCTATTTTCTGGGCACGGCCCTTCAGCAGTTTTACCGCAGCGGAATGGTTCTGCTTGCTGTACTCGTATTCGGAATTTTAGCGGGAATGCGTCTCTCTGCACCTCCTCTGCTTTCGGCAGGGATAGGCGGGGTGCTTTTTATACTCTCCTGTTATGCTATGGCTCTGGTGCTGGGGAGCATCATGCTGTACACACGCGATACCTACATCGTTCAAAATACATTGTTCGCGGTAACCACGCTGCTGTGCGGCTTTCAGTTCCCGCGGCAATATTTGCCCGGATTTCTGCAGACGGCCGGTGAGGTGTTCCCGCTGACCTCTTCCCTCCAGCTTCTGCGGAGAACGCTCCTTACGGGTGAAGCGATCCCGCTGCGTGACACACTGCCGGCACTTCTGCTTAGCCTGGTATACATAGCTGTGGGGATGTGGAGCAACCGTCTGGTGGAACGGGGATTATTTGAGAAGCATCAAGCATGAAAGGAATGAGAAAACATGATCCAAATGAATGAAGTGACCAAAATATATGAAACCAAAAACAGGCTCGGACTCTTCCGCGCGGAAACCCGGACCGTGACCGCCGTCCAATCCCTGACACTGAGCATCGCCAAAGGTGAGATTGTGGGGCTTTTGGGTCTGAACGGCGCCGGCAAAACCACAACCATCCGCATGCTGTCCACTTTGCTCGACCCCACCTCAGGGAGCATTGAGATCGACGGAATGCCCATGGCAGACAACCGCCGCACTGTGCAGCAAAAAGTCAACATGATTGCCGGTGGCGAACGCATGCTGTACTGGAGGCTCACCGGCCGGGAAAATCTGCAGTATTTCGGCCGGCTCTACGGGCTGAATGCTGCGGAGATCCGCAGCTTAAGCGACTTGCTGCTGGCCGAAGTGGGACTCACGGAAGCAGCAGATCAGCCTGTGGAGCAATACTCCAAAGGGATGAAGCAGCGTCTGCAAATTGCCCGCGGCCTGATCAACGATCCTGAGTATTTATTTTTGGATGAACCAACGCTGGGTCTGGATGCGCCGATTGCAAGACAGCTTCGCGGTACTGTGCGCAGCCTCGCCAAAGAGCATGGCAAAGGCATCCTGCTGACCAGCCATTATCTTCAGGAGGTTGAAGAACTGTGTGACCGGGTCTACGTGCTGAACCGCGGCAGGCTGCTGCTGTGTGACAAGCCTGATGCGATCGTCACGAAGGTTGCGGGACTGCAGACCGCCCACCTGCAGGTTAGCGGATGGGATGAGGCACTGCGCCCGCTGCTGCAGGAGCACCTCGGCAAGCTGGGACATCCGGCAGAGCTGATCAGCGGAGTGAAGGGCAGTGATGGAAACTCCGGCAGCCAGTCTGAGGATTCTTACCGAATTTCCGTGCGGTCCACCTCTGCCGACATGCTGATTACCGAGCTGCTTCCCTGGACCACGCAATACGGACTTCGGATTAACGGCTTCACTTGCGACAAGCCCAATCTGGAGGACGCGATTATCCTGCTCTCGGAAGGAAGGGTATCATGAATACAGGCAGTTTATGGCCCACTACATTAGCTGAGCTCTCCAAACAGCACCGCAACCGCTCCAGAGGCAAGGTTGTTTTCTTTTCACTGCTGCTGTGGCCGGCGCTCGGCTTCCTGACCTCCTACTTCACCATGAAGCCGTACCGCAGCGGCACTGGCTCTGTACTCTCGCAAATCATTCCCGATGAGCGAATCCCTCTGTTTCTGCTGAGCGGCTATCTGGTATTTCAGCTGTTCTGGACAGTTGTCGAGGCGGCCTGGCTGTTCGAGCTGGAACGCAAGGGCGGTACTGTGGAGGCTGTCTTTCTGACACCAGCGCCCAAAATGGCTTTTCTGTACGGCCGTTCCCTGTATTCCCTGTTTCATGGGATCTGGATGTTCGCGGTTTTTTCGCTGCTGACCTTTCTGTTCGTCTCCGATGCTTCTACCGTGAACTGGATCGCCCTGATTCCTGCCCTGCTGCTGATTATGGCGGCGGCAGTCATCTGGGGCGCGCTGCTGTGCGCAGTCTCGCTGTTCTCGCGGGAATCTTCGTTTCTGTACTACATATTTCAGACTCCCATGGAGCTGTTCGGCGGGGTTCGCATTCCTCCTAGCGTATTCCCGGTCTGGGCCACCGGGCTGTCCGCGCTGTTTCCGGTCACCTACAGCCTGATTCTGGTACGCGGAGCCTTGTACGGCCATATCGGTACTGGCTGGTGGCGGGCGTTTTTTATCCTGCTGGCGGGCAGTATCACCCTTGTCTTCTGTACACGTTATGTGCTCTACCGGGCTGAAAAACACGCCCGCAAGAAAGGAAACTGGACTTTATTCTAGATTCCGGCCGAGTGAATAAATGAATGAATGCAATTCGTGTCCGCCGCCGAAGCGGCATATCGTCAGCGGTACGTGTTCAGCACCCGGTCATAAATATCCTCAATCAGCCGCAGGCCGCCATTGTACCCGGCATAACCGCAGTTCAGGAGCAGCCTGTAGGTGACCGGCACACTGACTGGCAGAAGATCAGCGCCCAGCTCATCCGCCAGATCACGCTCCCAGCCGCTGCCGAGGATCAGCGCGCGCTGCTTCGGCTTTTTTTGGCGGATATCCTCTTGAATGGCTCCCCCGTCTTCCACAAACTCCACCTTGGCCGAGCGTCTGGAAGAAATCTTCCGGAACTGCTCCGCTATACCTGCACGGTATTCCTCCGGCGTATTGTCGACGACATATTGCGTTTCCGCCGGAAGAATGCCCAGCTCATTCAATAAATATTTGGCGAATCCAACCGCGTAAGTTGCATCCAGCATGGTGTAGAACACACGCGGCAGCCCGTAACGGAATTCCAGCATGAAATCCGCCGTCCGTTCAATATGAGCGTAGAACTTCCGTTCCTCATCCAGAATAAAAGCTTCTGCCGCCGCCCTGTCCACGCTGCTGAAGTCCGCCACTTCCCTCAGGAAACGTCCGGTTTCAATTCCGCCGACAGGCAGATAGGGAAAATGATAAAAGGGGGTACCGTATTTGTTCTCCAGCAGCTCCGCGCTTTTCAGTCCGGGCCATGCCGACACCACAATATTGAACTCCGCCCGGGGGATCGACAGCCATTCGTCCACCCCGCCGGATTCCGGACCGAACAGCACATTAGGCTTCAGGCCGATACCGGTAAGTATCCGCTTCAGCTCCTGCAGATTGCCGATCCAGTAGGGGTCCTGATAAGGCACGGAAGCAAAAACATTGACCAGCCCGGGAATCATCTGATCCTTATCCACTGCATACTTATCCACATACTGTTTCACGATCGCTTGGATGACCAGATCATGGCTGACATAATTGTTGCTTTTGAAGCCTCCGGTCTCGACATACACCACCGGTTGGCCCAAATCCTGAAAATCACGGGTGACCTGGCCCACATCATCCCCCACAATATCAGAGGTGCAGCCGGTAAGCACCACATACAGATCGGCATCGATCACTTTAAAAGCCCCGTCAATGACGCTCCGCAGCTTTCCTTCCCCGCCAAAAACAATTTCCGCCTCGCTGGAATTCGTGCAAGGAATGGTACTGCCCCCCGCATAGCCCTCACCTTGGCCGAGGAAGCCATGAATTTTGGTGCTGCAGCCGGGCCCCGCATGGACTACCGGTACCGCACGCTGGATCGCAATCACCGACTGCTGCACACCAAGGGCACAGGAGTAACGCGGCTGCTCAATAAGCTTCGACATGAACATTGCCTCCCAGGAAAGTGTACGGATTCTGCTCCATCCACCATTTGGTGTAAGGCATCGTGCTGTGTTTGGCTAAGTTCGTCACAAATTCCCGGTTGTCCAGCGTTTCCAGGATACGTTCCGCATAGTTCAGCAAGCCCCGATAGCCCCAGCTGAAATGCTCATCCCCAATAAGCAGTGTCGGTATGCCCAGCTTGGCTCCCCAATGGGTCATGCCGCCATGGCGGGCAATCATCAGGTCGGGACAGACACGGTTCAGAATATTAGCCAGTTCATAGGCCTGCTTGTTGCAGACATTGTAATTCGGAACATCCCCATAAGTTTTGACCGTATGATCCAGCATATCTGCCGCCGGATCGCCATTGTCGTATACGGGATCATGATGAAAAATCGCCGCGCCCTGCACATTGATTCCAAGCTCACGCAGCAGCGCGATCAAGGCATGGCCGTGGGCTGAACCCGCGGTAATGTAGCAGGTCGTCCCCGCCAGCTTGGCTCTGTACGCTTCAAGCTGCGGGAGAACAGCCGCTTTTTCCTCAGCGATGATGTCTTCAATCTCCTGCTCCCGGTCCAGCACCCGGCCAAGCTCGCGCATCCAGGCATCGGTGCCTGCCACACCATAAGCGACAGGTGCCTTAATCTCGGGAACGCCATAGACCTGCTCCAATGCAGCCCCCAGATAGGTTCCCAGCGTCGGGCAGATTTGAATTGTCGCCGCAGCCTCGGAAATCCGCTCCAGCTGGGCTACAGTCGAGAACGGCACAATATAATCCGCTTCATAGCCCAGCTTGTTCAGCAGGCCGGAGAACACATCGCTGCCCCAGAAGTTGATGATATTGACCTTGTTCGTTTTCTTTTCCGGCGGTTTCACAATTTTGCGGACAATCGAATGGTAGGCGGAATCGAAGCCGGAGGTCCAGATTTTAGATTTGAAGCCTTCGCAGAAGCAGGTCACGACCGGAATGCCCAGCTCCTTGGTCATTTTGTTCGTAACACTCTCCACATCATCGCCGATAATCCCCGAAGCGCAGGAAGTGGTCACAAAAATAGCGTTCGGCTTCACCCGCTCATACGCGAGCTTGATGGTGGCCTCCAGCTTGCGGGCTCCGCCAAAGACCGTATCCATCTCTTCGATGTTCGTATTGAAATAGCGTCCGATTACCGGAGGCAGGTTACGCTCCATCTGGCCTACACGGTAGACGAAATTGTAGCCGAAGAAATCTCCGGCACAGCCTACGGGGGCGTGATTGACCATGGCCGCATCCGTAATCATCGACAATTGGCAAAAGGCGTTGCCGGAGCTGCAGCCCATACATTGGCTGAACGAGCGCGATCCGTCCTTCATACCGCCGTTATTGGAGCAGCTTAACAGCCCGGCCGCTGTACCGGCGAATCCGGTAATCGACCCCAGGCGCAGCTCGCGGACCGGAACCTCGGGGGTGTTCAAGTTTACTTTGCTCATGCTCTTCTCCCTTTCCTGGCCAACAGGCCTACAGGTAATACTCCAAGCTCTTGCTGCTACCCGCGAAGTGCAGGGTTTCCAGAATTCTGGAACGCAAATGTATAAACTCCTGGCTGTTCCGGTCACGCGGATGCGCCATTCCCACTTCTACAATCTCCTTGATCTGCCCAGGTCTTGAGGACATCACGACGATTCTGCCGCTGAGATAGACCGCCTCATCCACATCATGGGTGACGAGAATCATCGTCGTGCCGCGCAGCCTCCACAGCCGGAGCAACTCATCCTGCAGATTCATCCGGGTAAACGCATCCAGCGCCCCGAGCGGCTCATCCAGCATCAGTACCTTCGGCTCATTAATCAGCGCCCGGGCCAGTGAGGCACGCTGTGCCATGCCGCCCGATACCTGATGCGGATAAGCATTGCCGAAGCCGCTGAGTCCAACCAGCTCAAGATATTCATCCGGCTTCTTGCGGTTCTGCTGGTACACCCTTCTCGCCTTCAATCCGGCGGCGATATTCTGGCGGATATTCATCCACGGGAACAGGTTGGCCTGCTGGAACACATATCCCCGTTCATAATGCGTGCCTTGAATCCGCGCGCCGTCAAGGGTGATCTCACCGGTTGTGCAATCGTCAAGCCCGGCGATCAGGCGCATCAGAGTGGTTTTGCCGCATCCGCTCGGGCCGATGAAGGAGACGAAGGAGCCTGGAGCAAGTTCAAGGTCAATCTCTTTCAGCGCAATAAATTTCTGGCCGGATGCTTCTTCATAGATTCGGCTTACTCCGCGGATTTCCACAGCACCTCTGCCCACTTTGGCCTGAGCCTGCGCTTCGCTCATTTCACCAGCCCCTTTTGCCATTTCAATACCCGGTCCCTGACCCGGAAAATAACCGCCATCACCATCGAGAAGGTTACCGCCATAATAATGATCGACACATACACCTTGGCGTAATTGGACCAGCCCTTCGCCCAGTTGATGTACCAGCCAAGCCCCGCCTTCGCCCCAATCATTTCCGAAACCACCAGCGTAGCAAAGGATATCCCTGTGGCCGTATAAATCCCGCTGAAGATGGAGGGCATAGCCCCGGGAATCGCCACACGGAAAATCAGAAACCGTTCATCCGCCCCCAACGTCCGCGCCGCTTCGAAATACGTATTCTGCACATTGGCGATCCCCACACTTGTCATGAACGCCACGGGGAAACATACTGCAATCACAATCAGCAGCACTCCGGCGTAAAAACTGGAGGGCACCACAATCATCGCAATCGGAATCAGCGCTGTGGCTGGAACCACACCCATGACCTTAAGTACCGGAAACATCCAATAGCTCCATTTGCGGTACCATCCGATCAGCACACCCAGCACAATCCCGATAAAGCTGCCGATCAGAAAGCCGATAACCAGCAGCCGCAAGGAGTACGCTGTGCTGATCAGCAGTGTATTCGCATCCTCTGTCATCACTCGAATAATCTGCGCCAGCCCCGGCACAAACGGCAGCGGCAGCCAATCCAGCTTCGTTGTCAGCAGATCCCAGACCGCCAACGCCACACCCAGCACCGAATAAAAAGGGGCTCCGTACAATACCTTTTGCCATCTTTTACTGCTTAATCTGCTGAAAGAGATCCGAAGCGCAAAATAACCAATGAACGCCAGCAGCACAATCCGGTAAGGCAGCAGATCTACCTCCTGGCGCGTTGGAATCACCACGCTCACCGCCAGAGCAGCACCAAAAGACAATGTGGGGAGCACAGCACGCAGCCAATCGGGAAAGGTTGCCGTACTGCGGGTCCGGATGCGGCTGCCCAGTGCCAGATTCCGGTCGGCAATACTCATTGCTTTGCTCCAAACACATCATAGTAAGCCGATTTCAGAAAGGCCTCAGGGTCCGTGTCCTTTTTGAGGAATCCGGTTTGGCTGAACTGCTTCACGAAATAGCGGATATCCTCCCGGGCGGCATCGGTAGTGTAATTGAAATGATAGCTCTTAATCAGATCGGTCACGAGCTTTATATCATCGGTGGCCACATACTTCTTATCAATCTCCAGCTTGGCGGTTTCTTCCGGGTGCCCGGCAATCCAGGCAGCGGCTTTCTGATAGGCACGGGCGATGGCAGCGACACGTTCCGGATCTTTCTTGATTTGTTTGCCGGAGGCGTAGAGGAAGCAGCAGCTTTTGCCGGCAAAATTATGATCGGTTGAGATATCCGCCAGTACGGTATAACCGTCATTGACCTCTGCCAGCTTGCCGAACGGGTCCCACGCCGCATAGGCATCGATCTCGCCTTTCTTAACCCCTTCCTGCAGCTGATCCAGCGGATACGCAAGCCACTCTGCATCCTTTTGCGGGTCCAGCCCGGCATTGGTCAAAACAACACTTGCAACGGCCATCGGCACACCCCCGATTTCATCGACACCAATTCTTTTGCCCTTCAGATCAGCCGCAGTCTTAATGCTTGAACCGGGAGGGACCACCAGCTTGATGCAGCCGTGATGCAGTCCCCCGATGACCTTGAGATCAAGGCCCTGCTGGATTGAGGTAAACCACACAAAGTCACCGTTAGTGACCGTGAATTCGCCAGTGGTCAGCCCTGTTTTCATCGCATCCATCGAACCGCTGACCAGTTCAACATCCAGACCTTCTTCGGCAAAAAAACCCTTTTCATACGCCACGTAGCTCGGTGCGCCGCAGACCGCTCCGCTGAGCGCCTGGATTTTGAGCTTGCCGTATTTATAGCTGGCCGGAGCGGCTTTGCTGCCGTTCGTGCCCGAGGCATTGCCTGCCGGTGCACTAGGAGCAACAGCCGTTCCATTCACTGAATGATTATGGTTGTTAGACGATGCATTTTTCTCAGAAGCAGTATTGGCGCAAGCTGTGGCGGCCAGCAGTGCAGAGGTGGCCAGCAGAACCGCAGGCAGTTTTTTCTTATTTTTCATCAAAGTCTTCCTTTCTCTATAAGAAGATCCACTTATACCAGAGATTCCACAAACGCTGTGGCAAAAGCCTGCTCCAGATCCCGGATCAGATCGTCCGCATCCTCCAGACCGATGGACAGCCGGATCGTTTCCGGTGCAATTCCCGCTGCCTTCTGGTCTTCGGGATTCAGCTCCCCGTGTGTGGTTTTGGGGGAATTGATAATCAGCGACCGGGCATCCCCCACATTGGCATGGTAGCTGAACAGCTTCACCGCATTGAGAAAGATGCGGCTCTGTTCCTCACTGCCGTTAAAACCAAAAGTGAAGATAGAGCCGGCACCCTTCGGGAAATATTTATCCGCCAGCCCCTTGTAAGGGTTCCCCTCTGCAACGGGATGGCTCACCCAGCTTACTTGGTCATGCTTCTGCAAGTAGTCCACAATGCGAAGGGCATTGGCCACCTGCTTGGAGATCCGCTCGGATAACGTCTCTATCCCCTGAAGGAGCAGAAAAGCATCGAAGGGACCCAGTACAGCGCCGAAGTACGCCAGATAATTGAGCCGGACTCTCGCCGTGAAAGGCGCATCCGGGAACACTTCCAGAATGCTCCGCTCCCGGCCGGTTTCTGCTTCCCGCAGCAAATACTGCGGCTCCTCAAAATGCGGGAACCTGCCATTAGCCCAGTTAAAATTGCCGTTCTCCAGAATCACCCCGCCGAGTGTAGTCCCATGTCCGCCAATCGCTTTGGTCGCCGAATAAATCACGATGTCTGCCCCATGGGCGAACGAATCAAACAAATAGGGAGTACCAAAAGTATTGTCAATCACAAGCGGAATACCGTTGTCATGCGCAGCCTCTGCGATCGCTTCAATATCCAGTACCGTGGAATTGGGGTTGCTGATGCTCTCGACCAGAATGGCCTTCGTGTCCGGGCCTATATCCCTCCGGAACGCTTCCGGATCATCGGAATCCTCCACAAAATCCACGTGGACACCGAATTTCGGATACAGATGCTTCAGCGCATCAAACGTCCCGCCGTAGAGCCGTGGCGTGGTCAGAATCCGGCCTCCGCCTTCCGCCAGATTCAGCAGCGCATAGGTTACAGCCGCCATGCCGGAAGCTACAGCTACCGCCCCTGTGCCTTTGTCCAGTGCTGTAAGGCGCTGTTCCAGCACGGCAACCGTCGGATTGCCGATCCTGGTATACAGATAGCCGGGCTCTTCCATCCCGAACAGCTTTTCCCCCCGCTCCACACTTCCCAAATCATAGGATGCTGTCTGGTAGATCGGCACAGCCACCGCATAATTATGCTCCCGCGAATCGTAACCGGCCCGCACCTTCAGGGTGTCGAAGCCCAGCTTTTTGTCAGTCATATTCATCCCTCTTCCGCTTCTTATTGTGGAACAGCCCCAGGTGTAAAGTAGGACAACAGACGCCCGTACTTCACCAACGAGGATTCGATTGCATCTTTGGTCACAATTACCGTAATCTCCGCCCGGTGCAGCACCTCCTGCGGCACGGGTCCAATGCCCGCACATAGCAATAAGCGGCAGTCACGCAGCATCTCTACAGTTTCCTTCAGAATCCCGGCCCCCTGCTCCTCCCCGGCACATGCCGCCGTCCCGTTGCAATAAGCCTGGATTCTGCGGACGCCCAGAAGGCGGGCGCTTTCTGCCTTCACCTCATACACCAGAAATTCCCTGGCATGGCCAAAATGCTGATTGACTTTGCCCCCGCCCCGGGATGCAACAGCAATTCTAATCCCGCCGCTCCCGGGAGCAGTGCCATTTTGCCGCCGGTCTCTGCGGACCTGCAGCTCATTATCCAGCTTTTGCAGTTCATTTTCCCGCTCTTCAAGGGTGTATACCGGCAGCGCTGACAGAACGCCGCCGCTGCGGTCTTCACCCAGAAGCCCCACCGCATCGGCACGGCACTGGCGGCAGTGGCGCATCACCGGCAGCACCCGGGAGGAATCTTCCTGAACCTTCAGGGTCAGTTCAGGGTCCGGCGGCTGGCGGCCGTCACGCTCGAAGCGGCTGCCCGGTGAAATAATGAGCGGCATAATATTATGCGAGAATGCCCCGGCTGCCTTGACAACACGGCTCACCTCCAGCAGATGCCCGTCATTGATGCCGGGGATCAGCACAGAATTGACCTTGACCTTGATTCCGAGCGCTGCAACTGCCCGGATTCCCTCAAGCTGGCGGGAGATCAAAATTTCTGCCGCATCTTTACCACGATAAGCCTTGCCCCTGTAATAGATAGAGTGGTAGATGAGCCCACCGATTACCGGGTCCACCGCATTCATCGTAACTGTTACATGCCGGATGCCGCATTCCTTGATCTCCTCCAAATAATCGGGAAGCTTCAACCCATTGGTACTGAGGCATAACTGCAAATCCGGCATTTCCCTCGACAGCAGCCGGAAAGTCTCAAAGGTCTGAACCGGATTTGCCAGCGGATCCCCCGGCCCGGCAATGCCGACCACTGTCAGCTGCGGCAGAACCTTAAGCGTATCCTGTACCTGACGGTAAGCCTCCCCGGGAGATAATACACGGCTGACCACACCCGGACGGCTCTCGCTGACGCAGTCGTATTTGATATTGCAATAATTGCAGTTAATATTGCATTTTGGTGCAACCGCTACATGCATTCTGGCAAAAACCTCATGCGCCAGCTCGTCATAGCAGGGATGCCGGTGGATGTCCTGCATTGCGCTCCCTCCTTCCAGCACTTGCATGCTACAGATTCCCCACCGCCGCCGGGGCGACCAGACCTGACTCCAAGGCAACCAACTGCTTGCCCCACTCCGCTGCCCACTGCCGCAGCTCCTGGGTGTCCAGCGGCGCAGGCACTTTGGACACGGTGTGATCGGCAATTTTCCGGGCCAAATTCCTGTACACCTTCGCCTGCTCGGAATCCGGCGCGGCTTCAATCGTCGTCTTCCCCTGCAGCTCGCTTTGAGTCACCGTCACGGAACGGGGCACATATTCAACCACCTGGGTATCCGTACGTTTGACAAAATCATCTACGATATCCTTGGCATAAGGCGCATTAATCGAATTGGCAATTACACCACCCAGCAGTGCGCCGCCGTCCTGGGAGTACTTTTGAATGCCCTTGAACAGATTGTTCGCCGCATAGATCGCCATGAAGTCCGCCGAGGTTACCGTATAGACATGCTCTGCAATACCTTCACGCACAGGAACTGCAAATCCGCCGCAGACCACGTCACCCAGCACATCGTAAATGACAAAATCCAGATCCAGCTCCTCAAATATTCTTTGCTGTTTCAGCAGGGAGACAGAAGTGATGATCCCCCGGCCCGCGCAGCCAACCCCCGGAGCGGGACCGCCCGCCTCCACGCAGTAAATGCCGTTAAAGCCTTCAAAGATCACATCCTGGGCTCGTACCGCATGATTATCACGCAGCGTATCAAGCACCGTCGGTATGTATTCTCCGCCCCGCAGGGTATTGGTGGAATCACTTTTGGGATCACAGCCGAACTGCATCACCTTATAGCCTGCGACCGATAGGGCAGCGCTGATATTTGAAGTCGTAGTCGACTTCCCTATACCCCCTTTGCCGTATATCGCAATTTGTTTGATTTTTTTAGTCATGGACGACACTCCTTTGCTGAGTATGATTCTAATGCAGAATGGATTCCCGGCCCGAGATGAGAAACAGAGCCAGACGGGCCAGCGCCAGCTCAATGGGTGATTGCACAGCCATGGCCTGTATCCCGTTGTCGTACAGAACCGCTCTGGCTCCCGGCCCAATCTGGCCGACCAGCACGAAGGCACAATCGGCAAGCACTGTAGCAGCCGTCTGCAGATGATTCACATCGTGGCCGTCTTGCCCGCGCCTCCATTCGCAGCTCCTGTTCTCAATCTGGCTGTAAGTGCCATCCTGCTCAATCTCATAGATTAAAAAGCGGCCGCATCTGCCAAAATGCTCATTGATGGCATATCCGTCTGCACTTCCGACGGCAATCCTCCAACTCACCTGCATCCCTCCTGTTGATTTGCAAAATCACAAAGAGGCCAAACCGCCCACCTCTTCTGGTGCTGGTTTGACCTCCGGATTGTGGTCCAGTCGGCCCAATCTCGCAGATGCTCTCTTCTTCTGATGTGTATGCTCTGGCTGTAAGCATCAGCAATTATGTGACGCAATTCACAATCACATATAAAAGCAAAAGGCCGGAACAGCACCCTGCCTGCGGATGCTAATACCGGCCTGCGGTTAACCGCTCGGCTAAATTAACAAATACCAATTGATTTACTTTGTATTAATATACCTAAGGAGGGCGCAAAGATCAATCCCTGAAATGGTGAAGGTTTTGTGATCATTAGCTCCTGTCCAGGCCCGGGATCTGCCATCCGGACAATGTTTCAGTCCGTGGGAGGATCAACATGGATATCCTTATCGGGTGCCGTATATGCCCAGCGTGTGAACGTGACCTGCAGTCCGGCACGGGTGGGTGCGCAGACAAAGGGCCCTGCTTTTTTCCCCGTCTCATAAGGAAACCGCGCCACCCGGATCGTGCGCCATGGATGGTTGTCCGCTCTGGCTCTGATCACCACTGCATCATTCAACCGGGAAGCCCGGATGGTAACCACCCCGCCCGTCCATTCCGGTACAGGCGACAGCGACCAGTCGGAATATCCGTCCGTTACCACCGCACCGATATGCGGCACACCGTCGTTCAGCTCAATACCGGCTTTGATCCATTCCGTGCTGCTATGCCACAGCATAATCCCTGCCTGGTCATACAGCTCCGTGAACCCCTGCAATGAAAAGCTGACCTCCACCGCTTCACTATCCTCCCAGGAAGCCAGCAGCGCGTGCCCGTTGTCATGCTGGAAGCCGTACATCGTTTGCTCCCAATAATCGCTGCCTTCCGCCGCTTCTACTATGAAGGCTCCATCCAGAACCTTGGCGGAGACCGGTTCATTGCTCCAGACTCCACTCTGCCAATTCACAGTTTTTCTCACATCGACACCTCTTCTTTCCGGTTCTTCATTACCGCGTTAATTTTCTCAGAGCTTATCAGCATTACAATAATATATCCCACCAGCATAAACGGAAGAATCATAAACGAGCTGCGCGCAGCAATCCATCCCAGCATAGGAGGCAGAAAAGCGCCTCCGGTATAGGCCATAGCCATCTGATAGCCCATGATTTTCTGGGAATGCTCTTTGCCGAAGCGGGCGGGCGTCTCATGCAGCATACACGGAAAGATGGGGGCAGAGCCAAGGCCCACAAGAATAAACCCGAATAAGGAAAATATAGCCGGCAGCGGCAGGACCAGCAGCAGCGCCCCCAGTAGAGAGACCAATATGCCGGTGCGGATCAGCTGGCGGTTATTAAAACGGAAGGTGACAAAACCGGTGATCAGCCGGCCTACGGTGATCCCCCCGTAATAGAGCGACACCCAGCCGGCAGCGGTTGCCGCAGACAGCTCTTTTACATTGACCAGAAAGCTGCTGCCCCAGAGCCCAAGCGTCGCTTCTACCCCGCAATAAAAAAGAAAGGTAGTCAAGGCCAGCTTCACGCCCTTGATGCGCAGCACTCCTGTCCCCGGAACCTGCGGCGAGATAATCTCCTGCTGAATTTGCCCGTCCGGCACCTGATCTGCGGGTTCGGCCCGCTTCCAGAGCGGCAGCGCCATAAACAACAGTATAACCAGGGCGAACTGTATCAGACTGACTGTCAAAAAACCTTGCCGCCAGGAATCACCTGCTGCAATATAACGCGACATAATTATCGGGCCCAGCATAGCGCCTACCCCCCAGAAGCAGTGAAGCCAGCTCATGTGGTGGGCTTTGTAGTGAGTAGCCACATAATTGTTCAGCCCGGCATCAATAGAGCCTGCACCGAGCCCGAGCGGAAAGCTGAGCACTGCCAGCCAGAGAATCGAAGGCGAATATGAAAAGCCCAGCAAAGCAACTGCCGTAACGGCGACGCTGATAAAAGTAACCTTCCCCGTACCCAGCTTATTCAGCACCACACTGCTGGCCAGGCTGGAGACGATTGTACCTGCAACCACAATCATGGAGAGCAGCCCCGCCGCATCCACCGGTGCCCCGAAATCGGGGCGCATCATCGGCCAGGCCGCTCCAATCATGGAATCCGGCAAGCCAAGACTGATAAAAGCCAAATAAATAATAATCAGAAAAACCGTAGCCATAATGTCTACCACCTAAGCTTCAAATTTGGTCAATTGCAGCCCCGTCTCCAGGGTTGCGAGCGTTGAAACAATCATGCCATCCAAATAATCCGCGGCAAAATCCGTGCTCAGCACAATCTGCGGAGCCGCACCGGGCGGCAGCAGCCCCGCACATTGCTCCATAATGCCGCTAAGATGGTCCACTTGCAAAAAGCTGCCGTACAGCACAACAGCGTCCGGGTTCAGCACGCTGCTGACTGTAGCCGTCAGTCTGGCGATTGCTTCCATCAGTCCCGCTGGCGAAGACTGCCATTCGCTGCCGCTCCAGGAAATGCCCAAAGGGATATTGGCTACCTCACCGGCAAAACCGCTCTTCCCCCTATGGAGCTTGCCGTTAATAATAATCCCTGCCCCTGGAGGAAAACGGTCAGGAAAATATAAATACACCGCCGAAGCCGCCGCTGCCCTCCCGGTTCTGCTATGGTAGCCGATCGCCGCCGCATTCACATCATTTTCGATAATGACCCTTTTCTGATAGCGTTCCCGGAAATGTTCTGCTACAGGAATACCGCGCAGGGCCTCATAATCAGACAACACCAGCCTTCCACCCGCTTCAGCACCGGGCAATCCGAAGCCAATCGCCTGTATAGCAGGATACCGGTTAAGCAATTCATCAATAATGGCTTCGAAGCAGGCCAAATCTACCTGTTCTACTGGCCGGTTAACTTCATACAGACAGCGTCCAAAAAGTGTAACCACCGTACAGCGGATACAGATGCCCCCGCGCTCTTCAAAAGGAAACAGGATCAGCGCCAAAGCATGCTCATCATTGTATATGTATTGCCGGGCAGGCCTTCCCCCGCTGGATGAAATCTGCCCCGCCGCGAGCACCTCATTCTGCCGGACCAGCACCTCAAGCACGGAGCCGGCGGTAACAATGCTGAGTCCCGTGTCCTCGGCGATCTGCCGTTTGGTAGCCTGTTTGCGTTCCTTCAGGACGCGCCGCACCAGGTTGATATTCACTTCCTTGATCACCAGGGCATTGCCTCCGATGTTCTTCATCTGCCCTCACCTCATTTATTATAATACTTTATAAAAGAATTTTAATAAATGTTTTTTTATTGTGTGAGGATATAAATAAGCCTGGCAGATGAATCCTGCCAGGCTGCAAATTAATAAATGATTACAGATAGTATAAATCCTACAAATCCGGGTGCTCGTGTTTGGCTTTGAGACGGGTCCAGCGGCGCTGTACTTCACTTTCGAAAGCGCGCAGCGCAGGTTCGTTCTCCGGCTTGAGCAGATGGCGGGTTTTGCCCATCGTTTTCAGCCATGCAGAAACTTCTACCCGTTTGTCCTTGTCTTCAGGGTTGTACGTAATCGTTGTCGTCCCCTGCTCTACTTCATACAGCGGGAAGAAGCAGGATTCCACTGCCAGCGATACAATATCCGTACCGTCCTTGTCTTCACTCATCCAGTTAAGCGGGCAGGCAATAAGAATCTTGCCGTAGACCAGGCCTTCATTCTGTGCGTACCACTGGGCTTTGGCTGCCTTTTTGAGCAAATCCTGCGGATAAGCCTCACAGCCGGTGAATACGTAAGGAATATTGGTGGCCGCCATGATCTGTGCAGTATCCTTATGCTGGGTTACTTTACCCTGCTGCGTTTTGCCGATGCTTGAAGTCGATGTACGGTGGCCGAGCGGTGTGGAGTATGACTGCTGAGCCCCTGTATTCATGTATCCTTCGTTGTCGTACTCTACAATAATCATCTTGTGGCCGCGCAGTGCCGCACCGATGGCCGGGCCCATACCGATATCCATCCCGCCGTCACCAGTAACCATGACAAAGGTGAAGTCTTCCTTCAGGCCAAGTCCATCCAGCTCACCGCGGCGTTTGCGTTCCCAGAACATTTCCACGACACCGGACAGCGTAGCTGCGCCGTTCTGGAACAGGTTGTGGATGAACGTCGATTTATGAGCCGAATAAGGGTAGCCGGTAGTCGTGACCATCGCGCAGCCGGTGTGGTACAGGGCTACAATATCCCCTTCGATGCCTTTGAAGAACAGCTCCAGGCCGGAGAAAATGCCGCAGCCCGGGCACGCGCCATGTCCCGGTGACAAGCGTCTTGGTTTCTTCATCAGGCTGCGGACCGGCGGAACCCTTACGCTAAGCTTGCCTGTCTCTTCATTCTGCTTCACAGTGATGAGACCTGTCTTCAAGGATTCAAAACTCATCGGCTTCAGCAGACGCTTAGGCGCTTTGTCCGGCGTTCCCGGATTGTGGCCGTAGTAATCAAACGGAATATCCACCCGGTCAGCAGCCACTGCATCCATTGCCAACTGGAAGAAATGATGTCCGTCCTCGGCGTAAAAGTCTTTGCCGCCCAGGCCGTAAATACGGCTGATTACCTTGGTAGTGGTGTTGCCATATGTGAACAGCGCCGCCTTGATTTCATTGACCATATTGCCGCCGTGTCCGCCGACCGAATCCGCACGGTCCCCAACTGTAATAGCCTTCACATTCTTCAGCGCTTCAGCAATTTGCTTCTGCGGGAACGGACGGATCATGTTCGGGGAGATAGCTCCGGCTTTGATTCCTTGCAGGCGGAGCTGGTCGACCACATCCTTGATAATCTCCGATGCGGAGTTCATCAGGAACACGGCAACATCGGCGTCCTCCATCCGGTACTGCTCGATCATCGGATAGTAACGTCCGGTCAGCTCGGCAAACTCTTGGGCAATCTCTTCAAAGACTTCTCCGGCATTGTACATGGCAACGGATTGCTGGTAACGGTTGTTGATATAATCAGGCTCGTTCATGTACGGGCCGACAGTTACCGGATTGTTGCGGTCCAGTGTGTCTGTGAAGCCTACAGGGGGCTGCTCGCCTACGAACTTATGAACATCTTCGCGGTGGGCAAAAGCCTGGACACGGCGCTTCTGGTGGGACGTGAAATAGCCGTCGGAAGCGACCATGACCGGAAGGCGGACCTTCGCGTGCTCAGCCAGCTTCAGGGCCATCAGGTTCATGTCGTAGACAGACTGCGGGTCCCGGCACATCAGAATCGGCCAGCCGGTGTTCAGGGCAAAATACAAGTCAGAATGGTCGCCGTGAATGTTGAGCGGGCCTGAGATCGAGCGGCAGATCAGGTTCATGACCATAGGCATGCGTGTACCTGCTTGTACAGGCATTTGCTCCAGCATGAACATATAACCCTGGGCGCTGGTTGCGTTGAATACACGTCCGCCCGCCGTCGATGCGCCGTAACAGATCCCCGCAGAGCTATGCTCACCATCTGAAGGAACAAGCATGATGTCATGCTGTCCGCTGGCTTTCATGGTATCCAGGAACTGGGCAACCTCAGTCGATGGCGAGATCGGGAAATAACCCATCACATGATAGTTGATCTGATGGGCGGCATAAGCAGCCATTTCGTTGCCGGATTCATATAGGAATTTCTGCTCCACTTTGGCAGAGCCTACTTCTTTTTCATAATCAATAGCCATGATTCATTCCACCTTTCTTCCGAATATTAAGCCTGGGTTACCAGATCAAACTGGTGGTGCACTGTATGGCTGTCCGCATAGCCTTCCTTCTCGCGCTGGCTTGACAACGCCGAGGTCGGGCATGCGCCCACACATTTCAGGCAGCCCTTGCAATATTGATAATCGATGCCTGTCAGGTACATTTGCGAACGGCCCTTGCGGTCAACCCGTTCCTCCCATACAAAACACTGATCCGGACATACCGTATCGCACTGGGCACAGTGAATGCACGCTTCGAGATCAAACGCCGGGAGCATACCGGAGCGTGAAATGCTGAGATTCTTCAGAAATGTGCTGCCCGGATTAATAATCGAGCCGCCCATCGGCTGAGTGTCGTAACCCAGGACGCCAATATCGGAACGGACATATTCAGGCATGCTGTCACCGGCAGCCAGCTCAAACTGCATAAATTCCACTTCATTATAACCGCGCTCAAACGTCGAAATAGCCGACTGTACAGCCTGCGGATATTTTTTGCCGAGGGACTTCTCAATAACGCCCTTCATGGTTTCGGTATCGAGAAATGGACAGAGCCGGAACAGCGCGCCCAGCATTGCCATATTTACACGGTTCTTCTCTTTCAGGGCAATGCTGGTTGCATCGATCACGGCAATGGTTCCGGCCTTCATCTTCAGCAGCTCCTTCAGCTCCGCCGGCGACTTGGCCGAATTCACCAGTACCGTGCTGTGCTCAAGGATACCGCTGGTCACGTTGACGGTCTTGGCCAGCGCTTCATGGAACACGCCCACAACATGCGGACGTTCTACCGGCGAGGTATCGCGGATAGGCGTGTTCAGATCACAGAAGCGGATATGCGCCTTAACGGCAGACCCCTTCTTCTCCGAGCCGTAAGACGAGAAACTGACACCATTCAGCCCTGCCCCGACCACTCCCGCTTCCGCGAGCATCTTGCCTGCCAGGTTCGCTCCCAAGCCTCCAATGGATTCCAGACGAATCTCAAAAAATCCAAGATCGTTAACAATTGGTAATTGTACCACCGACCTAACCCCTTTCTAAGTGTCAAGTAGAATAACATCCTTATGACTTTTTCAACGATTGTAACTTGATTTCGCGGGTCGCGAAGTGACAAATCTTGCATTTTCCACGCTTGGGGAATCACAATAATTTATGGATTTCAATCGATTTCTTTATACGCGACAGTGCTGCGTTACTTTAATAGAAGATAATCTGCCATAAAAACGACAAAATGTGAAAATTTCGTGTCAAATTGCATTTTCCCAAGTCAAAAGTGGAACGAATGTCACCCTTAATTTAGCAATAAAATTAAAAATTAAGATGTTAAATTTGTCACATAAAACATGATAAATATCACAGGCTTGAAACATGTCCCGCCCAAATTTAAAAAAGCCCGTCCGCTGCCGGACAGGCTTGTGCTTCATCGCCAACTTTTCATCTAATTAGTAAGTCCACCAGTTGCCGGACATTACGATCATCGAAAACAGCTTGATGCTGTCTTCATAATAGTCTTCCGCTGCACTGCCGGAGGTATGGCTCCAAAGTGAATTCAGCCAGGCCTGATTGGATGAGGAAGTCATTGCACTGACGCCAAAGGGAGCGTAAAAAGCGCCGCTGTTGTAGCTTCCGAATGTGGAGCCGTTCAGCTTGTAGCCGTCCTTGATATTTCCCGGAGTGCTGTTGACCTTCGTTTTGATCCAATTGTTCATCTGATTCAACTGGTTCAAGGCTCTATTATCTCCGGTTAACAGGTAATCCGTTGCAATGCGCCAAGGCGTCCGGCAGGAGTTATAGTTGTAATTTCCGTCATTTGCGTCTTCCAGGAAGCCCGCTGCCGCCGGCTTGTAGACGCCTCCCGAATACACGACAAAGTCAGGCAGGAGTCCGGTGCTGGAGCTGTATCCGCTGTAGAGGCTGTTAATAATGGTGTAGGTTTTGTCCGTCACGTTCTGCCAGCGGGAATCCCCCGTCGCCGCCTGGAAGGCTTTGAGATGATTCAGCATAAAGTCCGAAGGGCGTGTGGCCGTATTGTACGTGCCGCTGTTAGCCCAATCCCCGAGCCGGATCGTCCACTGGCTCTGGTTAATTTCGTTATCCATTATGGCGTTAATGATATTATTGGCTGCCTGCAGATAGTTGACCGTACCGCTGCTTCCCCATTGTTTATGGGCTAGAAGCAGCGAGAAGGCGATGTCCATGTCTCCGTCGGTCGCGGAATCCTCGCCTTCAATGTTCTGAAAGCTGCTGTTTTGTTTCCAGGACATTAGATAAGGGTCGATGGAGCTGGGATGCGCAGTATAATAGTTATACAGGCCGTTGTAGTACGTCTGGGCGTTGCTGTCGTAACCGGCCATCAGCACCGTGAACAGCATGCCATAGCCGTGTGCTTCAGATACCGTTTCCCCGGCCGAGTTATATTTGACATAATATTTACCGGTGCCGGCAGGTTTGAGATATGCCGCCTTCCATGCATCCCATTTGGTCTTCACGGCATTGTCCATCACCGTTTGCGTCACATTATCCGGTTTGATTGTCCCGCTAGTATACGCGGTATGCTGGGGAAACGGTTTGTTCACTGCTGCAAATGCTGAGCCCGCAGGCAGAATAAAGATCGCCAGACATAACAATACGAAAGATTTCCAGTGCCACATACGCTTCCCCTGATTTTTCATCATCAATCACTCCTCAAAGTTTGGTAGACCTCAGCTTCAAAAAGCTTTGTGCAAACTCACCCTGGAAGCATACCCTTTGTTAATAACATTTCGGATAATCGGTAATGCAGTCTGGTTCCTCACCTCCCTGGCAGCATCTGTTTGGCAGCATGCAGCATGTTAAAGTTAAAGCGCTTTAACTTTTGCAACAAAAAAAGAAGAGCCCCACACACAATGAAATTGCAAATAAGTACATAATTAATATATTATTCCAATCTATCAATGTCAATACGTATACAAGTGGAAACGGCTACGCCGTCCTTTTAAAGGACGGGGTGTTTCAGCGAGAAATAGAAGAATAATTTATAGCGTGAAACATACAAATTCTTATATTTGAACAAAAACGTCTGTGCCGTCCTCCACGGGATAGCGGAGCCGTCTTGGTTCTAGCGTTACTTGGAGAACGACTCCCCGTGAATCCTACGTCAACTCTTTAAATGGAAAAAGGGACACTAATTTGCCGGAATACCCTATCCTCGGGCAGATGAAGTGGAAAAAGGGACACTAATTCAGTTCTTTTCGCCATTGGACAAGAAATCTGGCCCAATTAAGTTTACTTTTTCCACTTAACTCTCAGGATTTCTTGATTTCCGGAAAAATAAGTTCCCTTTTTCCAACTAGCACCTGCGAAGAAGCTGGTCAGTAATTGCTGGCTGGAATTAGGATATCTAGACCGCGAATCCCTCAGAACCCTGCCTTCGGCACTCCGGCAACGGCATTTCTGCCGTTGCTCGTTACAAATTCGTCCAAAAATTGGGGGATGCTTCTCTTCTTCCAAAACAAAACATATAAATTCTTTTAAAAAAAGCTGTCCTGTAAGAGATTCTCCTACAGCGACAGCCCTCAAATCCTGGCACAGCTTATATTTCAGAGTTCGGCCCATCGTTCAGATCCGTCATCATATGTTCGGCAATCAGCTGCTGTTTGCGGGTCCAAACCAATTCGCTCAGATTCACACGGTACACTTCGGGATTCAGCTTGCGCAAATACTCCGGCCAGAACAAATCAATCTGTTCCTGATGATATCGGCGGATTTCATCCAGCACCGGCAGCTTGTAGACCTGGAACCCGTTCACAAAAATCGGTTCCAGCATCGATACCGCCTCGTATTTCTCCACATATTTCTGCAGATACGGATGCAGCGGATTGAACAGCTTCAAACGTCTGCCGCTGCGCGGTTCCTGCTCGCCAGGGAAGCTGATATAATCGGCCAAGGCCTTGCCTTTGGGGCCGACGATCCGGAAGACTTCCTTTTTGCCGGGCGTAGATACTTTCTCCGGGTTGGAGGATATCTTGATCGTCGGCACCATTTCACCATTAGGCGATTCAATCTCCACAAGCTTGTACACCCCGCCCAAGGAAGGCTGGTCTGAGGCTGTGATGAGCTGTGTGCCGACACCCCATGTGTCAATTGCCGCTCCTTGCGATTTCAAGTTCATGATCGTATTTTCGTCCAGATCATTGGAGGCTACGATCTTCACATAGTCCAAACCTGCCTCATCCAGCATTTTACGTGCCTGAATGGACAAATAAGCCAAGTCGCCGCTGTCCAGCCGGATGGCGTTCATCCGCTTGCCCGCCGCTTCCAGCATCTTCGCTGTATTGATCGCATGCGGCACACCGCTGCGGAGGGTATCAAAGGTATCCACCAGCAGGGTAACGCCATCCGGCATCACCTTGGCATACGCATCGAAGGCCTCCTGCTCGCTGGCAAAGCTCTGTACCCAGGAATGGGCATGGGTGCCCTTGGTGGGAATGCCGAATTTCTTGCCGGCAAGCATGTTCGAGGTGGCATGGAAGCCACTAATATAAGCCGCGCGGGCGCCCCAGACAGCCGCATCTGCTTCCTGCGCGCGCCGGGTGCCGAACTCCAGCAGCGTATCCTTCGGAGCCACCTGTTTAATCCGGGATGCCTTGGTGGCGATCAGGGTCTGGTAGTTCATGAAGTTCAGGATAGCCGTCTCTACGAGCTGCGCCTCCATGATGGTGCCCTCAACCCGGACCAGCGGTTCATCCGGGAAAACCAGCGCCCCCTCTTTCATGGAATAGATACTGCCCTGGAAATGGAACTGCAGCAGTTCCTCCAGAAAAGCAGGCGCATAGTTCTCTTCCTGCTCCGACAGGTAGCGGATATCCTCTTCCGTAAAACGCAGCTCAGAGATATATTGGGTGATGCGCTCCAGCCCGGCGAATACGGCAAAGCCGTTGCCAAACGGAAGCTTGCGGAAATAGGCTTCGAACACCGCTCTCCGCTTATGGCTTCCATTCACCCAGTGGGCGTACATCATATTGATCTGATATTTGTCTGTATGTAGAGCAAGTTCTCTCCTCAAATCCTCATCTCCTAGCTATTCTACTCTGACTACCTTCGCTCCGAGACTTCCGCTGAAATGACCCAACGCCCAGAGATGCCCTTCCGGATTGAAGCTGGCCACAGCATCCTGATGAACGACAATGCTGAAACCCTTGTTATAGGCATCCACCGCCGTATGGAGGACACAGATATCAGTGCAGACTCCGGCCAGGTGCAGCTCAGTAATGCCCCGTTCACGCAACTTCAGCGTAAGGTCCGTGCCGCAAAAGGCACTGTAGCGCGTTTTGTCCATCCAATAGATGGAATCGCGGTTCTGTTCGTAAACGTCCTTGAGGCTGCCGTATAGCTCGCGGCCTGCGGTGCCCCGCAGATTATGCGGCGGGAACAGCTTGGCCTCCGGATGGTAAGGATCATTCTCCTCGTGCAGATCCACCGCCATTACAACGTAGTCGCCGCTGTCTACGAACGCCTGTGTCAGTCCGCTGATCCGCGGTGCGATATCTATAGCGGGCTGTCCCACCGGCAGGCTGCCGTCCACAAAATCATTGGTGAAGTCAATTACGATCAAGGCTCTCATTGCGGTTACCTCCTAAGTATAGATGGATAACAAAGGCTCATGATCCGTGAACATATAGAGCTGTGCCGGACGCTGCGAATACTGGTTGGAGCTGACCGGATTGCCGGCTTCATCCCGTACTTCTTTTAATATACCCTGACGGCTGCGGGTTGAAGTGATTTTGCGGATAAAATTAGGCTCCTTGAATTCAGGCACAACCGTCTGGATCACCTGATACAGCTCGCTTAGTGTGAAATGGTGCGGCAGAAACTGCCGGGCAATCGTCGTTTGCAGCATTTGCTGCTGAATCCGCAGGTAGGCATCGGTAATAATGTCATGGTGGTCAAAAGCGAGCTCAAGCTCCTCAAGCGCTTCCTGCAGTGTGAACAGCCCCACCTCTCCCGCATCATCGGAAGCTTGTCTGTGCTCCAGCATCCATTCCTCCACCAGCGCAAAGAACGCATGGCTGATAATCCACCCGCGCGGATCGCGGCCAGGCTTGCTGTAGACACCCAGATATTCCAGATGTCCGCCGTCCACACCGGTTTCTTCCTTCAGCTCACGGGTTGCGGCATCATAGATGGATTCATCTTCCTGGCAAAAGCCCCCCGGCAGCGCCCACATCCCCGCATATGGCCATTTTTTGCGTTTGACCAGCATCACCTTCAGTTCGCGCAGCGGAAGCGTCTTGGTGACGGTCTTCCGCTCGCGTTTGGTTAGCGTAAACATGACGATATCGGCCGGAACCCCATCCGGTGTGCGGTATTTTTTGACGTTATAGGTTTGTTCCTCATTCTCGCTCACAATGAATCATCCTTTGCCGCTGCTTATTTAATAAGTGTTGCATCCTTGATTTAATCCCCGCAGGTTGAAGGAGGAGCTTCCGTACCCGCTTCTACATTGATTTTCTCGGAGACGGTGTCCCGGATTACAGAAATCACCAGCTGCAGCAGATAGTTGATGTCGCTCTGGCTCTGCTGGAACTCATTGACAACCGGAATTTCGTCGATCTCATCCTGCAGCACTTCAATTTCGCGCTCGATTTTGGCGACCATTTCCTTGTTCTTGAAGCTTTCGAAGGCCACAATCTCTTTCTGCTTCTTCTTGATGGCTGCAATGAGGCTCTGCACCCGTTCATGATTCTGGATCTTTTGTTCAGCCTGCTGGAAGTGCTTCACTTCCTCGCTGGTGGAAATGAGTGAAGCTAGCTCCTTCGCCTTGCCCATAATATCCTCCCGCACAATCAGGTCACGGGTGTTGTAGGTCTGCATGCCGTAATCGTTCAGACGCGGTTCTTCCTGGCTCACTGCTATCGCCCCATTCCTCTATGATTATAGAATTGACACGGCCTCCGCCACGCAATCTCCCTTGATGTACCATGTCTTCGTATCCGTAATTCTAACCTGCACAAAGGTGCCGATCAGCTCCTTCGGCCCTTCAAAATGCACCAGCTTGTTGGCCCGGCTGCGGCCGGACAGCACATTCGGATTGTTTTTGCTCTCGCCTTCCACAAGCACTTCGACGGTCTCGCCAAGCATCCGGTCATTGCTGACCCGGCTCTGCTCCTTAATCAGATCATTCAAGCGCTGCAGGCGTTCACTCTTCACCTCTGGCGGCACATTATCCTCCATCGAGGCTGCCGGCGTCCCTTCGCGCGGGGAATAAATGAAGGTATATGCCATATCATAGCCCACTTCGCGCACCAGCGACAGTGTCTCTTCGAACTGCTCTTCGGTTTCGCCGGGGAAACCGACAATAATATCGGTCGTCAGCACGGCGTCCGGGACACTGGCCTTGATCTTCCGGACAAGTTCCAGATACGTCTCGCGGCTGTACTTACGGCTCATTTTCTTAAGCACGGCTGTGCTTCCCGATTGTACCGGCAGGTGGATATGCTCCGTCAGGTTGCCGCCTTTGCCGAGCACTTCAATCAATCTATCGTCAAAATCACGGGGATGCGAGGTCATGAAACGGATGCGGGGAATATCGATCTTCCGCATATCGTCCATCAGGTCCCCGAATGTATAGTCTATATCTGTAAAATCCTTGCCGTAGGCATTTACATTCTGCCCCAGCAGAGTGACTTCTTTGAAGCCTTGGCGGGCCAGCTCCCGCATCTCGGCAATCACGTCTTCAGGCCGGCGGCTGCGCTCTTTGCCCCGTGTGAACGGCACAATGCAATAGGTGCAGAATTTATCGCAGCCGTACATGATATTCACCCAGGCGCGCATGCCCTCCCGTTTTTTCGGCAGGTTCTCAATAATGTCGCCTTCCTTGGACCAGACCTCTACAACCAGTTCTTTGCTGAAATACGCTTCCTTGACCAGCTGCGGCAGGCGGTGAATGTTATGGGTGCCGAAGATCATATCCACGAAGCCGTGCTTGGACATAATCCGGTTGACCACGCCTTCCTCCTGGGACATGCAGCCGCAGACCCCAAGCAGCAGGCCCGGCTTCTCCAGCTTCAGATTTTTGAGATGGCCAAGCTCCCCGAACACCTTATCTTCGGCATTCTCACGGATAGCACAAGTGTTCAGGAGAATGATGTCCGCCATGTTGCGGTCCTCGGTGCCCAGGTAGCCCATCTGCTCCAGAAGCCCCTTCATGGTCTCGGTATCATGCTCATTCATCTGGCAGCCGTAGGTGGCTATCGAGTAATAATGCTGCTTGTGGCGGTTGATCTCTCTGAACTCTTCCATAATCTTATTCGTTTCCGCATTGTCGAAATCAATAACCTCTATATCCTGCTTGCCCCGGCGTTTGCCTTCCTTGTAATCCGGATTGGAGTTGATCTGGACCGTCCGGCCCTTGATCCGGTAGGTCGTCTTGCCTTCTTCCTCACTGATGACTTTGGCATCAGAGAAATCAAAATACTTGGAGTAATCCTTCGAACCACCCTTGCCGGATTTTAAGTCCGGTGAGTTATTCTCCCTCGTCATGGTTTCACGTCCTTTATTCATCAAGCTCTGCAGCATTTGCAAGGCTAAGTTTGTAATACTCAAGTAAAAATTATAGCATAAATCAGCCATTCCGGTAATCGGTGGGCGGCAGGCCATTATATTTGTTGAATTGGCTCCGTGAACGGAACAATCGATCAAAAAACCGCCCTGTTCGGGGGCGGTTTTCAAGGCAAAGCTGTTATCCTGCTTGTATGATTAATAAAGTGTTCTCGTTGCTTCGGGAGTAAAAGCAATAATTTCGTCTTTTCTGCCGCTCTGCACCTTGGCTGGCCATGCAGGATCACTAATGAGTGCTCTGCCGACAGCTACAAGATCGAACTCTGCCTTCTCCAGCTTCTCCATCAGCCGGTCCAGATTGTCTTCTTCATTTTGTTCTGTTACTGCGGAACCGAACTCACTGCTCAGCCCTACCGAACCTACGGTAATCGTAGGTTTGCCGGTGATTTTCTTCGTCCATCCGGCCAGATTCAGCTCGGAGCCTTCAAATTCCGGCAGCCAGAAACGGCGCGTGGAGCAGTGGAAAATATCCACGCCTGCATTGCTTAGCGGAGTCAGGAACCGGGCCAGCTCTTCCGGCGTCTGTGCCAGCTTGGCCGCATAGTCCCCGGCCTTCCACTGCGAGAAACGGAGGATGATCGGGAAATCCGGTCCTACCGCACGTCGGCAAGCGTCGATGATTTCAACGGCAAACGTTGTCCGTGCCTCCAGGTCGCCGCCGTACTCATCGGTGCGCTTGTTGGTTTTCTCCCAGAAAAATTGATCGATCAGATACCCGTGCGCCCCGTGCAGCTCAATGCCGTCAAAGCCCACAGCCTTGGCATCCGCGGCTGCCTGCGCAAAAGCAGCGACAATCCCGCTGATTTCCTCCTTGGTCATCGGTTCTGTAATCTGCTCACCGGCCAGATTCAGCCCGGAAGGACCGACCGGCAGCGCATCCGCATTCGGCAGCTCGCCAATGGTACGGGCCATGCCGACATGCCAGAGCTGCGGAACGATTTTGCCCCCGGCAGCATGAACCTCTTCCACCACTTTTGCCCAGCCCTTCAGCGAGGCTTCACCGTGGATATTCGGGATATTCTGGTGGCTGACGGCTGAAGGATGATTGATGGCCGTCCCTTCCGTAACAATCAATCCGACTCCGCCTTCGGCACGGCGGCGGTAATAAGCAGCAACATCCTCACCCGGAACGCCATCCGGCGAAAACACACGGGTCATAGGGGCCATCACGATACGGTTGGCAAGTGTCAGGCTTCCTGCCCGAAAAGGGGCAAACAATTTATCGGTGTTCATATCCAGCCTCCATTTCACAATATAATTACTTTAAGTAAGCATATTATGCCTTTTGCAGCGGACAAAAGCAAATGAGACATTCCAAATTCATCCATAAAAAAACCGAAACACCGCAGTTCCCTGCTTATCCCGGCTCTTAAATCAAAGATCATCTGTGTATGCTCTAAATAAGGATTCTATCCTTCCAAAATTCCGGCTCTTGGGGTTACGCGGAATGCCGCAGCCAAATCGGCCAGCTGCCGGTCCGTGATCTTCTGCCTGATTGCTCTGCCGCCGATCAGGTTGTAGACGGTGGCTGCTTTTTCGATCGTTTCCACAAGTCCGAAGGTGGCGTCCATTGTCGCACCTGTGACAAAAATCCCGTGCTGCGGCCAGACCACTACGCGGTAATCTTTCATTTTGTCGGCGGTTGCCCGGCCGATATCACTGCTGCCCGGAACCATCCACGGAATCACGCTGACCCCGTCCGGGAAGACGACCAGACATTCGGTGCACATTTCCCATAGGGTTTTGGTAAATTTCAGCTCATCCAGGTCATGGGTGAAGGTCATGGCGATGACATTCGTGGCATGAGTATGCAGCACAATGCGGTGTGAAGGATCAACCTTCAGCCGCTCGATATGGCTCATGAAATGTGAAGCCAGTTCACTCGTCGGCACTGCCCCGTCACGAAGACCCCATAATACTTCTACGCTCTCCCCGCTGCCGCTGACACGCAGCACACCTAGATTCGCTTCCGGATCTTTGATCACATTGCGGAAATATTTCCCCGAACCTGTAACAATGAAATATTTGCCGGCCAGCTCCTGTACAGGAAAAGTTAGCTTAATCGTCCGCAGCGGCTCCCGGATGCTAATATATTTGGCTACCTCTTCCTCATCCAGCAGGCAGCTCACGTTGCCGCCGTTCAGCTCATCCCAGCCCAGCGACCACATGTGGTGGGTGATTTCAGACATCTCCCGGATAAATGGCGCTTCCACGCTTGCGATATAACCTTTGGATTCAATTACGGATGTGCTCATATGTTTTCTCTCCTTTATATACGAAGGTTCGGACTTCCGGCCGCAGCCGCCCTTATCTTGCAGCCAGCACTTCCTGCTCATAGCGCTTCACTTCAACCAGCCACTGCTCACGGACAGGCGTATTCTGCTGGGCACAGTAATAATCCCAGACGGCACCGAACGGATAGGACTTGAATTCCTCGGTCAGGGCCAGACGGGAGGTATAATCACCAGCCAGCTCAACCGCCTTCAGCTCGGCCACCGGCTCCAGCATGGCCCGCAGCAGTGCCTTGATGGTATTGCGCGCGCCGATGACCCATGCGGCGATGTGATTGATGCTGCCGTCAAAAAAGTCCAGGCCGATATTCGTCCGGCCCAGCAAATCTCCACGGACAAGCTCGCGGGCGATTTCGAGCAGCTCGTCATCCAGGGTGACGACATGGTCGCTGTCCCAGCGGACCGGCCGGCTGACATGCAGCAGCAGCTGTTCACTGAACATCAGAATGGAGGACAGTTTATTGGAAATGACTTCGGTCGGATGGAAATGTCCGGCATCCAGGCAGATCGCCTTGCCCCGGGTCAGCCCATAGCCCATATAGAATTCATGAGAACCAACAACATAACTCTCTGAACCGATTCCGAACAGCTTGCTTTCTACCGCATCTATGTTGAACTTCGGATCAATCTCCTCGCTGAACACTTCATCCAGCGAATCCTTTAGCCGCATGCGCGGAGCCAGCCGGTCCACCGGGGTATCCTTATAGCCGTCGGGCACCCAGAAATTCGTCACGCAGGGCTGCCCCAGCTCGCGGCCAAAATATTCAGCAATCCGGCGCGAAGCCTTGCAGTGCTGAATCCAGAAGCTGCGGATTTCCCCGTCCGCATGGCTTAAGGTGAAGCCGTCTGCCGCTTTGGGATGGGAGAAGCAGGTCGGATTGAAATCCAGACCCAGCCCCTGTTCCTTGGCCCACTCGACCCAAGGCGCAAAATGGCGCGGCTCCAGCTCATCCAGATCCACCTGTTCATCCGTGTCGGCATAGATGGCATGCAGATTCACCTTGTGTTTGCCCGGAATCAGCGACAAGGCCTTCTCCAAATCCTTGCGCAGCTCATCCGGTGTACCGGCGCGGCCAGGGTAGCTGCCCGTTACTGCAATGCCCCCGCTCAGTTCCTTGTCTTTAAAAAGAAACCCTTTGACATCATCGCCCTGCCAGCAGTGGAGTGAAATTTTGATCTGTGCCAACTTCTCCAAAACTTCATCCACATGGATTCCATGGGCTGCATATACTTTCTTGGCCTCGTTATAACTATTGATGATGCTCTGATCCATGCTGCAACCTCCCAAAAGTTTTGTGAGCATCTGCTCCCTGATTTGACTACGTTCAAAACTCGCTTCGAAAGCATCCACTTAGTTTGGTGAGCATCTGCTCCCTAGTGGTGGTGAAGGGCCTCCCAGCGGTCCAGCAGCTCTTCCAGCTGCGGAACGGGGCGCGGGGTATATGAGGCCATGGGAAAAGAATTCCCGATGATCGCTCTGGCTTCGGAAATATTGGCTACACTGCCAGCGTGAATCAGCTGAACCGCGAGATTTCCCAGTGCCGTTGACTCCGTGGGTCCGGCCAGCACCTCTCTGCCGGCCACATCGGCAGTCAGCTGGCACAGCAGCCCGTTGTTCGCCCCGCCGCCGACGATTTGCAGCACCTCCACCGCTGTTCCTGTAAGCTCTTCCAGCTCCTGCAGATAACTCCGGTAGGACAAGGCCAGGCTGTCGAATATACAGCGGGCAAGTTGTCCCGGTGTTTCCGGGACAGGCTGGCCGCTCTCCGCACAGGCGGAGCGGATTTCCTCAATCATGTTGCCAGGATTGAGGAAACGCGTCGCGTTGCACGGGATCAGGCTGCGGAAGCCCTCGGCTTCTCCGGCCAGCCGGGCCAGCCCGGCGAAGCTGTAGCGTTCGCCGTCCAGCCTGCGCACCTCCTGGATCAGCCAGAGTCCCATGATATTCTTAAGGAACCGGTAGGTACCGTAGGCTCCCCATTCGTTGGTATAATTCGCCGCCATCGCCTGCGGATTGTTGATCGGCTGGTCAAGCTCCACACCCAGCAGCGACCAGGTGCCGCTGCTGATGTAAGCTGCAGACCGGCCTTTTTGCACAGGTACACCAAGCACTGCAGAGGCGGTGTCATGTGTGGCTACACAGATCAACTGGCAGCGGGGCAGATCATACTGGCGGACAAGCGAATCCTGGACAAATCCAAGACTCTCACCCGGAGCTGTCAGCGGGGCAAACTGCTCTCTTCGCAAATGAAGAAACGACAGCAGCCCGGAGTCGAAGTCGCCCGTCTGTAAATTCAACAGTTGGGTGGTAGAGGCATTCGTGACCTCATTGATCTTCCGCCCGCCTAATCTATAGTAGAGATAATCCGGCACCAGCAGAATTTGATCCGCTTGGGCCAGCTCTTTGCGGTCATGGGCATATAATTGATATAAGGTATTGAAGGTTAATTGCTGAATCCCTGTTTTGGCATACACTGTGTCAGGTGGAAGGATGGCGGCCACTTCCTCCATAACCCCCTCCGTACGGCGGTCACGATAGGCATACACCTCCTGGATGCGGCTTCCAGCCGCATCCAGGAGTACATAATCCACCGCCCACGTATCGATGCCTAACGTACACTCCGTGATGCCCAGTGCTTTGGCCTGGCGGAGTCCAACGATAATCTGATCCAATAAATAATCAATATCCCAGAAGCAGGAGCCGCCGCGCTCCTTGAAGCCATTGCTGAAGCGGTGGATTTCCTCAAGGCTGAGCTTCCCCTCCTGAAGAGTCCCAACCACCAGCCTGCCGCTGGAGGCGCCGATATCGACGGCGATATGTTTGTTCATAGAAGCTCTCCTTACTTAGAGGTTGTTCTAGAGAATTTTGCGGAACAGGGTGATCACTTCTTCTTTGGTGGGAATGAACGGATTGCCGGGTGCGCAAGCGTCCTTCATCGAGTTCTCCGCAAGCAGGTCAAGATCGACCTCAGTTACACCAAGCTCAGATAATTTGGACGGGATGCCGACTTCCTTGGAAAGTGCTTTGATCGATTCAATAACGAAATCGGCACATTCCAGATCGCTTTTGCCTTCAATCTGGAGGCCGATAGCCTTGGCAATGCTTCTGAACTTCTCCGGCACATGCTTCGCATTTTCTTCTTCCACATAAGGCAGCAGCATCGCATTGCATACACCATGCGGCAGATCATATACGCCGCCAAGCTGGTGCGCCATCGCATGCACATAACCTAGCCCGGCATTATTGAAAGCCAGACCGCCGAGGAAAATGGCATACACCATTTGCTCCCGGGCTTCAATATCATGGCCGTTCTTTACCGTCCGGGCCAGATTGGCGAAGATCAGCTCTACCGCAGCAAGCGCGGTAGCATCGGTTACCGGATAGGCTCCAGGAGTAACCAGGGCTTCGATGGCATGGGTCAGCGCATCCATTCCGGTTGCCGCCGTTAGTGCGGCCGGTTTGTCGATCATTAGCTCCGGATCATTGACCGAAATGGTGGCGATGCTGTTTTTATCAACCATAACCATCTTCACTTTGCGTTCTTCATCTGTGATGACGTAGTTGATGGTGACTTCGGCAGAGGTGCCTGCGGTAGTATTGACCGCTACAATCGGCAGGGATTTGTTTTTGGATTTGTGCACACCTTCATAGTCTTTGATATGCCCGCCGTTGGTGGCGATAATTCCGATGGCCTTTGCCGTATCCTGCGGCGAGCCGCCGCCGATAGAGATCAGATAATCACAGCCCTGCGCATTCAGGAAAGCTAAGCCGTCATGGACATTTTTACACGTAGGGTTCGGTTTGACTTCATCATAGAGGGCATATTGGATTCCCGCTTCATCCAGTACTGCCAGCAGTTTGCCCGCGATGCCGCTCTTGACCAGAAATTTGTCGGTGACCACAAGCGCCTTCTTCAGCTTCAATTCCTGAATGTAAGGACCAATTTCCTTCAGACAGCCTTTTCCCATAATGTTGGTGGACGGAACATAATAGACATGAGTACTCATTGATTGACCAGCCTCCCAGGCAATTTGTTAAAGCGGTTAATGTTCTTCTTCGCAAGCTGGAAGCTCTATGCGGCTGCGGCACCTCAGGCTGGCCACTGAGTACAAAACAGCCGACCGGCACTGGCACCCCTCAAAAAGGTATCGCTTACAAACAAAGCATTAACATCATCATCGTATTCCCATAAATCTTTGTTGTCAACAAATAAAATATAAATAATGTTGTTTTTATTTGTTTAATGTCCGTTTCACAAAGAAACATCTATGTATTCCCTGTGATTTTCACATATTTTCTTGCAAAACACAGATATTTAAGTCTATAGTTATTCCATACAGCTCCGGAAAGGTGATACATATGCTTGCAGCCGAACGACGCAAAAAAATCATAGATCTTGTGCATCAGGACAAAAGGGTGCTCGTCTCCGATCTCAGCCGGATGTTCGAGGTAACCGAAGAAACGATCCGGCGGGATCTGGAAAAGCTGGAGAAGGACGGCATTCTAAGCCGGACTTACGGCGGGGCGATGCTGAACAGGCATACCAATGAGGATTTGCCCTTTGTGACGCGCAATGCGCTTAACACTGATATGAAACGCAATATTGCGCTTAAGGCGCTGGATCTGATTAACGATGGAGATACCCTGATGGTGGACCCCAGCTCTACTGCCTTCGAGTTTCTAAAGCTGCTGGGCAACAAAAACAATCTGACTGTAATCACAAATTCCATTAATATTCTGCATGAGTTCGCCAGCTCAGGTATGAATATCATATCCTCCGGCGGTTCGCTGCGCCACCGTTCGCTGTCACTGGTCGGGCCGGTCGCCCATGATACCATCCGGCGCTACAACGTGGACACCGCAGTCATCAGCTGCAAAGGCATTGATATGGAGCGGGGAGTTACGGATTCCAACGAGCCGGAATGCGAGCTGAAAAAGTACATGCTGCGCCAGGCCCAGAAGGTTGTGCTTCTCGCCGACCATACCAAATTCGACAAAACAGCGTTCACCAGGCTGGTGGAGCTTAGCAGCATTGACGTGCTCATTACGGACCGCCGGCCTGCGGAATCCTGGCTGACACGGCTGGCTGAAGAAAATATCGAGGTATTGTACTAAAAAGACCGCCCGGTCCCTGCCGTTTGCTGTGCAGGGAACCGGGCGGTCTTGCATATGGTGCTACACCGCTCCGCCTTTGGAGAGCATGATATTTAAAATCGCAGTATCGGTATCCGCCAGCCCTTCCTGAACCAGCCGCTCCATGTTGCGGATCGTATCTTCAACCTCTTCGAAAATAACACCATCCTTCGTGGTTGGAGCAATGTTGTTCATCGCCAGTGTGGCTGCCTGGATGGCCGCATTGGTGGAGGTGGAAATTTTCAGCGCACAGGTTGATTTCGCGCCGTCACAGATCATGCCCGACAAGGAAGCTATTGTATTCTGTATTCCATGCTTGATCTGCGCCAGGCTGCCCCCCATAAGATAAATAATCCCGCTGTTCGCCCCCACTCCGCCCGCAATCCCCGAACCGCATAGCGGCGAGAGCCGCCCGATGTAATGCTTAATGTGGACTGTGACCAGATTGCTCAGCGCGAGCGCCCGTGCCAGCTTCTCCTCGTCCTTGCCCAAAAGCTCTGCCAGTGCAATCACTGGCAGCGTGCAGGCGATGCCCTGATTCCCGCTGCCGGCCGTTGTCATCACCGGCATGGCGCTGCCGTCCATCCGCGCATCAGAGGCCGCTGCCGTCGCGGCAATGATCCGGCTGGCCACATCATTGCCGAACAAATTCACCGCCGATTGCTGGCTCATCTTTTTGCCGACCTGCAGGCCATAATTGCCCCGCAATCCCTCATCGGATATGGCCTTGTTCATCCGGGCACCTTCCAGAAGAAAGCTGAGATCCCCGAAAGGAACCGTATGGATAAACTCAAAGATCCGGTCAACAGAACCGGCATAGCCGGAATCCGCCCGCCCCGGCTTGCCGCAGTCTGCTTTGGATTTTGGCGGAGTGATCTTCTCCCCGTCCAGTGCCAGAAACTCTATATGGGTATGCTCTCCGGCAATAATGGCTGTCGCCAGATGATTCCGGGAATACACCTTAGCTTCGATATACAGTTTCTCGGGAGTGTCCTTCAGCTCTACTTCCAAAAGCCCCCGGTCCAGCAGCGAATTCGCCTGCTTCAATTCTGCCGGTGTCAGGTTAGACAAGATTTCGAGCTCTTTATGGGAACGGCCCACTACCGCACCGAGTGCCGCCGCAATGGGGAGTCCGGTCTGCCCTGTGCCGGGTATGCCCACCCCCATAGCATTTTTAATGATATTGCCGCTGAGCTGGAGCCGGATGGATGTGATTTCTTCCTCAAGAAGCTCTGCCGCCAAGGAAACAGCATAGGCAACTGCAATCGGTTCAGTACACCCTTCCGCCGGAACTACTTCCTTATGCAAAATTTCCAATAAGCTCAACATATAAATTCTCCTACTCTCTATTTTCTCTGGTTCTCTCTGACCCAGAAGTTTGTTTCTATATAATATATCAGCGGCAAGCTCCAGGGAACCCCTTATCTTATCCGGCAGCCAGCATTGTGAGAAGTGAAATTGACAGACTTTGGAAAACGTGTTGTAGTAGGAATGTACAGGATAGTAATTTTTAACATTTTAAGTTATTTTTACTGGTCTTAAATTTTACATATTCGGAGGATAACCATGGAACAGCATTCGGAGCAGCATGGAAGCATCATCCGCTACCGCAGCGGCCAGCTAAGCCGGGAAGAGGATTCGATTGTGGCAGAGCAACCGGTAACCATCAAAATCAACGGCGAAGAATTCGTTACCCTGGTCTGCACACCAGAGTATATCGAGGATATGGTTGTCGGGTATTTGGCATCGGAGGGTATTATCCGGGGAATGCAGGATATCCGGCAGCTGTGGACACAGGAAGAAGAAGGCTTTGTGCATGTAACTACAGACCGCTGGAATCCGCTCCACCGCCAGCTTTTTGCCAAACGTTATGTCACCTCCTGCTGCGGGTCCAGCCGCCACGGGTTCGTCTATGTCAATGATGCACGGACCGCCAAAAGTATAACAGGAGTTCATACCCTGCTTACTTTCGATGATTGCTTCCGCCTCATGGATGAGGTGCTTAGCGGCGCTGAGCTGTTCCACCGGACTGGAGGCGTACACTGTGCCGCCCTCTGTAATCCGGAAGGGATCGTGCTCTCCCGCAGTGATATTGGACGCCACAATGCGCTGGACAAAATTTACGGGCACTGCCTGAGGACAGGCATCGATCCCGGCAATCAGATCATCGCCTTCAGCGGCCGCATTTCCTCGGAGATTCTGCTCAAGGCGGCTAAAATCGGGTGTGAGATCATTTTATCCAAATCTGCTCCTACGGGCCTGGCTGTTGAACTGGCAGAGCAGCTGGGGATCACCGCGGTAGGCTTCATCCGGCAAAATTCCTGCAATGTGTATTCACATCCCGAGCGGATCAGCGACCTGGGGCCACTGGAAATGAAACGATAAAACAAGCAATTTCAAGCATAAAGCTCACTGTTCTGTAAATTTACTTTTGTTACAATATTTACAAGTCATGTTCAACCTTTATGTGACTATGTCGGACAGCCGAGGGAGGGATGCGCAACGTACCCGATATTGGAACAATTAGCGTCTGGCGGATCAGTGAGCCAGCAGAATTTGGCGGATCTGATCAGCCATCTTGAAGGAGCTCTCCGAAGGCGGCTGTATGATCTGGCCCATAAGGCAAGAATCACAGCCTACGGCACCGCCGTTTACTTGCGCGGACTTATCGAATTCTCAAATATCTGCAAACAAAACTGCCTGTACTGCGGCCTGCGCTCCGGGAATAGAACCTTAAGCCGTTACCGGCTGCAGCCGGAAGAGATTCTCGATTGCTGCCGGGAGGGCTACACCTTGGGCTACCGTACGTTTGTGCTGCAGAGCGGTGAAGACGACTGGTATACCACGGACAAGCTGGTGCAGTTGATCACATCGGTCAAACAGCAGTTCCCGGATGCCGCGCTGACACTGTCGGTCGGTGAGCGGGATGATGAAAGTTATACAAGGCTATACGCGGCGGGTGCAGACCGTTTTTTGCTGCGTCATGAAACCGCCTCTGCCTCTCTGTACCGTGCACTCCATCCTACAATGGAGTATGCGGACCGCCGGGACCGCCTGCGCGCCCTGCAGCGGATCGGCTATCAGGTGGGAGCGGGATTCATGGTCGGACTGCCCGGGCAGTCCGCTGCCGATTTGGCGGACGATCTGCTGTATCTGCAGGAGCTGCAGCCGGATATGATCGGCATCGGCCCTTTTTTGCCGCACCGGGACACTCCGCTGAGGGACGAGCAGCCGGGAACGGTAGAGAACACACTCGACATGATTGCCTTGGCCCGGCTGATGGTGCCGGATGCCCTGATTCCGGCGACTACTGCGATGGGCACCGCCCATCCGAACGGACGGGAGCGGGCGCTGCAGGCTGGAGCGAATGTCCTGATGCCCAACCTCTCCCCTATGTCTGTACGGGCCAAATATATGCTCTACAATAACAAAATCTGTACGGGCGACGAATCCGCCCAGTGCAGATTCTGTCTGGAGCAGCGGGTGAAATCCGCCGGTTTCCATGTGGATATGGGACGCGGCGACAGCTTAAAGCATCTCTCCCGCTCTCTCCAGGAACATTGAAGTCCTGATCATAAAGATAAACCAGAAAGAAGTGGATATGAGTGAGCAAAGTGAGTGAACGCCGGCCAGCGGATTTTATTCAAGACGAGGAAATTATGGAGGCCTTGCGGTATGGCTCGGAAGCAGCAGCCGATCCGCAGATCATAGCCGCCATCCTGGAAAAAGCAAAAGCCTGCAAAGGCCTAAGCTCCCGGGAAGCGGCCGTGCTGCTCCATGTAGAGGACAAGGAAACGCTGGAGCAGCTGTATCAGGTATCGCGGAGCATCAAGGAGCAGATTTACGGCAACCGGATCGTCCTGTTTGCACCGCTGTATGTCAGCAACTATTGTGTTAATAATTGTGTCTACTGCGGATACAAGCATTCCAACTCGGAGTTTGCGCGCAGCCGCCTGAACGCAGCTGAAATTGCCGAAGAGGTCAAGGTGCTGCAGGCTCTCGGGCATAAAAGACTGGTGCTGGAGGCCGGTGAAGACCCCCGCAACTGCTCTATCGACTATATTATCGATTGCATCCGGACGATCTATGACACCAAGCTGGACAATGGCAGCATCCGGCGGATCAACGTCAACATTGCTGCAACGACGGAAGAAGATTACCGGAGGCTTGCGGCAGCCGGAATCGGCACCTATATCCTTTTCCAGGAGACATACCACCGGCCCAGCTATCGGAATTTCCATCCCGAAGGGCCCAAACATGATTACGACTGGCACACAACGGCTATGGACCGTGCCATGGCCGCTGGCATTGACGATGTCGGCATCGGGGTTCTGTATGGCCTCTACGACCATAAATACGATACTATTGCCATGCTGAAGCATGCGGAGCATCTGGAGCAGGCGTTCGGCTGCGGCCCGCATACGATCTCTGTCCCCCGCCTGCGTGCAGCCGAAAACGTGAATCTGGACAATTACCCCCATCTGGTCAGCGATGCGGATTTTGCCAGAATTGTTGCGGTGCTGAGAATGGCTGTGCCCTATACCGGAATGATCCTGTCCACCCGCGAGGATTCTGAATTTCGCGATCAGATCATCAGACTCGGCATCTCGCAGATCAGCGCGGGTTCAGCGACTGGTGTCGGTGCCTATAGTGTCAATAAGAACAAGGAGGATACTCCGCAGTTCACCGTCGGCGACCACCGCTCGCCTATGGAAATCATCAAAAGCCTGTGCAAGGACGGGTATGTGCCCAGCTACTGCACAGCCTGCTACAGGGAAGGCCGCACCGGCGACCGCTTTATGCAGCTGGCCAAATCGGGCCAGATTCACAATGTCTGCCAGCCCAACTCGCTGATGACCTTCCAGGAGTACCTGCTGGATTATGCGGATGAGGAAATGCGGGCCATCGGTGAGCAGACGATCCGCGAGAACCTGGAGCGCATCCCGCGGGAAGGCGTAAGAAAAGCTACCCGGGAGCAGCTGCAGCGGATTCATGCGGGGGAGAGGGATTTGCGGTTCTAGCGTGAATGTGCCGGGTAGAGAGCTGACCCCGGGGCTATTATGCTAAAAAAAGCAGAGTATTCCACCGGGACTGGCTTATAAAAATTAATTTGCAAATGTAGGCGGATATTTTCATCGATAACGGAATTGAACACTGCTGCGCAGCCCTTCAAGGGGCGGCGCAGCTTTTTGAGCTGGGATTGCCTTAAATCGGCCGAAATGATCATTCTATTGCACTTTGTACATTAGAAGGACAATAAGCATAAGTAACCCTAACCAGGCCCAGGCCCATTCGTACCTTTCAGGTGAACCCGCTATAATTACCTCTCCTAATTCCAATTTGTAACTTCTGCTAATCGGTTTAAGCTAATCTAAGTTCACTAATTCCACCCCGCTCCCCCGCTGCTCGCAAACAGTACACCTGCCTTAACCCCAACGAAGGAATAGCACCACTTGGCTACAATAAAAGAGTAATGAGATTCCAATTAATCAGAGTCTCATTACTCTTGAATTCAAAACAGATGCAGCCTGCTTCAGACTATGGGCAGGGGCATGGTATCCGGCCTCCGGCTTTGGCGGGCATTGCCGGAGCCCCCATTCTCCCAAGCCAGCATAGCCGACGGGAACATCTCAATCGCCCGGGGAAAAACACCCTGAACATAGGCGATAAACACACCATAATTGACTATCGGCACACCGGCAGCCTCCGCTTCATCCAGTCTCCGCAGCATTGCCCGGCGATTCAGCATACAGGCGCCGCAGTGGATGATCAGCGAATACTGCTCCAGATCCGCCGGGAAGTCACTGCCTGCTGCGTGGTCGATCAACAGTTGCCGGCCCGTGATCTCCCGCAGCCAGCGGGGAATCTTGACAGAGCCGATATCATCAGACTGGCGGTGGTGCGTGCAGGCTTCGGCAATCAGGACCCGGTCACCGTCTTTCAGTCTGGTGATGGAGCGCGCACCGCTTACCAGCCGGGGAAGGTCGCCTTTGTACCGGGCAAACAGAATGGAGAATGAAGTGAGCGGCACATCCGGCGGTGTATCCGCCTGAACCTTCAGAAACACCTGTGAATCCGTGATGACAATACGCGGCTTGCCGGTCAATCGGGACAGGGTGTGGCTCAGCTCCTGCTCCTTAGTGACCACAGCCAATGCATCACATTCCATAATATCGCGGATGGCCTGCTGCTGAGGGAGAATCAGCCTGCCCTTCGGGGCAGCCTTATCAATCGGCACCACCAGCACGGCCACATCGCCGGGGCTCAGCAGATCCCCGACCAGCCGGAAACGCTGCTCCTCCTGGGCGAGCCTGTCTGCTGCCGCCCTCTTCAGCGCGCCGATTCCGCTTCCGCTCATCGTGCTGACAGGGAACAGCCGGATGGAAGAGCCGGCCTCCAGCCGCAAGGCCAACTGGCTGCACCGTTCTTCGAGCGACGGCGGGTCAGAAGTGATTTTATCGATTTTATTTAGTACAATCATTACATTTGTTCCAGCCGCAGCCAATCTCTGCAGCAGTTCCCGCTCGAACTCCCCCGCACCCGCCTCTGCATCTACCACGAGGAGCGCCAGATCTGTTTTTTTTAGAACTTGCAGCGTCTGGCGGATACGCTGCTCACCAAGTTCCCCCGTGTCGTCCAGTCCGGCAGTGTCGATCAGCACGACCGGACCCGCCGGGAGCAGCTCCATGGGCCGGTACACAGGATCGGTTGTCGTCCCGCTTACCGGGGAGACGATCGACACTTCCTGTCCGCAGAACGCATTGATCAGACTTGATTTGCCGGCATTACGGCGGCCAAAAACAGCGATATGCGCTCTTTCTCCACGCGGCGTATCATTCACGCTCATTCTGGGATGAGCCTCCTTCCATGTTCAGCACCGGACTGTCCGCTACGGCCGGGAATTCCCGGCTTGGTAACCTCCAGCGGATGCAGCACCTCTTGAATCTGTTTCTCGGTCATCCATCCGCCCTCTACTAGCAGCTGCTCCAGGGGACGGCCGGAAGCAGCAGCCGCCTTGGCAAGTGCTGCAGCATTGTCATAACCAAGATAGGTTATCGTAGCAGCAGCCAGCACCCCTGAACGGTCCACATGCTCCCGGCAACGGTGTTCATCCAGCTTGAGGCCGCTCAAGCAGCGTTCCCGGAACAGCGGAATGCCGTGCAGCAGCAGCTCCAGAGATTCCAATAAGGCCTCGGCAAGTACAGGGGTGAACGCGTTCAACTCCAATTGACCGCTTGCAGCCGCCAGCGTTACAGCCGTATCGTCCGCAATCACCCGCATCGCCACAGAGCCCAGCATCTCGGCGATGACCGGGTTTACTTTCCCCGGCATGATCGAAGACCCCGCCTGCACGGCCGGGAGAATATATTCGCCGATCCCTCCGGCAGGACCGGAAGACAGCAGCCGGAAGTCATTAGAAATCTTCAGGAGATTGACCGCTGCGGCCTTAAGCAGACCGGATACTTCCACGAACACATCCATGTTCTGAGTCCCGTCCATCGGAAAATCGCTCCGGCAAAGGCCCAGCCCCGTTAGCTCGCGCAGTTCATCAGCTATGGTATAAATATACGTTAGCGGCGCGTTCATCCCCGTCCCTACAGCCGTTCCTCCAATATTGATTTCCCGCAGCCGTTCCTCGGCCTTGTACAGCCGCCAGCGGTCCCGAGCAGCCGCCTTGGCATAGGCTCCGAAGGATTGCCCCGCCAGAATCGGCAGTGCATCCATCAACTGGGTCCTTCCAAGTCTCAGCAGGTCCGCATATTCATGTTCCTTCACCTGGAACACTTCCTGAAGTGAAGCCAGCTCTTCGGCCAGCTGCCGCAGGAGCGGGATAACAGCAATGCGCAGCGCAGTGGGATAGACATCGTTCGTCGACTGATGGAGGTTCACATCATCAATGGGATGGACGATGCTGTAATCCCCCTTTGATCCCCCCAGCAGCTCAATGGCACGGTTGGCTATTACCTCGTTCACATTCATATTGCTGCTGGTTCCCGCTCCCCCTTGATAGGCATCAACGATCAAATGCGCGTCCAGACAGCCGTCCAGGATCTCTTCACATGCCGCAAGAATGGCCTGCACCTTCTGCTGCGGCAAAGCATGATTCCGCCCGTTTACCTTGGCCGCTGCCTGTTTGACCCTGGCGATCGCATGCATCAGCTTACGGTTCGCCGGCCGCCCTCCGGCCGCAAAATTCTCCTTCGCCCGCGCGGTATGAATGCCATAATAGGCATCCTGCGGAACGGGCAGGCTGCCCAGAGCATCACGCTCCATCCGGTACGCTGAATCATCCGTCATCTATTTTCACCCGCCAATCTGTGACATCTGGCGGACGGTATTCTCCTGAACCGGCCGCACTACGCCGCTCTCCTTAAGCCTGTCCGGCATATCATGCCGCCCGGGCTTATGCTCCAGCGACCGCAGGAACAATTGCTTGAGCAGTTCAGCCTCCCCGATATACGGCCTTACATTCCATTCGTCATTCCAGTACAAGCAGGGCTTGATATGACCGCTGGCCGTGATGCGCAGCCGGTTGCAGGTCATGCAGAAATGCCTGCTGACCGGGTCGATCAGCCCGAATTGTCCCGCTGCCCCCTTAATGCGGTAATACCGGGCTGGCCCCGAATCCGTTGTGTCCATTGTTACATCACGACCGGGCGCTGCCCCATGACCGGGATCATCAGAGCAGACCGGCTCATACGCCCAGCCTGCCCTGGAACAGCGCTCCAAAATTCCGCCAAGGGGCATATATCCTGCTTGCCAGCCCTCCGTTCCCCGGCCGATCGGCATATATTCAATGAACCGGATATCCAGGGGATATTTCAGGGTCAATTGCAGAAAGGACTCGATTTCATCATCGTTTATCCCTTTCATGACAACCATATTCACCTTCACCCGTTCGAAGCCTGCATTCAGGCTGCTGCCAATGGCGTGAAGCACCCTTCCGACATCCCCACCTCCGGTAATCCTGGCGAAGCGCTCCGGCTGGAGGGAGTCCAGACTGATATTGACATCAGTCAATCCGGCTTCACGCAGCACCCTGGCCTTGGAAGCCAGCAGTATTCCATTCGTTGTAAGACCTATGCGCTCAATCCCGCTTACCGCATGCAGACGGGCTACCAGTTCCTCTAAATGCGGACGCAGCAGCGGCTCACCGCCGGTAAGCCGCACCTTGGTTACACCCATATCTGCAAGCACGGACACCACCGTGGCAATTTCATCAAAGGTCAGCGGCTCCGGTGAAAAAGCTGCGTCCGCCTGGTCCGGTCTGCAATACTCGCAGGACAGATTGCAGCGGTCCGTGACGGAGATGCGCACATAATTGTGTATACGGCCAAAAGAATCGGCCAAAGCCTGGGCATCAGACAAGACATTCACCTTGCTTTCTAATGTGGATCAATTCAGAGCCGGATAAGTCCGCCGAACTGCTGAAGTGTCTGTGCACTGGCCGCCCTTTTGGCAGCGGTGTCCATGGATACATCATCGGGAACCACAAGCTGAAGCGCATGTGTGGGACAAATCTGTACGCATGCCGGACCGTTCCCGCTCTCTTCACACAAATCACATTTGCTGGCAACCAGCCGTTCCTTGCGCGCCCATACCCCGTTTGCGTTCGAACGAAGTCCAGGCTGTACCTGCTTCTGCCCGCCCCGGAACTCGGGAACCATAGCAATGGCTCCAAATGGGCAGACCAGCATACAGGTCTTGCAGCCGATACAGGTATCCTGGTTGATCGAGATACTGCTGCCTATATTGGTTATCGAGCCATTCGGACATACATTGGCGCAAGGAGCATCCTCGCATTGGCGGCACTGCACCGGGGCGGTGACCTGGTCGGTCTCCGTTACCCTCAGCCGCGGATAAAAGTCCGGATTCTCTTCCTGCTGCAGGAACATATTTTCCGTGGAATGGGCGGACACACAAGCCACCTCACAGGTGTGGCAGCCAATGCACAGACCAGGATCGGCGATGACAAAACTGTTCATAATTTTCCTCCTTTACGCCCAGCGCTTATTGGGGAGACGTTTTTCTCCCTGGATTGATACGTTGTATGGAGCAGATGATGGGGGACATGGCCCAGAGGCTCACCCAGGAAATCCTTATACAGCTTGATAATGGCCGGATTCTCATGTGATTTCCGCACCTGCTGATGGGAATCATGGCGGTAGACCGAGCTTTTTCTGGCCTGATAGGCTGTCTTGCGCTGGGTCTCCAGCAGCAGCTTGGGCTGTCCGCCTCCGCTGACACAGCCCTCCGGACAGCCCATCACTTCAATAAAATGATAAGGGCAACGACCTGCCTTCACCTGTTGCAGAATCGCAGACACATATTTCAGCCCGGCGACGACGGCCACCTTCAGTTCCAGCTCGCCCAGCTGGACCGTAGCCGTGCGAAGCCCCTCTTCGCCCCGGACAAAATCTAACTGGAGGTTCGGGATCGTCTCATGCGTCACCAGCTCATAACCGGTTCGGATGGCCGCTTCCATCACCCCGCCGGTAACCCCAAAGATCGATCCCGCCCCGGAATATAAGCCCAGCGGGGAATCAAACGGTTCATCCGGCAGATTCACAAAGTCTATGCCTGCATCTTTAATCAGATGGGCCAGCTCCCGGGTAGTGATGACTACATCGACTTCCCGGAGCCCATCCACCTCCATCTCTTCACGGCTGCACTCAAACTCCTTGCAGGTGCAGGGCATGACCGCCACACTGTAAATCTTCGCCGGGTCCACCCCGTCCTGCTTGGCGCCATAGGTTTTGACGAGTGCACCAACCATTTGCATCGGTGACTTGCAGCTTGATAAATGGTCAAGCAGCTCCGGCGCAGCCGTCTCAGCATGCTTGACCCATGCAGGGCAGCAGGAAGTGAACATGGGCAGGCGCTCACCCGACATTACCCTTCCGATCAGCTCCGTTCCTTCTTCCATAATTGTAACGTCCGCACCGAAGTTGGTATCATAGATCCGGTCAAACTTCAGCCGCCGCAGTGCGGCGGCCATCTTGCCCGGGGTCAACGTGCCCAGGGGCAGGCCGAATTCCTCGGCCAGGGAAACCCTGATGGCCGGTGCGCATTGCACCACCTTAAACAGCGCCGGATCTGCCAGCGCACGCTTGACTTCAAGCGCTTGGCCGGTGGAATAGGCCGCGAACAAAGGCTCCCGCACACTTGGCAGCTGCCCCCTCTGCAGCCGCTTGGCCTTCAGGCCATCCGAAGCTTCCAGATGGTCCGGGGCATAAGCGGTACAGATCTGCACGCACTGTCCGCAGATTACGCAGCGGTGCGCATCCACTTCCTGGGGCTGGCCCGGCTCTCCGGTGATGGCATCCACCGGGCAGACCGCTGCGCAGCGGCGGCAGCCGGTGCACAGCTCTGGATCAATATGAATGATGGGCTCACTGGACGGCATTAGAATGTCCCCCCTTCTCTGTTCAAGCTGCAGGAGCTGCCCGTCCCCGCTTCAACCAGCCGCAGCGCCTTTTCCGGGCAGACGGCCACACATGCGGGGGAGGGATTACGGTCTTGAGCTGCGGCGGCTGAAGACCCCTTGCCGCCGGCATTATCCCCGGCAGCAGTACCACCGGGGATTTCCGTATTCCTGCATAGATCACATTTGTAAGCAGTGATCCGGGTTTTGCGCTGCAGCTTGCTGTCCCGGCGTTCCTGCAGCAGCGGCTGCGGCAGCTCCGCTCCGCCGCTGTAGGCCTTGTACAGGCTGATCGCCCCGAACGGACAGGCCAAGGCACAAGCCTTGCAGCCGATGCAGGCTTCCGCGTCGATGGCAATGACCCCGTCCTGCTGGCGGATCGCCTGGACCGGACAGGCTCCCGCACAAGGGGCGTTCTCGCATTGCCGGCATTGAACCGGCATCGTGAAGCTGTCGGTGCGGATGACATACAGCCGGGGAAGCACCGGCATCGTGACAGTGCCGACTGCGGTGCCCACACCGTTGTCACGGTTGTGCACCGCGAAGCAGGCCAGCTCACAGGCCTTGCAGCCGATGCATTTGGCGGCATAGGCAATGACCAGGGAATTGGAAGCGGCGTGGTTCATTCCGGAACCGCCCCCACCAGCATCTGCTTTCGCAGCTCCGCGTATTGTTTGCGGACCAAAGCTTCGGCCTGTGCCTGGTCGGATATCGCTTCAATCCGGACCGCACAGTATTTAAATTCCGGTGTTTTGGAGACAGGGTCCAGATAATCAACCGTCAGCTCATTGCAGGCCCCGATCCAGAAATGATAGGTCATGTAAGTTGCCCCTTTTTTGATCCGGCCGCTGACCTGCGCCCTGGCCATGATGTGCCCCCGCCGGGAATAGACCTGCACCAATTGGCCGTCCGCAATGCCATGCTCCGCCGCATCCTCCAGACTGATCTGGATGTTCCCCGGTTCATCGGACAGCTGGCTGAGCGCCCGGCAATTGCCGGTCATCGTGCGCACGGAATAATGCCCGACCTCCCGGACCGTGGAGAGCGTCAAAGGATATTCGGCATCCGGCTGCTCTAGCGGCGCTCTCCATTCACAGGCGAACAGCTGTCCTTTGCCGCTTGGCGTGGTAAACCGGTTCCCTTGGTACAGATAAGGGGTCCCCGGATGATCCTCGGAAGGACAGGGCCACTGAACCCCTCCAAGTGCTTCCATCTTGCTGTAGCTGGCTCCGGCGAAGCTTGGACACAGCTTCCGCATCTCATCCCAGATTTCCTCGGAATTCTTATATGCCATCGGGTAACCCATGGCTGTAGACACTTCACTGATGATCTGCCAGTCCGGCTTCACATCGCCGGGCGGATCGATCGCTTTGCGAATGCGCTGGAAACCCCGGTCGGCCGAAGAATAGACGCCGTCATGCTCACCCCAGGAGGTGGCTGGCAGAATCACATCGGCGTGCAGCGCCGTTTTGTTCATGAAGATATCCTGGACAATCACCAGCTCCAGCTGATCCAGCGCCTCCCGCAGCTCGGCGGCATTCGGGTCGCTCTGCACCGGATCTTCACCGAAGATATAGTAAGCCTTGATTTTGTTCTCCTTCAGGATGAGATGCGGCACCTCCGTCAGCCGGTATCCTGTCTTATCGGGGAGGGATGTGCCCCAGGCTTTTTCGAATTTCTTGCGGATTTTGGCATCCTCCACAGACTGGTAGCCGGGATAGACGTTAGGCAGCGCGCCCATATCGCAGGAGCCCTGCACATTATTTTGTCCGCGTACCGGACCGATCCCGACACTTTCTCTGCCGAAATGACCGGTCAGAAGCGCAAGTGAAGCCAATCCCTTGACCACATCCACGGCCTGCGCAAACTGGCATACCCCCATGCCGTAGAGAATCATCGCTTTGCCGGATTTGGCATATTGGCGCATCACCTTGCGGATGTCTGCCGCCCGCACACCGGTTATACGCTCTGCATATTCAGGGGTATATTTCTCCACATTCGCCTTGTATTCATCAAAACCCTGAACGAAATTGGAGACATAATCCTTGTCATACAGCTCCTCTTCAATAAGCACATGGCCAAAAGCGTTCACCAGCGCCATGTTCGTCCCGCCCTTCAGCGGCAGCCAGGTGTCGGCAATCCGCGCCGATTCGGTCTTCCGGGGGTCCGCGACGATCAGCACCGCCCCCTTCTGTTTCGCTTTTACAATTCTTCTGGCCACAATCGGGTGGGTAACGGCAGCATTGTAGCCAAAGATCAGCAGCAGATCGGTGTTTTCAATTTCCGGAATCGAATTGGACATCGCTCCATCTCCCAGCGAATATGTCAATCCCGCAACAGACGGACCGTGACAGACCCGCGCACAGTGGTCGATGTTATTCGTTCCGATAACCGCCCGCATGAACTTTTGCATGACATAATTGGCCTCATTGCCCGGCCCTCTGGCCGAACCCGTGCCCATAATCGCATCCGGCCCGTATTTCTCCTTGATCGCGTTCAGCTTCTCCGCAGTAAATCCTATCGCCTCTTCCCACGACACCTCTTGCAGCACACCTTCCTTGCGGATCATAGGCTTGCGGAGGCGGGAGGTCAGCAGCTGCGGATCATTCAGGAAATCCCAGCCGTAATGGCCTTTCAGACAAAGATTCCCCTCGTTCGTCCGGCCATCTGCAGGCTCTGCGCCTACGACCTGTCCATTCTCGACCAGCAAATACAGCTGGCAGCCGCTGCCGCAATAAGGGCATACAGTCAATACTTTATTTTCCATTCCTTGTCACCTCTCCTTGTGATTTTTTGCACATTATATACAACAAAAAATAAGCCAATACAAAGCATACTGTTCCATACACCGTGTAATGGCTTATTAAAAAGCGAAGTGACCCACGCCCTTTCTCTCTAATCAAACCGATTTATTAAGTTGTATGATGACGCTCCGGCCTTCATGATACTGATCACAAAGTCTCCAAGAATATGAAAACCTGCAGCCTACCGTCTCTATCAGTTCCTCCATAAAACCGCGCTCCAAATAAGGCTTCAGCACCTTCCAGTACTCCGCAACGAGATCAGCCGCGCCCTCCTTCAGCAGAATTTCCGACAGACTGGAGAGAATCCCCCTGATTTCAATAGTGATCTGCGACTCATTATCCAGCTTCACCTTCACATTCTCCGGCCCTTTCCCCCGGTAATGCTTCACAATCTTCACGGCAAGTCTTCTAATCTTCTCCTGGTATTCAAAATCAGCCTCAGACATCCAAACACCCTCACCTGAGCATTCCTTTATATGGAATTTCTTATAAGCAATTCATATGTTAAACCCATCCATAAATGTTGTCAATTGATAAAATCGCTCCGTAAAATGAAGTCCGCTGTTTGCAGATCACGGGTTTAGGTTGTGCTGGTGCCCGTTGGAGTGCTAATTGTATTTCGTGCATTTAAAATAGGACGTATCCGCCTTTTTTCAGCGCTAACTGTATTCTGTACAGTTAAAAATGGCGTTTGAATACGTTTTTGTTGATTGAGTGCGATTGAAGTGTACGAATTACAGTTAAATCTATTTTTGAACCGATACCAGCCCATTGAGTTGCACAAAATACAGTTACCGTTTGGACACAGTCCTCCAAAAAACAACCGAGCAATTACCGCGATTTAACTACATTACTCACATTATGCAGAGTAGATGTCCGCCGGAAAGCAAAAAACCCGCAGAGCCGGAAATCTGCAGGTCTTCAGGACCGATAAAAAGCCCAGCAAGTAGAAACGGCTTTGCCGTCCTTTACAAGGACGGTACCGTTTCAGCGAGAAATAGAAGGAAAATTTATAGCGTGAAGCATATAAATTCTTATATTTTAAAAAAAGTATAAATCTCTTACGTTCGCTCCGGCTTAATCCTTCGTTTCCACGGCATGGCCGCCGAACTCATTGCGCAGAGCTGCAACGACTTTGCCGGTGAAGGTGTCCGTCTCCAGCGACCGGTAGCGCATCAGGAGCGCCATGGCGATGACAGGGGTGGCAGCCTGCAGATCAAACGCAGTTTCCAGCGTCCACCGGCCTTCCCCGGACGAGTGCATAACCCCTTTTATCTCATCCAGCTTGGCATCCTTGGAAAAGGCGCGCTCCACCAGTTCCATCAGCCACGAGCGGATGACGGAACCGTTGTTCCATACCCGTGCCACTTGTTCGAAATTATAATCGAACCCACTTTTCTCCAGCACCTCAAAGCCCTCTCCGATGGCAGCCATCATTCCGTATTCTATCCCGTTATGGACCATTTTCAGAAAATGTCCGCTGCCCGGCTTGCCGGCAAACAAATATCCGTCCTGGACAGCAGTGTCCCTGAAAAGCGGTTCTGCAACGGCCCAGGCTTCCTCATCGCCACCGACCATGTAGCATGCTCCATTGCGCGCGCCTTCCATCCCTCCGGAGGTTCCTGCATCCAGGAAGTAGATTCCCTGCTGCGCAAGCTCTCCGTGACGGCGGATGGATTCTTTGTACTGGGAATTTCCGGCCTCTATAATAATATCTCCCTTGGATAAGAGCGGGGCCAGTTCTTCAATAACGGAATCGACAAAAGCATGCGGCACCATAATCCAGGCAATCCGCGGCACTCCCAGCTTGGAGACCAGTCCGGCCAGACTGTCTGCTCCAGCCGCACCTTTGGACTCAAGCTCCGAAACCGCCTCCCGGTTTACATCAAACGCAACCACCTCGTGTCCATGGTCCAGCAGATTCCGGCCCAGATTGGCGCCCATTTTTCCTAATCCGATCAATCCGACTTTCATGATTATATCCCTCCGATTGTATTAGTTAACCTGGAATTTCTCATGCTCCCGGACGTACAGCTTCCGAATCCGCAGCATGAACGGCAGTAATCTTATTGTGTGCATCAGACGTTGGTTCATCCAGCCACCAGTGGGCATCGCCCAGCAATTCATCCGCAGCCGCCGGACCGTTGGAGCCTGCAGGATACAAATGCAGCGGAAGCGTGCCGCCAGCCGTTGCCTCGATAATCGGTTGAACCCACTGCCAGGATAATTCCACTTCATCCCAGTGGGCAAAAAAAGTGGCATCGCCCAGCAGCGCATCATAAATAAGGTTTTCATAGGCTTCCGGCAGCTCCGGATTGGCCGAATCATGTCTGATGCTTACGGGTTCAAGCTGCCCGTGCTGGCGCGGATTTTTGGTATTGAGCTGCAGCGATATCCCTTCTTCCGGACCGATGTCGATAATCAGCAGATTCGGATCGAGATTCAGTCTGTTCAGGTTATGCAAGTCATTAAACGGTTCTTTGAACTCTATAACGATCCGTGTCGACTTCTCTTTCATACGTTTGCCGGTACGGATGTAGAAAGGCACTTCATCCCAGAGCGGGTCATCGATAAACAGGCGGGCGGCGATATATGTCTCGTTTTGCGAAGACGGACCGATTCCCGGCTCGGAGGTATAGGCGTCCACGGGACGGCCTTTGATCTCTCCGGCTGCATATTGGCCGCGAATCACATTCTGCGCCAGATTCTCCCGCAGCAGCGGACGGACCGACTGGATAACATGCCGTTTTTTGCTGCGGACATCCTCTGGAGTGCTTCCCTTCGGAAGCTGCATGGCCATCATCATTACGAGCTGAAGCATATGATTCTGGAACATGTCGCGGAGTGCCCCGGCCTTGTCATAATAACCGGCCCGTTCTTCCACACCGACTGTCTCACTGGCCGTAATCTGCACATTGGCGATATAGCGGTTCTGCCACAAGGCTCTCAGGACAGGATTGGAATATTTCAGCACCTCAAGGTTCTGCACCATGGGCTTGCCCAGAAAGTGGTCGATACGGAAAATCTCTTCTTCTGTAAAAGCTGCGTTCAGGCTGTCATTCAGCACCCGCGCCGATTCCAGATCGGTCCCGAACGGCTTTTCAATAATCAGACGTTTCCAGCCCCGGGTGTCCCCGAGTCCGCTGGCATTGATATTTGCGGCAATTTCACCGAAAAATTCCGGTCCGACCGACAGATAGAACATCCGGTTCTGCGGAAGGCCAAGCTCCTCTTCACGCCGCTGAACATGCCCCAGCAGCTTCCTATAATCCTCAGGGTGGCCCACATCCAGCACACTGTATTCAAAAGACTTAAGAAAACGTTGCAGCTCCGGGGAATCCTCTACCTTCCGCCGGGAAAAGGCGTGGAGTGAATCCAGTACACCTGCCTGAAACGATTCATTAGTCAGCGTTCTTCTGCCCAGACCTATCACAAAGAGAGGACCGGAAAGCTTGCCATCGGCAAACAAGTTATATAAGGCAGGGAAAATCTTCCGCTTCGCCAAATCCCCGGTTGCCCCAAAAAGTACAAATGTTGATGATTCCACTTTCATTCCTCCCGTTGTTATAAAATGTTTATAAGGTTACTTATTATTACTCACAAACTTTACAACACTCATAATACGACTGCTGAAACCATTCGTCAACCTCATTTCGACATTTACGGATAGTACTTATTTTCACGAATTCATCACTATGGTATAGTAAGGGAGGAATTAATAATAACTGGGTTGGGATGGGGACAACTATGATAGAGGATGTCAAATCACTGCTCGCGGGTGCAGAGCATGTCCATCAGATTATCGGGAAAAAGTGGGTCAGTCTCATCATTCATGTACTTAATGACGGACCGAAACGCTTCAGTGAGCTGAATACGATGATTCCGGATTTGAGCAAACGTATGCTGAACGAACGCCTGAAGGAGCTGGAGGAATACGGCTTGCTGATTCGCGTGGTGATCCCTGACCGGCCGGTGCGGACCGAATATTCTTTGACGGCCAAAGGCCAGGAGCTGGGCGAGGCGCTGGGCCATGTGGAAGCCTGGGCATTAAAATGGCTGTAATCATATAAATAACAAGTAACATTCCCACGCTCGATTGTGCGAAAAAACAGCAGGACTCCAAAATGGAGACCTGCTGCTTGGCATGCCGTTCGTTGCTTCCTTGATAGTGTTTATGTTGCCGGACGGGGTCTGCAAGAATCAGGCTTACGATCCGTACACCTCGAACTCCCGGAGGGAAAAGCCATATCGTGTCACCCTTAACGTCTTCAGTCCGCCCTGTACTCGAAATAATCAAAATACGCCTTTTTTGCCTGCTGATCCAGATCCTGGACGCAGATGCCGGCATAGGCACCGGTAAAGCCCAGCTTGCCCCCGTATTCATCGGACAGCGTGCCAAAATCAAGCGGTGTGCACATGGCGGTCCAGATTTCTCCATCCGGTGAAGCGTAGAACATGATGTCCCGGCCATCAATTGCTGCCTTCAGGTAGTAGCGGTCCCAGGCCTTCACTGAAATTTGCATTGAAGTGATCTCATCGTATTTCCCTGCTCTGCACATTACAACGCCAAGGCTTACCCCTCTGATCTCGTCAGCGGTCACCCGCAGGTAGTAGTAATCACTGTCGTCATAATAAAGGACCAGCCCGGCCATTTGCAGGAAGGTATCCGGTTCGAACTCCAGACAGGTGGACACCGTGCAGGCAAAATGCTGAATCGGACGCCCTATAAGACTCTGGTCATGCAGCGAGGCCAGCGATTCCCTGCCCCGCAGGCGCAGAAACCCGGGCCTCTCAGTCAGGCTGACCCAGGAGGGATCAAACGGCACCCGCAGACTCTGGTAAGGATAACCCAGCGTATCGTAATCGAAGTCATCCCGCTCAGGCCATTCCGGGAATGGATGGGGTTCCAGGTCCGGTCCTTCTACCGCCAGCGCGGGCAGCTTGCCGCCATGGGCCAGGCGCAGCCAGCCGTCGTCCGTCCAGACCACGCGCTGGATGGCTGTTTCCCGGCCCAGCGGATTCATCGTTCCGGTTCCCGGGATGGGACGCGTGCACAGATGGGCCATGTACCACTCGCCGGATTGAGTCTCCACCAGAGAGCCATGACCTGCCTGCTGGAAGGCAAAGGCCAGATCGTGCGCAGTGGTCATCACCGGGTAATCCGGATCGGTCTCATAAGGGCCGGTCCGGCTGCGGCTGCGGGCGAGCGTAACCATGTGATTGATGCCCGTCCCGCCCTCTGCGACCAGCAGGTAATAATAGCCGTTTCTCTGGTAGAGCTGCGGCCCTTCCGTTACGCCGGCAGGCGTCCCTTTGTACAGCTCATGGACAGGTCCGGTCAAGCTGCGGCTCTTAGGATCATACTGCTGCATGATTATACCGGAGAAATTACTGTGCTGTTTGCGGAAATCCCAGCGCATATTCAGCAGCCATTGGGTACCGTCGGCATCATGGAACAGGAAGGGATCGAAGCCGCTGCCGTTCAGCCGTACCGGATCGCTCCAGGGTCCCAGGATATCTGCAGCGGTGATGAGATAGTTATGGAGATCCTTGTAGGCACTTTTGCGTGACTTCACATCGGTAAAGAGCAAATAATAGATTCCGTTATCGTATGATAGCGCCGGCGCCCAGATCGAGCCGGAGCTTGAATTGCCGCGCAGATCCACCTGCGAAGACTCGGTCAGGACACGGGTAAGCGGGCGCCAATGCACCAAATCGCGGGAATGGTGGATTTCCACTCCAGGGAACCACTCGAAGGTGGAGGTGGCGATATAGTAATCATCCCCTACACGGAGGAAGGACGGATCTGGATGAAAGCCCTTCAGGACTGGATTAACGATGGTTGGAGCCATGAATTTTACCCTCCTAATATTCGCTGAGCAACTATGCTTTTCATTAATTGTTCTCCGTTTTATTGTAGCGGTTACAGCTGTAAAAAGTTATACTGGGTTATACGGAAATGTTTATATTTTGTCATGATGGAGGCTTTATGAAACAGCTGTTCGAACCTGTCATTTTTACGGACCGCAAGTCGCTGATTTGGGACTATCAAATATATACCGACGATCATTACAAAGGCTACTACCATTGGCACCAGTGCTGTGAGGTCATGTATGTTCACAGCGGCCAGGGCAACGTTGTCGTGAACCAGCAGATGTACGATATCCGCTCCGGCATGCTGTTCTTTTTCCAGCCCTACCAGCTGCACCGGATTTATTCCGAGGTCTCCCGCGAGTGTCCTTTTGTGCGTACGATTTTTTATATCGATCCGCACACCGCCGAGAATCTGCTGTCGGGCTTTGCCAAACGCAAGGCCATCTTCTCCGCGCTCTGGCAGGGCCGGAATACCTATTGCGGATTTGATTTGAGCAGCAGCGCCGGAGCGGTGGATTGGATCTATAAGAATTACAACCTGTGCCGCAACAGCACCATGGAGGAAGACAGCGAAGATATTACGATAATGCTCCTTCAGCTGCTGAGCTGTCTCGGAACCGGAGAGAATTCCCTCATTCAACCGGAGGAACGGCGAAACCTCCGCTATTCCGAGCAGATTATGAGCTGGATCGAGGAACACTATCAGGAAGAAGTTAATCTGGAGCAGCTTGCCGCCGAGACCCATTTGTCCAAGTCCTATGTCTCCAGAGTCTTTCATCAGGAAACGGGCGGACGCCTGGTGGACTACCTTACAGCCCGGCGCATCAAACAGGCTTGCCGTCTGCTTAGCACAACCGACATGCCGGTCGAACAGATCGGCATCGCCGTCGGTTTTCCGAACGCCTCCTACTTCAACCAGCTCTTCAAAAGAGTCCTCGGAACCACACCCCTGAAGTACAGAAAAAACAATTAAGACGTTTATTCCCGTTTGAACACTACATTGTGCGCATAGGCATTCAACAGGATGAGGTCTGTGCGCGTATTTTCTACCCATTCCCCACCGATCTGCAGGTTGATGAATTCCACCCCGTTCACGCCCCGGTCTTCATCGTACCCGTAAATCCGCGAAGGATGGACTCCGCCCCCGTTAAAGCTGACATTGCGAAAGGTCACTTTTTCGATCCCCTTACCCGGTTCAGGGTTGTAATCCTTATTCATCACCACGCGCAGATCAAACAGCTGACCCTGCTCGATCCGTTCAACCCGGATGTTGCTGTACAGCACGTTCCGTACCGTATTGCCGTCGCCCGCATTAATGGCCAGCGCTCCCCAATAGTTTTCCTGCGGCTCATGGTGCTCCAGAATGTCAATGTTTTCGTATACGATATTTTCAATGATGTCTCCGCCCCGCCGGTAATCGCCGTGTGTGCCTATCATTAGCGGGTGGGCCACATCCGCCCAAAGAACCGAATCACGTACGCTGATATTGCGGCTGTCCCCAAAGTAATCCCATCTGGAGCCGTAAATGGCGATGCAGTCATCCGAATTGCGCATGAACACATCCCGGATTGCAACCTCACTGCTGGACATGATGTCTATGCCGTCACTCCAGCCCCGTGTGCTGAAAGACTTGAAATTCGTGACGGCAATATCCGTAGACTGGCCTATAAAAATGCTGTAATGCGGCGGATCGATCACCGTAATGCCTTCAACCCTGATCCGGCGCGAGAAAACAATTCTTACCCCGCGAAAAGCAGAAAACCGGTGGAACTCTGCCAAATACACCACACCCCGGCCCCGAATTTCAACATCCTCCACCCGATCGCAGGACAAAGAGCCGACAAATGCCGCACCGCCAGCCAAATAGATGACTGTTCCGGACGGAACTGCAAATACGGTTTCTTCTATATAATGGGTTCCGGGGGCAAAATAGAGCGTTTGCGGCAGTCCGGTCCCCTGGTCTTCAGTCCGCTTCATTAATGCGAGGAGATCCGGAGAACGGTGGATGCCCGGCTGAACCAGATGGACACCCGCCCCATCCGGCTGTGGTGCCCCAACCTCCATGGGATTGGCAAAAAGGTGCAGATTCCGGAATCGGCCGCCGTTAATCTCCACCGAAAGCTTTTGCGGCCCGTTCAGCCTGAAGCTGATTTTGTGTCTGTCATGACTGCATTCTACTGAGCGTGAGGCGGGTGAAATATTTACATTTTCAATCTCCGTATAGAGACAGATGATTTCAACCTCTGCTTCGCCCTCCATATCAAATAAGGCCATCGATGCCGGACGCACCTCATGCATGTCTACTTTAACCTCATACACAAAAAGCGGCTGCCATCCGCCTCCCGCTGTTCTCACCTTAACCTGGTAATCCTCCCGGCCCGGAATGTGATTCGGGGCCTCATACACCTGCAGCTGATTCATTCTCAATTAACCTCCCTGGATATGCCCTGCTAAGAGTATACCGCTCTCCCCCATTCCGTAGTTTGGCTGGGTTATACAGAAATGTTGGTATTTTGTCGCGGTAACAGCGCTGCCATTATTCAACAAGATTTTGATACTCCGTTGGCAGGATGACAAGATTTCGATATTTTGGGATATCAAATTACAACTTTCCTCCGGTGCATCACGATATACTCAGAACACAAACTTAAATACTGGAGGCATCCGCAATGAGTACAGCCTATTGGCAGGAAATCATGGACAAACTGGATACAAAGGTAACACGCATGGCAGAGCAAATCGGCGGCAAATGTCCGCATTATGCCGGTGCAGACGGCAAATATGATGATATGGCTTCCGACTGGTGGACCACCGGCTTCTGGCCCGGCCTTCTCTGGATCATGCATGACATGACCGGAAAAGAACTATATAAAGAAGCGGCCTGGCATTGGGACGCCACTCTGGAGGAATGGTTCGTTAAACCGACGGTGGAGCTGCATCATGATGTGGGTTTTCAGTTTCTGCCTACAGCTGTCATCAAGCATACGCTGACAGGCGACGAGGACGGACTGCGCCGAGGGATTGAGGCCGCCAACTTCCTGGCCGCCCGCTATAATCCCGCAGGCAAATTCATCCGCGCCTGGAATGAAGACAAATATGGCTGGGTCATCATCGACTGCATGCTGAATATTTCGCTGCTCTTCTGGGCCAGCAAGGTTACCGGCGATCCGCGCTACAAGCATATTGCGGTCAGCCATGCGGAGACCACTATGCAGTACGGTATCCGTGAGGATGGCTCTACGAAGCATATCCTCTCCTTCGATGCCGAAACCGGCGCCTATATTGAGAACTTCGGCGGACAGGGTTATTCGCCGGAATCCTGCTGGAGCCGCGGAGCCGCTTGGGGCCTGTACGGATTCTTCAATACGTACCGTCATACGGGGGATGAACGTTTCTTGAATACCGCCAAGCGGATTGCCCATTACTTCATCGCTGCGCTGCCGGACGATCAGGTTCCCTATTGGGATTTCCGCACCGGAGATGACGGGCGCAAATACAAGGACAGCTCGGCGGCAGCTATCGCCGCTTCCGGCCTGCTGGAGCTTGCCGATGTTGTCCCGCCGGGCGAAAAAAGTCTGTACGCCAATGCCGCAGCACGCATCCTTCGCTCCCTGACTGATAATTATGCCACCTGGGATCAGCCGGAGCATGAAGCGGTCCTTACGAAAGGTACAGGCAGCGGGGACTCCTTCATCGAAGTCTCGCTGATTTACGCAGACTACTACTATATTGAAGCTGTCGCGAAGCTAAACGGATGGAAGCACCGGATCTTCTAGTTCAGGTTTAGGTTTAGGTTTAGGCTTAGGTTCAGGTTCAGGTTCAGGTTCAGGTTCAGGCTCAGGTTCTGCTTCCGAACGAGCAGCATTCATCTGGAAACTTGCAGCTGTAGACACACCAATCGCCTTGCCCCCGAGACAGAGGGCAAGGCGATTGGTGTTTATGTTATGTTGAGAAGCATACTCTATGTAATATCCCCGGTAAACTGTTGCCGTTACAGCGGAATTCCTATAATGGTGTTGCTGCCATCAAATCCTGAACGAACTTGAAATATGTAATCTTCATTTTGACAAGTTGATTATTGCATGAATGTGCTTCGTGAACTAACGGACGAAACTGTCAAGCGCCGCTGTCGCAAAACCGTTTGTGACTGCATTTTGTGCAATAGAATGCCTAATATTCTCTGTCGAAATTCATTCTGCTGTACTTCGTGCAATAGAATTCCGGATTTGGTGTAATAAATAGCTTTTCCGGGAAATTCTAATGCACGAAGTGCAATAGAATGAGCCTTTTAACTGATTTATGGGTCATCTACTGCACAAAGTGCAATAGATTGTGAGCTTTTGACTAATTTAGTAAGAGTTTCGTGTCCGACTCAGCATCGTAGCTGCTCCGGGTAGGGTACCGGTGGAGTACCGGGAGGGGTATCGATGCGGCATTGGTGTGGCATCCACTCTGTTACCTCATCGGAGAGGTGTCCGCATCTGTTACCTCGTTGAGGAGCGGTATCCTCATCTGCCTAAGGACCCGCATCTGTCTCGGCATCCGTATCGGCGTCCGCATCGGTAGCTTTATCCGACCCGCATCCCATCGGCAGCGGTCGTCGGAATTGTCGTGCTTGCCCCCACCTTTTTTTAAGTCTCAACTACCTAGACCAGTAGATTCTCTCCCTGTCTTTTCTAACCTAGCAGCCAATCCAATGCCTCCGTCTCGCTGCCGAACACCCGGAAGTCCTCGCCTTTGTTCAGTTCGGTCAGCAGTTCTTTGAATCTGCCTTGAGTGGCCTCTTCAGTGTGGATTACAGCCGCAGCCTTGACGTGGTAATTAATCAATTTCTGCAGGGTTGTGCCTGCCAGACCTGTTCTGAGATTATAAAATTCGTCAGAGAGCGTTCCTTCCTGAAGCAGCAGCTTATAGCTGTTATGCTCAAAGCACCCCGAGATTAGATCGAGCACGTCCTGCTCTGTGCGCAGCGGCTGATCGTCAGGGCGGCAGAGAACATAGGCCTGCCCTTCTTTTTGAATCGATTCGATCTTCATATCCATACCTCCTGATCAAGTTAGATCCAGCTCATGACGCAATTCCGCGAGCCAGGTCAATTCATTGTTGTAGGTTGAGATCAGATTGCTGTGAATTAGCTTCCATAGGTTGATCCCTTTCGCATTCCCTTCGTTCACATAATTACCAATGCCAGCCTGGCCTTTCAGGAGCAATAACTGTGTGCGCACTTCCTGCTCATATCCTGCCAGCAGCACGTTCAATTCATCCGGGCTCAACTGATCCGCCCAAGCAAGCTGGATTAGAAAGGTCTTCTTGAATTCCGGCGGCTCTGGTGGAGCAACCACCCACTTCCGCAGTTCGGCGAGGCCGGAAGATGTGATAGTATAGATCTTTTTGGAGGGCGAGCTGTCCTGGTGCCGGACCTCATTGGTTACAAAACCCGCGTTCAACAGCTCCACCAGCGCTTTGTAGATTTGATTGTTATTGCCGGACCAATACAGGAATGAGGATTCCTGAATGAGCTTTTTGAGATCATACCCGGTCATTGGCTTATGGCTCAGCAGTCCTAGAATAGCGTGATTGATTGAGATAAGATCACCTCCACTTCTTAAGTAACATATGTTAACTGTATCATATGTTATTCAGGAAGTCGACAGTGACTTAAGATTTCAGGTTTTAGATCTTTTAGACGAACCCAACCAAAAAGCCCCTCACCCCCTATCCATAACCGAAAAAACACATAATTTCCTAAACAAAAGTAAAGCGGCCGCACCATCCTTTACAGGATAACGCAACCGCTTTAAATGTTGGGGTTAGGTAGCCTGCTTCAACCACGAAGCACGCCCAAGCGGATATAGTGTGACTAAATTCAAGTCCACTTTTCCCGCTACTTCCTCTTCAGTTAGATATATGTGTCATTTAATCGAAACCAGTCCTACGAATTCAACTATAGTTATCGCTCACCCAGTCCCACGAACTCAACTATAGTTATCACTCATCCAATCTCACGAGCTCAACTATAGTTATCGCTCATCCCGTCTCACGATTTGAGCTATAATCATTGCTCATCCAGCCACAAAATGGCTGTGACCCCGCGCGGATAATATTTGCTTCCCGTGATTTCACCGGAGATGATCTGGTCGCTCCAGCTCCAGACCGACAGTTCCGGATGCGTAAGCCACTCCACATGTGCCCGGTCCGCTTCACTGCCGCTCTCTGTCCACTCCAGGCCCAGAATCTGGCGGGCGATGAACTGGCTGAGGTAGATTTTGCTCAGCCAGCTGTTGTTGCTGGTCGAGGAGATTTTCCAGCCGCCGTCTTCGAACAGGCAGACTCCCTTGACGAGCACCGCCTGCAGGTGCCGCTCCAAGGCAGCCATATATCCGGCGAAACGTCCATCCCGTTCCAGCGCTTCTCTGCAGCCTGTAAAGTACGGGAATACCAGCCCTTCGATGGCCGGGATGATCTTGGAGTCGTTGCCTTCACCGATGACTGCCGGAATGTAGCCGTCCTCCGTAACACTTACCACAATCGTTGCAGCGCAGCGTTCAGCCTGATCCCCGGCGGTAGCGGACAGTTCCGGCTTTCCTGCCTCGCGGAAAATCTTTTCCATTGCAAGATAAGCCGCCCAGCATTTTCCGGCTAGGTAAATATTGTTCCGGGCCTGCCCGAGCGATACATCCAGGCTGTCATAGGTTGTGATCTCCGCCCCGCCCATCGTGCGCGAGCTGTCCAGACCCATGACGCCGTTGCGCTGTCCGGGTTCAGGGTGGTCGCGGTTGACCATGCTGGTGAGGCAGTCTTCCAGCACGCCCAGATTCCGTTCCATCCAGGAACGGTCCCCCGTATGCTCCAGATACACCGCGCTGCTAAGCACCCAGTTGACAAGCTGTTCATGGGTCATATGTGAAAAGCAGCCGTCAATGCCATACATCTCATAAGCCGAATAACCTGCACGCGACACCGCATTGGCCACTCCCATATCATGAGTAAAGCTGATGCCACCGGGATAATCCGTCTCGTCGCCGGGGAAACGGACGGTATCTGTATAGCTGTACCGCTCCACGAACATATCCAGTTCATTGCGCACGGTCCACGGGTTCATCCGCAGCTCATAGAACAACTGGTCGACCGTAAGGTCGAAGGTATTCATCATGCGGTATTCGCCTTCGTTCACGATCCAGAACGGTTTTTGGTTATAATCCAGCAATTGGGTAGAACCGTAATAGCTGCGGATCGCATGGGCAAGCATGAAGGTCTGGTCTTCGCTGAGCCCTGAATCCTCCAGCATGGCATTGGCTTGTACGGCCTGCTGCTTAATCTCCGCAAAGTGTGCCAAAGCATACTCCGCAACAGACTCAACATTGCTGAAATAACGGTTATAGTAATAGGATGCGTCCATCCCGGTGGTTACAAAGCCGGAACGGTGGAAGCAGACAGCGAAACGGTAGCACTGCTTCACTCCCGGTGGCACCTCAATCACTTGTGCGCCTACGTGGCCCAGACCAAAGGTCCAGTTCTCCTCCAGCTCTGCCAGCAGGATGTCTTCCATCGTGAAATGCAGTGCCGATTTCACGCCGGTTCCCTGCTCTGCCGCGATGGCCAGAAATCTGCCCTGGCCTACTCCGGTTAGCCCGGACTGCATATCATCCAGCCGTCTCATCGCGCTGTAGGGATCATTGCCCTGGAAGCCGAAAAAGGCGCGTCTGGCCGATGGGCTTGCGGTATTATCCACTTCCAGCTCCACCAGCAGAGCCGGAAGCAGAATCTGCTTCAACTCCTCCTCTGAGGCCGTTTCCGGATCGGGGACCGCCCTTACCGGTGAGTAAATGCGGAAGGTTAAATCCCCTGCCGACCAGCTGTCTACGCTGAGGCTGAAATTACGGGTAATCTCTTCATCCGCGAACGGATGGAGAATTCTTGGTTTGTCCGGATTGGGATCGGGGTTTTCAATATCATAGCGCTTGCTCTCATCATCCCCGCCCTGCTCATGAAAAGGCAATGTATCATAGCCGTTGCCGTCCTTCCGGGCAAGTCCGATAAATATGCTCTGTCTGGGCGGCTTGCCGGCCTCCAGATCGAAGCCGCCTGCGGCTCCTTTGAAGCCCAGGGTAAAGCTCGCAAACGCTCCAATAGGTGAATGATGGGCATTAAAAAATTGATTCTTCGGCATAACTCAAAGCACTCCCTCCAGCTATTATCCGGTACTACCGGACTCTATCTTTATGTTAGCTATCCCCTTGCTCACCTGACAGGTTCAAAGCCGCCTATTATTTGGGCAAATCGAACGAATGATCCGGCTATGCTATAATAATTTCATATATTCCAGTGAAAAAGAGGACACTCATGAACGTGAATTTTCCCGGCATTGAACATTCTTTAGACGGCCGCATGTCCCCGGATCTGCAGGCGGCTTTTCACATCTACGCCGCCCATTGGCGCAAAGTCAACGCGCAGTGGCAATACCCCGAGCATACCCATCCAATGTTCGAAATCAACCTTGTGCTGCAGGGAAGGCAGCACATGACTGTTGGCGGGCAAGCCTATTTGCAAGAATGCGGAGACATCCTGTTCATCCGCCCCGGAGTCAGACATGCCAGTCTTGGAGCTGATGCTGCCGGGGACATGACCTATTATTGCCTGCATTTTGATATCGATGATCTGTCGCTGCGGCGTACACTCCTGACGATGGATGCCGTCAGCCTCAGCGGCGAATCACCCGTGCTGCTGGCGATCCGCTCAGCGCTGGATGTGATGATCCGCACGGCGATTCTCACGGAGGCTGAAGATGCCCAGCGGAACCGGCTGGTGAGGCTGAACGCCTCCCTGCAGCTGTTCGCTGCACTCAGCGCATGGGTGCTGTCCGAGACCCCTGCGGCCACGCGCAGCGCACAGCCGGGGGTTACAGAGAATACCGTCGCTCTTGCGAATGCAGTGGAAGGCTTGCTGCAGGAATCGGTCTTTACAGCCGCAGCGACGGGCAGCAGAGGCGGCGGCATTGAGGACATTGCCGCACGGCTGGGCTACAGCCCGAACCACTGCAACCGGGCATTCCGGCATATATATGGAATGTCGCCCAGACAATACCTCTCCGGTCTGATTATCCGCCACGCAAAGCTGATGCTGCTGGACAACAGCCTGTCTGTCGAGGCCATCGCCCACCGGCTCGGCTACCGCGATGTCTCCCATTTCAGCAAGCAGTTCAAGCGCTGGACCGGCCTGCCGCCCATGGCTTACCGCCAGCTGACCGCAGAGTCCAAATAGTTCACAAGTCCGTGACGGACACCACGGCGGTTGTCATTGACAAGCGGAGAGCTGAATCGGCTGCCTGAATGAGCAGGCCGCAGCACGCAAATAAGGGTCCGGCAAGCCAATGGTTAAACAATGGCTTGCCGGACCCTTTGATTGTAGAATAGCTTACCCCTTGGTCGCCCCCGAAGCTATCCCTTTGACAAAATACTTTTGCAAAGCTATGAACACGATCAGGACAGGTACCACTGACATTGCGGTTCCGGCAAAGATCATATCCCAGCGGGAGGAAAATTCACCGATATAACGGTAGATTTCCACGACCATGGTCTTCGGCTCGCCGGAAGGCAGCACCAGCATCGGCATCAGGAAGTCATTCCAGATACCAAGTCCGTTCAGCACGACCATACTTGCCGTAACCGGCCCCAGCAGCGGGAAGACGATTTTCCAGAAGATCCCGTACCGGCTGCAGCCGTCAATCTCCGCCGCTTCCTCAATCTCCTTCGGAATCCCTTTGACAAAGCTGGTATAGAGCAGACAGCCGAAGCCGACCGCACCCGCGACATAGACCAGGATCGGACCGGCCAGGCTTCCGTACAGACCAAACACGCGGAGTTCTTTGAATAACGGAATCATATACGCCTGAAAAGGAATCATCATCCCTGCCAGGAAATACAGGAACACCATCTTCGTCCACCGGGTATCCCTGCGTTCTATCGCATACCCCGCCATCGGAATAATCAGCACCTGGGCCACGATCGAAACGAGCGTCAGAATCAGGCTGTTCACAATGGCTCTGGGGAAATCCGTCTCCGTCAACAGGTACTTGAAGCTGTCCAGATACAGTCCTTTGGGGAAGGCAATAGCATCCTTCATGATTTCCGCATTGCTTTTAAAAGCTGACATCAGGTTGAAGAAAATCGGGAAAAAGAAAATAACAGCCAGCAGGACCGTTACGGCAAGCAGGGCAACTTCTCCCCATCTTTTTTTGGCTTGCAGCGTCATATTACATCTGCACCTCCCGTTTCCGGAGGAATTTCACTTGGATGACAGTGATAAGCATGATGATCAGGAACAGCACCATGGCGAGCGCCGTACCAAAGCCCTGCCTTAATTCACCAAAGCCTACCTTATAAATAATATAGGTTAATGTCTCCGTCTCGAAGCCCGGACCTCCATCGGTCATTACCGCGATCTGATCAAAAATCTTCAGCGCGCTGATCATCGAGAGGACCAGACATACCGTCATCGAACCGGCGAGCAGCGGGAAAGTAATATGGCGGAACTGCTGAAACCCGCTTGCCCCGTCAATGCTTGCCGCTTCATTCAGCTCGGCTGGAATGCCCTGCAGCCCTGCCAGATAGATGATCATATAATAGCCTGCACCCTTCCAAACCGTAGACAAAATAATCGATATCATCGCATATTTCGGATTGCCGAGCCAGTCGACCACCCAGCTTCCCAGTCCGATGGCGTCCAGAATCTGATTGAACACACCGAAATTGTAGTTCAGAATCATCGCCCAGACAAAACCCATAACAATGCCGCTGAGGAGTGTAGGGAAATAAAAAACACTTCTGAACAAATTGCGGAACCAGCGGACCTTATCCACCAGCACAGCCAGTAGGATTGCCGCAATATTCTCCAGCAGCACCAGGCTGACCGTCATGACCAATGTGTTCTTCAACGCGTTATGAACCCGGGGACTTTGCCAGATCTCCGCAAAATTGGCGAAGCCGATATACCGGACGTCCTCGCTGATGCCGTCCCATGAAGTAAAGCTCAAATAGATGCTTCCAACCGTAGGTACGATAACAAACAAGGTATAAATTAAAAACGATGGTAGTATAAACAACAGTGCGTAGGACTGCCACTTCCTCTTTTTCTGTGGTATGGCTGCCGTTAGCGGCTTGTCTGTTCTTTCTGCTGCTGTAGCCATGATTGCTCTCCCTCCCGGAGCTGTTCCGTCAGAGGAGCCTGCCGCCTCGGATGCGCAGCCGCCCCCCCGCCGGACCATGATCCGTTTATTGTGCGTTGGCTTTGACCTGGGCGTCGTATTCCGTGTCCGCTTGCTTCATGTAATCGGCTACATCGCCGTTTTTCACAACTAAATCCTGCAGCAGCTTGTAATACCAGTTGCGGAATTGCGGCGGAATCAGATTGTCCCCCCACCAGTTGTTGATCGCCAGGGACTTGGTTACGTTAGGATCGGCAATCAGGTCCAGGGCTGTCTGCATTTGCTCGCCGGTTTCGTAGGTCACGTTCTCTTTCGTGGATGGAATGGCATTGATGCTGGCCAGGTAAGAGGCATACTGCTCAGGCGCAAAGAAAAAACGGATGAAATCCTTAATGGCCTGTGTTTTGTCGGCGTCCTTGGCAGCCTCAGCAGACAGCGACCATCCGGCGGGTGACGGCAGACCGATAACATTGACTTTGCCCTCACGGTCAGGAACGGCATAGAAGCCAAATTCAAAATTCGGGTCAGCCTCCTGAATTTGCGAGAACATCCAGGTCCCGGAGAACAACTGGGCTGCTTTGCCGGATACGAGAATGGAGGCCGTCTGGTTGTCTCCTGTGCTGAGCCAGCCCTTATCGACATAATTGGTGAACAAATCCTTGAAATCCGTCATGGCTTGAACGACATTGGGATCTGTGAAGCTGACAGTTTTGGCAGTGCGCTTGGAGTTCCAGTCCGGATCCTTGGTATAGACCTCATCAATCAGAAACTTGTTCACCCAGAAGCCCATATGGAAAATATCCTTGCCGCCCACCACGATTGGCGTAATTCCGCTTGTCTTCAATTTCTCCTGGATAGCGATGAATTCATCATAGGTTTTAGGAAGCCCGGTGATTCCGGCATCGGCGTAAGCCTTTTTACTGTAAATAATGCCTTGCGGCACATTTACGGACATTGGGGCATTCCAGACTTTTCCATTAACCTGAGGCGGGTCCTTAAAAAGCTCCAGCAGGTCGCTTGGCAGCTCCACGATTTTACCGGCATCGGCAAAAACCTCGGTATCACGCATCTCCACCAGATCGGGGAATTCGCCTACAGCATCCTTGGTTTTCAGCCAATCCAGATAGGCCGATGAAGTCGTTTCGCTGATATCTTTGATCTTCACATTGGGATTGGCTTTCATGAACGCTTCTACGGTAGCCGCGATCGCTTTTTTGGTGGCCGGGTCGCCGGCTGCATACCCGATCGAGAAGCTCACTTCTTTCTTGGCATCCGTGGCAGCGGCATCCGGTGATGGCGAGCCAGCCGCATTTCCGCTGGTACCGCTTGCATTGCTGTTGTTATTACTGCTTCCGCAAGCCGACAAGACCGTTGTCGCCGCCAGCAGCAGCACCGACAGCTTAGTTATCGTTTTCTTTTGCATATGAGAGTAACCCCCTATAAGTTCTGGTTCGAAAGTGTATTGGCTTAGCCTTGTTCAATGTGCCGGAAACCGGGGCTCGATGTGCGCATCATCGTTCGTAAGCGTTTCCTGCTACAAGAATAGCATTCCTGAACTTTCGTTAGAATGAACTTTTTTAAGCCGCGTATGCGGTGAATTTAAGAGGAATCCTACGGCAACTCTTTAAGTGGAAAATGGGACACTAATTTGCCGGAGAACCCTATCCTCGGGCAGATGAAGTGTCTAGTTTCCAATACAACACAAAAAACGGAGGACCAAAGTTCCCCCGCTTGAGTTAATCTGCAGTTAATTGCTATCCGGTTCTGCCCCAACCTTCTCCGTCACAGCTGATTGTCCTGCACCTGGCGGTCATATTCCCGGTCTGCCCGTTTCATATATTCGCTGACATCGCCGTCAGTAAGGATCATCTCCTCCAGCAGTTTATAAAACCAGTTGCGGAAATCCGGCGGGATCAGATTATCCCCCCACCAGTTGTTAATCATCAGCGATTTGGTCACATCCGGATCGGCCATCAGTTTCAGGGCTTCCTGCATCTGCTCGCCCGTATCATAGGTTACCTTCTCCTTCGTGGAGGGCAGCCCATTGATGCTGGCCAGAAATTTCGAGTACGGTTCAGGCGCAAAGAAAAAGCGGATGAATTCCTGAATCGCTTCCGTTTTCTCCGTATCCTTGGCGGCTTCAGCCGAGAGCGACCAGCCGGTTGGCGAGGGCAGCCCCACTACATTCCGTTTGCCGCGGCGGTCAGGCAGCGCGTAGAAGCCATACTCAAAATCGGGATCAGCTTCCTCGATCTGCGAGAACATCCATGTTCCCGAATAGAGCTGAGCAGCATTGCCTGAGGTAAGCATAGAGGCGGTTTGGTTATCATTGGTGCCCAGCCAGCCTTCGTTGACGTCTGTCAGGAATAGCTCCTTGAAATCTGTCATCGCCTGAACCACATTCCGGTCCATGAAGCTGACCTGCTTCGCCGTGCGTTTGGCGTTCCAGTCCGGGTCCCTGGCATAGACTTCATCGATCAGGAACTTGTTCACCCAGAAGCCCAGGTGAAAAATATCCTTGGCTCCAACCACCAGGGGTGTCATTCCGCCGGCCTTCAACTTCTCCTGGATGTCCAGGAATTCGCCATAAGTTTGCGGCAGCCGGGTAATTCCCGCACGGGCATATGCTTGTTTACTATATATAATTCCCTGCGGCGCACTTACGAACAGAGGAGCGTTCCATACCTTCCCGTTCACCTGCGGCAGATTGCCGAACAGCTCCAGCAGCCCGGAGGGCAGCTCCACGATTTTTCCCGCACTGGCAAAAGCATCGGTATCCCGGATTTCCACCAGATCCGGAAACTCGCCTACCGCATCCTTGATCTTCAGCCAATCCAGATATGCGCTGGAGGACAGCTCGCTGCTGTCCTGGATGATGATATCCGGATGGGCTTGCATGAAGGCCTCAATGGTGGCCGCGATGGCCTGCTTGGTAGCCGGGTCCCCCGCAGCATATGCGATGCTGAAATGCACTTCCTTATGCGCTCCCGCTCCGCCTGCAGTGACGGATGAATTCCCTGTCCCGCTATCCCTGCAGGCAGTCAGGAAGAGGATAGCCGCCAGCAGTACAAGCAGTACAGCTTGCAGCCGCATCCATTTTTTCTTCTGCATCTCTCGCTGTTACCTCCTACGAATCTTGACATATAACGCCGGACAAACAGCCTTCCTCTATTCGTCCAACGGAGCGCTTTATCCGTATATGCCGGGCGTTCAGTCTATTACCGGGAACAACAGTGTGATAGAGGTGCCGACATGCTCCCGGCTGTTGATGGACAGCCCGTAGGCCTCGCCAAACGTCGAGCGTATGCGCTCATGCACGTTTTTCAGACCCACATTTTTGCTGGGCGCTTCCGGTTCCTCCAGTGTCCGGGTAATCCTCGCCAGAGCTTCCCGGCTCATGCCGACGCCATCATCATAGATGGTGACCGCCAGCACCCGGTCTTTCTTTTCCACCGTAATCCCTACTGTCCCCTTTCCTTGTTGACGAAGCCCATGCTGGACGGCATTCTCGACAATCGGCTGGAGCGAAAGCTTCAGGATCGGCCAATCCAGCTGAACCTCCGGGGCAATATCCAGAACAAGCTCATAACGGTTCTCGAAACGGACAGATATAATGTAAAAATAATTCTGCAGATGCTCCAGCTCGCTGCGGATGCTTGCCCGGTCTTCTCCATAATCTATGACATATTTCAGTTCGTTGGATAAGGCCAGAATCATATCCGCGACCTCTCCGGCTTCCTTATCCACAGCATTCATCCGGATCACTTCAAGCGTATTATACAAATAATGCGGCCGGATCTGGCTTTTCAGCGCATTCAGCTCCGTCTGCTTTTGCTTGATTTGGGCTACATACGCCTCGTCAATATGGATCTGAAGCCGCTCCACCATCCGGTTGAACCCGTGAGCGAGCCTGCCCATTTCATCGTTCGTGTTCACAGACAGCCGGGTATCCAGCCTACCGGACTCCACAACGGTCATCTGCCTGATTATTTCGCGGATCGGCGCCGCCAGGCGCCTGGAAAACCACGCCCCCATCACAACCATCACAAAAGCACAAATCATAATGGCAATGTAGACAGCCGCTCTGACCGATAACAGCTGCTCGAACAGGCTGCCGCGGTGAATCCGGGCAATCACCCTGCCATTGAGAAACGGAATATCCTCGCTAAGCCCGATCATCTCACGGTTCGTCTGAACGGCGGCTGCAACCGCTCCTTCCGGCAGATTCTGATTGCTGAAGTAGACATGGCCTTCCCCATCCAGAAGATACAGCTCATCCTTGGCGCCAAGGCTCAGCTCCCTGAAAAATTGTTCAAACAGCGAAATATCTATATCCAGAAACAGCGTGCCTACCACCTTGGGAGCTTGGGTCACTTTTCCTGAGGTATCAATCAGGCTGCGTCCAATCGTGAACACCTTTCGGTTAGAGCGGAAGAAATACTGGTCTGTATGTGTAGGAAAGATAGCCACTGCCGACGGCTTGGGAGCCATCGTCTCCAGCCATTCGGCTGCGGGAAACGAATTCGTATCCAGCGATCTGTTTTCTTTTTCCTGGGAATACAGCTTGCCGTCGGACTGGCGGACAAACACGGCGCTTGAAATATACGGGTCACTGAACAGCACTGTTTTTAGAAAAGAGTCGATCGGAATGGTGTTGATCTGCTCCAGCTCATTGACATTGGCGGTCTGGTCCTGCTTATAGCTGTCAATAAAACCTTCATAACGCCCGGTATACATCAGCTTGGAGATTTCATTGTACTGGTTAAACGCCGAGTTCAGATTATAGCTCATATACAGCACCATTTGCTGCAGATTGCTGGTGGTATACCGCTCCACATAACCGGAGAAGGTCTTCACGGAGAAGAAACTGAGCGCCAGCAGGGGAATCAGTCCCACGAGCAGAAATGATGCCGAGAATTTGACGAAAATACTTTTGGATCTTCGCCCCCAGATCAGCACGGACATCCCCCTTTTCTCTGATAAAAGCTTGGCTGTTAATGCTTCACCGTTTGTTTATACTCATGGGGCAGCTTGCCGAAGTGCTTCTTGAACATATCGCTGAAATGGCGGGCATTATTGTAGCCGACGCGTTCCGCAATCTCGTAGATCATCAGATCGCTTTGCAGCAGCAGCCGCAGGGCATGCCCCATTCTCGTTTCGGTAACATAGTTTTTAAAATTCTGTCCGGTATGCTTCTTGAAAAAGCTGCTGAAATAGTAGGGGTTCATATAGACCAGAGCAGCCATCGACTCCAGGGTAATATTCTCCGCATAATGCTCTTCGACAAAAGCCTTCACCTGCAGCAGTTGGGGCATCTCCTTGCCGTTCAGCTTACAAGTCAGCTGGCCGGCCAGCCGCTTCAGCACGCCTTCAAACAGCTGCTTCAACGCGTCAAAGGTCGGGGCATCCGCCAGCTTTTCCAGCAGCGGCTGATCTTCCGGGTCCACCAGCCCGGCATCTACGCCAAAACCGGCAAGCTCCTGCTCCAGCTGAAGGATGGAATTGTACACATGCGTGACCGCCTGGTTCCTGCTGTCTCCGGACAGAAGCCGGACCGTTTCCAGCAGCCTGGCCGCCAGGACAGGCACCTGCTCCTTGTCCAGTGACTTGAGCGCTTCTGTAAGTGCTGCTTGAGCCGCCGCCCATTCGGATACCGCCACAGTTGTCTCCTGATTACCCGCCTGATCCCGCAACACCCGGTTGAGCCCGGTAAAATAGCGGGTTTTGAGCGCTTTCAATGCGCTGCGGTAGGATTCGCCGGCTTCCTCCATTCCGCTTACCGGCCGCCCGATGCCAATCGAAACCTGGAGCTTCAGGTAACTGTTGATCTTGTGATGGAGATCCAACATTATCTGCTCCGGTTCGGTTTCCTGCTCATGCTGAAGCAATACTGCGAAACGCTCCCCTTTGCGGAAAACATAGCCGTTGCCCGCAGTCTCCACTGTTTCTTTGATAATATTGGACAGGGCAAATTCCACCAGCTTGCGTTCCCTCTCCTCCCAGCGGGAGGTTTGGCCGGTATATTCATCCGTTTCCAGGACACATACGCTGGCATAACGGGTAATTGCTATGTTTCCCATCCGGGCCAGCGTGGACGCTGCTCCTTTGTTGCCGTCGGTCAGGCGTTCAAGGAGTTCCTCTACAGTTATGGAATGATGTTTGCGCTCATACGATTTGAGCATTTCCTTGTTGCGTTCTTCTTCGGACTCCTGGCGGATCATTGCCACGGCCCGGCCCACCACCTGCTCCAGCTGGCCTGTGTTCACAGGTTTTACAATATAGTCCAGTGCCCCGTATTGTATCGCCTGCCGGGCATATGAAAACTCCTGATAAGCGCTTATAAAAACAACCTTGACCGGACGTCCCGACTCATGAATGTCCCGTATAATATCAATACCGCTGAAGCCCGGCATGCTGATATCGCTGATGACCAGATCAGGCGCGCAGGTGTCAATCATCGCCTTCAGCTCGATTCCGTCCCTTGCTTCGCCGACAATATCCAGACCCAGTGTATCCCAGGAAATCAGCTTTTTCAGTCCGCGCAGAATGACCGGTTCATCATCGGCCAGGAGCACCCGGATGCTTCTGTTCATCGCTATCCCTCCGTAAGTCTGTCTAGTATCTGTTCAAAAGGAGGCTGTTGCCTGTTGCCCGCAGGTCTATCATATCAGACCTTGCCTCATCTTTGTCTACTGCACACGGTGCGCAAGATTTACCATTATGTCTTATTCGGATTAGAGAATTCCTACTATACTGTAACATGCCAGTCCCGGCGCAGGGATGAAGCTTTTTAAGGTTGAATAGCGGTTTTTTTAGAATGCTGTACTCCACGGCAAACAGAAAAGACGGCTCCAATTCAACTTACGAATTGAAACCGTCTTATTTTGGACAATCCCCTAAATCTATCCCAGATTAATCTCACGGATCTTGCTGAGCGGAACCTTGGGTTTGCGGTCCTCCGTCAGAAGTCCGTTCACTTCCTGCTGCACATCGCTTACCTGGGTATAGCAGTAGCCGCTGATGTATGGCGTCGCTTTGATCGCCGCAGTAATTGCCTGGAAGCGCTCCAGGAAATCCTGCTCGGTCTTCACCTGATTTCCATAACCCCAGCCGCTGTCCGTCTGGAAGGCAATGCCGCCGAACTCACTGATGATGACCGGCTGCCCTTTGTAGGCATACCCTTCGGCCCAGGCAAACTTATAGTTATTGAAGGAAACCCCGTTATTAACGATGGAATTTTGGTCGGCATAGGTGCCCAGAAATTGTTCTCCGGCTTCTACATAATCATGCAGGGTCAAAATATCCGAAACGGTATGCTCCCAGCCGTCGTTCGTCACGACAGGACGGTAAGGGTCGATCGCTTTGGTCAGATGATAGATGCCCTCCGTGAATTTCTGCTGTCTGACATCCTTGGCAATAGCGGGAATGCCCCACGATTCATTGAATGGAACCCAGGTGATGATGCAAGGATGATTATACTGCTGCGGCACAACCTCCAGCCACTCCCGGGTGAAGCGTTCGACAGCAAGATCATTGAATTCATAGGTAGCGGCCATTTCCGACCACACCAGCATCCCCTTCACATCGCACCAATACAGAAAACGGGCATCCTCAATTTTCATGTGCTTGCGCAGGCCGTTGTAGCCCATTTCCGCAATCCAATCAATGTCGTCAATCAGTGCCTGTTCATCCGGCGGCGTCAAATGGCTGTCGGTCCAGTACCCCTGATCCAGAATCAGACGCTGGTATAACGGCCTGTTGTTAAGCAGAATCTGGCCGTTGTCAATGGAGATTTTACGCATTCCGAAATAAGAATTCACGTGGTCTACACTCTCCTCACCGCTAAGCAGCGTGAATTCAACGTCAAACAGATTGGGTGCCTCCGGCGACCACAGGCATTGCAGCCAAGGCCCTGCAGCTTCATGTAGCACATCCACCTCAAGGCTCACCAGATCACGGTCAATGCCCAGGCTGAACCGCTTCACCTGCCGCCCTTTCAGGGAAATCAGCGTATCAAGTGTAAGCTCCAGCCCTTCTCTAAGGCCTGCAATGCGGAAATCGAAGCGGATCATATGCCGGTCGACATCCGGCGTCATTTTCACGGAATCTATCCGTGTTTCGCTTACGCATTCCAGCCAGACGGATTTCCATATCCCGGTCGTCTGTACATAAAAGCATTCAAAACTGTCGGAGATCCAGCGCTGCTTGCCCCGGGGCTGGGTGCGGTCCATGCTGTCCTCCGCTTTGAGCACAATCCGGTTGGCGGCACCAAACGTCACAAACGGGGTAATGTCAAAAGAAAAGGCGGCATATCCTCCTTCATGCTGGCCGACATAGGAGCCGTTCACCCAGCATTTTGCCCGGTAATCCACGCCCTGAAAATGCAGAATCGCCCGCTTTCCGGCGTTCTCCGCCGGAAGCTCCAGTGTCCGCTCATACCAGACATTGGGATGAAATTCCGGAATGCCGATCCCGCTGGCGGCCGTTTCATAAGTGAAGGGAACCGTAATCTTCCGGGCTTCCGGGAATGTGGCATACCATGCCTCCGCCTCTCCGCTATTGGCATCATCAAAGCTGAAATTCCATTCGCCATCTAAGTCAAGCCATTCGTTGCGTACAAACTGTGGTCTGGGGTAATTGGGAATATAAGATTTTGTCGTCATGGTACTTATACCTGTCCTCTCCACTTCACTAAATAAAATTTGTTTTCATCAAAATGATTAACCTTTAATCCCCGACATGCTGATCCCTTTGACAATCTGGCGTTCAAAAATAACGAACAGCACAATAATCGGAATCGAAGCAATCGCGTTGACGACCATCGGCTTGACGTAATCCTCAGAATACTGGCTTATCAGGGTCGGAATGCCCATCGGCAGTGTAAACAGGTTATCGTCGGTAATGGACAAAAACGGCCAGAGGAAATTATTCCAGGAACCGATGAAGGTCAAAATTGCCATAGAGGCCAGCGCCGGGCGGCAGAGCGGCAGCATGATGCGCGTGAAGATCCGCCAGCTTCCGCCCCCGTCGATCTGGACACTCTCCAGCAGGTCGTTCGGGATGCTGTCAAAAAAGCTTTTCAGCACAATAACTGCAACGGGGGAAGCCAGCGCCGGAATAATCAATCCCTGATAGGAATTCAGCAGGTTCATATCCTTTGCTACCTGGTACAGCGGAATAATCGTTGCTTCACCGGGAATCAGCAGCCCGGCCAGCACCACAAAAAACATCAGCGTGCGGTAACGGAACGGAATTTTTGATAAAGCAAACCCGGCCAATGCCGCAGCAGCGACGGTCAGCACTGTGACAAAAACAGCAACCAGCAGGCTGTTCCCGATCCAGTTCGTCAGCTTTGTACCGCTAAGGATTTCCTGGTACACCGCAAAAGAATAGGGCGGGGTGAACCAGTCCGTTACAGTGATAATCTTCATGCCCTCTTCTTTGACCGATACGAACAGCATCCACACCAGCGGCCCCGCGAACAGCACGGCCATAAATAATGAAACCAAACGGTAGACCCATTTCATTACAGCTCCGCTCCTTTGCGGTTATTCATCCAATATTGCAGCGCCGACAGCACCAGCAGAATCACAAACAGCAGATAGGACATGGTCGCCGCATAGCCCAGATCATTGCTCTTGAAGCCGGTCTGATAGATCAGCTGAATAATCGGCCGGGTCGAGTCGAGCGGTCCGCCGCCTGTCACAATATAAATCTGCATGAACACCTTGAACGAAGCGATAATCTGCAGCATGGTAATCGTCTTCGTAATCGGAGCCAGATACGGAAGCGTAATCCGCCAGAACATCTGCCGGTCCCCCGCTCCGTCAAGGCGGGCCGCCTCGTAAATTTCGTCCGGAATTTCCTGAATCGCCGATAAATGCAGAATAAAGTTGAAGCCTACTGTCCACCAGAGGGTGATCAGTGTAATGGCAATCCAGGCGAGACGGGTTTCCGTCAGCCAAAATATTTCTGTCCCCCCGGGAAGCAGATGAATTAAATGGAGCACGGAATTCACCAGTCCGGTATACGGCTGGAATACGAACAAGCCCAAATAGGAAGCTACCGCAACGGACAGCACACTGGGAATGAAGAAAATACTGCGGTAAAACTTTTGCAGCATGGACTTCCGGTTGGCAATCAGCGCCAGTGATATTGACAGCACAAGCATAGTCGGTGTTGTCAGCACAACAAAGATCAGCGAATGTCCAAGCGCTTCCCATACCTCCCGGTCCTGCAGGACCTTGCTGTAGTTGTCCCAGCCGAGAAAGTCCATTTTGCGGATCAGGGTCCATTTGTAAAAAGTCATTTCCACGCCTTTGAACATCGGCCAGATGGTGAACAGGCCATATACAATCAGAAAGGGAAGCAGGAACAGCAGCGCCTGCGCATCCGCCCTCCATTTTTTTATCTTCATTCAGGTCACCTCTCCCCAAAACGGCGCACAGGCCGGTGAATCACCGCCATAAGGCCTGTGCATTGCCGCCTGCATGGCTATTTATCCAGCTCTTTCTGCACGCCTGCCTCCATTTTGTCCATGGCTTCAGCCGGCTTCATTTTATTAGCCCATACTTCATTGAGGATTTTGAAGGAGACATTATCACGGATCTGCCAGTTCTTAGTCGACGGTTTGTTGAATTTCACCGTACCGGCAACAGCGGCATAATCGCTGCGGTAAGGCATGTCTTTGTATTCCTGCTTCTCCAGAACCGATGGTTTGGAGGGAATATGGCCCGCTTTTGCCCAAATCTGCCCGTTCTCAGCTATATAGTCGGCAAAGATCAATGCGGCTTTTCGTTTGGCAGGGTCTTCGGACTTGGTCAGCGGCAAAATAATCGTGTGGGAATCGCCCCAGGTCGCTTCCTGGCCGAACAGCTTGGGAATCGGCATCGCTCCGAACTCCAGCCCCTTCGTAGCTTCCCAGGTTCCGGTGGCCCAAACGCCGGTCATCATGATCGCCGCAGTGCCGCTCTGGAAGTTTTTATAGAAGTCAGGATCGTTTTTCTTGATATAGCCTTCAGTGAACAGCTTCTGAATATATTCAGCCGCTTGGATGCCTTTCGCCTTGTCGATTTCGGCTTTCTTCAGATCATCGGATACCAGATCATTGCCGCCAAGCTGTGAATACAGCGCCCACCACAAGCGGTAAGGATCATCATTGGAATTGGAAAGGGCAAACGGGGTCGTTTTGGCCGGAAGCTTCTCCTTCAATGTCTTCAAAAAGGCCAGGAAACCGTCTGCGGACTGCTCAAGCACCGGTTTGCCGTCATCGCCCAGCAGCCCCGCTTCCTTCAGCAGTTTTTTGTTGTAGTACATAATAAAAGGATGGGTATCAATCGGCACGGCATAATGTTTGCCGTCCACAACCGTTGCATCCAGCAGATTCTGATTAAAAGTCGTCCAGTCGACGCCTGCTTCTCCGGCCACTGCGTCCAGATCAGTTACAACTCCCTGGTTGATCAGATCCGGCAGCCGGGAGGTGTGGGAAATGCCGATATCCGGGCCGTTGCCGTTGCCCACAGCGGTAATCAGCTTGGTGTAGTATTCCGCCCAGACGAGCTTCGTGTTCTTCACCTTGATGTCAGGGTGGCTTTTGTTGAATTCATCAACCAGCTTCTGCATGTTGTCCCCGTCGCCGCCGTCGAACAAGGTCCAGAATGATAGGTTGACGGCTTCACCGCTGCCTTCAGTTCCTGTATTCCCCCCTGTGCTGTTGTCCGCAGAAGGAGCGGGGCTGCTGCCTGTGTTGCCGCCTGTTGCGCCTCCGGCATTGTTATTGCTGCCGCAAGCGCCGAGTACCAGTGAAAATGAGAGCATGAAGGTTAAAGCCAGAAAACCCGTGTTTCTTTTCTTCATTTCTGTCTCCCCTTTATTCTGTTCTGGATACAAAACAGTTTATTTGTTTTATTACATTTATTTTGTATCTAATGACGATTATAAGGAGTTTTAGTCGATATGTCAACGCTTTCATATCGAATTTTAGTAATAATAGACTCAAAAAAACCATTAGTTACAGATTAACTGTACTAATGGTTCTGATCTTCTTCGTCACTGGTAAAGCTCAGCTTCATCAAAATTTCCTGGGGATAGTCGCCGAAGCTCCGGCCGAACAAATTGACGCCGCCTTGATGTACAGATTCCGGATTCACGCCAATGCGCAGCCGGATCTTCGGGCTTTGGGTCAGATTAAGCTGGCTCAGGCTTACATCCGATACTTTTTCCATATCGAGTGTTGTCTTGTCCCTGTCGACCCTCCATGTCTTGAGCAGCCCGTATTGTGTAGAGGAATCCCACCACCAGGCCGGATTCAGCTTGCCCCGTCTGCCCCCGAAATCACCGGGGCTTGTCCACATGCCTATCTCGACCCCGTTGATCCATACCGATATATCCGACGGCCAGTTATTGTCGTAATTAGGCGCTTCCGAGCAAATCTCCATCGACACCTCCAGCGATTCGACTCTTGAGCCCTTCGGCACTTCCACCGGGAGCAAATATTCGATATATCCTTTGCGGAACCAGATAATCTGCGCGCCTACATGCTTAGGATGGTAAAAGCCCGCCGGTTCATCCTCGCGGACCAGCATGGCTTCCGCATCAGCCATGCCGCAGGTCGGCGATACCTCGCAATCGCTGTAATGGCCGATCGGCACCTCAATTTCATAGACACTCACAGCCCCCTTGCGCACAGCCTTCTCCTCATTCAGGGAAATATGTATATCATCGTAATTGCGGCTGCATACCTTCATCGCCCCGCGGGAAGCAGGCAGCAGCTCCGTATTGATCAGCCGGGCCGCTTCCAGCACCTTCACATTGCTGGCCACCGTAGATACAGGCAGCTTCAGTGCCTCTGCGATTTCAATTACGTTCAAATTCTGCGAATTCAGCAAATGGAGAATATCGACCCGGGAACGGGTCGACAATGCATGCGCCACTGCCACCAGCTTCTCCGGATCGCCAAAACCTAGTTCAAGCACAGACTACACTCCTTCGGCCCCAAGTAATACCATAATAGTACGTGCTTGGAGTCACAAAATCAACCGGTGTTCTCCGGAAAATCATCCGGTATGGCGCCGCAGCCTCTGTGCCCCGCTCCTTTGCTCATGGTACAATACAACCAGATATATACATAATGAGGTGAACCCGATGATCTATTTCATAAAATTTGTGTACAGCTTCGTGCTGCCCCCCGGCCTTTTCGTTATCCTGCTGCTGGGGCTGACGGTCTGGCTGTGGCGGCGCAGCCGCCGCCCGGCCCTGGCCCTGCTCGGCGTCACCCTCCTGCTCTATCTCTCCATGACTCCCTGGATCAGTAACCTGCTGATGGGCGGACTGGAGCGCCAGTATGATAAGCCTGAGCTGCTGCAGGGCGATGTAATCGTCGTATTGGGCGGCGGGGCCAGCTCCGGAACCCCGGATATCGACGGGGAAGGCAATCTGTTCGGCTCAGCAGCCAACCGGCTGCTGACCGCGGTGCGGCTGTACCGCCAGACCGGACTGCCGATCCTGTTCTCCGGCGGCCAGGTTTTTCCCGACAGCGGCAACGAAGCGGATATCGCCAAGCGGCAGCTGATTGGCCTTGGTGTTCCCGAGCGCGATATTCTGGCCGAGAACCGGTCGCTGAATACCGAGCAGAATGCCGCCAATACCGCAGCCATGATGAACAGCAAGGGGCTCAGCCACCCCATTCTGGTTACCTCGGCTTTTCACATGCCCCGGGCGATGGCCTTTTTCAAGGATAACGGACTGGCACCGCTTGCCTATCCAACAGATTACACGGATAGCCGGGGAAGCGGCCTGTATCCGGCCATGTTCACGCCTTCTCCAGGTGCAATGAATAATACCGGAACAGCACTTAAGGAATACCTGGGTCTGCTTGCGGCCCGTTTCTGATCCGGGGAAATGGGCTTACCATGGATCGCCCCAATCTGGGGAAAAATAAAGTTTACGGCCGCTTTTATTGCTGCTCGGCAAATCTCCACCAGGCAAAGGTTCCGGCGATTCCGATTATCCCCGTATACGCAAGAATGACTATACTGCTCAGCTGTAGAGAACCGGTGCTTTGAAATACCGACGGGATGGTCCATGGGAAATAGGGTGCAAATCCAAAAGAGGCCAGCACATTGGAAAGAATGACGATGATCAGGATGAGCCCCAGGGGTGCCAGGTAGCCCTTGGTCACATTAGCCAAAAGAATGCTTGGTGCGGTCACAAAAATGTACAACAGCGAGGTGATCAGGAACTTAATGAACAGGCTCCAAATTAAAGCGGCTGACCCGCCTTGGGCGCCCAGAAGGGCTCCTGCGGCAAGACCTACGGCAAACATATAGATGGAAAGTAACAGGCACCATGCTAAAATGACAAGGAATTTGGACAATACAATTTTCGCTCTGGAAATGGGCTTGGCCAGTAAATCTTTGATGGTTCTATCCGAAAATTCCCGTCCGAATACCCATGCCGCAACAAAGGTGTATCCGATCAGTCCCAGCGGGGCAAGCGTATCCAGCAATCCGGTTAAATACGCTTCCCACTGTACACCGCCGGCGTCACTGGATAATACATTTCCGACGCCCATCATGACGGGCCCGAAGCCTAAAACCAAAAACATGATCCAGAACACATTGGAGCGGATAATCTTGCGAATCTCACAATGTAACACAGATAGAATATTCATCTTTTAATCCCCCTGTTGACTCCGATGGTGCGGAGAAAATATCCTTCCAGATCCTCTGTAATCACCCGGAGCGACGTTGGCGGCTGATTGCTTTGAACGAGCAGTTCGGCCAGCCTTTCAGGATGATCTGCCGCATGTTCATTGGTTAGTTTAATAGAGCCGTCCGGGGTATCCTCAAAGGCATAGCCATGCTCTTCCAGCACCTTCTTTAAGGCAGGTTTGTTCCGGCCGTTCACGACCAGGCTTTTCTCTAAGGACTGCTCCAGCTTATCCATTGCGACTTCTTTAACCAGCTGGCCGCTATGAATAATTCCAATCCGTGTAGACACCTTCGAGAGCTCCTCTAACAGATGGCTGGATATAAAAACAGTTATGCCGAAATTGTTCGCCAGATTATATAACATATTCCGTATCTCCGCCACGCCTGCGGGATCAAGGCCATTGATCGGCTCGTCCAAGATTAGAATTTCCGGATTGTGAATCATCGCTTTCGCAAGTCCCAGGCGCTGTTTGTTTCCTAATGAGAGATGTTTTGCTTTTTTCTTTTTGTGCGGCTCAAGCCCCAGCTTATAGATCACCTGATGTACGGCATCTTTGTCCGGTAACCCTTGCATGCGTCTTGCGATGTCAAGATTCTCCGTTACAGTCAGATCAGGATAAAAAGTTGCCTCCTCCAAATATCCGACCTTGCTCCATAATTTAGAGTTTCCGGCATCGACCTTTTCGCCTAACATATAGAGCTTGCCGGAAGTTGGCTTGATCATCGACAGAAGCATCTTGATGGTCGTTGTCTTCCCGGCGCCATTCAATCCCAGGAATCCAAAGATCTCTCCCCGGCTGACCTCCAGCGAAAGATTGTTTAATACGGTATAGTCGCCAAATTTTTTGTGCACTCCGTCAATTTGTATAGCGGGCGTGCTGCCGATTCTTTTCTTTGATAAAATACTCATTCGTCAGACCTCCTACTTGTCAAGTTCCAGTGATTGTTGTGTTCTGCTACAACTTATTTTCACATCCAAACATGAAGCTTTTTTAAAAGAAAAATAAATATATCTAAAGAGAATATAAAAAACTATAAACTTAAAAACAAAAAAAGGCTGTTACCCGGGTTCACACCCGGCAACAGCCTGTAGCATAGTTGAAGAAGAAGTGAATAAAATCAGCGTTGTACTGCCAGGGGAAGGCTGAATCTGATCCCCAAACCGCCATATTCGGAGGAGTAGGCAACAATTTCGCCCCCGTGATGTTCAATAATAGATTTACAGCTTGCCAGCCCCAGCCCCAGTCCGCCCTTTTGGATCTGCCGCGATTGATCTACCGTGAAAAATTTAAGGAACAGAGAAGACATATCCTTATCCGGCACTCCAATTCCGTTATCCTCAATTTGGAAATAGGCATAATGTTCCCGCAGGTATCCGGTCATATACACCTTCAGCTTATTTTTTCCTCCATATCTTACAGCATTGCTAAAGAGATTGCCGAACACCCGGCGGATCATCGGTTCATTGACCGTTAGCCATATACTGTCCGTGAAAGAATGGCGGCAAGTCAGTTCGATGTCAAGTCCCGCCAGCTCGTACTCATATTCAAAAGCAATGTCTTCAAATAATTCTGTTGCTTTTACAGGTGTAGCTATCATGGATTCGAGCTCCAGTTTTTCTTTGGTGAAGCTGGAGAAATCATTGAGGAGTTCAACCATATATTCTGACTTCCTTTGAATCAATTCATAATATTCCTGCTTTTCAGTTTCGGGTAAATCCTTGTGTGTAGCCAGCAGTTCAGTAAAACCGTTAATAGAGGTCAGGGGTGTTTTCAAATCGTGGGCGATAGCTGCAATCATATCGGTTTGTTCTCTGTGGGCGAGTTGAAGCCTATGCTCCATCTTATTGAAGTGCTTATAAAGTTCTCCGATCTCGTCCTTACGCTTCAAAGCCAGCGGAGGCAGGGGATGAACCACATTTACTTCCCCCAGCCGGGTATTCAGACGCCGAATGGGCTTCTCTATGCGAAAATGAATATAGATGATCAGAATAAAAAATATGCAGCCAGCAATGGCGAATATGGGCAGCAGCAATGCTATATATCTTGAGTCCAGCAAGGTGGTACGTATAGGAGAGTATACTGCAAAGACAAACTTTAAATACAAACCAATAGAAAACATAAGAATTAGCAGCATCAGCAGGAATAATAGGGGAAGCTTTATTTTCAGTTTCATCCTATTGCTCTCTTTCTGTGTATTTATAGCCTATGCCCCAAATGGTTTTAATAAAGTTATGTTCAGGACCCAGTTTCTTGCGGATATTTTTGATATGAACCGTTACGGTATTTATTTCTCCGTATTCGTCTCCCCAGACGTTCTCATAGATCTGCTCACGGCTCAATACCTGATTGGGGTGACGCATAAGGATAGACAAAATTTGAAATTCCTTCGCGGATAAGTCGAGCTTCCGGCTGTACAGGAAGGCTTCAAACGTTTTATCATTCAAAATGAGCGGAGCATCGGCCTTTTCTTTAGCGGGACTAAGTTCGCCCCACTCTTTATGCAGCCTGTCCACTTTCCGGAAATGAGCCTTTATCCTGGAGGCCAGCTCCTGAATACTGAAAGGTTTGGTCATATAATCATCTGCGCCGATTTCAAGACCGACAATTTTATCAATATCCTGATCCCGTGCACTTAATAACAGAATGGGAACATTATACGAGGACCGGATAGTTCTGCAGACATCCAGTCCATTCATATCAGGCATTACTATATCCAGAACAATGAAATCAATATGGTGATCATCGACTGCAGATAAGGCTTCTCTCCCGGAGCTTGCCGTGATTACGGCAAATTGCTCGTACCTTAAGCTCTTGGTGATGAGTTTCACGATTTCTTCATCATCGTCTACAACTAATATCGTTTTTGGCATCTTTATACCACCCAGCCTCTTTAAATGGACTGCATTTATAACACAAGAGCCGCATGGACTCGAATTGACAAAAAAAGCCGCGCTCAAAGCGCCTCTCCAGTTCCGGATACGCTGGAATAAGAGCTTGAGCACGCCTTGGGAAATGTTGGATTTAACATTGTCTCCGTGCCAGGACAGCAAAAAGCAGTGAACCGGATGAATTTTCATCCGCCGCTGCTTTTTTTATGGAAATCTTTATCCGCGAAACGTTGACAGGCCTCCCTATTTAATCAGCTCGCAGAATCCGGCATTTATAACCCCGGCAAGCTGCTCCGGCGCCAGCTCCATCTGCAGGCCAATCTTACCGCCGCTGACAGCCATTGTTGCGAGCGCCCCGGCACTGCTGTCAATAAAGGTAGGATACAGCTTTTTCATCCCTACAGGAGAACAGCCGCCGCGCACGTAGCCGGTCCATTTCAGCAGATCCTTCACCGGGAGCATCTCAATCTTCTTCTCACCCGCCGCCTTGGCGGCTTTTTTCAGATCCAGCTCTTCGGCCACCGGGATGACAAACACATACAGGTTCACCCCGCTATGGGCAACAAGCGTCTTAAAGACCGTCTCCGGCGGCAGCCCCACTTTCTCAGCTACCGCTGTTCCATGAATCTGGCCGTCCTCATTGTCATACATATGGATCTCGTAAGCGATTTTCCGGGTATCCAGAATCCGCATCGCATTGGTTTTGGTAACTTGCATCCTTCATCGACCTTTCAGGCAGCTCTATCTGCTTGCTCTACTAATCTCTCGGATAATCCATGGCCATAATGTCCATAAAAGGAACCTTGATGAGCTCCTCGCCCCGGCTCACATGCACCTTGCCGGTTCGCGGGTCCATGCCGACGATCGTTCCCCGCACCTGCTCCTCTTTGCCCCAGACCGTCAATAAAATCTCGGAAGCCTCCTGCATCGCTTCTGTTAATTGATTGCCGATTTCCTCCAGCACAAATTCATCTCTTGTCGGCCGTTTGGCCACTTTCGCTTTTGCCACGCTAATCCTCCAATAAGTTAAGTCTGTTTCCATGTGTTATCATCTAGGTTATATCTTTGGTACCTCCCCGTCAACCACAGCGCTCTCAATAAAATCATTTACCAGCCCTTACGATTACACAGAGAAGTAATATGTGCAAGATGATGCTTACCGTGCCAAGCATAGATTCCTATATTTTTACCTATTGAAACTTTACCTGATTCCGGATGAATAAATGTCTTTTCCATATCAGCAGGAGTTAGACCATGTAAAAGGGTAGTCCAGCGTTTGTGCAAGGATTCGAGGAGTAAAAGTGATGGTTCAATTGGCAATTTATAGTCTGATAGCTCTGCCCATTTCGTTTCGTCGTATGGTTTAATTATAGGATTTTCTTCTGTAAGAGCCAATTTAAAGCGGATGTAGGCATTCATATGACTATCTGCAAGATGATGTATGACTTGTCGAACAGTCCATCCTCCAGAACGATATGGTGTTTCAAGCTGTTCATTATCTAAGTCTTTTACAGCCTCTCGCAATAATCTTGGTAAAGCTTCAATCTCATTGATCCAAACACTTGTAACACTGCTAGTAATTTCATCGTCAAATTGAAAAGTGCCAATCGGGTATTTCATATCCATCTATCTAATCCCCCTAAAAATATGTCGCTAAAATAAGACTCCCATTATAGTTCATAAGCAGCTTTGGCACGTGTAAAAGGCATGAATACCGAAAGGCGACTTCCATCTTGGTCATTCAACTGCCGTGTACGCGGGAATTCAATTACCATCATGATGCCGAAGCGCTGTGAGACCAAGCAGAACCGCTTACGGCAAAGGTACTTCCTGCCAAAAAACGCCGCCAGATTTTGCCGATCAGTCTTGGCGGAAATCCGCCACCAGCCGGGTATACTCGGCGTACCATTGCTCCCATACCTGCTTGCGGTTATTCAGCTCCCCTCCGTCCAGAAGTACCCCTATTACATCGAGACAGACATGCCAGCCGGAGAGGTCCTTGGCCGTATGCCCGGTGATTTCGGTTATGCTCTCGATCAGCAGCAGCCGGCAGCCGTCCCCATCAGGACTCAGCTCAAAACGCACCCTGTCGTTCCCCCAGGTATACTCCAGGATGGAATTCAAGATCATATCCTTAATTTCCATCACTTCAAAATGGCCGTCCCCCATGTCGAACTTCATGCTCCCGCCTGCCGACAGGTCCTGGACTCTCAGTTCTGGAAACCATTTAGCCAGCAGCGTATTATCCGTCAGCATTGCCCATACCCTGTTCACCGGATGCTTGTAATAGCGTTCAAACACAGCGGTTGCTCCCTGTGGGGAGGCTTGAAGTGCAGCAATCATTTGATGTTCCTCCCTGTTGTAGATGTACATTTTCAGTCACTGTTCCCTGTTCGGAAATTGGCAACGAAATAGATGTCTTTAGTTATTTTACTGTAAAGGATAACCAGTCTAATAGCAAATCGGGGGAGGATGCAAGGCTCAGCAGGCGAGGTGCTATTCACCACAAGCGGTGGCATTTTGTAATTGACCCTGAAATACATCCCGCTGTGTACAGACCCCTTAAAAGATTTCAAGGTTTTGAATCCGTCCCTGTGGCAGGAAGAACCAAATCTCCCTGGCGGGTGAATAGCAACCGGGGCTTATGGCCGCACGGATTCCCAACCACTCCAAAATCAGCGGGGGCATGCTGAAGACGGACCGCCCTATTCCTTCACGATTGATCCGCAGCCGTTACGGACAGGAATACCGTTATTGAAGGAAGATTCTTCTTTTCCGCAGGACTACGGACTGAGTGTGCCTTTATTTGTCCCTTTCCCCATCATTCCAGGCCCCATCGAACGATATAACGGCTCCTGAGTCCGTAACTGCTGAAAAAACAAGATTTTTGGCAGAATAAGGGCTCCACGGTCCGCTTCAGTTCGCGGATGGAGCCCCATCCTCCATGAATTCTGCGGCAACTCTTTAAGTGGAAACGGAACGGCTCCCCCCTCAGAACTCGGCCTTCGACGCTCCAACAACGGTAATTCTGCCGTTGTTCGTTTCAAAGTATTTATTCTACAATTTTAAGCAGAATTTTATCCACCTGCAGAAGTAACCATAGTTTCCTATACAACAAAGAACCCGCGGAGGCCACGAGGTGCCTGCGGGTTCTTTTCACATTTCAGAAATCAACTGGACAAGTTCACCTATCTAGCTACTGCTAACCGTATAATGGTCCAATGAGATGGGACTGCCGTTCAGTAGAGCTTTTGTTGAAGTAAGACGATCTGTGCTTAATTGCAAGTGGTCTCCTTTGATGGAGTTATATTGAACTGCCAAGACGGCTCCTGTTTCAAAAGATGGAGCTTGTGCTGCCCGTTCTGCCGCAAATGCCGCAAGATCACCGGTCCCCCGCCCGGCAGCTTCTTTAACGCTAATGGCCTCCACAACCACTCCGCTCCGCATCCCTTGGGCAGACACTTCGAGGTATCCTTCCCGCTCTTTCAGCTGATAGGTATGGGACAGATATACGGCAAAATAGACCTCCCCTGCCTTGCCGAACAGCGCGGCGGGCTCCTTCATCCACTGGCCATTGGGCAGCACACCCACAATCGTGTCCGCTTCACCCTCCGGCACCGGGAACAAGGCCAGGATAATGCCCTGATGATACAGCACCTCCATATAACGGCTCTGATGACGGGGATCGCCCGCGTGATAGCCTTGACCGGGATGGAAGAAATACAGCCGGTTCACGGCATATTCAGGAGACACCGGCAGTGAAAAGGCCCAACGCAGCTGCTCATTGTCAAACTCATCTACACGCTCCCATAGTCCGCCTGCTGCAAAGCTCTCAGTAATATACGCATACGAATGAATCAGCGGCTGCGGGCCCGGATCTTCGGGAACGGCTTTTTGCGTAACCTTGGCGACCTCCACCGGGATCTGCCGGTTCATCGCTGCCGCCCGCACCTGACCCGGCGCTTCATAGAACAGGAATCCGGCGTACTCGGTGCGGGGAATAGCTTGCGGCAGCTTGAAATCCCCAAATTGCACATAGTCGTGCAGCACGTTGCCATCCGCCGGAACATCATGCGGCCAGCCCCGGGAATGCGCGCCCACCCAGGCTCCCTGCAGATAAAACTGGCCTCGCTCCTTCCACAGGTGATCCAGCATTTCAGCTAGCGTACTCTTCAGCCCGCTGTCTTCCTCCAGCTCCCACGCGCAGGTGAATGCCTGCACCCAGTGCCAAAACCACGGCAGACTGCCGTATTCCGGCATTCCCTTGTCCCGGATATACGCCAGTGTTTTCTCCAGGCTCTGCCGCCCGTCTGCCAGCAGTTCCTCATCTTCGAACAGCTTGCCGAAAATCAGCTTCGCCACCGTATATTTGGCCTCATGGTGACCAAAGTGAACCACCGGCTTGCGGTAGAAGCCGCTCCGGTAAATATGCCCGATCGCTGTATGAAAAGCAATCCGCAATCCGGCACCCAGCCTGCTTCCGTAATGCTTGCAGAACCAGACCATCAGGCTGCCCATGATCTCCACGGGCAATTCATGCGGCGCTGCCTCGCGCGGCAGCGGATGCAGGCCGAGCGGCCAATGCCCGTATAAACGGGTGCCAGGCTGCCGGTTCTGCAGCAGCACCGTTTCCAGCAGCACAGCCTCGGCTTTGCGCTTGCCGGCCTCCCGGTCAAAAGGCAGCTCAAAGCCGGGCTCCACCGCAGCAGCAAATAGATATGAAGCATAATAAAAGTTGTTTCGCACATCATCATGGAACCACAGCCCGCTGTCCAGCAGCGGGAGGCGTTCCGCCTCGATTGCGATATTATAGATAATTTCGTTCTGCCGGGCCTGATACGCACCCGCCGCAGATTTAATTTCTCCCACTTCCGTTCGCCCCCCACCATTTCTTTTATTCTAAATATGTTGTTGCCCGCGCATGAGTGGCGGAATCAAAGGTATTTCTGCCTTTGATTCCGGCCTATCCGCAACGTCGAGCCAATTCAAAGGTATTTCTACCTCTGATTTCGCCAAATCCGGTACGCTGAGCCAATTCAAGGGTATTTTTACCTTTGATTTCGCCAAATCCGCAACGTCGAGCCAATTCAAAGGTATTTCTACCTCTGATTTCCGCCAAATCCGGTACGCTGAGCCAATTCAAGGGTATTTCTACCTTTGATTTCGCCAAATCCGGTACGTCGAGCCAATTCAAAGGCACTTCTACCTTTCATTTCAGCGCACCCACCTATTCTGCACGGTCTTGCCGATCGGCAGCATTCATACCGGTGATACCCCCACCCCCGTCACGGCCCTCTGCCAGAAACTCTGCTGCAATCACTTGCCCAGCGGAATGTTCTAATGATTGAATCTCGTTTCCGGGATGACTGCCACGTTCACGCAGAGCTCTTTCCGCAGTCTCTCCAGCTGGAAATTCATTCTTATTCCAGTTCTATTGTGCACGCTTTCAGTTCACATGGCAATATCTAAACCTAATAAATAAACTAAAATAAACGTAATAAAAAAGATTATCTCTTGCAAAATGAACTTATATGGATTAAATTGTACCTATACGAACGAAAATATGTTTGCGAAGGAGATTGAATATTCAATGGAAAGACGTTTCGCATCCCATCCCAATGAAGTGAAGCAATTTGACACCGCGCGTCTGCGCAAGGAGTTCCACATTCCAGTCATTTTTGCTCCGGATGAACTGAAGCTTGTCCTGACCCATGAAGACCGTATGATCGTAGGCGGCGCTAATCCGGTGAATAAAGATGTAGCGCTCACCACCGACCTGAAAGAGCTTGGGGTTACTTATTTCCTGGAACGCCGTGAACTGGGTGTGATCAATGTCGGAGGCAAAGGTTCGGTTGTTGTAGACGGAACAGAATATGAAATAGATTTCAAAGAATGTCTGTATGTAGGGCAAGGCGCCAAAGATGTTATTTTCAAAAGCGCCGACAGTGCCAAGCCTGCCAAGTTCTACCTGAACTCGGCTCCTGCACACCAGTCCTACCCTACTACCAAAACAACGCTGGCAGAATCCGAATCCGGCGCAATGGGCGGTTTGGAGAACTCCAACGAACGTACCATTCACCGCTTCATTCATGCGGGTGGCGTACAAAGCGCACAGCTCGTTATGGGGATGACCCAGCTGAAACCGGGCAGCATGTGGAATACAATGCCATCCCATACTCACCCGCGCCGGATGGAGGCCTACTTCTATTTCGATCTTCCAGACGACTCCATCGTATTCCATCTCATGGGCGAGCCTACCGAGACCCGTCACATCGTAATGCACAATGAACAGGCAGTCATTTCTCCAAGCTGGTCCATCCACAGCGGTGTGGGTACGCACAACTACACCTTTATCTGGAGCATGGCCGGCGACAATAAACGTTATGATGATATGGACCCCGTAGGCATGAAAGAATTACAATAGAACAAAAACAACTACGGAAAGATGAGGCAAGCGGATGAACCCGATACGGCGGCACGAAATGATTATGGAAGTTTTGCTCAACCAGAAGGATGTAACGGTGAACGAGCTGAGCGACAAGCTCCAGGTGACAGGAAAAACAATCCGCGAGGACCTAAGCAAGCTGGAGGAACAGGGACTGATTATGCGCGTCCACGGCGGAGCCGTGCTGGCCCAGAGCGACCAGTTTGGCATTCTGCCCTCCAAGAACCCTTTGGATAAATATTCCGACGAAAAAACGGAGATTGCGCAGCTGGCGCTGGCCCATATTGCCGAGGATGATATTATTGCCCTGGACGGCGGCAGCACCACGCTTGAAATTGCCCGGAGGCTGGACAACATCCCGCTGACGGTCATCACCAATGATGTGTACATCATCAGCGAACTGGTTCAGAAAGACCGCATTCGTCTTGTCGTGCCCGGAGGCTACCGTGTCCGCAATATACTGGCAGGTCCTGAAGCTGTCTCCTATGTCCAAAAGCTTAATATAGAAAAAGCCTTTCTGTCGGCTACAGCCGTTCATATTGAACACGGGCTGTCGATTTACACCGGTGATTTCATCGATTTCAAGCAAGCTTTAGTATCCACTGCCCGCACAGTGTTCGCCGTATGTGACCATCACAAATTCGGGCATACCGCGCTGCGCACGTTCGCTTCATTGCAGGAAGTTGACGTGCTGCTTACCGATAGCGGTCTTGCACAAGAAACTGCCGAGCAGTTCCGGAACGCAGGCGTCAACATCGAATGCGGGTAGAATCAGAATCTATCGAAGCATCGCAGGATGCTCATTAATGTGTATAAAGGAGAGAAATAATATGTCATCTTTATTCAGTTTGGCAGGTAAAACAGCAATCGTAACCGGTGCTGCCCAAGGTCTTGGACAAGGGATTGCCCTTGCATTCGCAGAAGCAGGCGCAGACGTGATCTCCGCTTCCCTCAATGCAAGTGACGAAACGGTAGCCGCCGCCAAAGCCTTTGGCGTAAAAGCCCTCAGCATCGCAGGCGATCTGAGCGATCACACCAAGCTGCAAGGCATGTTCGACGAGGCTGTTGCTTTTACCGGGAAAGTAGACATTCTTGTCAACTGCGCAGGCATGATCCGCCGCACTCCAGCCAAAGACCACAGCGAAAAAGACTGGTTCGATGTCATCAACCTGAACTTGAACACGGTGTTCCTGCTGTCGCAAATCGCCGGCCGCCACTTCCTGGAAAGAGGCAACGGTAAAATCATCAACATCTGCTCCATGCTCTCCTACCAGGGGGGAATCAACGTGCCTGGGTATACCGCGAGCAAGCACGGCGTAGCCGGTTTGACCAAAGCTTTTGCCAATGAATGGGCCGGCTCCGGTCTGAACATCAATGCCATCGCTCCAGGCTATATGGCTACTGAGAACACCGCTCCAATCCGTGCCGACCAGAACCGTGCGGACTCCATTCTCGACCGTATTCCTGCGGGACGCTGGGGAACTGCTGAAGATGTGAAGGGCCCGGCGGTATTCCTTGCCTCCGCTGCCTCCGACTATCTGAACGGCCACATTCTGAATGTAGACGGCGGCTGGATGGCCAGATAACGCCCTATAATACAACCCCCCGGTTGCTTCTTATGAAGCGCAGCCGGGGGTTTAGTACGTTCATTTATAGTCTGCTCATAACCTGAGGACGCGTTATATTGTCTGAAATCTTCATTAGGCAGATCAGATCGCCAAGCAGCAGGATAACGGAATAGATCAGCGTCCACAGGATCGGGCCCGGGGCCAGATAGAGAATCGCCAGTACCGGGAGAACGAACAGAAACGACAGCAGGCTTGTGGCATACAAGCCGTGACGCGGAGTTTGCAATCGTACAGAAAGAATGGCCGCGATTAAAATCATGGATATGGACGACAGGATGCTGACCGAAAACAGCAGGATAAGCTGTGAGGCCGTATACTCCGGGATGGGGGCCAGGTCAGGCATAAGGAGCGGGATCAGCCGGCTGCCCGCCCATGTCAGCAAGGCGGAGACGGCCAGCATGACCGCAGTCACCAGGACCGGAACGGTACACTTGGCAAGCAAGACCGGCCGGAGCTGCAGAGGCGTGGATAACAAGGATTCTCCTGTCTTATAGACCTTCTCTCCGCCAATGGAGTAGGCGATTAAGTTGGACGGTACTCTCGGTATGAGCAGGACGGTCAGAATCACTGCATAGTTAAGGTCGAACGTCCCAGTAAAATACAGCAGCAGACACACAGCAGCAACCGGCGAGAAGCACAGCAGTCCAAAGCTGAGCAGCAATGATTTTAGAGTCATCAGTGCCTTCCATTCAAACTTCAGAACAATGCCAAACTGCGACTTCGGCCGCCTTGAAGAAACACGATGCTTATGCACTCTCTCCGGCTTCCGGACCGTTCCCGGCTTGAAGAAATCCGGCTGCTTCATTCTTGTGACCCTCACCGAATATACCGACAGGACACTTAAGTAAATCAGTGCACAAACAGCCCCCACAGCCATTGCTGAGATCCAGTCAGCGGTCGCGATAACCCCCAGACACACCACGAACAGCAGCCCCAGCGGATAAGCCATCCACGACACCCGGCTGTTGGCCGCCCGCATATCCCCCGATGTTGAAGAAGCATACACTCCCGCAATACAGATTGCGCTGTAATTCAATACTGCCAGGCCCATAATACCAAGCCATTGCCAAGGAAGCAGCGCCGGTTCACCTCTGACCAGAAAGCACGATAACGCGGAGCAAAAGACGGTTATGGTGAAATAACTGACCGCAAATACGCAGCAGAATTGTAACTTCCTCCAAATAATGCTTTTCCCGTTCAAGGGGCTTGACAGGAGCGTTTCCAGGGTCCGGTGCTCCCGTTCACCCGCCAGGCTGTCAGAGAGCAGAGGTCTTAATAAGATAGCCGTAAGCAAAGCACCTATAGTTAAAGACGCTTCTATCCCTTGCGTGAGGATTGGAATAATGATGCCGGTAATGGCGATAGACAGGCCGTAAAAGAGGAGCATCCCTTTTTCCCTGCTGAACTCTTCACACGCTGCGCGAAAAACAGGATAGGATCGTGTCATTTCCGTCCTGCCCCCTGCTCAAGTTCCATATACAGCTTTTCCAGACTGAACTGTCCGCGCTCCATATAGTGTCCGCTGTCTTCCAGCGCTGCAATCAAGCCGGTAAAAATATTCTGCCCATGCCGCAAAACCGTAATTTTATCACATATTTTCTGGACCTCCTCCAGATTATGTGTGGTCATGATGATCGTCGTGCCCTGCTCCTTCGCAAGCCGTAATAACATCGCCCTTAAATCTGCGGTGCTGACAGGATCAAGCCCGTTCGTCGGCTCATCCAGAATGAGGATGCGGGGGTTGTGGAGCATGGCGCGGATCAGGGCGGTCTTTTTGCTCATACCGGTTGAAAGACCTTTTACAAGGGCCCGTTTCTTGTCCTGCATCGCGAACGTCCGCAACAGCTCATCAATGCGTCCATCCGATTCTGCACGGCTCATGCCGTAAATGTCAGCGTAATACATCAGATTATCCAGGACGGTCATGGACTCGTACAACCCAACATCCTCAGACAATACGCCGCACATCCCCCGTACCGTACTCCCGTCCTTAATGGGATGGCTTCCAAACACCGTGACCGTTCCATCGTCCGGCTCCAGCAGCCCCAGAAGCAACCGGAGGGTTGTAGTCTTGCCCGCACCATTATGCCCAAGCAGCGCATAGATCTCCCCCTCCGAGATAGTAAGATTAAGCCCGTTAACGGCAGCCACTCCGCCAAAGGATTTGCTGATCCCTTCAAACCGTATGTCGCCCATACTCCCCCGCCCCACTTTTAAGATTATCGTTATGTATAGCTTACTGCACATTTTTTGTGTAGTCAACTATACATAAATGGTATAGTGAACTTGACTATTCTCCGGTTCGTGCACCATAATATTGGAGTTAAGGTGAACCAAAATGGATCCGAAGGAGGTGGCGTGCCGGTGAAAACAAGAATACGCGAGCTGCGCAAAGAGCGGCGGATTTCCCAGGAGGAATTGGCTAAAGCCTTGCGCGTGACGCGCCATACCATCACTTCGATTGAGAATGAGAAATATACGGCCTCCCTTCCACTCGCATATAAGATTTCCAGGTTTTTCGGCTTGCCGATTGAGGACATTTTTGATTTTTCAGATGTGGAGGATATCGATTATGACATCTTTTGAACAGGAGTTAAGACGGCGGATACGTATAATGACCCTCTATGCGGTTACTATCGGGATAACCGTTATTGTCGCGTTTGTGCTTAAAGCGTTTGTGTATGGCAGCATCGATACGCTTGACAGCTGGGACATCGGGATTCTTGCCGGGTTATTGCTCGGGGCTGAAGTCTCTGCATTCCTCCGTATTGCCCGGCTCCGCAGAGCACTCCAGAGCTCTGAAGTCCTGGAAGCTTTACATATTGCTGAGAAGGACGAACGCAATCGGATGATTGCCCTCAGAACGGCCAGAGCCGGTATGACGCTTACCATTCTCCTGTTATCTTTGTCTGCCGTTGCCGCGTCCCTTATCAGCAAAGTTGTTTTCTTGACTATCGCTATTATATTAGCAGCGCTGTTGGCGTTGTACTTTGTGCTGGCGGCGTATTATTCCCGGAAAATGTAACTTAACTATGCGAAGGAGCCTACTGGTATGAACGAAGAATTACTGGCTACGTTTGATGAGCAAGGCAACCGCACCGGTGCTGCTCCCCGGGACGAGGTTCACCGCCTAGGTCTCTGGCATGAGACCTTCCACTGCTGGTTTGTCCGTAGGGATGCCGGCGGGCTGATGATCTACCTGCAACTCCGCAGCCTGCACAAAAGAGACTACGCCGGGCTGCTCGACATCACCGCTGCCGGACATCTGCTGGCGGATGAGACCGTTGTGGACGGTGTCTGCGAGGTCCAGGAGGAGCTGGGGATCGCGGTGGATTTTGACCAGTTGAAGCCGCTGGGGGTTATCCCCTACCAGATGGATACCGCCGGCTTCATTGACCGTGAACGGGCCCATGTGTTTGTCTACGAGAACCACTATGCACTCAGTGAGTTCACACCGCAGCAGGAAGAGGTCGCCGGAATCGTCCAGGCCCGCTTCGCAGACTTCCGCAGCTTCATCACTGGAGGCAGCAGCAAGCTTCATGTAGAAGGCTTCCGGGTCGAGGGTGACGGTGAACGAATCGTGCTGGATGAGCAGGTGGAGTTCTCTCAGTTGGTTCCGCATGAGCGTGAGTATTATATGCGGGTGATTGAGGGTATTGAGGTGCTGTATGGCTGATGCTATGCAAGGCATTCCGGGCCGGCCGCCCAGAGGGGGAGCGTAATCAGCCTAAATGCCTAACTTGAGCGCAATGTGGTCGGTTTTTCGATTACATTTGGTCCAGATGCCTTCGCCACATCAAATGTGGTCGGTTTTTCGATTACATTTGGTCCAGATGCCCTCACCACATCAAATGTGGTCGGTTTTTCGATTACATTTGGTCCAGATGCCCTCGCCACACCAAATGTGGTCGGTTTTTCGACTACATTTGCTCCTCACGCCCCGCACCAGCTCAATGTGATCGGTTTTTCGATTACATTTGGACCACGCGCGCCTACACAACCATAAACGCAGCGCAGCGACCCTCCTATAACAGGAGAATCGCTGCGCTGTTTAAGTTATATACTTTTTAAAATCTGCTTCGCCTTACGCCTTAACTGCCCCGCGCTTCAGAATCGCCAGCCCGTTCACCGCCAGCTTCAGCTCGCTTGGTGCCGCTGCGCCGGATTCCACATCGGTGTATTCCCGGCCGTCCAGCGTCACTACCTGCTCGGCACCGCTGAAATTCTGCACGAATACATAGTCATGTTCGCCGTCGGTACGCAGTTGAGCGGTTACCCCTACAGGAAGCTCGCTGTTCAGGGTGCGGCTGATCCGCTCCTTGCCGGCAATCGCTGCGTACAGATCCACATAGAATTGCAGATCCTTCACACGGGTTGCCAGATGATACGCCTTACCCGCCCCCAGCTTGTTCACGGTGAGTGCCGGACGTCCGGCGTAGAAGTCGCTGCGGTAATGGCCCAGCGCCTCAGCACCCTCCAGATGGATCAATTCAGCGATCTCATGCGCATCGTATTCGCCGCTCAGCTTCAGGCTGTTGCCCGGGTCCATGACCAGGCCGTTCAGATCGCGGCTGTGCAGCCCCTCGGTCTCCTCAGCCCAGATACCCAGCGTTCTGCGCAGCGGTCCGGGGAAGCCGCCCAAATGGCAGAGATCCGTCTCCCCGACCACACCCGACCAGTAGGTTCCCAGAAAGGTGCCGCCCTGTTCGACATACTTCTCAATCCGTTTGCCGTTGTCTTCGCTGATCAGGTACAGCATTGGTGCGATCACCAGCTTGTAGGCGGAGAAGTCTTCCTCCGAACCGATAATATCGACCGGAATGCCCAGCTCCCACAGCGCCTGATAATGCTGAAGCACCGTTTCTTCATATTTCAGGCCGGAGTTGCGAATCCCCTGGGCATCCTTAATCGCCCAGCGGTTGTCCCAATCATATATAATGGCGGTCTGCACAGGTGTAGTTGTGCCTACTACGTCTTGCAGCTCTGCTAGGGTACGGCCGACTTCGGCAACATCGCGGAAGACACGGGTTTCGGCGTGGCCGCTGTGGTCAATTACAGCACCGTGAAATTTCTCGCTGGAGCCGCGGCTTTTGCGCCATTGGAAATACTGTACAGAGTCCGAGCCGTGGGCAACCGCCTGCAGCGAAGACAGCTTGTGCATACCGGGCCGCTTCAGCTTGCTGACCGACTGCCAGTTCGTAAGCGAAGGCGTGCTTTCCATGAGCAGGAACGGCTTGTGCTTAAAGGTGCGGTACATATCATGGTGCATCGCCGTCCAGGCCGCGAGCCGGGCATCGTCATTATCTTCGGTATATCCCCAATCCGGATAGGCGTCCCAGGAGACAACATCGAGGATTTTGGCCAGCTTGCGGTAATCTACGCCGTCAATATTGTGCATGTTGGTGGTTACCGGCAGCTCGGGGTTATACTCACGAACAGAATCAATCTCATGCTGGCAGAAGTCAATCATCGATTCGCTTACAAAGCGGCGCCAGTCCAGATTCAGGCCGTGAACCTGCGTTTCTCCATGCGGGGCCGGGGACTCTACTTGATTCCATGAGGTGTACGTATGGCTCCAGAACGTCGCCCACCAGGCATGGTTCATTTCATCCAGGCTGTTGTTATATTTCACCTTCAGCCAGTCCCTGAAGCTCGCTTGACATAGATCACAGTGGCATTCACCGCCGTATTCATTCGAGATATGCCAGCCGATGACAGCCGGATGATTCGCATACCGTTCAGCCAGCTTGCCGTTCAGCAGAGCTGTCTTCTCCCGGTACACCGGCGAAGTGTAGCAGTGGTTGTGCCGGACGCCGTGCAAATTGCGCACACGGTTTCTTTCTACCCGGAGCACTTCCGGATATTTCTCTGACATCCAGGCGGGACGCGCTCCGCTCGGGGTAGCCAGAAAAGCATAAATTCCGTTCTCAGCGAAGGTATTGAGAACGCTGTCCAGCCAATCAAAGGTGAATACACCTTCCTCCGGCTCCAGCGATACCCAGGAAAAGATGCCAACAGACATTACATTGCAATTAGCCAGCTTCATCATGCGGATGTCCTCACGCAGCACTTCAGGATATTTCAGCCATTGCTCGGGATTATAATCGGCTCCATGCAGCATGACCGGAAGCTTGCTGCTGACCGGGGATAATTTCATATTCATTGGTAGGTTCATCCTTTCGGTAGGTTGTCCATGTCCAGATGGGATTATTCTCTGATATGATGTGAGGACAAGCCCTGTCTATTTCATGAATCATTCTTTATACTGTATATAATATAGGATAAAAACATTCAAGCAGTAGGAGTATATACTCGCTTTACTAGCACAAAATGAATACGAGGTGACCATCATGCTCCCCTTCTCGCTAATTGAAATGCCGCGCGACCCGGACCGTTTCCCCTTGTACCCCTATTCGGTCGGCCGGCACAACCAGTACCATCATGTCCGCCCCGGCGGTTTTCCCGTATACCAGATCTTTCTGATCCGCAGCGGAAAAGGCTTGTTTCGGGACCTTGAGACGGGTGCGGAAACGGTACTTGAACCCGGTATGGCTTTTGCTTATCCGCCGGACCGGGGCCATGAATATTACCCGCTGTCCCTGGAGCCCTGGCATGTGGGCTTCATCGGCTTCCACGGGGACCTCTCCCAGGGGCTGCTGGAAGGAATCGGCATGCAGCCTGCCGCCCCTCCCTTGCGCCCGGAGCGCTTCGAGGAGTGCTGGGAACAGGTGGGCACCATCTGGCACACTGTGAACCAGCAGGCCAGCCGCCAGGATGAACAGGTGATGCAGGAGTTGTCTGTAGCGCTCTACCGGCTGCTGCTGCTGCTTCGCCGCAGTGTTTCTGACACCGGCCCCTCTGGACGGCTGGAGCTGGAGAACGTACGCAATGAGGCTTTGCAAAAGGCGGTAAGCCTGATCAATGAGCATTTTACCGAACCGCTGCTGGTCTCTAATCTTGCCGCCGCCGTAGGCTATTCCGTACAGCACTTTCAACGGCTGTTCCTGCAGGAATACGGGATTACCCCGCACAGATATTTACAGAATCTCCGCCTGGAGCGCGCACTGCAATTAATCCGCGAGAATGCCGATATACCCGTACAGGAGATCGCGCTGAATCTCGGCATGGAGACCAATTATTTTATCCGTGTCTTTCGGAATACGTATGGTTGTACACCGGGTACGATGCGCAAGCGGCTGCATGAATACTAGACAGAGATACCAAGTTGTGACGCTGTGAATTAACGGAGTACGCGTTCAAGAAGATTACGTTTATCCAGCGGACACACAAAGACAATACACTAACAAGGTGGTAGAAGCTGTGGAGATTTTTGAATTCATCTTACTCATGCTGGCGGCAATCGCGTTATCCAATTTGCTGAACCGGTTTATCCCATCCGTTTCCGTCCCTATTATTCAGATTGCGCTTGGGGTTGGGATTACCTATCTGCCGCTGCATTTTGAATTAAGGCTGAACCCTGAGCTGTTTTTACTGTTGTTTATCGCTCCCCTGCTGTTCAACGACGGGCGCCATTCAGACAAAGAGGCGCTGTGGAGCCTGAAGAAACCCATTCTTTTATTAGCGCTGGGCCTGGTATTTATGACGGTAGCCATCCTGGGCTTCTTTCTGAATTGGCTGCTTCCTGTGATTCCGCTGGCTGCGGCTTTTGCGCTGGCTGCGGCACTCGCTCCTACCGATGCTATAGCCGTTGGCGCCTTGGAGGAGAAAATCCAAATCCCCCACCAAACGATGAAAATCCTGGAGGGAGAATCACTGATCAACGATGCTTCGGGGCTGGTATCCTTTCAGTTTGCTGCCGCAGCGATGGTAACCGGCGCTTTCTCCTTGCGTTCGGCTAGTTTGAGTTTTGTAGGAATATCTATCGGAGGCATTGTGCTCGGGCTTTTGCTGACCCTTGTGAAATATGTATTTGTGAAGTGGCTGCGCAGATTGGGCATGGAGAATGTTACGCTGCATATGCTGATTGAGGTCTTAACCCCCTTCGCAGTGTTTCTGGCGGCTGAGGAGCTTGGAGTCAATGGAATTCTGGCAGCAGTCAGCGCGGGCATCGCCCACTCCTTTGGCTATAAAAAATTAGACCCCGAGGTTGCCAGACTGAATATTGTTTCCAAAAGCACCTGGTCCGTCATCATTTATGTTCTGAATGGACTGGTTTTCCTGCTGCTCGGCACACAGCTCCCGGAGATTATCCGGACCATCTGGAGCAGTTCCAGCCTTGGACATGCCCAGGTGATCAGCTACACGCTGGTGTTGACGCTTGCAGTGCTGACCCTGCGCTTTATCTGGGTTCTCTTCATGAAGTTTCCTGGAAGCAATGAACAGATGCCTGCCCGGGGGCATAAAATCAGAAACGCGCTCATCCTGAGTCTGTCCGGTGTGCGCGGAACGATCACGCTGGCAAGCACCTTGTCGCTGCCGTTTCTCCTTGATAACGGGAACCCGTTTCCGGAGCGGGATCTGATTATTTTTCTGGCGGCGGGCGTCATTCTCTGGACCTTGCTGGCGGCGAACTACCTGCTGCCTCTTCTGATCAAAAATGAAGCGGATTCCGAAAACGACGAATCCCACATTGAAATCGAAATCCTTCGCAATGTTGTGATTGCGTTAAGTGAACAGACAAATGACGAGAACAGAGCGGCCATCAGCAAAATTATCAATACGTACAATTCGCGGATCCGCAAGCTGAAAAAGGAAGAAGCTGCTGACAGGTTCCAGCGCCCATTGATTATCCAGACGCTCAAATGGCAAAGAGAGGACATCCTCCAGGCGATCCAAAACAAAGAAGTGAACCCCTTCATGGCATACCGCTATTTGCATAGACTCAATAGAACGCTGTACCGGTTCACCAAAGATGAACAATACAGAACAGACCTGCTGGTGCTCCGGCAATGGATGGAAGTATCCGGCATCCTGCAGCAGGCCAGATTAACCTTTCAGGAGAGACGGGCAGCCGTAGATGCCTTCCGGATTCGCAGCCTCCACTATGTTATTGTGCAATTAAAGAACATGCTGCCGTCAGCGGGAGCCGAAATTGAGGATGTCAGCTCTTTGCTGCTGCGTTATGAACGGATGCTCAGCAGATATACACGAAATGAAGCTGAGCCTTCGGCCAAAGAGGACTTCGATTCAACTCTGGATGAACTGGCCCGGGTGGGCATCCAATTGGAGAGAGACCAGATTCAGCACATGTTCGAATCCGGCAAGCTGTCAAGGGCAGGTATGAAGGGGATGAAAAGCAACCTGCTGCTGATGGAGCATGACCTCCGGGAATTAACCCTTTGAGCGGGCCGGGCTAATTGCCTGCCTAAGCGGTCCGCAGGAGGAAATCAGCAGTGGCGGATAGATTGCCTGCCTGAAGAACAAAACGGCTGTGACGTCCCCTACGGACAGTGCAGCCGTCTTGTATTTCAGTCTAGGGTTATTTTTCGATTTTGGGATTGGCCGTGACTATAGAGAATGTTTGGTCTTCCGCCCGCTGCTCATCTGCAGATTTCTTGATTGTTTACCGCTGTCGCGGTTGAAATCCGCAGACAAAGGCGGACCTTACCACTCTGTAAGCATCCAAACTTCTCCTCCGCCACTTTCCCCTTTATTTTTAGTATTTCAAGTTCAATCTATAGCGCTTGCGAAGAAGCCGGATGCTCCAACAACGGTATTTCTGCCGTTGTTCGCTACAAATTTGTCCAAAGGTGTTTATCCCCAAATTTTTGCACATTTTATCCATAAGCGGAAGCAATCATAGTTTCCTATACAACTAAAAAAACAGCTGCCAGCCCTGGACCTCATCCTCAAGTCGAGGCCGCAGCTGTTTTTTAATGCTTTTCCTCTATGTCTAACTAATTACACTGCCGCGAATTGGCTGTTATACAGCCGGGCGTAATGGCCGCCGCGTTGCAGCAGCTCCTCATGGGTGCCGCTCTCGACGATATCGCCGTCTTTCATATAGAGAATGACGTCTGCCTCGCGAATCGTGGACAGCCGGTGGGCAATCACGAAGCTGGTGCGGCCGGAGATCATCGCCAGAAAAGCCTTCTGGATACGGGCTTCTGTCAGCGTGTCGATACTGCTGGTCGCTTCGTCCAGGATCAGCATGGGCGGATCGGCAAGCATGACACGGGCGATGGTGAGCAATTGCTTCTGCCCCTGGGACAGATTATCCCCTGAACCGGATATTTTGGTGGCATAACCTTCGGGCAGCCGCTTGATGAAGCTGTGGGCATTCGCAGCCTTGGCGGCAGCAATCACTTCTTCCTCAGCCGCCTCCGGCTTGCCGTAAGCGATATTGTCGCGGATCGTTCCCCCATACAGCCAGGTATCCTGCAGCACCATTCCAAAATTGCGGCGCAGGCTGTCGCGGGTAATCGCCCTGATATCGGTACCGTCCAGCTTGATGCTGCCGCTGTCCACATCATAGAAACGCATCAGCAGGTTGACCAGTGTAGTTTTCCCGGCCCCCGTCTGCCCGACGATGGCCACCCGTGTGCCCGGTTTCACCTCCAGGCTGAAATTTCTGATCAGCGGGCGCTCTGGCGAATAGGCAAAGCTCACATTGTCAAATTGGATCGTCCCTTGGCTTATCCCCAACACGCGTGCGTCTTCAGCATCCTGGGTTTCCGGGGGCAGATCCAGAATCGCAAAAATCCGCTGGGCCGAAGCCGTTGCCGATTGAAGCTGGGTGATGACACCGGTAATTTCATTGAACGGCTTGGCGAACAGGTTCGAATAGATCAGGAAGCTGGAAAGGTCCCCGACTGTAAAATGCCCCCCGATAACCAGAGCGCTGCCGATCATGGCAATCACAGAAAAAGTAATATTGTTCACCAGCCGTGTACTGGGATTGGACAACGAACCGTAGAATTGGGCTTTGACACCGGTCTGGTACAGCTCATTATTCCGTCCGGAGAACTCCGCGAAGCTGTGGTCTTCATAACGGAAGGCTTGCACTACCTTCTGGCCGCCGACGATTTCCTCCACGTATCCGTTAAGTCCGCCGAGAATTCTGGCCTGCTCGCGGAAGAGCTTCTGGGATCGAGTAGTTATGAACCGTGCGACATAAAAGGCGGCCGGTGCCGACAGCAGCACAACCAGCGTCATCACCGGACTGATGTAGAGCATCAGACCGATCGCTCCGGCAATGGTCACCACTCCGGTAAGCAGGGTAGAAAAACCTTGCAGCAATCCGTCCGAGACCGCATCCATGTCGTTCACGAACCGGGATATGCTGTCTCCCTGCGGATGGTTGTCATGGAACTTCAGCGGCAGCACGTTCAGCTTGTCGAACAGCTCGCGCCGCAAATCATAGACTGTCCGGTAGGCGATCCGGTTGGTGTAGTAAGTCAGCAGCCAGCCGAAAAAGCTGCCGGCGATATAGACCGCAGCCAGAATCAGCAGCAGCCGGAGGACCTGATCAAAGTCCACTTGTCCCAGACCGGCCATCTGATCGACTGTCCGTCCGATTAGAAGCGGCCCGATCAGGCTGGCGACTACGCTCAGTATGGCACAGAACACAGCGGCAATGGCAATGCCCCGGTGTTGTTTGGTATATACTATAATTCTTTTCCAGGTTGCTCCGGCATTCATTGTGCCCCCGCCTCCTCTGTAGAGAGCTGGGACCCGCAGATGTCCTGGTATACGCCGCAGCTCTCCAATAATGCTTCATGTGTGCCAATACCGGCAATCCGGCCTTCGTCAAAGACGATGATTACATCCGCCTGGCGTACAGTGCTTACCCGCTGGGAGACCAGCAGTACAGTCATTGCCCCGCTGCTCTCCTTCAGTGCGCGGCGCAGCGCCGCATCCGTGGCGAAATCCAGTGCGCTTGCCGAATCGTCCAGAATCAGGATTTGCGGGCGCATGGCAACCGCCCGGGCGATGGTCAGCCGCTGCTTTTGCCCGCCGGACAGGTTCAATCCCCCACGCGCAACCGGAGTCGCCAGCCCTTCAGGCAGCTTCTCTATGAACTCTTCGGCCTGGGCGACAGAGGCGGCGGCCAGCAGCTCCTCCTGCGAGGCATCCTGCTTGCCCCAGCGGATATTGTCCGCAATGGTACCGCTGAAGAGTGTAGCCTTCTGCGGCACGATGCCGATTTTCCTCCGCAGCTGCTCCAGCCCGTAATCCCTGACATTTACTCCATCCACCCGTATCTCTCCCTCCACCGCATCATAAAAACGCGGAATCAGATTCACGAAGGTTGACTTCCCGGAGCCTGTGCTGCCGATCAGCCCTACGGTCTCTCCCCGGTTAATGGCCACTGAAATATCATGCAGTGCCAGCTCACCGGTGGTGTTGTAGCCAAAGGAGACATGCTCGAAGGTGATCGCCGGAGCCTGCTGACCGGTCCGGGGAAGTGAGTGATTCCCGGTATCCAAAACGGAGGCTTCCGTACCCAGCACTTCATTCACACGGTTCGCCGAGGAAGAGGCCTTGGTGAAAATAATAACCAGATTCGAGACCACAATCAGCGCCAGCAGAATCTGGGTCACATAGTTGATAAATGCAATAATTTCCCCCTGGGACAGCCGCCCCGCATCAATGTGGATGCCGCCTGCCCACAGAATGGCAATAATCGCTGCGTTAACCACCAGCGTTGTCATGGGCCCCAGCCAGGCGGAGATGCGGGCGACGCGGATTGCCGTCGCTGTGAGATCCTCCGAAGCGGCATCAAAGCGCTGCTTCTCACTGCGGCTCTTGGCAAAGGCGCGGATCACGCGGATGCCGGACAGGTTCTCGCTGAGCACAAGAGCCAGATGATCCAGCTTCTGCTGGTATTTGCGGTAGAGCGGTGAGCTGCGGGTGATGATGAAATACAGAATCACACCAATTACCGGAGTCGCCGCAAGCAGGATCAGCGAAAGCCGGAAGTCGAGAATCATGGACATGATAATTGCCCCGATACAGATGAACGGGGCGCGGATGACCAGTCGGATCAGCATCGCCACCGCAAGCTGCAGCTGGTTCACATCATTCGTGATCCGGTTGATCAGCGAAGGGGTGCCAAAGGTATCCAGCTCGGCATAGGAAAGCGCTGAAATATGCTTAAACATCTTATTGCGCAATGATGTGCCAAACCCCTGTGAAGCCCGGGCAGCGTAATACTGGCATACCATGGAACAGCTGAAGCCCAGCAATGACATCAGCACCATCAGCCCGCCCATCCGGTACACATACGCGCTGTCGTGGCGGCCAATCCCGTTGTTGACAATCAGGGCGACGATGGTTGGCAGCAGAAGTTCAAGAATCGCCTCCAGCAGCTTGAAGACCGGTCCCAGTATCACTTCTTTCCGGTAGGGTTTAAGAAATACAGCCAATTTGAACACAGTAATCCTCACCTAACTTTATTAGTATGTAAGAGCTATGAAAATAAAAGAAGACCCGTTATGATTATGTCATACCTGCTTACATATTAATAATATTGGTTTCATATCCATGCGATACGATTCGCATATGGCAGAGAACACAAACCGGAGGTACACTTATGGATATCCGCCAGTTGAAATATTTTTTGGCGATTGCCGAAGAAGGTCAAATTACATCGGCGGCGAGAAAGCTGCAAATGGCGCAGCCGCCGCTTAGCCAGCAGCTCAAGCAGCTGGAGGAGGAGCTTGGCGTGGTGCTGGTGGAACGCGGTCCGCGGAGCATTCAGCTGACAGAAGCGGGAATGATCCTCAGGGAGCGGGCACAGCAGATTCTGGAGCTGACGGACTCTACCACCCGGGAGCTGAAGGATTTCGTAAAAGGCGTATCCGGCACACTTTCCATCGGCACCGTATCCTCTTCGGCAGCTACCTTGCTGCAGGACCGGCTGGTAGAGTTCCATCACAACTATTCAGGGGTGAAATTTGAAATCCATGAAGGCAATACCTATCGGATTATCGATCTGTTGAACAAAGGCATTGTCGAAATCGGCATCGTCCGCACTCCGTTCAGCAGCGCAGGCCTGGAATGTGTCTATACGGTGTCTGAACCTATGATTGCCGTGATGGCTCCAGAATATGACTGGACGGGCGGGAAGCCTGAGATTGAAATCGGTGAGCTCCGGAACCAGCCGCTTATTGTTTACCGGCGCTTTGAGCAGCTTATCCGTGAGACCTGCCTGGAGAACGGATTTGATCCGCAGTTCTTCTGTATGAATGACGATGCCCGCACCACCCTGCTTTGGGCGAATGCGGGCCTGGGGATCGGCATCATTCCGCGATCGGCTTTCACGCTCGCCAGCAACAGCAATGTGGCAGCCAAGGAAATCCGCAGCGATTCCCTAAATACCCGGGTCGCCGCCGTCTGGATGAAAGACAAGTATCTGTCCTCCCTGGCCGCGAAGTTTATTGAGAACTTCAGCAGAGCATGATGTGAACCCCAGAACAAACCAGCCTCCGGCGCTTCAACAACGGCATTTCTGCCCTTGTTCCCGGGCGCCCCGCCTAGCAGGTGCAACTTTTCTTCTCACGCTTCTCCCGGCTTCTATTTGCGCAAAAAACCCGCCCCGGCAATCACCGGAGGCGGGTCCATTGTATTTAGCGCAGGGCGGAGCCGTTGCGGATTACACCATGATTTTGCAGATATCATTGGTGAACTGCACAGGATCATTTACCTGCAGGCCTTCGATCAGCAGCGCCTGATTGTACAGCAGGTTCGTGTACAGGCCAAGCTTCTCCTTGTCCCCTTCGGCTGCAGCCTTCAGGGATTTGAAGACATCATGATGGATGTTGATCTCCAGCACCTTGTCCGCCTGAACTTCCTGGCCGTTTGGCATCGCTTTGAGGATTTTCTCCATTTCGATCGTCAGTTCGCCTTCCGTGGAGAGGCAGACCGGATGGGATTTCAGGCGTTTGGAGGCTTTGACGTCCTTCACTTTGCCGGACAGAATGCCCTTCATGGCTTCGAACAATTCCTTGTTCTCGTTTTCTTCCGCTTCCGATGGTTTGTCCTCGGCATTTTCTTCAAGCCCTAGATCGCCGCTGGATACGTTTTTGAATTCTTTTTCCTTATAGGACATGATCATCTTGATGGCAAATTCATCGATATCGTCCGTGAAGTAGAGGATTTCGTAACCTTTGTCCGAGACCATTTCGGTCTGCGGCAGCTTTTCGATCCGTTCTACGGATTCCCCGGAAGCATAATAGATATACTTCTGGTCTTCCGGCATTCTTTCCACATATTCTGCCAATGTCACCTGTTTCTTCTCCTTGGAGGAGTAGAACATCAGCAGATCCTGGAGAGTTTCTTTTTCCATGCCATAGTCATTATAGACTCCGAACTTCAGCTGTCTGCCAAAAGAAGTATAGAATTTCTCATATTTCTCTCTTTCATCCTTCAGCAGGCTCTGGAGCTGGCTCTTGATCTTGCTCTTGATATTCTTGGCAATCAGCGTCAGCTGGCGGTCATGCTGCAGCATCTCACGGGAGATGTTCAGCGACAAGTCCTCGGAATCGACCATCCCTTTGACGAAGCTGAAATAATCCGGCAGCAGATCGGCGCATTTATTCATGATCAGCACGCCGTTGGAGTAGAGCTCCAGGCCTTTTTCATATTCCTTGGTGTAATAGTCAAAAGGTGTGTTCTCCGGAATGAACAGGATCGCATTGTAAACCACCGCGCCATCGGCACTGATGTGGATATGCTTCAGCGGCTTGTCGAAGCCGTAGCGTTTCTCTGTGTAAAAGTTATTGTAATCCTCATCGGTCAGCTCGCTTTTGTTCTTCCGCCAGATCGGTACCATGCTGTTAACGGTTTGCTCTTCCTTGGTTTCCTCGAACTCGTTTTCGCTGCCTTCCTTCGGCTTGCTGCTGGTAATCTCCATCTTGATCGGGAAACGGATGAAGTCAGAGTATTTCTTGATGATCGATTTCAGGCGGTATTCTTCCAGGAACTCATCGTAATTGTCTTCTTCGGTGTTCGCTTTGATCTTGAGGGTAATCTCGGTTCCTACAGTGTCCTTTTCCGTCGGCTCAATGGTGTAGCCGTCTGCCCCCTGGGATTCCCACTTGAAGGCCTGGTCGCTGCCCAGCGCCTTGCTGACTACCGTCACATCCTCTGCCACCATAAAAGCGGAATAGAACCCAACCCCGAACTGCCCGATAATATTGTGGCCGTCCTTCGCTTCATTATCCTTCTTAAAAGCAAACGAGCCGCTGTTGGCGATAATCCCCAGGTTATTCTCCAGCTCTTCCTGGGTCATCCCGATCCCTGTATCGGAGATGGTCAAGGTGCGGCTTGCCTTGTCGGCGGCCACTTTAATGTAATAATCCTCTTTATTGAACACCAGGCCTTCATCGGCCAGTGCTTTGTAATAAATTTTGTCAATGGCATCGCTTGCATTCGAGATCAGTTCCCGCAGAAAAATTTCGCGTTGCGTATAAATAGAGTTAATCATCATTTCCAGCAATCTTTTGGATTCCGCTTTAAACTCTTTTTTGGCCATGAATAAGTAAATCTCCTTTCAAAAATAACCTCTGATGGTTTCCGGCTGATTAGCACTCCAGTGCGAGGAGTGCTAACACTTCCTTTTATATACCATATTCCTGTTTTTGATGTCAATATATTGCTGCATACCGGAACCCTTTTTTGTGCCAAAGAAGGCTAGCGGACGGTGAATCTATCTAATATATTTTTCCACAGATCGTCATTATCGTGAAACTCATCAGGAACCCCGGGGATCTGCAGGGCGCACACATTCGGAAAAGGCCACGGGGTTTCAACAATACCGCCTACCGGGGCCTGATTAATTACCAGCACATTAAATTCGCCGGACACCAGCTCTCTTAGAACATCCAGCAGTTCCGCCGTTTCATGTATCGTTCCTTCCGTCCGGATAAATAAAATCCGGTTAGCGCTCCTGAGCGTCTCCAAAAACCGTGGAACACGCCGGGCAATCTTCTCCCTAAGCTCCGGGTAGCTCACAAGCTGGGTAGGTGTATTCTGATTCAGCGGAAAATCATGGTGGGAGAAGATATAATACGCCGCATCACGTACAATATAGCATTTGGCCTTTTCATTAATACCGGTAATCGCCAGATTGGGCAGTTCCATAAAATTCGAAAAACGGTTCCGCAAGAGGTTGCTTACCCCGGACAACGCAGGTGACTCCACCCAGTCGAGAACACCCCCGTTTTTCCTCAGCATATGACGCGACAATTGGTCTGCGGCCAGACAATTCCGTCCCAGGCTAAAAATGATATCATAGGTTCCTTGTATCTCATTAAAATTCATGTCCATTCCCCTCCCGCATTGTTTACTATATTTAATTATGCAAATAAAAAAGGGATTGGACTGTCCGGCCTATAAACAGCGAATTAGTCAGATATGCAGGTCATAACATACGAATCTCACATACAATAATTTTATAAAAAAGGATAGGCGGTGTGTATTTTGGCCAAAATATCAGTTCTCATGCCAGTTTATAATATGGCCGCATATATTGAAGAAGCGATTTGCAGTATTCTAACCCAGACCTATTCTGATTTCGAATTGCTTATTATTGATGACGGATCAACGGACGGAACTTTGGATATTATCCGAAAATTTGATGATACCCGAATTAAAGTGATTGCCCATGCAGTGAACCAGGGGCTGATTGCAACTTTAAATCAAGGCATTGATTGTTGTAGAGGCGAGTATATTGCCCGGATGGATGGCGACGATATCGCTTTGCCCCACCGGTTCCAGCGTCAAGTGGAATTCATGGACACCCATCCGGATTACGGCGTTTGCGGTTCCCAGGTTTATTTGTTGGGCAAAGACAGTGTTACCACCAAACCTGTACATCATGAAGAGATCCTCTGCTGGCAGCTGCTCCACTGTACGATTGTGCATCCAACGATTATGATCCGAAGTTCCGTACTTGTGAACCATGGGATCAGGTATCTGGATTATCCCCATGCCGAGGATTATGAAATATGGAACCGGTTAGGGGCAGCAACAAAGTTAATGAATCTCCCCGAGGTTTTGCTCATGTACAGAGTTCATCCGGGCCAGATCTCAAATACTCAGCAGCAGGTACAATTAGTACAATCCGAACGCATCCGCAGAGATCAACTGCGCCTGCTTGGTATTGAACCCACCGCCGAGGAGTATCAGACCCATTTGGATTTTTGCCATTTCAGAATACGGGTACATGAACCCGCTCACTATTATCAGTGCTTAGCCTGGGCTCACAAGCTCCTGGAGGGCAACCTGCGCACACAAAGGTATCACCATGAAACCTTAAATTCGGTATTATCGCAATGTTTCAGTTTATCCAGATACTAGGGTTCTGATCGTTCAAAAAAAAGGTTGGGCAGATCAACGGGATCTCCCCAACCTTCTTTATGTTTAACCGGAGTACGTGTTCCTTCAGAATGTCAGGCTTCCGCCATGATAGCAGTAATACGATTTAGCCTGAAGATTCTGCAGGACATTCAAGGACTGATCTGCACGCTCACGGTCCAGACAAAAATCCGGATTGGCTATAATTAATTCATCCCCGTCCCTAACCGCTGCATCGCCCGTAATGACACTGCTTAATTCAGGAAAATACAAAGAAATATGGCCTGACGTATGCCCCGGTGTGGCAATGACCTTACATTGCTGATTTAAAATCCACTCCCCGTCATGGACGGTTTGATCTACGGAAACATGCTGTAGGCTTTTTAGCTGCTGCACGAACCAGTGTCCAAAATCTTGTTGTTCCTCCGGCATATGCTCCAGCATTGCTTCAGCTTGGGCTAATCTCTCCGGTTTTACTTTGCCGCTGATACCTTCCGCTTCCACTCCGCTTGCCATAATCGTAACTGAAGGGTATTTTGCTTTGAAAGCGTACAATGAACCGATATGGTCATCATCATAGTGTGTGATCAGGATATTTTTTAAATTCATCATGTCATAGCCATGGGCAACAATCTCCTTTTCAATGAAAGGAAGAAACCCCGGATATCCGGTATCCACCAGGGTTAATTCATTCTCTGAGACAATCAGGCTTGGATATATATAATTGGGTTGACCATTATACTCAAATTCAATCGGAAGTTCGATTATTTTCATTGCAACTCTATCCTCCATAGATGATTAATAGGCAGCTTATTTAACCTCCGCATCCTCCATTTATAATGCTACCGCCTTTGCCTCCGCATCGGCCAGCAGCATCTGAATCAGCGACTGCAGCGGCAGCGACTTCCACTTCTTCGGGTGGATCAGCAGCTGCAGATCAAAGTGGATTTCGGGATGTACAAAAGCCAACTCCGCCAGGGTACCCCGCTCAATCTCTTCTTCGGCTACAATTCTTGGAAGCAGGGCAATCCCGAGTCCATTGCGCACGCAGCGCTTGATCGCCTCCAGGTTGGACAGCTCAAAGCCGATGCGGAAATTGATCCCGTGCTCCCGCAGCAGATTCTCGAACAGGCTGCGGTAAATACAGCTCTCCTCGGAGACGATCAGCTCACATTGGTTCAGGTCATGCAGCGTCACACCGTCCAGCTTGGCTAACGGATGGCCCTTGGGTGCCACCAGTACGAGCGGCTCATCCCTGATAATCATGCGTTCCAGCTGCGAATCTGTGGTGCTGCGGTCGAGCATCAGACCGATATCGACCTCGCCATCTCTAATTTTGGCCACCAGATTCGCCTCCTGCTCGGTTTGCAGATGAATATTCAGCCCTGGGAACGTCGTCCTCAGCTGCTGCAGAAAAGGCGGCAGGTAAAAGGCGGCAAGTGAATCTATCGTTCCGATAGTCAAAGTTCCCCCGATCTGCTGGGCAATGGTTTCTTTGGAGCGGTCATACAGGTCCAATATTTCCACGAACAGCTTCAACAGCTCTTCACCGGGCGGAGTCAGGCGCAGTGCGCGTCCATGCCTTTCTATCAGCGGAACCCCGTATTCCTTCTCAATCTTCTGAATCTGCATGGTCACACTGGACTGCGCATAGCCCAGCTCTTCAGCCGCGCGGGTAAAGCTCTGCCGCTTCGCAACCTCGCGGAAGGTCCGCATATATGTTAAATCCATAATCTCACCCTAACATCAATATTATTGATAACCTACATCATTTATTATAGCTAACACCGATGAAATATTCCATGCTACAGTAAGATAAAAGGATTTTAACATTTTGGAGGACGATATTCATGTTAACAGAAGAACAGATTTATGGAATCTATGTTCCCGTGGTAACCCCGTTCAATGCTGCTGGCGAGATCGATCTGGAATCGTACCAGCGTTATGTGAACAACATCATCAAGAACAGTATTCATGGTCTGGTCGTCAATGGAACCACTGGAGAATCGCCGACAGTCAACATACAGGAATTACAGACCCTCGTGAACACCTCACGGGAAATATTGAAATCCAGCAGCATTCCGCTGGTCATCGGCACAGGCACAAATGATACTGCTTCCACGGTTGCCCGCACCGAGCTGGCTGCAAATTCAGGCGCTGACGCTGTGCTGGTAGTCGTGCCTTATTACAGCCGTCCTTCCCAGCAAGGCATTATTGAACATTTCCGCAAAGCGGCCGAGGTGGGCATTCCGGTCATTGCCTATGATATCCCCGGCCGCACCGGGGTCGGCATGTCCGTCGATACCGCACGCACCATTCTCGACATGAACAATGTCGTGGGCTTAAAGGACTGCTCCGGCTCGCCGCTGCTCGTCACTGAGCTGTCCCGCCTCGGCTCGAAGCCGGTGCTGTGCGGCGATGACCTCCATTTCTTCGATATGCTGGGCTGCGGAGCCGCCGGCGGCATGCTGGCCTCGGCCAATGTGCACACCGCCAAATTCCTCGGCATCTATGAACAGTTCAGAGCCGGACAGATCGAAGAAGCCAGAGCGGCATTCGACCGGCTCATCCCGCTGATGAAGCTGCTCTTCAAGGAATCGAATCCGGCCCCGATCAAATGGCTGCTCAGCGCCTATGGGGAAATCGCCTCTGATACACTCCGCCTGCCGATGACCTCCATCAGCTCCGGGCTGCGTGAGGAATTGGGAGCTTATCTGGCCGGATCAAACCATCTGGCAGCCATTTGATATTGTGCTGACAACAACAACCGCCAGGTTACAGTCTGAGACTGTAGTCTGGCGGTTGTTGTGTCGGCCGCTTTTCCTCTAAACATCGCAGCCGCCCGCTACCCAGCTATCTGCTATACCCGGCCGCCCGCCTGCAGGCAGACCGCCGTGGCGAAATACAGCCTGCCTCCGGCGAAATCAGAGGTACTTTTACCTCTCATTTCCACATACAGCCTGTTTCCGGCGAAATCAGAGGTATTTTTACCTCTCATTTCGGCATATGGCCTGTTTCCGGCGAAATCAGAGGTATTTTTACCTCTCATTTCCTCATATGGCCTGCCTCCGGCGAAAACAGAGGTATTTTTACCTCTCATTTCCTCATATGGCCTGCTTCCGGCGAAATCAGAGGTACTTTTACCTCTCATTTCCGCATATGGCCTGTTTCCAGTGAAATCAGAGGTACTTTTACCTCTCATTTCCGCATATGGCCTGTTTCCAGTGAAATCAGAGGTACTTTTACCTCTCATTTCGGCATATGGCCTGTTTCCGGTGAAATCAGAGGTACTTTTACCTCTCACTCTCCTTTGCTGTCTACTCCCGGCAAATACTTTCCTGCAAAAAGCAAAAAAACAGCCTCCCACCCAGGGAAGCTGTAATCTATAAATCTATGAGCCGCAGTTTACTGCGTTCTGCCAGCTTTGGCAGCAGGTCTCCCGCTAGCGCTGCCGCCAGGTCTGCTATTCTGCCCGGTGCTTATCCGCTCCCCCGGTCTCCCGCTAGCGCTGCCGGGGCGGCTGCCTGCACCAGCTCTGCTACCGTTTCCTCCGTTGGCTCTGCCGCTAGCCCCGGCTCCAGATCGTGCTCCACTGGCAGGAGCACTTCCAGGTCTTGTCCCGGCCGCTGCATGCTGGGCCGGTTCCCCGTTCGGTCTGCTTCCCGAACGGTTCCTGCTGCCGCCGCCAGAGCTGTTGCCCGGGCGGTTGCCCTGCGTGAACCACTCGGACTTCGGCTTGCGCGCCGGATTGGACTTCACCTTTGCCGCCGGTTTCGCCGGTGTCTTGACCGGACGGTCTCTAAGCAGCGCCTGGGCACTCTCGGACATTGGATAGGCGTGGTCCTTTACTTCGGGAATCGTCTTCCCGATCAGCTTCTGGATATCCTTCAGGTAGGGGATCTCTTCTGCTTCGCATAAGGAAATGGCAACTCCGCTCATCCCGGCACGGCCGGTGCGGCCGATCCGGTGAACATAGGTCTCCGGAATGTTCGGCAGGTTGAAATTAATAACATGCGACAGCTCATCAATATCAATCCCGCGCGCGGCAATGTCCGTAGCAACGAGTACACGGGTGGTTCCGCTTTTGAAGTTTCGCAGCGCATTTTGCCGGTCATTCTGGGACTTGTTGCCATGAATGGCTTGAGCCGTAATATTATTGCGGGTCAAATCGCGGGTCACCCGGTCAGCCCCCCGCTTGGTGCGGGTAAAAACCAATGCTGACACAATGGATTTGTCCTGCAATAGACGATTCAATTGCTTTTGCTTATTGCCGTTTTCCAGCAGATAAACCGATTGTTCAATACGGTCCACAGTAGAGGACACCGGGGTAATCTCGATTTTCACCGGATTCACCAGCAGCGTTTTGATCAAATTCGAAATTTCTGTCGGCATCGTAGCCGAGAAGAACAAGGTTTGTTTTTTGCTTGGCATTTTGGCAATGATCCGCTTTACATCATGAATGAAACCCATGTCTAACATACGGTCCGCTTCGTCCAGCACAAGGATCTGCACGTATTGCAAATCGGCATGCTTTTGGGTAATCAGGTCGATGAGCCGGCCTGGTGTGGCGATCAGGATGTCTGCACCCTGGCTTAATGCCCGCTCCTGAGCTTTTTGTGACACACCGCCGACTATAGCTGTTGAGCGGATATTGGTGAATTTGCTGTAGGCCTGAATATTTTCCGAGATTTGCAGGGCAAGCTCTCTTGTGGGGGTAAGAATAAGCGAACGGATGCGGCGTTTGCCGCCCGTTACGGAAGGCTGCTGGCTTAACAGCTGAATAATCGGCAGAGAAAATGCTGCTGTTTTACCTGTTCCGGTCTGTGCGCAGCCAAGGACATCCCGGCCAGCCAAAGCCGCTGGAATGGATTCCTCCTGAATGGGGGTGGGGGATGTATAATTTTCTTGGCTTAACGCCTTAAGGATTGCCGGGATTAAATTCAAATCATTAAAAGTCATGTTGTCTCCTTAATGTGAAATACATATATTTTCAGATCATGTGCGGGCATATTCAGCTTATTCCTGCGTCTCCACATAGCGCAGTTGTAAGTCATAACACATAATGATACCACAGATTCGTATATTAGATAATGCTTTTTAATCCGGTTTTGGTTTTGTCCAAAAGATTTCCAGAAAAAAACAGTCCCCTTATCAACGAACGGGAGGGACTGCTTTTTAAAAACCGTTCTAACTCAGTTCATGTACCTAAACAAGCGGCGCTTGGATCAATGTTGCAAAATTAAATTGATGCTGATGGCCATCATTTACAGTAGTGAGACCAGTAACAAAATGCACATGCTTGCCATTTCCAACCGGAATCGCCGGTCCGGTTCTAATCTTTTTCAGATTATGAAAATGGTTCAAAAAATCAGTTTTATTGAGATCAATTTCATGGACATGGCTGTTCCCTGCCCGGATTGCCTGCCCCGTAACACCTGCGAACCGGTGGTTATGCCGGTCTGCACCTGCTTCGGCCAATTTAGTACTGCCTTCAAATTCATGTACATGCCGCTGCGCCTGTTTAGACGATACACCTTTCAACCTTCTGAGATTTTTCTTCTGCATCCGTCACTTGCCTCCTTACAATAGTGGACTCCACAACATCATATTGAGGCAAAAATAGGTATGTGCTAGGCATCTGTCGAGGATCCGAAGGCTATTTTTCCGGCTTCGCGGGACTTTTGCTTGGATGCTGGGTCAGGTATTTTGCTGCTGATATGCAAAAAAAGCGGAGGATCGCTCCCCCGCTCTCTTCCATCTTATAAAAAATTAAGACTAATCCACAATTTCAGCAGTATCGCCATTGTTGGCGCCTGCAGCGTTGGCTTCGTCGGTGTCGATATGCATGTCGAGCTTAAAGTTGTCGGATACACGTGCAATCACGTTCTCTAGTATCAGACCACGTTCACCGCCAAGGCGTACCTTCAGCATTTGCTTGTCGGCAATGCCCCAGGCTTCAGCTTCGGAGGTATGGAAGTGGATATGGCGTGCTGCCACAATAACGCCTGTTTCCAGCTCAAGTTCGCCGGCAGGCCCTTTGATCGTAATGCCTGGTGTGCCTTCAATGTGGCCGGATTCGCGGACAGGGGCTTTCACGCCGAGGCTGAATGCGTCTGTGCGGGATACTTCCAGCTGCGATGCCGGACGGACAGGTCCAAGGATTCTGACCTTGTCGAATTTTCCTTTGGTGCCGATTACGGCTACTTGCTCATTTGCTGCAAATTGTCCGGGTTGGGACAGCGGTTTGAACTCTGTCAATTGATATCCTGGGCCAAACAATGCTTCTACATGCTCCTGCGTAAGGTGAATATGCCGGGCCGACACACCTACGGGTACAGTCTTGCTCATTGTAATGTCACTCCTTGTATTTTCTCTAGTATCTGTACAAGCCACTGAACATTATACATCTATTTCTCTGAAAATAAAAAGCCCCTCTTCACATAGAGGGAGCTTTTTTCGACATTTTACGATATTGGAACAGGATTGTCAAAAATTCGCCACTTGCGGGACCAGTATTCACAGCTGCGGCTGGATTGTCTTGGATGGCAGATTTTTGGCGAGAAAAGACAGGGCATTCCCGTGAAGCCAGCCCTTCACCGCATCTTCAGGATAACGGGCCAGCAGCAGCTCGGCGAATTCTGCATATTTTCCCGGATGCTCCAGACCCTCCACCCAGCAATCAATGCCGTCAAAATCCGATCCGAACATGATCTGCCCGGAGCCGCCGAGCGAACAAATATGCTCAATATGCCGCAGGACATCCTCAGCCTTCGCCTCCCCGCCATCCCGGACAAACCAGGGGACAAAAGTCACCCCGATCCGCCCGTCCATCGCGATCAATGCCTGAATCTGCTCATCGCTCAGATTGCGCGGATGTCCGCACACAGCAGCAGCATTGGAATGCGAAGCAATGAAGGGACGCACACTCCGCTCCGCAAGCTCCCAGAACCCGGCAGGCGCCAGATGCGACACATCCAGCAGCATTCCGCTCTCATTACACCAGTTAATGAGTTTCCGCCCCTGCTCCGTAAAACCGCCGTTCCGCTGCTCCAGCACACCGTCCGCTGCCCAGTTGGCATAATTCCAGGTTACGCCCATGAACCGCACTCCCAATTCAAAACACAGCTGGGCATAGAACAGATTGCCCTCCAGACCGTCCACACCTTCCAGGGAGAGCATTCCCCGGCCTGTGGGTGTATTAATCTGCTCTGCCGCCTCCTCCTTCCAGCACAGCCACTGCAGGCCTCCTGAACCGGCTACTTGATTGCGGAAGGACTCGATCTGCCCCAAAATGCGCTCAAAGCTCGCTTTTTCCCGCCGGGTAGACAGATAGATCGCAAAAACCTGCAGTTCGACACCCCCCGCCAGCAAACGGTCCAGGGTCACATCCAGCCGGCTGTCTTTCCTGAAATCTATATCCGGTGAAGCCTGCAGCTTGCTAAGCACATCACAGTGAAAATCCGCCACTCTTCGTTGCCTGTTCCTCACCACAGAATACACCTCGCTTTCGTTTGGGCTTATGGCCTACTACAAAGCTTATGCTCCCACAACGTATCTCTCAACTTGTCATCTGTAATTTCTATATGCACAGCAAAAAACCTGCTTACCGGAGTAAACAGGTTCACTCAAAAAGTTTTGCGGGGATAACTTCAACGATTGGACTCCACACAAAACTTGCTTCGAAAATCTACTTATGGCTATCTATTATCTAGGTTCTACAATCAGTTTAATCGCGGTCCGATCCTCTCCATCAATCACTATGTCTGTAAAAGCCGGAATGCAGATCAAATCGACGCCGCTGGGTGCGACAAATCCCCGGGCAATGGCAACTGCTTTGACGGCTTGGTTCAGTGCTCCGGCTCCAATGGCTTGCAGCTCGGCCGATCCACGTTCACGAAGAACACCTGCTAACGCGCCGGCGACGGAATTAGGATTGGATTTAGCTGATACTTTTAATACATCCATAGTAAGTACCTCCCCTGGGAAAATGATGGTGTTCTTCCACTACTGTAGATGTTATTCGCGTTAGAAGAATTAATTCCTTCTTTTTGCGGACCATTCCGGAGAAATTAGGACAAAAGATACTCTTTCTCGATATAATAAATATCACACTTTACCCAAAACCAGCGATTATTCTCGAAAAACCTATTGACTTGGAGCACAACCTAGCTCATTACCCATTCGCCTTCACGCATCCGGATCTTCTCAACACGTGTTGCCTTACCCGTAGCTTCATCAAGTTCTGCGAACAATCCATGCAGCTGCCACTTGCCTTCATCCACGACAAATCTTGCCGGAAGCTGGGTAGTAAATTTATACAGTACCGCATCCTTTTCCATACCCAGAATCCCTTCTCTTGAACCAACCATCCCGGCATCGGTCAAATATGCAGTTCCTCCCGGCAGGATAACTTCGTCGTTGCTCTGTACATGGGTGTGTGTGCCGACCACAATCGAAGCCAGTCCATCCAGGTAATACCCCATGGCGATCTTTTCGGAAGTAGCTTCGGCATGAAAATCAACAAGGATGCATTTGTGCTTCTGACGGAGCTCTTGGGCAATCTCTTCCCCAATGCGAAACGGATCATCAATAGCCGGCAAAAACGTACGTCCCTGCAGATTGACAAGCGCGAGCTGTTTGCCATTCGCTTTGATCACTGTATAGCCGCGGCCTGGCGTGCCTGGAGGAAAATTAGCGGGACGGATGAGCCGCGGCTCATCGTCGATAAATTCAAAAATATCCTTGTTGTCCCAAGTGTGATTCCCCATCGTAATCCCATGCACACCCCAATTGAAAAACTCATTGGCAATGGCTGAGGTAATCCCTCTGCCGGCAGCGGCGTTCTCTCCATTAACGATTATGATATGCGGCTGATATTTATCCTTCAGGGTAGGCAGCATTTCACGCAGCGCTTTTCTGCCGGTATTCCCGCAAATGTCTCCGATAAACAGAACTTTAATGATGTTCTCCTCCTGAAAGAAAAAAGGCCCCGCGAGGGGCCGATTTCCTTGTTATTTAGCGTATTCTACTGCCCGTGTCTCGCGGATTACGGTAACCTTGATATGACCCGGATAATCCAGTTCACTCTCGATCATCTTCGTAATGTCGCGGGCCAGACGGAAAGCTTCGGCGTCGTCGATCTTCTCAGGCTGCACCATCACGCGAACCTCGCGGCCCGCTTGAATCGCATAGGATTTCTCCACGCCTTCGAAGGATTCCGAAATTTCTTCCAGCTTTTCCAGACGCTTGATATACGTTTCCAGGGTCTCGCGGCGGGCGCCAGGGCGTGCGGCCGACAAAGCATCGGCAGCTCCAACCAGCATGGCGATAACCGAGGTAGCCTCGCAGTCTCCGTGATGGGACGCGATACTGTTGATAACCACCGGATGTTCCTTGTATTTCTTCGCCAGTTCGACACCGATTTCCACGTGCGAACCTTCTACTTCGTGATCCAGCGCTTTGCCGATATCATGCAGCAGTCCGGCGCGTTTTGCAAGCACGATGTCTTCCCCAAGCTCACCGGCCATCAGTCCAGTCAAATAAGCAACCTCCATGGAGTGCTTGAGTACGTTTTGACCATAGCTCGTACGGAATTTCAGACGGCCCAGGATCTTGATCAGATCCGGATGCAATCCGTGAACGCCTACCTCGAAGGTAGCCTGTTCACCGTATTCACGAATCCGTTCATCTACTTCCTTACGGGACTTCTCTACCATTTCCTCGATTCGGGCCGGATGGATACGTCCATCCGCTACCAGCTTCTCAAGTGCCGTACGGGCCACTTCGCGGCGAATCGGATCAAAGCCTGACAGAATAACCGCTTCCGGCGTATCATCAATGATGAGATCAATACCTGTGAGAGTTTCCAGTGCACGAATGTTGCGGCCTTCACGGCCGATAATCCGGCCCTTCATCTCTTCATTAGGCAGCGTTACGACCGACACGGTGGTTTCCGCCACATGATCAGCAGCGCAGCGCTGGATCGCCAAGGTAATGATTTCACGGGCTTTCTTGTCCGCTTCTTCCTTAGCCTGCTGCTCAATTTCCTTGATCATCTGTGCGGTTTCGTGGCGAACTTCCTGCTCAACATTGCTCAGAATGATACTTCTGGCATCATCGATGCTCAAATTGGAGATGCGTTCCAGTTCAGTGACTTGATTCTTGTAAATAACATCAATTTGCTGCTGTGTTTCGTCAATTCGTTTCTCTTTGTTAGCTACTTGTTCTTCTTTTCGTTCGAGCGATTCCATTTTTTTATCCAGCGATTCTTCCTTTTGCAGCAAACGTCTCTCTTGCCGTTGGATTTCATTCCGACGCTCACGAGTTTCTTTCTCAGCTTCGGTGCGGATTCTATGGACTTCGTCCTTAGCTTCAAGTACCGTTTCTTTCTTCAGCGCTTCTGCCTCTTTCTTCGCGTTCTCCACGATGACTACGGCTTCCTTCTCAGCACTGGAAATCTTAGCTTCTGCAAGGGATTTACGAATAAAATAACCGAATCCAAAGAATAATGCAGCTACAACGAGAACGATTATGACCCAGATTGCAGGATGCATTCTGTTCACCTCCTCGTTGGTTCCTCCAAGAACAAGCCTTGGGAATTTGTGCAGTTGTTAAACTAATCCGTTCATCACCATACAAAAAACCGGTAATACACCGATTGCCATACTGCACATGCTGCACATGCACACTGCCCGCCTTATCCGGCGATTACATTTCATATGAGTTGTACGCGAACCGCACCATAAGAGTCTGCTTTTTGGGAAGGAAAAAGGATTCTTATTTAGGCCGATTCATGTTATATTTTATTATTTATAAAAAGACATTGTCAAGAGAGTCGATAACCGCATTAAAGTCAAGACAATCAGTCAGGGAAGTAAATCTCCTCTTCTTCGCCTTCAAAATCTTCTTCCCCGCGTAAAATGTTCAGCACCTGACGCACCATATCCCCGGAAAATCCCCGCCGCATAAGAAATGCACCGGTCTTTCTGCGCTTGTCGTTCACATCGCCGCGGATCAGATTCCATTTCTTCCGCCCCGTCTGCAAAGCGCTCTCCAGCTCCTGCTCGGGAGTAATATGCTCCAGCGCCTCCGAAATCAGCGACTTGTCGATGCCCTTCTCGCGCAGCTCCTGACGGATCCACAGCTTGCCTTTGCGCTGGCTCGTAATTCGCTGCTCTGCCCATTGCTTGGCATACAAGGGATCATCCAGCAGACGTTCCTGCTGCAGGCGCAGCAGAACTTCGGCAATAATAGTCTCTCCTATTTCCTTCTCCCGTAAACGGCGGGCCATCTCCTGAGACGTCCGGGGCTTGCGCTCCAGATACCGCAGTCCCTCCACATAAGCCCGCTGGCGTTCATCCGCTACAACGATCTCTTCCAGATCAGCCTTCATAAAAGAGCTGCCCGTAATCATCCGGTATTTAATCATGACATCTTCATGAACGGTCATCTGATAGGCGCCAAAATGAATAATATAGCGGTGGTCAGACTTTTTCTGCCGTTCCACCCGTGTAATCACCAGCTGCTCATCCGCAGGAAAATCAGCCAGCACCTGCTCGTCCTGCCCTTCGGGTTCGGGATTTAATTGTATTACCATGGATGGCTGTCACCTCATTGCTATTGTAAGTCTGGTTCATTTTACGAAAAAGCGCCCTGTCAGATCATTCACAGGGCGCTCGATATCTTACCTATATAGAGTGAACTTAAGATATTTACATTAGGGACTTCGTCGGGACTACGGAGAATGTTTGGACTTCCGGCCGCTGTTGTCTGCAGATTTCTTGATTGGTACCGCTGTTCGCGGTGGAAATCCGCAGACAAAGGCGGACGCTTTCGCTCCTACAGTTCCAAACTTCCCCTCCATCCCTTTTCCCTTTTGTTCGTTTTTCAAGTTCACTCTATATAGTATTAGTTACAGAAGATTGAATATCAAGTTATTCGATTTCAAGCAGCAAATTTTCTTCTTCCTCTTGCTCCGCTGCTATCTCAGATTCGGTTGGCGCAGCCACAATCGTTGACAGATTGCTTGCTTCACGAATCTTATTCTCAATCAACAGGGCAATATCCTGATGTTCCTTCAGGAACTGCTTGGAATTCTCACGGCCTTGTCCAAGACGCTCACCTTCATAAGAGTACCAGGCACCGCTCTTGTTGACGATGTCCATTTCAGTGCCGATGTCCACGAGGCTTCCCTCCTTGGAGATCCCTTCACCATACATGATATCAACATCAGCCTGCTTGAATGGAGGAGCTACCTTGTTCTTCACAACCTTGATCTTAGTGCGGTTGCCTACCACATCGTTGCCCATCTTAATGCTCTCAACGCGGCGCACATCCAGACGCACGGAAGAGTAGAATTTCAATGCCCGGCCGCCGGGAGTTGTTTCCGGGTTACCGAACATTACACCAATCTTCTCACGAAGCTGGTTGATGAAGATCGCAATAGTATTCGACTTGTTGATTGCCCCGGACAGCTTCCGCAAAGCCTGAGACATCAGGCGGGCCTGCAAGCCTACATGGGAATCGCCCATATCGCCTTCGATTTCGGCCTTCGGAACCAATGCTGCCACAGAGTCTACTACGATAATGTCGACAGCACCGCTGCGGACAAGTGCTTCAGCGATTTCCAGCGCCTGCTCGCCCGTGTCTGGCTGGGACAGCAGCAACTCATCGATGTTAACTCCAAGCGCATTAGCGTATTTAGGATCAAGCGCATGCTCGGCATCGATAAATGCAGCTTGTCCGCCGACCTTTTGCACTTCTGCAATCGCATGCAAGGCAACTGTTGTCTTACCGGAAGATTCCGGTCCATATACTTCAATAATACGTCCTTTGGGAAGTCCGCCAATACCTAATGCAATATCAAGTGCCAAAGATCCGCTAGGTACCACTTCCACCTTCATGTGGTTGGATTCTCCCAATTTCATAACCGAACCTTTACCGAATTGTTTTTCTATTTGACGAAGCGCCATATCAAGCGCTGCACGACGATCTGACAATCAGACCACTTCCTTCACTGTTTATAGTACTATAATAACGTGTTTTGGAGGTCTTGCCAAGCTTTTTTTCGAACATACATTCGTTTTTTTTATCCTGCGGGCTAATACTCCCTTTTATTGTAAGCCTCCTTCCGGATCTGGGGCTGACCCAGAATATCGATCACCGGACATCGGACAGTGCCTTCTTTCAAAGGACGGGCTGCAGGTTCATGCCTCTCAATATAACAAAAAACCGCAGCAAGGATATCTCAGTGCCACGGTTCTTCCGTATACTTGAATTATATACTGGGTACTAAGGTTATTGCAAGGCTGACCCCTCAAGCGGTGTATCCACCTTGCGCTCCTCCAGTCTGCGCCAGAGACGGTACAGAAGCGACTTGACGGTCCGCAGACGGATGTTCTCCCGCGTACCCTTAAGGTTCAGCTCATAGACCTGCGTAGGCCGGCCCCGTTCCGCCAGTCCGACGAACACAAGCCCAACCGGCTTGCGTTCAGAATATCCCGGACCGGCTACACCGGTAACCGATAATCCGAAGTCACTGTCTGCAATCATTCTGACCTGATCCGCCAGCACTTCGGCTACTTCCCGGCTTACCGCACCCGGCGCATCCGGTCCCTCCAGAAGGGCTGCCGGCACATTCAGCAGCTTCTTCTTCATTTCATTGGAATAGCATACGATTCCTCCGAGAAACATCGAGGCGCTGCCCGGAATATTCGTAATGCTCTCCATCAGCAGGCCGCCGGTGCAGCTCTCCGCCGCACTCAAAGTCAATCCGGCATCCGCCATCCAATCGACGATCAGCTGTTCCAGCGGCACATCGATATTGGCGTACATATGCTCCGGCAGGATCTCCTGAATGGTTGTCTCCAGCACCTCCAGCTTCTGCATGGCCTCCCGTTCAGAAGGGGCTTTGGTGGATATGCGAACCGTTACCTCGCCCTCCTTGGCATAAGGGGCTATGGTCGGATCACTCTGATTCCTGATCAGATCAATCAGCTTATCCTCCAGGAGCGACTCTCCAATGCCGGCGAACTTAAGCATCTTCGAATAAATCGGCATTTCGCCGGTCAGTGCATGCTGCTGCAGCCAAGGCTTGGCCTGGCCAGTGAACATAGGCTTCATCTCCCGCGGTGGACCGGGAAGAACAATATAATATTTGCCTCCGTCAGCAAACGCAAGGCCCGCAGCAAGCCCCGTTTCATTCGGAAGCGGTGTGGCTCCATCAATGATAAGCGCCTGCTTGCGGTTATTTTCGGTCATTACAATTTTGCGTTCATCAAAAAAACGTTGTACATGATCCATGGCAAGCTGATCTATATGCAGGCTGCGGCCCAGGGAAGCCGCAAGCGCATCTTTGGTAAGATCATCCTCCGTGGGACCTATCCCGCCGGTGAATAGAATGACATCCGCACGGCTGCGGGCAATTTCGATGGCCTGCTGAAGGCGGCTGCTGTTATCCCCAACGACGGTCTGAAAGAACACATCAATTCCAAGCGCCGCCAGCTCCAGGGATAGAAACTGGGCATTGCTGTTTACGATCTGTCCGAGTAAAAGTTCTGTACCAACGGCAATAATTTCCGCTTTCATAGCTGGCTTTCTCCTCCTGGATGTAGAGTAATACATGTGTAATGGCGGCTTTGCGGCTAAGCGTTATGAAGCTCCAGCAAATCTTTATTTTTCACGAAATAGTCAATGCCAGAATAAATCGTAACCAGCGCTGCTGCCCAGATGGCAATATCATCAACAGGAATGCTGACGAATTGAAACGGGAAGTTATTCAGCAGCAGCAGTGAAATGGCAACAATCTGAATAACAGTCTTTATCTTGCCCCACTTGCTGGCAGCAACCACTTTACCTTCGAGCAGCGCTACCTGGCGCAGGCCGGTTACCGCGAACTCGCGGCTGATAATAACGATTGCGATCCATGAGTCGCATCTGCCCAGCTCCACCAGGGAAATCAGCACAGCCGAGACCAGCAGCTTGTCCGCAAGAGGGTCGAGCAGCTTGCCCAGATTGGTGACCATGTTGTATTTCCGGGCGATATAACCGTCTATGCCATCGGTGCTGGCCGCAAGCAAAAAGATCACCGCTGCGATCAGATGATTAAAGGAAAGCTGGAACGAGCCCCAATGAATCGGTTCCGGATAAAAGCTGAAATTCATCAGCAAAAAAAACATCATAATCGGGATAAGACAAATACGTGCCAGCGTAATGCGGTTAGGCAAATTCACAGAAGTTCCTCCCTTGATCCATACGAATCCGTAATTCCACTATTTTCTAAAAAAACTGCTTACGCAAGTATATTATAGCCCTATGTAGGTGTCAAAAAAACACAAAGCACCCCGCAGGCGAGAAATCAGCAAGCAGTGCGGGGTACAAAAATCTTACTTTAAGTTATTAAACTGCAGATCCAGCGGCAAATCGGCTTTGCGCAGAATCTGGATAATCTGCTGCAGATCATCACGGCTTTTGCCGGTCACGCGGATTTGGTCCCCCTGGATTTGGCTCTTCACCTTCAGCTTCGAATCACGGATCAGAATGTTGATTTTTTTGGCATTTTCATGATCAATTCCCTGCTTAAGACCCAGACGCTGGCGCACAGTGCCCAGAGAAGCCGGCTCAACCTTGCCGAAATCCAGATTCTTGAGTGTAATGCCCCGCTTGACCATCTTCGACTGTAAAATATCGATGACGGCATTCAGCTTGTATTCGTCCTCTGAGGCGATGATAAGCGCATCCTTCTCCAGCTTCAGACTGCTCTTGCTGTTCTTGAAGTCAAAGCGGTTATCAATCTCCTTCTCCGTCTGGTGAACGGCATTGGTCAACTCCTGCATGTCCATTTTGGACACGATATCAAATGAACTTTCCGAACTCAATACATCCACTTCCTTTGTCAGCAAATATTCTTTTCCTATTATATGAGAAAGGAACTCTTAAGTCTAATTTGACAGGTAAAGCCCGGCATACAAAACAGCCCCACCAAAGTGGAGCCGTTCTGTGTAAAGGCAGACAACCCGTTCCCCCGGTGCCAATGAGCCGGGGGACTCCGCATGTCGCTACTGTCTGCTGCGCGAGGGGGCCCGGAACATATCCAAAATCCCGAGCAGAATATGTGCCAGTCCAAAGCCCAAAATGCCATAACCCCAGGCACTCGGTGTCAGATAGTATCCGAGGAGACTGACGATAATACCAAGCCCTGTTACGATCCAGCTAGCGGTCATGAGAGAATACACCTCACTTTGGCGTAAGAACTGTAAAGCAATCATAGGTTCTCCTAAAAGCCAAAGTCTATACATTCAGCTTATATAGATGATTATTCAGTAGTTGTATTCCCCTGATTGGCTGCATTGTCCTGGCTTCCCTCAGTACCGCTGTCCTGTGCTCCGGATGTGTCTTCGGAAGCCGGGTTGTTATCCAGCTCAAGAAGAAGCCGGGATGAGGTTTTGCCGTCCGTGATTACTTGTCCATTGACGGTAATTTCCGTAGCAGGGGAGTATCCGGACTTGATATACATCCCTTCACTGTCAAGTGTGAAGCTCAGGTTGTCGCCGGCAGCAGTATTGCCGAAGCTCAGCTTCTCTCCCTTGGAATTCTCGCCTTTGTAGACTTCAAGCCAACTCACGCCACTCGCTGCGATCTGCACCTGAACGGCGCTTCCTGCAGGTGCTGACACCTTGTACACCGTCGTTTTTCCCGATTTGCGGTCCTGTGTGACCGTTACCTCCTGGGAGGATGGTGATGGTGATGGTGAAGCCGTTGGAGCTGTTGTCGCCTCAGGAGCCGCTGTGCCCGAACCCGTGCCTGCCGTAGCGGAAGGAGCCGCAACACCACCTCCCACTGCAGTCGGGGAAGGCTGAACCTTCGACGGGTCCTGTGTAGCCGTGGTCAGATTGCCGGGTTCGGCTTTGTCTGGCTCCGGTTTGTTCATATTGGAAGAAGCGTACATGTAAATCACCACGATAATAAGCACGGGAAAGGTCCACATCAGAACTGTGGGCAGCCATTTCGCATTCCGTTCCGTTTCCGGTCTGCGGCTGCGCTTCTGTATCACCGTTTCCATCGGTGTCTCTACCGGAGCGGCAGGCACGTTGCCGTGCTCTTCCATCAGCTCGTCGGGATTTACATCCACGGCCTCCGCATAGGTTTTGATAAAGGCCCGGACATAAAAGCTTCCCGGCAACACCTTATAATCCCCCGCTTCGATGGCTTCTAGATATTTTTTGCGGATTTTCGTTACTTCCTGGACATCATCAAGGCTCATCCCTTTTTGCAGACGCGCCTCCTTCAAATGCCGGCCCAGTTCCGACATACCATCACCTCCTAAGTGTGTAGTGCTGCTATCAGCAGTATTTTTTATAGATCATCACTGTAGCTCGTCGTGAACGAGTCGTACAATATCTCTTCGCTTGGTATATTGCGCAGCTCGATAATAATATCGAAATCATCATAGGTGTATTCGGATTCCCGCACAAAAATATCCGGGTGCTCAATCACCTTCGTGCTTGGCATGCTCATCACATGCTGCAGCAGATTATAGTGCTTCTCGTTGGAGCGGATCGTGCTGACAATCCCGTCAATAATGAATACATTGTGCGGATTCATTTCATCTTCGGCGAGCTGGCTGCGTACCGTCTGGCGCAATAGCGTCGAAGAGACAAAGGTCCAGCGCTTCATGGCACAGACACTGCCGGCGATAATCGACTCCGTCTTGCCGACACGCGGCATGCCCCGAAGACCAATAACCTGATTTCCTTCCCTTTTAAACAGCTCACCGAGAAAATCAACCAGCAGCCCCAGTTCATCCCTGGTGAACCGGAACGTCTTGCGGTCATCCGAGTCGCGGTCAATATAGCGCCCATGCCGTACGGCCAGCTTGTCAACAAGCCGCGGGGAACGCAGGGCGGTCACCGTTATATTATCAACTTTTTTGAGCATTTCGCCCATCAGCATGATCTTTTCATCGTCACTTGTTTCCAGCAGCATTCCGCGGGTTTTGCCTTCTACTCCGTTAATGGTCAGGATATTGACCTCCAGCATTCCGAGCATTGAAGCGATATCACCAAGCAGACCAGGTCTGTTCTTATGTATCTTATACTCCATGTACCATTGTTTATATTCCACTTGCTACACCTCATAGATTCCTTTTCCCGTAACTTTGCGGCATACACCAAAAAAAGCCGGCTTCGGCAAAGTGTTCTGAACACGGGTCATGTTAATGATATATAAAATAAATTTGAAAGGCAAGGACACTATTGTAATAATTGCAGAAAAGCTCCCGCGAGGGGAGCTTGTTCCGCGAGCTATGCGTTTTTCTTCGCCAGCTTCACCATGAGGGAAGCAATAGTCTGCTTCTCATCATCCGTGCCGACATCCCACAGCTCTTTGATCGCCCGGTTGGAGTAGTTGCCCGGATCGACTTTTTTATCGAGAAACTCCCCGATTTCAAAAGCCAGCTTGGAAATGGTTTCCTCGCTCATCCCCATTTTTTCAGCCTGAATGACCCGCTCGCCCAGAAAGCTTTTCCAGGTATCAAAGTTCTTCACTACGGAGTCTGTTGACATCTTAAATCCTCCTCAAAATGTTGTGGGTTACGTGAGATTTAAAAGCAACAGTTATAATATGTCTCCGCCCGGATATTCTTATGCTGGAGCATTTCTCCAAGGGTACCGCTTCAGGTAATCCACCCGCCGTTCGGACTGATGATCTGCCCGGTGATATAACCGGATTCCGGAAGCGCCAGAAAATACACCAGCGAAGAGATCTCCTCCGGAGAAGCCAGACGTCCTGCCGGAATCTCATCCTCCAGCATGCGCATCTCATCCGCTTGCAGGTTGGCGAGCATCGCCGTCTGTACGGCTCCAGGGGCTACTGCGTTGACTGTGACTCCCGACGGGGCCAGCTCCTTCGCTAGCGCCTTAGTAAAGGCATTAACGCCGCCTTTGCTGGCGGAATAAGCGACTTCACAGGAGGCGCCGGAAATTCCCCAGACCGAGGATACATTGATAATCCGCCCGTACCGCTGGGACACCATATACGGCATGAAAATCTGGCTGCACAGGAAGGTGCCTTTCAGGTTGACCGCCATAATCTCGTCCCATTCTTCCTCAGTCACATCCGCCAGCATCCCGTAGTGCGCCTTACCGGCGTTATTGACCAGAATATCCGGCTGCATTCCGCTCGCTGCGAGCCTTTCGGCCATACGCACAAGCTGGCTGCGGTCCTTCATATCCGCAGCCACCGTCATTACCTTGGCTCCAAGCGCCATACAGCGCCGGGCCACATCATTCGCCGCTTCATGCGAATTCATATAATGAATAACAATGTTCATCCCGACTGAGGCAAAACGTTCGGCAATTGCACCGCCGATTCCCCCGCTGCCTCCGGTAATGAGCACGGTCATTTCCCCTATTGGCTTGCTGTTCTCTCCCGAAAGCGTCATTAAGGGCTCACCACAAGCGACACTGCAAGCTGCTCCCAGTCGACATGCGAGCGCAGACGTTCATTCACTTCTTCCAGTGTGATCGATTCATAGAGCGGAAGCACTTCAAAAAGGTCTCCTCCGCGGAACTGGTACCGCGTGAATTCATGGGCAATGCTCTCAGGCGAATTCAGCATTCGCAGATAGCCGCCGATTTTCTTTTTGCGGGCCCGTTCAAAATCCTTCTCCGCAAAACCAGACGCCAGCACGAGATTGATTTCTTCCTTTATCCGCTTCAGCAGCAGATCAGTATCTTTGGTATCTCCGCCGATCGCCGAAAACGCGTATTGCGGTGAGCTGTTGAATTCATGTCCGAAGCTGTCCGAGATCAGCTCTTCGTCATACAATTTCTGGTACAAGGCCGTACTGCTTCCGAGCAGCAGGTCCAGCATCAGCTTGGTCGTCAAATCGCGGCGCACCGCAGCTTCCCCGGTCAGACCCTCCACCTTTTCCTTGAAGCCAAACAGCATCTTCGGCATGGACACCGCCAGCTTGCTCTCCTTGACTTTTGCCGCTACCTGTACAGGCTCTTCCTCAAAGATGCGCTGGATTTCACCCTGTTTGCCGTAAGATTTGCCGTTCTGGTTGTTGCGGATCAGCTCGAACACCTTCTCCGGATCGACTCCGCCAACTACAAATAACAGCATATTGCTGGGATGGTAGAAGGAATTGTAGCAGGTATACAAGGTTTCCTTGGTGATCGTGGCAATCGATTCGATGGTACCGGCAATATCGATATGGACCGGGTGTTTGGAATACATGGCTTCGATCAGGCCAAAATAAACGCGCCAGTCGGGATTATCCGCATACATATTGATTTCCTGGCCGATGATGCCCTTTTCCTTCTCCACATTCTCATCGGTGAAATAAGGCCGCTGCACGAAATCCACAAGTGTACTGAGATTGGTCTCGATATTTTCGGTTGCCGAAAAGAGGTAGACCGTCTGGTCAAAGCTGGTGAACGCATTTGCTGAAGCCCCGTTGGATGCAAAGGTGGCGAAAATGTCGCCTTCCGGCTCCTCGAACATTTTGTGCTCCAGAAAGTGGGCTATGCCGTCGGGAACGGTCGTTTCTTCGCCCCCTGCAACCTTGAAGTGATTATCCACGGACCCGTATTTGGTCGCAAAGGTGGCATAGGTTTTGAGAAAAGCCGGCTTCGGCAGCACATACACCTGCAGACCGTTATCCATAACCTCGTGATACAGCGTTTCTTGAAGTTTCTCGTAATGAATCTTTTCCACCGTTATTCCCCCTTCCCTGTCAGGAAATAAATCGTATCCAGCTCAAAGGTGCCGGCTGCAGCCTTCACATCTTCTGCCCCCGTGCTGTCAACCTGAGCCAGGAGTTCCTGGGCGGAGCGGTCTTTTCCGGACAACTGACGGTTGAAATCAAAGGATATCATTTCAAAAGCGGAGTCCTGGATTTCGGAGAGCAGATTGCGGATCATGGCTTTGGTCTGGCTCAGCTCCAGGTCACTGATATTCCCGGCCTGGAGTTCATCCAGCTGCTTGCGGATAATGTCCACGGCTTTGCTGTAGTTCTGTGTCTCAATTCCCGATTGAATGGTGCCGATGCCTTTATGGCCGTCATAACGCGAGGATGCGTAATAAGCCAGGCTCTCTTTTTCCCGCACGTTCACAAACAGCTTGGAGTGCGGATATCCGCCCAGAATGCCGTTGTACATGAGCGCTGAAGCATACCTGTCATCTTTGTAAGTTATCGGGGTGCGCAGACCCATGTTGAGCTTCCCCTGATTGACATCGAGCTTCTCTTCCACAGTGCGGACCTCCGTTACGGCTACTGGTGAAAAATTGGAGGAATATCCTGCTGCATTCCCATGGGTACGGCCAAAATGGCGGGTCACCAGCTTCTCTACTTCCTCAGGGGTGGTATCACCAACGACATACAGGTCGAGAATGGCTCCGCCCAGCCAGGAATGATAGGACTGATAAAGCGATTCCGGGGTAATGCCGTCGAGATCGGCTCTTTGGCCCAGCGGGTGGAGACGGTACGGTTCCTGACGGCACATTTCTTCAATGCAGCGTTCGGCTGCATAACGGATTTTGTCGTTGACGATTGCCTCCAGCTTCTTGCGCACGGTTTCGCGCTCAGTGGCTACATAGGAAGCGCGGAAACTCCCATCCTCCAACAGCGGTTTTGTCAGCACCTCTCCAAGGAACGCAAACGATTCGCCCAGCAGGCTTTCTTTGCTCTGCACGAAGGAATCATTGATTGTATCCATACGGAACTGGACAATCTGATAGTCGCCTCTTTTATAAATGTCAAAACCGAACCCGGCCCCGTACAACTCCTCCAGACGCTCACGGAACTGTGTGGTTTCGGGATAATTTGCCGTTCCTCTGCGCAGCACAAAGGGAATCAGCGCTGTCGGGGTCACCGTATGTTCATCAAGCGGAACACCGGCATAGAGTGAGATGGCGAACGTCTTGAACGCCTTGGTCGGCAGAACGTGAATGCGCATCCCTGCGGCGCTGCCATGTTGAAAACCGTTATTTGTCAAGTCCAAAACTCCTTTGCGGCGGGGATAACTGCCATATAAGCTAAACTTAAGAGCAACGGGAAGCCGGATTCTTAAGTTCACACTCAATACAACAAGTTTATGAAGTATTATCCATTCTAAACCATTCCAAAGTAAGGAAGCAACCGGAAGCAGGCTGCCGGTTGCTCTTGGTCGATTTTTGTCTTGTATGGCACTGCGTATTGCCGGCTACATGCAGAAAATATGCTGGCCGATGGTCTTCACCTGCGGACGGCTCCAAATCCATTTGGAGGTGGCTGTCTTCGGATTGAAGTAATAAATGCAGCCGCCGGAAGGGTCCCACCCGTTAAGGGCCTGCTGCACCGCCTTGCGCGCCTGTTCATTCGGCTCCAGATAAATCTGTCCATCCGCCACCGCGGTGAAGGCGCCCGGCTGAAAAATTACACCGGAAGGTGTATTCGGGAAGTTTGGTGATTTCACACGGTTCAGAATCACTGCGGCTACTGCGACCTGGCCTTCAAACGGTTCACCGCGCGACTCGCCATATACTGCATTGGCCATAATTCTGAGATCATTCTCCGACAGCCCCATGGTGTTGCCCGAGCTAAGCTCGGCTGTATTCGTGTTGGCCCCATTTGAAGCTCCGGTGTTCCCATTGCCTTCCGTCTTATTGGCAGTGCTGGTTGACGGTTCTGTAGGCCTCCAGGCTTTGGTGGCGTTATAGAGCTTCAGCTTTGTTTTGGCCCCTACAATACCATCTGCCTCCATCCCGAATTTCCACTGGAACCAGGTAACGGCATTTCTGGTTTTGGCCCCGAATTGGCTGTCTATGGCACCCGCATAATATCCGAGATGCTTGAGTCTGCCCTGCAGCTCGTAGACATCCTGTCCGGAAGAACCCACCTTAAGCGGGGTTGTCCCGAATACAGGCAGCGCCTCTTCCTCCGGCACAATACCCTCCGTCATTACAGATGTATGATTATTCTGATTCGCGTAGACTGCACCTGGTTCCTTGAGGAGTATAGCTGTGGACGGTGCAGCTGCCAGTGCAAGGGTTAGTGCGGCAAATATCCATTGCGTATGCTTTTTCATTAGGGATCGCTCTACCTTTCTCTTGTAAGTTCTGCATGGATGGCTAAAGTTATTATGACGACTGGCAGCGCATCCTATGCATTACCGGCTTCGAAACAAGCTCTCCCGGTCAATCCAGTTTGCCTGGGAACACAACAAACCCCTTTCCAACAAGGAAAGGGGCTTGATCCCGAAAAAGTAAAAGGATTAGTTACGAGCTAATCCGGTTATGCTGGTACTGCTCAAGAGACATCAACACCTCGCGAGGTTTACTGCCCTCGTATGGACCGATCACACTCCGGGCCTCCATGGCATCAATCAGCCGGGCAGCGCGGGTGTAACCTACACGCATGCGCCGCTGAAGCAGCGATACAGAAGCCTGCTTCGCTTCCAGCACAATCTGTACCGCCTGCTCGTACAATTCATCCTGCGGCTCATCGTCTTCTGTCACCGTGTCATCCACTTCAGGGACAATGGACTCATCGTAATTGGCTTCCCCCTGGCTGCTGACATACTGGACAATCGTTTCTACTTCCTGATCGCTCATAAAAGCACCCTGGACGCGTATCGGCTTCGATGCGCCCATAGGCAGGAAGAGCATATCGCCCCGCCCCAGCAGTTTCTCCGCTCCCGGCATATCCAGAATGGTCCGCGAATCGACGTTAGAGGACACTCCAAACGCAATACGTGAAGGAATATTAGCCTTAATAAGTCCTGTGATGACATCGACGGACGGACGCTGGGTTGCAATGATTAAGTGGATGCCGGCTGCACGGGCCATTTGCGCCAGGCGGCAGATCGCATCCTCGACATCATTAGCTGCAACCATCATGAGATCGGCAAGCTCGTCCACAATCACCACAATATAAGGCAGCACCGCAGCCGGGTTATCCTTCATCAGATTATTGTAGCCTTCCACATTGCGCGTGCCCGATTTGGAGAAGAGTTCATATCTTTTCTCCATTTCAACCACAATTTTCTTCAGCGCCAGGCTGGCCCGCTTGGGATCTGTGACGACCGGAGCGAGCAGATGAGGAATTCCGTTATACACATTAAGCTCAACCATCTTGGGGTCAACCATCAGAAACTTAACCTCATTCGGTTTGGCCTTATATAAAATACTGGTAATAATCCCGTTAATGCAGACAGACTTCCCGGAGCCCGTCGCTCCCGCTACAAGGAGATGGGGCATCTTGGCCAGATTGCCGACAATCGTCTGCCCGGAAATATCCCGCCCGAAGGCAATCGATAATCTGGATTCGGCATCCTGGAAAATCTGGGTCTCCATGACCTCGCGCATGGTTACGACCGACACTTCCGGATTAGGCACTTCAATCCCGATGGCAGACTTGCCTGGAATAGGCGCCTCCATACGGATATCCTTCGCCGCCAGGGCCAGCGCTATATCATCCGTCAGATTCACAATGCGGCTGACCTTGACCCCGATATCCGGTTGAATCTCGTACCTTGTAACTGCTGGTCCTCTAACCACCTCAAGCACCTTCGCCCGCACGCCAAAGCTCTCCAGCGTGGCTTCCAGCTTGCGTGCCGTCTGCATGTAATCATTCTGGTCGCCGGACTTGCCCCCGCTGTTAGGCTTAGCCAAAAGCCGGAAAGGCGGCAGCTTGTACGGCTTGGGCGGAGGAGGCAGCGGTACGGGAACTGGTTCTCCACCCTCCGCCGAATCCAGCAGCCCGTCCAGCTCAAGCCGTGTCAGATCCTCTTCCGGCACCGCTTCCTCAGCCGTGGCACCTCCGTTAACCGGAGGTGTACCCGAAACGGCTTCCCTGACCGCTCCACTGCGCGCTGCAGGAGAAAATTCGCTCCACTCTTCGCGATCCTCCGCATTCAAGCCTTCTGCGCGGATATGCTCGAAGAAATCACGAATAATCGGAGTAACAGGCTCCATATCATCACCCAGGTAATCTTCATCATCGTCCAGCTGTGACTGATCTCCTGCGGAGAAACCAGAGATAATAGGTTCGGAAGGGGTGCCGGCCAGCACCACATCTGCCTCTTCATCCGCCGGATGGGCTTCGCCCGCAGGCTGTCCAGTCCTTGAAGCTCCGCTGAACCAGCCCCCGATTCTCCGCAGGAACTGCGGCTGGCTGCGGCTTGGAAGCTGCTGATCATCCTCATCCTCATCGTCGTCATCCTGCACAGGCTGTGGAGCAGCCGTTCTTCCGGTTCTAGCAGGTCTGGAGGTTACCGGAACCGCAGCCGGCCGGTTGGCGGTCCTCTGCCGGATGCCTTCCGCCAGCTTCATTACCCGGACCCGAAGCAAGGTAAACAGTTCTACATAGGAGAGGTTCGTGATCAGCATAAAGCTGATCGCCAGCATGACGATCATCAGCAGCTTGGCGCCCAGACTGCCGAACAGCCACAGCAAAGCTGCGTACTCCAGCGCCCCCACGTATCCTCCGCTGATATCCTTGCCCAGCATGTATACCTCACTGCCGTCTGCACCAGATGAAAGCGAGCCTGACAGATCATTATGTATTTGGGCCAGCACATTGCCGGGATGAAGCATCGATAAAGGGCCTAATTTCTGCTCCATGGCCGAAATCGTGCTCATCAGGCACATGGACAGCACCAGCAGCAGCGCACCGGAATGGCGGCTTGTCCATTTGGAAGGCCACCTCCGGTGAATCATGACCATCAATCCATAAAAAATACCTACCAGCGGCAGCACAAAATAGAATCTGCCTAATAAATAGCCTGACATATTCGAGAGGGAGCGCCCTACCGCCGCCTCACCGGATAATGCGATGACGGAGATTGTAATCAGCATAATCCCATAGATTTCATATTTTAAAACGCTGCCGAGCAGCGCCTTTTTCTTTTTCTTTCTTCGTTTAGCCACAACAGCCACCCCCGGAACAATATTATACCATATAATGGCGTGGCGTACCTATGTTCTCTTTTGTCAGAAAATGCATCTTTCTGCATGTTGTTCGCATTTCCTGCCAACGTTTCCGGGGGATTGTTATTTTATTTCCAGCTGATGATGGCTCCCGGTGAAAATGCCGGGTCCAGATACTTTTCCAGCGGACAATCCAGCAGCCTGACGATACGCGCCCGTCCGCGGTCCAGCGGTTCCACCTGCATCAGGAGCCCCTGAAAGCTGACCTCTTCAAGCGGCTCCATGAAGCTGACTGCCCCTTCAAATACTTGTTCCAGCGGAATAACAGTATACAAGGTCATTGTGTAAGCCCTCCCTGCATAACCTGTTCCACCAGCTGCCCTGTCTCACCGGCAATCATTCCGTTCAACCGGGACAGCGCTGCACCGATTCCGCCTACCTCATCCATCAGTCCGTACTTGACCGCATCATAACCGCCGACTGCCGTACCGATATCCCGGTTCAGCTCACCGGTACGGAACATCAGATCCTTGAACTGCTGCTCGGATATCCGTGAATGAGAGGTTACAAACCTCACCATCCTCTCCTGCATCCGCTCCATATATTCAAAAGTCTGCGGTACCCCGATCACCAGGCCGTTCATACGGATCGGATGAATCGTCATCGTCGCGCTCTCGGCAATGATGGAGTAGCTGGAGGCTACTGCAATCGGCACGCCGATGCTGTGTCCTCCGCCAATGACCACAGTCACCGTAGGCTTCGACAGCGAAGCGATCATCTCCGCAATCGCAAGCCCGGCCTCAACATCACCGCCGACCGTATTCAGAATAATCAGCAGGCCTTTGATCGTTTTGCTCTGCTCGGCGGCAACCAGCTGTGGAATAATATGTTCGTATTTGGTGGTTTTATTATGCGGAGGCAGCACAAAATGCCCCTCAATCTGTCCGATAATGGTTATGCAGAAAATGTCCGGCTCACCGGTGGGCACAGCGGTCTGACCCAGCTCTTTCACCATTCCTGCCGTTCCCGGAAGAACCGGCTCGCTGGTTTGCGGTTTCACCCCATCCGGGAGAACTTCCTCATTTGTGCCGACATTTGTCCCTTCAGTTGCTTCCATATGTTCGCAGCGCTCCCTTTTTGCTTGCAGCACTCGCGGCTGCAGCCATACTAGCTCTGGTTAGTATGACATTTCAGGGGACTTCCTTATGCACCCGGTCTTAATATTTGTCCACTGTAGGGACAAATTCGATATGCTCCTTTTCCTCCTGACGCAGCAGAGCCATACAGCAATGCCTTATGCAAAAACCCCTTCCCCCCTGGAAACCGTCCAATATTTCCGGGGAGAAGGGGCTTTTGGCCCTGCGTTTATTTATTAAGAAGGAGCTTGCTTCTTGATTACACTTCCATGATGATCGGAAGGATCATCGGTCTGCGGCGTGTCTGCTCATAGAGGAAACGGCCGAGTGAATCCTTAACGCTTGTCTTCAGAGAAGCCCATTCATTGACCTTCTCGCTCATCAGGCGCTGCAGTGTGCCGGATACAATCCGGTTTGCTTCGTCCAGAAGCCCTTCGGATTCCCGTACATATACAAAGCCGCGGGAGATAATATCCGGTCCGGAAACAATAGCTCCGTTCTGCTTGCTCAGCGTCACAACCACTACAAGAATACCGTCCTGGGACAGCAGCTTGCGGTCACGCAATACAATGTTGCCTACATCCCCAACACCAAGTCCGTCAATCAGCACGTTGCCTGCTGTTACCTTGCCGGCTCTGCGTGCTGAACCGCCGGAAATCTCAATCACTTCACCCAGTTCGGTAATGAAGATGTTCGCGGGTTCTACACCTACGGATTCGGCAAGCAGGGCATGTCTGCGCTGCATCCGGAATTCACCGTGAATGGGAAGGAAATATTTCGGTTTCATCAGGTTGAGCATAAGCTTCAGTTCTTCCTGGCTGCCGTGTCCCGATACGTGAACACCGGAATTGGACCCGCTGTAGATCACGTTGGCGCCCAGCCGGAACAGTTCATCGATGGTACGGCCGACATACTTCTCATTGCCTGGTACCGGAGTTGCCGCAATAATTACGGTGTCGCCCGGCAGGATGTCAACCTTGCGGTGACTGGAGCGCGCCATACGGGTAAGCGCCGACATAGGCTCGCCCTGGCTGCCTGTGCACAATACCACTACGCGGTTGCCGGCCATTCTGTTCATTTCTTCCGGTTCAATCAGCATGCCGTCGGGAACGTGAAGATACCCAAGCTCGGAAGCAATGGACACGACATTGACCATACTGCGCCCGATAACGGTAATCTTGCGTCCAGTCGATTCAGCCGCATTCACTACCTGCTGGATGCGGTGCACGTTGGAAGCGAAGGTTGCAACCACCACACGCTGTTCGGCTTTGCGGAAAATATCCTCCAGCACGATGCCGACATTCTTCTCCGAAGGAGTGAAGCCCGGCTTCTCCGCATTTGTACTGTCTGACATGAGCGCAAGCACGCCTCTTTGCCCGATTTCAGCCATCCGGTGCAGGTTGGCAAACTGGCCATTAACTGGGGTATGGTCAAATTTGAAGTCACCAGTGTGAACAACATTGCCTTCCGGTGTCTCGATGCATACGCCGACCGAGTCGGGAATACTATGATTTGTTCTGAAGAAAGTTACTTTGAGTGAGCTGCCCAGTTCAATTTCAGAATCCTCATTGATCAGAATCCGTTTGGTTTCGCCGAGGAGATTCGCTTCCTTGAGCTTATTCTCTACAAGGCCCAGCGTAAGTCTTGTTCCGTAAACCGGAACATTCAGGTTCTTAAGCACATACGATAACCCGCCAATGTGATCTTCGTGTCCGTGGGTAAGAACGATACCTCTGACTTTGTCACGGTTCTCAGTTAAGTAAGAGATGTCAGGAATAACAATGTCAATCCCGAGCATATCCTCTTCCGGGAACTTAAGTCCCGCATCCACGACTACAATATCGTTTCCGTATTGTACCACATACATGTTTTTTCCGATCTCTCCGACTCCGCCCAAAGCGAAAATCGTCAATTTATCGTTGTTGTTTTTTTTGGACAAATGAATCTAACCCTCCTATGATGTTGGACGTCATACTTTTATTTGCAAACCATAAGCTCCATTATCTCAGCGGCGCTGAACACATCTTCAAATTGCTGATAGCTTCCACGATCAACAAGGAAATTCCATAAGTCTGTATAATTTCGCACTGCGAAAATTCCTGAAATCGGGCAGTGAACCCCTTCTTGAGCGGAAAACCCCCGTCAAAACTCACTGCACGCGCCCCTTGCGCGAAAATCTGGCAACATTAGCACAGACTTATTCAAGGACCTATCCTGTCTCACAATGTAAAAATACATTGACGGAAGATTACCGCATATTTAATTTTAACCGCACCCAGTCACTTAATGACATTATACATGATTTTTTTGGCAAAAGACAAGTCATCGACCCGGTAACCCTTTTCTTTCCTTAATTTTAGGGCTAAAACCTTAATATTGCGTTAATAATTTTGCCACAAAATATACAAAAGCCGGCACCCCTTTGACAAGGAATGCCGGCTTAAATCTGATTATGGATGGAACATAAATGCGCTATTCCAGCAGCGCAGCAATAAATGACGCTTCTTCTTCTGTAGGAGGTACCAGCGGGAGCCGTACCGTACCTACATCCACACCGCGGAGGCCAAGCGCATACTTGACGGCAGAGGGATTCGGAAGCGGCTGCGGACATTCAAACAGCCCCTTGAACACCGGGAACAGCTTGCGGTGAAGTTCACCTGCCCGTTGGACGTTCCCCGAGAAATAAGCTTGAATCATCTCTGCCATCTGCTCGCCAACCACATGGCTGGCAACGCTGATTATGCCGTAGCCCCCGACAGCAAGCGCAGCCAGTCCGGCGGAATCATCTCCTGAATACACACGGAAATCAGCGGGGCAGGCTGAAACAATCTGTGTAATCTGATCCACGGACTGGCATTCCTTGGTTGCCACAATGTTCGGAATCCCGGCAAGCCTCAGTGTTGTGGCAGCGCTCATGCTGACGCTGGTCCGGCTGGGCACATTATAGAGAATAACAGGCAGCTTTGTCTCCCCTGCGATGGCAGCAAAATGCCGGTACAGCCCTTCCTGATTCGGCTTGTTGTAATAGGGCACAACGAGAAGCACACCGTCCACACCGATCTTCTCCGCTTCTTTCGTGAGATGAATGGAATGTCTGGTGCTGTTGGTGCCTGTTCCGGCGATGATCTTGCAGCGGCCTGCGGCCTTCTTCAGCACATAAGCGAATAACTCCAGTTTCTCCTCATCGCTTAAGGTAGGAGATTCTCCCGTCGTCCCGCAGACCACCAGCGCTTCAGATTTCTTTTGCTCAATAAGATAGTCAATCAAGCGTGAGGTAGCTTCCCAATTGATTTCGCCGGATCTGTCAAAGGGGGTTACCATAGCGGTGATTAATCTTCCGAAGTCCACTTTGAATTCCTCCTTGTCAGCGGTGTAATTCAAATTTGGCATGCAGCGCGCGCAGCGACTGCACCATATCTTCCTTTTTGACCAGCACCCAAATGGTTGTATTGGAATCGGCTGACTGGAGAATCTGAATATTCTGCGAGCTAAGCGCTTCAACGATGCGGGCCATGATGCCCGGAACCCCGTTGATCCCGCCTCCGATAACCGAGACCTTGGCGCAGCCGGACAGGCTCGAAGGACGCAGCCCCAGCTCCTGAAGTGCAGCAATCGCTTGCTCCGATTTGTCATCGTTCACCGTGTACAGCGCTTCAGTTGGCGTTACATTGATGAAATCCACACTGATGCCGTTGTCGGCCATGCTTTTAAAAATCTGCAGCTGTACACCGGTACCATTGCCCTCCGGACATTCCACAGAGATTTGGGTAACGTTGCTGACATAAGCGATCCCCGTGACAAAGCGGTCAACCACTCCATGGGAGACATCGCTGAACCCCTCCGGGTGGGTCACGAGCGTGCCTTCGGCTTCAGAGAAGGTTGACCGGACACGTACAGGAATCTGCGCCTGCATGGCAATCTCGACAGCACGGGGATGAATGACCTTGGCGCCTTGATAAGCCATGTTGCAGATTTCGGTGTAGCTGACATAAGACAGCTGCTTCGCATCCTCAACAATCCGCGGATCAGCAGTCAGGATGCCGTCCACATCTGTATAGATATCAACCATATCCGCCCGCAGCGCAGCGCCTAGCGCCGTAGCCGAAGTGTCACTTCCGCCGCGTCCCAGGGTCGTAAAATCACCGGCTTCGGTCTGCCCCTGGAACCCGGTTACAATCACCACTTTGTGTTCGCGCAGTTCGCGCAGAATACGTTCGGTCCGCACATCCAGAATCCGGGCGTTGCCGTAGTTGTTATCGGTCAGAAAACCGGCCTGCGCTCCTGTCAGCACGGTTGCCGGGACACCCTCATGCTCCAGTAAGCCGCACAGGGTTGTGGCAGAAATAATCTCTCCGCAGCACATCAGAAGATCCTTCTCCCGGCTCGGCAGAGCATCCCCGTTCTGTACCGCCCAGTCCAGCAAAGTATCTGTCGCATAAGGTTCACCTTTGCGCCCCATGGCCGATACGACCACGACCAGACTGAAGCCGCTGGCCAGTTCACGTTTGACATGACGGATCACGTGTTCTCTGGCCGCTGGTGTGGAGAGTGAGGTTCCGCCAAATTTTTGCACCAAAATACCCATGTATAATTCCTCCATTACTTCTCTAAGCAAGCACGCTAATACGTACACACTCCATCCATAATGTAAATGGAAAGAATCCGCCTGTGCGGTTCCGTATTCAGATAGCTGAATAAAGTGTTGAACCGCCCCCGGAAATGAGGACGGCAGATGTATACCTGTATGGTCAGAGTGCCTGCATGAAACATATGTCTATGCTGAATGAAACCGTTCGATAATCATCGGCTGCAGCTGTTGGCCCTGCAAAGCCGCAAAGCAGGCTTCGGGAATGAGGTCCATCTGGGCCACAAGCGAATTCGGCTTGCCCTGCGGATTATCCTGGCCGAACGGAACAAAATAAATGTTCTTCGCAACCAGGAGCTTCGCGATATTCGCCGCATTCAGGCCAAGTCCATCATTGGTGGAGATTGCCAGCACCAGCGGACGGCTGTTGCGCAGCTGCGCTTTGGCGGCCATCAGCACGGGGCTGTCGGTCATGGCGTTAGCCAATTTACTTGTCGTATTCCCCGTGCAGGGTGCAATAGTCAGCACATCCAGCAGCTTGGAAGGACCCAGCGGTTCCGCTTCAACAATTGTAGAAATGATATCATTCCCTGTTATTTCTTTCAACTGTTTTAGCCAATTTTCCGATGTGCCAAAGCGGGTGTCCGTATTCAGCACGGATGCGGACACAATCGGCACCACATTGGCTCCGCCCTCCATAAACCGCTGAATCTGCGGCATAACCTCGGCTAACGTGCAGTGTGAGCCGGTCACCGCATAACCTACTGTTTTTCCATGCCAATCCATTAAACGTCCCCCCTGTTAAAAGTCTCGTCCGATATCGACTGTACCAGCGCGCCCGCCATAATAATTCCGGCGCTTTTGGGAGCAACGACTCCGGGCAGTCCCGGTGCCAGCATGGCCTTGATCCCGCGTTTCTCCGCATAGCGGAAATCACACCCGCCCGGGGCGGAAGCCAGATCGATAATTACACAGTGTCTGGGAAGACGCGATAACACTTGTGCGGTGATAATCATACTAGGGATGGTGTTGAAAATAAGATCCGCCTCCGGCGCATGCGCCACCAGCTCTCCAGTCATAAAGGGCTTCCAGCCCATCTCCTCGGCCCGTGCGTAATGCTCCTGTTTTCTTACTCCCACCTTCACGTTGGAACCGAGTCCCTGCAGCACTCTGGCCATGGTAAACCCTGTTCTGCCCATGCCCAGAACCATTGAGGTAGAGCCATGGATTGTAAAATCCGTATTCTGAATGGCCATAACCAATGCTCCCTCTGCTGTAGGGATGGAGTTGTAGATCGCCACATCGTCCCTGCTCAGCAGCTCCACCAGCTTCAGTGAATATTTGTCGCACAGGCCGCGCAAGTAGCTTTTGGCCATGCCGGTATAGACCATACAGCTTGGCGGAAGCGCGGCGATATGTTCCTCCAGCAGCTGCAGGCGCTCCGTTGAAAAGAGGGCACTGATATTGCCTTCATCATCACACCCCACCGTTGGCAGCACCAGCACATCCGCGCGGCTCAGCAGCTCTGCCGACATTTGTTCCAGGCTTACCCCCGGGCTTGGGGCATCCCACTTGTCGAACCCGGCAGCGCTTACCGTAGCATCCATTTCCACACATTTCCGAATCACTTCAATCTGTCTCGCGTCCCCGCCCAGGAACACGATCCTGATGCCAGTAAGCATAGGGTTGACGCTCCTTTCCACATACACTATCGACTATAGAGCATCTTATGCCGCAGGCTGCGGATGGGTGATGAGCGGAGAAGAAATAATGGGCACCCGGGTACATTATGGAAAAAACAGCGAACCAAAACGGCTGTGCGGTCCCCCACGGGACCAGCGCAGCCGTCTTGGTTCTAGCGTTACCTGGAGAACGACTCCCCATGAATCCTACGCAACTCTTTAAGTGGAAAAAGGTTAACTAATTTGCCGAAGTACCCTACCCTCGGGTAGATGAAGTGGAAAAAGGGACATTAATTCAGCTCATTTCACCATTGAACCGGAAATGTGGCCCAATTAGGATTACTTTTTCCACTTCACTCTCAGGATTTCTTAATTTTCGGAAAAATAAGTTCCCTTTTTCCAACTACACCTGCGAAGAAGCCGGTAAAGACGGATCGCCCTATTCCTTCGCGATCGATCCGCAGCCGTTACGGACAGGAGAGCCGTTATGGATAGAAGCTTCGGCTATTCCGCAAGACTAACGGACTGAGATGCCTTTATTTCTCCCTTTCCCCTTGATTCCAGGCTCCATCGAACGTTGTAACGGCTCCTGAGTCCGTAACTGCTGAAAAAGTAAGATTTTTGGCAAAATAAGGGCTCCTCGGCTCCTCGGTCCGCTTCAGTCCCCGGATGGAGCCCTATCCTCCTGCATCGCGTATATCTTGTGAGGCTTCCAAGATATCCACATTTTTTCACACTGTTTTACAGTTAAATAAGGGGAAGTCAGTCCCCCAAAACATATAAATTCTTATATTTTAAAAAAAGCTTGCGGGTAAATACCGGTAACGGTATCTCCGCAAGCTTTGTGTGCAGCTATCGACGAAAGGCCGACTCAAGTAGAAACGGCTACGCCGTCCTAAAAAAGGACGGTGAAGCCCTTGTTATTTCCCCGTATGGCCAAAGCCGCCGGCACCACGTTCAGTTTCCGACAGCTCGTCCACCTGGACCATTGTCACAGAAGGTACAGCCTGGAAAACCATTTGGGCAATCCGTTCATTCCGGGCAATGGCAAAAGGCTCCTGTCCGAGATTGATCAGCAGCACCTTAATCTCTCCCCGGTAATCCGCATCGATGGTTCCCGGTGTGTTCAGGCAGGTAATGCCATGCTTCAGCGCCAGCCCGCTGCGCGGCCGGATTTGTGCCTCCAGGCCGTCCGGCATGGCCAGCGATATGCCAGTGGGGATTAGGGTACGCTCGCCCGGAGCGAGGACAACCGCTTCTCCTACGGCGGCATACAGATCATACCCCGAAGCCTGTTCCGACATTTTACGGGGCAGTTCCACATCCTCATTCCCGGAAAGCTTGTTAATTTGAACGTAATAAGACAAGATCATCTCTCCTAACATTGGCAATAGCTTTGTCTGTTGCGCCTACCATCGCCACAGCGAGCGGCTGCGCAAACATATGATCCAGCAGCTGGTTCACATCATCCATGCTTACCTGCTGAATTTTGGCGATCATATCATCCAGTGTATCATGTCTTCCCAGCATCAGCTCGTTTTTTCCGATACGGTTCATCCGGCTGCTGGTGCTTTCGAGGCTGAGAATCAGGCTGCCTTTGAGCTGCTCCTTGCCTTTTCGCAGTTCATCATCGCTGAGTCCCTTGACGGCAAGCTCATGCATCATTTCTTTGATCAGTTCGGTAACCTCTTTGGTCTGCTTCGGCGCAGTCCCCGCATATACCGTGAACAGCCCGCTGTCCGCCTGGGAGCTGTGGTAAGAATAAACCGAATAAGCCAACCCGCGTTTTTCACGGATTTCCTGGAACATCCGCGAGCTCATGCCCCCGCCGATGGCATTGTTCAGCAGCACCATCGGATATTGCAGTGGCCCTCCGCTTTGGACACCCGGCAAAGAGAGGCAAATATGGTTTTGCTCTGTTTTTTTGCGGTGGAACAGCAGCCCGCCATGGAAATCGGGTGCAGCCAGCGCTGCGGATTCGCCATGATTCTGAAACGAACCGAAGTGCTTCTCCAGCAGCTCCTCCAGCCCGTCATTGATGTTGCCGGCTACGCTGATCACTGTGTTCTCAATCGTATATTGTGCCTTCATATAATCCCGGAGATCATCCGGCGTCATTTCCTGAAGCCGTTCCTTGAGACCCAGAATGGAATAGGCCAGGGGGTGCTCACCGTAAGCTGCAGCGCACATCAGATCATGCACCAGATCATCCGGTGTGTCTTCGCACATGGCGATTTCCTCGAGAATAACATTTTTCTCCTTCGCCAGCTCTTCGGCGTCCATCCGTGAACGGAAAAACATATCGGCCAGCACATCGACCGCAATCGGCAGATGCTCATCCAGCACTTTAGCATAATAGCATGTATATTCCTTAGAGGTAAACGCATTGACGTTGCCGCCGATAGCGTCGAACTGTTCAGCAATATCCTTGGCGCTGTACCGGTCGGTTCCTTTGAACAGCATATGCTCAATAAAATGAGAAATCCCGTTGTTCTGCGGAGTCTCATTGCGGGAGCCTGTTTTGACCCATATTCCAAAGGAAACGGATCGGCCGGTGGGAATTTTTTCAGTTACCACTCTGAGGCCGTTTGACAATACTATTTTTTCCACTTCTAAGTCCTCCTGGCATAGCCCTGGTTCTATCTGTATTTTGGTATACGCGCCTCTTATCCTACCAGAATTAGCCGGCTCACTCAACATCCGCAGGCAGCACACGCTCTGCCGAGAGCGTCTGGCTGACCGTCCCCAGCTGCAGGCCTTTCGCCTTGATTCCACGGATCATCCCCCGGAGCGCCTGCGACGAAGAAGCTGTCGGGTGCATTAGAATCAAGGTTCCCGGCTCCGCTTGGCTGCTGATTTTGGAGATGATCGAATCCGGTGAAGGATTGCGCCAATCCACCGTATCCAGCGTCCACAGCACCGTTTTCAGCCCCAACGAGGCGGCAATGTCAACAGTCTCCTGGTCAAAGTCGCCGGATGGAGGGGCAAACCAGATATTGGTCACTCCCAGGCTCTCTTTGAGCAGGTTTTGTGTTTTCTGGATTTCGGCTGTCGCCCGCGCCCGGCTCAAAGTGCTCATATTGGGATGGGTATAGGCGTGATTTTCCATTTCATGCCCGCGCTTCAGCATTTCTGCGGCCAGCTCTTTATTGCGGCTGAGCCAGCTGCCGTCCAGAAAAAAGGTGACTTTCACCTTTTCCTGATCTAAGATGTCCAGCATTGGGATAATGTACTGGTTGCCCCAGGCCACATTGATCATCAGCGATACCATCGGCTTCGCCGGATTGCCCCGGTAGATCGGCTGAGCCCCCAGGTCATCCAGTGAAACCTTAGGTTTAATCTGGCGGTACAGCAGCTTTAAGCCATCATTAGGCCCCTTTAGCTTGGCCTCCCGGTAGGTTGCCTCCACATCCACTTCCAGCCCGTTATAACCCGGTATAGCCTTCCATACACGGTCAACAGTTGCATCCACAGGCGGGCTGTTCAGCTTGGCGGCCTTGCTCTCGATGCTTGCGCGCAAATCATCCTGGGCTTCCGTGTAGACCCTGCCCCATACAGCCAGTCCAGTCTGCGGCTTAAGCTGGGCCAGCATTTCCTTCACCGGCCCATATGTACTGCCTATCCCGATCACTACAGCAATACAGGCCAGCACAAGTGCCGCTTTTTCCGTCTTCATGACGTCTTTCCTCCCCGGCAGAAACGGTTCATTTGTCCGTCCCTGCACAAGTCAGGCGCAGAGACGCTTTGTCCCAGCCTATGCATCCATGAAGGAAAATATGTTCAATGTCTGCAACTTAAAAAAGAGCCAGAACAAAACTGCTTCTGTCTCTTCCCGTTCATGCATTTCATTTCAGGTAAATCTTATGGTGATGTTACGCCTTGGCTGCGCCTTCTGAAGTGAGCACTGCTTTGCGTGACAGATTAACGCGGCCCTGCTGGTCGATTTCCGTAACTTTGACCGTAATCGTGTCGCCGATAGCCACTACATCTTCAACTTTGGCTACACGTTCTGTGGACAGCTGTGAAATATGCACCAGTCCGTCTTTGCCCGGAATCAGTTCAACAAAGGCACCAAACTTCTCGATGCGTCTGACGGTACCCACATAAATTTCACCGACCTGCACTTCACGTACAATGCCTTCGATAATGCCGCGGGCTTTTTGAATCATCGCTTCGTCCGAAGAGCCAATGAAGACACGGCCGTCCTGCTCGATATCGATCTTCACGCCGGTTTCTTCAATGATTTTATTGATAATCTTGCCGCCTGCACCGATGACATCACGGATTTTGTCCGGATTGATGTTGATGATAATGATTTTTGGAGCGTATTTGGACAGGCTTGGTCTAGGCTCGGAGATGGCTTCCATCATTTTGCCCAGGATGAACATCCGTCCTTCTTTGGCCTGCTGCAGCGCATCCTGAAGAATCTTGCGGTCAATGCCGGCGATCTTGATGTCCATCTGAATCGCTGTAACCCCTTCAGCCGTACCTGCCACTTTGAAGTCCATATCGCCCAGATGATCTTCCATTCCCTGAATATCGGTCAGAATCGAGACATGCTCTCCGTCTTTGATCAGACCCATGGCTACACCGGCTACAGGCGCCTTAATCGGCACACCTGCATCCATCATGGCCAAGATGCTGGCGCAAATACTCGCTTGGGAAGTAGAGCCGTTGGATTCGATAGCCTCTGACACCAGACGAATAGTGTACGGGAATTCAGTTTCACTTGGAATGACTTTGGACAAAGCGCGTTCCCCAAGGGCCCCGTGTCCAATCTCGCGGCGTCCCGGTGCTCTAAGCGGACGGGCCTCCCCTACGCTGAATGGCGGGAAGTTGTAGTGGTGCATGAAGCGTTTCGTTTCGGCCGGATCAATCCCGTCCAGAATCTGCACATCTCCAAGCGCACCAAGCGTACATACGCTGAGGATCTGAGTCTGTCCGCGTGTGAAGAGTCCGGAACCATGAGTGCGCGGCAGCAAAGCCGTATCGCATTCGATCGGACGGATTTCATCCAGCTTGCGTCCATCCGGACGGATCTTGTCATGTGTGATCAGACGTCTTACTTCATCCTTGACGATATCATGCAGCACTTCCTTGACATCCTTCAGAAGCTCTGGTGTTTCTATGTATTTCTCTGCGAAATACTCCACCGTTTCATTGTTGATCAGGTCGATGGCATCCTGGCGGGCATGTTTCTCGGCAATTTTTACAGCTTCCACCAGACGGATCTGTGCATAAGCGCGGACCTCTGCGTTCACTTCGCTGTTTACCGTGTGCAGCTTCACTGCCATTTTTTCTTTGCCGGCAACTGCAACCAGTTCTTCAATCACAGCTACGATCTTGCGGATTTCATCATGGCCGAACATGATAGCTTCCAGCATAACATCTTCTGGCACTTCATTGGCTTCAGCTTCCACCATCATGATGGCGTCCTTGGTTCCGGCTACGACTACATAAATATCGCTCACCGCTTGCTGTGCAACGTCCGGATTAATAACAAATCCACCGTTAATCCGGCCCACAGCCACACCGCCGATCGGTCCGTCAAACGGCACATCGGAAATGCTGAGCGCGGCAGAAGTACCAATCATAGCGGCAATATCCGGCGCACAATCCTGATCCACGCTCATTACCAGATTGAGCACCTGGACATCGTTGCGGAATCCTTCCGGAAACAGCGGGCGGATCGGACGGTCTGTCAGACGGCTGGACAGAATCGCTTTTTCGCTGGGTCTGCCCTCACGTTTGATGAAACCTCCGGGAATTTTACCAACCGCATATAATCTTTCCTCATAGTTTACTGTAAGCGGGAAAAAATCCAGATCTTTAGGTTCGCTGGAGGCTGTAACCGTACACAATACTGAAGTGTCACCATAGCGTACCATGACTGCAGCATTTGCCTGCTTGGCAAGCCGGCCCGTTTCCAGCACAAGGCGTCTTCCGCCAAGCTGCATTTCTACACGTTTTTCCATAAAATCCCTCCTTAAGTAGTAGTAGACCTGCCTATCCTATCTCAGGTTTCAGCATAATGCTTAATAAAATCTTATCTTTCAAGCAAAAACGGCTTGTCCTCAAGCAGAGGTTAAATAGCCGTTTTGTGCAAATCATATCCACTTGCCGCCTGCAATAGTTTTCCCTAAATTTTCAAAAAGCAACCCGGCTGTCCCGCTGTCGCTTGTAAGAAGGACATACGGTATACAACCAGGCTGCTTTAGGGTAGTGATTATAGAAAATTAGCGACGCAATCCCAGTTTTTCGATCAGGGCGCTGTAACGTCTGATGTCTTTGTTCTTCAAATACGCCAGCAGTTTACGACGTTGTCCAACCATCTTCAGCAGTCCGCGGCGGGAATGGTGATCCTTCTTGTGCGTACGCAAGTGGTCAGTCAAATTAACGATGTTCTCCGTTAGGATAGCAACTTGCACCTCAGGGGATCCTGTATCGGATTCATGAGTTTTGTGCTCGTCAATCAATTGATGTTTACGTTCTTGAGTCAATGCCATCCTGTTCACCTCCTTCAATATAATCGCCAATAGCCTCGTCGCCGTCGGTGAGAACATGCAACCAAGCTAAGGTTATGATGCTGTCATTCCAGCAACGTTAATCAGTATAGCATCTTCGAAGACAAATGTAAACGGCATGTCCACAGTGAATTAGGATTCTTCTTCCAGCAGGCTTTTGGCAGTGTTGGCATCCTCGCCAATCTGCGCGATCAAGGCATCAATGGAGCCGAACTTGCGTTCAGGACGGATGAATGAAACCAGCTCGACCTTAAGCTCCTGCCCGTAGATATCTCCTGCAAAATCAAACAGATGCACCTCAAAGCTGGGCGCTGTTACCCCTTCGTGGAAGGTTGGCTTTACACCAACGTTCATTACCCCGTGCAGAACTTCGTCCTGATAAAAGACTCTGACCGCATATACCCCCTTGGCGGGAACAACATACCGGTCTTCGAGCTGCACATTGGCTGTGGGAAAACCTATAGTGCGTCCGCGCTTCTCTCCATGAACTACCGTTCCCCGCAGATGATAACAGCGCCCGAACCATGTATTCGCCAGGGTAAGATCACCATTCTGGAGACTCTTGCGTATCCCGGAGCTGCTTACCTTCTGTCCATCAATGAGGAACGGAGGAGCAGTCAGGACATTCATCATCCCATCCCCCAGCTCACGGAGCCGGTCAGGATCACCTGCGCCCATATAGCCGAAATGGAAATCAAAGCCCACCACGGCAGTTGCAATCTGCAGCGGCAGCAGCATCACAGACACAAAGTCCTCCGGACTTACCCGGGACAACTGCTCGTTGAATTCAATAATATACAAAATATCGACACCCATGCCGGCAAGAATCTCCTGCTTGTCCTTCGCCGGGGTCAAATATCCGTCATAATCTCCTTTGCCCATGACATCCTTGGGATGCGGATGGAAAGTCATGACTGCAGCCGGTACGCCTTCTTTGCGGGCCAGTTCAACAGCGGATGCAATGACACTGGCGTGTCCCCGGTGCAGCCCGTCAAACTGACCCAGGGCAGCCACTTGCGGCTGTGCCCACTTCGCCGCGGTCTCCGGCGGTATCGGATAGCTTAAGGTTATGGTTCTCACGCTGTTTCTCACCTACAATTCACTAATGAAATTAATAGTCAAGCTTGTGCAAATACTTTTACAGGCGCGATGGCTCCCGTTTCTTCCAGTACATATATCCCCAGGAACCCGCCCTGCTCATCATAAAGCCGAAAATGCCCATTGTGCTGTACCTCAGGAGCCACATGACGGAGAGACAGACGCTGCCCCTGGAGCGCTGCTTTTTTCTTCCCGTCCATCACTGTATGTCTGGGCAAATGGGAGACCGCCTCGTCCGCCGCAATCAAATGCGCCTCCAGGGTGCCTGCTTCCTTGTATTCAGCGATCTGTTCCAGGGTCAGGCAATGGCTTGCTGATATCCCCGCAGACATCGTCCGCTCAAGCTTCACCATGACACCGGGAAGTCCAAGCGCCCGGCCGATATCCACGCATAGGGTACGGATGTACGTGCCTTTGGAGCACAGCACACGAAACGTAACATCCGGATGATTACCGTTCCAGATCATGCCGGTCATTTCAATCTCATAGATTTCCACTTCACGGCTCTTCCGCTCAACGGTTTTGCCTTCCCGGGCCAGCTCATAGAGGCGCTTCCCGTCAACCTTGACAGCGGAATACATCGGTGGAACCTGAGAAATCACACCCTGAAAAGATTTAAGCACTGCGAGTACTTCGGCTTCCGTAACATGCACCTCATCAACGGTTTCCGTAATCGTTCCGGTTAAATCCTCGGTATCACTGGATAAGCCGAGACGCAGCGTGGCTACGTATTCCTTAGGCAGTTCCTGGATGTATTCCACGACACGCGTTGCCCGTCCAAGACAAAGAGGCAGGACACCGGTCACTTGAGGATCAAGCGTTCCCGTGTGGCCGATCCGCTTCATGCCGAGAATGCGCCGGGCCTTGGCGACAACATCATGTGAAGTGAAGCCAGCAGGCTTATAGACAGCCAGCACACCTGTAAGCTCACTCATAAATGACGTCTGACCTCCTGAAGCACCAATGGAATAGCATCTTCCAGTGTCGCATCGATACGCGCACCTGCAGCCCGGGTATGTCCGCCTCCGCCAAACACTTGCGCCAAAGCGGCAACATCTACTTTACCTGCAGACCGGAAACTCGCCTTTACGGCACGCTCATGAATAACCTTGAACAGAATTCCTACCTCCACACCCCGGATGTTGCGCGGATAATTAACGATGCCTTCAAGATCTTCGTTTGCGGCTTCGCAATCCAGCATGTCCTGAGGTGTTATGGATACCCAGGCTATGTCGCCTTCCGGGGAGAGCTGCAAAGTACTCAGCGCCCGGTTCAGCACCTTGACCTGTCCCAGTGTCATCTCCTCCAGCAGCGTTTCCGCAAGCATTGGTCCATTGACACCAAGCTCAAGCAGCTCAGATACCGCCGCCATCACTTTAGGGGAAGTATTGCTGTAGCGAAAGCCTCCGGTATCCGTAAGCAGTCCGGTATAGAGGGCTGTCGCGATGTCAATATCCCATTCGACCTCAAATGTCTTCAGCAGATCGAATAAAATCTCCGCAGTTGCAGCAGCATCAGGCTTAATCAGATTAACGGAGCCATAACCATTGTTCGTAGGATGATGATCAATATTTACGATGAGGGCATCGGAGGCAAAATGGCGCTGGGTCAGTCCTACACGCTGAAAATCGGCGCAATCCACACAAATGACACGGCTGTACTCGCGGGCCAGATCCCCTTCTGCCAGATTGGCAATCTCACCGGCATGCCATAAGTATTCCATCCGCTGCGGGATCGGCCCTTCGTTCAGCATAGTATATTTTTTGCCCAGACATGAGAGAAGCCAGCCCACCGCGAGGGTGGAGCTGACTGCATCTCCGTCCGGCTGAATATGCGACACTACAAGATAGTCGTCGTGTTCCAGCAGAAACTTACGGGTCTGCTGGAGACTTTGTTCATAGCTCTGCATTCGCCGTCTCCTTTATGATTCCTAGCTTTCTTCATTCTTGCCAATTTCGCCAAGCAGCTTCTCGATATGGCTTCCGTAAGCAACGGATTCATCAATCTTGAAGATCAGCTCAGGTGTATGGCGCAGGCGGATCGCTTTGCCAAGCTCCGAGCGGAGAAAGCCATTGGCTTTCTCGATCGCCTTTAGGGAACCTGTGACCTGCTCTTCATCCCCGAAAACGCTCAGGTATACTTTGGCCTGTGACAAATCGTTCGTCACATCTACGCCTGTTACAGTTACAAACCCGATGCGCGGGTCTTTAAGTCCGCTTTGGATCAGCTGGCTGAGTTCTTTTTTAATCTGCTCGCCAACCCGTCCTGCTCTAATTTTAGACATCTATATCACCTCTTCGCTTAGCGCTCAACCGTCTCCATGATAAACGCTTCGATAATGTCGCCTTCGACGACATCATTATAGCGTTCCAAAGTTATGCCACATTCATAACCCTGTGCCACTTCTTTGGCATCATCTTTGAAACGTTTCAAGGTGTCGATCTTGCCTTGGAAGACTACAATACCGCTGCGGATCAGGCGCATTTCGGCATTGCGGGTAATTTTGCCGGAAGTAACCATACAACCTGCAATGGTCCCCACTTTGCTGATTTTGAAGACGTTGCGCACTTCGGCATGGCCGATAATGTTCTCTTTGTAGACGGGATCAAGCATGCCTTTCATGGCACTTTCAATTTCTTCGATGACATTGTAAATGATGTTGTGCAGACGGACATCCACTTTTTCCTGCTCTGCTGCAGCTTTGGTCTGGGCATCCGGACGCACATTGAAGCCGATTACGATCGCATTGGAAGCTGCCGCCAGCGTAATGTCGGATTCTGTAATCGCACCCGCACCACTATGGATAATCTTCACACGCACGCCTTCAACTTCAATTTTGGCTAAAGAGCCTTTGAGCGCCTCAACCGAACCCTGCACGTCACCTTTGATGATTACGTTCAGGTCTTTGATCTCGCCTTCCTTGATGTGCTTGAACAGATCATCCAGGGTTACCCGGGTGTTCGTATTCAGCTCAGACTGGCGCTGCGACGTGGAACGTCTGTCTGCAATCGCACGGGCTTTACGCTCATCTTCAAACGCCATGAACGGATCGCCGGCTTGCGGAACTTCAGTCAGACCGGTAATTTCCACCGGTGTGGAAGGGCCTGCTTCCTTGATCTTGCGTCCTTTGTCATTCACCATGGCGCGCACACGTCCGAAGCAGTTCCCTGCTACAAAGGCGTCGCCGACTTTCAGCGTACCATTCTGCACGAGAATCCGGGCAACCGGTCCACGGTTCTTATCAAGCTCTGCTTCAATGACAGTACCGCGCGCCCGCTTGTCAGGGTTAGCTTTGTACTCATTCACTTCAGCCACGAGCAGAATCATCTCCAGCAGCTCTTCAAGGTTGATGCGCTGTTTGGCAGACAGGTTGACGAAGATGGTGTCTCCGCCCCACTCTTCCGGCACCAGCTCATAGTTGGTAAGCTCCTGCTTCACCCGGTCAGGGTCTGCACCCGGCTTGTCGATCTTGTTGACAGCAACAATGATCGGCAGGCCTGCAGCCTTGGCATGGTTGATTGCTTCTACCGTCTGCGGCATTACACCGTCATCGGCAGCGACTACGATAATGGTCATATCCGTTACCTGGGCACCACGGGCACGCATCGCGGTAAACGCTTCGTGGCCTGGTGTATCGAGGAACGTGATTTTTTTATGGTTGATTTCGACTTGATAAGCACCGATATGCTGGGTAATCCCGCCAGCTTCCCCGCCGGTTACATTCGTAGAACGAATGGCATCCAGCAAGGTCGTTTTACCATGGTCAACGTGACCCATGATGGTTACGACCGGCGGACGAGTCTGCAGATCCTCTTCGGAATCGTTCTCTTCCACCGTCTCGAAGCTGTCTTCATCCACTGGAATCTTCACTTCTACTTCCACTCCGAATTCGCTGGAGAGCAGCAGAATCGTGTCAATGTCGAGCTCCTGGTTAATTGTAGCCATAACCCCCATGGAAATCAGCTTCTTGATGACTTCAGAAGCATCCTTATGGAGCAGTTTGGCAGTTTCGCCCACAGTCATGCTGCCGCGGACAATGATTTTCTTAGGCGTGTTGTCGATCTTCTCACGGCGTTCCACCGGCTGATTGTTCCGGCCACGGTTGTTTTTACCGCCCCGGCCGCGGAAATTGCCGCCTTTGCCGTCTTCAAACCGTTTTTGACCGCTGTTGTTATTCGGTCTGCCTCCGGTTGTGTTCTTCTTGGGTCCTCTGTCGCCGCCGCGGGAGAAATCACCGCCGCCTTGGCCTTGTGGACGGCTGTCAGCTGTACGTGCTCCGCCTTGACCCTGTGTACGGTCGCCCGTACGCGGCGCACCGCCGCCTTGGCCTTGCGGGCGGCTGCCCGTAGAGCTGCCTTGCGGACGGCTGCCGTTTGTGCTGCCTTGTGAACGGTTGCCCGCGGAATTGCCTTGCGGACGGCTGCCGCCTGTGGAATTGCCCTGCGGACGGCCGTTATTGGAGCTGCCTTGCGAACGGCTGCCGTTTGTGCTGCCTTGCGGGCGGTTGCCGCCTGTGCTGCTGTGCGGACGTGAATTTTGTGTTGAACCTGATGTTGCTCTGCGGGAATCTTGTCCGCTTTGGGGCCTTGGGGACGTCGTCGATTGGTTGTTGTTTTGGTTACTGTTCATACCTACCTGCTTTTCCGGTTGATTTTTGTTGGCATTCTGAGCGCTCTGGGGTTCAGCGGTTACCGTTCCGGCAGATGCCGGACGGCTGCTGGTTCCGCTATCCCGCTTGGCTGCAGCATTTGACTTGATATCCTTGAAGAACTGTTCCACTTTGCTCACGGAGCCATTCTCCATGACACTCATATGATTATTCACAGGGACATTCAAACGCTTCAGAATTGTAATAATTTCTTTACTGCTCATGTTGAGCGATTTCGCGTATTCATACACGCGCAGCTTATCCTTATTGTCTTCTTTAGTCAATAGCTCCACCTCCGACAGTATCTCCCAGCACTCTGGAGATCATTTCCGCGAATCCTTTATCCGTAACGGCCAGCACTACGCGCTGGTCTTTACCAATACTTGCACCGAGCTCATCCCGGTGAAATGCGATTACTAGTGGAATATCGTAGGTTCCGCACTTGTCACGGAACTTTTTCTGAGTATTTTCTGAAGCGTCACCCGCCAGGACGACCAGCCTCGCCTCCGAAGACCGTACCGCTTTCAGCACAGCTTCGTCGCCGGTGACAATCTTGCCCGCTCGCATGGCAAGCCCTAAATAAGAAAGCGCCTTACTCATTGTCCTCACTATCCTTCGCTGCCAGAAACTGCTCCTCCACGGATGCAAAATCCCGGGCAAGCTGGGCATAAATTTCCGGACTCACTTGACATTTGAGTGCACGGTCAAGCGCCTTGTTCTTTTGTGCCAGCTTAAAACATTCCAGTTTGCCGCATATATAAGCGCCGCGGCCCGACTTTTTGCCTGTCAGGTCAATCAGCACTTCGCCCTCCGGCGTTCTCACCACGCGAATCAGCTCTTTTTTGGGCATCATCTCCTGGCTGGCAACGCATTTGCGCATCGGCACCTTACGCTGTTTCATGTCAATCGCCTCCCCTCTAAAATAGAGCAGGTTGATTAGTCAATGGAGACGGAATCCTGATGCATTTCATCATTAGAAGTTCTTGGTCTGCCGTATTCCTGCTCTGCCTGGCTTTCGCTCTTGATATCAATTTTCCAGCCGGTCAGCTTGGCGGCAAGGCGGGCATTCTGCCCTTTAATGCCGATGGCCAGCGACAATTGATAGTCAGGAACAATGACACGGGCCATTTTCTCCGCTTCAAAGACCTGAACCTCAAGCACCTTGGACGGGCTAAGCGCGTTCGCCACATACTCCTGAACCGTATCGGAATAACGGACAATATCAATTTTCTCGCCGCGAAGCTCAGTGACGATTGTCTGAACACGCGTGCCTCTAGGGCCTACGCATGAACCGACCGGGTCCACTTCCGGGTTGCGCGAGAAGACGGCAATCTTGGAACGGAATCCGGCTTCACGGGCCACGGAACGAATTTCGACGACACCGTCAAAAATTTCCGGAACCTCAAGCTCGAACAGGCGTTTCAAGAGTCCGGGATGACTGCGGGACAGCATGATCTGCGGCCCTTTGGTCGTGTTCTCAACCTTGGTGATATAGGCCTTGATACGTTCGCTTTGCTTGAATTTCTCACCCGGCATCAGTTCGCTGAGCGGCAGCACTGCTTCGATTTTGCCCAGGTCCACATAGATGTTGCGCATATCCTGACGCTGCACTAGGCCGGTAACAATGTCATCTTCCTTGTCGATAAAAGCATTATAGATCAATCCGCGCTCCGCTTCACGAATGCGCTGGGTCACGACTTGCTTGGCCGTCTGAGCGGCAATGCGGCCGAAATCACGCGGCGTTACTTCAAGCTCGGCGATATCCTCCAGCTGGAAATGCGGGTTGATCTCACGCGCGGACATCAGCGAGATTTCGGTGCGGGCATCCAGCACTTCCTCGACAATCAGCTTGCGGGCGAACACCTTGATTACGCCTGTGTTGCGGTTCATGTCCACACGCACATTCTGCGCGGCATTGAAGTTGCGTTTATAGCTTGAGATCAGCGCAGCTTCAATGGCTTCGAACAACACATCCTTGCTGATGCCCTTCTCTCTTTCCAGTTCATTCATAGCTTCGATAAAATCCATACTCATGAAATTCCGGTCCCCCTTTCAAGACGTTAAAAAATAATGGCCAATCTCGCACTGGCGACTTTGGCGTACGGTACAACATGTTCTTTTTTGCCCGCGGAGATGAGCAGTTCCTCGTTCTCGAACGAAAGCAAACGACCTTCGAATTCCTTGAGTCCTTGAATCGGTTCATATACCGTTACATAGACGTCCTTGCCAACCGCTTTGGCAACATCCGCAGCTTTTTTGAGCGGACGTTCAGCACCCGGCGAGGAAACCTCAAGGAAATACGCCTCAGGTATAGGATCATTCTCATCCAGCTTCTGGCTGAAATATTCGCTGATGGTCCCGCAGTCATCAATATCAATGCCGCCTTCTTTGTCCACGAATATGCGCAAAAACCAGTTGGAGCCTTCCTTCACATATTCAACGTCCACCAGTTCGAAACCATTGTCCTCGAGATAGGGCCCGAGCATCTGCTCTACCGTTTGTTTAATTTTGGATTTGGGTGTGCTCAAAAGAAAATAACCTCCACGAACTTGTCTTTTGCTATATACCAAAGATAAAGAGTGGGTTTCCCCACTCTTTACACAACGGACTTATCTCATTATTACCAAAAAAATTATACCATAGTGCATCATCACTGACAAGTGCCGGCCCTTGACTGCCTCGTTCGGGAGGGCATAAAAAGGGTGTTAAACTCCACTTTGTGGGGCTCTTAAAATAGTGAAAGCTGGTTGCTCTCCGGCAATCCGCGGAAGCAGCCCATGCCGTTCAGCAGTTCGACAACCGTTTTGCTCGCCTTCGACTTCTGCTGGAAATCTTCAATGGACAGAAACTCTCCCGCTTCCTTGGCGGCAGCGATATTAATGGCAGCATTCTCCCCGATCCCCGCCAGAGAAGAGAACGGAGGAATCAGGCTGGTGCCGTCGACGGTAAATTTGGTGGCGTCGGAACGGTACAAATCGATATTCTTGAAGGTGAAGCCGCGAGCGGTCATCTCCAGGGCCATTTCCAGCACAGGCAGCATCGCTTTTTCCTTCGGCAGCGCCTGGAAGCCTTTCTGCTCAATTTCTACGATTTGCCGGCCGATCGCCTCATAGCCTTTGCAGCATAATTCAATGTCAAAATCGGCCGCCCGGACCGAAAAATAGGTCGCATAATATTCAATAGGATGATACAGCTTGAAGTAAGCGGTTCGTACTGCGGAAATAACATAGGCGGCAGCATGCGCCTTCGGGAACATGTACTGGATCTTCAGACAGGAATCAATATACCATCCGGGAACCTTGCATTTCTTCATTTCCTCGATCCATTCGGCGGACAAGCCCTTGCCCTTACGGACACTCTCGGTAATTTTGAAGGCCAGGCCTGCGTCCATTCCCGCCTTGTAGATCAGGTAGAGCATGATATCATCCCGGCAGCCGATAACCGTCTTGATGTTGCAGGTGTTGTTCTTGATAAGCTCCTGTGCGTTCCCCAGCCATACCCCTGTTCCGTGGGACAGCCCGGAGATCTGCAGCAGGTCGGCAAAGCTTGACGGCTTCGACTCTACAAGCATCTGCCGGACAAATTTGGTCCCCATCTCCGGCACTCCATACGTGGCTACCGGTGTGCGGATCTGCTCGGGACTGACTCCAAGCGCCTCCGTGGAGTTGAACATGCTCATCACCTTGGGATCATTCATCGGAATGGTCGTCGGGTCCACGCCCGTCAAATCCTGAAGCATACGCATCATGGTCGGATCATCGTGTCCCAGAATATCGAGCTTCAGCAGGTTCGCATCGAACGCGTGGTAATCGAAATGGGTTGTCTTCCATTCGGCAGTGACGTCATCCGCAGGGTACTGCACCGGCGTAATATCTTCGATCTCCATATAATCCGGCAAAACGACGATCCCGCCGGGATGCTGGCCTGTGCTCCGTTTCACCCCTGTGCAGCCTGCCGCCAGACGCCCGACCTCGGCTCCGCGCCAGCGCTTCTGATGATGCTCCTCGTATTTCTTTGTGAAGCCGAAGGCAGTTTTTTCGGCTACTGTACCGATCGTACCTGCCCGGAAAACATTGTCCGGTCCAAACATAGTCTTGGTGAAATTATGGGCATTCGGCTGATATTCACCCGAAAAGTTAAGATCGATATCGGGAACCTTATCTCCCTTGAACCCGAGGAAGGTTTCAAAAGGAATATCCTGCCCTTCACCTCTGAGCTTGCCTCCACAGTTCGGGCAATCCTTGTCCGGGAGGTCGAAGCCGCTCGGCACACTGCCGTCAAGGAACCACTCGCTGTGCCGGCATTCCGGATTGACACAGATATAATGCGCCGGCAGCGGATTTACCTCAGAGATCCCAAGGAAGGTTGCTACTACAGACGATCCTACGGAACCACGGGAGCCTACCAGATAGCCGTCCTGATTCGATTTTTTTACCAGCCGTTCCGAGATCAGATAGTTGGCAGAGAAGCCGTATTTGATAATCGGGGCAAGTTCTTTTTCGAGCCGGGCGACGACGACCTCAGGCAGCTCTTCCCCATAGATGGATTTGGCTGTATTGTAGCAGGTATTGCGGATTTCTTCGTCGGCACCTTCAATAATAGGTGTGAACAGCTCGCTCGGGAAAAGCGGATATTCCTCAAAACGCTCAGCCAGCGCTACAGTGTTAGTAACAACAACCTCCAGCGCTTTTTCCGCACCGAGGAATTCAAATTCAGCCAGCATTTCATCCGTCGTACGGAAATGGGCGTCCGGCTTACGCTGGTCCTTCAGCGGGCTGAAGCCGGTGATGCCATGAATCGTAATATCGCGGAACAGCTTGTCCCGCGGCTCCAGATAATGTACATTTCCGGTGGCAATAACCGGCTTGTTCATCTGTTCGCCAATCTCACAGATTTTGCGCACAACGTCACGCAAATCCTCCGGACTGGCCACAAACCCCTTATCCACCAGGTGCATGTACATGGTCAGCGGCTGGATCTCAAGCACATCGTAAAATTGCGCGACTTCCATCGCTTCTTCAGTGGTCTTGTTCAGCACCGCTTCGAAAAACTCTCCCCGTTCACACCCGGAAATCACCAGCAAGCCATCCCTGTGCTCTTCAAGCTTGGATTTTGGAATGCAAGGCACGCGCTTGTAATATTCTGTATGTGACATGGAAATCAGCTTATACAGGTTCTTTTTCCCAGCCGGATTAAGTGCATATATACCGCAGTGGAACGGCCGGACATTGGAGAGATCGTTGCCGACATAATCATTCAGCCGCTCCAGACGGGTGATGTTCTTCAGCTTTTCCGCGTCAGCCAGCAAGCCGTTCAAAATGCCCCCCAGTGCCACGGTATCATCCACCGCACGGTGATGGCTCTCCAGCAGAACTTTATATTTATCCGCCAATGTGTTCAGCCGGTGGTTCTTCATGCTTGGGAACAAGAGACGGGCCAGCTCCAGGGTATCCAGCGAGGGGTTCGGCAATACCGGCTTGCCCAGCTTTGTCAGTGATGCCTGGATAAACCCCATATCAAATCTGGCATTATGGGCGACCAGGACGCTGTCCCCGACAAATTCCACGAACTCCTCCAGCACAGGCTCCAGATCCGGAGCATCCTTCACCATTTCATCGGTGATGTTGGTCAGCTGCTGAATATGGTACGGGATTTTTTCATGCGGATTGACGAATGTCGTATAACGGTCCAGCTCCTTGCCTTCACACATTTTGACAGCCGCCAGCTCTGTAATATTATTGCGCGTAATCGACAAACCGGTGGTCTCGATATCGAACACAACATAAGTAGCTTTCTTCAGGTCAAGCGGCTGCGGATTCTCGACAATATTCACCGAATCATTAACGACATTGGCTTCCACCCCGTAGAGCATTTTGATTTTGTGCTTGTGGGCGGCATGATCTGCATCCGGGAAACTCTGGACGACACCGTGATCCGAGACGGCGATCGCCGGATGCCCCCATTTTGCGGCTGTTTTGACATAGGCATCAATCGGTGTGACCGCATCCATCGTGCTCATTGTCGTATGCAGATGGAATTCTACCCGTTTCACCGGAGCCAGATCTTTACGGGCAGGAGGCGCCTGCACCTCGCACAGATCTGAAGGAATCATGACCAGCTCGGGAATCTGCATAAAACGGTCGTATTCCACTTTGCCGCGTGCTCTGACCCATTTGCCGTTCGCCAGTTGGCCCATGATCTTCAGATCTTCCTTCGTCTTGGCAAACATTTTGATTTGCAGCGAATCCGTAAAGTCCGTGATGCAGAAAGTGAACAGCGTATTGCCGTTGCGCAGCTCTTTACTCTCAAGGCCGAAGATGGTTCCCTGGATTGTGATTTTCTTTTCTTCATCCTGGATTTCAATGATCGGTACAGCCTGCTCCTTGATCTCATACCCTACCTGGAGCTTGATCACTTCGTTCGGATCCCCTTCGTCTTCAGGCTCGTCCGGCTCGCTGGCCATCATCATCATTTCCACCAGCTCCCGTTGCTCCTGCTGCAGCTTCTGCTGGAATTCCTCATAGGCATCCGCTTTGCTCTCATTCTCGGTAATCTGCAGCTTAACCTTCAGGGAGAGGCCGAAAAATTTATCGTAAAATTTCACAATCGCGCCTTCGATGCCTTTTTTACGGGCCAATTCGAGCGACATGGAATCGTTCAGGCTCAGCACCAGCGTACCGTCCTGCAGTTCTTGAGTGGAACGCGTCAGCCAGCCATTCACAGAAGGAATCTCCCGCTGCACCCATTCCAGAAAAAGCCCCCAATATTCCTGCACAAGCTCCGCTCTGCTGATTTTTTCATCATATAGGAACAAAAAGCTGACTTTGGCAATATGCTGCAGCTTCTCACGCATTCTGAGTACAAAGGTCCGGTACGTCTGGGCCGGAACCAAACTTTCTTTGACAATAACAATATGCCAATCATGATTGCCGCGGCTGATCTCCACACGTTCAATGTGTCCGTCCAAGAAGTAGGGATCAATGATTGCGGGCGGAATTTCTCCCTGCTTCATCAAAAGCTCGAACCGCTTTCTTCTCTCCTCGTTCTGTTCCATGCTTCCCCCACCTAACTTACGCAATGATAAAAATGCCCAATCCCCGAATAAAATAAAAATCAGATTGTAAAAAGCTTCCGGGTCAAAAAGCTTTGGGTTCTTTCGGCCCGCCGACTCCTCTCACCAGAAGCTAGATTTACGTGCTTGAATCATAATCATAAACAATACAGAAGCAAATTAATAGGCTTTGGCAAAAACAACCGTATGCGCTGCCGGCTTGCCGCAGCAAATGCAGACTTGCTTGTTCTCTGCAGGGTTAAACGGAATGTTGCGGCTGGTTGCGCCGGTTTCTTCCTTGACCTTGGATTCGCATTCCTCGGAGCCGCACCAGCCTGCCAGCGCAAAGCCGCGTTTCTCTTCCATGGAAGCCTTCATTTCATCGAGCGTATCTACCGAATAAAAATGATCCTCACGGAATTTCAGCGCGCGCTCGAACATCTCGTTATGCACCTGCTCCAGCATCGCCTGCACTTCTTGCACCAGGTTCTCCTGCTGAATAACCTTCTTCTCACCGCTGATCCGCGAGACCAGCACACAAACGCCGTTCTCCATATCACGCGGCCCCAGCTCCAGACGGACTGGCACTCCGCGCATTTCGTACTCATTGAATTTCCAGCCCGGAGTCACATCTGCCCGGTCGTCCACACGCACCCGGATGCCTGCGCTTTTGAGCTCTTTGAACAGCTCATCCGTCCGGCCAATGACGGCGTCACGGGTTTTGGGAGGGCCGATCGGAATCATAATGACTTGAGTAGGCGCAACTTTAGGAGGCAGTGCAAGCCCGCGGTCATCACCGTGAACCATAATCATCGAACCGATCAGGCGTGTGCTTGTCCCCCAGGAAGTGGTATGTACATACTCAAGCACGTTGTCCCGGCTCAGATACTGGATTTCAAACGCAACCGCAAATTTGGTGCCCAGATAATGCGAGGTTCCGGCCTGAACGGCACGCCCGTCTTTCATCATCGCTTCAATGGAATACGTATCTACCGCACCGGCAAAACGTTCCGAAGGCGTCTTCTGGCCGGTAATGACCGGTATCGCCAGATAGCCTTCTACAAAATCACGGTAAATCTCCAGCATCTGCATCGTTTCTTCACGCGCTTCAGTCTCATTTTCATGGGCGGTGTGGCCTTCCTGCCAGAGAAACTCGCTCGTGCGGATGAAAGGCAGTGTCCGTTTCTCCCAGCGGACTACGTTGGCCCATTGGTTGATCAGGACCGGCAGATCCCGGTAAGACTGAATCCATTTGGAATACATATGGCCGATCATCGTTTCCGAAGTCGGACGGATCGCCAGACGTTCTTCCAATTGATCCCCGCCCGCTTCCGTTACCCAAGGCAGTTCGGGGTTGAAGCCTTCAATATGATCCTTTTCCTTCTGGAAAAAGCTCTCCGGAATGAACATTGGAAAATAAGCGTTCCGGTGCCCGGTCTCCTTGAAGCGGCGGTTCATTTCCTCCTGGATATGCTCCCAGATTTCAAATCCGTCCGGTTTGAACACTATACAGCCGCGGACCGGAGAGTAGTCCATCAAATCCGCTTTTTTGATTACATCAATATACCAGCGTGAGAAATCCTCGCCCTGCGGCGTGATCTCCGTAACGAACTGTTTATCTTTGGCCATTTCTTGAAATCCTCCTAATTTCGCCCCACAAAAAAATCAACCGCTGATGAGGCGCAATATATCATTATAAGTAACGGCAATCATCACGAGGAACAGCAGGGCAAAGCCCACAAAATGAACCATGCCTTCCCGGCTTGGATCGACCGGCTTGCCGCGCAGCGCCTCTACCCCCAGGAAGACGAGACGGCTTCCGTCCAGCGCCGGAATAGGCAGCAGATTGAATATTCCCAGGTACAGGCTAAGAATTGCCGCCCAATAGGTCAGATATTGAATCCCCTGCTGCGCAATCTGGCCGGTCATCTGGAATGTGCCTACAGGACCGGAGATGTCGTTCATGTTGAACTTGTTGATCAGCTGCTTGAATCCGATGAAGATCAGCTTGGTGGTATCCACCATAGCTGTGCCTGATTTGGTTATCGTCTCTCCAAAACCGGCTTTACGGGTAGGCAGTTCAGGGGTAATCCCTACTTTGCCGCCTTCTTCACCCTCCATGCTGCGGGGAATCATAGATACATTATAGGTTTCTTCGCCGCGCTGAAGGGTCCATTGCATTTCCTTGCCTTTGGACGCTGACGTCAGCGAAATCATCTTCTGATAATCCCCGCCAATTTTCTCCCCGTTTATGGATACGACGATATCACCCTTCTGCAGTCCGGCTTCTTCTGCCGGCATGTTCGCACTTACATCACCAATCTTCACATACGTAGGGTTTTCAATCTTAATTCCGGCCATTTGCAGATGGACAGCGAACAGTACAAAGGCCAGCAGGAAGTTCATCACCGGTCCGGCAAAAATCGCTATAGCGCGCTGACCCACCGTTTTGCTGCCAAACTGGCGGTCCTTGGGCGCAATCTGCGTCTGCTGGTTACCCTTGATCAGCATGGCTTGGGGATGAACATCATAGACAGTTACTTCCCCATCCACATCAAGGCGGATTTTCAATTCATTCTCCAGATCTGTATACTGCGCTTCCCCACGGATTACATTTCTGCGTGTATCGAGGGAATCCAGGTAAATGTTCTTGACTTTGTTATCTTGTCCGAGTCTTACGGCTATGGTCTGCCCGGGGCCAATCTCAATGATCTCCGGGTCTTCACCAGCCATCCGCGCATATCCCCCAAAGGGAAGCAGACGAAGGGTGAACTGAGTTTCATTGCGTTTATAAGAAAACAGTTTCGGGCCGAAACCGATAGCAAATTCCCGCACGAGAATACCGGCGCGTTTGGCAAAATAATAATGCCCCCACTCATGTACTGTTACCAGTACAAAGAACATAAGCACCGTTAAAAAAACGACTCTTACCATTTCCATGCGTAACTTTCCCCCTTTAGGTGTAAGACCGAAGTATGTCCTCTTAATTTATCATTATTCCAAGACCTTGCACAAGAGAATCACCAGCTCCAGCCTATTTTTCAGGGTAAAGCAAAGATTTCTGGTCTAAACCTTGATTTTCATGGTTTTATAGCTTGCCCGCGAGCTCACGGGCTGCCCGGTCACAGTCCTCAATTTGTTCCAGATTCGGATGGGCTGCCAGTTCATGATGCTGAAGCACTTCTTCAATAATCTCTTCAATCCGCAAAAAAGGAATTTCATCACGCAGGAAGCGGGCAACCGCGATTTCGTTAGCAGCATTAAACGCAGTGGTAGCTGTCCCGCCGGCCTTGCCGCACTCGATCGCAAGCTTCAAGGCCGGAAAACGCGCATAATCCATTTCCCGGAAAGTTAGGCGCTGAGCTTCTGCCAAAGACAGCCGTTTCGCCGGTGAAGCCCAGCGGTCCGGATAAGTGAGCGCATACTGGATAGGCACCCGCATATCCGGGTTGCCCAGCTGGGCAATAATACTGCTGTCCCGGAACTCCACGTAGGAATGGATAATGCTCTCCGGATGCAGCAGCACCTGAATCTGTTCATACGGCAGGCCAAACAGCCAGTGGGCTTCAATGACTTCCAGCCCTTTATTAACCATGGTGGCAGAATCAATCGTGATTTTGGCCCCCATGCTCCAGTTGGGATGGCGGAGCGCATCTGCAACCGTAACATGCTTCAGCTGATCCCGTGTATAGTCACGGAAAGAGCCGCCTGAAGCAGTAAGGGTGATGCAGGCAATGTCTTCACGGTTCTCACCGTTCAGACATTGAAATATAGCGGAATGCTCGCTGTCGACCGGCAGCAGTTGAACGCCTTTGCGTTCAGCCAGCTCTGTTACCAGATGTCCGGCTGTTACAAGCGTCTCCTTATTGGCAAGTCCAATATGACGTCCGGCTTCTATAGCCGCAAGCGTTGACCGCAGACCTACACTGCCCATCACGGCCGTCACAACGGTGTCCGCTTCGCCTCCGGCTGCAATCTCCACCATTCCTTCGTTTCCGCTGAACAGTTCAACGCCTGGCGGAAGACTGGACCTAATCTCCTCGGCCAGTTCTTTCGTGGACACAGAAACACGGCGCGGCTTGAAGCGCCGGACCTGTTCCAGGAGCAGGGCTGTATTGCTGCCTGCCGAGAGCCCGTCCACTTCGAAGGCATCCGGGTGCATGGCAATGACGTCCAGCGTCTGCGTGCCAATCGAACCCGTAGAGCCGAGAATACTTATTTTTTTCAAAGTAGAACCTTCTCCCTGTCGTTAATAGTAAGGCATAAGCATTACGATATGTACGAAAGGAAATACGATAATCCAGCTGTCGCAGCGGTCAAGAATCCCTCCATGACCAGGCAGCAGCGAGCCTGAATCCTTAATACCGTACACCCGTTTATAGGCTGACTGTACAAGATCTCCAAGCTGACCCAGAACCGCACATGAAAGCCCGATAAGCAGCGCGCGTCCAACAGTCAGCAGATCAGGAAAAAATAAGGCAAAGCAGGCGGCAATCAGAATGGAGATCAATACGCCTCCAAGCGCCCCCTCTACTGTTTTGTTGGGGCTGATTGCCGGCCACAGCTTGTTCCTGCCAAAGCTCCGGCCTACAAAATAGGCACCTGCATCACTTCCCCATATACAGCACAGCAGCAGGAAGGTCCAGATCACCCCATGCCCGTCACTTGCACCGCGGGCAATCGCCATATAGGAAAAACCCATTCCTATGTATACAATCCCAGTAAACATCAGAGCTGTTATTTTAATATCCTGCTTGTTCTTGCTGAATACAGTCACCAAGAGGAACAACAGCAGCAGTAGCCAAATCCCTTGTTCCCAAGACAACCATTCTCGAGCGCCCATTAAATCCCATGGGATCATAAAGCACATTATGGACAAATAACCTAACAAGGCGGTACCGCCGAAGGTTCTAGTGCCCGTCATTTTCACAAATTCATAATAGCCGATGAGCGCCATAGCTGTAAGCAGCAGCTGGTACGGCCAGCCTCCCCAAAAGCACAATCCCAAAAACACCGCTCCGGCAACAATTCCGGTAATCAATCGCTGCTTCAAAGGTTCCCATCTCCCATCAGGCTACTTCAGTCCACCATAACGGCGTGTGCGTCGCTGGTACTCCGCCACAGCCTGCAGCAAATGCGTTTTATCAAATTCCGGCCAGTAGGCATCGGTAAACCAAAATTCACTATAAGCAACCTGCCATAGCATAAAGTTGCTGAGACGCATCTCTCCGCTCGTACGGATCAAAAGATCCGGATCAGGCAGACCTGAGGTCATCAGCCTGTTGTCTATCAGTTCAGAAGTAATATCCTCCGGTGACAGTAAGCCCGCTTGAATATCCCGGCCCAATCCCCGCATGCAGTCTTCGATTTCTTTACGGGAGCCATAATTCAGCGCAAAATTTAATATAAGTCCTGTATTATGCTTGGTCCGGTCCACTGCCTCCTCCATCGCCTTTCGGGTATGGGCGGGCAGGGCATCGGTATCGCCCATCACACGCACCTGCACGTTTTTTTCGATAAGTTCATCCAGCTCCAGAGCCAAAAACTCCACTGGCAGACGCATCAAAAAGTCCACTTCTTCCTTCGGCCGTTTCCAGTTCTCAGTAGAGAAAGCGTACATGGTCAAGAACTCCACTCCCAGATCATTCGCAGCAATCGTGGTACGTTTGACTGCCTTCATCCCGTTCTGGTGCCCGACGATTCGCGGCAAGCCGCGCCGTTTTGCCCAGCGGCCATTCCCATCCATAATGACTGCGACATGCCGGGGGATGTTATCCGGTGAAATCTCGACTGGCTGCTCCTGCCTGTCTTTACGGCTCAGCCACGCTTGAATCCGTTTGATCATTTCCGTTTCCTCCAAGCTCTTATCAGAAAGAGACAAACCCCACCATAAACGGAGGGGCCTGAAGTCTCTTGAATTCCATTATACTTCCATAATCTCTTTTTCTTTGGCCAAGAGCACTTTATCAACTTCAGCTATGAACTTATCCGTTGACTTCTGAATGTCCTCCTGGTGCCCGTGGGATTCATCTTCCGAAATTCCGTTCTTCTCCATCTTCTTGATGTCATCATTGGCATCACGGCGGATGTTGCGGATAGCCACCTTGGCTTCCTCACCAAATTTCTTGGTGAATTTCACCAGTTCAGTGCGGCGTTCTTCGGTCAGCGGCGGAATGGATAGGCGGATAATTGTTCCGTCGTTCGCCGGAGTAATTCCGATATCCGATTTCAGGATCGCACGTTCGATATCGGACATCGAAGTTTTATCCCAAGGCTGAATCAGCAATGTCCGTGAATCCGGCGTGCTGATATTGGCCAGCTGGTTGATCGGGGTAGGCGCACCGTAATACTCAACTTGAATGCGGTCCAGAAGTGACGCTGAAGCGCGTCCCGCCCGCAGTGTCGCCAAATCGCGTTTTAGAGATAAAATCGCTTTTTCCATACGCTCTTCGGCATTTTTCTTCACCGATTGTGGCATTAATCTACACTCCCTTTAACAATCGTCCCGATCTTCTCACCGAGAACGACACGTTTGATATTGCCTTGCTCTGTTATAGCAAACACAATGAGCGGTATATTATTATCCATGCACAGAGAGGAAGCGGTGGAATCCATAACTCCAAGATTTTTGTTGAGCACTTCCATATACGTAAGCTGCTCGAATTTCACGGCGGTACTGTCTTTGAACGGGTCAGCGGAGTATACACCATCCACTTTATTCTTCGCCATGAGAATAACTTCCGCTTCGATTTCAGCTGCCCGCAGTGCTGCTGTCGTATCTGTAGAGAAGAACGGATTGCCCGTGCCCGCAGCAAAAATAACTACACGGCCCTTCTCCAAATGCCGTATCGCCCGGCGGCGAATGTAAGGTTCAGCAATCTGCTGCATAGCGATCGAAGTCTGGACCCGTGTCGGCACATCAATTTGCTCCAGGGCATCCTGCAAAGCAAGGGAGTTCATCACCGTCGCCAGCATCCCCATATAATCGGCTGTGGCCCGGTCAATGCCGCTTGCACTGCCTGCGATTCCACGCCAGATATTGCCTCCACCGCACACAATAGCAACCTGAACCCCTAGCTCAACGACTTCCTTGACCTGCTCCGCGATGGAAATAATCGTATCGGCGTCAATGCCATATCCGTTTTGACCTGCGAGAGATTCTCCGCTAACCTTAAGGACTACCCTCTTAAATACCGGCTGTTCCAATTGTATACCCTCACTTTCTTACAAAAGACGGAACACTACGTGTATGTGTTCCGCTCTTTTGATGCTTGCCATTATTCAATTCTGTAAGCTGTAGACCGTGTGCTGTTATTGATTGACTTGCGCCATAACTTCTTCTACAAAGTTGTCAACTTTCTTTTCCAGACCTTCGCCCAGCTCATATCGGACAAAGCGGCGGATGGAGATGTTTTCTCCGATTGTGCTGATTTTTTCGTTCAGCAGTTGGGAAATCGTTTTGTCTTGGTCTTTCACAAAGGTTTGTTCCAGCAGACAGTGTTCTTCGTAGAACTTGCTGATGCGGCCTTCCACCATTTTTTCAACGATTTTTTCAGGCTTGCCTTCGTTCAGCGCTTGAGCCTTCAGAATTTCTTTTTCTTTCTCTACAGCTTCAGCCGGCACTTCTTCACGACGAACATAAAGCGGGTTGGCTGCTGCGATCTGCATGGCGATATCACGGGCAAATTCCTTGAAGGAATCCGTTTTACCTACGAAGTCAGTTTCGCAGTTGATTTCCACAAGCACGCCAATGCGTCCGCCAGCGTGGATGTAAGATTCAACAACACCTTCGGTTGCAATACGTCCAGCTTTGTTAGCAGCTGCGGAAAGACCTTTTTCACGAAGCAATTCTGCTGCTTTGGTGATATCACCGTTAGCTTCTTCCAGCGCTTTTTTGCAATCCAGCATGCCAGCGCCAGTTCTTTCACGAAGTTCTTTTACTGCTTTTGCATCTACTGCCATTGTTAATTCCCTCCAGATAGTTGTCGTTATATTGCATTTTCAAGTCTATTATCCTAAAAAAAGGGCAGTGAGAGGTTATCCACCTGCCAACCACCCTTTTCATTTAAGTTCTTGTTAAGTCCCGGCTGCTGCTTAAGCTGTAGTTGTATCTTCGCCCTGGTGAGCTTCAACCACTGCGTCAGCCATTTTGCCAGTGAGCAATTTCACGGCGCGGATCGCGTCGTCATTACCCGGAATTACATAGTCGATTTCATCTGGATCACAGTTGGTATCAACGATAGCCACGATTGGGATACCCAGTTTGCGGGCTTCCGCAACAGCGATGCGCTCTTTACGCGGGTCAATGATGAACAGCGCGCTAGGCAGGCCTTTCATGTTTTTGATACCGCCCAGGAATTTTTCAAGACGATCTTTCTCTTTGCGGAGAAGGATAACTTCTTTCTTAGGCAGAACTGCGAAGGTACCGTCTTCTTCCCAAAGTTCCAATTTCTTCAGACGGTCAATCCGTTTCTGAATAGTCTGGAAGTTAGTCAGGGTACCACCCAGCCAACGTTGGTTAATGAAGAACATACCCGAACGTTCAGCTTCTTCTTTTACGGAATCCTGTGCTTGCTTCTTAGTTCCTACAAATAGGATTGTGCCGTTGTCGCCAGCGACGCTTTTTACAAAGTTGTAAGCTTCCTCTACCTTTTTGACTGTCTTTTGCAGGTCAATAATGTAAATTCCGTTTCTTTCAGTGAAGATATAACGATCCATCTTTGGATTCCAACGACGGGTCTGGTGACCGAAGTGAACCCCAGCTTCGAGAAGCTGTTTCATGGAGATTACTGCCATCTTCACACACCTCCTAGGTTTGGTTTATTGTGTGTCTCCTCCGCCACGTGTCATTTTCCTACAAGACTTTCTTCAGAAGAAAGCACCCCTTGTCGAAATCAACCGGCGTGTGTTTTAACACCGTTTATTACTATACCATATTCAAACAGCGTATGCAACGCTTCATGTTAATTTCTTAGGGGCCCTGCTACGCCTACGTTTACTTCACGGTAATCAGCTTGTCGATGATAGAATCGATGCTTTCTCCCTTTGTAAAGTTATAGCCGCCATACTGAATTTTTGTATTGATTTTACGGCTGATGGCGCTTTTGAGAAACTCTGCCTTATCCTTGATCACTCCAGCCTCAGCTAAAAGATCAGCGGTCCCGGAGAGCGTTGCTCCTGTAGGGACCTTGACGGAAATCCCGCCTGCTGCCGCCGGATCAGGCGTGGAGGGAGCTTGTACCGGCAGCTTCGTTGCCTGCGGTTTCACTGCGGCCGTGGTTTTTGGTGCAGCAGGTGCTGAAGGCTCCGCAGGTGTTACAGCAGCGGTTGGCTGTGAAGCAGCCTTGGGCGAAGCTGCAGGCGAGGCTTGCGGGGATGCAGAAGGTTTGGCGGAGCCTGCCGGAGCCGTTGCGGCCGGATTTTCCGCCGCAGCGGGATCTTTGCTCTGCTGATCCCCTTCTCCCTCTGCTGCCGGTGCATCAGCAGCCTTGTCGGTTACTGTCAGGTTCAGCTTGGCCGCTTCCTTGAGCAGTTGCTCTTTGGTCATAGGCGCGGCTCCGCCGGCGAGCATCAATTGAAGCAGCAACGCTCCGCTAATCAGTCCGGCACCAAGGCCAAGCATGAACGAGCGATTCTTGATCATACCGACTCCTCCTGCTTGGCCAGCTGCAGAATCAGCTGGACTTCTCCGCGCTGCAGACCTGCCGTCTTAGCAATAGAGTCAATAGATTTACCTTGCTCATGCATTTCGAACAACCGGGGATAACGCTGCTTGATCGAACTGACTGGTTTGGGTTTGGGAGCAGGCTCTTCGGTTAAAGGCTCCTTGACGCTCTGCTCCGCCGTCCCCGCAGCGCTGCCCTTGCCAAAGGCTGCTGACAGCTGGAGCAGGCTTTTTTCCTCGGCGGTCAGCCGGGCTTCCAGGAGCAGCGAGCTTTTTTGCAGTTCGGCCACCTGCTCCCGCAGACCGGCAATCTCCTCCTGGAGGGCAGCCCGGTTATTCTGGGACTGCTGCTTGATGCCGCTGACCAGCTGCAGCAAATTGTCATTATCACGCTCGATGTCTGCCATATACAGCTCAAGCGCGGCTTCGGTCTCTTTTAAACTTTGTCGGTCCGCTGTCTCGTTCTTGCTGCGGGCTGGCAGTCTCAGGGCATAGACGATAGCTACAGCGCCAACCAGCACGATGTATACCCATGGTTGCAAGTGCCTTATCTCCTTTTGCTGTTCAATTCAATACTGTCCATTATAGACTCAGGTCAATGCGGTGTCCCTTATAGGGATGCTCAGCATCGTGAGCGGTCTCCGTCTTTTGAGGTTTGGGCGGGGCAGAATGGCTGCCCGGCTGTTGGCCTCCGCCTCCATGATCGCGCAGAGCCGGTTCAGCGGATTCATCCACTTCACTGCTCCGCTGGGCGAGCTGTTCCGTCTGCTTCACATTCTGCCCGGCCAGCTGCTGCTGATCCAGAGCGGGACGATGCTGCAATCCGTTTTGAATTTTGCCTGCCTCCGTTGTCCGGGGCACAGCAATTTGGAGTTCCACCGGTTTCAGACTCATAATACCCTCTCCTCCACTGAAATGTCTGCAGCGCTAAGCATAGGAATCCTGTACCTCCGGTAAACCGCCACAGCTGGCCCAGGCTTTACAGGTTAGGCGTCATGGTTATATCACCGTCGCTGTAAATGAAGGTAACCCGTTCTGTCGGGTCCTTCACAAAGCGGGTATACCTGCCGATAACAATCTTAGAGCCTCCATAGATGGTTTTAATAACCTCAACTCTGGCTCTGCCGGTATCCTCCAGCATTCTCTCAATCTCAAGGACACGCTCTTTGATTTTTTTCTCCTCACGCATGTGGGATTGCTTGGTAGCGTTCAGCTTCACACGAAGAGCCACCTTGTCAGGAGAGAGTTGACCGTTGTTTGCAAGCTGGTTAAGCAAATACAAAGCTTTGTTGGTCTTATCCTCATTCTCCAGCAGATGGCGCAGTTCCTGGCGCAGTTCGTTGATCTCATTTCTAAGCTCAGGAACCACGCCTACCTCAATTGCTGTTGCTGTCGACATGGTGTTGCCGATGGTTCGCGCCACAACGCGTTCACCGGCCTGCACGATGCCCCCCACAATCAACCCCTTCGCACCATTGCACAGGACATCCCGGCCGGCCTTGATATTGGAATGCATCACGCTCTGTGTCACAATCACATCCTCGCCGGCGACTACATTCCCGTCCTGGATGAAGGAAACCTTCACATTTTTACCGGCGCTTACAAGACCTTTGTTGTATCCGATAATCCCTCCGGTAATTTCAATGGAGCCTCCGGAGATCAGCTCTGCTCCTTCAACCCCGCCTACCACACGGATATCTCCTGCAGATTTGACGGTGAAACCGGTCAGCACGTTCCCCCGGATCACAACTGTACCCACAAAATCAATGTTGCCTGTGCTGTAATCCACATCCCCATTGACTTCATAGACCGGAAAAACATTGATTTTGCCTTTGTCTGTCAAGGTTACAAGCCCATCAATTGCTGCATACATGGCCGTTTCTTCCTGATCGACCAGCACGTTCTTGCCTACTTTGAAATGAGCTTCTTTGCCTGGTCTGAACGGCAGTTCCTCCCCAGTAACCATCGTGCCGCTTTTTCCCGGTTCTGGCGGAATGATTTTGGCGATAATCTGGCCTTTCAGAACGTTATGGAGCCGCACCAGATCCTTGTAATCCACTTTCCCATCCGCCTTCTCCAGCGGTTTGCGGTCCTCTTCCAGATCGACAGTGAGTACTACTCTCCCGTCAGTACCGTTTACAGCAGGTTCACCTATTGCAATAGGCACCCTACTGAAAAAATACTCTTCTGGGTTGCTGCTGATGCGTTGAACGATGTCCCGCTGAATCCCGTAGCGAATGTTGTGACTGTGCAGGAAGCTTTCCAGATCTTCAACCGTACAGGAGAAATTTTCATCCTTCTTAGAAAACTGAAGGTAAGCAATCCCCTTATCCTCCGAAAAGTTGATACTAATATACTGGCTCAAAACATAATGACCGATCAATTTCTGCTCCCCCTTGTCACCGTCGCCCGGTTAGTCGTTTTGCATGAGAAGATCCCGGTTTTTCTCAAGTGTTCCTCTCAGCCGCAAAATAGCTTTGGAATGAAGCTGCGAAATCCGTGAAGGAGACAGTGACATCACCTCGGCGATCTCGCTCAATGACAAATCTTCATAATATAAAAGGGACACAACTGTCCGTTCTTTCACTGTTAATTTCTCGATGCCTTTGGTCAGGGTATCTCGTAGATAAAATTCATTAACTTTTCGATCCGGGTTCTTGGCTTTATCGTCCACTAATATGGACATACGGGTCTCTGATTCTTCTTCACGGATAGGATCCTCAAGCGAGCATAACGACATGACCGCCACATCCTGCAGCATATTTTGAAATTCCGGTTCCGTAATGTTCAAATACTGGCTCATTTCCTCGTCACTCACAGATCTCAAGTATTTCTGTTCCAGCTGCTGGTAGGCATCCTCGATTTTTTTGGCTTTTTCCCGCACCGATCTGGGAACCCAGTCACTTTGCCGCAACGAGTCAAGGATCGCTCCGCGCACACGCCAGGAAGCATAGGTCTGAAACTGGAGCCCCCGCTTGTAATCAAACTTCTCAATCGCGTCAATCAAGCCCATCACACCATTGCTGGCCAAATCGTCTTTGGATACATTCTTAGGCAGTCCAACTGCCAAACGGCTGGATACGTAGTCAACAATATGGAGATAACTCTCAATCAGCTTCTTTTTGGCTTCAGGATTCCCGTGCTCTTTCCACTGCTCCCAGAGCCCGTCAGTTTCAGATTGAGTAGCTTTATGCTCGTTCAACGGCTTTCACCCTTCCCAAAGTGTAGTCAGCGGGCCTAACAGAACCCGCTTATTCTTCTTTCAGGTGACGAACGGCCTTGGCCAATTCTTCAGGATCTTTCATAGAGACCAGCTTGGGAGGCTGCATCGGCGTAAATCCCTCCGCGTCTCCGCTTGCCTTATCCGGCTTTTGCTTTAGCAGATTGATTAATTCTTCATCCTGGGCCGGAGTGCTGATATCGAGATTGGAGCCAAGCTCCTCAGTCCCCTCGGCAGAGACTGTCTCACCGCTCTCCGTGGACCCGGATTGCTTAATAATAAAACCCAATACCCATCTTAGGAGGAAGGCAAGCAGAAACCAGACAATAAAACTAATAATTCCTCGAACAAGGCTGGTTCCCAGTAAGTTATGCCCATAATTGATAAGAAAGGTAAAGGCAAATCCAAGCAATCCGAACAACAGACTCAATAGAATTTTACCCTTCATGGCTATATTTCCTTCGTGCCTTTTTGAACACTGCGGATATACAATATCCCGGTGTTGCAGGCGATTTCTATAGTGCGGCCGAAGTTTCCGCCTGTATCCTCAGCGATGAGCGGTATCTTCAAGGCCTCAAGAGCAAGCTTGCAGGATTCCACATTACGAGGCCCGATCCTCATGGTGTCACTCCCCCCGGCAAAGGCGAACATCTGGGACCCTCCAGCCATTTTGGCTACAAGACGGCTCCGGACGGCGCCAAGCGCGAGCAAGCGGGATAATAGCTCCGGCAGTGCGGTGTCCGCAAATTTGGCGATGTTCATCTGTCCCTCCCGGGCAATTTCGGATGAGGGCAGCATCACATGTGCCATCCCCGCAAGCTTTTTCCCAGGATCGAACAAAGTAACTCCTACGCAGGAGCCGAGGCCTGTTGTACGAACCAGACTTTCCTCACTGCCTACGTTAAGATCCGCCATACCCACTTTAATAACGCTTTGCTCTTCAATCATTATCGAACGGTACTCCTAATGCTTTGAAGATTTTCGGGAAAGATTCCGGATCGGGTATAAGGAAAAATTGCCCTTCAATTTCGTTGTGCCCCTCAAGGAAAGTGGTATCGATCAGCAAAGCATCATCTCCCATTTGCCCGAACTGCAGCAGACCATAGCTTAGAATCGCCCCAGCCATATCCATCGCCAGCGCCGGTACGGTCGGATACATGGACAGCGAGGTAAAGTCCGCAAGAGAGGATAAATAAGAGCCAGCCAGAATGTTGCCGATTTCGTTCAGTGCCGACAGCTCCATCTCGCCCAATTCCCCATTGCCTGTGAGCTCAATCCCGGCTATCCGGCTAAGCAGGTTAATTGCAGCCTCCGGTGTCAGGATGAAAAACAGATTGCCCGGCGCTTCTCCTTCAACCCGGAGGAACACAGCATAGACCAGTTCTTCCGCCCCGCCGACCTTGTCCGTAATTTCTTCAAAATTAAGCAGCTGAACTTTGGGGACAGCCATGTCAATCGGTTTGCCCAGAAGCTGTGACAGCGCGGTGGCAGCGTTGCCGGCTCCTATATTACCGACCTCCTTGAGCACATCCATTTTAAAATCCTTGAAGTTTTTGAATAGCTCCACAGGTTAGCCCTCTAGACTTTCCAACTGCACAATTTCATTCTTGTTCAGCACTTCGGACAAGTTGAGCATGATGAGCAGACGGTCCTCTCCGATTTTGGCCACCCCGTCCAGATATTTCGCTTTGATGCCGCCCACTACATCCGGAGGGGTATCAATCGCATCCTGGTTCAAATCAATAACATCGTTGGCCGAATCTACAATAAAGCCTACTTCCATTTCGTTGACTGCTACGATAATGATACGGGTCTGGTCTGTGTGCTCTGCTTCTTCAATCCCGAACCGGCCGCGCAAATCAATAACCGGAATCACTACTCCCCGCAGATTGATAACCCCTTTGATAAAGGAATACGTCTTGGGTACACGGGTAATCGGCATCATGCGCTCGATTGTCTGCACCTTATCCACTTCGATACCGTATTCTTCAGTTCCGAGTTTAAACACAATCACCTTGATGTCTTCAGCCATGGAATGAACCTCCCTGTTCTATCCTAAATTATTTAATAAAAGCATTCGGATCAATAATGAGTGCGACCTGCCCGTCACCAAGAATGGTGGCGCCGGATATGCCTTGAACCTCAGGCAAATATTTGCCGAGATTCTTGATGACAATTTCGTTCTGCCCAATAAAATCCTGTACTGCCAGAGCGACCAGGCGTTCCCCCTTACGCACAACCACAATTTCCGTCTCTTCCTCCGTGCTTTCATCATAATCCGGTACTGAAAAGATTTTGCTTAGTGAAACCAGCGGAATATGGCTGTTGCGGAACTCCACCATTTTGTTGCCGTGAATGCTCCGGATCTGGGTTTGCTTCACAATGCCGGTTTCCACAATGGACGAGAGCGGTATCGCGTATTTCTCTGTGCCCAGACGGACAAGCATAGCTGCGATAATCGACAAGGTCAGCGGCAGCTGCACTGAGAAATTGGTACCTTTGCCTTGGGTGGAATAGACCACCACATTCCCGCCCAGTGAGGTGATTTTTGATTTGACAACATCCAATCCCACACCGCGGCCGGATACATCGGAGATTACTTCAGCGGTACTGAAACCCGGTGCGAACAGGAGTTGTATTGCCTCATCATCGGAATAACTCGATGCTTGTTCTTGCGAAAGAATGCCTTTTTTGATCGCCGACTGCAGTATTTTCTGCGGATTGATTCCGGCACCGTCATCTTCGATTTCGATAAAGACATGGTTGCCGCTGTGGAATGCCCTCAGGTTAACCGTTCCTGTATCAGACTTGCCTGCGGCTAAACGGTCTTGAATCCCTTCGACACCGTGGTCTACAGCGTTTCGCAGCAAGTGAACCAGCGGATCACCGATTTCATCGATAACAGTGCGGTCCAGCTCCGTCTCGGCGCCGGTAACAACCAGATCGATTTTTTTGTCCAGGGATTTGGCAAGGTCACGAACCATGCGCGGGAACCGGTTGAACACGGTATCCACCGGGACCATGCGCAGCTTCATGACAATATTCTGCAGATCTCCGCTGACCCGGCCCATATGTTCTACAGTTTCCGTCAGATCGGTGTTCTGAACCTCTGAAGCAAGCTGCTCCAGCCGGACCCGGTCGATGAGCAGCTCGCTGAAGAGATTCATCAGCACATCAAGCCGTTCAATGTCTACACGGATCGTCCGGGAGGGCGCTCCTCCTGTTCTCACAGGAGCCGGTTTGCCGGCTTCTTCTTTGGCATGTGCGGCAGATGCCGGTGAAGCATTAGAAACAGGGGCAGCTTCTTTTGCAGGAGCAGGCGCTTCGGCCGTAGCCGCAACCATGTCCTGACCCATCTGACGCAAGGATTCCTGATCCAGAGCTACCGCAGTCACCTTGTCAATCTCAGACAGATTCAGAATCATCGCCTGGATCTCACTGGCTTCCTTTTGGGTTATGTAATAGAGCGAAAAGCTATGGTCAAATTTCTCCTGCTCTATGTCCTGAACCGAAGGGAAGGATTTGACGACCTCGCCGGAACGTTCGAGGAGATCAAAGACCATATAGGCCCGCACTGCTTTGAGCTGGCAGTCCTTGCGGATGGCCACATCGACATACAGCACCTTATGGCCTTCCTGGAGCGACTGCTCCAGAACGGAGTATTGAAACTCATCAAGGAATACGGGAGCTTCGGCAGCCGGTGCTGCTGCCGAAGGGGCTGCAGTACTGGCTGCGGTCGGGATCTCGCCACGGACAATCGCCTGCAAAGACGCAACAATGGCCGATACATCCGCTTTGCCCTCTCCGCCGCCTGTAATATCCTCGACCATGGATTCCAGGGCGTCCAGACTTTTGAACAGGGTGTCAAAAATGAAATCCTGCATCCGCAGCTTGTTGTTGCGCACTAAGTCCAGAACATTCTCCATTTGGTGCGTAAGTGAAGCCAAATCCTCAAAGCCCATGGTTGCCGCCATACCCTTCAAGGTATGGGCAGAGCGGAAAATAACCTGTACAATACTCAGATCTTCAGGATTTGCTTCAAGCCCCATCATACTTTCGTTCAATGACTGCAGATGATCATTTGACTCATCAATAAACATGGATAAATATTGGTTCATGTCCATGAGCGGGCACCTCCCCTTCAAGTTCGCTTTTCCATTATTTTACGGCTTGCACCAGCCTTGGAGCAATTTCTTGCAAAGGCAGGACATGTCTTACACACTGCAATTCCACCGCAGAACGCGGCATCCCGTAAACCACACAGGTTTCTTCACTTTCGGCAAAGGTGGAGGTCACTCCTGAATCATAAAGTGACTTCATCATTCTGGCACCATCGCTGCCCATCCCTGTCATAATCACTGCGTGCCGCTCCAGTGAGGTGTATGGAAGGATGGATTCGAAGAGTGTATCCACCGATGGACGGTGTCCGTTGCGGGCTTCTTCCAAAGTCAGATCAATCGCATATTGACCGCCCGCAGCCGGAACTACCCTCATATGATAACCGCCGGGAGCTATGTATGCCGCCCCCTGGCGCAGAATCATTCCCTGTTCTGCTTCCGCCACTTCAAGCGGGCTGAAAGTATTCAGCCGCTGGGCCAGCGACTTGGTGAAATTGGGCGGCATATGCTGCACAATGACAATAGGTGCTGGAAAATCAGCCGGAATATTTTCAAGAAATGCTTTTAAAGCTCTTGGACCGCCCGTGGAACATCCGACGGCTACCAGCTTGCGCAATCCCTTGTTGGCGGATTTGCGGTCCCCGCCTGCTGCAGATGATTCATAATTGGCAGCAGCCGAAGCAGCCGGGCGCGAATCCGGCTGTGCCGGTTTGGCTTCCTCTTTCGAACGGTTTCTGGAGGGATCGGAAGCCGGCTTGGGAGGCAGCGCGGGCCGCTTGGCCGCGTCTGGCGGAAAAGCGCTATCCGGAGCTGTTCTTCCCGGCGAACTTTTTCCCTTATCCTTCTCTGAGGCAGGGCTCAATTCCGGCTTGGCCTTCAGCCTGTCAGCCGGCTTGCGTGGAAGCTCCGGAGCTTTCTTGGGAGATTCCGGACTTCGTTTGACAGGCCCGCGCTCCGGTTGCGGTGCAGGGGCCGCCTCTGCAGCGGGCAGCTCAGGCACCTTGTATGCGGATGCTCTGGCTTCGCGCTGCTGGCGGGCAAGCATTGCCTCTTTCATTTGCTCTCTCAGCGAAACGCCCACAGCTATAATATCCTGTGAGTTCGATATGGAGGGCTTGCGGATAAAATCAAAAGCCCCCCACTCCAGTGCCAGAATGGTTTCCTTCATGCCCTCTTCATTAATACCTGAGAGCATGATTACCGGCAGAGGACGCTGCGCCATTATTATTTTGAGCGCCTCCAGGCCGTTCATTTCCGGCATTTCGACATCCATGGTGACCAGATCCGGAGAAAGTTCGTTGACTTTTTCAATGGCTTCACGTCCGTTGGATGCCGTCGCCGCAACCTGAAAGTTAGCATCATTTTCAATTAAATCGGAAATGATCTTGCGCATGAATGCAGAATCATCAACAACCAAAACTCGATAAGGTTTCATATCATTTCCACCTCTGTTCCTCGAATTCAGAACAATTATTCTTTTCGCTTCAACCACTTGCTGATAAATCCCTTGATGCCTTGAACTTTAGTGGTGTCTGCCGAATCAGCGGCCAAATAGCTAAGCGCAAGCCTATGCACATCTTTGGCTGCCGAACTGTTCGGAAAAGCCACCGAGAATGGAATCTGCCTCTTTACTGCCTGAACTACATGGGTGTCGCTGCTGATATATCCAAGAAAAGAAATATCCAATTGCAAAAACCGGCTTGCCGCCATGCGGATTTTATCACTGGTGGCGTGCGCCTCTTTCTCATCCCCTGCCTGATTGACGATCAGCCGGAAGGAAACCTTCGGATGGGAGTTATTTACTACCTTTATCAGTGCGTAAGCATCCGTTATCGCAGTGGGTTCAGGTGTAGTGACCACCAGGCAGTCATCCGCCGAAGTAATGAATTTCATGGTTTCTTTGGAAAGCCCTGCTCCTGTATCGAAGAGAATAAAATCCATCGTGTCCGCAATTCCGGTGATCTGGTCCGTGAAGTAGCTCAAATCCGCCTCAGACAGCGAAAAAAGCTCGTCCATACCTGAACCGCCTGCGATAAAAGGAAGCCCCTTGGGTCCTTTATGAATGATCTCTCCGATATCCGCTTCCCTTTTCAGTAAATGATAAAGATTATACTTAGCCGACACACCCATAAGCACATCTATATTCGCCATACCGATATCAGCATCGAACAAGAGCACTCGTTTGCCCATCGCTTGGAGTGTGAGGGCAAAGTTCAAGGTGAAATTCGATTTGCCGACCCCCCCCTTCCCACTGCAAACAGTGATAATCCGGGCGGATGCCTCCCCTCCGGATGCACGTTTGGGTCCCTGGCTGGACACAAGCCTCCTCAGGGATTGCGCCTGATCCATCACATTCCCCCTGTTCCCAAAATCATCCCGCTAAGCTGATCTTTGGTAGCAGCCAGCAAATCATCGGGTACATTCTGACCGTTGGTTATATAGGAAAGCTTGAGCGGGAAATCATTCAGAACATTGAAGAGCGGACCATAACTTCCTGTCTCGTCCAGTTTAGTAAAGATCACTTTATCGAGCTGATAGCGGCCAAAATGTTCAACAATCTTTTTCATATCCCGGCTTTTGGAGGTCAGGCTGAGCACCAGAAAGGTTTCACTTTTAAGCTCTTTGGCCAAAAGGCTCTGCAGCTCCGCTACCAGCATTTCGTTACGGTAATTCCGGCCTGCCGTATCCATAAGCACTAAATCACAGCTTTCGAGCCGGAACAAGGCTCTTTGCAAATCACCAGGAGACTGTACAACCTCCAGAGGCATATTGAGTATAGCCGCATAAGTGCGAAGCTGCTCTACGGCCGAAATCCGGTAGGTGTCCGAGGTAATCAGTCCAACCTTGCGCCCTTGCCTGAACAACTGCTCAGCGGCAAGTTTGGCAATGGTAGTGGTCTTGCCGACACCTGTAGGTCCCGCGATGTAAACAATCCGCGTATCCGGCGCAATCCCGTTAGCAATGCGCCCGGATAAAAAATCCTCAACCTGAGCGGCCATCCTGACATTGAATTCCTCCGGGGTCCAGATGCGGCCTTCCTCATGCCATTGGTCAAAAATATTGCTGATCCACTCATCGACCAGAACGGCATCCGTCTCCTGCTCCATCAGACGGTCTCTTATTTGCTCCAGCTGCTCCGGAAGCTCTACAGCACCAGATGAATAACGGGCAATCCGCTCCATCCATTGCTTCATGTCGCGAATCTCCCGCAGCACATCACTTTCCAGTTCAGATGTAGATGCGGCATTCAACTTCTTGTTCCGGGCCTCATCTATGGCTGCCATGCTTGCAAGCTTAGCAGCTGGAGCTGCTGAATGTTGAATTGGAGCTTCATCGGCTTCCAAGTAGCCAGTCTCTTCTTCCTCCTCCTGGACCGCAGGCAGTACGGCTACATTCCCTTTGTTCTCTAAGGTATCAGACAACGCCGCAGCAATCTCGGCAAAAGTCTGCTTCGCCGCTGCCTCACTCCCTGAGGAGGCCGTCCGAGCCGCTGGTTCATTTGCACCAGCGGCTGCAGGTGCCGAAGAGGCGGCCGCAGCCTTCTGGTATGCTTGGGGAACTGCGCTGCGCGGAATGTTCAGCAGGGCAGCTGGTGTCTTTGCAGACGCTCCAGGCTTCTGGGCGTCCTCCACTGCTGCAACAACCTCAATTTTCTTCTTTTTGAACATCCCCATGAAACCGCCGACTCTGACCTCCTTGGTGCTTAAAATGACGGCATCGCTTCCCAGCTCGCTGCGGATGGAATGCATGGCGTCAGGCATCGTGTCGACCACATAACGCTTCACTCTCATAGATTCACCACCCCAACGCTTTGGATTTCAATATTTGGCTCCAGCTCACTGTAGGACAACACCGGGATGTCCTGCATGGTCCGTTCAATCACCTGGCGCAGATACATCCGTATTGTCGGGGAGGTCAGTACTATAGGCTGCTGTCCCGATTGAAGCAAACGGTTGATTTGCTCCGTAAGCCGCTGGTAAACGGTCTGTGTCGAGACAGGGTCCAGCGCAAGATAGCTGCCCTGCTCCGTCTGCTGCACACTTTCGGAGATTTTCTTTTCCAGATTCGGTCCCACTGTGATCACCCTTAACGTCTCTCCGGTCTGTGAGAACTGCTGTGTAATCTGTCTGGAGAGGGACTGCCGGACATATTCAGTCAGAACATCCGGGTCTTTGGTATAGGTTCCGTAGTCCGCCAACGTTTCAAAAATAGTCACCAGGTCACGAATCGAGATTTTCTCACGCAGCAGCTTGCCGAGTACCTTTTGAATATCCCCGATGGCCAGTACGGAAGGCACAAGCTCGTCCACCAGCACAGGATAATTTTCGCGGAGATTGTCGACAAGTTGCTTGGTTTCCTGTCGTCCCAGCAGCTCATGGCCATAACGTTTGATAAGCTCGGTCAAATGTGTAGCCACTACTGAAGGGGGATCAACCACGGTATAGCCTGACAATTCGGCCCGTTCCTTCACAGACTCGTCAATCCATAGCGCTGGCAGACCAAAGGATGGTTCTACCGTCTCAATTCCATGAATCGACTCATCCTCATACCCTGGACTCATTGCCAGATAGTGATTAAGTAATAATTCACCACCGCCAACGTTATTTCCTTTAATTTTGATCACATATTCATTCGGTTTTAGTTGAATATTGTCGCGAATGCGAATAACAGGGACGACAAGACCCATCTCCAATGCACACTGCCGCCTGATCATGATAATACGATCCAGCAAATCGCCGCCCTGGCCCGTGTCAGCAAGGGGGATAAGCCCGTACCCGAACTCAAATTCGATAGCATCGACAGAGAGCAGGTTGATTACACTTTCCGGACTGCGCACTTCCTCGATCTGTTTTTCTTCAACCAGCTGTTCTTCAGCTATTTGCTGACGGCTGGCCTTTTGGCTCATAGTATAAGCGGCATAGCCTAATAGCCCCGCTAGTGGCAAGGTAGACATCACTGTAATCGGGGTGAAAAAACCGAGGAAAGCAATAGTTACGGCCACGATATACAGAAGCTTTGGATAAGAAAGTAGTTGTCCAGTTAAATCTTCCGCCAGATTGCCGTCTGATGCTGCGCGGGTAACAATAAGTCCGGCAGCGGTTGAAATGAGCAATGCTGGAATTTGGCTGACCAGACCATCCCCGATTGTCAATACGGAGTAAGTCGAAAGAGCAGCCTGGAAAGACATTCCGTGAACAGACATACCGATAATGAAACCGCCAATCAGATTGATCAGCAGGATGATGATGCTCGCAATGGCATCCCCCTTGACGAACTTACTCGCACCATCCATAGACCCGAAAAAGTCGGCTTCACGTTCAATCTTGCGTCTGCGTTCACCAGCCTGCTGTTCATTAATCATGCCAGCGTTCAAATCGGCATCAATACTCATCTGTTTGCCGGGCATCGCATCCAGTGTAAACCGGGCACCTACCTCGGCTACACGTTCCGAACCTTTTGTAATAACAATGAACTGCACGACGACAAGGATCAGGAAGACAATGAATCCAATAGCGATTTGTCCCCGGGCAATCCAGCTTCCGAACGTAGCTACAACCTCACCCGCATGACCATCCGACAGAATCAACTTCGTGGTTGAAATATTCAGCGCCAGACGAAACAAGGTTGTGATTAACAGCAATGAAGGGAATATCGAGAACTGCAGTGGGTCTTTTGTATTCATTGCTACCAGTATAATAGTTAAGGCTATCGAAATATTGATAATTAGCAGTACATCCAGAAGCCAAGCCGGGATGGGCAGAATCATCATAAGCACAATACCGATAACACCCAGTAGAACTGTTAGATCTCTTGCTTTCAATGTCCTCAACCTCCCGACTTATCTCCTCTTACCATTAAGCTTGTAAACATAAGCGAGTACTTCAGCTACTGCCTGAAAAAGATCGGCAGGAACGACATCGCCGATTTCTGTCCTTTGAAATAACGCTCGTGCGAGCGGCTTGTTCTCCATAGTTATAACACCATGCTCCTTAGCCAGTTCACGAATACGGAGTGCCACAAAGTCCTGGCCTTTGGCTATAATTTGCGGAGCCTCCATTTGGGACCCGTCATATTTCAAGGCAACTGCAAAATGTGTCGGGTTAGTGATGATCACATCCGCATTAGGAACCTCCTGCATCATCCGCTGCATAGCCATTCTTCGCTGCCGTTCCCTGATCTTGCCTTTAATGATCGGATCGCCTTCCATTTTTTTATATTCATCTTTGATATCCTGTTTGGACATTTTCAAGCTCTTCTCATGTTCGTACTTTTGATAAATGTAATCAAAAACAGCCATTATCAAGAGTACCGCCCCGATTTTGATGCCCAGGTTCATAGTCATCTTAGCTGCAAACCGGTAAGCCCCTTCCGCGCTAACATGAGCCAGGGAAGCGAAGCTTTCCTTTTCCCCCCAAAGGGTACTGTAGACCAGATAGCCGATTATCAGAAGCTTGAAGATGGATTTTAGGAACTCCACAAAAGAACGCATGGAGAAAATATTCTTGAAGCCTTTGATCGGATTGATCTTGCTGAATTTTGGAGTCAGCCCTTCAGTGACCATCATAAAACCGACTTCAGCCAAATTCACCACAAGAGCCATCACAAACGTAATGATGAACAGCGGAGCCAGGAGAATTAATATCTGTAGACCGTAATGCCGAAACATCTCGGATACATTCTCAGGAGTCACTTGCATCATCATCCGGTTCTGAAAGACATCCGTATACAGCTTAACAACCCGTTCTTTTATGAAACCCCCAAACATCATTAAGGTCAGAAGAGCCGATAACAACACAACCGCACCGGATAGTTCAGCACTTTTTGCAACTTGGCCCTTTTTACGTGCCTCCTGCCGTTTCTTCGGGGTTGCTTTCTCTGTTTTGTCTCCCCCGAAATGCTGAAGATTGAGTGCATAACGTTTCGTTTTCGGCATAACTCTCTCTCCTTAAGTCACCTAAGGACTCTTCCCCATAAGGCCCAGCAGATTGTGCATGGACTCAAACATGATGTCGAATAGATTCTGGAACAGCAAGGCCAGACCCGGCATTAATAATAGAAGCAGCGCAAGTCCTACAATGATTTTGAGAGGAACCCCGATGACGAACACGTTATACTGCGGAGCCGTTCTTGCCAGAAAGGCCAGACCAATATCCGTAAGAAAAAGTGCGGTAACCAGGGGGGCCGACATCTGAAAAGCCAGCATAAATGACTGTGCAAACGAGCGGACCAGAAATTCTGACAGGCTTCCGTCTATCATTTTGATCAATAGATTATTATCTATCGGAACCCATTTATAGCTGTACACGATAGCATCCAGTAAATAATGGTGTCCGTTCATGCTCAGGAACAGCAAAGTAGCAATCAAATATTTGAAGTTCCCGATGACAGGAGCTGAGGTGCCAGTCATTGGATCAATGACGTTGGCAATCCCGAAGCCGATTTGGATATCAATGAAGGAACCGGCTGTCTGTATGGCCATAAACATCAGATAGGCGATAAAACCAAGCAGTAAGCCTATTAATGCCTCACGGGCAATCAGCAGAATGTAGGTCAAGTCCTGGGGAACGGCAATCCCCGTCCCTCTTGAGCTGAAAATGACCAATGCTACAAAAAAGGAGAGTCCTATCTTGAACGTCGCCGGAATGCTTCTCGTAGAAAAAACAGGAACGACAACAAAAAAAGCGGAAATTCGACAAAAAATCAACAAAAAGACGGGAAAATTTTGAAGCCATGTCTCCATATTCATACTTTTAACCGATGTACATATTGAGGCTGCCCAGAATTTGCCCGGTAAAGTCTACCAGTTTGGTAATGATCCATGGTCCAAACAGCAGTAATGCAAGCAGCACAGCTACGATTTTTGGAATAAACGCCAGGGTTTGCTCCTGGATCTGGGTTGTAGCCTGGAATATGCTGACAATTAGTCCTACCACCAGACCAAGAATCAACATGGGAGCGCTGGTTTCGAGCACTAAATATACGGCTTGACCGGCTAGGCCGATAATAAATTCCGTATTCATCCCTTATGCCTCCTCTTGAATCTCAGGTGTTAAAACTCAGTAGCAGTGATTTAACGACTAAATACCACCCGTCTACCAGTACAAAGAGCATTATCTTGAACGGCAATGAGATCATCACCGGTGGCAGCATCATCATCCCCATAGCCATCAGGGTGCTCGCTACCACAATATCAATAATCAGAAAGGGTATAAAAATCATAAAGCCCATGGTAAAAGCTTTTTTCATCTCTCCGATGGCAAAGGCTGGGACCATCACCGTCAATGGAATGTCACTGTACGTTGCAGGCTTGACCGAAGCCTTGTTGCCGGTGTAGTTCATAAACAGCAGCAAATCCTTGGTGCTGGTCTGCTTGAACATAAATTCCTTCATGGGATCTGCCGCCTTGTTCAGCGCCTCAGTCTGAGTAATCGTCCCTTTCATATACGGTTGAAGCGCTGTCTCATTCACTTTTGCCAGTGTCGGAGACATGATAAACAGCGTCAGGAACAGGGCCAATCCTACAAGCACCTGGTTAGGAGGCATTGATTGTGTTCCGAGCGAGGTTCTCACAAAGCCCAGAACGATAACAATCCGGGTGAAACTGGTCATTAGCACAAGAAAGGCCGGAGCCACGCTCAGAACCGTTACAAGCAGCAGAATAGAGATGGAGCTGGTGCCACTGCTTGAACCGTCACCGCTTCCCCCAACCTTAATATCAATATTAGGGATAGGATCAGCATGTACAGGGTGTATCAGCAAAGCGCTGAATACAACTAGTAGCAGAAGTGAAAAAATCAGTTTATTTTTCATAAATCCCTCGACTCATCCTTAAGCACATCATCCCGGAGCAGCTCTTCCATTTTCTCCTTACGCTCTGGTGCGAGCGCAAGCTTGGATTGCAAAGTCTCATAGAAAGAGGATGTTTCATTAAGTTCGATTTCCTGCGATGGCACTTCTCCGCGGAATTTGGCTCTAACCTTAGCAATAAACGGCGCAAGAAAGTTATTTTGTCCTGCAGATTGATCCTCAAATGCCGAAATGATCAGCGCTACCTCAGCCGGATCGGTGATTTTATCCATCATGGATATGTTCTCACCGACCCCGATCAGATAGAGGCTGCCTCCGAGTTCAATAATCTGTATGGACTTGTTCGGCCCGAGGCCCAAAGCGCCAAGTGTACGGATGGAACGCCCGCTCATCAAGGTCTGATTGCGGCGTCCCAGAAAACGGATAAGCAGCACTATGAGCACAACAATTACCGCAAGGACAAAAATAACGTTTAATAAATTCAGCAGATTGTTACCTGTTCCCAGCGGTTCTACACTGACTGGCATAAATTCTTGTTACACACCCAGTGTTTTGTTGATTGCTTCGATAACACGGTCTGCCTGGAAAGGTTTTACAATAAAATCCTTGGCACCCGCTTGGATTGCATCAATGACCATAGCCTGCTGACCCATGGCAGAACACATGATGACTTTGGCGTTGGCATCTACTTTTTTGATTTCTTTTAGGGCGGCAATACCGTCCATTTCAGGCATGGTGATATCCATCGTGATCAGATCCGGACGCAGCTCCTTGAATTTCTCAATAGCCTGTGAACCGTCCTGGGCTTCACCCACAACCTCAAATCCGTTTTTGGACAAAATGTCCCGGATCATCATTCTCATAAATGCTGCATCGTCCACGATTAGAATTCGGTTAGCCATTTTTACAAAATCCTCCCTAAGTATGCTTTATTGTAGTTTTTGAATTCGGTCCCACTGGCTGACGATATCCGTAACGCGAACTCCGAAGTTTTCGTCGATAACCACGACTTCCCCTTTGGCAATAAGCTTGTTGTTAACCAGAATGTCTACAGGCTCACCGGCCAGCTTGTCCAGCTCGATGATGGAGCCTTGCGACATTTCCAGAATATCTTTGATCTGCTTCTGGGTCCTTCCTAATTCTACGGTTACTCTCAGTGGTATGTCCATCAATAAATTCAAATTATTTTCGTCAATATTTCCGAAGGCACCTGAGCTTAAGTTCGCAAACTGTACCGGCTGCACATTGACATTGCGGTTCGGTGCGGGCTGCTGCGGCGGAGCCTGCTGGTAAGGCACACCTTGAGGCGGCATTCCATACGGCGGCATCCCATAAGCCGGCATTCCTGCGGGAGGATAATAATATCCGCCTTCGGGCATACCCGGGTATGGCGGCGGAACCGCTCCAGGCTGCGCTGGGGGAGTCTGCTGCCCCGTGGGCGCCGGAGGAGGTTCATAAGCTGCTGCCGGTTTAGGCGGTGCTTCTGGCGCAGCTGCGGCCGTCTCCTGTTCCGACTGAACATCGCCCAGAAGCATAGATACCATGTCTTTGGCGAATTGTACCGGAAGCAGCTGCATAATAGTAGAATCAATCAGCTCCCCAATCCTGAGCCGGAATGAAATCTGGATCAGTGTTTCATCACCCGGAAGACTGCCTACGCCTTCTCCGCTGGACATATTCAGGATATCGATACCCGGAGGCGAGATATTCACGAAGCGGTTGAAAATGGTCGACATGGATGTGGCCGATGAGCCCATCATTTGGTTCATCGCTTCCTGGACTGCACTGATATGAATTTCATTCAAATCTTCGTCCTTAGGTTCACCTTCACCACCAAGCATCAGATCCGCGATGACCTGTGCATCCCTGATTTTGATAACCAGTGAGTTGATGCCCTGAAAACCATCCACATATTGAACATGCACCGCAACATGGGGTTTTGGAAAGGCTTCCTCGAACTCATCGCGGGTGATGATGGATACCTCAGGAGTAGTGATGTCTACCTTTTTGCCCAGCAGCGTGGACAGCGCAGTCGCTGCACTCCCGAATGTAATATTTCCGATTTCTCCCAATGCGTCCTGCTCAAAGGGGGTTAAGAAATCATCCACCGACTTTGTTGAAGGAGCAACTGGTCCTTCCGCAGACTGTCTGAGCAGAGCATCTATTTCTTCTTGGGACAAATAATCTTTACTCGTCAAAATCTTCAACTCCTTCGCTGACTATCTCGTCTATTTGCACAGCTACACGCTCTTTAATCATCCCAGGACTTCCGATAAATTTCAGCTTGTCCCCCACCTTGATTGACAGCCCGGAGTCAACAGTCCTGTTAAGAGAAATGACGTCGCCGACGCTGAGCCCGAGAAATTCAGCAATGGATAAGCTCGATTCGCCCAGCTCGGCCACAATCGGCAGCTGCGCGCGATGAACTCTAGACCGGATTGCCTCAAGCTCAATCTCATCGCGCACCTTCTTTTCAGAAACAAACCATTGGTGCACGGACAGCCTCGACATAATTGGCTCCAGAACAACGTGAGGTATGCACAGATTGATCATCCCGGTCGTGTCGCCTATTTTGGTGCTTAGTGAAATTAGAGCAATCGTTTCGTTGGGCGATACGATTTGCATGAATTGAGGATTGGTTTCCAACGCCTCCATGCGGGGACTGATATCAAGTACCGTCTTCCAGGCTTCCTGCAGACTCTCAAAGCATCTGCTGAAAATCCTCTCCATTATTGTTGTTTCAATTTCAGTGAGAGTATTGATTTTGGAAGGTGCCGTTCCAAAGCCTCCTAGCAGTCTATCCAGCATGGCAAAGGCGATGTTCGGATGCACCTCCATCACCATCCGGCCTTCGAGCGGTTCAGCTTCGAAAATATTCAAGATCGTCATTTTTGGAATGGAGCGGATAAACTCGTCATAAGGGAGCTGCTCTACTTGAACGACATTGATCTGCACGAAGGTACGCAATTGGGCCGAAAAGTATGTCGTTAGATAACGGGCAAAGTTATCATGAATCCGTGTAAGGCTTCGGATATGATCCTTTGAGAAGCGTACGGCCCGTTTGAAATCATAAGAGCGGACTTTCTTCTGGGTTTCCTCTTTTTTAAGTTCGTCGGCATCCATTTCACCGGATGATAGTGCGGCAAGCAGAGCATCAATTTCGTTTTGTGATAGTACATCAACCAATTTCAATCACCCCCCTATCAAAGAATTAATCCTCCAGCAGCTACATGGAAGCTAAAACAAAATCAGTGAATTCGAGCTGAGTGATCGTGCCCTCAGTCAAATTCTTGTTGATTATATTCATCAGCTTGCTGCTGAATTGATCTTTGCCGCTTGCCCCGTTCAGATCCTCAGGCTTGGCATCAGCAATCGCCTTGATGATAAGCGGCGTAATTTTAATAGCTTTTATCTTTTCGAATTCTTCCTTAGACTTCGCTGAATCCAGTTGGAACGCGATGTTTACTTTAAGGATATAATCGGGATCGGCAGTATTAGTTTTGATATCAGTGATTTCTGCCGTTAATGCGACGATCTCATCAGCGCTGAGCTTTTTAGTCTCCACGCTCTGAACTGCCGTATTGACGTCATTCGAATCACTGGGAAAGATCTTATCCATTAGTAAAAAGGCAGCTACAACTATAAGAGTTATTGCTAATAAAATTGTGATGAGCCACGGCAGCATCTTTTTCATGAAAGCTCCTCCATTGACTGGACTTTAATGGTGGCAGCATATGTGCCAATGTCCCTGTTATAATCACGGATCTTACGGATGACTTCATCGGCCTTTTCCAGCACGATCAGCCTTTTGCCAGTTACGAGCGTAATGTACGTATCCGGACTTTCTTCTACCATTTCTACCAGTAAAGCATTTAAAAACATGGGTGTACCATTCAATCTGGTTACCGAAATCATAACAGGCCTCCTAACAAAAAATAGGGGGAGGAGTTCCTCCCCCACGACTTCGCAATAACCTTTGCGCCAGAAGACGAAACGTTACCATTATACAGCAAGTTTATGATTATGGCCCCAAAAATTAACGCTTGAGGTTGACGACTTCCTGCAGCACTTCATCAGAGGTCGTAATAATGCGGGAATTGGCCTGGAACCCGCGCTGGGAAACAATCATTTCGGTAAACTCGCCGGTCAGATCCACATTGGACATTTCCAGCTGGCCGGCAACGATGGCTCCCGTCCCTTCTTCAGTATTGTTGGCTGTTGTTGGATTAAGCGCTCCATCAGCATTGGCGTTCAACGTCATCCGGTACAGGTTGCCGCCGATCTTTTCCAAGCCCTGCGGATTGCTAACCTTAGCTACCCCGATTTTCGTATCCGAATCGATGGTTCCGTCTTGCAGCGTTTGTAAAACGGAACCGTCAGCGGAGATGGAGAATGCGGTAGTGCCTTCATTCAATTGAATAGGTTCACCAGCGGAATTAAGCACATGGAGACCGTCGGAGGTCAGCAGGTTGCGGGCGGAATCCACATGAAAATCACCGGCGCGGGTAAGGAATGGCGTTGCCTGCTCGTCAGAGAGCTTCACCAGGAAAAATCCGTCCCCGTCAATCCGCAGGTCCGTCGGATTATTGGTGGTCATGGCGCTGCCGGCCAAGTGCATGGTGTCAATGGAGCCAATGCTGACTCCAAGCCCAATCTGCTTGGCATTCACGCCGCCCTGACCGCCATCCACAGGAGCCGTAACCCCGGATACCGTCTGGCTCATAATATCCTTGAACATGACGCGCCCGGATTTGAAGCCAATGGTATTCACGTTCGCAATGTTGTTGCCGATTACGTCCAGCTTAGTCTGGAATCCGCGCATACCGGATACCCCTGAGTACATAGATCTTAGCATTATTTGTCTTCCTCCCGGATTATGGAGTTCTTTGACTCCGAATTTGTCTGAAATGAATTTGAGCTATGGCCGCTTCAGTCGGTCGGCAGCCATTCCGGCTCTCCAGTTAGGACCAGCCGGTCAAGAGATGATTACTGCACTATCAATTTGTGTAAACACATTGTCCTTCATGGAATTGCCGTCCATAGCAGTCACTACGGTACGGTTAGCCACACTGACGATCAAAGCCATGTCTTTCATTAATATAAGTGATTCCTTGCTGCCTTTGGCTGCCGCCTTATCCACTGCGGACGAGATTTGATCCAATTGCCGGCTTCCAAGCTCTATTCCTCTTTGTTCCAATCGTTTGGCTGCATGATTGCTGAACTTCAGCATATTCTTTTGCAGCAAGCTCTCAAATGAAACTTCCGGATTTACAGGATTCTTGGAGCCAGCCGGCCGCTGAAGTGTTGACGGATGTATGCTGGCAGGATACAGCTGGCCTATCGTAAGCCTGTCACTCATGATCCCGTCCCGCCCTCCGCAGAACCGGTACTGTCTTTCGCATCTTCTGCGGGTGCAGCTGCATTCTGAATTTGCGTGACATCGGTCAGCGCAATTTTTTCTTTGCCCACAACTGCGTACTGCACGCCGCTGCTGACAACGATAGAATCGACATTCCCCGATTTCGACTCCTTAGTCGTTGCATCCATCCAGGTAATATTCTTGCCGATCAGTCCCGATACCGCGCCAAGCGACTGATTCATCGCTGTCATTTGTGTTGAAATATTCATTAGTTGTTCTACCGAAGAGAATTGGGCCATCTGGGCGATAAATTCCTTGTCCTCCATCGGCTGCATCGGGTCCTGATTCTGCAGCTGGGTGATGAGGATCTTCAGAAACTGGTCCTTGCCGAGTGTTGAGTTTCCGGTAGTTTTCTTGGTGCTGTCCGGAGTTGTGTAATTCCACTGTTCCGGTGTTGAGACGGGTGGAGTAGTTGATGCCATTTTTGTTCACCTCGCTTGTCGTTTGTTATGCCTTGGCTGAAAAACTTCCACCTTGCGAATGGCTATCCTGCTGCGTGCTTGCAACCCATTCTTTCCATTCGCCATTCAGTTCAGCGGCAAGCACCGCATCACCGATTTCCTCCGTGCGTTCTTTGGAACGTCTTTCCTGCTGCTGACTGCCGGAACCGGCTCCACGTCCCTGCTGGCTTCCATTATATTGGGACTGCAGTGGTGTATTATTTTGGGTAACCTCCAATTTTTCAACTTGAAGACCCTGATGCTGCAATGCTGATCTGAGCTGGCTCATCTGCTGTTCCAGCATATCTTTGGCTCCGGCATGCTCAGTTAAGAACTGGGCAACCAAATGGCCGTTTTGCATCGTGATTTTAACATCCACCTGCCCAAGATTCTCAGGGAACAGTGTAATTGTCGCCTCAGCCACTCCGCCTTTTTTGACAATCTCCAGTTTGCCTGTTATGAACGAGGTCATCTCACTAGCAAACTGATGTACAGGAACCGGTGGTGTCACTGCTTTAAGCGGCGCAGTAATTCCACCTCTCAACGACAGCTGCCCCGCAGTTATGACTTCATGGTTCTCTTCAGCCGGTTTTGCTCCAGCCAAGACTTCAGTTTCCGCTCCATCCTTAGAAGCATCTGCTGTTAGAGCCGCTTTAGCCAGTGGTGCAGCAACCATATCTGCCTCATCATCTGCTGTTACTGTTGCAGCTGGAACCGCTGTGGTATTCTCAGTTGCTGCTGCAGTAGCGGGACTGGTGCGGATGTCAGTAGAGACTGGAGCTTTCACCTTTACCTCCACTTTGGAATCCGTTTCGGTCACTGGCTTCAAAACTACTGGTGCAGCGTCAGTGCTGACAGCCGGTTTTGCCTTAGCTTTATGGTCAGGGACCACCGTATCCGCCAGAATCGCTGTAAAATTATTCAACAGGGCAATTCCCGCCGAGGCTGTTGGTTCATTCCCCTCTGCGGCAGCTTGCTTAACCAGGCTAACCAGACTGTTAAGCTCGTCCTGGACGGCAAAGCGCAGCGTCTCGGGATTCTGTGCAAGTGGAGATAGCGTTTCAGCAGGGATACTTCCTGCTTCGGTGCTTCCCTCAGAAGGAGCGCTTCCTGATAATAGAGCAGATACCTGGAGCAGCCATCCTTGAAGTGCAGCCATCAGTGCAGGTTCACTGCTAATGTCTTCATCCAGCTTCTCCACATCTTCCGTAAGACCCTGCAGCAGCTCGGCGCTTTTGGCTGTAGCATCGGTGCTTGTTTCTTCACCAGCTGCTTGTACAGCGTTCATTAGACCTTGCAATAGTGAAGCCAAATTCCCCAGTACCGCCGGCGCTGCCGTTTCTGTGGCTTGCGCTGCGCCCATGCTCTGAACAAGAGTCTGGGCAAAAGGTGCCGCTGATGCTGTCCCAGCGGCTGTACCCGCGCCTGCAGCAGTTGATGTCCCTGTGGCAGCAGCTTTATTCCCGCCACTCATTGTTTGAACGACTAAACTCATTTTTTCACCTCCTCTCCAGTGTTATTTACCGCCCATCAGCCGGTTTACAACCTTAGCTGTCTGAGCACTGTCATTCTTGGTCATCTCCCCCAGAATTGAAGAGCGCACAGTGTCACTAACCGTATTCAGAATCGTGATCACTTTGTCCGGGCTGATCTTGTACATCGAACCCAGCAGTGTTGCTGCATCGGCAGCCGGCATGCTAGTGAATGTCTGGTTCAGCTTCTCTTTATCCAGGTTATTTGTTGCTGTGGTCTTTGTTGAAGCTCCCGTATCCTGCTTTAGTCTGGATTGAAGGGCTGCAATAGCCATATCGGTTGAATTTGTAGTTTCTTTTAGCTTAATGGAGACATCCGCAGCTTTTTTGGGATCCATTTTTTCTAATATAGCTGTTTTGCTGGCATTATTCATTACACTGAAGATTTGCACCATTTCATCTGTGGTCAAATTCTCCATGATTGGCGCAGCTTTGGAGGCTTTCATCCCCGCATACAGCTTGGCCAGATCTTTCACCTGCTTCACATAGGGATCATCTGTCTCCTCTGTACCTGCTTCTGCAGCTGCGGCTTCTTCCTTCATACCGTCAATCTGCTTCTGCAGTGCTTCAGCTTTCGTGGCCTGGGCTGCGGTATCTTCGTTCGCCTTCTTAAGCTGCTCGCTTTGTGCCGCCAGCTGAGACTTAAGCTCCTTGATCGTCTTATCAGAACTTGCTGCCTGCTCTTCAGCCTGCTGTTTCGGGTCGGTTGCTTCATCAGCAGATTGCGGGGGGTCAGGCACCCATTTCTCCACAACCGGAATCTTGTTCGCAATGGCCAGAACGTTGTTGCGGATATCCATATTAAACAGAGTTAACAGTACCCCAAGCAGGACAAGGGTAAAGATGATCGGTATCATCAAAAATAAAAACTTTTCAAATTTACTTGCTGACCCTTCAGTTTCAAATTCCATATCATTGTTAGCCACTAGCGGAAACCTCCTGGGTTAGAGGGATTTCATCGCGAAGCGGACGGTAGCCATCTCATCCAGTTCGTTTTGTTCCCGTAAAATCATACTCTGCTGAAATGCGGTCTGGGCTTTGTCTTTAGCCTTCAGCCACACCTTCTCATCCAGCACTTTCGTGCTGAGGTGATTCTGCTTGTGCTGAACTTCAACATGCGCACGGCTGATATCCGAGTGTTTGCGCGCAATGCAGTGGTCCAGATAATCGACATAATCCTGCATCTCACGCAGCTTGGACATCGGCGTTTTCTGTTCAGCCGCATGCTGCAGTGCCAGCATCAGTCCGCGGCGTTGCTCCAGCAAGTCCTCAAGACTTTTTTCCTGGGCTTGAAGTTCTCCGAGGGCGCTTGACAGCATCCACTCTGCCTGTGTTTTTTCATTTGCTTTCAAGTCCACAACTTTTTGAAAAGTGTAATGAAATCTCATGATCAATCAACTCCTTGAGAACTGGGAAATTAAAGACTCTTGGACCTCGGCCAGCGTGACCTTTTCGTTTACCTTCTGCTTGGTGAAATTCCATATGCTGTCAATGTAATGTATAGACTCATCGATCTGGGCATTGGAGCCTCTTTGGTAGGCACCGATGTTAATCAAATCTTCCGAATCCTTGTATACAGCCATGAGCCGCTTTACGTTCTCAGCCGCAGCAATCTGTTCCTCGGGAGCAATATCCTTCATGACGCGGCTGATGCTGGAGAGAACATCAATGGCTGGAAAATGTCCCTTATTGGCAATATTCCGGTTCAGTACAATATGTCCATCCAGGATTCCGCGCACTGCGTCAGCAATAGGCTCATTCATATCGTCACCATCCACGAGCACTGTGTAAAAAGCGGTAATCGATCCCGTAGGTCCGGTTCCGGCCCGCTCAAGCAGCTTCGGAAGGCTGGCAAACACCGAGGGAGTGTACCCTCTCATTGCCGGCGGTTCTCCAACCGCCAGTCCCACCTCACGCTGCGCCATGGCATACCGTGTGACTGAATCCATCATCAGCATGACATTCAAGCCCCGGTCGCGAAAATATTCGGCAATCGTTGTGGCAATGAGCGCGCCTTTAATGCGGATAAGCGCCGGCTGGTCAGAGGTGGCGACTACAACGACTGACCGCTGCAATCCTTCCGGACCGAGGTCGCGTTCAATGAAGTCCAGCACCTCTCTGCCCCGTTCACCAATTAAGGCAATCACATTCACATCTGCAGATGTATTGCGGGCGATCATGCCCATCAATGTGCTCTTGCCGACCCCTGATCCGGCAAAGATGCCTACACGCTGGCCTTTGCCTATGGTGAGCAATCCGTCGATGGCTCTGACCCCAATACTGATCGGCTCCTGCACCCTGGGGCGGTTCAGCGGATTGGATGGAATGTTGAACGTTGAACTGTGCGGCATGCGCGCCGGAATGAGCGAGCCGTCAAGCGGCTGTCCCAACCCGTCAAGAACCTTGCCCAGCAGCTCCGAGCCCACCTGTACACTCAGAGGCTTGCCTGTACCCACAACATCACAGCCCGGCCCTATGGCTTGCAGTTCACCTAACGGCATCAACAGCACCTTGTTGTCACGAAAGCCTACAACTTCAGCCTGCAGCGGTTTGTTGCCTTTGGCCGGATAGATATAGCATACATCACCGATACTCGCATCCGGTCCTTCCGACTCCACCATCAGCCCGATCACCTGAGTCACTTTGCCATTGATTCTGACCGGGTCAAAATTCCGCAGCTGCTCCTTATACCGTCCGCTGTCAAGCATCGTCTTCCCCATTTCTGTTCTCATCGGTATCCAGTGCGATCCGGATCAGCTCTTTTTTGATTTCAGCGAGCTGTGTATCAATTCGCGCATCAATACTTCCAAAAGAAGAACGGATGACGCATCCGTGATCCTTTACAGTTGAGTCAGGCAGAATTTGCAGCTCCGCCTGAGAATCCACTGCCATTGCCAGTTCTTCCCTGGCGGCATTGACAAAGGAGAACTGTGCCGGGGACACACATAATGAAATCAGTCCCTGCTCGCGTTTGCGGGCAAGATTCTTGCGGATCAGATCCATGGCAAATTGCGGCTCCACGGTCAGCTGCTTGTCCACAATCTTCTCGGCAATACTGCAGCTAAGCTCTACCAGAAAAGGCTCAGCCTCTTGAATAATAACCTCTTTGGCCCGATAAGCCTCCTGGAGAACCTGTCTTGCTTCCTCCATCATCTCGGCCATTTTCCGCGACATTTCCAGTTCAGCCTGTGCCTGTCCCTCTTGGTATCCCTGTTGATAGGCTTCCGATTTGACGGCCTCGACAAGATGCTCATCCTGTTCCCTGCGCTGCCGCCACCACTCTTCAGCCTCTGTCCGTGCCGATTCTACAATATTCTCAGCTTCCTGTGCCGCGTCTCGGACCTGTCCTTCGGCAAACTCCTGTGCATCCTTCAGCATTTGCTTGCGGGCCTGTTCCGCCTCTTCTCTGGCAGAATCCTGAATATGCACCTCGCCTGCCGCCTCATCCGAAGCAATCGACTCCTCAGTCAGGCCTGCATACTGCCTGGCTTGTTCCAGCCGTTTGAGAACATCAACCGGAACATACTGTGAATGTTTGATCAGCCTAGACAATGATGTCATCTCCTCCGCCACGGGCGATGATTATTTCACCTGATTCTTCAAGTCTGCGGATCGTTCCTACGATGCGTGTCTGAGCTTCCTCGACATCACGCAGCCGTACCGGACCCATATATTCCATTTCTTCGCGGAAGGTTTCGGCCATCCGCTTCGACATGTTGCGGAAAATAACGTCCCGCACTTCCTCGCTGGCCACCTTGAGCGCCAGCTGCAAATCGGCATTTTCGATATCGCGGATAATCCGCTGGATCGAACGGTTGTCCACGTTGACGATATCCTCGAAGACGAACATCCGCTTTTTGATTTCTTCGGCAAGCTCCGGATCCTGAATTTCCAGGGAATCCAGAATCGTGCGCTCCGTACCACGGTCAACACCGTTCAGAATCTGCACAATCGATTCAATACCGCCGGCATTCGTGTAATCCTGAGTTACAGTAGCTGAGAGCTTCTGCTCCAGCACCCGCTCAATCTGAGTAACGACTTCCGGTGAGGTGCTGTCCATAATCGCAATTCTTCTGGCTACTTCAGCCTGTTTCTCCTGTGGAAGCGAGGACAGGATGGAGGCCGCCTGTTCAAATTGCAGATAAGACAAGACCAGCGCTATAGTCTGTACATTTTCATTCTGGATAAAGTTCAAAATCTGATTAGGATCAGCCTTCCGGGCAAAATCGAATGGCCGTACCTGCAGCGTTGCCGTCAGGCGGTTGATGACTTCCATCGCCTTGCTTGAACCAAGCGCTTTCTCCAGAATTTCCTTGGCGTAATTGATACCGCCTTGTGAGATGTATTCCTGCGCGAGGCAAATTTGGTGAAATTCAGCCATAATGGACTCTTTTTCCGCACTATCTACCTTACGGACATTGGCAATTTCCAGAGTCAGCTGTTCAATTTCCTCGTCCCTCAGATGTTTGAATATTTGCGCCGATACCTCGGGCCCTAGTGTGATTAGCAGGATAGCCGCTTTTTGACGGCCGCTAAGCGCCTGCTGAGTCGCTTTTGCCATTAGTTCACCTCTGTTCATCTGCTAGCCAAGTACGCAGCAGATTTACGAATTCATCCGGCTTCTTCTTGGCCAGACTTTCCAGTTGCTTGCGAACCTGACTTTCGTTCGTCATGCTATCCATATTAATGGACGGGAATTCTGTAGGAACCTGAAGCGGAATATCTTCTTCCACCTCTTCTTCCTGCTTCTTGCGGTTGCGGTAGATCATATATCCGACCCCTGCGCCAACCAGCAAAGCAGCTGCAGCAATTGCCCAGATCATCCACGTTGCAAGCCCGCCTGAAGCCGTATTGGCATCCGTGCTTCCAAATTGTTGGGAGTATACCGAAACTTTTTTGGCTAAGTCCGCGTCTGTATAAGAGACACCTGAATCCGCCAGAGAAGCACGTACGATATTCACCAAAATATTCTGAATTGCTGCTGATGTAGTATCATCCAAAGTATTTTGTCCGGTAGGTGGTTCAACCGCAACATTTATGGTTAAATCTTTAACAGAGTAAGGACTTGCAATAATATCTTTAGTGATATGGTTCACTTCAAAGTTTCTTGTCTCCGAAGACTCCTCAGATGAAGAAGTTCCCGAGCCCGTATCCGATGGATAACCCGCAACATCTTGCGAGCCTGTACCTGCTACTCCTCCGGTAGTGTTTCCCTGACCAGAATAGGTATTGCTGATAATCTGCGAGCTGATCTCAATCCCTTTCATATTTTCCGCATCTACCGGTGTGACTAGTTTCTCCTGGCGATTCTCCTTGTCAAAATTCAACTGTGAGAAGACCAGAACATCTACTTTATCTGGACCTGTGAGCGTACTAAGGAATTGTTTCACATTCTTTTTAACTTCTTCCTCAAATTTCTTTTTGAGGGCAAAGTTTTCTTCAACCTGGCTGGAAACTCCCGCCTGCCCGCCCTTGGCCGTCGGCATTAATTCGATTTCATTGTTGGCAATCGTAATGTTGTCGATCGGCAGATTCGGAACTGCGGTCTTCACTAGGTTGAAATAACCGTCAATATTGTCTTGTGTAGGTCTAAAGCCAGGATCGAAGCTAAGCACGACCGAAGCAGAAGCCTGCTCCTGGTTCTCTTGTGAGGCAAATACGGTTTCCTTTGGCAGGTTGATCAGGACCTTGGCATCCTTGATCCCCTGCATCCGTCTCATAAGCTGCTCTACTTCACCGTTCAATGCATTGTTATATTTAACATTGAATTCGCTGTCTGTAGTGCCGATCATCGACGATGACTCATCGAAAACCTTATAACCGATGGAACCGCCTTGTACGATTCCCTGCGAGCCAATATCCACTTTGACACGGGCCGCATCCGTACTTGGCACGGAGATGCTTTTGCCATCCGGACTCAAGCGGTAAGAAACTCCGGCAGAATCCAGGTATTTCATTACACCGGCTGAATCAGTACTATCCAAATCCTGAAAAGCCACTTCGTATTCCGTTTTTGACAATTGCATCGTTAAGACCACGATTATGATTATGATGATAAACAGGGTAGAGAAAAATAGTATTTTCTGTTTACCGCTGAATCTGTTCCAATACTGGGTTACCCTTTCCCGGTACTGGGCAAATCTTTCATTCACAGTGTCACCCCATCCGAAACTTAACTAGGATTATTTAGATTTGAGTTCTCATAATTTCCTGATAGGCTTCAATTACTTTGTTCCGGACTTGTGTAGTCAACTGCAAACTCAGCAATGCCTGTTGGGAAGAAATCATAGCTTGATCAATATTGACCTCACCCAGGATGAACTTGTTACTCATATCTTTTGCCTGCTGTTCTTGATTTGCTACCTGTTCCAAAGCATTCTGTAAATAAGCGCCAAAGTTCTGTCCCGAACCTTCTGATGGTAATGACTCAGCGGCTGATGTTTTCATGGCGAGCGGCTTGATAGCCTGAGCTCCAATGCTTAAATTCTGTATCAACACTTTCCCTCCCGGCATGTTCTAAATTTTACCGCCCGATTTCGAGCGCTTTGGTTACCATACCCTTCGATGCATTAAGCATCGTGACATTGGCATCATAAGATCGGGACGCAGACAGCATGTCCACCATTTCTTTGGTTATATCCACATTTGGCATATATACATAACCATCAGCATCTGCATCCGGATGGCTTGGGTTGTATACAGGCTTCAGAGGAGAAGAATCCTCGATGATCGACTGTACCTTCACACCCTGGCTGCCATCGCTGTTCATCTTGGAATTCAAGATGTTGGAGAAGCTGTCGTTCTGGTTTGTTTCCAGTACAACCAATTTCCGCCGGTAAGGTACTGCCTTGCCATCAACCACTGAAGCTCTTGTTGTCTCTGCATTGGCAATATTGGAGGAAATCACGTCCATTCTCAGCCGCTGGGCGGTTAATGCTGAAGCACTGATTCCAAAACTGCTGCCAAAATTCATTGTTTGCTACCTCCCTTCAACTACTGTTCGCATCATTGTGATCTGGCTGTTCAACTGCGCCACATATGAATTGTACCTGAGCTGGTTCTCTGCGCTTAACGCCTGCTCCCGGTCCATATCCACATTATTGTCGTTATTGTTCATAGAAGTTGTTTCATCGGTACTGACTGTTGCTGTTGGTACAATAGTACCTGTCCCGAATTGGAAGTGCCGGGAATCTGTCACCTTTGCATTCAGTGTGGACTTAAGACCGTTCTCCTGCTGCTGTAAATAGCTCTCAAAATTAACATCAGAGCGTTTGAAATTCGGAGTGTCGGCGTTGGCTACGTTATTTGCCAGCACACTTTGTCGTTTGGTGGCGGCATCAAGGCCTCCCTGCAATCTTTGAAAACTGACGCTGTTCAATAAACCCAATGGAAATCCCCCTTCCAAAGCTTTTGTTCTGAAATGAATTCCACAAACTTCTTAAGAATTCCTGCTTGATTCGACAAAAAAGGATAAAATTCTTCCTAACTTACCGAATATAGGTCGAAAGATGTCGATGGACGAAATAAATGTCAATCTCACATACATTGATTCTCTTAGAATTTGTATATTATTACAATAAGAAATAAGCCCTATCTTTTCTGAAAAGAGAGGGCTTAAAGCATGTTTTTTCAATTATTTGACATTTTTAGCCCAAATTCTTCGGAAAAATAACATTTTATAGCACGAAATTCCCCGAAATGGGGGATTTTTTGTAAAGGCCTAATTCCTAATGCCTAAATTTTAATTATTTTGAAACTTGTCGCATCAGAGAATATATTGACTTAAATCGCGGTCCTGTGCGATTCCTGCCAATTTTTCACGCACATACTCCGGAGTGATGACCATCGTCTCTAAAGTCAGCTCCGGTGCTTCGAAAGATAGGTCTTCCAGCAGTTTCTCCAGAATAGTATGCAGTCTTCGCGCACCGATGTTCTCCATATTTTGGTTCACTGAGGCTGCAATCCGGGCAATTTCGTAAATCGCTTCTTTTTGGAACTGAACTTCAATATTTTCGGTTTGCAGCAAATTGACATATTGCTTCGTTAGCGCGTTTTCCGGTTCAGTCAGAATAGACACGAAATCCTCAAGCGTGAGGCTGCTCAATTCTACGCGGATCGGAAACCGGCCTTGGAGCTCAGGGATCAGATCAGAGGGCTTTGCCACATGAAACGCCCCTGCGGCCATAAACAGCACGTAGTCCGTCTTCACAGGGCCGTATTTGGTCATTACCGTAGAGCCTTCGACAATAGGCAGAATATCACGCTGTACCCCTTCCCGCGATACATCCGGTCCGGAGCCCTTGCCTTGACTGGCTACTTTGTCAATCTCATCGATAAAAATAATCCCGGACTGCTCCGCACGAGCCACCGACTCCTGAATGACATCATCCATATCGATCAGCTTCGCCGCTTCATCCTGAATCAGCACTTTCCGGGCTTCCCTGATCGGAAGCTTGCGCTTCTTGGTCCGTTTGGGCAGCAGGCTGCCGAACATCTCCTGCATGTTCATCCCCATCTGGTCATTGCCTTGGCCTGCGAACATATCCAGCATAGTAGGCGCAGTGTCTTCTACGTCGACCTCGATGATGTCATCCTCCAGCTGGCCAGCCAGCAGCTTGAACTTGACTCCGCGGCGGCGCTCGCTGAGGCTTCCATCTTCGGCATCATCTTTGGCATCCTCAGCTGCGTTATTGTTCCCGCCGAAGATCATTTCAAAAGGATTCCGCTGCGACTTATTTTTCGATCCCCCAGGCACCAAAATAGAGACGATACGTTCATTCGCCAGTTCTTCTGCGCGGTCTTTTACCTTTTCGGTCCGTTCCAGCTTCACCATACGAATGGAGGTTTCAACCAGATCGCGGACCATAGACTCCACATCCCGGCCCACATAGCCAACCTCAGTAAACTTGGTCGCCTCCACCTTAATGAACGGAGCATTTACCAGCTTGGCCAGACGACGGGCGATCTCGGTTTTGCCGACACCGGTCGGCCCGATCATCAGAATATTCTTCGGAACAACCTCATCCCGCAGCTCCTCAGACAGCAGACTGCGGCGGTACCGGTTGCGGAGTGCGACAGCAACCGATTTCTTAGCCTGCTTCTGTCCTACAATATACTTGTCAAGCTCTGCTACGATTTGCCGGGGTGTAAGCGATTGATTGACCATTGTGACTTCCTCCCTCTTTCTTGGGCACCGTGCCTATAGTTGTTCAACGATAATATTGGAATTGGTATACACGCATATTTCGGAGGCAATCTGCAGCGCTTCTTTGGCGATCTCGGGCGCGCTCAGATTAGACGCGTGGCGTTTCAGCGCCCGTCCTGAGGCAAGCGCAAAATTACCGCCGGAACCGATGGCAAGCACATCATCGTCCGGTTCAATAATCTCCCCATTGCCGGAAATCAGCAGCATGCCCTCTTTATCCATCACAATCATCAAGGCTTCCAGCTTGCGCAGAATGCGGTCCTGGCGCCAATCCTTGGCCAGCTCAACGGCTGCACGCTGCAGGTTGCCATGATGCTCTTCCAGCTTGCCCTCAAACTTCTCAAACAACGTAATCGCGTCAGCTACTGATCCCGCAAAACCGGCAATAACCTGTCCCCTGTACAGCCGGCGGACTTTTCTTGCTGTCGTCTTCATGATGACACTCTCACCGAATGTCACCTGGCCATCCCCGGCTATTGCCGCCTGGCCATTATGTCTCACCGCACAAATCGTAGTCGCATGAAAGCTAGGTAACATCATTTACGCAACCTCCTAAAAGTGTTGCAGCGCAACTCCTTAAAATATCCTCTTACAAAACTTTAGTGGAAAGCAAACCCTTAAGTTTTGCGGGCGCTGCTGCCTTGAATTATCTACGTACAAAACTCAGTTTGGAAGCATACATTCACTTCTGCAAGGGTTACGCACCATTGTAGCGGTTTGCACCAGAACCAGCCTATACTGTCGTCTGTCCAGCATTCTCGGGTTCCTTATAGGCAAGGCCGGTACGTGCTGCAAAACCGGCAAGGCTGTCCAGGGCACGATGAGCAAGCAGCTCATTTTTTTCTTTTTTACTGCGGATTCTTTGCTCCGGCTTCGGCAGCAGGCCAAAATTGGCATTCATCGGCTGGAAATGTTCCGGGTCAGCAGACGTGATGTAAGCAGGCATGCTGCCCAGCACCGTATCCTGCGGGAAGATAAGCCCTTCCTCTCCAAGCGCTGCTCTCGCGGCGTTCATGCCCGCAATCAGCCCGGACGCTGCGGACTCGACGTAACCTTCAACCCCGGTCATCTGACCGGCAAAAAACAGTCTTTCCCGGCCCTTCATTTGATAGGTGGGATGCAGAAGCTTCGGAGAATTAATAAATGTATTGCGGTGCATTACCCCATAGCGGACATATTCGGCATTCTCCAGGCCGGGAATCAGTGAAAATACCCGTTTCTGCTCGCCCCATTTCAGATGTGTCTGAAAGCCAACCAGATTATACAGGGTTCCCGCAGCATTATCCTGCCGCAGCTGCACAACCGCGTAAGGCAGCTTGCCGGTATGGGGATTCATCAGCCCCACCGGCTTCATCGGTCCGAACAAAGCGGTCTGCTTGCCGCGCTTCATCATGATTTCAATGGGCATGCAGCCCTCAAAATAAATCTCTTTCTCAAAATCTTTGAGTGCAGCCGTCTCGGCTGAGATCAGTGCATCATAAAAACGGTCAAACTCCTCTTCCGTCATCGGACAGTTCAGGTAAGCTGCTTCACCCTTGTCATAACGGGAGGCCAGATAGACTTTGTTCATGTCAATGCTGTCTTTCTCCACGATAGGAGCGGCAGCATCATAGAAGTAAAAATACTCCTCACCAAGCAGGCCCTTGATCTCAGCCGATAACGAAGGGGATGTCAGCGGACCGGTGGCAATGACAACAATCCCTTCCTCCGGTATATGCGTGAGTTCTTCATTTATGACTTCCACCAGGGGATGATTATGCAGGGTAGAGGTAATTTCACCGGAAAACCCGTCACGGTCCACGGCAAGCGCACCACCTGCGGGAACCGCATGGCGGTCAGCCGCACCGAGCACCAGCGAATTCAAACGCCGCATCTCTTCCTTCAGCACTCCCACCGCATTACCCAGTCCGTTGGCGCGCAGCGAATTACTGCACACCAGCTCGGCAAATTGATTGGTATGGTGCGCTGGTGTCTTCACGACGGGTCTCATTTCATAGAGTCTTACCGGGACTCCGCGCGAAGCAATCTGCCAGGCCGCTTCACTGCCTGCAAGCCCGGCTCCTATTACTGTAACCTTAGCTGTATCAGTCAATTTCCTTTCCTCCTGTAGAGACATTTATTCTGCCAGTTCTTCGCCCTCAAGCACTGCCTCCGTGTGATCGCAAGAGGTGCACTGCAGCTTCGTTCCCTGCTTGCTGCGCTTCTCTATCATCCAGGAGCCGCAGACCGGACATGGTTTGACGGATGGTCTGTCCCATGATACAAAATCACAGCCGGGATACTGGTCACATCCGTAAAAAACACGGCCTTTCTTGCTGCGGCGCTCCACAACCTTGCCTTCATGGCATTTCGGGCAGCTCACGCCAATATCCTTGACAATCGGCTTGGTATTCCGGCAATCGGGAAATCCGGAGCATGCCAGGAATTTACCGAACCGTCCCAGCTTATATACCATAGGCTTGCCGCATTTTTCGCACATTTCATCCGAAACTTCATCTTCAATTTCGATTTCTTTCATTTCTTCTTCAGCAAAGACCAGCCGCTTCTCAAAGGACGTGTAAAATTCAGCTAAAACTTTCACCCAATCTTCTTCGCCATCCTCCACATGGTCCAGATCATCTTCCATATGCGCTGTAAATTCCACATCCAGAATCTCCGGGAAAAACTGCTCCATCTGCTCAATGATCAGCTCTCCAAGCTCGGTCGGCATAAATTTCTTTTCTTCAATGGCCACATACCCGCGTTTCTGGATGGTTTCGAGTGTCGGGGCATACGTACTTGGACGGCCTATGCCGAGCTCTTCCAGCGTCTTCACCAGACGTGCCTCAGTATAGCGCGGAGGCGGCTGCGTGAAATGCTGCTTCGGCTCAATTTCCTGCTTCTTCAGGTCATCGCCCGCCTGGAGCGGCGGCAGGAACTTTTCTTCATCCGTTGTACCGTCATCATTGCCTTCAACATAAACCTTCATAAAACCCGGAAAAGAGACCTTGGAGCCCACGGCTCTGAAGACAGCTGTGCCCGCAGTGATATCTACCGAGAGTGTATCAAGAACTGCTGAAGACATCTGGCTGGATACGAACCGTTCCCAGATCAGCTTATACAGCCGGAATTGGTCACGGCTCATGAATTCTTTGACCATCTCAGGTTCACGAAGTGCGGAGGTAGGACGGATGGCTTCATGCGCATCCTGGGCTCCGGCGGCCTTCTTGGAATACTGGCGGGGCGACTCGGGCACAAACTTCTCACCGTATTTCGCCAGAATCAGTTCCTTGGCTTCTTCCTGCGCAGTCGCGGACAGCCGGGTGGAGTCAGTACGCATATAAGTGATCAAACCCACGGTTCCCTCTTTGCCCAGTTCAACGCCCTCATAGAGCTGCTGTGCGACAGACATGGTTTTGGCGGCACGGAAGCCCAGCTTGCGTGCTGCCTCCTGCTGCAGGGAGCTGGTTGTGAAGGGAGCCGAAGGATGGCGCTGCCTCTCCTTCTCTTTGACTTCACTCACCTTGAACGCAGCATCTTTAATGGCATCCAGCACTTCTTTTACATCATTTTCGTTTCCGAGCTCTTTCTTCTCCCCATTGAGCTTGTGGAACTTGGCTTCGAACAGTGCATCCCGGATGCCTAGCTTTGCAGTAATGCTCCAATATTCCGTTGGAACAAAAGCCGAAATTTCATTCTCGCGGTCCATAATAATCTTCACGGCAACAGACTGCACACGGCCGGCTGACAAACCTTTTTTGACTTTCTTCCATAATAGCGGACTGATCTTGTAGCCGACCAGACGATCCAGTATCCGGCGGGCCTGCTGCGCGTTCACCAGATCCATATTAATTTTCCGCGGGGTCTTGAAGGCATCCTTCACTGCCTGCTTCGTGATCTCATTAAAAACGACCCGGCATTCCTCTGAGTTGTCCAGATCCAGCGCATGTGCCAGATGCCAGGCAATCGCTTCACCTTCGCGGTCCGGGTCAGCCGCCAGATAGACTTTTTTCACTTTTTTGCTGGCATCTTTGAGCTCTTTCAGAATAGAGCCCTTGCCGCGGATCGTAATATACTTGGGACTGAAATCATTCTCTACTTCTACCCCGATCTGACTTTTCGGCAAATCTCTGATATGTCCCATTGAAGCCTTTACGATATATTTACTGCCTAAATATTTGCCAATTGTCTTCGCTTTTGCCGGCGATTCGACAATAACCAGCGCATCCGCCATAGGTTGTTCCTCCTAAAAGTGATCCTTCTATATTAAATTACCTTATAAATTGCCCCTGGTAATTGTGATACCGCTTTTTTTATGATTAAAGATAACAGAACTGAATGCAAATGTCCAAAATCCCATCCCGTCCTGAGCAGCAGCTCATCCAGTGTAAAAGGGCCTTGATGCAGTATATGGTATAGGTGAGACTCCTCACTTGTCAATTTCTTTTCCCTAAACCCGTCCTCTTCCCGGGTGGCTTCAGAGGTATTTCCACCTTGATTTGCAGCCTTCGCAGGCAGGTATGACCGGTATTCTTCAATAATATCCGCAGCTCCGGTTACGAGCTTTGCTCCTTGTTTTATCAGATCAAGCGCTCCCCGGCTTTTGGGTGAAGTAATCGGTCCCGGTATGGCGAACACATCCCTTCCTGCCTCTAATGCAGCATCGGCGGTGATCAGAGACCCGCTCCGTGTATCCGCCTCAACCACAAGCGTGCCCAGGGTGAGGCCGGCGATGATCCGGTTGCGCCGGGGGAACAGCCCCGGATGGCTTTTGGTGCCCAGAGGATACTCGCTGATTACCAGCCCTTGACGTGAAATCTGCTGCTCCAGCGCCCTGTTCTCAGGCGGGTATACCCTGTCGAGACCTGTCGCAACAACGGCAATGGTCCCGCCGGCATTTTTGAGAGCAGCTTCATGGCAGACACTGTCAATTCCTCTGGCCAGGCCGCTCACGACTGTGAGACCCGCCGCACTCAATTCCATGGCCAGCATTTCCCCTGCCTTGCGTCCATAGGCTGTCGGCATCCGGGTCCCAACCATCGCGACCGCAGGGCGGCTCGCCAGCTCCAGACGGCCCCTGTAATACAATACCCACGGGGGCTCTAGTGATTCTTTTAATAATTCAGGATAATCTTCATCGAGCAAAGTTACCACTGCTACACCGCTTTCCTTCATTAAATTGCAGCGTGTATAAATCCACTCCGGATTAAAACCAGCAGCCAGCCAATGAGCAATTTTCGCATTTATTCCCAATCTCCCCCAATCCTCAGAACTACAGAAAAATGCATTTTCCGTCAAAAGTCCCTCCCGGCATATTCTGTCGATCGTTTTCCAGCCGATTCCCTCTACTTCATTGAATCCGATCAGCAGTTCGCGTGTTTCCATATGTACTCTCTCCCTTCTAAAAAAATGGCTGAACGCCAAAAAAGCAACCTATTATCCCCATAAAGAGGACAAAAGGTTGCTTACCTTATAAGCTGATTATACCTAATTTGGACGCAATTGTATTGTGAATGTTCAATGAGTCGTAAAAGCGTTCAGAATTCCGCGTTCTTCCAGCACCTTGACAAGGGTTGTGCCCATTTCGGCAGGAGTAGGCGCCACTTTGATTCCGCAGGATTCCAGCACCGCGATCTTCTCACTCGCTGTCCCTTTTCCTCCGGATATGATGGCCCCGGCATGACCCATCCGCTTGCCCGGAGGTGCGGTTACTCCGCCAATAAAGCCGACAACCGGCTTGGTCATATTTTCCTTGATCCATTCAGCCGCTTCTTCTTCCGCAGTACCGCCAATTTCCCCGATCATGATCACGGCTTTGGTTCCCGGATCTTCATTAAACAGCTTCAGAATATCGATAAACTCCGAGCCTTTTACCGGGTCACCGCCGATACCGACCGCTGAAGACTGCCCGATTCCGCGCTCAGTGAGCTGATGAACCGCCTCATAGGTCAGCGTTCCGCTGCGGGATACGACGCCCACATAACCAGGCATATGAATATACCCCGGCATGATGCCTATTTTGCACTCGCCGGGTGTGATAACCCCAGGACAGTTAGGCCCGATCAGCACGGTAGAACGCCCTTCCATAAAGCGGGAGACCTTCACCATATCCAATACGGGGATTCCTTCAGTGATACAAATCACCAGTTCAAGACCGGCATCCACTGCCTCCATGATGGAGTCTGCGGCAAAAGCCGGCGGGACATAAATTACGCTTGCTGTCGCACCCGTAGCCGCTTTGGCCGCCACCACAGTATCAAATACAGGCAGACTGACCTCGCTGCCATTCTCCAAAGTAATGTTTACAGTAGTTCCGCCTTTGCCGGGAGTAACCCCGCCTACCATCTGCGTCCCGTAATCCAAAGCTCCTTTGGTATGGAACAAGCCGGTAGAGCCCGTGATCCCTTGCGTGATTACCTTCGTATTTTTATCTACAAGAATGCTCATGCTTTAGTCACATCCCTACTTAATTTGGTGGTTACACAAGAGCGACAATCTTACGGGCCCCGTCCGCCATTGAGTCCGCAGCAACAATATTCAGCCCCGAACCGGCAAGAATCTCTTTGCCCAGCGCAACATTGGTGCCCTCAAGACGTACAACCAGCGGTTTGGTCAGACCAAGCTGTCTGGCAGCTTCCACGACACCGCTCGCAATGACATCACAGCGCATGATCCCGCCGAAAATATTGACGAATATACCATTTACCTTGTCATCGGACAAAATAATTTTGAAAGCCTCGGTAACTTTCTCAGTCGTGGCACCGCCCCCTACATCCAGGAAGTTGGCCGGCTCGCCGCCGTAATATTTGATGATATCCATTGTAGCCATGGCCAGACCGGCACCGTTCACCATGCAGCCGATGTTCCCGTCAAGGGCGATGTAGCTGAGATCGAATTTGGATGCTTCAATCTCTTTTACATCCTCTTCATCGAGATCGCGCAGCTCCAGAATATCCTTATGCCGGAACAGTGCATTGGAATCGAAATTCAGCTTGGCATCCAATGCCATAACGTTTCCATCCCCGGTCACAACCAGCGGGTTAATTTCGGCAATGGAGCAATCCTTATCCACAAAAGCTAAATAGAGCGCTTGCATGAACTTTACTGCTTTATTCACCAGCTCCGTGGGGATCGCAATGCTGTACGCCAGTTTACGGGCTTGAAAGGTCTGCAGTCCTACTGCAGGATCAATAATTTCCTTGAAAATCTTCTCCGGATGCGTTGCCGCTACCTCTTCAATCTCCGTTCCGCCTTCCTCCGAAGCCATCATCACCACACGCCCGGAGCCACGGTCGACAACAAGTCCGATGTAGTATTCCTTAACAATCTGGCAGCCTTCTTCAATGAGAAGCCGTTTCACAACTTTCCCTTCCGGACCGGTCTGATGGGTAATCAGCGTCTTTCCGAGAATCTCCTCAGCATACGCCCGGACCTCTTCGCTTGATTTGGCGACCTTCACGCCTCCGGCCTTACCGCGCCCGCCAGCATGAATCTGCGCTTTTACCACTACCACCGGGGTCCCCAGCGATGCTGCGGCTTCCACCGCTTCCTCCACTGTATAAGCTACTTTTCCGTTCGGTACGGCGACGCCGTACTTCTTAAGTACTTCTTTTCCCTGATACTCGTGGATATTCATACCGGAAGCCTCCTAAAGTATTGCGGTGGCGATGCAGGCAGCCTGCTGCCAATCCGCTTTCCGTTTTGATTGTCCAAAGCCGGGTCCAGACCGGTAAAACGAGCAATATCCCGGTCCATACAGAATACCCATGCCGCATGATCCTGACAACGGCACAGGTTTCTGTCCATGGCATCCGGGGACGAAATAGCGGAGTGAACCGATTTCTGCCCAGAGCCATAATATGAAACCCAGAATATTGTAACATGTTTTAAAAACGCTTTCCTTAAAAACTTTCACGATTTATACATACATTTTCGCTTGATTTCATGCCGAAATGCGAACGATTGCATTGACTTTACTCAAACAAGCTATTTCGCAGTGTGGGCATTGGCTTCATGAACACGGGCAAGCAGGTCCTTGAATTGGCCCAGCAGACCAACAAATTCATCTGCCGAGAGCATAGTTCCTTCCGCCATTTTGCCCGGGATACACGCCGCTTCACTCTTCAGCGCCCTTCCCTGTTCGGTCAGTGAGATCAACACCTTCCGCTCGTCCTGAAGCGACCGTTCGCGGAGAATCAGACCGGCGGCCTGCAGTCTTTTCAGCAGTGGTGTTAATGTACCCGAGTCTAAAAAAAGCGCCTCACCCAGTTCTTTAACCGTACACTGGTTTCTTTCCCAAAGCACAAGCATTACAAGGTATTGGGAATACGTAAGGCCAATCTTGTCCAGATGAGGCTGGTACAGCTTCGTAAATTCACGGGAACAGGCATAAATCGTAAAGCACAATTGATTTTCAAGCAGCAGTTCAGGGGTCGTATTTGTCTCTTGCATATCATATTCACCTGCCTTTATAACATTATTTTATCACAATTCCTGTATAATATCATGTTAATAGCGAAAAATATATTGACTATTATTTTATTTGTGTTAAATTAAATTGTGTACAATACATTAACGAATGAACGGGAGCGAATCATAATGATGACTATTCAACAGAAAATGTACGAAACCACAGTAAAAGCAGTAGGCGGAAGAAGCGGCTACATCGAATCCGAGAGCCCGCAATTGAACCTTACCATCAGTACCCCACGGGAAATGGGCGGCGCTGGCGGAGAAGGCACCAACCCTGAGCAGCTGTTTGCAGCCGGTTATTCCGCTTGCTTCGACAGTGCGCTGAATATGGTCGCCCGCATGGGTAAAGTAAAAATTGAAGGCAGTGAAGTAACGGCTACTGTAAGCTTCGGTAAAGTTGAGGATGGCGGATTCGGCATCGCCGTGAAGCTTGATGTCCTGGTCAAAGGCGTTGACAAGGAAACCGCAGCCCGCTTGGTGGAAGCTGCCCACGGGGCATGTCCTTACTCCCGTGCAACCCGCGGAAATATTGTGGTCGAGTTGAATGTGCTGTAAGGTAGCTTGCTGCACATCTCGTTAACATAACGCAAGCCGCCCGGCTTTGACGGGCGGCTTGTTTGGCCGGATACAATATGCCGGTTCCGCATATTCACTCCTCCATCACGACTTGCCGGTCCAGATTACGGTATTGGACAGCCTCGGCAAGATGCGCCGAGGAAATATCAACAGCACCTTCAAGATCGGCAATCGTGCGGGCCAGCTTAATGATCCGGTCATGTGCACGCATGCTTAAACCGAGATTTTCCAGGATATCATTGAGCAGCTCTCTGCCATCTTTATGCAGCCTGGCATAATGGCGCAAAGCCGCTCCTGAAAGCTCGCTGTTCCAAGCGATCGGAAGACTTTTATAGCGTTCCGCCTGAATAGCTTGCACTTTAAGCACTTCAGCGCGCATCTCTGCCGAAGACAATGAAGGCCCCTGCCCCTCCCAGTCCGTAGGACGGGGAACATCCACCTGCATATCTATCCGGTCGAGCAGCGGACCGGAGATTTTGCTGCGGTATTGTGCAATCTTCGCCGGACTGCAGGTGCATCTCAGCTGTGTTCCTCCGCTTCCCAAATACCCGCAGCTGCATGGATTCATCGAACAAGCGAGTAAAAACTGCGCGGGAAATGTAAACGACGCCCGGGCGCGGCTGATCGTGACCACCCCGTCCTCCAGGGGCTGGCGCAGCACTTCAAGCACATTGCGGGAGAACTCAGGCAGCTCATCCAAAAAGAGGACACCGCGATGCGCCAGGCTGACCTCACCCGGCTTGGGAACCCCTCCGCCCCCGATCAGGCCAGCCGCCGAAATCGTATGATGCGGAGACCGGAAAGGGCGGCAGCGCATGAGTCCGCTGCGGGCATCCTTCAGCTTGCCGGCGGCGCTGAATATTTTGGTCACCTCCAGCGACTCCCTGTCGCCAAGTTCCGGAAGGATGCCCGGCAGGCGTTTGATCAGCATTGTTTTGCCTGTTCCGGGCGGACCGATCAGGACAATATTATGCATTCCGGCGGCCGCAATCATCAGTGCCCGCTTCACATGGTTCTGTCCAAGCACATCACTGTAGTCTTCCACCATTAAGTTTACCCCGGTGCTGACTGGATCTGCCTGCTTATATTCAGCGGTATACTTCAAGTGTTCTAAGGTTAGCACCTTAACCAAAGCCTGCTCCTGCACAATTGGGCCTGAACTGACCGTAACCGGAAAAGGAAGCCCGCTTAACCCTACAGGGGGAGCAGGCATCGCGGAAGACTCAGCACTTGCCGTTGTTAATATTTCCGGTAAGCATTCAAAACCTGCAGCGGGTGCTTCCTCCGGCTTCAGCTCCGGCTTATGCTGTTTTCTTTTGCGGGGCGCATATAAAGGGTCACCCTCTGACTGTGGCTGCGGCAGCTGCCGCAAATGCTCTGCAGCATAGATCGTCATTCCACTGATCAGCGCCGCTTCAGCAGCATTGCCTGCAGGCACAAGCACAGCCGTAAGGCCGGCACGCCTGGCGGCTTCGACCATAGGCAGCACCCCGGTAACCGGCCGCAGACTGCCATCCAGCGCCAGCTCACCGATGAGCAGCAAATTTTCCGCTCCGGGCATAACCAGCTGGCCGCTTGTGGTCAGGATGCCGAGCGCTATGGCCAGATCAAAGGCGGACCCCTCTTTGCGGAGGTCAGCCGGAGCCAGATTGATTGTGACCCGCTGCTGAGGGTAACGGTAGCCGCAATTTTTGACGGCGGCGCGTACTCTTTCTACGGCTTCCCTAATGGCTGAATCCGGCAATCCGATAATACTCGTCTGCGGCAGACCGTTCGCCAGATCAATTTCAACACCGATCATTACACCTTCGATGCCGTTCAGGCATGCGCTGTGCATTTTTCCATACATAACAAAAAACACCTCTTCCCCTGAAATACGCCCATATGCAGGCGGATTAGATTCAAGAAAAAGGGTGCTTCCTCTATTTTCCGGTGATTCTATTATTCTTAGTATACTTAGCTTTCCATGCGATAATCAATAGCCTGGGGTCAAACGAAAGGGAATTTCAACTTTTGCATAAATATGCAAGCTGCTTTTGAACAAAAATTCGTCAGCCTTCCTCTTTTACTACAACTCTATCTGTGATTTGAGAAAAAGACAAAGGTGTATAGTCCCAGTGTTCTACGCAAATGTTAAAATGATTGTTCCCCTCATATTTCTGGCCATGAATATGCCCATGCACATTCACGTAAGGCATATGCTTGTTCATGTACATCGGTTCATGTGAGAGAAAAAAGAAATCCTTATACACGATAGGGTATTCACTCACCTCATTAAACCCGGCTTTCAGCCACCAGCTCCGGCCACGGCTGCGGTCGTGGTTGCCAAGAATCAGAATTTTATAACCATTCAGGGCAGAGACGATATCCCGCGTGCGTTCCAGGTTCAAGAAAGAGAAATCCCCTAAATGAAATACTGTATCTTCCGCACCGACAACAGCATTCCACTTCCGGATCATGACCTGATCCATTTCTTCGACACTGCTGAAGGGGCGGGACTCAAAATCAATAATCAGCTTGTGCCCAAAATGCTGGTCTGAAGTAAAGAATACATCCGGCAATCTGCTCCCCACCTTTCAATCGTTCCAGTTCCGTTTGGCAGTGCGCTGGCTGTTCGTATCCAGCTTAATCAACTCGGCTAAAGGAGGGACTTCCTCATGCTCGATCAGCCACTGGCGCATCTCCCTGATCGCTTCCACTTGTCCATTGCCTTTGTCGCGCCAGGTCAACAGTTCAATTACCCGGATCACAAGCGACAACAGGCTGCTATTGCTGCTCTGGGTCTTTTCGGCACGGATTTTTTGAAATAAGGCTTCATTTTCCCAATCAATCAATATCTCCTCCGCTATAGCGGGCCGCATAACGGTAAAGGTCTTGTTACACTTGCTGCAGCATACAACGGATACAGGCTCTCCGTCCAGCTCTACTGCGATTTTATTGTCACAATATTGGCAAGTAAAACTTACCTGTATATCAAATGGTTGATTTTTCACTCGGACAGCCCTCCTCATGGTGGCATTAAAAAGTTACAATAATGTTTACCCATTTCCTCGAAGAAATGACCCATAGTGCGGAGGTTAAGTCAAGACTGAATGTATGAAAAGACAGCAAATCGTCTATAAAAGCTTAAAAAGCTTCCCGGATATGGTGAAGGGACGAGATTCCCAACTTCTCATTCAGCATCACCGTGATGACGTCAAAAGAAACCCGGCGCTCCTCCTGATTCTTCATATGCAGATATACCCGGGCGATGGCCCGAACCTGACGGATTTTCCGTTCATCCACAGACTCCTCCGGAGTACCCTGAAGCGGACTCCCGCTACGGCTGCGCACTTCAACAAAAATAAGCACCCCGCCGTACTCGGCAATAATGTCCAGTTCTCCGCTGCGACAGCGCCAATTTCTGTCAATAATCCGGTAGCCTTGGGCAGACAAATACTGGGCAGCGGCTTTTTCGCCGGCTGCCCCTTTTTGTTTGCGGGAATAAGGTTCTTCGGGTGCTCCCCCGCTCACTTCTGCCTCCGCTCACCGGCAGAACGGTCGCTCTGGTACACATAGCTCAGAATTTCTGCCACCAGCTGGTACAGCTGCGGAGGAATCTGCTGGTCAAGGTCAAGCTTGGACAGCACTTCAACCAGGGCGGCATCCTCCTGCACGGCCACTCCGCTGTCTTTGGCCATCTGCAGAATCTTGTCCGCCACTGCACCTTGTCCTTTGGCTACAACGACCGGAGCTTCACTCTGACCAGGCGAATACTTTAGGGCTACTGCTTTTTTGAGATTTGGAGAAATTTCATCGGCAGGCTCACTCATATGCGGTAATCCACTCCTTTATAGGAATCCGGCACATAATCTGCCAGCTTGCCTGGGCTGCCCGCAGCTGAAGCGGACGCTGCGCTTGGCTGGGGCAAAGGTTCTGTCCGCAGACTCAACAGCTGATAGCCTATCGCTTCCACGGCTGCGCCAATCTCCTCCTTGCGTTCTTCCAGCAGCTCCAGCACCCAGGGCGTATCATTATGCAGCTTCAGGCTGACAATTCTGTCGACCACCTGCACATCTACCAGCGTCTGGCCCAGCTGCTTCATATCCAGGTCAAACCACAGGCGGCAGTTCGCGGCATCGAGCTCGCCTTTGCGGCCCCGTCTCGACTGGATATGGACGGAAGCCGTTTCCTGCCCGTCCGGCCCCCGCAGCGGCAGGAACATCGTCACCTGCGCGAACGGAGCCGTACGGTCGGTATTCAGGAGCAGCTGCTGCCCTGTGAGCTGCTGCACCAGCTGGCCCGCGGCTTCCTTGACCGCGGGCGGCACCTCGCTGCTGCTTAGCACCTGCAGCAGCACGCCTTTCAGCGTATCGGCGGCCGGCTCCCCGCCGTCAGCCGCATTGGCCAGCGCAGCCTGCGGCAGCGCCGCCTTAGCGGCCTGACCCGCCCCCAGCGCATCGGCGGGCGGGGCCACGGCAAGCTGCGGCTGTGCGCCGCCGCGGACGGCCTGCTGCTCGTGCTCCGCACCGAGCAGCTTCAGCACCCGCCCCACCCACGACTCCGTCTCCGTGGGTGCTGCGGGTGCGGCGCCCGTCTGCGGCGCCGCACCCGCAGACGGGCTGTCCCCGCGCTGCCCGGCAGGCGCGGGGGCCGGTTCTTGCCCCGCCGCCGCTGGCGGGGCTGTGGTGCCCTGCTGCGGCTGCGCAGCCGCAGGGGCAGGGGCTTGCCCCGCCGCGTCAGCGGGCGGGGCTGCAGCGAGCTGCGGCAGCGTGCCGCGCAGCTCGGTGAGCACGCCCTGCAGCTTCGCGAGCAGGGCGGTCCCCTTGCCGGCAGCAGAGGTTTCTGCTGCCGGCACAGCGCTTCGTTCCGGCTGCGGAACGGAACGCGGTTCCAGGCCTTCTGCCGGTTCCGCAGAAGGCATAGCACCACCCGCTGCAGCACTTATTCCTGCAGCGGGCGGCTGGGCATTGCCCGCCTTCGGAGCCGCCGCTGCTTCCGCAGCATCTCCATCCACAGGCGGCTGCGCCGGAGCAATCCCCGTCCGGTTAGCTGAAGCCTCAACCGGCGCCTCTGCATCGGCTGTTGGATTGCTTGCCAGAGCTGCTGCACTTCCGGCAGGCGGTTCCGTTTTTAAGGCTCCTCCCGGGGTCTTTCCGGGAAGTTCAGCCGCCTCACCGGCAGAGGCTGACTCAGCTGGAGCTGCTGGTGCACGTGACGCATCAACACCCTCTGCTTGACTGGCTGCCGGAGCAACTGGAGCCGCAGCCGTTCCACCCGCAGACACCACTGATACAGGAGCCGCCGTTCCTGATGAAAGAGTTGATGCAGATGCAGGCTGGCTGGTACCGCCCGGTGCGGTACTCCCGCCAGCCGTATCGCTCTCCTGCTGGACCCATAAGCCAATCGCCGTTTCAAGCTGGGCCACCAGCTGATGCAGCTTGGGTCCGAACACCGCTTGCTGCAGTCCTCTCACGCTTTCGGCTGTGACCGGGAGTCCGCGCTTTACCGAAATCACCGCCGCCTCCAGCCATTCCGACACCGGAACATTCGGCGGTTTGGCATTCATCACAGCCTCCAGCTTCGCCGCAGTTTCCTTGGTCAGCGCAATCCCGCCAGAGACCATAGCCTGTATAATTTCCTTGCCTGCCTTGGAATCCGTAAGCCCCAGCGATTCCAAGGCTTCCCCCATACTTTGCGGAGATGCCAATATCGCCTCCCCGGACGAAACAGGCTTTAATACAGGCAATCCTCCGTCTCCCGGAGGAGCAACTTGCAGATTCAGTGTCTGCCCAGGCTGCAGCGGGGTCTCCAGCTCCGCTCGGACAGGCGTGCCCTGAATCTGAACGACCGCTTCTCTGCCGGATTCCGACACACTGAGCACCACACCCCGGACTACCTGGCCTTCTTTGAGCTCTACCGCCTTGGGTTCGCCCATTTTATTGTCTCCGAGCAATCCACGAATCAGAGATCCGATGTTCATGCCGTTCCCCCTCCCTTCGTGTGCATCTTTCTAATTTTATATCGGCAAATTTAAGGGATTCTTAAGAACCTCCCTTACCAGCGCCCCAGCACACATCCTTCTATGATTCCCAGCACGCCCAACACGCCCGGCTGCCGCCTGCCAAAGTGGAAAAAGTATCACTAATTGGGTCCGACACTTCCAGCTTGGCAGACTTAAGTGGAAAAAATACCACTAATTGTGCTGAAAGCAGCCGTATGAGATGAAAATGCATGAATTAGGTGTACAAATTCCAACTAATACCTTCTGTAGCCAGGATTTCAGTTAATTAGTTTTACTTTTTCCACTTAACTTTGTTTTTCTATTGAACTCATATAACTCCAAACTTCCTTCAGGCCACAGTCCACGGTCAACCCGTCAAACCTAAAACAAAACCGGTTCATCCGAGAGTATTTTTCCCAGGAAGCTGCGGCGGTGCATGGGAGTTGGTCCCAGTGCCAGGAGCTGTTCCCTGTGCAGTTTCGTTGCATAACCTTTATGTATTTTAATCCCGTAGTCCGGGTATAATTCCTCCCAGCGGCCTTCACACAGACGGTCACGTGTTACTTTGGCTACAATAGAAGCAGCAGCAATGGACTGGCTGTTGGCATCCCCTTTAATAATGGCCTGCTGCGGCAGCGGAAGATCTATCTTTTCTGCATCAATCAGCATATAGTCAGGGCGGTATTCCAAACCCTCTACCGCTTTTTTCATCGCCAGTCTGGAAGCCTGCTTGATGTTGATCTCATCGATCACGACCGAATCGACATGTCCTACACTTACTGCCAGCGCCTGCTCCATAATCTGTTCGAACAGGAGCTCCCGCTTCTTCGCGGTCAGCTTCTTGGAATCATCCACACCCTCAATGATCAGACCCTCCGGCAAAATAACCGCAGCGGCCACCACGTCACCGAACAGACAGCCTCTCCCTACCTCGTCCACACCGGCAATCCGGCGGTAATCCTGTTCCCAGCATCCTTTTTCATAGCTCAACATATCTATAGAACTCACCGTTCATCCACCACCAATTCTAATCTCCCAGTTCCCTGTACCAGCCAGCTTATCATAAGAACACTCCGTGGTCATCCCACTTTATACTCAAAATCCCCACTCCAAATTCAGGAAACCGCTTCAGCCCGCACAACAAAAAAACCACCCCACATGCCCGGATGGTTCGTCCACTCCACATAATGTCTAATTAAGGTGTCTCAAGCGTAAAACGTCCCAGCTTGCCTGCCCGCAGGTCATGCAGCAGAATCCGGGAAGCCTTCTCCAGATCTACCCGTCCGCCGCTGATCAGACAACCGCGTTTACGCCCTACAGCTTCCATAACCGCCACAATTTCGTCCGGATTGTCCAAATCTTCCGGGAGCTGCCCGATTCCGAAACGTTCCTGGAAACTTGCGCCGTAATCCTTAACCAGGTATTTTACCGCAAAAAAAGCGATATCCTCAATGTTCAAGATTTCCTCTTTGATCGCGCCGGTTACCGCCAGACGGTAGCCCACTTCCTGATCCTCGAATTTGGGCCACAGAATCCCCGGGGTGTCCAGAAGCTCCAGATTTCCGCCGGTCTTAATCCATTGCTGTCCTTTGGTAACACCCGGACGGTCACCGGTGGCAGCGATATTTTTGCCCGCCATACGGTTGATGAGCGTAGATTTGCCCACATTGGGAATCCCAACGATCAGCGCCCGGCTCGGTCGCGGGTTCATACCTTTGGCAATCTGCCGGTCGATTTTGTCCTTAAGCAGCAACTTCACCTGCTCGGGAATCTCTTTGATGCCTGTGCCTGTAGCCGCATCTACCGGATGGGCAACATGGCCCTCCGCTTTGAAAAAGGCCAGCCATTTCCGTGTAGCCTCAGGATCTGCCAAGTCCGCTTTGTTCAGAATAATCAGCCTTGGCTTGTCCCGCAGAATATCGTCAATCATCGGATTGCGGCTGGAAAGCGGCAGACGGGAATCGAGCAGTTCTATACACACATCAATCAGCTTCAGCTTATCCTCGATTTGCCGCCTGGCCTTCGTCATATGACCAGGAAACCATTGAATGGCCATTGCCGTCACCTCCTTTGACTTCCGTCAACTTAATGGTTAATCACTGAAATATCCTTTACCGGCCAAAAGATCAGGTCCGCACGGCCGACAATATCACCCAGCGGCACATATCCGATCATCCGGCTGTCGGTGCTGTCCGAACGGTTGTCTCCCATTACAAAGACATGCCCTTCCGGTACGGTTCCATCCGTAAAGTCTTCATTGGGGAAATTCTTGTTGTTATACAATGCGTTGTTCTTGTGCGCCTCGTCAATCGCACCTTGAATATAACTTTCATTCACCGGCTGGCCGTTCACAGTAACAACATCGCCTTCAACCTTCACAGTATCTCCAGCCACACCGATTACACGCTTAATGAAGTCTCTTCCTTCAGAAGGCACATGGAACACAATAACCTCACCCCGCTGAGGCGAACGGATGTCATATAAGATTTCATTGACGATCACACGCTCACCGGTATGAAAGTTAGGCTGCATGGAAGGTCCATCCACAATAAACGGCTTGAACAAAAGCCAACGAATCAAAATCACCAGAACCAAAGCAATGGCAATGGCCTTAATCCATTCCAATACTTCATTTTTGGGCTTGCGGGGATTCTTGCCGTCAGGCTCAACAACCTCACCTTGCCCCTGCTGTAAATCCTGCTGCATAGTTCACCGTCCTCTCTATATGCTACCCTCACTATACAACAAAAAAACTCCTGCCAAAAACTCCTCCACGATTACTCCGTCAGGAGGCCTTTTCGGAGAAGCAGATTCCTAAGGCATATATTATAATGAATCCTGGTTCTCTTCAAGAATAAACGAAAGGGGCTTGAAATCAAGCCCCTTTCACTTGCCGCAATACTAGCGACGGATTTCTTTGATTCTTGCAGCTTTACCGCGCAGGTCACGAAGGTAATAGAGCTTCGCACGACGCACTTTACCACGGCGAGCCACTTCGATTTTCTCGATCTTAGGCGAGTTGATTGGGAAAGTTCTTTCCACACCAACACCGTAAGAGATTTTACGAACCGTAAAAGTCTCACTGATTCCACCGCCGCGGCGTTTGATTACAACGCCTTCGAACAACTGGATCCGTTCACGAGTTCCTTCAATAACTTTTACATGCACTTTCAAAGTATCACCCGGGCGAAAACTCGGGATATCTTTGCGAAGCTGCTCTTGCGTAATTGCTTGTAGGATATTCATTTAGGACTTCCTCCTTCCGTACAGGTGTTCATGCCTCTTCCGGAGAGATCATCGCTCTCCCTCATTATCCGCAGAGGACCACCGTATTCCACACAACAGAACTAATATTACCATAAACGCCCTGTAAATACAACCTATTTTTTAAGGTTCACAGCGGCAGCATATCGCGTTTCTTGGCCTTGGCTTTGCAGTCCTTGCATAAGCCTACAACCGTCCCGTTATCCTGGGCATAGAAGATCAGCTTACCGTTTTTCTTCTTGCATGATGAGCAAGGCTGTTCGACCGCACTCTGCTTGGCCTTCCGGTGCCGGTCCATAGAAATCACATTACTGGCGGTGCTGCGCCTCGGTTCTGAGGGCTGCCCCTTCCGGCTGCGGTAACCCAAATATACAAACACACCAACTAACAAGACCACTACAATCGCCGCATACTGCATCTGCATCATCCGCTCCCCTGACTGGTATCAGTCTAATAGTAAACAGACTTTCCTTCATTCAAAGTATATATTAGCCGCTGCTCCTGCATTGCCGCATACCATAACTTCTTCTTCAAAACACCGGTTTCACCGTTTATTCTAGCATACCTCTTCATTGAAATGTAGAGGATCGCACCGTACTGGACTATAGTCCAGTACAGCAACCCGCCTCCAGCCTGTTTGTCAATTTTTTTCCATAATATATAGTATGGATTATACATAAGCTACAATCTAACCCTTGGGAGGATCTGAACAGTGAACAGAAATCATAATATAGCAAAGCTTGCGGCCGTGGCCGTACTCTCTATTGCCATGCTGTCCGGGTGCCGCGAGCTGCCGGGCAAGGAAGCTGCAGACAATCAGCTTGAACAGCGCTTATCCGGAAATAGTCACCAGGAAACTGCAGAGACCTTCAAACAAGGATTAAGTGAGGCTACTTCAAACGTAGAGCAGGCTGTTAAAAATACTGCAGCGAAGGTGGCCGATGAAATCAACTCTGTCAGTATGAGTAAAGAGCTCTTTACTTCCCGCAAAGCTGACTCTTCCTCGGCAATTATTCTGGAGAACAGCGTTGGAGAAGTGAAAGTCACCTCTGGCAGCAGTGATTCCATCACAGTAAAAGCAACGGTTGTCACCCATCTCGGCCTTAATAAGGAGACTGAACGTAAAATCCTCGACAACGCAGAGGTTACGGTCCAAGCAGACGGCGATGAGCTTAAGGTGTCTACCCATGCCAAGAATGAACCCCAAAAGAATCTATGGGCCTGGGCACAGAAAAAATACGGCGCCTCCAATTTTACGATCGATTATGAGATTGAGGTACCCGCTACAATTGATGAATATGATATCAGCAACAATGTTGGAGCAATTCAGCTCAAAGGCCTGCAAGGGACCTTTCACATTGCCAGCGATGTAGGCGCAATTGTTATGGACAATGCCCGGTTCAGCGGAAACTCAACAGTGGAATCGAATACGGGAAGCATCGAACTGGACATCCGCGGCATGAAAACCGGCAGCAGCCTGAAAGCAAGCAGTGATATCGGCAAAGTTAAGGCCGGGCTTGAGGACAGCCTTAAATGCACCGTATCCGCTAAAACCGAGCTTGGCCATATCACGGGAACCGGATCCGGCAATACAGATATTAACGGCGGCGGGCCTCTAGTGTCACTGTCCACACAAATCGGTTCGATTACAGTACAATAGGAAAATCTATAAAAAAGCACCAGCTTATTGCAGACGCACAAAAGCAGCCAGCCTCGGGTTGAGATTGGCTGCTTTTGTGCGTCTGAATTTAGATCAGCGCTATGGCGAGCAGAGTGAACAAGCTTAAGGTCAGAATCTCGCTTCCGTACCCGTAAAACCCGCCGTAATAATTTCCGTAAGGATTAAATGCCGAAGTCTGCACTCTCCCGTTGCCTTTTGTTTTCAAATACACGTTGTTTCTGTCCACATCTACAATGACTCCTTCATGCCGTTTGCCGTCGGTCGTTAAAATCCTTACTCTTTTGTTCATACAATGCAGACAATTATAATAGGCTTCCACCTGAGAACCCTCCCCATTCGTGATGGTGTATGGTATGCGGAGGGGGAAAAGCCGGACACGGCGATTGCCGTACCGCTGAAAGCATTAAATAAAATAACTGTGAAACAAAGAACTTGTGAACATTGTGTATCAATTTAGAGCAAAAAGGGTTATTATTAATATAATATTCATAATTAGAACGCTTACGCACTATAGACAATTTCAATTTTGCAAAGGAGGCAACTCTCATGAGTGCAGCTGGTAAAAGATTCATCAATGAAGGGGTTCTCCGTATCGCCTGGTTTATTATCTTCGCCTCTCTTACCTATACGGTCCGCAATTACACATGGGTAGTAGTGTTATTCTCGGCTGTAGCCCTTTATGCGCTCGGCTCAGGTATTGTAATGCTGGCCCGCGATCACCGTGAACAACGGGGCAGGGCTTAACTTCCTGAACTCCCACACCTTCCATAACACTTCCTCTGGACCTTTGGTTCTGAGGGAGTGTTTTTTATTTGTAATCACAGGCAACGGTATGCTCACAACAAAAAGAACCACTTCGCTTCCCGGCACTTGCCGGACCGAATGTGATTCTCTTTGATTGGATCATTGGATAATCGGAGTAACAGGATTTGAACCTGCGACCTCACCCACCCCAAGGGTGCGCGCTACCAGGCTGCGCTATACCCCGACACTTATGTAACTGCTTGCTCATTTTTCAATATACGCCCTGTGCTCAGGAATAGAACCGCTGCACAGGTGATATTTTTACCTTTATTTAATATATACCGAGATTAGTATTAGATTCAAGTGAAAATTATGCGAAGCAGTTAGGCCGGAACAGAATAGCAAGAAAAATCAAACCCGTAATGAAAATGTGCAGTATATTTATGCCAAAGAAAAGGAGGTGCCCAGGCTGTATTACGAAGTGATTCACAAAAGCATTGATTTCATTGAGCGTCATTTGGATGAAGAATTAAATTTGGACAGAATTGCGAAAGAAGCTGGCTTCTCCAAGTTCCATTTCCATCGGATCTTTCAAAAATATGTGGGGAAAAGTCCGGCGGAATATATCCGTACCCGGAAATTAAGCTCAGCCGCCTATCTGCTGCTCAATTCTGAGGAACGGATTTTGGATATAGCTGTACATTACGGCTTTGAAAGCCAGGAAGCTTTTACAAGAGCCTTTAAAAGCCTCTACGCGCTCCCCCCTGCTGAGTACAGGGCACAAATGAAACTATTGATTCAGGAAAGTGAGGAATTTACTATGTCTGAAATTAAAGGCTGGCTCATCACCGGAACAGCCCCCGGTAATTACAAAGCAGCGTTAGATATGCAAATCTATCACAAAGGCAGAAACTCCGTATCTTTGGAGCGGACAGCAGATGGTTCGCCAGACGATAGCGAATTCGGCACCTTGATGCAGCAGTTTGACGCTAAAAATTATCTGGGGAAACGGATGCGGTTTGCAGGTTTTATACGTACAAGTGAGGTCACCGGCTGGTGCGGTTTATGGATGCGCATTGATGACAAGCTGCAGAATTTGCTCGGCTTTGACAATATGCAATACAGAAACATTAAAGGAACCAATGACTGGAATTATTACGCTTGTGTACTGGATATCCCCGAGGAGGCGGATTGCATCAATATCGGCATTCTCCTTACGGGGAGCGGCAAAGTATGGCTCGATGACTGTACATTCGACGAAGTGGGGATGGATATCCCGGTTACCGATGTCCGCACGCGGACACAAAACTTCCCATTGGAGCCGCAGAATCTGAAATTCGAAGCCTGATTTTCGAACCCTTGACGAATTTTGGAGCGTGATCTATTGTTTGTATTCATCGTAGAAAATTTATGGTTTTTTTGCTGAAGCTATGCTATACTCTTGGCACAAGGAAAGGAGGTGCGTTCACATCAATCATGACATGTTGAACGTATCCCTTACCCGGACCAACGGCTGAAAGATTAGCCCTGGTGGCGCGGGATACGGATCAAGTTTTTAATTAGCGCCTCGGGTAGAGAGACCGTCTTCGGACGGTCTTTTTTATTATCGAGGAATTAAGCCTGATCTGTCAAAAAACCACTACGTCAGCTTCCGGGCCGCTGAGGCAGTGGTTTTTCGTTCATACTATATCGGTCTTATGATTTACGATTGGTATAAAAATCAATAATATCATTTACAGTGCGGAGCGGCTCCGCTTCCTTGTGGACAGTGTCCACGTTTGGCTTGAGTTCTTCACGCGTATTCGTAGTCACTATTGTTCATTCCTTTCAATAGTTGAAATAGCTGTATCTGGGCTGCATGTATTTTCCGGCACCTCTAATATATACCCCAGAATCAGGATAGTAACGCACATCTGCTCGCATTTTTCAAAATATTCTGTTTCTCTCATGTTCCTTTCAGCATTCGCTTAGATTTTTTGTTCGCTTTTTTCCCCCATATAAAGGGATATATTCACAAGAAAAAACGCCCCATCAACATAGTATACGTTAACAGGACGCTAAATATTCCATTTTATAGTAAATTTCCACTACATTCTATTGCTTCCTTGTTCTTTCAGGCGTTTGAGGGCCGCTTTATCCTTTGCCGTTAGTTCAACTGTCTCCAGCAGATCCGGCCGGCGTTCCAGCGTCCGCTGCAGGGCCTGCTCCCGCCGCCACACTTCGATATTGGCATGATGTCCGCTGAGCAGTATATCCGGCACCTTCCAGCCGCGGAATTCCGCCGGACGGGTATAATGCGGATACTCCAGCAGACCTGTGCTGAACGAATCCGTCACCGCAGAGGTCTCATTCCCCAGCGCCCCAGGCTGCAGCCGGACAATCGAGTCAATTACCGTCAGCGCAGGCAGTTCGCCGCCCGTCAGGACGTAATCCCCAATAGACAGCTCATCGGTCACCAAATGCTCCCGGATCCGCTCATCATAACCTTCATAATGGCCGCAGATAAAAATCAGATGCTCTTCCTGTGCCAATTCCTCGGCAATCTGCTGATTATAGGTCCGGCCTTGAGGGCACATCAGAATGATGCGCGGCTTTCCCTGGGCGGTACTTTCCCCGTTATACTCAGCAGCTTCTCCATCATCATGTATGGTATGCACATTACCCGCTTCACCGGCCTGTTCGCCTTCCGATCTAGACAGCTCCAGATTTCCGGAAGCGGCGAGCACATGCTCCACTGCGGCAAAGATAGGGTCAGGCTTCAGCACCATCCCCCCGCCGCCGCCATAAGGCGTATCATCCACACTATTGTGCTTATTCCCCGAGAAGTCGCGGAAATTGACCGCGTTCAGCGAGACAATGCCTTTTTCACGAGCCTTGCCAAGAATACTTGTGCTGAATACGCCCTCACACATCTCCGGAAAAAGCGTCAGCACATCAATCCGCATCATGGCAGCAGCCCTTCCATCAGATGCACCGTGATTTTTTTGGCCTGAATATCTACGTCGAGAACCACATCGTTAATGACCGGAATCAGAATATCCTGGCCTTTAACCGGCTTCACCACCCATACATCATTGGCCCCGGGCTGCAAAATTTCTTTTATAGTGCCCAGCGGCCGGCTGTCATCCTCATCGGTATACACCTCGCAGCCAACGATCTGGTGAAAATAATATTCATTTTCCGGCAGCTCCACCAAGTCGTCACCGGGGACCTTCAGGAGGCTTCCTTTATATTTCTCAATCTGATTGATGTTGGTATATCCCTTTAATCTGACGATATACATCCCTTTATGCTCGCGGGAGGATTCTACCGTCACCTCGAATTTCTGGCTTCCATCGGCGGGAACCACGAGCAGCTTTTTGCCCGGTGCAAAACGGACCTCCGGAAAATCGGTAGAGGACAATATTTTGATCTCCCCGCGGATTCCATGTGTATTGACCAGCCTGCCTACATTCAGTTCTTCCGTCATCTGATCCTCTCCTTCGTCTGTTCCTGTACAGCGTAAACTTAGTTCCTTCCTATATATTTCAACAAAAAGGAGCCGGGATATACTATCCCTAGCCCCTCTTTGAACGCATTCTTTAAGATAAGATATCCACGGTAACGCGTTTATCGCTCTTGACTGCTGCAGATGTGACCACAGTACGAAGCGCTTTGGCGATCCTGCCCTGTTTGCCTATGACCTTGCCGACATCATCTGGATGTACCGACAGCTCATATACAATCAGGTGATCCTTCTCCACGGTCCGTACAGCCACATCCTCTGGATGATCCACTAAAGCCTTAGCAATAACTCCAACTAATTCTTCCATAGAGGACCCTCGCAATCAGTCATTATTTCTGTTGCTTCAGCTCATGGAACTTCTTCATCACGCCTGCTTTGGAAAGCAGATTGCGGACGGTGTCAGATGCCTGCGCACCTGTTTGAAGCCATTTCAGCGCTTTTTCCTCATCGATCTTAACTACTGCCGGTACTTCAATCGGATTATAATAACCGATTTCCTCGATAAAACGGCCGTCACGAGGGGACCGGGAATCGGAAACCACTACACGATAGAAAGGCGCTTTATGTGCACCCATTCTTTTCAGACGAATACGTACTGCCACGAAATTCACCTCCTTAAAATAGTTTCGATCCCTCCCAAACCCTCCCTTAGCCAAGGGAGGGCCCCAAGGGCTCCGCCCTCTGGACACCCGGTTAAGTGCAAGTTGCGTGGGCGTTCAGGCTGGTTGGATCTGGGTAGGTTGGGGGTAGGAACGCTTGCCGTCCCTTCGGGACACGCTTAACTGCGGCGGTACCTGGAAACGGGGGAAAGATTTAAAGATTAAGAGCAAAAGACTAAGATCAAAAGATTTAAGATCAAAAACGTCTTGATCCTCTGATGTTGTACTATGTCTGATCTTTGAAAAGATTAAGATCAAACCCTTTTGATCATCTGCTGATCAGCGGAAAGGGAACTTCATGCCTTTGCCGCCAAGGCCCTTGAGCTGCTTCATGGCGTTTTTCTTGCCGCCTTTGCCTCCGCCGCCCATCATGCCGGAGAACTGCTTCATCATCTTGCGCATTTCATCGAACTGTTTGATGAGGCGGTTGACCTCCGCCACGTTGGTACCGCTGCCGGCGGCGATGCGCTTACGGCGGTTGTGGTTGATGATCTCAGGCTGGGCTTTCTCGGCCTTGGTCATAGAATGAACAATGGCTTCGACGCGGCCCATTTGCTTATCATCGACTTTGAGATCCTTCATGCCCTTGGCTTTGTTCATGCCCGGCAGCATGTCGAGGATCTGGTCGATCGGGCCAAGCTTCTTGACCTGATCCATCTGCTCCAGGAAATCATCGAACGTAAATTCCGCATTGCGCATCTTACGTTCCATTTCCTTCGCTTTTTCAGTATCGATATTGGCCTGGGCCTTCTCGATCAGCGACAGCATGTCGCCCATTCCGAGAATCCGCGATGCCATCCGCTCCGGATGGAACGGCTCCAGCGCATCAATCTTCTCGCCCAATGCAGCGAATTTGATCGGGCAGCCGGTGACGGCCTTGACAGACAACGCAGCACCGCCGCGGGTGTCACCATCAAGCTTCGTCAGCACTACGCCCGTAAGCTCCAGCTGTTTGTTGAAGCTGTCCGCAACGTTGACGGCATCCTGACCGGTCATGGCATCAACGACCAGCAGCACTTCATCAGGATTAGTAACGGTGTGAATCTGCTTCAGCTCTTCCATCAGCTCTTCATCAATATGCAGGCGGCCTGCGGTATCGATAATTACATAGTCCAGGTTGTTGTCCTTCGCATGCTGAACAGCCTGTCTGGCGATTTCCACCGGGCTGGTCTGATCACCCAGCGTAAATACAGGAACCTTGATTTGTTCTCCCAGTATCTGCAACTGTTTAATCGCAGCCGGGCGGTAAATATCCCCCGCTACGAGCAGCGGGCGGTGGTTGCCCTTCTGCAGCAGCTTAGCCAGTTTGCCTGAAGTAGTGGTCTTCCCTGCCCCTTGCAGACCAGCCATCATAATTACAGTTGGCGGTTTGTTTGACTTGGCCAGCTTCGCCTGGCTTCCGCCCATCAGCTCAGTCAATTCCTTGTTAACGATATCAATGATCACCATGCCGGGTGTAAAGCTGTCCATTACTTCCTTGCCAATGGACTTCTCCTTCACCTTGGACACGAATTCCTTGACTACCTTGAAGTTAACATCGGCTTCCAGAAGCGCCAGCCGCACTTCACGCATGGCTTCGTTCACGTCATCTTCGGATACTTTACCTTTGCCGCGCAGCTTGCTGAACACATTCTGCAATCTTCCGGTTAAACCTTCAAACGCCATATGCAGCTTCCTCCCTTCATGCTACTCTAACCTCTGCAAACGATCCACGAGCTCCGTGAACCGCAGTGTATATTGCTCAGGCAGCATCCCATTCTCCGGCAGTCTGCGCAGTTCTTCTAAGTATTTGCTGCGGCTCTCATGCTTCTCGAGCAAGCCCAGCTTCTCTTCATAATTCTCCAGCACCTGTTCGGCACGCTTGATGTGCTCATACACGGCCTGGCGGCTGATCTCAAATTCAGCGGCGATTTCTCCCAGGGAGAAGTCATCGTGAAAATAATATTTAAGAAACGTTTGCTGCTTATCCGTAAGCAGCCGTTCATAAAAAGCAAATAACAAGTTGATCCGGTTGGTCTTCTCGAGCCTATTCTCCTGACTCATCAAGGGCACTCCCTTCGTCAAGGAAAAACACTTTACAGCTTCACAACGTCCCTTATGATACCTAAAACAAAGAAAGATGTCAAGCCTTTTTGCTTGTCATCTTTTTCTTTGTCAAACAGCAGCAGTTTTAACGTTCAATTTGAGACTATATAGAATGAACTTGTGATTTTTCTACTTCGGGATTGGTCGTGACTACAGAGAATGTTTGGACTTCCGGCCGCTGTTGTCTGCAGATTTCTTCAATTGATACCGCTGTTCGCGGTGGAAATCCGCAGACAAAGGCGGACGCATTCGCTCCTACAGTTCCAAACTTCTCTTCCGCCACCTTTTCCCTGTTTGTATATTTTCAAGTTCAATCTATAAAAGCGCTATTTCAGTGAATAGGCAGCACGTATAGGAGAACTACAAAAAAGTGAGCGACCGTCCCTCCGAGCACAAACAAATGCCAGATCGCATGATGATACGGAAATCCCCGCCACACATAAAAAACCGTTCCCAGTGTATACAGCAGACCGCCAGCCAGCAGCAGCGTCATGCCTCCATCCGCCAGCACCGCTGACAGCGGGTTCCAGGCTATCACAATCATCCAGCCCATAGCGATGTAGAAAATGGTGGACATGAACAGGAACCTTTTTACGAAAAAGGCTTTGAAGAACACCCCGAACACCGCGACGCCCCAGGCAACGCCGAACAGGGTCCAGCCGAGTGTCCCCCGGATGGCCACCAGCATAAAGGGTGTGTAAGTACCGGCTATGAACAAGTAGATGGAGGAATGGTCCAGAAATTCAAAAAAGTCCTTTGCTTTTCCTTCCTTTAGACTATGCACCATCGTTGAATTAATATACAGCAGCAGCATCGTGGCACCGTAAATGGAGAAGCTGACTACATGCCAGGCTGTACCGTTCTGTGCAGCGAAGACGACCAGCAGCACCAGCGCAGCTATGCTTAAGAGAACTCCAATCCCATGTGTTACTGCATTTGCAACCTCTTCCTTGCGGCTGTATGTGTGTGTATTAGCCATCCCACTAATCCTTCCATTGTACACTTTCCTTCTATTATATTCCCTTTGGCGGATACCTTCCACCTTGCTGCGGATAGTATGTCCTTAACCGGCTACAGTTGATAAAGCTCTGTATATTTGGCTTCCAGGTAATCGGCCAGATAATCGGGATTCAGCGGCTCCCCGGTCACCTGCTCAATAATTTGCGACGGGGTCAGGCTTTGGCCATAACGGTAGATTTTCTCCGTGAGCCAGTCCTTGATCGGCAGCAGATTCCCGGCGGCAATCAGATCCTCGAATTCCGGCAGCTCTTGGCGCAGCGTATTCAAAATTTGTGCGGCATACATATTCCCCAGCGAATAAGAGGCAAAATAACCGAAATCCCCGCCAGACCAGTGAACATCCTGCAGCACGCCCAGCGCATTGCTTGGAGGTGTAATCCCAAGGCACTCCTGATACTTCGCATTCCATACGCCCGGCAGATCTTTCACCTCCAGCCCTTCATTAAAAATCAGCTTCTCAATCTCATAACGGATAATGATATGCAGATTATAGGTCAGCTCGTCGGCTTCAATGCGGATGAAGGAATTTGCCACACTGTTGATCGCACGGTAAAAGTCCTCCACCCCCACACCGGCAAGCTGCTCGGGAAAATGCTGCTGCAGATCGCCGTAGTAGCGGTGCCAGAAGGCGCGGCTGCGGCCGATCATATTTTCCCATAGTCTGGACTGGGATTCATGGATGCCCATAGAAGCGCCCTGGGCCAGCGGTGTGCCGACAAGCTCCTTGCTGATGTTCTGTTCATAAAGTGCATGCCCGCCTTCATGCAGCGAGCTGAATACAGCACTTGTGACATTGTCCGGCAAGTAGTTCGTCGTGATGCGGACATCCCCCGGATTGAGTCCGGTAGCGAACGGATGGACACTCTCGTCCAGACGTCCGGCTTCAAAATCAAAGCCCATCTGCCCAAGAATGAACAAACCGAACTTCTCCTGCTGCTCCTTTGGAAAGACCTGGGCAAGAAACTCCTTATCGGGCTTGTTCGGCGAAGCCGAGATAGCCTCCACAAGCGGAACGAGGCGGCTGCGCAGACGGCCGAAGATGTCGTCCAGCTTTTCTACCGTCAGATCAGGCTCGTACATATCAAGCAAGGTGTCATAACGGGAGTCTTTTACCCCCCAATGATCGATGAACTCCTGTGTAAAGGCTACGATTTTGCTCAAATAAGGCGCAAAGGAATTAAAATCACCGCTTTCCTTGGCTTCCTCCCAAATGGTCTGCGCATGGGCGGTGAGTACGGAATACTCCTCGTAGCTTTTGGCAGGAATGCTCTGGCTGCGCTCATACTCCTTGCGGCAATCCTTGACGATTTTATTCTGGACGTCGCTTAACTGATTCATGACCTCCGGGCGGCTGAAAAATTGTGTGAACTCGCCCATTTCAGTTGAAGTATGCAGCCTGAAGATTTCCCCGCTGAGGAGCCCGATAGTATTGGAACGGGTCTCTACACCTTTGCGCGGCGCACCTGTCCGCAAATCCCAATGCAGCAGGCCAATTGCCTCTGTGTATCCGCTAAGTTTGGATAATAGCCCGCTGAATTTCTCCCACTCTTCCTTGACCAGTTGTTCCATGGCCCAACACCCGCTTTCTCTATTTTTACCAGCTCCTCTTGATGATACTTTTTTAAATCCGCATAATCAACAGCGCCTATAGAAAATAGCTGCCACACTATCTCAGAGCCGCGCTACTACTGCTTGAGCCAGTCTTTCACCCAACATAAAAAGCCCCGCCGGCTTGGCGAGACTCAGAATGGTAAGATCTATTATTTTGTTTTAAACCATACACCGCCAGTTCCGTCATAATTTCGGGAAAAGGCAATGAGCGGAGAGGCGTCGTCCGTTTTCACTTTGTAACCGACCCATCCTTCATGAGAAGAACCGGCATATACTTTAGTGCTTATTGATGGTTCTGGCGATAGAACGATATCAGCACCGTATTCCGTCCCTGATGTCGATATGAGCTTATAATCAAACTGGTTTAAGTCTGCTGTCGCTCCAGCCTTATCCACCTTTAGAATACTCACTTTGATTTTAGCAAATAAGTATTCGTATCCAGCGTCCGGTTCACTTGCAAAATCATTATATTGTTCTTTTGCAGCTTCCCAAGCTTCTGCCCCCCTAAGAACTTGTGTGACAGCTACAGTTCCGGAATAACCACCGTTTTTGTAGTTGAAATTAACAGTTTTCCCTATGTCGGTAGGATTAGAACGACTAGAGGACGAGGTACTATTAGCAGTTGAAGCTGAAGGGCTACCTATGGTGACCTTTTTGTCCTTGATGGTAACTGTTGTTCCAGTGGCTTTTGCCAATGCCTGTATCGGAGCGTATATGGCACCATTGATTACAGCACCGTCAGCAATTTTAACTCCACTTTTTTCAATCATGACCACGCTCTGAACTTTTTGTCCCACCAGCCCTGATGCCGCAAAAGCAGAAATCCCACCGAACAAAACCGCACCAGAAACGAATCCTATTACAAATTTTTTCACTTTGCATCCCCCATATGGTAGTTTTATCCTATCCTACCATTGAACTAGTCTCTCCGTAAACGAGAAATTAGACATTTCTGAAATCCTGCGATTGAGAGTCCAGAGCCGCAGGCTGCTGGTAAAGTGTGGCAGCTTTCGTATCAAGGTGAGCAAGGTACATTTGTTTTTTTTCACAAGCAGATTCGTTGGTAATCGCAGGTTATTGACTCCTGTTAATTATTATCCTTATAATCAACTACAGAAGAATATATCTTCAATTTGAAATACTGGGGCGCTAATGTGTCCCGGCAGGCTGCCGGAACGCTGTGCAGTGTGTCCACCGGCAACACGTAAACCTCTTTTTTCGTGACTGGATGTGCGAAATGAATCTTAAGGGAGTATATTAAGAATTAGCAATTATGGGGCAGGATGCTCACAAAACTAAGCGTATGCTATTGAGGCGGGGTTCGCGAAGTGAGTCTGGGAATCTATGCTATCAAAACTTTTAGGAGGCAGCAGGTCATGAGTCAAATCACAGATATTTTGGAGTTTAACAAGAAATTCGTCGAACAAAAAGAATACGAAGCTTATTTGACCAGCCGCTTTCCCGACAAAAAGATGCTGATCATCACTTGCATGGACACACGGCTCGTGGAGCTTTTGCCCAAGGCTATGAATTTCAAGAACGGAGACGTCAAAATCATTAAAAATGCCGGTGCGGTTATTTCTCAGCCCTTCGGGAGCGTTATGCGCAGCGTGATGGTTGCTTTGTACGAGCTGGATGCGGATGAGGTCATTGTCGTCGGACACTATGAATGCGGGATGGCCTCGCTGAACGCTGACAGAATGATCAATTCCATTAAAGAACGCGGGGTTTCCGATGAGGTCCTCTCTACTTTGGAGAATTCGGGCATTAAACTGACCAAGTGGCTGCGCGGGTTTGACAATGTGGAAGAAGGGGTAATTCAGACTGTGGAGCTGATTAAGCGCCATCCTTTACTCCCCCCAAACGTACCTATTCACGGCATGATCATCGATCCGGCCACCGGAGCGCTTGAGCTGGTGTCTGACGGGTATGCGGAGAACTAGGCAACTCTCTAAAACACTGCTGTGGCGCGGATCTTAGGATCCGCGCATTTTTTTTGGGTTCAGTACCTTCCAGTTTCTGCAAATCAGCAATTGTGATATTTAAAATTGAAACCTTCTCTCATGCGCTGCGTATTACCGGGCAGATACACCAAACCAAGCGCATGCTTCCGAAGCAAGCTTATACGATACCGATTCTGGAAGCAGATGCTAACAAAACTTATGGGAGGGTACTTGTACTCAATGAAACCAATGAAACGTGTAATGATGATTCTCATGGCCTTTACCCTGTTCTTCGCTGTCACCGCGCCTGACTTTGCGGATGCGAGACGCGGAGGGGGCGGCTTCAAATCCGGAACCCGTGGATACACCACGACGCCGAAGAAATCTACTACAAATAACGTGAAACAAAGCGATAGCAGTACAGGAACAAAAGCCGGCACAGCCGCCAAAGCAAACCGTGGATTTTTCAGCGGTGGCAGCTTAATGAAAGGCCTGATGATCGGCGGGATTGCCGGCTTCCTCTTCGGCAGCATGTTTGCCGGGATGGGCGCCTTCGGGAACCTGCTTGGCTTCGCCGTCAACATGCTGGCCATCTACCTGGTCGTAATGCTGATTATGTCCTTCTTCCGCCGCAGAAAAGAACGGCGCAGACTTCAGGAACGGGATGGCCGATACTAATATGGCATTGACTGTTCTAAGCATGGACGAGATCATTAACGCTATCTGCCTGCATATGGCTGAACGCAAAGGCGTCCGGGTGCAGGAGGTCCAGGTGGAGCTTAGCTGGGAGGAAGACACCGGCTATACCGCAGAGGTGTGGGTCCAAGGCCGGAGCCAGTACCTGGTCGAGTCAAACATGATCGAGGCGATCCTCCGCTATTTGGACGGTGAGTACGGCATCCGTGCCTACCGTGAGGATGTGCGGCTGGAATTGGATGAAGAGATTACGGCGGTTGTGAATACGTAAATATTCCTGTAAACTGCTCACAACAAAAACGGCTGTGCCGTCCTCCATGGGACAGCGCAGCCGTCTTTGTTCTAGCGTTACCTGGAGAACGATTCCCCATGAACCTTACGGCAACTTTTTAAGTGGAAAAAGGGACACTAATTTGCCGGAGTACCCTATCCTCGGGCAGATGAAGTGGAAAAAGGGACACTAATTCAGCCCATTTCGCCATTGGACAGGAAAAGTGGCCCAATTAAGTTAACTTTTTCCACTTAATTCTCAGGATTTCTTAATTTCCGGAAAAATAAGTTCCCTTTTTCCAACTAGCACCTGCGAAGAAACAGGTAAGATATTTAGACCGCCCCCCTCAGAACTCGGCCTTTGCCATCCCAACAACGGTATTTCCGCCGTTGCCCGTTAGAAATTCGTCCAACCACCCTGACGGGAATAGCAACCCTGGGCTTACGGCCGCAGGGATCCCCACCGCTCCAAAATCAACGGGGGCATGCTGAAGACGGATCGCCCTATGCCTTCACGATCTATCCGCAGCCGTTGCTGACAGGAAAGCCGTTATGGAGAGAAGCTTCGGCTATTCCTCAGGGAGGGACGGACTGAGTTGACTTTATTTGTCCCTTTCCCCTTTATTCGAGGCTCTTATCGAACGATATAACGGCTCCTGTGTCCGTAACTGCTGAAAAAGTAAGGTTTTTGGCAAAATAAGGGCTCCTCAGTCCGCTTCAGTCCGCGGATGGAGCCCTATCCTCCTGCATCGCTTATATCCTCTGAGGCTTCCAAGATATCCACATTTTTTTACACTGTATAATTTCCTCTACAATGAAATAAGGGGGAAGTCGCTTCCTCCAAAACAAATAAATTTATATTTTGAAAAAAACGAGGGTGTTCCAAGCCATTTCGGCATGGGACACCCTTTGATTTTGAAGGCAATTGATCCTTTCCTTCCTAATGGAAACAGGAGGAATCCTGGCTCCTGCGATGCATGAAGCCTCGGCGATCCCTTTAAATATTGCCTCCTATTCATAAAAATATTGTGTTATTGTTCCTGCGCCTCCGGAAACCTTCACTTCGGCATAGGCTCCATTGATCAGCGTCATTTGCGGAGGAATATGGCCATAATCCAAATCGTAAACAACCGGAACCTGCAATTCCTCAGTCAGCTCCCTGTATACATCCTCCGCCGTATAATTTTCCATCGGTGTATTGGAGCCGCTTCTGCCGAACATGACCCCGGAGCAGTTATCGAACCAGCCCGCCAGCTTCATCTGCACCAGCGACCGCCGCAGATCTGCTGTGTTCAGTTCACAATTCTCCAAATACCATAGGATAGGTTCCTGATGAATAAAGTTTTCTTGAAAATGCCGCACATCGCCGTAGGGTGTACCGATAATATGCCGGATGACATCGATGCAGCCGCCGAGCAGCCGGCCTTGGAGGGTGACCGCTTCGCCGGATACCGTCTTCCAGTCTGTTGGCGAGGAGCGCTGGATGACGGACTCTCCGCTTGCTGTGGACAACACGGTCTCCCACTTCGCAGTAGTCTTATCTATAACCTCCCCGCGCAAATCCCCCAAACTGGGCCCATGCGCTGTCGCAATGCCTGTCCGGAGGGTGATCACCAGCAGCAATAGACTGATATCAGAAAAACCCATGATCCACTTATTCTTCACCTGGCTGAAATCGATATGCTCCAGCATCTCGATCAGCAGCTCTCCGCCCCAGGGCGGAAGGATCAGATCCACCTCATCGCTAGACATCATCTGATTAAATTCCTTGCCGCGCACCAGGCCGGAGGCTGATTTCGCCTTGTCATGCCGGAAGACGGTATCTCCGCAAAGGACATGATAACCTTTTTCCTCCATGCGGGTGATAGCTTGTCCGAACAGCTCCACAGATTGGGGTCCAACCCCTGCGGAGGCAGCGGTCACGCCGATGGCCGCCCCTTTTTTTATAACCGGATATGTAATCATCTTAAGCCTCCTGTAACTTACTGATCTTTCTTCATAGTCTATCATTCTTCCCCATGCCCGGGAAAAGAAAAACCGTTTCCACCAAGCGGTCAGCCTGAATGGAGACGGTCTATTGCGGTTACAGCACCGGCCACTACTATAATCACATGATCAGATCAGAAATATGGCCAGCAGCTCAAACAGCACCAGAGGCAGGATCGCATTGTTCGGGTATGGATAAGGATACGGATAAGGATACGGGTTATAATAGGGATTGTAGTAACCCCGCCCCATATCTGTGGGACACTCAACCATAAGATACATATGCTTGTTGTCCATCCCGGCAATGGTTCCTTCATGCACCTGACCGTCAATCGTCTTTACGCTGACTTTGTGGTTTAAATATGGCATACAAGAGTGATGGAGCGACTCGCGGACTCCGTGCAGGTGCTGGACAACGGCGGGATCGGCCTGATAGATTACCGTCGCAGGCTGACCTGACTGATAGAATGACATCGCTGGATGACCTCCGTAATTGGTTTTGCTCCATTCTATGCGGTTGCCCAGGGCACGGTGCCTAATCCGGGGAAGCAGATCTACGGAAGAGCCAGCTTCTCAACCCGGATGTTCACTACGCCAAGCGTCAGGCCGAGCATATTCTCCACTGCACTGCGGACATTCTGCTGCACGCTTTTGCATACCTCCTGAATCGCGTATCCATAGTTAATAATGACTTGCAGATGAATGGCTACATCCTCTTCTGTAACTTCCACAGACAATCCCTTCTTGCTGATTTTTCCGCCCAGGCGTTTGGCCAGATTTCCGGTAACCGTGCTGCCGGACATTCCTGCGATTCCCGGAGTATCCATCACCGCATAGCCGATAATCGCCGATATCACCCGGTCGGAAATATTCACCAGACCTTTGTGAGAATCCTGTTCCATTCCTATTCCTCCTTAAGTATGGTTAGGCATTGCCCCGTTTTAATCCACTGCATCCGCAGACAGCTGCGGCTCCTCCGGCCAGCGCTGGCGCATATACAGCTGATGCAGCTTGACCGTAATAATTTTGAGCATCATATAGACCGGAATAATCAGCAGTATCCCGATAATACCGCCAAAGTCCCCTCCGGCCAGTACCAGAATGATCGTAGTCAGCGGATGGATATCCAGGCTTTTTCCAAAAATATAGGGTGCCACCAGGTTATCCTGAATCTGCTGTGCGACAAGCACAACCACGATGGACCAGATTGCCGTCGAAGGCGACTCCATTAGTCCGATAATGAAAATGGGCACGGTGGACAGAATGGCTCCGATAAACGGGATAAAGTTCATAAGTACAGCCACCACTGTCAACAGCAGGGCATATGGCAGACCAATGAGCAGAAAACCAAGATACATCAATACTCCGAGCGCCAGATTCACCAGCACCCTGCCTACGATGAAATTGCTCATCGCCTCATCAATGTCCGCAACAACTCCCTCTCCTTCCTTATGGAAGCGTTTTGGGAAGAAGCTCACCACTTTTACGCCGAACTTTCCGCCTTCCTTAAGCATGTAGAATAACAGAATCGGGAAGGTAAAGAGCACTACTGCGAAATTGGATACAAAAGAAAACAGTTCAGACATAGAATTCGACAATAGCGAAAACCCTTTATTTAAGTAGTTCATCAGCTGTCCTGCCGGATTCATATCCGCCGGAATCAGTGAAGACAGCAGCTTGCTGTCCTCCAGCTTCGTGAGTTGTTCACCCAGCGCATTGAACACGTTTGGCATATTGTTGCCGAGATTCACCAGCTGGCTTTTTAATGAAGGCCAGACCCCGACACTGAAAGCCAGAAGCAGAACCGCAATGCTCAGATAGACCAGCAGGATGGCTGCCGTCCGGTTCAGCTTGCGTGACTCGAGCCAGTTGATCAGCGGCCTCAGGAGATAAAAGAAGAATACCGCCAGCATCAGCGGCACAATGACCACACGGAACAAAGACAGGACGGGTGTAAAAATAAACTTTACCTGAGTGCCCAAGTAGATAATTCCCAGCACCAGCAGAACCGCAATACAAATGCGGATAAACAAATTTAATTTGGCCATGATCCTCTCCCTTTACTGAATTCATCCGTCCGCATTATTTCGGAACCCGGATGGTAAATACCGTCGGTTCTCCCTCTCTGCTCGCAAGCTCCAGCGAACCGCCCATCTTCTCGGCGTTTTTCTTCGCGATGGATAACCCCAGCCCGGTTCCGCCGCTTGCGGTGCTGCGGGCTTCATCTCCCCGGACGAACGGGTCGAAGATCGTAGACCAGAGCTCCTTCGGAATACCCACTCCATTGTCGGCAATCTCAATACGAATCTCTGTATCCTCCGGAAAGACGCTGACCCGCAGGTGTGTGCCGTTGGGATTGTAAGCCAGCGCATTAGAGATCAGATTATTGACAACACTTGCGAACAGCTCCGGATCATAATGGGCATACATTTCCTCTTCCGGCACCTGAAGCTGAAGCTGGAAGTCCTTTTGCTCGATTTCGCCGTAGGTGTCGGCAACGATCTCCCGCAGGTGATCCCCCAGCTCAAGCCGTTCCGTGCGGAGAATGAAATCCGGTGAGTCCAGCTTCAGCAGCTCCAGCATATGCTGGATCAGCTTGGTCACCTGTACGGATTTGCTGTAAATATAATTCAAGTATTTCGTCTGCCGTTCAGGGTCGGTCCCCCGGCCCTCCATTAAGGCCTGTGCATAGCCCTGGATACTCGTAATCGGTGTTTTCAGATCATGGGACAGGTCTACCATCAGCCGCTGCTTGCTTTTTTCGGCCCGCCGCTTCTCTTCTGTAGTCTTCTCAATCACATCAGCCATGTAATTGAAGCTTTCCCCGATCCGCAGAAATTCCGTCTCCGCATACAGGGCAATCCGCGTGCTGTAGTGCCCCTCCATCATCTGCTTCAGTCCGAGATTCAGCACCCGCAGCGGCTTCTTGATGCGTCTGGTGACCCAATAGCTATATACAAAAATCAGCAGCAGTATGAGCCCGCTGACCAAAAATACGTAGAAAAACACAGAATGGTTCAAATAAGAAACCAGCAATTCATTATCAATGGACACTTTGATCACATCGCGGGGGATTTTGAGCAGCAGCCAGGCTGCCTGCCCGTCTCCCTCTATTTTGGCAATCGAATAATAATAAGGCTGATCCTTACGGTTCTCCAGACCCAGGAATAAACGGTCTTCATCGTAGGACCGGATCTGGTCCTCCTTATCCCCAACGACCCGGATCACTTGCTTATTGGAATCAAGCAGCTCCAGCCAGCCTCCGCTATGCAGCAGTTGGGCACTTCGCGGCCCTTCGCCCAGTTCTTCGAGATATTGACCGGCTTCGACCGGAAGATTCGGGTCTGTGAGCCGCTTGTCAAGAATCATGTGGGTGATATCCTTCTGGATAAAAAGATAGACTCCAAGCACGAGCAGCAACAGCATGCAGTTGAACAGCAGAAAATCCAGGGTGAGTGATGTCTGCAGCGGACGGTTGTCTCTACTTTTCCACGGGTGCTTCAATTTTGTACCCCAATCCCCTGATCGTCTTCAGGTATTCCGGCTTCTTGGAATCACGCTCGATCTTATCGCGGATATTGCTGATATGCACCATAATACTGTTGTCTTCATAGACATAGAAGTCTTCCCAGACGGCTTCATAAATCTTTTTGCGGGTGAATACCCGGCCCGGCTGCTCCATCAGAAGCTCCAGGATTTTGTATTCCGTAGAGGTCAGTGCAACCGGTTCTCCGTCCACCTCAACCTGACAGCTGCTCCGGTCAAGCAGCAATCGTCCGAGCACAATCTGTTCCTTCTTCTTCTCCTGGACGGCCGGAGCATCGAACTCATGAACCCGCCGCAGCATGGAACCTACACGGGCAACGATTTCCAGCGGATTGAACGGCTTGGAGATATAATCATCCGCTCCCAGCTCAAGGCCCAGGATTTTATCATGGTATTGGCTTTTGGCTGATAGAAACAGCACTGGAAAATGATCATTTTCACGGATTCGCTTGAGCAGCTGCAGCCCGTCCATACCCGGCATCATAATATCGAGAATCGCCAGGTCCACGGTGTGGCTCTGCATCAGCTTCAAAGCTTCGTTCCCGTTCTGTGCTTGCAAAATGTTGTATTCCTTCTCCAGATACAACTGCAGAAGCTCAACAATCTCCAATTCATCGTCGGCAATCAGAATGGTATACATGGTGAATCCCCCTCTATCTTTTCCCGCAAGGCGCGTTAATTGTAACTATAGCCTGCCATTCTTAATCCAGTCTAAACCAAATCTAAAGAAAAGATAAAGTTTTATGATACAAAAAAACCGCACACCGGGCGGGTTTCCGGGTACGGCCTTCCTGACAGCGTGAAGAGCGGGTGTTAAAAAGCCACGCCGATTCCGCCTTCGCCCGCATAGGTGCCCATCACAGGTCCCATACTGGAAAATAGGATCTCTTTGAAGGGATGCTTTTCCAGAATCCGCTCCTTGATCTCCTGCGCCAGCTTCTCACAGTTGCTGTGCACAATGGCAATCACCGCTTTTTCGTAATCATGCTGTTTGTGTTCCAGCTTTGCCAGCAGGTGACTCAGCGCTTTGGGAAGCCCGCGTGTTTTTTCTACCACCTCAACGGTCCCTTCATCGCTGATTTTCAGCAGCAGCTTGATGTTCAATACGGAAGCCACTGCGCCGGACAGCCGGTTCAGCCGCCCGCCCTTAATCACATTCTCCAGCGTATCCAGCGTAAAGTATGCGTTCACTTCCCCGATCTTATCCAGGACCATCTGCTTAAGCTCCGCCAGACTGGAGCAGGTCAGCGACCATTTGGCCGTAAAAGCGACAATGAGGGACAGGCCCCCGGAAAAGTTCTTCGAATCTATAATCTCAATGGCATTGGAATGCCCTTCTTCTTCATATAAATCCTTGGCAATTACCGCCGCCTGATAAGTGCTGCTTATATTCGAGGACATACAGACAACCATAATATCGGTGCCCGGTTCCACTTGTTTGAATTTGTTCAGGAATACCTGCGGACTGGGGCTGGCTGTCTTAGGCAGCTCCTTGGATTCACGCATTTTGGCATAAAAAGCCTGGGTATCCGCATCCTCCGGCATCAGCTCATGCCCAAAGTGAACCGGCAAATGAACGATGTCAACGTTATATTTTTCTGCATACTCCAAGGGTAAATCAGAACCGCTATCGGTAATAATCTTGATGGGCATCAGGGTGCTCTCCTTTCAATTCTATTTCATTATAGTTAGCCAGATAAGCGATCAATAGTACATTTTATAACTTGTCAAACAGCCCGTTTTATGCTATCTAAGCTTTCTTAAGCTATCCTGATGTGATATGGTGGAAGCATAAGCCTACAGAAATGGAGTGTAATCATGAGCAAGGGAAGAGTATGGAACAAAGGCAAGCATAACGGGCGGGGGCTGTCGAAGAAGAATATAGCGGCAGAGGTAACAGATAACAAGTCACAACCAGCGCCGGCCCCTGAGGAAAGCTTTATTCCGCGCATTGATACGGTCAAGCCGATGAACCGCAGCAACTGGGTAACCCGGCCAGCACGGGTGGTGCCGAAGGAACCGGAGAATAAATAATGATCCGTGATACAAGTAGAAACGGCTACGCCGTCCTTATTAGGAGCCTATGCTTCCGAAGCAGCGATACAGAGTATCGCTTTCAGGTACCCGTTTCAGCGAGAAATAGAAGGAACATTTATAGCGTGAAGCATATAAATTCTTATATTTGAACCAAAACGGCTGTGCGGTCCTCCACGGGACAGCGCAGCCGTCTTGGTTCTAGCGTTACCTTGGAGAACGACTCCCCATGAATCCTACGGCAACTTTTTAAGTGGAAAAAGGTTAACTAATTTGCCGAAGTTCCCTATTCTCGGGCAGATGAAGTGGAAAAAGGGACACTAATTCAGCCCATTTCACCATCGGACAAGAAATGTGGCCCAATTAGGTATACTTTTTCCACTTCAATCTCAGGATTTCTTAATTTCCGGAAAAATAAGTTCCCTTTTTCCAACTAGCACCTGCGAAGAAGCCGGTAAAGACGGATCGCCCTATTCCTTCGCGATCGATCCGCAGCCGTTACGGACAGGAGAGCCGTTATGGATAGAAGATTCGGCTATTCCGCAGGACTACGGACTCAGATGCCTTTATTTCTCCCTTTCCCCTTGATTCCAGGCTCCATCGAACGTTATAACGGCTCCTGAGTCCGTAACTGCAGATAAAATTACAGAAAAAGGGGAAGTCTGTTCACCCACATATAAATTATCTTTTAAAAAAGGGATGAACCGAGTATTGCCGCGGCTCATCCCTTACTGATTGTTGGGGCTGAATTCAATTCAGCCCTGTTTTAGCTGACGAAGTTCTGCCGTTTTGCGGTCATCGACCGCAAACCCTCCATCGACACGAACAATCCCTACGCCATACTCCCGTTCAGCTCCTTCGACAGACACGATACCGTTCAGAACATCCTCCAGCACTTTGCCCGGCTCCCGAAGCAGCGGATTTCCCCAGCCTCCGCCTCCGGCACGGTGGAATGTAATGATGCCGCCCGGTTCCATGTGTACATGAAAAGCTGTTTCCCGGACTTCAAGAGGGGCCGACTGGCCGTCGCCCAGTACCACCAGATTCGCAGGTGCGTCGCCGCCCCCGCATAAACCGCGGGTCGTGTTGCGTACCCCGGCCATCATCACACTGGTGTAGCTTGGCTCAAGATGCTGTATTTTCACTTCAAGTCCCGGTGCACCGCGGTATTGACCGGCTCCCGTATAATCCGCGGCATATTCATGCTTAAGCACACGGCTTGGATACTGGAGTTCATTCATCTCAATGGAAGGCAGGATGACCCCGGTCATTACCGGCGGATACAATCCCCAGCCATCGGTTTCGAAGGCGCCTCCGGCCCCGCCCGTATAGCCGAAAAAGTTCAGATTGACCCAGGGACGCCCATCTTCATAGGTTCCGTTCGTATACGCCAGCGGCAGCTTATGCGCATTGACGCCTGCTCTTTCAGGCGCACACTGGGAGATCGCAAGGAGAACGGCTTCGGCAATTTCGGCACCCACACAGGCTGTGGCATGCCCGCATGGGGCCGGCAGGCGCGGATTGACCACAGTGCCTTCAGGAGCCGTTACCTTAACCGGATTCATGTACCCTTCATTGATCGGTATGCTCTCGTCACAGCAGGTGGAGACCGCAACAAAAGCAAATGAAGTCGTATTGGAAAGCGGGCTGTTGATGAATCCGGCTACCTGCGGAGAGGACCCTGTAAAGTCAATCTCAAGCCCGCTGCCTTCAACCTTTACTGTGGCACGGATTTTGATGTCACGGTTCCCCTGAAAATCGTGGTCAGCGAAAGTTTCCGCCGTATACGTGCCGTCAGGCCAACTGGAAATTTCCTCGCGCACCCTCCGCTCCGTATATTCGATCCGCTGCTCAATCGCACCAATGACGGAAGGGGGGCCGTAACGTTCCAGCAGCTGTCCGATCCGTTCGGCGGCCATCTTGCAGGCGCCGATCATCGCGTCCAGATCCCCCTCAAGCCAGTGCTCCAGCCGGTTATTCGCCAGAATCATCTCAAAGACATCGCGGCGCTTCTCGCCGCGCGCATACAGCTTAATGGGTGGAATCCGCAGCCCGTCATGCCAGATGTCCCGGGAACGCGGGTTGTAACCTCCGGCTACGGGCCCCCCGTTATCTCCCATATGGCTTCGTACCGCAGGAAGCAGAATGGGTCTGCGGCCGTGGAAGACCGGCATTACTATGGTCCAATCCAGACTGTGCGAGCCGCCATGGTAAGGATCATTTACCAGCAGCACATCGCCGGGATGCAGATCATTTTTGAAGGCCTCCATTAGCTGGTCTACTGCACTGACAATGGCATACAAATGCAGCGTGCAGCCTGGTGCCTGGGCCACAAGTCTGGTGGAGCTGCGGGTGAAATCAAAGACACCTGTCGTAAAATCATGCGCTTCATTAAAAATAGGCGAACGGGCAGTGCGCGTAACAACTGCGCTCATTTCTTCAGCGACTGAATCGAGAGTTCCGCCTACAATCTGGCTGAGCAGCCAATCATCAACCTTTCTTGCCATGAAGGCCAACCTCCTTTTCTGCGGGTCTCCCGCCGCCGTTCCGGGCAAATGTGTAATGGATTGTTGCACCAGCCGATATAGGCAGTCCAGTAACCGTACCTTTCCACACTTCTCCACAGCTCTCTACAGCCACTGACAGACCGGATGAATCCGCTTGATCCGGCACAAAAATACAGGCCTCCCAGCTGCCGTCCAGCAGCTCAACCCGCACTTCCATACCCTCATCCCCGGCCAGTTCCCGCTGTGTCATGCGCAGTCCGCTTCTCCACTCCAGCTCCTCCGCCGAGGCGAGACTGCGGCCGCTGTGCAGCACCGGCGGGCCCCACCCGCCGGCAGATGCCGTATAGCCCAGTTCAAGGAACACAGGCACTGTCTGCTTCTGCGAACCTATGGGTGAATAGAGTACCGTAAGCGGTGCAGCACCATGAACAGCCGGAAACTTCCCTTCGTTATTGTCAGATCCATTTAATGCATGAGTGACGGCTGCAGCTACAGCCTGCCCGGCCGTATGATATCCGAGCGCAGTCGCAGATGGATAAGCGGGATTCACAATACTCCCGGCTGGCAGCTTGAAATCGAACACATCCAGCAAACCGTCATTAACAGGCAGAGATTCCAAATGCTCTGCCAATATTGCCACAACCGCGCAGGCAGATGTGGTTGCCTCACTGCAATTGAACGGCGCTTCCACCTGCGAGGCAGAACCGGTGAAATCCGCTTTCCATAGATTCCCCTCCCGCTGCATCCGGACCTGTACCCTTCCGCTCACCTTTGAAGCCGAGAAATCGGCAGCACCACACCACTCCTTCCGGCCTTCCGGGAGCAGGTTCAGGACCTGCTCCTGCGTGTGTGCCTTCATCTGCCCGATGGCCCGGGCCACCTTACTCAAGCCATAGGCTTGGATAATCGAACGAAGTCCTGTCTGGGCCTGCAGCAGACTTGCCCGAAGCGCATCCAGATCGGATGCCAGCAGCCCTGGAGTCCGGCTGTTTGCCAGTACAAAACGCTGCACATCCCGCTGCAGCTTGCCTCCTGAATACAGCTTGACGGGGGTGATGCGCATACTTTCCTGCCACATCTCAAAGGCTTCGGGATGATATCCTCCGGGATATTCCCCCGCAAGATCCGTTAGCTGAACCCGGATCACCGGCGAAAGAGTCAGCTCGCCTTCCAGAAAGAACGGCAGGACCATCGTAAGCATCTGGCCTTTGGTTCCGCCCTTGTAGACATCAGCGGAGATCAGCACATCCCCTTCTTCGAGATCATAGGCAAAATGGTCATACATGGCCCGCGTGCTTGCACGCAGCGCATACAAATGCTCCGCCTCTCCCTGGATTTGATGAACAAGCCCAGCAGCTTCTGTTACAATCCCGGCCGCAAAGGCCCGCGATTCAGCGATCAGCGGCGACCGGGAGATCCGCTGCAGCTGTTCCCCTGCGTGGCGGCTCACCGCTGCGATTTTACCGTAGATAATCTGGTCTTCAATACTGTGGACTGGAGGCATCCTATACCGCCTCCTTTTCTTTCCGCACCTCAATAATACAGTTGCCGCCCGGGTCAATCAGCGCCTCATCTCCCGGATACACGACAATCGTCGATCCCCAGTGCTCAATAATCGCCGGGCCTACAATCAGATTGCCCGGCACCAGCAGCGAGCTGTCATAAATCTTCGTCTCATCCGCCTGCTGTCCAAAATATACCGGGCGGGAGGAGATTTGAGCCGCCCCGGGATCTTCTTCACTGAACTGGCCTTCCTGCAGCTGTATCCGGTCCCTGACTCCGATCAGATCGAGCCGCAAATTCAGCAGTTCGATTTCCTGACCGATATTTTTGTGGGCATAGAGCCGTTCATGCAGTTCATGAAACTGACCAAAGGCAGCTTCCATATTCAGTTCCGTAATCTTGCGGGTACGTGTGCGGATCGGAACCGTTACCTCATGAACCTCGCCTTCATAACGCATATCCGCATATTTGCGGACTTCCATATTCAGATTCAGCTTCCCGCTCTCTCCGAGCTTTTCTTTGGCAGAACGTTCCATCTGCTCAAAACGCTGATTGATATCAGCCAGTTGCAGCTCTTTCGAATTCCCGTAGAACGTGCGCAATTCAGTGACTTTGAGGTTGGCGATCACATCGCCAAGCGCGCACAGCACAGGGGCGAAGCCCGGGACAATAACCGTATTGATGCCAAGCTCCTCCGCCTGCCGTCCAGCATGAACGGCTCCCGCCCCGCCTGCAGCAAGGAGCGCAAACTTGCGGGGATCGTAGCCGCGCTGGGTCGTTACAAACCGGATGGCGTTGGACATGTTGTTATTCACAATCTCCGATATCGCAAGCGCCGCTTCAATAACCGAAACCCCTAACGGTTCCGCAACCGCCCGGCGGATGGCTTCTTCTGACAAGGTGCGGTCCAGCTTCATTTCACCGCCCAGGAAGTTATCGGGGTTAATATATCCCAGCACAACATTCGCATCGGTTACCGTTGGCTCAGTACCGCCCCGGCCGTAGCAGGCCGGGCCTGGTGTTGACCCGGCACTGCGCGGCCCCACCTGCAGCATGCCTCCGTTATCGATCCAGGCGATGCTGCCGCCACCTGCACCTACTGTATGGATATCCAGCATCGGCAGCGCTACACGGTAGCGGCTGATCCAGCTTTCCGTCGTCAGCGTCGGCTGAAGCTGCTCGATGACCGAGACATCATAGCTTGTCCCGCCCATATCTACCGTGATGAGATCCTTATATCCGATACGTTCACCTATAAAAGCAGCCGCAGTCACGCCACCGGCCGGTCCGGACAGCAGGCAGCTTGCAGCAAGCTGTCCGCTCTGCACAATGTTCTGCACCCCGCCGCTGGACTGCATGACAAAAAGCTCGCCTTTGAACTGCTGCTCCCGCAGACGGCGGTCCAGCCGTTCCATATACCGCTTCATTGCCGGAGCCGTATAAGCATTCACAATGGTTGTACTGACGCGTTCAAACTCCCTTATTTGCGGCAGCACCTCCGAGGACAATGTAACAAAGATGTCAGGTGCTTCTTCTTGGGCAATCTGCTTCACCTTCTGCTCATGTGCCGGGTCCAGGAAGCTGAACAGGAAAGAAACTGCAATCGCCTCCACCTTCTCCTCCTTGAAGAAACGGATAGCTTCCCGTACCGCTGCCTCATCCAGGGGGATGATGGTTTGTCCCTGTGCCCCCACACGCTCAGGAACACCGATACGAAGGCGTCTCGGTACAATCGGGTAAGGTGCAGGGAGACGCGGCGAGAATACACTTTCCTTATAAGCGCGGCGGAATTCAATCTCATCCCTGAAGCCCTCGGTAGTAATCAATCCCACTTTGGCCCCGTTATACTCCAGAATCGTGTTGGTTGCCACCGTTGTCCCATGCACAAGCAGCGAACAGCGGGTAAGGAAATCCAGCATGCTGATATTCAGCTGCCTGGACAATTTCTCAATTCCCTGAATCACCCCATCCGAGGGATCGGGGGTTGAAGGAGTTTTGGTCGCCGTAATGTTCCCCCGTTCATCCAAAGCTGCCAGATCCGTAAATGTGCCCCCCACATCAATTCCAAGCATCCAGCTGTTATTCTCTGCTGTCATTTGTTGACCTCCTGCCCTTTTCTTGTACCGTTAAAGTTTAGTAACCTGTAGAATCTTCCGTAGTTTGTCCCCACTCATAGGGAATCCGCAGCAGCCGCAGCAGCGCAGTCAGCACCGGATAGATGATCAGACCCAGAACGGTCGAATTAATCGGGCTGATTCCCCATGCAATATTTGACGCGATAACGCCTGCAATGATCACAGCGGCGATGGCCGCGAGATTAATTCCGCTATACTTCGTGCCCTCACCAAATTGATAGGTGCCTCTGCGCACAATCCAGTGATCGGCAATCATAACCCCCGCAATCGGCGGCACATAGACGCCAAGGAAGTTCAGGAACGGCACGAAATGATCCTGATAGCCTGTCAGCGCAATCACAATACCAAGTACCCCCATGATGAGCACCAGAACGAACTTCGGCAGCTTCACCACATTGCGCAAACCAAGTGCGCCTGTATACAGATTGTTGTCATTGTTGGACCATTGGGCAAAAACCAGAATCAAAAAAGCAAAGAAGCCCATGCCAAGCTTGGCCATTACAGCCGGGATATTAGGAGTGGCCCCCAGGTCAGGCAGTTGTGCCGCAAAGGTCATAGCCGCTCCGGCGACCACCGAAAAAATCCCGCCGACAAAATAACCAACCGCTGCGCCCATACCGCCGGCCAGTGGTGTCTTCCCATACCGCGAAACATCCGGGAAAACGATGGCGCCAAGCGCCGCATTCCCCACTACCAGAGTGATTCCCGCGAACAAGCCAAGGGACGCGCCGGTAGGCTGAAGAGCAAACAAATTACTTAATCCGCCAGAAGCATCGGCAGCAACAAATATCCCCCAGATCGAAAGAACAATGACCAGCGGCACAGCAACAAAGCTTAAATAAGTAATCCCCTTATAGCCGATCAAAGCCGTAAAAATCATAAGCACGCCGCCCCAGATAATCGCGAAGGTCGGGTCCGCAAACCATTGGCCGGGAAACATTTGCTCAATCGTTGATCCGAAAAAAGCAACCTGCCAGCCAAACCAGCCGATCCCCATCGTCAGCGACAGCAGTATGCCGAACAGTCCGGCACCGGCCCGCCCGAAGGCCTGCCGGGCGAGAACAGCGGTAGCCACACCGTATTTAGCCCCCATCCAGCCTTGGAAAAACCCGTACACCGCCAGAATGGTCATCCCGATTACCGCCGCCAGAATGGCTTGTCCGAAGGTCATGCCCGCTGCGAGTGATCCCCCTACAAATATGGTCGATAAGGAGATAATCCATCCGCAGCTGGTAAAAGCAACATTAAGCCAACTTTTCCGTTTTTCCGCCGGGACCGATTGAATCGCGTAATCTTCGAGGGCTGCTATATTTCCCTGCCGGCCCGCTGTATGCTCTTTTTGGATTGCCATTGATGATAACCTCCGCTTATGGTTTAATTTCGTAAGTAATTTCACTGCCGCGTTTTAAGGTGTTGCCAATGGTACACACCCGGGACGCCTGCAGCAGCAGCTTCTCTTTGATTTCCGTGCTTAATGCACCGGGGAATATCACCGAGACGTTCATATTCTCAACACGGGGTGCCCCTCCATGGGCTTTATGAGGCACTACTTCGACTGTCAGCAGATTGCTGTCCAGCCCCGCATCCCCCATTAATCTGACAAGGGAAACCGCGATGCACATGCCCAGTGACTCACAAAGAATATCCATGGGCGACTGTCTGGCGCCTGCGGGCGCTTCATACGTATTGTCGCTGTTAACCGTATAACTGTGATTGCTCCATAGGACTGATATCATTCCGAACCCCCCTTCTTGTCTTCATTTACTGTATTCTTCGTTGTGCCCAGCAGACCAAAGAACTCGAATCTGGCTGTCTCGGCAGCAAGCTCCTCAGCGGTCTTCCGGGACAGCTCGGATTCCGCCTCCCTTGGCCCGAACAGCCAGCGGGAAATCACGCCTTCAATAAGACTCACCAGAAGCATCGCCCGGAGTGAGGAATCAATGTTAGCCGGAAGCATCTGCAGCTCCACCGCACGTTCGATATTGCGCCGGAATGCCCGTTCCATCTCATTTCTCGTTTCGTTCACCGCACTGCGGATGACCTCGTCATTACCTGCCCCGGCATACAAAAGCTCCATGAAATAACGGTTGCTGCCCGCAAAACGGAACAGGCTGGTTAAAAGCAGTTCAGACGCAGTGACCATATCCTCTACGGTTCCTGAATGGCTTCGGTATCCTTGACCGATCACCTTCACAATCTCGGCTCTGCCGCTCGCAATAATCTCCAGAGCAATGGCTTCCTTGCTCTTGAAATGCCAGTAAAACGTGCCTTGTGCGACACCGGCCTGCTTGACGATATCCGAGATTTTTGTATTATGGTATCCGAATTTGGCGAACAGCTCCAGAGCGATTCCGAGCAGTTCGCTTCTGCGTTCTTCACTTTTTTTGGTATTTGTTTCTTCGCGCGAAATGGGATTTCCCCTCCCTCGAATTCAAAACTGATTGATCAGTCAGTCGATTTATTTTATATCCTATAAGATAACTTGGTATTAGTCAATCATTTAGTTTAATTTTTATACATATATCTTCTGCTCGTTATCCGCAACATAGGAAATCATGGTTTTCGTATCAATGAAATCTCGGAGAAGGATACAATGCCGGAGGTTGAGCCAAAAGCAGCATTTCCAAAAGATTCTAACGTACAGAGTGCAGCAGATTGAGATTTATCGCCGACTTACGGTCACACCTGATTCGAAAGTCTCCCATCCTTCCATACATCATGCGGTCACTTTTCGTGGCTCCAACACACAATAATTCAGCCGCGATCCGGACAGGAGATGTCTTTTGCCAATATAACCCCAAAAAAAGAACACCACCGAAGTGATGTTCTATTGCCATGTTCTCCAACTTGTGCTGAATACTGCTGAACCCGTTATAGTTTACAGCTCCAGTGACTCCCCGTAACCAAGCACCGTGCCTCTGATTCCTTCTTCCCCAAGCGCCCGCACAAAAGCATTCGCATCCTGCACAATAGGCGGGAAGGTATTGTAGTGAATCGGAAGCACCTGCTTGGCTCCCAGCCATTTGGCGGCAATCAGCGCATGCTCCGGTCCCATAGTGTAATGCCCCCCGATAGGCAGAATCGCCAGATCGATGTCATACAGCTCACCGAACATTTTCAAATCTCCGAACAGGCCCGTGTCCCCGGTGTGCACAACAGTGCGTCCTTCCGCCTGAATAATGAATCCCGCAGGCATGCCGCCATAAATCGCTTTCTGCCCGTCTTCCAGCGTAATGCCGGAGCTATGAAAAGCATGAATCATCGTCGCCTTGGCAAAACCAAGATCAACCGTCCCCCCGATGTTCATCCCGATAGTCTGGACGCCTTGTCCTTCCATGTAACCAGCCAGCTCCACATTCGCCACGATTGGCACATTATTCTGCAGCGCAATCGGGGCAGCATCCAGAATATGATCCACATGGGCATGGGTCAGCAGCACCATATCTGTCTTGACCTCCTCCGGTTTGGTGACCGCAGCGGGGTTGCCTCTAAGAAACGGGTCGATAATGAGCGACTTCCCGCTCACCTCAATCTGAATGCAGGAATGGCCGTGGTAAATGATTTTCATGGGATATCTCTCCTTATCATCCTTTATACTCATTTCAATACGAACGTATGAAATAATAATATATTTCAACTTCATTCCCTGTCAAAAAAGACGTCAAGTATGGATGGAACCCGTTCTGACATGACGCTCTCCCAGCTTATTACAGCTTTTGTTCGAGCACAGTTTTTCTTTCAGCTCCAAGCCGATATAAAATCAGAGTTGCACTTGTTGCCAAAAACACACTAGCTGCACCAATCCATGTAATCGAAGACAGCGCAATCTGCTGAACCGCAAGTCCTCCAATCCCAGCCCCAGCCGCCATAGCCAGCTGCATCATCGACTGGTTCAGGCCTAACATTACCCCCGACGCTTCGGGTTTCAAGGTAGTGATATGGTACTGTTGGGTGGGCCCGGTTGACCAGGCTGCAAATGACCAGAGCAAAAGCACAGCCAGCACACCGACAACGGAATGGGTAACAAGAGACAATAGGACAAGCATCAATATATGCAGCAGCATCCCGCCAAATAACGTAGGATACACTCCCCAGCGATCCGCACTGAAGCCGCCAATTTTCGAACCGATCATACTGGCAATACCGAAGATTAACAGTGCACCACTGATGTAGCTGTCGTTAATCCCCGAAATCGTAATCAGGTACGGAGACAAATAAGTATACGCGATGGAATATCCTCCGAGCCAGAAGAACGTAACGGCTAATCCCAAGGCCACTTTTGGTTCCTTCAGCAATGCAAGCTGCTGCGATAAGGGAATGGGTTCATCACCTTTGATACGTGGAATTGTAAGAAAAATAATCAGCATGGAAATTAGTCCCAACAGTGCAATACCTAGGAAAATATACTTCCATCCGATGGCATCCGCCGTCATTCTTCCCAGAGGAACACCAATAATCAGAGAAGCTGTGAAGCCCATGACAACTGTTGCTATCGAGCTTGCCTGCCTGCCTTCCCGGGCGATTTTAGCTGCAATATTTAGTGCCGTAACTACGACTATTCCCGCACCAAGCGCCATAATAATACGTGCGACCACGAATAACCCATACCCAGGCAGAACAAAGGATAAAATGTTAGCTGCAACGAACAAGCCCAGACCTGATAGAATTAATCTTCGTCTGTCCATGCTTGCCGTCAGTGCCATAAGAATTGGTGTACAGATAGCATATACGAGCGAGAAGATCGTGATCAATTGTCCACCAGAAGCCAGTGAAACGCCGAATGAAAGTGAGATGCGGTCTAAAATTCCAGACACAATATACTCAGATGTCCCCACCAAAAAACTTATAATGGCCAAAATATAAACTTTCCAGCTTACCGACATGGATCGTTCAACTCCTTAATTTTCTTTTATATAAAGATATATCGCGAATTGTTAATATGTTTGAATAAAAAAATAAACAAATCGCGAAATATCGAAATGTTGTAACAAATAGAAACTGAATCCTCGGAATAAGAATTCAGTTTCTGGGCTATATCTCATCTTTCATAAAAGCTGCCAATTGACGAATCGCCTGTTCGTTTCTTTGGTAGTACGTAAATTTGCCAATCCGTTTGGTTGTAATCAGTCCGGCCCGCTGCATCATCGCAAGATATTGGGAAGCCGTCGACTGCGTCATGTTCAGCTTGTTCGTTATCTGGGTTACACATACCCCAACTTCAGTCATATCAATCCCTTCATGGGGTGTAAAATGGAGATTCGGTTCTTTTAGCCACTGCAAGATCTGAAAACGCGATTCATTCGACAAAGCCTTAAATACTTCGATAGGGTTCATATTCATCATTATATTGATAATTCACGATATGTCAAACTCAAAATCGGAGATATGGATCTCCATTCTTCCAGATTCTTAGCGTTCTGAGCTAAAGTAGTGACGGCCGGTCGCACAAAACAAAGAGCAGCCCTTGCCACAGGCTGCTCTTTTGTTTCTACGCTACACTTCCCGATGGCCTGTAGCCAAAAGCTCCCTGACCGCCTCCATGCTCGTAACCGGTGCACGGCAGGCAAAGTTCCGGCAGACGTAAGCTGTCGCTTCCCCGTTAAGCGCCGGTTTGTCCGCCAGGTGCGGAAGCAGACGGAGAATCCCTTCGGCGTCTCCTTCCCAGTTGACAAGCAGCGCAGCGTCAGGCAGATACGCCTGCTGCACCTGGGCCAGCATACCGTGAAGCGCGGAATCCTCCCGCTTCCCGGACAGCACCCATTCCCGGCCGCCGGAAGCCATTGCCAGATGAGCCTGCAAATACATCGCATATCCCGGAGGGTACTCGGATGCTGATGCAGCCATCACCGCTGCCGTACGCTCAGCAGCCGTCTTCAGCTCCACATCCTGGGTCATCACCGACAGCTTCCACAGCAGCTTCGCTGCCACCGAGTTGCCCGAAGGAAGCGCACCGTCATACAGCTCCTTGGAACGGATCGGCAGCTCCTCACCATCATGGCCTGTGAAGAAGAACCCGCCCCTTTCCTGATCGGCGAACAGTTCCAGCAGCCCATCCTTAAGCGTCAACGCCCGCTCCAAATGAACGGCTTGGCCTGTAGCTTCGTACAGCTCGGTCAGCCCCCAGAGCAGGAACGTGTAGTCGTCCAGATAAGCAGGAATCGCAGCATCGCCATCCCGGTAGCGCGCCAGCAGCCTGCCGTCCTCACGGCGGCGCAGCTTGTGCCAGATAAAGTCCGCCGCCGCGGCTGCGGCCCCAGCGTACTCCGGCTTTTGCAGGGCTTTGGCTCCCTTGGCCAGCGCCGCGATCATCAGCCCGTTCCAGGAAGTGAGCACCTTATCATCCTTCGATGGATGAATGCGCTGCTCCCGGTAGGCGAACAGCTTCTCGCGCCATTCCTCCATCCGGGTCCGCAATCCCAGCGGGTTCATCCCCATCCGTTCCGCCATGTCGTCCGGCAGCCCTTGCAGCAGATTCGGGATATTCGCACCTTCAAAGTTCCCCTCAGGTGTAATTCCGTACACATGGCAATAGGAGTGCATATCCTCCAGGCCAAGCGCCTCCTCGATCTCCTGACGGGTGAAGACATAGAACTTCCCTTCCACCCCTTCGGAATCGGCATCCTCCGCAGAGTAGAAAGCCCCTTCCGGCGACGTCATATCACGTTGCACATACGTAAAGATCTGCTCGGCGACCTCTGCATAGAGCGGTTTCCCCGTGATCTGGTACGCCTCCAAATATGCAATAGCCAGCAGCGCATTGTCGTAGAGCATTTTCTCAAAATGCGGCACCAGCCACTCCCGGTCCGTGGAATAACGTGAGAACCCGTAGCCCACATGGTCATACATGCCACCACGGTACATCGACTCCAGCGTCTTCTCTACCATACGCAGCGCTTCCGGCTGGTTATACATCTGGCTGTACGCCAGCAGAAAAGACAGATTATGCGGTGAAGGAAACTTCGGCGCATTGCCGAACCCGCCATATTCCTCATCGAACTGGCGGCGGTACAGCGCATACGCTTCATGCAGCAGCTCCTCTCCGGGAACTCCTGCCCCGCCTTCTCCGGCACGTCCGGCATTTTTGCGGTCCAGCGACTGAAGATCCGCCAGCAGGTCATCCCCTAGCTTGTCCAGCGCTTCACCGTCCTGCTCCCATTTGCGGTGAATCTGCTCCAGTACATCCATCAGCCCGATACGCCCGAACATCTGCCGCTTCGGAAAATACGTCCCCGCATAAAACGGCTTCTTCTCCGGCGTCAGCAGCACCGTCAGCGGCCACCCCCCGCTCCCCGTCAGCGCCTGACACACCGACATATACAGCGCATCAATATCCGGCCGCTCCTCACGGTCCACCTTGATCGCGACATAGTGTTCGTTAAGGAGCTTAGCGACCTCCTGATCCTCGAAGGATTCTCTTTCCATTACGTGACACCAATGGCAAGTGGAATAGCCGACAGATAAGAAGATCGGCTTGTTCTCCGCCTGCGCCTTGGCAAAAGCCTCTTCGCCCCATGGATACCAATCCACAGGGTTGTGGGCGTGTTGAAGTAGATAGGGTGATTTTTCGTTGACTAATCTATTGGGTGTTTTATGAGTTGTCACCAGGCGTCCCCTCATTTCGGATGATTTGGGTAAAGTGTTGTCTAGGGATAGTTTACCCAATTTGGTGGGGGAGGGCTCAATAGGTAATAAAACTATATAGACTTTTTAACCTAGCAAACGTGGTTTAAGACATCAGAATTTAAAAATGCGCCAATTAACTTGATTAATGGCAAGAGCAGTTATAAAGCAGTTATTAAGTACATTGAAGAAATTGTAATCTCCAGACTTATAAATTAATCCAGTACAATTTATTAATATGAAAATTACTATATAAATAAGATTTATGTGTGATACTAAATCCTCAGAGGTGTATTCGTGTTTGATTTTTTTCTACCCATTACAGAAGAAATAAAAAAATGGTTAACTTTTACTCCTATTAGGCGATAAAGAATTAAAAATATTGTAATTATAATATAGAAAATACTATATAAGAAGCACTTAAGATTTGGCCTTGAAGCATAGCCGTCACTGCGGTGAGTATTTGGACTTCCGGTCGCTGTTGTCGTAAGAATTTCTTCATTTGATACCGCTTCTAGCGGTAGAAATCCGGTGACAAAGGCGAGCGCTATCGCTCCTACAGTTCCAAATTTCCCCTTCGCTTCTTTTCGCTTTTCGTTAATTTCTTTAGTGCTTCTTATATAGAAGGGTTAATATTTAAATTAAAGCTAAATAAGGACAGCAACCCACTACCAACAAGAATCAACAATAAATATATGTAAGAGGTAACTATCATAGTAGTAATTGTTGAGTATTATTTAAACAATATGACTACTATAAAAAATATAATTGCATCTACAATTAATGTAATAAGTACGATTCTTGTAAGATTGTTATACACACTAACGCCTAATAAGACACCTATTAGTAAAAACAATATAAACTGATTGATTCTATTTTTATAATTTAAATGACTCAAAATCATTATTGCTCCTAATAAACAACCCATAGCCGAAATAAGAGTGATAAGCATTGTAAAGTATAGAACTCTGAATTCCTTACTAAGGTTTAGATCAGGTATGTACTTCTTAAGTGCAACAATAGAGATCCACATTATTATCATGCCAACAATAGAAAAGCTTAATTTTAATTTAGTCGAGGTATTGGATATAAAAAATACATCTCTTATTTTAATTACCACTAATAGGATAAACAAAATCCATACCTTTGCTTATTCTTTGATCTAACCATTCATAAAAATTTCCACTCTTCAGCATAGTTTTTATAAATTTTATATCTTCTTTATTTAATAGATGTACGAATCTTCTTAATCTAGTATAAGAATCTACTATAGAAGCAAAATACATAATACTAACTTCTACTGCTATTGTTACTAGATGGTACATTCCTAAATGAAAATTCTCAGAGAATCCCCCTTTATAATTAATAATGCCCAATGGAAAAGAATGAACACTATTCGAAAGAAAATTATACATGCCGGATTCATGATCCTTGTTTATTGGAGAGTGGTTTTTAGCGATCCGCTCAAATAAATATGGCTTCTCACCTTTCATTATTTTCTTCTTTAATTTTTCATCTAACAAATTAAATAATGAATTTTTTCTCAATACCCCCTCTGCAAATGACACAGACATCATGCTAGACTCTCTTACACTATCTTCTTCAGAAAAACCAAGTTTATTAAGTATTCGCTCCCTACCTAAACCGTCATGTAATACCATTATACTCCATCTCAATTCAAACTCTTCTTTACTTATATCTAATTCAGAAATGTAATGATACACTTTATGAGTTTCAATAATATTTCTAGCTAAACTAGCAAGGGAGCTTGCATCAAATGTCTTCTTGGTTTCTGCATCATGTGGCCAAAGTCTAATAAAGCTATAAACATTTAAAAGTGCTTTTTCAAATAAATCCTCTGCATAAAGAATTCTAGATGTAACAGTATGTTTTTTATTTTCTATCCGGGAAACTTGCCTTGCAATTTCAGCTAACCTCTTCAAGTTGTATGCTCTCTCTTTAGGATTTATCATTTTATTTACATTTTATCCCTTTCTTATAACGTAACTGTATTAACGAACACAAAGGGATTGTCTGCTGTCAAGACATATTCCCTATTAGTTCTATTAGTATTTGGAGAATGCAAATAACGTTCCTATATTCACGATCCCCGTTAGGGACTATGTGCTGAAATTCCCCTCTTAGATTCACCTCACAGCTAAAGCTACATCAAGAGGCACTGCTTGAATATAATGCTAAGTGTAGGGAAAGCAGCGTCGAAACATAGGCAATCTATAAATCATTAACTATCTTTATCTTTCAATTATATCAATGCTTGGATGACTTTTAATTATTTCCAGAGCCTCATAAAAAGACTGTGCATCTATGATGTTGGCGGATAAGTTCCCCTTTTTGAATTCTTCTACACTTTTAAATGTTACTAATATAGGCATCTTGCCTCCAGTATTTTTTATCATATTATTTAAATACTCAATTCCTTTTAATACCGTGGGAGCAATTTCATAGATGTAATCTTGATAAAGTTGTTTAATAAACATCATTGAAATCTCAATATGTATATCCAATGAGATTAATTCAGACATTTTTTTAATATCTTCAGTAGCATGTTTCCATGCCTTAAACTTTAATAATGTTTCTCTTGAAGCGAAAAATCCATTTGTTCCAGATTCACTCTGATGAATTACTGATAAAGGAAAGCCAAAATGTAAAACATAGTTTCTCATAAGTACAATGAAACGATAGGAGATGTGGTTGTCGTAAAACACGCTTGTTTTTTCTTGAAACTTCTTCATTCGTTCTTTACCAAAATATTTACTGTTATATTTTTCTCCATAATCGATAAACATTGATACTGCCGCTAAATAGTTGATTAGTAAACGATTAGCTTCTAAGTATGCTACTTTTTCGTCTGCCCCTTGATAATCTTTTGCTCCTGATGAATATAATAAAAATTCATTTCCGTTTCTATTTAATAAATTGTGAACATTGTCCATTGCACTTATTTTACTTGCTTCTCCTAACGCAATATTATGACTGTCGTATTCATCTTTCGTTATATGTTTCTGAATAATAAATTCATGTCCATGCTCAAGTGAAAATTTTCTATAGCCTAATGCATAAATCATAATCTCCCACAAACTCCTTCTCAACTTTTCTTTACTATTCTTCTGTATTTAAATTTTTTTGATAGTTTATGTATTTTCGAATTGTGTGTGTCAGACTCACTTCTCCCAAACCATTGAAGATTGAGGTGCTTAGTCCCCGATGCATTAAAAAGGTACTAGACGATGTCATCTCTCCGAAGCCAATTCCATATAATGACCTAATAAATTTTTTACTACTGTTGGTATATTCAGTCTTGCAGCAATCTTAATGGCTGCTAAATAGTCGGTAAAGTCTAAATGATTAACTATTAACTCTTCTTTCTTTTTTAAATCACACCTTGAATAATAAATCCCCCACATCAATGTATCTGCACTGACAGAAATATATTTGGGGATAGAGTCTGATATTAAAATAGCTACAACTTCTGATTGTCTATCAAGTAATAGCCCATTCTTATATACGTCCTCAGCCCACTTGAAAATTAACGAGTTTGCTTTGGGATACCTTAGTAATCGATTAACAAGATGATCTGATTCTTGATAATTATCAATTAGCCATAGTATTTCATCATTATCTAATACTTGATTCTTGATAAACAAGCTGACCGCCCACTGAATCTCTTCTCTTCCCACAAGAATAAAACTTTTATAAAGATAAAATAATTTTGAGATCAAGGATTTAGGAAGGTCTTCAGATTCTCGATTCTTAATAATTTGTTTCAAGACTTTTAAACACTCTCCCCTGCGAAATCTACGGTTCTCTTTCAAATCATTCACAACGAGATCAACTAAATATTCTATTGAATTACTATCAAGTGATGCGCCTTTCAATAAATGCTTATGTGAGACAATATCATTTGGAATTTTGATAAAATCTTTAATATAGTGTTGTGGATGAAACTCAAAATCTTCATAAATTAATATTTCAAGATGATGGTTTATTTCTTCTTCCTTCATTGTCATATATTCCCCCTCTATAATTAGATAATTTTGGAAATTATTATATTCACGAACTTCGTGAAACTCCCAACATCCTCTAACTATTTAAACATTATTAGGTAGGACGTTTCTATCAACTGTATTCTTATTATACTGCACAATGGAAGAATATGACGAACATGTTCCTGCATCCAACTGAAGAACTCCCACTAATACTATTAGCAAGAGCTTCTATAGAAATTGATTCACACGAACATCCCACCAATGGCAAGTTCTTTGAAGTCAACAACTAGCTATACCCAATAGAAAGGAAGACGGGCTTATTATCGCGCTTGGCGATTTCAAACGCCTCTTCCGACCAAGGGAACCAGTTCACCGGGTTGTGAGCATGTTGCAGCAGATACGGCGACTTTTCCTTGGCTAATCTATTGGGTACTTTGTGAGTTGTCATGGGGCATCACCTCTTTTCGTGTGGATTTGGGTAAAGTATTGCTTAGGGTTAGTTTACCCAAAATGGTTGGGGAGGTTGCAGGGAACTTAGGCTTGATTGCGCTAGTGACCGTTCTCTCAAATATTTTATTGAATTCTTATAATTTAAGCGACAAAATATGTTGAAAAAAGCCCGCTGAACAAATATCGGGTTAGCTATACAACTTATTCAGGATTTTATCAGATCTTTAATTAAATTTTCGGTAATTTTGATTAATCGTTCTACATTTTCTTCTGCGTTTAGATTTTCAAGTACTTTTTTGCGCTCACTTTTTTCTCATGAGAATTAAACTCAGCACTAATTGAACTATAAAAATCATGATATTTGGGACTTAATTTCTCGGGATCAATTCTAACGTTCGATACATATTTTCCGTCAAAATGAGCAGTCTCATCACTAATCATTGCCTCTGCTAGATTACTAAGAGCACGATGATTAGTTGCTAGGATTCTGTTGTAATTATCCCCCGATTCTTCACCTGACCTCTGGCTCGCAGAATAGGTATTCATGATTCTCAAAAAACTCATATACCAAGACACATTCCAAGCCTTTCTGACCAATTCAATATTATTATTGACTTTCATTAATGATTGTAAATTATTAAACTCCTCATCTGACGAAAACAAAAAATAAGTTATAGCAGCAATCTCATATAGTGAAATAGATCCGATAACCTTCGTCATATATTCTAGCACTTCTCTAAAAATTCTTTCTTTTTTCTGCATACCATGTATTTTAATCAATTGATAAAACTTAAGCATAGGTAAGTAAGATACGATAACAATTCTAGAAGTATTGTAAAGAGAGTCTCGAATCGAATTAATTAATTCTTGATTTGATTTTTGCTTTGGCTCATGATTTTGAAGCTCTTTACTCTTATGATACTTTATATGTTTCTCTAGTTTAGGTATTGATAAACTTAAAATACTTGAAACAGCTCGTTTACTACCGTAATACTTTTTACGTTCTAATTCTCCTTCTATTAAATCAATAGATAGTTCACTTAACGCATGACTGTATTCACAGTTCTTATTTTCATTATTTATATGTCTAAGGAACATCATTAAATTCCTTAGTTTGTCCTCCCTCATTTTTGAAGGATGGTAAAATGCCTTTTCTATACTCACCACTACATTGGAGTCTAAAATGTACTGCTCATTCTTGCCGAGAGATTCGTGATATATATTATATATAAGATTTACTCCGTGCGTTCTATCTACCTTCATAATTATGCGCTCCTTTGAAGCTATTTTAATTTTGAATAACGTTTCTTTTTAAAATGTCTTCCGCAAAACTCAATTGGACCACAATAGTAAGTCAATGCTTATATATTTGACTGTCGAATCGAGTCAAGTTATACTCTGATCATCAGCTTCGTATATCACGTAAAAATCAGGTGCGTATATCTTTTACTGCGCATATCTCTCATGTACCTTTCGTATATCTAAGCTGAAAAAATCAAAGTTATGCGAAGACAAAGCACCAAAAGTGAAGTAGGGAATGTGGAGAAAGCCTTACGGGCAAGGGGTTCGGGCATTTTTGAAGGTGCAGAAAATGGTTCGCATAATATGGTGTTATACGATGGAATCGTTCTTCTTGAATTCACCCACATTATTAATTCTTTATTGAGTAGGTATTTAAGTAGATTTCACTTTTCATTTGGGCATGCCTATGATTCAACCAACTTATCCTTGAGAAAAATATTCTATCAATGTCTTAATCATTTTCCCTACACTTCCATTGTTCATGTACGAATCTACTACCGTAACTGTAGCAGAAGATGTTGCAAGTACACTATTAAATACATGAGCAATTTTTAATTTGAGACTATTAGGTACACTGCTATCTTGTTTTGTATTCAAATGATCTATTAACTCATTCATAACTTCAACTATTTTTTCAGACTCTGGTTCCAATATGTTAGGCATAATATCCCTTACGTCTTTTTTTGTTACTGTTTCAAACCTTCCTGCATTTAAAGCTATTGTTAAATCAAATGCATCATGATAATTAGTCCTTCTATGTACACTGAAATCGCCATCATATTTTTCAAAATCAACAGCCATGCTAAAGAGTGATCTTTCAGTTGTATGAACTAATATTGAAGCCTCCCTCGTAGTTGCATTGACGTAGAAATCAAATATTCCAGGGTTTCTATGGGGGAATCCTTCCATGTACAAGTTAGGCTTTGGACCAAACTTTATTAACTTAGGTAGGTAACCCTCTGGTCCTGTAATACATATAAGAAAACCATCTGGTACTCCGTAATCATCAATAAATCTGATTTTATTCTCTGAGATTCTATAACAACTTGTTTCACGTCCTTTCGGCTTTTCTTGAATTGTTACTCTCTGATCAGTAATGATTATAGGAAACATTGGATTGTTCAGCTTCTTCGAGGGGCTCCTCATTGTTTCGTATGTCCAATTAATATATTGTCCCGTTGCAAAATGTACTTTAAAATCTGCATGCTCATTTACTTTTTGTACCAATAAAAAATTATGATACATACTGCACCTCCCACAGGTTTTTTATTTATAGACCTACAATAATTTCAGGATAAAACATTCTGAGAATGCTGGATCAATATTTTATGCATGTAAATTAATCTTCTTTATACTGCTTTTAATTGATTCTATCGTATAACGTTCCGCGTTCACGACGCCTCACCACATTAAGGACCGTAGGACCGGCCGCGTTGCGGTTAGGTGATGCAGGTGTGTTCCGGCATATGCTTCTTCGACATTTCTTCCGGGACCGAGGGCGTAGCCCGATGCGTGAACATATTGTTATATGAAGGATTGGTTCATCTTTGAGTTAGCTATAGGTTCTTCGAAGTTTCTCAATAAAATTGTTTTTAATGTCCTCCCATTTATTTTCTGAAAGATTTATTTCAAACGATTCTAATAGTTTGTTTTTGAATTGAATGAGATCAATTGGTTCCATAAGAGAATAGCCTTTTTTATTACGATCAATAACTCCTCTAATTTCTCCTGAAAAATTAGGTAATATAAATGTCGAGAAATCGTTTCGGGCTATCCAAGCTGCCCCCATCTCATTTAGGCAATACACACTCTCGTAATAATTATCAGACAACATAAAAAAGACGGTTGTTTGCCCCGATAAATTCTGTCGCAGGTAGTCAAATATATCAAGATCACCCGGAATACCATGTCTAGCTGAAGATGTGTATAAGATCATTTCTTCTGGCACTCCAATTACTTCCATCAATTCTACAAATGCATCACAAATACTTTTATCTTTGGAAGAGTGGCTCACGAATATTTTCATCTCTTCTTTACCTCGATCCTCAGTGCTTTTATCGTCTATCTGTGAGTCTACTAAATTCTTCAATTCACTTATGTAATCTTTGATTTTCTGTTCAAGTGCTAGGTGGACATTATGATTTGAAACGTATTCATTAGATTGAATTCTTGATTGATTCTGACCATACCAATCATTTATTAATTCTAAAAAATAAATTACTTCATCAAGTTTCCTTTCACCCACCGCTCTTACAAGTTGTTCCATAATATTTGAGATATACGGTTCTCCCGTATATTTTCGTATTACTCCTTGAATACCAGGAACATCATACGTTAGCTTTTTGAATGCATCCATGAATAACTACCTCCAATATTTTTTTAACCATCTTTCATATAACGTAATATTCACGAAGTTCATAAGTATAAGAAATACAATTGATTAAACGAACTCATCGTGTCTAAATAACCTTTTTGAAACGTGTTTTTATTATACTATGGAATGGAAGAATATGATGATCACTAATCCTATACTTTCATAGAAAAAGCCTCCGCCAATTCCTTCAGCAGAAGCTTCTAAAAATTGATTCACGCGAACATCCCCTCAATGGCAGGTACGTGTGAATCAACAAATAGCTATACCCAATAGATAAGAAGACAGGCTTGTTGTCGCGCTTGTCGACTTCAAAAGCCTCTTCCGACCAAGGGAACCAGTTCACCGGGTTATGTGCGTGTTGCAGCAAATACGGCGAATTCTCTTGGCTAATCTATTGGGTACTTTGTGAGTTGTCATGGGGCATCACTTCGTTTCGTGTTGGATTTGGGTAAAGTATTGCTTAGGGTTACTTTACCCAAAAGGTGGGGGAGGCGCAAAAAATAGAAAAAAGGCACCGCGAATACGATACCTTATCACATCCTTCGATATTAATCACAGAAGAAAAAAGAGGGGTTTCCCCCTCAAAGTTAAAGAATCAATTTTTAAGGCGAACCGCTGATTCCTTTCTTCGTAGAGCCGTTTATCAGATGTCTCTTTCATATATGTATATTTTCTTCACTACTCATTTTCATCGTTACCTTGAACTCATTTACCATGAATTACCCGGTTTTGCGATTTAAGAGACTTCGTTAGCTTCTTATTTACGTTCTAAAAGTTATACATAGGGATTGATTAAGGTTTTGAGCTACGGAAGTTGAATATATTAAAAGATGATTGTAAAGACGTATTTCATTGTAATAGAAATATATGTAAAATAATGAATGAGGTGATGAATTGACCACAAAAAAACGCAACTTTGTAATTGCAGCGATTGCTATACCTATAATTTCTATAGTGGGGTTTCTTTTTATGTTTACCAATATAATAAATCCTAACACAATTTTTGTGTCACAATGCAACATAACAAATAATTCAATATTAATAAAAGATGCTTTTACAGATAGTGCAAATAAGTATAGAGGATATAAACTTACTTATAACGATAATACGCTCTATATAAAAATAAAAGGAAGTCTATTATCATTTAATGGATCAGCTGGGGATTTTAATATTTCAATTAATAATGATTTTGGTAACATTCAAAAAATATATCTGCAGGGCTCTAATTCCTCACAAAGAACTCTCATTTGGTCTAAACAGAAATAAAAAAACTCCCGCCAGTTTGTTGATTCTTTTCAACGAGCGTCTGAATTCTATTCTCCATTAACCCAACTGTTCGGCTTCAATCCAAATCTGTTGCGTTACATCTTCTATCGAATAAAGTTGTTTTTCCAAATTGTCCTGTTATGTACTGATATTCGCCAGAGGACTTTCCACTCCCGGATGATGCTGAAATAACCACTTCCCACTCAGAGCAAAACGACGGCAAAAAATTGGTTCTTTTAATATTAAAATCCCAAGAAAAGCTCGACAAGCTGGCAGAAACTTATAAACAGTACTTTCAGGATCAAGGGGTCACAGACACATCGGAGACCATTGACGAGAAAAACCTTATCATTCAAGGAGATACAGATGCTGAAAGCTGGTCACTCGCTTTTCTTTTCATTTATGATGCTTTTTCTGCTTTTAGTACACTAGCTACAATCTCTTGGCTGATAGAAATTACTGCCTTTTTATCTTCTTGCTCTACAAAGTTCCCATGTTTATCTAGCGTATAACAACTCTTTATCAGGTAGCCCTGTTGACAATTGGGACAATGACCAAACCGTTGTTATTTTGTATGTATTGATTGATTTCACTTATTACCGGCTCTATCATCTCGCTATTTACGTCCAAAAGTTTATGTTCCTGTAAATACGCTTTGTTACATGAAGAACAATGTGTCTTACCATTTGTCATCAGCAATCCGGCACCTAGACCGCCTATTAATAATCCAACACATTGTATGAGGAATTTGCTGAAGTTTACCCACTTATTTGGTTCAATATCTATTGCATTGCTTACATGTCCTCTTGAAAATATGCTTAAACTGCTATTATTAAATTTATAATCATAATAGTTCAATAGAGTTATAGGTTCATCTGATCCTCCAAACACAAAATTGCTTATATGCTCCCCCTCAAACTTATAATTAATTTCATTCGATGCTGAGACTAGGCCATTTGATATTCTCCATACATAAACCCGCAAAATGAAAGTAATATGAAAATAACCGATATGAAGTAGTTGTTTTTATTCGGCTATTACAGCATTTTTCGACAGTTTCATCTTGATAAGAATTTTACTTAACAGCAGCTTGACGAGATTTCCGATCCATTCTTGAGGGTATATGAGTGGCAATAAGAACTGAATATGAACTATCAAAAAAATGCTACGACATGACATGCAAGGAAGCTTGCACATGATGCCGCAGCATGGATAATACGAGGACCGTGTTTAAACTTTCATTTTTAAATCATCTACCTGTCTTTTTTACTTCTTCCATAAACGCCCTAAAGTTTTCAACGATTTCTTTTGATTGGGTATGGTGTAAATAATGTGTTCCTTCAAATGTCATCACTTTTCCATGTACAGAATCTTTTATTTGCTCTTCATGTAGTGTTGACCATCCTTCAATTGCTGTACTATCCGGTTGTAAAAAGAATATAACAGGAAGGTTTTTTGGGAATGTTAAATTTTCAGCTGCTTTAAAATTAGGAAACATATTTTCTATTTCATTCACAATAGTAGGATTTCTGAAGTTTTTGTAAGAAAGAATTCTCATTTGTTCTTTGGTTTCATCATCAACTGGTATTGCAGCATAGGGGTCAGCACTTAGTTTCATTATCAATCTGGCTAAACCTGATTTTTTGAGTAGGGAAATTGTTGTATTTGATATTGGAGATTCAACAACCTTATCACCGTATTGTTTTGGAGCACTGCTATCGATCCCGACAAATGCACTCACTTCGTGTTCATATTTGTTCACATAATCTAGTCCGTAAATGCCTGCGATGGAGTGACCCATTAGGATATACCGGTCAATTTTAAGCCCCTGTAAAGCTTCATGAATTTCACTTACAATATTTCCTATGCTTCGTTCTTTTTCGGTTACATCACTTAATCCATAACCAAAAGGCTCAATCACTACGACTTTGTAAAATGGTGATAACTCTTCTACTAGCGGCTTAAAATCCAGTGCTGGTGTTCCTGTTCCCAAACCTGGTAGTAGCACGACTGTTTCTTCGCCTTGTCCTTGAATCAAGACATTCATGTTTTTCCCATCTACGGTTACAAACTGACCATAGGGCTTTATTTTTCCTTCCTCTGATTTACTGCTGATCTTATCAACGACAAAAACAATGGCAAGAAAAACGACGATTGCTATAGCTAATACTGCTAATACCTTAAGTAAAATGCTAAGTATTTTTTTCATTTTACTAGCTGGTTTTTTGCCTGTTGTTGTATCCAAGTCCATTTTCTCCACCTCACGTATTTTCACTCGCGTCTTCTCCTGTCGTTATTTCTGTATTGGGCTGCCTTATCGAGCCGTTAAACTAGCATATACGATAGAGATGTACTCCCCATGACGACAATATGAACTGAATATGAACAAGCGGAAAACTCCCCTTCAAGTACCGGTTTATTTATTAAACCTGTCTACTTGAAGGGGAGCAATCAAAATCGGTAACTTATTCTGTAATTTATAAAAGCGAGGTTACAATCTTCACCTCCGGAAAGCGGCTATCCGGTCCTTTCATTAAGCTTCCGCCTTGATTTTTCAGATACATATCGAAGAAATCCAGCATATAGGCATTGATAATGGAGTCCGCTCTTTCGGGCGCAATCTTTCCTGTAATGCCCAGCATTTTGAATATTGGAGAAATGAACTGTACGTCGGTAAAATTTAAATGCTCCGTTTTTTCGATATAGAGGAATTGTCCCCCTTCGCCGACCGTTTCGCGCATCCGTTCAAGCTCCAGCTTCTTATCCTCCGTTACCTGGTCATTCCACTCTCTTGTTGAGCCCATACGCTTAAGCTCTGCATCCGTGTAGACCCGGTTATCCATCACCATTTTTAATCTTTCGAATTCGCTTTCCGAGTTGATGAACAAAAACGGCTTTCGCAGACCCTCTCTGTCACGCAGTCGATAGAGCCCTCCATCCAAGTCTATGCCAACCGTGATTCGCGGATCGTAAGATGCGTCATAGGCCGTCGCTCCGCCGATGGAATGACCGAACACTCCGACATGGCCGAGATCAATCCTCCCTTTGAAATCACTTGAAATCTGCCCCGATTGGATGAGCTCGAATTGGTCCAGCACAAACACCACATCGTCGGTTAAAACTTTCCCCAACTTGTCGCGATTTCCGCTTTCCGTCCGGTAGTCATGGTCGGGCGAGAATAAGTCGTCGGTTGTGCTGGTCGTGACTCGGCCGTCCGGAAACTCGGTTGCAAATGTATTGTAGGTGTGATCGATCACTGCCACGATATATCCGTGACTCGCGAGATTTTCGGCTTGCGACGTGTGGAGGAACCTGGATGAGCCGTTGCCGGGATTCGCAAGGATCAGCGGGTATGAAGTTTGTGCCGAAGAGACTTCGGCCCCTGAATAAGCATGACTGGATACGTACTTCAGATGTTGAAAAGTAAACCCGGGAAGGCCATAGTTCGCGGCCATATAACGTAAAATTGGGGTATCTGGAATAAAGGGAGCATACCTGCCGGTGCCAGCTTGAGCCGGATACCATACCTGAACCATCAACTCCCTCTTGCCTGTCGCGGTTGTGCCAAATGTCTCCTCCCGGCTTGGATCAGTGAAATGAAAGACTTGCGTGCCTACCTTCAACTCGCCGGTTGGCGCCGGAAGGTCGAATACGGGAAACACATAAAGGAAGCACGAAGTTGCGATTAGCCCAAACACGATAAAAAGGCGGCCCAGAACCCTACGGATTCTCGAGGCAGTCCGAACGACTTTCGGCGTTATGAAAACGTCTCTAAGCGAAAGCAGAAGCATCAGGACCGTAAACCCGTATAAAAATAAAAGCTGAACCCTGTACCCTTCGACAAGCAAATGTATCACTAAAAAAATGGAGCCTGCTCCGCTTGTCAGAAGCAAAGCTGGTCTTCGGATACGTTGATTGAAAATGAACAGGAGTGCCAACAAACAAACACTTGAAAAGAATAGCAGAATCTCAAAAAACCTCACGCCAACTCCCCCTTAAAAATAATCCTTTCAATGGATTAGTATAGAGAAGCAGCAAGGTTGATACTATTGATCTAGATGACAATTGCCTTACACGCTTGTAAGGTTGTTTGTTTTACAATTGTTTAAAAAATGGACAGCCACAATAAAGCTAATGTCAATAGGTATATATGTAGTGCGAAAGTGGCTGGAGCGTAACATCTATAAATGGTGGCTCCACTTGCTCCTAGCACAACGATTTTCATGCGTTATTCGCTGCTCCCCTCAGCTCTTTATCGTCAACGTTAAATCCTTTTATCATTAGAAATAAAGCCAGAATCAATTCGCCAAAAGCCGTTGGTGCATTTAAGAGCATATAGGCCGAAGTTGTGATCGAAATCCCGTCCGATAATAGAATCAACGTAGCGGCAACTGTACAGATGGAACCTATCATCCCCCATACCGCCAGCCATCTTGGAATCCGTCGAGTTGTATATAGGCAATAATACAGAATTAAACTGCCGATACTCCATGGCAAGATCATGCCAATATGATTAACGAAATCCCGGCCCTGCCGAAGCCATTCTGCATTCCATTCAAAGATAACTGCGTTTACAGGAGTGGCCGATACTGCACTTTGGCTGATTTCCAATAAAAGAGGGAGAAAACCGATTCCGAGGAAAAGAAAACCTGCACCTATTAATTTGAAAGCGACAAATCCTGTTACGAATCGCTCGCTGTAAGTCTTTAGAAGGGAATAAAACAATACGGTTATAGCAACATATGCTACGGCCATTGCCGTTTGAAAAAAAGCCGCTGTCAACACATGCTTTTCGAGATTTGGCAACTGTTCGAAATAATCGGAACGTTCTAATGCAGGCACAGAGCTAAACACACCAAATATCATGCTGCTTATAAGAAGCAGTCCCAACTGGATCGCCGTTCGTCTATTTGTTTTAATAACCAATCACTCCCCGATATAATGAAATGTTCTTATTACATCATATCGGTTCCCGGCAATAACGCGGTAGCTACTAAAGTAGGGTACGCAGCACAAAAGTAATCCGACCTCTCGAGCACGCGCAATCGCTTCTGTACGCCTCTTCACCTGCAACTCCTCAAATATGCAATTATAAGGAATACGATCATTATGAGTTTTCAGTTACTGGTTTATAACAAACACACCAACCTGCTCCCCAAACTGTCCAATCCACAGTTCTCCGTTACCAATCATAACACCTTTCCAATTGACAAATACTTTTTCGACTTTTTGCGCTAATAATGCCTGCTTAACTTTAGCAGTTATGATTTTGTCGTATTTTGCAATAAAATCCTTCTTGGTTTTGATTTGCATGGTTTTTCCGTTATGATTCACTTTCAATGGGTACACTATCAAATTGGCTACTTCGGATTTTTTTCCTTCTTTAACGTTTTTTTGGAGCAAACTGAAGTTATGCTCAAATACGATTGGATCGTTGATGCCTGCGACTTCATATGGATTGTTAAGGATATTAACCGCAATAACTCCAAGTTTATTGTTTTGATTACCAATCCACAAATCTCCATCTCCATCTCCAACCATAATCCCTTGGTAGTTCACAAACACCTTATCGGCTTTTTGAGCTAACAGATTTTCACGTACACGGGAAGTAAAGATACGATCATATTTTTTAATAAATTCATTTTTGTTATAAAAAACATATTTTTTGTTGTCTTTGTTTAAATTCAGTGGATAGGAGATCAGATCTGCCACTTCTGCTGGTTTGTTGCCCTCAACTGCTTTCTGCAATTTTGCAAAATAAGCCGTAAATTCCGCTGGATCGTTGATGCCCGCAACCTCATAAGGATTACTGCTAGCTGAACTCGTTACGTTAGTTGAAGTACTTGTACCTTGCTCAGCCCAGGCTTGACCGGGAAATACAGCTGTAACAATTGAGAGACTCAAAATAATTGCAGCTTTTTTCATGCTATTGTTTGTCATAATGGTTTCCTCCTAAATTTATTTCTACTTCGGGTATATACCTAAGATGTGTACCGCAAGTACAACTAGCTATACAAGCCTTATGGTTAATTTACCCAAAAAGGCGGGGGAAGGCTCAAAGGAGAACACGAAGTCTTCATTCAGACGATCGACTTATAACAACTTTTTTTCAAGCATGAGCAGTTGATACAAGCCAAGATAATGGATAACATGCAGCTAATAGCAGCAAGCCCCATCGACAACAATACTGAATAGGACATCCATACGCTAATCATATTGTAATTGTAGTTCAACAGATAAGGCCAGATCAGCACCACTACCAACAGCAGTGCTCTAAAGAGCAGAGTAATACGGGCCCGGATTCTTTTCCTGCGTCTAGCATTTTCATCTATTATGCTTTGGTTTTTCCCTCCGGCTAGTTTAATAACCTTTAGAGTAATGCCAATAGCCGCTAACAGGACTAGGAACGATGATACCAAATCAATTATTATGTAGCTATCGTCATATTTGAAGTTGTGCATTGGATTCCCATTCATTTGCTCATACTTATTCTTAGCAATCAGCGAGGGTGCAGTTGAATTCAAATTAGCGAGCACGAATACCGCCTCCTGCCGCTCCAGGTCGATAATGACCTGAGAGGAATAATTCGGGTTACTTCCGCTATGACTGATCACCCGGTTGACCCGGTCATTGCTCCATCCGAAGGAATAGTATTGGTTCTTAGCTTCATATCCGGCTGCCCGGATGTCAACCTCATGGGATTGTTGAATGGCGTTCTTCAGATTATCCGGTACATCGCTTATTCCCATCTGGGCGTTGATCCAATGCTCCAAATCCTTTATATTCGTTACCAAATATCCCGCAGCAATATTCCCGTAATATCTGGGGGCATTATATGCTAAGCTTTTTCCAAAAAACACGCGATAGCCTTGGGTAAGCTGATCCGGTTTCTTTTCCTGTCCTGATGAAAAATAACTGTCTGTCATCCCCAGCGGAACCAGAATGTGTTGAGTCACATAATCCTGATAGCTTATGCCTGTAACTTGTTCAATAATCATTGCTAAAATATCATAATTAACAGTTGCATACTGATGCTCAGTCCCGGGATATGTATCTAATGTAATGCCTGAAATCTTATGTATGGTTGTTCCAAGCATTTCCTCAGTACTACCTTCTGGAATTAACCTGATGCTCCATGACGGTATACCGCTTGTATGAACCAACAGCTGGTTAATCGAAATCTTAGTTTTCTCTCCCTTATAGGTTGGCGCAAACCATGGAAGATAATCTGAAATATAATCGGAATAAGCTAAGGCTCCCTCTTCTTGTAACAAAATTATAGCCAGAGCCGTAAACGCCTTGGTGGTCGAGCCCAATTCAAACAACGATTCTTCAGTGACCTGCTTTTTTTGATCAACATCGGCGTAGCCGTATACCTTAAATTCTGCCTTGCCCTGCTTGGATGATACGATAGCTACGCCTGGAGTCGCTGTTTTGTCCATGATGGTTTCCACCATGTTTTGCTCATTATCATATTTCCCTGATGCAAATAAAGTTCCAATCCCATGCCAACAGGCAATAGTAGTGATGATCACGATCAGCAGGATTATACCTACTGCAGCTATAGTTCCTTTTCTCCTAATTATCTTCAAGTTCAAAATCTCCCTCTTTTCTAAACACGCAGTGCTCTTTTTAATTTAGACGTTCGATCTCCCCCATTCCCTTCAAAGATACATCTTGCTTCCAAATCAAAAACTCCTGCCAAAACATCAGCAGAAGTTTCATTAAAAAATTGATTCACACGAACACCCCATCAATGAGATGTACGTGTGGGTCAATAACTAGCTATACACATCGGCAAAAATGCGCAGTCCTTTAATAATGACATAGGCGAAAACACTGATCACCACCAGAAAAATAGCGCCGATAAACAGCCTGAAGAACACCGGTACTTCACTGAAAAAGTCAAAAAATCCGCCCGGTTCCCTGAATCCGCCCACCTATTCTCCCCCTTTCGTACCAACGCTCTCTTCTGGAGCGCCCTTTTTTTCCGTCCGTTCCCCTTCATCCGCCGGAGCAGACAATAACTTACCGCCAACGGAATATTTCTGCCGTTTGTTGATGATGTCATCCAGCCAATCCGCCAGCCGCACCCCGTCTTCCTCTGTCTTGAATAAGACATCGCGGGTCGCGAAGGTATGCGAGGTGGTGCCTTTTTTGGCATCCAGCCCGTCATCGGTCACAAAATAAACATAATTCGGAAGGGTTTCGGCCAATTCCCGGACTGCTGACGTCATCCTTCTAGACCAGGCGGCTGCATCGCTTTGGCTGGAGACCGGGGCTTTATCGTTGATTTTATTCTCAAAATGGGTCAAGATTTCATCGTACAAAGAATAGGATTGCAAAAAGACCGTCCCGTCCGCCATTTGACGGCTATTGCCTCTAACCGCCGCGCCGATCAGATCCGCAGCCGCCGGATAACCGAAGTTCTTCTTGAAATCGGCATGCCATTCGTTATCAACGATCCCAGGCCATTTGTCGCTGTATAAAAAAGAACTGTCCGAATATTGATAAATTTCGGCATCTTTGTAATGCCCGGCGATTTCGGGCGCCCAGAAGGCCGACCCGAAGCCGCCGGCGCTTTCTCCGGCAATCAGCAGTTTATCCGGCTGAACGGCATGTTCGTAAATCCAGTCCAGACTGCTTTGCACATTATTTCTGCCGTTATAATTCACGATAAGGCTGCTGCCATCCTTCTCCGGGTATTTGGCGATACGGTTGCCGATATGGAAATCGCCGGTCGAATAAGGAATATATGCGACATTCCACTCCCGGAAGGGGTTCTCCGGCCGGTCCGCCATGATTCCGTCCAGCAGGGTCAGCATGTAAAAAGGCAGATTTGCAAAGTAATTGCCGGGATCTTTTCCCGTGAGAATGTTGGTAATTTTCATCGGGCTAGCCGCGCTGGGGGCATCCCAGCTAACCCCGCCGCCGGAGAAAAAAATAATCCAGTTGCGGCTGCTCCCTTTTTTGGTCAGCAGATAATATTCCGAGCCGTCGCTTGAACGGACGTTTCCGCCCAATTCTACCCTGTTCCACTTATGAGGCTTCGTATCGGCGTACTCGGCAATCTGTGTCGGCCGTTTAATGACAAAGGCATACACTACACCCGCTCCCACCAGGGTTAAGGCCAGCAGCGCCACCAATGAAATTTTCAACCATTTACCGGTTTTTCTCTTCATTTCCCCTGATCCCTCCTTACTTAGAAACTGTATGTACAGTCCGCAACGGCTACTCGCCTGCCTTCTTCAAATATACCCCATTTGCAGCACCTGGGGCCAATTTTTCCATGCATCCCCGGTTCTGTTTGAAGCGGAGACGCCTGTACACCGCATCTTTTGGGGAGGAAGATTTCGTAAAGCATGGTACAATGATACTGATGCAAACCATTCAGTGGGAACGGCCGGACATGCCTGCCATGCCGGATTTCCCCGTAATACAGGAGGTCATGTGATGGGCAATATTGCTGCGGTGTGGCCGGCTTTTATACAGGCCATGAGCGAACAGGAGCGGAGGTTCCCCGAATTTTTGAATGAACCGGCTACGGAGGAGGAATTGCTTGAAGCGGAACAGCAGCTCGGCTTCCCGCTTCCGGAGGAAGTAGAGGAATTATATCGCATACATAACGGACAAAATCATATGTACGGCATCGTATTCGGGCTCGACTTTTTGTCCCTGACTGAGCTGTGCAGAAAGTGGAATGACTGGAAAGAGCTGATTGATTCGGAAGGACCGGAAGGCCTTGAAGAACTGGGAGGCCTGTGCACCTCCGCTCCGCCGGGCGCGATCCAAACCGTATATGCCAATCTCCGCTGGATTCCCCTCTTTTACGATGGATCGGGCAATGCGGTTGGGGTCGATCTGGACCCCGGCGAGCAAGGAAGCATGGGCCAGATCATCAATTTCGGGCGCGACGAAGATAACAAACTGGTGCTGGCGCCGAATCTCGCCGCTTTTATCCCGCGTTATCTGACGGCATTCGCGGGCGAGGTTGAGATTGAGGCCGAAGACGATGAAGATGATATTTTCTTCAGCCTGGACGCCCATGCCATTGATGTGTGGAAACGCAAGGCAAAAGAGGGCGCACACTGACCCTCCCGAGTGCTATGAGGCTATACATCGCTGGCTGCGCTTAGCTGCCGGGGTTGCGGAGTGCGTTCTGCTTTAGTCTTTTTTGCGCAAAATCGTGCCCGGCGGTCCCGGATATCCAGCAAGCGGAACCCAAATTCAGTCTGTTTTTCGCTGATTCTTATCCCGGCCAATCACATACTCCATCTGTATATCAAACGGCTCCAGCGCCACATGATGCGCGTTAATCTCCACCGCATCAACACAGCCCAACGCCCGGTAAAAAGCCTGTGTTTCTTCTGCGGAATGCGCGGAGATATACAGCTTCTGCGCGCCCCACGCTTCAGCCTGCTCCGCCGCCATCATAAACAAGCTTCTTCCAAGCCCGGCATGGCGGAAATCCGTGGAGACATGCAGCTGCATTAAATCCGCGTACTGCTGCGCACTGCCGAACAGCTCGCGCAGCAATGCGGCAAACGCGGCGATTTGCCCGTTATGTACAGCACATATGACCTTCCCCCCATTATGAATACATGTATGAAAATCCTCGGCAATGATTTCGTTTTTGGTTGCGGCGTCCCAGTTGTCAATGAACGGCGCATCGACCAGCTTCCGCTCCCCTTCAACTGTGCGCCAGGCGCGGGTCACCCGTTGAAATCTGTTGAAGGAATCCAGCAGGCCCGGCCGCAAATCATCCAGGCTTAAGCTTTTAAATTCTATATTTTGAATCCTCATCGTCCATCATCCCCGCTCTCCAACAATTCCTCTCTGCTACTTACAGGAACAACAGCCGCATCAATGCGCCTATGGTATACTATGGAAAAGAACTTGAACAGTAATTTATTTCCACATCTAATTTGATATGGAGGAATAAAATTATGAGCACTGCATTGGCACTTCCGCTGGAGGAAACCATCAAAACCCGTTCCTCGGTCCGGACCTATTCCAGAGAAAGCATCGAACAAGGGACCAAAGAGCAGATTCAGTGGTTCATCGGCACATTGGGCAATCCTTTCTCGGCAGAGGTACATTTCAAGCTGCTGCAAACGGAGCAGGCCGCAAACGCGCGGAAGCTCGGCACCTACGGCGTTATCAAAGGCGCCAAAGATTATATCGGGGCTTCCGTGACCAACGGAGCACTGGCGCTGGAGGCGCTGGGCTATGAGTTTGAGCATTTGGTTTTATATGCGACCTCATTAGGGCTCGGCACCTGCTGGATGGGCGGAACCTTCAATAGAAGCGAATTCGCCAAAGCGATGGACGTGCGCGAAGGTCAACTGTTCCCGGTTATCTCTCCAATCGGTTATGCCGCCGGTAAAAGACGCTTGACCGAAAACATCGTCCGCAAAGTGGCCAAATCGGACCAGCGCATGCCTTGGGAGACACTTTTTTTCCGGGAATCCTTCAACAACCCCCTGACTCCCGCCGAGGCCGGAGACTATGCTTACCCCCTGGAAATGACGCGGCTGGCGCCGTCGGCTTCCAACAAGCAGCCCTGGCGGATTATCAGGGATGCGGACGGACAGACCTATCATTTCTATGAGTACAAGGCGCGGGGCTACAGCGATGCGCTTGGCTATGATATCCAGAAGGTAGACTTGGGCATTGCCGCCTGTCACTTTCAGCTTGCAGCAGAGGACAAAAATCTGCCCGGAGCATTTCGCGTGCTGCCTCTCCCGCTGACAAATCCGCCGGAGCATTTGCATTATCTTTTTTCCTGGACGCCCTGTTAAAGTGGGACCTTACCCAACCGAAAGGGTGATTTCATCATGAATTACGCATGCATTGATGATACCCTATGGACCAAGAATAACTTTAACCATTTATTGACACTCCCACAGCTAAAGCAGTGGGATTCTTGGATGATTAAGTCGAAGTGCATTTCTGCTATCGAAGTATGACCCCAAGATTGGGCTGTGCCATCAGCCCTCCTAAGACAGTGCGTTTTAGCATCTTAGGCTGATTGACTATTACCACCAATCACAGGTGCGTGAATGATATTCATTGCACCGACTTTATCACGATGCGTATGAAACCCGCATGGACACGAATATTTTCTATCTATCGCTTTATTTAGCGTAGAGCAAGATGGACATTTTTGCGATGTATACGCTGGATTCACATATTCCACTTTGATCCCTGCCATATTTGCTTTGTATTCAATGAATTGTGCCAAGCGATAGAATGACCATGTGTGTAAATTCTTTTCGTTTTTACGACTTGTTCTTGTCGTTTTTCTGATGTTTGTCAGCTTCTCTAAGTGAATGACAGACACTTGATTCTCCACGGCAAAATTGACAATTTGTCTACTTACTTTGTGGTCCTTATCTTTCATCCATCTTTGTTCTTTATGATCCAGTTTACGAATAGCACATAGCTTTTTCTTCTTTCCTAAAGCTTTTCGTTCACTACGGAACTTGCGTTTCATATATTTGTTTTCTCTACCATTCCCAAAAAATCTCGTCTTTCCTTCGCTAGTCACGACAGCAGCAGGGACTTTTAATCCAAAATCAATGCCTATTACCTGTTCGCCTGTGGTTGTCTCTGTAGGAATTTTAAGTGAAACTTGAGCAAACCATTTTCCTGATTTCTCAACGATTCTCATAAGACCACATTTTGCATTTTGAAGAAATTGTTGATCTCTTTCTGTTAAAAGTGCAGGAAAAATTGTCTTTTTCGCTTTGTTGTCCACGATGATCGGAAAAGCAATAGAGGCATTGCCGATGGAATAGTTTTGGTTATTGATATAGTAGGTTGGTTTCCTTAATATTGGACGCTTCATTTCCTTCTTCGTTTTCTTAAATACGCTTTTAGCATCACGAATCGCTTGATTAAGTACAGCAGAAGGGAGTTTGGCTTTTACATCTTTCGTTGTGAGTTTGGGGAATGAACCTTCTTTTTCTGCTTGTTCTGTTAATGTATTAATCACTCGAATATATTCTCTACTTAATAACTTTAATTCGATGGAGCGACTTGGAAAGAATCTTATCTTTATCGTGACGGACTGCATCAGTTTTCACCCCTCTCCTTAATTTGTTTCGCTCTTTTGATGGATTTATCTCGTCAAATGTTGATTCTCTAATTATAGAACAACCACCTAGCCAAGTCGGCAAAGCATTCAAAAATAGATGTGCGTGATCTTGATCTGTTTCGATTGCGATAATCTCTATTTTTAAATCATCACAAACCTCTTTAATCAACTCCTTAAATTTATTTTCAACATCAATTTTAAAGAATGATTCTTTTTCGATATCGTGGACAAAAAACAAAGTGATCATGGATTAGCTATACAGTTGTGTTGGTTCTTCTATAATTATCCATACATTAATTGTATCAATTTATTTTTAAAACTGAAACATGATAACCAAGAAATGTTGGAACATTAACGTGTCTTAGGACACGCCTGTTCCAATCTCGCTATCATCCCACACATAAAGGAGTGGGCTTTCTCGCTCAAAAAATTCTGGAACGGTAGGATGCATCCATCTCATGTTATATTGGAGTGGCAAATACTGGCGAACATACTAAAGGGGTTATACACTATGGATGAACATACGAAACATAAACTGCTTGAAAAAAACGAACGGCTCATCAACATGGTCATTGAGCGCGTAAAACGTGATTTTCCGGAAGACATCGCCATTATAGCGCTCTCGGGCTCGTTTGTAACGGGTGATTTTCATGAAAAAAGCGACCTGGATCTGATCATCATCAACAATACCGACAGAGGCTGGGAGATATCGTCTTGCTTTATCTTGGAGGACGTTGGTTATGATCTATACTGCACTCCGTGGAATACGCGCATTGAACAGCAAGCGAATCTGGAAAGTCCCATGGTTTCTTCGCTTATCCATATGAAGGTGCTTTACTGTGCAAAACCCGAATTTTTGGAGAGATTGAAAGGTTATCAGCAAAAGGCGCTTGATGAACTGGCCAAGCCCATTGGCCAAACCTCCCTTGCCAGGGCACAGGCGTATATCCGTATGGCAAAGCAATATTATGCAGAAGCTTTGTTGGCAGAGGAAACCGGTGCTGTCCGTTATGCGGCAGGCAATCTGGCTCTTGAACTCTTCAACGCGATTAATTGTCTCAATAATACTTTCTTTCAGCAAGGGATCAAGCGATATCTGGAAGAACTGCGCCCCTTGAAATATTTGCCCCATCATTTCGAGCAAACTTATCTGGACCTGGTAAATGCCCGGTCGGTGGATGAACTCAGAAGTATGGCCTTCCGTCTATTGAAAAATACAACAGTGCTTTATGATCAAATGCAAGCCGAACTGGTTGAACCTCCGGTTCCAACCTATGATAATCTAAAAGGCACATATGAAGAATTGTGGTCCAATCAGAGAAATAAGGTCATTGCCAGCACACAGGCCAAGGATAAGTCATACGCCTTTCTTACCGCACTAAGCGCTCAGGATTTTCTGGATGAGATGCTGGTTAGCCGGGGAACCGCGAAGTTCGATGTCATGAAGCATTTCTCAGCGGATGCTCTGGAAGCTTTTCAGGAACGTTTTATGGGAATTATGGACGAATACCTTGAGGAATATAAAAAAGCCGGCAGGGAAGTTGCCCGCTATGAGTCTATTGATGAGTTAACCAAAAGTTTTATGAGCGGCAGCGTATAACATAGAACCGGGAAGCCGGCTGCCCGACTTCCCTTTGTTAAATGGCTATCCACCAAAACACGCCATATTTATCAATCAGATTTGCACAATACCTGTTCCAGTCGCATGGACCCAAAGAATCAATAACCTTCCCCCCGTTGCTCAATACATCAAATGCCCTTCGAACAGCTTCTTCACTGCCTATGTCAGAGACATTAAATGCCATCGTCTGCCAGGACTTTTTTTCACCCGTGTCACAGTTCTTTGGTGCTTCACTCACAGCCATAAATAACTTTCCATCTAAAGTTAATTCGCAATGCATGTATTCGTTCTTCGCTTCATTTTTTATTTCCAAGCTTTTCTCTAAACCAAAGGCACTACAATAGAAATCAGCAGCTTCTATGCTTCCTTTGACATAAACCTGTGTGCTAATTTTCAAGGTCATCCTCATTTCTCATAAAAATTTAATTATCATCCCCATGTGTGATGGACAATTACATTACTTATTCATAGCTCTGCTTGTAATGGCTTATAATTTCAGTGAACGTTTCTATCTCAACCTTTAATGAATCTATTATGCTATCTAGTTCATAGTGCAACCTACTATGTTGCTTCCAAAAATCCTCCTCAATTCTAACAATTGTATATAACAAGTCGCCCACATATAATTCCCCTGAATTAAATGGATTCCTGGCAAGTCTGTACAATGCAATGGGCACTAAATATTCAAGTGAAATTTGCTGAAGTATCATTAGTCTGAGATCTTCATTAGTCCAATATTCTAAGGGCAGCTTTCTTAATTCATGTACTTTTATAATTAATCCTGTTGAATGAATTGGGGCGTCTCCCCAATCCGTACTCTCAAGTTCATCCAGACACTTTTTGAAATCTATATCTTTTAAGTCCAAATAGAATCTCCCCCTTTCGTACAGAAACGCTAGCTAAAACAACTCCAAAAGCCCCTCGAAACTATTAATGATATAATCATAATCACTAACTTCTCCAAACCCGTAGCTTGCAAATACGAAAGGAATCCCGGCATATCTTGCAGCCTTCAAATCCTTTTCCGTATCGCCTACGTAAACAGGGTTCTTTAAGTTATTTCTTTCCATGACCAGTTTGATATTCTCACCTTTGGACAGCCCGGTTCTCCCCGGATTCTCAAAGTCTACGAAATACTTTTGTAATTGATGATATTCATAAAAAGCTTCAATATATCCGTCCTGGCAATTACTCACTATGAACAGCTTATATTTTGCAGATAAAACTTTAAGGACCTCTTCCAACTGTTCAAATAACCTTCCGCCTTGTTCAGCCAGGCTCACACACTCCGCATCATAACACTGTCCTAGAATCTTTTGCTGTGCCTCTTCATCTAAGCCAGGAAACATTTTTCGGCCGGCTTCATCCGCTTGCAGACCCATAATTCCTCTTAAATCTTCCTTAGTTACTTCCCCTATGCTCCCTTTATATTCGCTCAGTACTCTGTTCCATACATCTGCAACAACATCCAAGGAATCCCATAACGTTCCATCCAGATCAAAGATCATGCTATCCATTTAAAATTCTCCTAACTTATAGTTATATATTGTTGGTTTCGCCCAAATCAGATGAACCATATTCAGCCAGTGGCTTTCCACTTTATCGATTTGCATACGTGACTCCTGGACCAGTCCAATAATATCCCTTGTATGATGGCATCCATAAACACGATATAGCAGCGGATTAAGCGCTTTTTGCATCACAGCTACCATAAAGTTAGAACTGAGCCCATGCTCCATGAACAGGATTACCCCGTCCGGTTTACACCAGCGGTTGACTTTATCCAACATCCTTAGCGGATTCTTATAGCTGCAAAAGGATAATGTGGAAACAATAGTATCAAACGATTGATCGGAAAAGTTGATTTCCTCCATATCGGAACACATAAATTCGGCATTCAGATGATGGTACCTTGCGGCCTGCCGTGCTTTGTCAATCATTTCCTTACTAAAGTCCGCTGCAGTAATCTTGACTTCCGGAGGATAAAAGGGGAAATTAGCACCCGTGCCTACTGCAAGTTCCAGCACATTGCCCTTCGCGTGACCTATAAGATTCTGCCGCCAGCGCTGTTGTTTGGGATCTTCTCTTTTTTTGTCATATTGGGTAGCTTGTCTATCAAAAATATTTATCAACCGCTGTTTATCCATCTTTCGCTGATCAGCTCATTCCATAATTGATCGTGTTTAGCTTAATAGGCCCGTTTTTTCTGTTTTTTTAAGTATTTTAACTATTGAATCAATAACAACCTGCGGGTTATCAATATGTATGTTATGTCCGCTATCATGGACTTCAATCATTTTTCCATCAGCCGACATATTTTTCATATCATTTGCCACTTCCTTGAGTTTCTCTCTTATGATTCTCTTTGCTTCTTCTTTCGTCCCCGGATAAAATTCGTTAACTATTCCAGACTTAATAACGATTAAAGGAATATCTTTTATTTTCGAGCCTCTTACTTTAGCATATCCGTCCTGAACGTTTAAGAACTCATTATATGCAGTAACCATAGACTTTTTTTGAAAAGATATTTTCCATAAAAGACCTTGAATTTGCTTCGGGAATGGTCTTATGGTCTTGGAGAAACCAGGAAAAATTTTAAAAACTGCCAACAACTTTAGTATACCAATTTTAGATAATACTTGTAAAAACCAAAAGAATTTAACCGCAAATAGTTGTCCCTTCCTATGTTCTTCAGGAAAACGGGCAGTCATTTCATCTTCATGCATTGAATCCACAAGTACTACTCCTGCCACTAGTTCCGGATGTTTGTGGGTAAACATTCTTACATTTAAGCCGCCATACGAATGACCAACAAGAATATAGGGTCCCTTGATTCCTTCTATCTGTAATAACTCATACAGTTCGGAGATACATCGCTCATTGGTGCGCGGGAACGGTCCTAATTCACTCCATCCATAACCCGCACGATCATAAACTATGGTTGTCGTGATTCTGGCGATTTCAGGTGCAACAAGAGACCATAACAAGGCTGATGAACCACAACCATGCTCAAAAACTACGGGGAGATATCGTTCATCCCCCCCTTCGATCATCCTAAACAGCTTATGACTTCCGATATTTGTGAATTCCCCTCTATCAATTTGCACGTTTTCAGCCTTCTTTTTTTGGATTTCAGGGTAATTCTACCATAAGATAGAAGATTCTAGTGCTAATTAATTCGAAGTAATAAAGTATAGGCCCTGAATACCTAAGAGATCGAGTTATTCCCTTGAATCACCAACAGCCTTTCCCTCCGCCCCCATCACCTCAATCATCATTAACGCCCCCAGCCGAAACCCTTCCTTATATGCGGCAGCTGAATACATGGAGGTACTTTGCCCCAATAGATCAATGAACTTTTCCAACTCATCGTACTCTTGCAGGGACAGCTTCTTGTGATAGGCATTAATGAACGAAGAAATCTCTCGGTTAAGTTCTTGGTATTCGGAATAGTAAAATCCACTTCGTTTGGCCGATTAACATGTACTCTTTTCTCGCGTGAAGCCTTATCTCCATATACTCCGCTTGCCACATTAAAGCGCTGCCACTAGAAAAGAGATCAGCCTGTATTTTGGCCGACCTCTTTGTGTTGTTGCGGGGAATTGTAATTCAATAATAGCCGTCCGCGATTATTTGCCGATGCGAGCGAACGGAGCAGTCAATAAATCGATGTCACTCCACTCTTTAGGGGAGTTGGAATCGGATATCCCTGGCGTATCGGAAGTCGCTGGATCATTTGGGAGGGTGTCCATTGGCGAGTATTCGCCTTGGTGCAGCATTACGCCGATACCCGTGTTCTCCATATCCGGATTTCCGAGTGCGCTGAGCGGAATTTTCGCTTCATAGAAAGTGTCGCGATTGGAATCGTGGCCAAGCGCCATGAAGTTGACGAGCTTGCTTGGATCATTAACATCATCAGCATCTTTCACGCCCCACAGGGAAGTATAACCTTTACCTTTAGCAAATTTAACGGTAATACCTGCTGCTGTCCCTGTCTTATAGTTCACCCCGCCATCGTCGACCGGGAATACACCGTTTACGGCTCTGGAAAGGTAACCGGAGTGGAACATATTCGAAGCGATGTTGAATTGATAATCGGGAAGATCCAGCCCGCCCCAGAGCGGTTGATTTCCATTTTTCTTCCACATATCATGTGTTGCACCTGCACCACTAATCGTATCTATCGCAATCGTCTGCGGCATATCCATGGAGCGGATCGGTGTACCGCCTGCCGAACCAGCATTAGCAGGATCAACGATGTCTGTAACATCTACATACTGCCAAGCCAGATACAGGAACTCGTTGTCCCATGCAGCCCACAGATGGCTGAGGTCCATTGGCGTTTCATGAAGTGACCAGTTGCTGCCAAGTGTACGCGGATCATCACCGGCCATGTCGATTGCAATCAGCATGTCATCTGTCCATTCTCCACTGTTAGTTCCATCAATTGTGATTGGAGTGGATACGCGTTTACCAAACGAAGGGTTAGTGGAATATGGCTTGTCCCCGCCAGGAATAACGATCGTTCCTTTTAATGTCACCACTGTAAGCTCAGCGCTCGCTGCTGAGAAGTTATTTGCAGCATCGAAAGCTTTTACCGTGTAGGTATACGGTGTTTCTTCAGCCAGACCAGTGTCCGTGAATGCAGGCGTTGTTGATGTTCCTACTTTCACTGCGCCACGGTAGATCTCGTAACCTGCTACCGCCACATTATCCGTTGAAGCTGTCCACTGAAGGGCAACACTGGCAGAAGTTGCTGTACCTTTTACATTTGTTGGCGCCGAGGGTGCGATAATATCACCAGCGCCCGGTACTTCGATGGTTACTTCATTGCTGTTAGCGGAGAAATTATTTGCAGCATCACGGGCACGGACCTGGTACTTGTAAGTCGTCCCTTCCTTCACCGTGCTGTCGATATAAGTTGTCGCCTTCACCGTAAATGTCTCCGTGCTTGTACCAGCCTTACGGGTAATTTGGTAATCTGCTACGCCAACATTGTCACTAGAAGCACTCCAAGTCAAAGTGACCGTCTTAGGAGTTCCACTGCTGAGATTACCAGCCAGGTTAGCCGGGATTGAAGGAGCAGTCGTGTCGGAACCTGCCGGCTTCTCCCCAAGCTTCACTTGTCCAGGAGCATTGTTGTTGCCGGGAATGTAAATATTGTCGCCTGTGTTGAAGAAGTAGTTCTTCTGACCGTTGCTGTCCCAAACGATGCTTCCGTTATTAAAGCAAGCTTCCAAACGGCTGGCGGTTCCAACATCAACCGTTATTTTTTTGTAGCCAGGGTTCGACGGGTCATTCTCCATCTTCACGCCTGGAGCGGATGTCCATGTGCCACCCTCAGCACGATAATGAATGTTAACATTTGTCCAGCCCTCTTTGTAGTAAACGGTAACTTTATTGCCCGGATTGGGAGATCCCGGTTTACCGGCAGTCACTTTACCTGAATCATAGGTATTGTCGCCTTTGCTGAAGAAATAGTTCTTCTGATTGTTGCTGTCCATTGACCGCTGCCATTGTTGAAAGCAACCTCTGCGCGTGTTGCTGAGGTTCCCAGGTCAATCGTGTACACAGCATACCCAGGAATTTCAGAATCTTCCATTTTCACGCCAGGGGCGGCTGTCCAGTTGCCACCTTCAGCGCGGTAGTGAATATAGGGAGTTGCATATCCTTTTTTGTAGTAAATCGTAGCGGTGTTGCCATTGCCTTGCCCAGACGGCAAAGTCTTAACGCTGAGCTCGTTACTTGGATCGGATGTGCCGCCGGATTGGCCCTTTGCAATCACTTTGTAGGTATACGTTGTTTCTGCAGTCAAGCCTGTATCCTTATAAGTTGTTGTTGCGGACGATCCAACCTTCGCATTGTTGCGGTATACGTCGTATCCGGCAATTCCGGAGCTGTCGGTGGACGCATTCCACGTCAATGTTACTGTTTTGTCTGTTTTCACAGAACTAGCTAGGTTTGTTGGAGCCGTCGGTTTAGTTACGACACGCGGATCTGTATCGGACCACACGCTTCCGTCATACCAGCCTGTTGTTGTTCGGGTGAAGCCAGCCTGGTTTTGGGCAGGCAATTGTTTGCCAGTAGCATCTTTAAAAATAACCGTAGCTTGTTCAGCCTTGTCGAAGCTGTAGACATACCAGTCTCCGCCAGCGTTTGTCATAGCCGGAGCTGTAGCCCAGGTTGGGTCATTATCCTTTGGTGCTGTGTCATAGAAGTAGATGGATGGTGCTCCCCATCCGGACGGTTTCTTGAAGTAGACTTCCAGCTTGGCGTTGGGATCGCCCTTCGTGAACTCGTACGAAGCAGTCCCTTCGCCATTTTCATTCGTAGCGTACATCTTCAGCGTTTTCGTGTCATTAATAGCCATGTCTGCGCCAATCGGGATTGTTGTTCCATTGGTAAATGCAGTCCCGTTAATCGGATCACTGCCATCCAGCGTGTACTTGCCGCTGTCCGCATTCTTGATCGACAACGTTACAGTGGTCGTTCCGGTTTTGAATTTACCGCCTGCGGGTGAAGCAGTCAGAACCGGGAACTTCTTATTTACGCCAACATTTTCAATCAGAATAACACCGTTGGTTCCGGCGGTAAATCTGGCCTTGCCTCCGCTTACAACCACTTCGTTTTTCGTGTAAGCATCGCGGACAGTAGTCCCATCCGGGAAGATGCCGGATACATTCACATCCACAGTTCCGGAGGCTCCTGTAGCCACGACTACTTTATCCAGAACATCACCTGTCTCATAGGTGCGTGAGAACGTATACGGACCGTCCGCAATTTTCTTATGCGTTCCTGCGCCTACCGCAATGTGATTGTTTCTGAATTGTCCAAGCTTCTGCCAGTGTGACAGAACACTTTGGTTCATGCTGCTCCAGTTCATCTGTGAACGCGAGCCTTGATCCTGGTCAGAGCCGGTAGGCCCGAACGGTCTTGCTGTTTCATCTCCATAGAAGGTTTGCACTCCGCCTGGAAGAAGCAGAAGCGCGGTACCTGCCTGAATCAGGTTTCCACGGTTGTACAACCCTTTATCGTGGGAAGAAAGGTAGCTGAGCATATTGTAGTTAGGCAGATCTCCGTTTAATTCACTTGCATACCGGGAGAAGAGCCCTTCCAGGTCGCTTATATTAGCGCTTTGGAAGGAGAAGTTGATTAAGGAATCGAACCCGTTATCGAAATAAGTGCCGGTTCTTCCGAGGCCATGACCCCAAACTTCCCCGGTCATCCAGAAGTTATCTGTCCAATCTGCTCCCGGTTTCGTCGGGTTGTTCTGTCTCCATTTCGCAAGGGAACTGCTTGCGCTTGTTTTGAGTTCTTTCCATCTATCTGCTTGAACATGCTTCGCAGTATCGATACGGAAACCATCAATTCCGAATTCTTCAACCCATGCAGACAGCCATTTGATCATGTAATCCTTAGGGGCGATGTTCAGGTCTTTGCGGTATTGCTTGGCAGCCGGAACGATCCAGTTGTCGTAACCGCTTGCTTCTTTGTTGAACTTTGTCTTCAGTACCGGCGGCAAGCCGGTGCCACTAGTGGATTCGGTCTTGATATCCGGCAGGAACCCTACGCACAGCGTCTGATCGCTGCCGCCGCATTGATCGTAACCTGCAATATTGTTGGCACGAATCCAACTGCTGCCCCACCAGGAAGCCCATGCACTGGAATTATTGGTGTTCATAATGTTATTATGCGTGTGCCAGTTCTGGCCTTGGCCTTTATCCGGAATCCAGCTGCCGGCGAGTCCGCCGCGGTCACCGTATCCGTATTCCGCCATATCTACAAGTGTCGGATAAGCGACATGGTTCATAACCACGTCAAGGACAACACGAATTCCTTTGGCATGAGCAAGATCAACGAACTCGCGCATTTCAGCAATGGTACCCATGCTCTTATCCATTGCAGTGAAATCAAGTGCATAATAGCCATGGTAGCCATAGTGAGCAAAGTCACCATCTTTACCGCCTACCCAGCCGTGCATTTGTTCCCAAGGAGCTGTGATCCAAATTGCATTTGTACCCAAGTCTGTGAAATAGCCTTCCTCCAGCTTCTGTGTCAAACCTTTAATATCTCCGCCGTGGAATGTACCCACATTCGAGCCCCACGCATCTGTCTTAGGTCTGCCATAAGCGCCGTCATTGCTGGTATTACCGTTGTTGAAACGGTCTGTCATGACGAAGTAAACGTTTGCATTATCCCAGCTGAATGGGCTTGCTTCTTGCTGCTGTCCGCCGCTGCTGGTTGCTGCAGGTGCTGCTGTGTCCGTTGCTGTGGGGGGTACTGTGGCTGCTGTTGCTTGTCCCGCTGGCAATACTGCAACGCTCCATAGCATTGAGCAGAGCAGCATTATGCTTAGTAAAACTTTGCAACTTTTTTTTACCATTAGCTTTTTTCTCCTCCTGGACCTTTTGGTATGAAACGAGTGGCGTGATCCGAAAACCAGCCGGCGGTATACTACTAAAAAAGCTGGATTTTTCGGATTGCAATCGTTTGCACTCAAGTCCATATTACCAACTTATGTTAAAGTCTAGTTAAAGTAATGAAATATGTTTTTAACGGCCTTCTGAGAGAAGTCCCCTTCCTCTGCAGGTAGGGGATGAATCTCGGTTAGGCGAAGCCTAAATGCATGTTCTATTGTGTGTGCCCTTGGGCGACAAAATCATCCTATCTTTTTCCAATAAGAGGATAGATGTTGGATGTTTGTGTGATATAATAGGAACATATGATCCGATCAAGGTGGTGACCTTTCGTGCAAATCACTTATCAGTTTCGCCTCTATCCAACTCCCAAACAGGAGCAACTCATGATTCGAACGTTGAGGTTGTGCCAGAAGCTGTACAATCGGGCTAAGGAGCAACGAGATACCGCCTACACTCAGGAGGGTAAACCCGTCACCTATGCCATGCAGCAGGACGAATTGCCCGCCTTCAAGAAGGAATTCCCCGAATATAAAGCCGTTCATTCGCAAGTGCTGCAGGATTGCCTGCGACGGCTGGATGATGCCTATCAGCGATTCTTTCGCGGGGAGGCGGGGTTTCCCCATTACAAGTCGGCCGACCGATATCTCTCTTTTACATACCCCCAGCCTGGTGCGGTAGCCAAGACATTGGCCCACGAGGGATCCGTCTATTTGTCCAAAATCGGCTGGGTCCGCATGCATGCACACCGTCCATTCGACCGGGCAAACGTGACCCAAATCAATGTAAAACGATATGCAGACGGGTGGATGGCAAATATAGGCGTGAAGCTGGCGGCAGTGGAAGCAGGCCAGTCGGTGGATGCGGCCGTGGGCATCGACGTAGGGCTGCGCACGTTTGCGGCGCTGTCCGACGAGACGAAAGTGGACAACCCGCGGCATCTGCGAAGAGCGGAGAAGCGGCTCAGACGCGCCCAGCGGCGGCTATCCCGCAAACAACGCGGTTCCTGCAATCGGCAGAAAGCCAAACGGAAGGTCGCGAAAATCCACCAGAAAGTCGCGCGGCAGCGCAACGATTTTTTGCATAAACAATCTTATCGTATCGTCATGAAGCATGATCTGATCGCGGTGGAGCAATTGAAAGTGAAAAACATGCTCCGAAATCGCCGGCTGTCCAAAAGCATCGCGGATGCCGGATGGCGAAAGTTCATGACGTATCTGTCGTATAAAGCGGAAAGACAGGGGAAGCGATTCGTACAAGTGCCTGCCCACGGCACATCGCAGACCTGTATATGCGGCGCGGATGTGCCGAAAACGTTGGCTATTCGGCTTCATGAATGCAAAAGATGCGGATGGGTGCAGGACCGAGACATCGTATCCGCTAAGGTCATTTTGCAGCGGGCTTTGAAAATCAGTGCATGATGGATTGATCGCCGTAGGGAGGGTTTGCCCCGAACGGGATGCATACTGCATCGAACGCTTGTGGAGATCATGTAAGACCTTTCTACAAAAAGGCAGCGATCGTCGAAACAAGAAGCCCCCGCCTCTATAGGCGGTGGGAGTATTCACGAAAAGTTATAGATTATTCGATATGCGGTGCTTTAAATTCATGCGTCTAAGGATTCCGTCATTAGTGAGACCGATCCGTTAAATTTGTAACCGACACCTCTGACAGTATGGATATATAGCGGTTCACTCGGGGTTTTCTCAATTTTTTGCCGCAAGTTATAAATATGAACCATGACGGTTCGTATGTCCCCTTGCTTCATGTCATTCCAAATCAGATCATATAAGGTTTCGGTGGGAAATACGCGGTTTGGATTTTTTGCCAGAACAACAAGGAGTCGGAATTCTTTAGAAGATAAAGAGACTTCCCTGCCATAGGCGATTACTGAGTGGGTAGTAGGATCAATCTGCAGGCCTGGATAGAGTATCAAATGACGCTGATTAACAGGGAAAGCCCGTTTATACCTGCGGAGGTGTGCTCTGATTCGGGCAAGCAATACTTCAAAGCTGTAGGGTTTGGCAATAAACTCATCTGCCCCCCGGTTCAAGGCTTCAATCCTGAGATAATCATCGGTTTGATGACTTGTATAAAGCACTGGTTTATCACTGAATTTGCGCAATTCGGTGCATAAGTTCAAGCCGTCCGCCCCTGGCATTGACAGTTCAAGAATAATTAAATCAGGATCGTGAGAATGAATGAAGCTGACCAATGCTTGTCCGCTGTGAGTATATCCAACAGCTTCATATCCATGCTCTAGTAAGGATTGAACCAACAACTTGCGAGTTTCAGTATCATCATCAATGATTATGATTTTTTCCCGCATTCATTTATCTCCTTTCATTATTTTGGAAAGCGCTTTCTAAACAATACCTTATTGTAGATATTAACATTACAAGGTGAACTTTAGAGCGTGCATAAAGTCCTGTTATATACATACATAAATATCATTTCCTGTAGAATAATGCAACTATATAAACCACAATTAAGAATATAATCTGACAAGCCGGCTATCAATTGTTTCCATTGATAACGTTAGCCTCCAAAAAACAGCGGCAGTCCAGGACTGGTTTTCTCGTCCATGTCTGCCGCTGATTCTTTTATAGAGCACCAACCACCGGATGCGGAACATACGGCTCTTCCAGCGAAGCGATTTCTTCGGGTGTTAGCGTGATGGACAGCGCGGCTGCCGCATCTTCGAGATGGGAGATTTTGGTAGCACCGATAATGGGAGCGGTCACGGGTTCTTTCTGCAATAACCAGGCCAGGGCAACTTGAGCGCGTGGAACACCGCGTTGTTCTGCGATTGCTGCAACCTGTTCTGCAATCAGGCGGTCAGTCTTTGCCGTGGCATCGTATTTGGATTTTTGGACCTGGTCAGTCTCGGAGCGGTGTGTGGATTCGGACCAGTCCCGCGTCAATCTGCCAGAGGCCAGCGGGCTATAGGGAATGACAGCGATTTTTTCTTCCTTGCATAGCGGGAGCATTTCCCTCTCCTCTTCACGGTATAAGAGGTTCAAATGATTCTGCATCGATACAAACCGGGTCCATCCATGTTTTTCAGCAACATGCAGTGCCTTCAGGAACTGCCATGCGAACATGGCTGAAGCCCCAATATATCTTGCCTTCCCGGCCTTAACCACATCATGCAGGGCTTCCATCGTCTCTTCGATCGGCGTATGGTAATCCCAGCGGTGAATCTGGTACAGGTCCACATAATCGGTTCCCAGCCGCTTCAGACTTTTATCGATTTCACTCATAATCGCCTTCCGGGAAAGTCCGGCCCCATTGGGGCCTTGATGCATACGAAAATGTACTTTCGTCGCCAGGACAATTTCATCCCGATGGGCATAATCCTTCAAAGCCCGGCCCACAATTTCCTCGCTTGTTCCATCTGAATATACGTTCGCCGTGTCAAAAAAATTGATACCCAGTTCAAGGGCTTGTTTGATAATAATACGACTGCGGTCTTCATCCAATACCCAGGGATGGACCCATCGATCTGCTTCACCAAAGCTCATACAGCCCAGGCACAGCCGGGAGACATCCAAGCCCGTATTTCCAAGCTTTACAATTTCCATTAGAGTGTTCCTCACTTTCCCGTTGAGTGTTGTCCTTCTTAAATATTAGAATCAAATTCAATACTGCATATTTTATGGCACTGATTCCTATGCCCTCATATTTGTTCATACACGTATCCTTCATGTGGCTTCAGCTCATTTCCCGTTCCGTCTTTTACAACACAATTCATTCATGACCTATAGGTGCATTATACTATGAGATGGAAGAATATTACGATTGTTATGAATCTATACAACTAAACAAAAAACTCCTGCCAAAAATCAGCAGAAGCTTCTTGGAATAATTATTCACACTGGCGGGGAGGTGTTAGTGTCCTGACTTGCGTGCGGGTCAAAGCGAAGGATTCGCTTATTGATTCCATATCTTCTCGTATTTATAGCCTGTTAAGTCTTCAACAATCTTTTGGGTTTCTGGATCAACCTGTGATTTGGAACCGTTGAGCTTTAACCGGTCAACCTCTTTTACCAATACACCGTGGGTTTTCTTGTTCAGCTTGAAGGTCCATGCAAAGATCAGGGCCAGCACGAGCAATGCGCTTGCTCCGAACATCAGGGTATTGGCAATTACGCTAATGGCTTCCGGTGATTGATACTGCTGGCCTTTGACAAAGCCGCCCTCTTCAAGAACAATTCCGACGATAAAAGTTGCTAATGCCACTGTCGTTTTCCGCCCAAAGGTCATGACTGCAGCAAACAGGCCTTCACGTCTTTTTTGGGTTACCGCCTCGTCCACGTCCGGAATGAAGGGAAACACGTTCCATGGTGTAAACTCCAGTAAGCTTCTTCCCATTTGGTACACAACCGCAAGCACATACATAATGGCTATTTTGGAGGAAGGATCGTATAGATATATCATGTAAAAGCCTGCCAGACATAAAATCATAGACGAATAGGATACGGTGTATAACCGTGACGGTCCGAATTTGATGATGGCAAAGCCAGCCAAAAGGGTAATCGGCAAACCGATAATACTCAAAGACAGCAGATCGGCAGCTTGAGAGGAAGAAATACTTAAACAATACACACAGAAAAATACAAATACGGTGTTAAAAATATCTTTAGCGGTAAAAGAAAGCAGGTAAATCGCCAAATGCTTGCGGAAAGCTCTGATTTTGAAGGTGGATGCATAGTCTTTCAACATATTGCGTAGTGCGAGTATCCGGTCAGCAAAAGACTGCCTGGTTTGGCCCTTCTCCAATTCTTCCAGCATCGCAGGCGTTAGTTCTCTTTCCCAAGTTACTTTATAGGTGATAAAGATGCAAACCGCGAACAGGACGGCAAAGATAAGACCATTCAGAAAATAAGCATAGGAAGTGTCATCCCCAAAATATTTGATGAGACGACCCGGAACAAAGGTGGCCAGGAAGGTGCCCAGCGCAGAAATAAACATACGGCAGGTGGACAGCTTCGTTCTTTCTGTGAAATCCTTCGTCATTTCAGAAGGCAAGGTTTCCCACGGAATCAATACAAGCGCGGCAATAATTTCAAACATGAGGTAACAGACCAGATAGAACGCATAACTCATACCGTCAATCCACAGCAACGCGTAAACAATCATTAAAGGCGATCCGACCAGCAGGAAAAATCTCCGTCGGCCGAATTTCTTGCCTAGCTTCGTTTTATAAAAATGATCAGTGATGCTGCCCATAAACAAGCTGATGACTGCATCGACGATTCTCGCGATAGCCACAATAGAAGCCGCTTTCACCGGTGACATTCCCACGAAAGTCGTATAATAGAACATCAGCCATGCCCCAATTATGGTAAACGCACCCCCACCCATTAAATCGGTTAAGCCATACCCGATACTAACCGGAATTGTCACTTTCTTTTTTCCCATTTCCTTGCACTCCTTAAGGTCAACTCAATTTGTTGTGATCGTATTCAACTTCCCCGTCTTGATTATAGCGAAGGGGAATGTACACAATCCCATGCAAACTGTTCGGGATTTTATGATCTCGGGAGTGAAATGTGGTAAATGTGTGAATTGTTTCACGAATCTTTTTTTACTAGGGCAACTGCTTGAATTCCGACGGGGTTTTGCCGGTATGTCTCTTGAAAAGGACGCTGAAATGCCGCGGATTGGTGTATCCTACCCGGCTGGCTACTTCATAGGTTCTCATTTCCTCTCCGCGCAGCAGCTCCACGGCCTTTTTCATGCGTACGTCCTGGAGGAATTCGCTGAAGGTTGTACCGGTTTGTTTTTTGAAAATCATGCTGAAATAACTGGTGCTCAGATGCACCTGATCGGCGACATCCTGGAGCGACAGTCCTTCCTTCATGTAATTCTTCAAGATGTAATCCACAGCCTGATCCACCTGCCGTTTCTGCTGCGTACTCCGGCTGTCATTGACACCGGCGGCAGCGTCACGGATCAATGCTCTCAAGTTTTGAAATATGTCTTTGGCAGTACGGATTTTGGGCAGCTCCTGCAATAGCTCCTCCACCCGCTCCCGGTCATACGGCGGTTCGCTCCAGCTCTGAAAGGTGTTGACGATGACCAGCACGATCTCAATACCGAGCAGACGAAGGCGTTCCAAAGTAATGGGAGCGGATTGGATTTGCTTCTCCATATGCTCCAGCACCAGCAAAGCCTCTTGAACAAAGCCCAGCCTAATATTCATGCCCAGATCGGCCTCCCAGCCCCCGTTGACGGCGGGATGGCCGGACACATGCTGCTTCACCTTTGTATCCCGGAACGACAGGACCTGATTGGTACCCGCTATATGACGGAAATCTGTAGCTGCCTTGGCTTCATGGTAGGATTGGGCAATACCGGTCAGCTCACTGCAGACCGGACCTGTACCTACGGTAACTGTGGTCTTCAGATAGACTTCAGCGTTGTAACGGATATGCTCCGCCATCTGCATCACCTTTCTTTCCATAGCCTGCTGGTCTGCAGAACCGGTGCAAATGACTGCAATCTCATCCTCCCCAAGCTCAAATACAACTCCTTCGCCAAGAGAATCCAGCACCTCCAGGGATATGTTGTGTATGCAGTATTTCAGCAGCTCCTGCCCAAACCGGTTTCCGGCTCCTGTTTCGTAATAGTCGTCAGCTATAATCAGGAGAACAGCGTAACGTTCCGCCTTCAAGGGAAGCTCCAGAAACGCCAGCTCATGATCTATTTCCTCTTGCCGATACTTTCCCCGCAACAGATTCTCATAGAATCGCTGCCGCAGAAAGGGAACTCCTTCCAGCACCTTTTTAGCCAGAGCCCGTTCCTGTTCCCATTCTGCAGCCGCCCGCAGGGCAACCTCCAGCAGTTTGTCATTCTCCACCGGCTTCAGGACAAAATCGAAAACCTTCAGCTTCAGCGCTTTTTGGGCGAATTCAAACTCATCATAGCTGGTCATAAGAATGATTTTCACGTCAGGAAACTTACTCTTAATGGCCTCGGTCAACTGCAGACCGTCCATGAACGGCATCCGGATATCCGTAATGACGACATGCGGCCGCTCCCTCTCTACAGCATCCAGCCCTTCTTCTCCGTCGTGGGCAGAAGCAGAGACCTCGAAGCCATATTCCTCCCATGGAATATTACGGCTTAACCCCCGCAGAATAATATGATCGTCATCGATTAGCACTAGCTTCCACATGGCTGTTCCTCCATTGCTTGGGTTCTCTATTCCTTACCTCCGCTAAGCGGGAAGGTAACCGTAACCGTGGTGCCTTGTCCCTCGGTACTGTCGTAGGCAAGACCGAAGCTGCTTCCATAATGAAGCTGCAGCCGGCGGTGAACATTGCGGACCCCGAAGCCCACGGGCGGTTCCTCCTGCGGCTCTTCCCCCGCTGCCAAGGCAAGGTTCAGTCTGTCCAGTTGCCTCTGATCCATGCCAAATCCGTTATCTTCTATACGAATCCGGCAGAGTTCCCCCTCCATCCGGCCGCTGATATGGATGAATCCCGGCCGCCGGACCTTCTTGATTCCATGGTAAATGGCATTCTCCACCAACGGCTGTAAAGTTAATTTGACGATGGGAACCGATAGCATCTCAGGAGCAACATCCATCTCATAGCGGATCGAATCCCCGTAGCGCATTTGTTGAATCGTCAGATACTGACGGATGTGCTCCAGTTCAGTCTCCACCGGGATCAACTCATCGCCGCGGCTGATGCTGATCCGGAAATAATGGGAGAGTGCCGAGATCATCCGGGAAGCTTCCGCTGTCTCCCCCAACTCACACAACTGTTTAATAGAATATAGAGTATTGTATAGAAAATGAGGATGAATCTGCGCCTGAAGAGCGGCAAACTCGGAGATCCGTTTCTGCTCCTGCTCGTACTCCACCTGGGACAGCAGATGCTTGATCCTCTCCATCATATCCTTGATCCCTTTGCTCAGGATACCGATTTCATAATTATCCGACTCTATAATCTGAACATCCAGATGACCCTCTTCGATACTGTTGACCTGCCGGGTCAGCCGGGTCACGGGTCTGGCGATAAGCTTTGCCAGCACCCGGGCCAAAAGCGCTACTGCAATAACCACGGCAGCCGTCACCACCAGGTTTACATATTTGATATAATTGACCTTCTCATAAATTTCTGCCTGGGGGTAAACCACTGCCAGCCGCCAGTTGTTAATCGCGATGGTCTCGTAGAGTACGACGATCCGCATACCGGTCCGGCTCGTCATTTCCAGTTTGCCGGAGGCCTCTGTCTGCGCCATTAGCATGCTGCGCAGCGCTTCGTCATCCACCCGGGCATCTCCGGCGGATGCAGCTTTGGCGCTGACCGTGCCGTCTGGGCTTGCCAGTAGCATATACCCGCTTGCACTGATTTTTGGAGTGGAGAGCATCTCCAGGAAAAATTGCTCCTTCAATTGCAGCAAAAGCATCCCGTCCGGTTTCCCGTCACCGCCGGCGATCCATTTGTATAGACTGGCCGTGTTTCCTCCATCGTTCTCCAGCCGGTTAGAGGCGGGAATCAACCAGCGCATTTGAGCGGTGTTTCCTCCTGAATACCCGGGATATGGGCTCATATCATACGAAAAATCCGTATGGAGGGAATCCCGGCGGTACATCGATATAGCGCCGTTCCGGTAATATACCAGAATGGAGTCGATGATCGAATAGAGATTAGCATACACTTTGTCGATATTGCGGCCCACCGTCAAATAGTCCTGCGGAGTCATGGAGAAATCAGACCGGTTCGCGCGGTAAAAAAGGCTGCGCAGCTCAGTGCTGCCATCCAGCACTGCCATTTCTGCCAGCACTGCAGTCAGCCTGTCATTCATAAAATCCCGGGTCTGGGACAAGGTATCGTTCAAGCTTGTCTCCGCATTGATTTTGAGTTGCTGCGAGGCCAGTATATAGGAAACAGTCCCTGTAATCGGGACGAACACTAATATCATCGGGATAAATAGCCTCATGATCGTCGATTTTAGAGGCCGGTTGAAAATCCAGCGCATACCATCTTCCTCTCTAGCCCTGCTCCTGAGGCTGCTCTTCATTGGAATGAAGATGCTGCCTGCGGGAATTCTCCATCAACTGTGCCCAGAAATTCAGAAAATGCTCCACATCCATCGTTCCCGCCAGGACTTGCTGAAACTCCGGTTCGATCAGACGGATCAGACTGGGATAATCGGGCAGCTCATAAGGAGCGCGTACAAATGCTGTATCCGGGCTCCGAAAAGCTTCAATAGCCTCCCTCAGCACAGGATGGCTTAGGAAATATGGATCATTCCACGCTTTCAAATTGGTGGGAATCTGTCCCACCTGGCTGTTCCAATAGATCTGGCTTTCCTCGGACAGCAGGTAACGGATAAGCCGCCATGCTTCATCAGGATGCCGCGTCGTCCTCATGATGCCGTAGCCGTTGGCATTTCCAAATAAGGTTCTTGTGCCATTTATGGAGGGCGGAAGCAGCACACCGTCAAAGTGGCCTGTGCCCAGCGCCTTTTTGTGGTCTTGATAGGAGCCCAGATTATGCTGAATCATGGCAGCCCGGCCGGAATCAAAATTCGCCACCACTTCCTTATAGCCGCTGACAATATCGCTGGCAGGGGTGTAAGCCTTGTATAGGGCGAGATAGCGTTTGAGAAATTCTATATGTACCGGATCATTCACCGTACTGGAGCCGTCTGTCCGAAAAGAGCCGGTAATCCCCGAGTATGCGTACATGAGGGAGGTTAATTGGGCCACGCTGCCTTCACCGCCCCGCAGGCTATATCCAAAGCTCCCCTGACGGGTATTCGCCAACACTCTCACGCTCCGGAAGATATCCTCCCAGGTCTGCGGCCGGGGCAGCCCGGCCGCAGCGAACCAGTCGGAACGGTACCAGAATACGTCTAAATAATAGGTGGAAGGAATCTGATACAGCTTACCGTCCTGCGTAAGCGAACGGTTATAGTCAATAAAAGAAGGGTCAATCTGCCCCCGCTCCGGCCAGTCGGCAAAGTAAGCGTCCAGGGGCAGAAGCACACCTTTGGCTGCATAATCCGCTATCCACTCTCCGTTGATTCCCCCTGCATCGGGCAGGTCGCCAGAAGCTACAGCCAGATCATATTTAGCTTTATTGATACCGGCGGGCATGCCTTCGTATTTCACTTGAATATCGGGGTTCTTCTGTTCAAAACGGCGAAGCAGCTCCTGGAGAATTGGCGTACGGCTGGGACCGGCATTCTCATCCCAATAGGTCAGCACGACTTTCCCCCCGTGTTCCGCTGTATCCGCTGCATTATCCGACTTCGGGAAGCACCCTGAGAGCAACAAACCAAGTACAACGATTAAAAATATGCAAGCAGCACGTTGACTCTTTTTCATGAAAGACTCCTTCAATTCACAGCATTCTGCAATCTTCAACACAGTATAGTGCGCTTTCTTAACATTTTTTCTGATTATGAAACCCAATACGATTGCCGCCGCATCTAGTTCTATATCATAATATCATTTACAGTAAATTATTGTACATTTTGCGTGACCACGCAAAAATAAGGCGTGGCTCCCCTCGGATACGGCGCGGGATACGGATACCGGAATATCAGCCGTATGCTATTCTCCTTGTGACTACATTACCTGGCACAAGGAGCGTTCATTATGACAACCAATTGGACCCGTAGAGTTACCGCCTTTTTTGTAAATCGTGACCCTGAATATGAAAGTTTTCTCCGCCAGCATGAAGCAGCCAGCCGCCGAAGCATTCTGTTTTATTTATCCTGCGCCATCCTGCCCGGTTTCTTGGCATATTTGCTGATCTATCCGCTCCGCCCCCGGCTCATGGAACTCACAGGTCTATCCAGTCACTACATCCAGTTTCTTGTGCTGGCAGTGATGGCCAGCGGATGGCATATTTTTTTTCCATTATTCATGCTAAAATTTGTGGATAAGCTGACCTGGAAGCAGACGTTTACATATCTCGGATTCCGAAAAGGGGATGCCAAGGGGCTTTTCGTGATTCTTCCAATAATCACTATTATTTTCACCGTCCTCTCCCTGCCCTATATGAAATGGATGTTCCCGCCCTTGTCCGCCTTCTTGGATTCTATACCCGCGCTGCGGATGGGAGAATGGCATATCTATCATCAAGGCTACTATGATTTTCCCTGGCCGCTCCTGGTAATCGGGCTGATTGGGAATTTTATCGGAGAGGAAATATATTTCCGCGGATTTTTGCTGAAGAAGATCGGCCGCCTCCGCTTTGACTGGCTGCTCGTCAGTGTGCTATTCCAGTTTTATCACATGTGGCAAGCACCGATGAATTGGGCTTTTATTCCGCTCGCAGTAGTGATTCCTTGTGAGATTCTAGTGAAGCTGCGCAAGAACCTCTATGGAGCTATTTTATTTCATATCTACATCAACACCATCTGGGGTGCAGTTACGCTTTATCTGGTTGGCGTATAATTCTGAAAGATGAACGAAAGAGGAAATGCTCATGTACCCGATACGCACGAAACCCGCTTTACTCGCCGCAACGCTTGCTGCTTTTTTTCTGCTCATAGCCGTTTATGTTCACCTGGAGACGATTCAGCATCCCTATATCGGAGCAGTCCTGGGGCGCGGCGAAGCAGGCTGGCGGGTAATCCGCGTGGACCCTTCAGGCAAAGCAGCGCTGGGACAAGTGCAGCAGGGAGACCGTATGGTGTCCGTTGACGGCATTGCCGCTGAAGCCAAGTACGCAGGCCAGACCCAAACCTCCCTCACCAAGGTAAGCACGGCGACCCTCCTGCACAGGGATGGTTCGGTGTATGAATTGCAATTTACAGCGTCGAACACCGACGTTTGGAAAAGCCTGTTTTCCATGCTGCTTGAAGTATTGCTGCTCTCCATTTCCTGGCTGGCCTACCGGGCAAATCCCGGCTCCTCCACGGTGCGCAAGTTCTCTCTTATGAATTATGTCATGGCACTGGTTATCCTGGCCGTGTATTCAACAGAGAGGGCTGTGTCAAATTGGATCCTTGCCCTCTCTTCTCTCTGGCTGCCATATTTGCTTCTTTCCTTTTGCGTATCGTTTGTGCTGCGTGCTGTACCCCGGACCTGGGCAAGGGCGCTGACTGCATTCCGGATGCTTAGTGTGCTGCTCTCCTGCTGTGCCCTCTGGGCGGTAGCTCAGCCTCAGATTCCCGGTTGGTTCCGGGGAACACTCCATCTTGTCCTTCTGCTGGTGCTGCTGCTGCTCCTGGTGACAGTCGCATTATATTGGAGATCATTGGACAGGGTAGAAAAAAACCATGCGTTAGTTCTCGTTGCCGGACTGGTCACCAGCCTTCTGCCTTTTGTATTGCTGTATGCCCTTCCGAATATATGGGGTGACAGGTATGTTATTGCCCCTGAGTATACCCTCATCGGCCTTGTGCCGCTGTCTGTTATTCTCCTGTATATTTTGAACAAACGGAGCATGTTGGACATGCAGTTGTACCTGCCCCGCCTGTTCATTCATTCTGTCTACTTCGGAGGCGTATTTGTGCTGTTGGCTCTGGCGCATGTGGTCAGGGATCCCTTTGGAGTCTCCGGTTTGTTTATCTGTTTCGTTGCCGGAACCTGGTTGTACCGGAATCTTGTCCAAAGGTCGAAGCGGCACGCAGAGGGACGGAAAAAATGGCTGGAACACCAAACCTATAAACTCTCGATTCAAGCAGCAAGCAAACGGAATATTCAGGATATTCTTAGTATGATGGGTGAAATGCTGCACCACATTGTAGATGTGGAAGGGATTTTTATGATTTGGCAGGAGGCTCAAAATAAGCAGCCGATCTTTCATGGTACAGAAAAATACGGGGATATGGTGTACGTAAATCCTGCAACCGGCCAGGATAACCGCTTATTGGATCGTAGCTATTGGGCACGAAACTATGATTTTGAACATGTGGTTCCTCTTGCCGGAGGGGAGGAAAATGCCGGAGAAGGCTATCTGTGCGTGGGACCCAAACGGAATCAGTCCATGTTCTCCGCCGAGGAGAAGCAGTTGATTGAAGAGGTTGGCCATGAATCCGTCCGGCTGCTCCTGAATGCCGGGCTGTTGTCTGGAATATACAAGGAATTTCAACATACTAAGGAGGAAAATGCAGCGTATAAGCGTGATGTCAGCGGCATCCGCGCAGCGAATTACCTGCTGCTGGAAGCCCAGCAAGCTGAACGTATCCGCCTCTCGTACCGTCTGCACGATCATCTGCTTCAGAACCTGATCTTCTTGTCCCGGGACTTGGAGGAGCTGGCCGATCAGGGAACGGTGAACGCCAGGCGTATGGCTTCCTGGCTCAAGTGCCTGTACACTTCGCAGCAGGAAATCCGGCTGTTGTGCGATGAACTGTATCCCCACATCGTAGACAAAGCCGATTTGGAAGCCTCTCTGCATTGGCTGCTGCGGACTGTCAAAGAGCAGAGCGGGCTTAACGTATCGCTTGATTATCGCTGGGGCGGCGAAACCCCGCCTGATTCCATCTTAAAATCCAACCTGTTCCGGATCATACGCGAACTGGTTCTTAATGTACAAAAACATGCCGAAGCCAGTCAGCTCGATATCCGCTTCATACATATACCGGCAGAAGGCATATGCTGCACCGTCAGCGATAATGGCAAAGGCTTTGACGCCACCGCTTTTTCAGAACAGAGCAGCTTTATGAATGGCAGTCATCTCGGACTCATCTCCGTCAGCAGCCAGATCGGGCATTTGGGCGGCGAGCTGGACATCCAGTCCAGGCCCGGAAAAGGGGCCGTGATCACCATCCGGCTTCGGCCGCATCATTACAACTCCCAGGAGGTACATCAATATGGATGACAGTATCCGGGTTATATTAATCGATGATCATCCCTTGGTTATGGATTCTTTGCGAGCCCGCTTGGAACAGGAACAGGATATCCGTGTGATTGAAGCCTTTGCGGACCCGCGGCACCTGCTGGAGCAAATCGGTGTTTTGAAGCCGGATGTGCTGGTCCTTGATGTGTCTCTGCCCCACCTGGATGGCTTCAGTCTGGCCAAATTATTGAAAAAGGACTATGGCTCCTCTCTAAAAATCATTATGCTGTCGGGTTATACCTACGATGAATTTTACCGTAAGGCTTACGAGCTTGGGGTGAACGCTTATTTGTCCAAGCAAGCATCCTATGCGCAGATTATTAATGCAATAAGGCAGAGTATGTCCGGACATCTGCTGGTCCCGGAACGGATATTCAACACTTCTGCACAAGACAAACTTACGCCGGTGGAACGGGAAGTGCTGCTGCGGGTGGCCAGAGAAATGAACAACCGGGAGATTGCCCGGGACCTGGCGATCAGCCAGCGAACTGTTGAATATCACCTGACAGCCATTCTTCAGAAGCTGGGGGTGAAGTCGCGGGTCGGCGCTGTCGCCAAAGGTTATGAATTGGGGGTCTTGGGGCCTTCCCTGCTATGAATGATACCAACGGACAATGCAATGAGATCCATAGGCAAATTATTGGAGAGAAGGTTGCTGCGCCAGAGCCTATAGTCGAAATTTCGAAGAGCTGTGCAACTACGGGAATAAGCGGAACCGTTACGTATAAACTTGACATACAATAAGGCCGTACGAGCACAGATGATTCTCTTTCTCTCTCTTCCGGAAGTCATTGGAAATAATTTACAAATCACAAACACACTCCGAATATCTCTCTCATTATTTTCATTTTCACTTCCTCACTAGCCTGATCTAGCATCTGTTGTATCCGGGCAGCTTGTAACGATACATACAAAGGATCAATTTTACTGTTATTATCAAAAAAATCTTCAGGGTACCCTGACGCTTCCATATCCCTATTCTCTACCGGACCAAAATATTCAAATACATATTCAAAGCTCCCATCCTGTATTAAATCGTCAACTACCTGTTCAATTCTCTCGCGGCTAATATTATCAACTATAATGACTGGAGAGGATGCACACCAATAGGCCCCATTCAAACAAACCTTACTTTCCGAATAATCCTGCTTCATGGTTTCAATGCACTTTATGGTGTAAAAATTCGAAATCCATCGTGTGGAATCTGGAAAAGTGACCACTACATCCACTTGAGCGTTTTCAATATCTTCCGCCCATCCGTCTGCATCAATTCTGATATGTCTTCTCTTCTCAAACATATTATTTCCCCTTGTAAATTGTTATTAGAAGTAAAAACAGATCACTCTACTCCATTTATTTTTTCGATTATTCCCTTATATCGTTCTACATCATATCGAAATTCTAAGCCGTTCGAAGCCATTATGCTTTTGAGCTCTTCTAATTTTTGTATTAATTCTTCTGAAAAATTCGTCTTCAACAAATACTTCGTCCTCATCCAATTTATTTCCGTTTATATATAGGTTGACTTTCCACCCCGAAAACTTATGGTATTTAATGTCGCTTACGTAAAATATAACTCATTATATATTAATATTGCGATTATATTCTTTTTATCGGAATCAAAAAAATAGGAGCGGAGTGTAAATGGTATACGAACAAGGTACCTCAGACGCTGAAGGATACGCTATTGTCATATCAGGAGCAGGCAAAAGTCTGAATGACACAAAAATTATTAAGGGAGTTTCTTTACATGTACCCCATAACAGCATTTATGCCATTATTGGACCTAATGGTGCAGGAAAAACAACGCTTCTCCGGTTAATGATGGGTTTACTCCATTTGGATGAAGGAATGATCCATTTTACCGGTGACGAACAAGCAGTGTCAGTACTGCTTGAAAATGATTATTTGTTCGAAACCAAAACCGGATGGGAGAATCTACAGAATTTTGGTATCTATCTTTCTGTAAACTCCTCACTGGTCTCGGCAACCACCATGAAGTATGCCCATTTGCTACAATTAAGCACCGCTCTTGATAAGAAAGTTGCTACTTATTCCAAAGGCATGAAACGAAAACTCTCATTGCTTATTACTTTACTCAAAGATTCACCCATTATAATGTTGGATGAATTAACTTCCGGGGTTGACCCTGAATCCAGAAGAGTTATGCGGGACGTAATACAGCTTCTGAAGGAAGAAGGTAAGACAGTCATCATTACTTCGCATGATTTGGCAGAAGTCCAAAAAATCAGCGACTGGATTGCCATTCTGGCTAATGGAACAATCGCGGAGATCATTAATAATCAGAACTTTAAAGGAGATTTGGAAGAAAGATTTTTTGACGTACTGGAGGAAGTTAGGTGATGGGCATTAATCCAATTATTAAGCTCAATTCTAGAGATGTTCTAAGAAGCTCTTCTTATCTGGTTATGGTTGCAATGATGTTGATCATCCCACTCAACTCTGTTATTCAAATTTTAAAAACCAATACGGGTCCGCTGGGATACCTTGCTGTCTATGTCCTGCTCATTCTAAATATTTCTATTTATTTCTTCCTGAATATGTTAACTATTAGCATGATTGTCATCTCGGAAAAGACAACGGGACGCTGCGAATACTATCTCGCTAACAAATTGGAAGTTCATAAACTTGTGAAAATATATGGCTGGTCCTCCTATCTACTATGTATTGGACCTATCCTTATTTTTAATATTATGATTTTCATTTATGCTCTTTTTACTAATCAGAGGGTGCTGATAGATCTGTATCTGAGTTTATCATTTGTTTTTTTCGCGTTAGCATTTATCTTGTTTAGCTACTTCGTGACAAGTACGCTAACTTTGCTGTCCATGCTCTCCAAATCACCGGAAAAAATCCGCACTTACTTGTCTGTCAGCTCTGTATTATTCATTTTTGCTGCAACGCTTCCTGGAACGTTCTTAAAAAAGTTGGGATTCACTCCCGACCGCAACTCCCTTGTTTGGATCATCGGATCAACTTTGCTCGTTCTCGCTTTTGTTTGTGTGCTTATACGGTATGCGCTGAAAAAGAAATTAAAAAATGAAGTTGTTGTCCTATCTTTTAAACAATGACGTACGATGCCCATTGAAGAGAACAATGCAATCCTTCGGTTGACCGTATATAATATTTTTGTATGGAAAATACCTAAATAAGGAACTAAAGAGTGAGAACCTATGAACAGAATTTTAATCATTGATGATGAACAGGAAATTACCGATTTAATAGAGCTGTTTCTGCAAAATGAAAATTTTCAAGTGTCCAAATGCTATTGTTCACAGGATGCACTTGTGCTCATTAATAACGAAAGATTTGATTTGGCTATTATAGATGTCATGCTGCCAGATGGAAACGGATTTGAATTATGCAAGCTCATACGGGAGAAATACACTTTTCCAATAATTATGCTTACTTCCAAAACAGAAGGGATCGACCGTGTTACCGGACTATCCTTGGGAGCCGATGATTATGTGACTAAGCCTTTTTTGCCGGTTGAATTAGTCGCGCGTGTAAAGGCCCAATTAAGACGAGTCCAGCTATATGACGGAAAAGAAAGCAGCACATCAGAAACCCTTATGGTCACAGGCCTCTTTCTCAACAAAAGATCTCATGAATGTAATTTAAATGGTAAAAAAATCAGGCTGACTCCCCTGGAATTCTCTATATTATGGCTTTTGTGCAAAAACAGAGGAATCGTTTTCAGTGCGGATGAACTCTTTCAGCAAGTATGGGGAGAGAAATATTTCAAAAATAACAGAAACACAGTTATGGTTCAAATCAGACATATCCGGGAGAAGCTAAACGATACTGGAGAAAACCCAAAATTCATAAAAACGATATGGGGAGTAGGATACATCATTGAATAAGACGTTTTCAAAGAAATACAAACAAACATTATGGCTACGGCATTTGGTAGGGGCAATAGCCGTATTCGTCGTTTTTGCTATCGGCTATTTTATAGTGAAGATTGCGTATGCAGACAACTTTTACATCATGCTTGAAAAAATGCTGGGCCACAATTTAGCTTATTTCATTCATGACTATGAACCGGCCGTGATCTTATTTGTTATTGCAGCTTCACAATTTCTGGTATGGATTGGGATTGAATGGAATGCTTCACGAAAGATTATGAAGATCATGGACAGTCTGGACCATATATTAGACAATTCAGCCGACGATATTATATTGCCTGCGGAGTTTTCTGATTTGCAAAACCGGCTTAATCTTATAAAAACCCAAAATAGAGAGCAACAGCATTTATCGGAAATCGAGGTTCAAAAAAAATCTGACGCGCTCACCTATCTTGCACATGATATAAGAACCCCGCTTGCTTCCGTTGTCGGATATTTGAGCCTTTTATGTGAATCGCCGGATATGCCGCCGGAACAACGGAACAAGTTCGAAAGGATCGCCTTTGAAAAAGCATTGAAATTTGAAAACCTGATTGATGAATTTTTTGATATCACACGTTACAGTCTGTCGGACAAGGCATTAGTTAAAAAAGAAGTGGATTTATCCTTTTTAATTGAGCAAATATCTGATGAATTCTACCCTTTACTGCAGCAAAAAGAGCTTCAGCTCAATTTGGATATCCCCGATAATATATTTGCTTTTGTGGATGCCGAAAAAATTGCAAGAGTCTTTAACAATGTCCTAAAAAACGCGATCACCTATAGCTTCCCCCAAGGTATTATTGATGTTTTTGTGCAGAAGTCAAATGATCATCTAACTGCAATCATTAAAAATCGTGGAGAAACCATACCGGAGGATAAGCTGGAGCGTATATTTGATAAATTTTATCATGCCGATGAATCCAGGAGCTCTGGTAATAGCGGTGCAGGGCTTGGATTAGCCATTGCAAAGGAAATTATGAGAATGCACGGTGGAGCTATCTCCGCAGAAAGCCGTGAAGAAACTACTGCATTTACCATAACCTTGCCTATCCGTAAGTAGGATAAGAAAAAAATAAGATTTTCGAAAGAAATTAAAAATCAACGGTTTGCTTTTATTTAGTACAATCACTAAAAAAAGCGAGCCGTTTTTATATGGCACCCTACAAATGGAGGAATTATGAACAATAAAGAAAGTGCAAAAGAAAAAGTTTTGTGGTATTGCGTATTTGGACTTTTCACGCTTTATTTCCTGTTTCTGCTTCGCATAACACTTTTTAAGCAAGCGAGCTTCTATAATTTATTTGCGGCCATTGGCGCAAGCGAGCGGACGGTAAGCATTGTTCCGTTCAAATCAATTTTTGAAATGATTAGCAGCAGTGTTTCAATAACGCGAATATTGGAAAATGTTGTGGGGAATATTGCTATTTTCATTCCTATGGGATTATTACTGCCAATTATTATAAAAAGAAGAAGCAGAAATGTTATTTTAGGCGGGATTCTTTTTAGCGCGTTCATCGAAATCATTCAGTTTATCTTTGGCTTGGGAAGCACTGATATTGATGATTTAATATTTAATACATTGGGGACTATAACCGGATATCTGCTATTTACCGCTATGAAGAGAAAGTCAAAATCAAATTTATCATTTCTTACTTCGCTGACAACCCTGTTGATTGTTTCTGGAAGCATCGCCTTTGGTATTTTATTTGTTAACCATACAGCTTTGTTTGTAACCTCTCCGAAGGAAACTACTGTGGAAAACGGAGAACTTGTTCAGGGATTTATTGAAACTCCATTTTATTTTAGCGGAAAGTTTGTTGAAGCAGAGAATTCCATACTGACAGTGGAAAAAAGTATTCAAAGCGCATCAGAACAAAGGGAGCTTATGAAATTTGAAGTAACAGCCGAAAGCCGCCTCTATGTTTGCTATGATAAAATAGACTACTTTTTCAGCACAGTTTCCGGCGAACATCAACGTTATGAGCAAATCACATATACTGATTTTGCTTCACAGAAAAGTGAAGTTTTCCGCAAAGAAAATAATGTTATCATCTGGAGTTCAGATGGAAAAAAAGTTGATAATCTCGTTGTTATCGAATGGATTCAATAATCAGCTTCCCGAGGCTCCCAGTCTACCTAGGGAAAAAAGGCTGCCTCCCTGAGACAGCCCTGATCTTCACGGTTTAGAACACTTTCGTTGTCCAAGACTCGCAGTTCCAAGTATCGGTTACAATATCGCGGTAAAATTCAGGTTCGTGGGAGATCAGCAAAATGCTGCCTTTATACGCTTGGAGCGCACGCTGCAGCTCGTCCTTCGCATCCACATCGAGATGGTTGGTCGGTTCGTCCAGCACAAGCAGATTCGTTTCGCGGTTGATGAGTTTGCACAGACGGACTTTGGCCTTCTCGCCGCCGCTCAGAACCGCAATCTTGCTCTCAATATGCTGGGTCGTCAGACCGCATTTGGCAAGCGCCGCCCGAATTTCAAATTGCGTAAAGGACGGGAACTCTGCCCAAATCTCCTCAATACAGGTATTGTAGTTCGTTCCCTTGATTTCCTGCTCGAAATAACCGGTTTCCAGCAGGTCGCCAAGTCTGGCCGAACCTGAAATCGCCGGAATTTGGCCGAGAATGCTGCGCAGCAGCGTGGTCTTACCGATCCCGTTGGCACCGACAAGCGCGATTTTTTGTCCCCGTTCCATTTGCAGGTTCAGCGGTCTGGACAGCGGAGAATCGTAGCCGATCACAAGATCTTTGGTTTCAAAAATCAGCTTGCCGGAAGTGCGTCCGGCCTTGAAGTTGAATTGCGGCTTCGGCTTCTCCCGGGCGAGCTCGATAACCTCCATCTTGTCCAGCTTCTTCTGCCGGGACATCGCCATATTCCGCGTAGCCACGCTGGCTTTGTTCCGCGCAACAAAGTCCTTCAGATCGGCAATTTCCTGCTGCTGACGTTTAAAAGCGGATTCAAGCTGCGACTTTTTCGCCTCGTACACCTGCTGGAAATACTCGTAATCCCCCACATACCGTGTCAGTGATTGATTCTCCATATGGTAGATCAGGTTGATCACGCTGTTTAGGAAAGGAATGTCATGGGAAATCAAAATGAAGGCATTTTCGTATTCCTGCAAATAGCGCTTCAGCCAGACGATATGCTGTTCGTCGAGATAGTTTGTAGGTTCGTCCAGCAGCAGAATGTCCGGTTTCTCAAGCAGCAGTTTAGCCAGCAGTACCTTCGTCCGCTGACCGCCGCTGAGATCATGCACATCCTTATCCAAACCGATGTCCGTAAGACCCAGCCCGCGGGCAGTTTCGTCGATTTTAGCGTCAATCATATAGAAATCCTGGTTTGTCAGCGTGTCCTGAATCGTACCGACATCCTCCAGCATTTGCTCCAGTTCTTCCGGGGACACATCACCCATCCTGCCGTACATGTCGTTCATCTCTTGTTCCATATCGAAGAGATATTGGAACGCCCCGCGCAGAACATCGCGGATCGATTGTCCCTTCGTCAGCACCGCATGCTGGTCCAGGTAGCCCGCCCGCATACGCTTCGCCCATTCGACTTTGCCTTCGTCCGGCTGAAGCTTGCCTGTGATTATGTTCATGAAGGTGGATTTCCCTTCACCGTTTGCGCCGATCAAGCCGATATGTTCGCCTTTTAGCAGGCGGAAGGATACATCGCTGAAAATCGCGCGGTCGCCAAACCCGTGACTCAGCCGTTCTACATTTAATATACTCATGAGTTAAACACCTTTTCCTTTATACAGTATACTTGTCATATTATAAAGGCTAAAGCGCCACAACTCCAGACAGGTTTTAAAAATAAAAAACAAAGCACCACACTTATACTAATCCTGCCCTCAGCTTAGTAACGCCAAATTCCAGGTAACCCTTTAGACACGTTAACATGTAGACCCAGCCTTCTTTGTTGCCTAATAAATGATGTATCAGATTGTCATCGTTTTCATGAAATCCTTCTTCCATGACTTCTACGATTGTAGATGAAGCTTCTATTTCTGTCAGTGTAATCGTAACGGTATGCTTTTCTTCACCATAAGCCCACTGGAAAACAATGCTCTTGCTTTCCTCCATGTCCATAATTTCAATATCCCCTTGCGCATTGTACTCATCATACTTTAAGGTAATGGTCTTTCCTTGCTCCCATCTCTCAGAACTGGAAGAGAACCAGAAATTTCTGATTTTTGCAGGATCAATAAAGGCTTCAAACACTTCGCCTGCAGATTTATAGATTTTCATTTTTGTAATATTTTTCATATACAGATCTCCCTCAGATCAAAATCAGGTACCGCAGAAGGTCCGGTAAGGACTGGAGCAGCTTTCCGGCAGTGTCGAGTACTCCTCCTGTTCGGGAGAGTAGGCGTAAGGGTTCGAGAGCACCCCAAGAAACCGCTCCATTACACTGAAGTCTTCACGTTCTACCGCTGCTTCCAGAGCCTCCTCTACCCGGTGGTTACGGGGGATCAGGGCGGGATTGCTGCTGCGCATAAGCTGCCTGGAGGCGTCTTGCGCTTCTTTTTGTCTGCCCAGTCTAGCCTCCCACTGCTGATGCCACCCGGCAAATTCCTTACTGTCAAATAGCTCGCTGTCTGCCAGCTTGCCTAACGTTAAGGCACGGAAGGTATTGGTATAGTCCGCACGATGCTTGTGCATCATGCCAAGAAGTTCCTCAATCAACGCTTCATCCTGCTGTTCCTCGTTAAAGAGTCCCAGCTTTGCCCTCATTCCCGCGAGCCAGTTCCGGTAGTACCGCTCTGTAAAATCGGAAATCGCCTCCTCGGCCAACCGGACCGCCTGCGACTCGTCGTCATGCAGCAGCGGCAGCAGAGTTTCGGCAAACCTTGCGAGATTCCAGGCAGCAATTTGGGGCTGGTTGCCATAGGCATACCGGCCGTGTTGGTCAATGGAGCTAAATACCGTCTCAGGATCATAGGTGTCCAAAAAGGCACACGGGCCATAATCAATGGTTTCTCCACTAAGAGCCATGTTGTCCGTGTTCATCACCCCGTGAACAAAACCAACGAGCTGCCATTTGGCAATCAGGTCGGCCTGGCGTTTAACCACTTCGTGAAGCAGGGAAAGATAACGGTTAGTTGCACCTTCAACTTCCGGATAATGTCTTTGCAAAGTGTAATCTGCCAGGGTCCGGAGATCCTCGGTAATGCCTCTTGCGGCGGCGTATTGAAAGGTCCCGACCCGCAGGTGGCTGGCGGCCACACGGGTGAGAACAGCACCCGGCTGCTCAGTTTCCCGGATGACCGGCTCTCCGGTGGCGACTACCGCCAGACTGCGGGTCGTTGGAATGCCAAGCCCATGCATGGCTTCACTGATAATATATTCGCGGAGCATCGGTCCAAGTGCCGCCCGGCCATCGCCCCTCCGGGAGTATGGCGTTCTGCCTGACCCCTTAAGCTGAATGTCAACCCTCGTCCCCTGTGGGGTGATCTGTTCGCCAATTAGCACGGCTCTACCGTCACCCAGCATCGTAAAATGCCCGAATTGATGTCCTGCGTAAGCTTGAGCAAGAGACTCCGCACCCTGAGGAACTTCATTGCCTGCAAAAACCGCAGTGCCCTTATCGCTGCGCAGCGCCGGGCCGTTCAACCCCAGGGCTGCCGCCAGCGGGTCATTAAAAATGATCAGCTCCGGTAAACGGACTGGCGTTGGCTTGATTCGTGTAAACAATGATTCCGGCAGTCTGGCATAGCTGTTGTCGAAGTTCCATCCTGTATCTACCGTCATAATGTCTCCTTTTCTCTGCCGTACTTTAAGTTCTTTTTAGTGTATACCTGTGCTCATTTATTATGCTCTTTCCACTTCTTTCTGCCGATATACAGTAAATGTGATGCGTCTCCTAGGATGTAGGGGTCAGTGGCAATTATTTCAATGTTAACATTAAATCTAACAGATAAACAACCGCTCTGCTTTTAGATTGAAACGTTCTTTTCAAAGAAAAAAATCACCCTGGCCTATTTTCTGATGCCAAGTGGAAAAAGGGTAACTAATTTGCTCGAACACCCTGTTCTCCGCAGGTGAAGTGGAAAAAGGATCACTAATTCAGCTCATTTCACTCCTGACGAGGGAATATAGCCCCATTAAGTTTCCTTTTTCCACTTAAATCTCACAATTGTTGATTTTGGGGTGAAATAAGTTCCCTTTTTCCAACTATAGAAGTTGAACTAAAGCTGCGGATTTCAACCGCGAACAGCGGTACAATTGAAGAAATCTGCAGACAACAGCGGCCGGAAGTCCAAACATTCCCCGCAGTTACGACCAGGCCCCAATATGAAAATCTATAGTTCAACTTATATAGCACTTACGAAGAAGCCGGTGAGAAAACACTAGTTGGAATTAGGATTAGATTCGCTGCTCCAACAACGGTATTTCTGCCGTTGTTCGTTACAAATTCGTCCAAAGGTGTTTGTCCCCAACTTAAGCGGAAGTAATCATAGTTTCCTATACATTTAAAAAAGCTTCTACTGTTCATCAGCAGAAGCTTTTCTAACTATTACTTTTATTCTCTGTCATTCATCCTCTCACAGCTCCGCGATCCGCTGGCGGATACGCGGAAATAGCTCAAAGGCATTCCGGTAGAATACCTTTTCGTGATGCTGCCCGGGGACGAGCCTGCGGATAAATTCTGCGTACAGACCGATTGGCGCCAGCGGCCAGTCGGTTCCAAACAGCATTTTCTCATAATGATCACAATAGACCAGCGCCCGGCGGAAATGGTCCATGAACAGCGGTTCATTCATGAACCGTTCAAAATGAGGCCGGTCACCGACGACGAGGCCGGACAAATCGGCGTACACGTTCGGGTTCTTGGCCACCACTTCAGCAGCATCCATCACCCAGGGATCTCCCAGATGACAGATCATAAAGTTAACGCCACGCTGCTGATAGGCCAATTCATCTACAGTGAGCGGATGCGAATACTTCAGCAACCCGTTCATCGAGTAGGTATCACCGGTATGAATCACCACGGGCAAGCTGTACTTAGCCGCCAGCTCATAGACCGGAGCATAGATCTTGTCATGGACATAATAATGGTAATATCCGGCATACAGCTTGATTCCCGCTACCTCCGGCGCCTGCATCCGCGCTTCGATCCGGTCAAGCTCCGCCTGGGCCTGCGCCCCGGCCAGCCGGTTTGGATTGATGCCGACACATTCCATCAGGAATGGGGGAACCTCTTCCTCCAGATCAAGACCCATAGGATTGGGTGAACCGGAATCGGGAAAAGCCCCCTTCGTCTGCTCCGTGACCCCCATTCCGATGCCGAGAATGACATCGTTCTGGTCAAACTCGGCCTTGAGGCCGGCCGCAGTGTAATCAACTTTGGATTGATCACTTGCTGTCCGATGGAAGCTGTCGATGTCTGACAGATGGATATGAATATCAATGATCGGCATGTAAGGCCTCCTTCTCATCTGCTGTATCTGCAAAGCTTAGATTAAGCAAACCCCGCACATCATCCGGGTTCAATGCAATGGGGCCCAAGACCAGAAAGGTCGGCTGTGTCCAAAGCGTTTCCCCGTTCAGAAGAGAAAGCTGATAATCTACACCCTGACAGATCCCCTTGTTGTTCACATAAACTGCTGAGCTTTGATTAGGATAACTGCTCACCACCTGCAGCATATCCTGACGGGAAGCCGCGCCGATCCGCAAAAGCCCCTTGGATTGAAGCTGTGCCTCCAGTTTGCCGAGCAAAAACCGCCCTTGCCCCGGGACTTCTACCCAACCTTCTGAGAAGACCTCAGGCGATGGTTTGAAGAAGTTATCATCGGCGAACGAATAATGCGGCAGCGCTTCGCCGCTTCCGTTGGTCACGGAATGCTGCACACAGAGCACAGGAACACCCGGCAGCATAAGATAATGCTGATGGATGACTATTCCCCGGTTCACTTCATGCTTCGTGATGCTGGTAGTAACACGCAGGCCCTTCCAGACATTGCCGTACCCGTCCTTCCGCTCTCCCCAATCCGTGTTTCGCGGCTCCTGCTCCCGGCTGAATCCGCCTAAACGGGGGATATCCACACCAAGCCCGCCATGCCAAGGGTTCCACCAGGAATGCGGGACCGGTTCCGGGTACGAAGTATCCAGCCATTCTGTGCCGTTGTGCTTCAAGGAATGCACCACACTGCCAAAGCCGGGCGCAGCCGCTATGGAAAGAACCCCGTTGTTCACCGTATACACAGGACCTGCTGCACTCTCTTCTATTTCACAAGTGACATTGCCGTCAGTCTGAGGGAACCACAGAGCTGAACGCTCCTGAATCCAATCCTCACCGTGGTAGACGGCCCGGAGCTTCCGGCCCGGTTCGCCTTGCCCGTGGCCATTCTTGTTCTCAGCAGAAATCTCCACATGGGCTGAATGGAGGTGCTGTTCCGGGTCCAGTTCAACCACAGCCATTTCCCGTTCAGGCTCCCCACCTTTCTGCATATGCAGTTCGAGTCTCCCGGCAAGCGGTGCCATCTTTCGTTCGATCAGTTCGGCGCTCAGCAGCCCTGCTGCAAACGGATTGCCGCCGCCGACTACCAGTTCCAGGTGATTGTCCAGCAGCGGAACAACCGGGGTGGACAATTTCCGGGCAAAGGAGCGGAAATCAGACCACTTGAGGAAGGTGTTCAGGGCAAATATAACCGGGTTCGTTTTCACTACGGCTCCGGCAGCAATCCGGCCAAGCTCATGCTCCAAGCCGAGCGGATAATCTGAGCGGAGCAGCTTCAGGGAAGGGTCCCAACAGATCCCGCAAGTGACGTTCTCTTCCTTGGAGAACAGCCAGTTTTCTGTAATTTTAGCGCTATCCCAATTCGCAGGATCGCTGGAGTAGGAGTTGCCCATATCAACATAACGGCCCTGGTACGGCAGGATGAACCGGCTCCCGAAGAAAATAAAATTCGTCAGCAATTGCATGTTCTCTTCCAGCGCTCTGCTGCTGGTATTGCAAATTTCATAATGGAATCCGGCAATACCGTTTGCGGACAGCTTCGCCACCGACTTGATCTGCAGGCCGGAGAAATCCTCAGACTCGTATAGGGCTTCGAGAACCTGACTCTCCCCTTTTGCATAGATTTTCACTTCTGCAGCCTGCTTTTTGGAGAATTCCTGTGAGAACGGCTTGCCCAGCTTCGGATAGCTCCACCGGAAATTGTGGCGGGAACCGGGATACTCGATCCACATATTGTTATCCAGCTTGTTCATATGCAGCGAGAATGCTCCGTTTACGGCGACCCACTGATCCCCGTTCTGCCCTCCGTACCGGCCCTGCGTGCCTTTGAGCAAAGCGGAGAGCTTGCTTGTGAAGGTGACTTCTTTGTGTCCGGCGGGGACCGCCGTTACCTCTACCTCATGCGATAAAAGTCCATAGGACCGCAGTCTGAATGGTGCGGGTATAGCTGCTTTGCCTTTCGCCGGTACCGTGAAGCGCACCGTACGGTCCGCCCATTCCACGATATCCGTCTCCGGCCAGTCGAAGGAGAACTCTGCTTCCGTAGCAAAATGATTCTCTACATTCAGGTACAGCATGGCCGGAATACCCGGATACAGCTCGCCCGCCTGCAGTGCAACCTTCATCTTGACCGGGAATTTCGGTGATATGCCAATCCGGAATTCGGCCCGTTTGCCATTGATGGCCCATGTGCTCATAACCACAGGATGGGTCTTCTTGTCATTCTGCTCTTCCAGGACCGGGTCCAGCTCAAATTCTCCTTCTATTGTTACGGTTTCACCCGGAGCAATCGTTTGGGAGACATCCAGGGCATAACGGATACATTTATTATTCTGGCCCTCGATCTCAATCGTCATGGCAGCGGCCGAGCGGTTTTCGATGCGATACTGAACCTTATAGGCGGAACCGAATACGAGATCATGATCATCGATATGTGTAGAGATTGCATAATCCGGCGTATCCAGCGCGGTCAGCCCGCGTCCGGTCTTTTCAAATTCTGCCCGTAAGGCAAGCGCTCCCTTGCGCCAAGTGTAATCCAGGAAATCAAAACCGCGCGCTGTGCGGCCATCCGGCTCAATCCTCAGCTCACGCGTACTGTCGGCGTACCAATCCAGCTCCTCGAAGTAAGGAGCCAAGGCTTCAGTCTGTAAAATAGTCGGAATGAAGTTCATGAGGTGGACGTAATCGTCATTTTTTTCCCAGAAGAACCCGCATTTCTTGTACATCGGTACAGCCTTGGTATTGCCTGCCCAGGTAAATAAATCAAGCCGCGGCCAGCCCGCTTCTACCGTCTTGCGGACAGCTTTCAGAATCAGATTGCGGCCAACCTTACAGCCGTGATAATCAGGGCGGACATTCAACAACGGTACATACATCGCGCCTTCATCCTGATGGTAGTGCGAGAAGCTGCAAAAGCCGACAACCTCCCCGCCGTCAACAGCAAGAAAGGCATGAAGATGAGACGATACCTCCATCATCCGGAGGACGCTGTCCTTTGTTTTCTGGATGGTCCCGCCGCCCCAGCTGTCACTGCTGCGGTTCCACATTTCTGCAAGCGCTCCCGCGTAAGAAGGGTCATATTCGATAATCCGGACTTGCTCCGCAACGGTATTTGCCATGCATTCATCTCCTTATTTTCAATTACACAATGTCAAAAATAACAGATGGTTCTGTGGTGCTAGATCATATTATACTATGGGATGGAAGAATATTACTAACTTTGCTCCAAGCTCATAGTAACTCTACTTTTTCTCACTCTCTCCTATTCTGGTTTTTTGTTCCCCACTCACACAACCCTTCCAAGACGGGTAATAGCGTTTCCGCTTTATCTGTGAGGCTGTATTCAACTTTAGGCGGCACTTGAGGATACTCCTTCCGGATCACCATACCATCCGCTTCCAATTCTTTAAGCTGTGAACTCAAAGTTTTATAAGTAATAGCACCTATCTGTCTTTTCAGATCATTAAAGCGGACCGGTTGATTTTCTGCCAGGAGGTATATAATAACCATCTTCCATTTGCCGCCGATAACTGACAATGTATAACCAAAGGGTGTATCTTGAACATTCTTAACTTTGCCTTTATATTCGGCCATACTCATATTCACACTATCCTTTCGGGTAGTACCTATCATATTAGTGCGTACTACTTTTTTATTTGTGCCCAGTTTATACTAACCATACTTTGATGTAAAGGAGAGCAAGAAATGACCAAAAAAACAATCCGTTTGTTAATGCCGCAGTGGCAAGGAGGGAACAATCCAAACTACTCTTTTGGTGCCGAACTGCTTGCCTGGCTGGCTCCGGACAATGATCAGCCCCTAATTCACGTACCCGTCCAAGCCTATGATGGAACCCCGCTGCACAACGAGAACGGCATGTATGGAAGAACACAGCTGCTTGAGCAATTAGAGGCTGCCCGGCACCTCATCGATGCCCATAAGCCGGACCGTATTGTAATGTTTGGCGGGGACTGCTTAGTCGAACAAGCTCCATTTGCCTATTTAAACGAACGGTATGGCGGGGAATTGGGTTTAATCTGGATCGATGCTCACAGTGACTTAGTCAGATATGCCGGTTATGACAACGGACATACTTTACCTCTCGGGAATCTTTTGGGAGAAGGAGATGAGGAATTTGCAAGACATGTGAAAACTCCGCTAAAACCTGAACATGTTTTTATCGCGGGATTAGCTACTCCTACAGAGAAAGAAATAGAAGTGATTTCAGAGGCGTTTCAGAGACTGGGCATAGCTCCTGAAGAACAAGATACAGAGATGATTCAGCGGCTGGGCATAAAAACTGCCGGAACTCAAGAGCTAACGAACAGTACTGAATCTATAAAAGAGTGGATTAAGGAAAGCGGTATTAAGCACCTGGCTATCCACCTCGATCTGGATGTGCTTGATCCAAAATCATTCCGTTCTTTATTATTTGCCAATCCTGAAGCCCCTTATAATTATTCTCCTGCGGGAACAATGCAAATGCCTCTGCTATTGAATCTGATAAAAGAACTTTCGGAAGCAACAGATGTAGTTGGATTAGGGATAACGGAGCATATGCCATGGGATTCGATTAACTTGAAAAATCTGCTTAGAGAAATACCTATTCTGAATATGTAAGGCCATGAAAATACAACAAAAACGCGCTCCCTGCCGAGGCATTGGAGCGCGCTTTTGTTGTACATCCCGATCTGTTAATCCGAAGTCTGGAACACATACTCCCCTTCGCCAATCCGGATAGTTTGTCCCCCCAGAAGTTCAGAGTCCGTGTCCAGGATCACCTGCATGAACCGGTTCTCCTCCCCTTTGACGAAATCGTAGAACTTGTCTCCGATCTGCAAGACAGCGGATGTATCCGTTGACTTCACAACCTCCAGGCCAAACAAATCCGCCCAGTGTCCCGCAGCAGCGGCGGGGTCCGACACGCGGAAGACCGCCCGCCTGATCTCGGCCCGGCCTGCAGGATGAGGCTGGACAATGCCGGAAGCCGTCAGCCTGGCCAGCCGCTCCTCATCCGTTCCTTTCCACTGAATAATAAACGGATAGACCAGCCCGCCGAAATCTCCGGCAATGGTCATCATGCGCCATTCGATCAAGCTGCCCGACATATCCAGGCGTTTGCCGTCCATAATGGGCGACAAGCTTAAGCCCGCTGCGGTTAACGATGCTGCCATTTCCTCAATATCGTCGGTGCGGATCACCACCCGGCTCAGCACTTCATGCTCAGGCAAAGCGGCAACGGCATCCTGGACAACCAGGTTGTACCCGGTGGACCGGGCCAATTCGGGCGATTCAATCCCCAGAAACTCGATGTAAGTCAGACCGAAGTAGCTTAACGTATTGAAGGTGCCCCAGTCCTTATGGGAACCTCCCTTAAAAGCAACCAGACCCTTCTCCCCGAAGACCTCGACGACATTGTCTAAATTGTTGATGTAATGAACCAAGTGATCCCATTGTTTGCTCGCCATCGTCTATTTCGCTCCCAGTTCAGTCGTTCGCTTGACCGCTGCCATTACGCTGCGCTGCAGTCCGGCCGCGAAATCGCTGTTGTTCAGTTCGTACAGACCGTGCATCCCCACCCCGCCCGGTGAGTTATTGATGTCCAGCAGCTGTCTCGGATGCAGCCCCGTCTGCCGCAGCATAAGCACGGCTCCAGCCATATTCTCCAGCGCGACATTCCAGGCCTGCTCACGCGGCAACCCCGCCAGCACACCGGCATCCACAAGAGATTCAATGAAATAATAGATGTAGTTAGGCCCGGCCACACCGTATCCGGTGAAAATATCCAGGAATGTTTCCTCCATATACTGGACTTTGCCAAAGCCAAGCAGGAACTCGTCCACTTGCTCCCGCGATGCGTTGGCGTTCAGGACGACCCCGCTGTAGCCGTACCCCGTATCCGTCAACGTATTTGGAATGACCCTGACGATCGGCCGTCCGGCTCCGAATACTCCGGCCAGCTTCTCCAGCGTCAAGCCGGCCACGATCGAAACGATCACGGCATCGGGTGCAGCGAGCCGGGTTATAGCTTGTCCCAGCCCGTCCAGTGCATCCTGCGGCCGGACGGCAAGCACAATCAGTTCAGCTTCAGCAAGATACGTTTCCTGGCTCCGGCCCGTATCTACTCCATAAGCATTGGTCAACACCTGAAGACGTGCCTCATTGATATCCGTAACACTGATCCGGCCGGCGGCAATGGTCTGATTGGCTGTGACGGCCCGGATAATGGCCTCGGCCATCTGTCCGCCTCCGATAAAATGAATCCGTTGCTCGATCAACGTCTTCCCCCCTCTGATTAGTTGTTCTTCCACGCTTCCGGCAGAATGAATCCGTCGTATTTCTCCAAACCGGTAATATATTCTTCAAACTCCTTGGACTCGTAGGCAGCCTTCAGGTCCTTGGCCCACTGCGTATTCTCATCCTTCCGGTTCACGGATACGATGATGCGGTGCTGCATAGGCGTATTTTCAATTTTGAGCGCATCGGTAATTTTCTTGCCCGCGCTGGCGATGTAATTCCCATTAATCACGCCATAATCCACATCCTGCAGGGACACCATAATTTGCGCCGGGTCGAGAATCTTGATATCGATTTTATATTTGTCCGGCTCCATGTTATTGATGTTGAAGTCCGCTAGATTCGAGCCTTCTTTAATCTTAACCCAGCCCAATTCTTCCAGAATGCGGAGCGCCCGTTCCTGGTTAACAGGGTCATTGGGAACGGCCACCGTTGTGCCGTCCTTTACATCGTCAAGCGTAGTGTGCTTGACAGAATAGATCCCTTGCGGTGCGCCAGGCACATAGGCGATTCCTACCATATCCGCGCCAATTTCGCCGTTGATAGCTTCCATATACGCTGTACTCTGGAAGATGCTCGCATCGATGGTGCCTTCCTTCATAGCCGGGTTGACCTGCATATTTTGCGAGAAGGTCTTAATATCCACCTTGTAGCCCTGCTTCTCCAGAATCGGCAGAATCGCTTGGCGGAACTGCTCTTCATAAGTGCCGACCCCAAATCCTACAACAATCTCCTTCTTCTCACCTTCTGCAGCTCCGGCTTTAGAGTTATCCGCCGCATTGTTGGCACCACAAGCTGTCAGTACCAGAACGAAACCAATCAGGAACAGGGACATTGCTTTTTTCATACACGGATCTCTCCTTCAAATACAGATTTTTTTAACTGTACCAGTGCTTCGTCGGTAACACTCAGCGGAATCGCGCAGTTGGGAGCGAGTATAAACGGCTGGTCCTTCATCTGACGCAGTGCTTCCGAAGCCTGCTGCTGAATTTGCGCGATGTCGTTTGCGGCAAACAGAGCATGATCGACTCCCCCAACCTTCGTCGCTGTCACAGCAGCTTCCAGACCCGGGTTTCCTTCAGCCTTCGTATCCCAGCTGATCCCGTCCACCGGATAGTCGTTGAACCGCTCGGGATGCGCATAAGCCCCACAGGTATGGAGCACATTTTTTCCGTAGCCGGCTGCGTCCAATACAATACTGTCATAAGGTCTCGAAAATTCGTTGAACGACGCTTCATCGAACATCCCCGGATGTGCTGTCCCCGTCACCGCATAGAACAAGCCGTCTGATCCAGCCCGCTTCAGCTCTTGCACATAATCGGCCATAGTCAGGGCGATCGCATGCAGTGCATGATGTGCCGCCGCCCGGTGCTCTTGGAACAGCGATTCCAGGGTCACCGGCTGTTCGATGCCGAACACGGTCGGGTACACATAAGCGGAACGCCCGACAATAAACAGCAGCACTGTCAGCGGGGAGAAGACGGTCTGGATTAAGGGGGTATCCGGCAGCCCCCGGCGGATTTTGGCTACAGCTTCAAGCTGCTCCAATAGCGGGGGTGATTGTGTGGCCTTTTTCGCTTCAAGCTGCCACAACCGGGCTGCTGCCGGAACCACCGTTGTAAGCTGCCGGGGAAATACAGTCTGATAATGGCCGAAATCATATTCATTTCCCCAAGCTTCAGCCAAATAGGTGGCTCTGGGGTTGATCTTCACCCAGTCCCAATCATATTGCCTGGTAAAAGCGATGGTCGTCCCGGCCAGATCGTCCGCGTTCTGCTCCTTGTCAATAAAATGGCGCCAGCCGCTGACGATGGGCCGGTCCGCCCGCTCCCCCGATAAAATGGCCTGAAACCGTTCCTGTCTGCTCCATGTACTCACTTTGTTTGCCTCCTTTTGTTAGGACAGTTCCTAGTACCGGCGGATCTTTCTCGCCAGCGAGTTGCCCAAAGATTGAATTCCCTGTACGAAAATAACAAGTATCACCACTGTCGCAACTACAACCACAGTGTCAAACCGTTGGTACCCGTACACAATCGCCAAGTCTCCGACGCCGCCGCCGCCGACTGTTCCGGCCATCGCCGTTGCGCCAATCAATCCGATGGTTGCAGTGGTCAAGGACAAAATCAGCGAGCCGACAGCCTCCGGCAGTAAGAAGAAGCGGATAACCTGAAACGGTGTGGCACCCATCGATTCCGCCGCTTCCATAATGCCCGGATTCACCTCAAGCAGGGAGTTCTCGACCAGACGTCCGATGTACGGCGCGATATACAGGATGAGCGGCACGATTGCGGCGTTCGTCCCGATGGAGGTGTGGACAATCATCCGGGTGAACGGAATGATCGCGACCAGCAAAATGATAAAGGGCAGAGAACGAATGATGTTAATGACCGGATTGAGCAAGGTATACAGCAGCTTGTTCTCCAGAACACCCCCGGGACGGGTAACGACGAGCAGGATGCCGATGGGGATCCCGATCAACGAGCCTACGAACAAGGACATCCCCACCATATAGACCGTATCGATGATCGCTTGTATAAACTGCTCACTGGTCACTGTTGTTGAGAACATGTTTGTCCACCTCCTCCAAATCGATTTCTCTACGCTTCAGGAAATCCAGCGCCTTGTCCATTTCCTCTGAACTCCCCTTAAGTTGAATGATCATCGTCCCCAGGGTGGTGTCCTGAATCTCTGTCATATTGGCAAACAGAATATTAACCTTGACATCACTGGACCGAATAAGCTCGTACAATACCGGCTCTGAGGCGCGTTCCCCGAAGAATTCCAGCTTGTACATGCGGCTTCCCTCATCTGTAATCAATGTTTTGCGCATGCTGCTTGTCATACTGGTCTGAATAACCGTGCTCACAAAATTTTGTGTCGTCGGATGCTGCGGATGCCCGAATACCTCCAGCACGCTGCCCTGCTCAATGATCCGGCCGCCTTCCATCACCGCCACCTTATTGCAAATCTCCTGTATGACAGACATTTCATGGGTAATAATCATGATCGTAATATGATATTCCGCGTTAATCTTCTTGAGCAATTGTAAAATAGAGCGGGTCGTCTGCGGGTCGAGCGCCGAGGTCGCTTCATCGCATAGCAGCACTGAAGGGTTCGAAGCCAGCGCACGGGCAATTCCCACCCGCTGCTTCTGTCCTCCCGACAATTCGCTCGGATAGCTGCCGGCTTTGTCGCTCAGGCCCACGAACTCGAGCAGTTCCATGACGCGCTGGTGAATCTCGTTTTTATTCTTTTTCAGCAGCACAAGGGGGATTGCCACATTGTCAAAAACCTTTTTGGATTCCAGCAGGTTGAAATGCTGAAAGATCATGCCGATATTTTTTTTGGCGGCACGCAGCTCTTTATCGCTGTACGCTCCCAAATCATGCCCGTCGACGAACACCTGTCCTTTCGTCGGCCTTTCCAAGTAATTGACCAGCCGGATCAGCGTGCTCTTGCCTGCGCCGCTATAGCCTATCACTCCGAAGATATCGCCTTTCTCAACCTTCAGCTGAACTCCCTTAATGGCATCATTCGAGATTCCCTTGCGGAGATACGTCTTGTAAACGTCTCTTAATTCGATCATCACCATTCCGCTCCTTTCATTGAATGTTCTGGGGCTAAGCCCGCTCTTTCAGCTGTACCAGCGCCTGCTCAGCCAGGAGCGCAAAATAACGGGCGGCAGGCAGCAGAGCGGCTTCGTCCACGTCGAAACGCGGATGATGCAGTGCATAAGCAGGACCCGTGCCGATGTTTACAAAAGCGCCCGGGATTTGCTGCAAATACAGCGCAAAATCCTCTCCCCCCATTTGCGGCGGGATATCATGAACCTCATATCCGGCCTGCCCGGCGATCTCTTTGCTGAAGTCGGCCCAGACGCCGTCATTGATCGTCGCCGGCGGCCCCGGAGCCCAGTGCAGCCGCGCCTTCGCTCCGGCAGCTCCGGCGATGCCTTCAATGATCCGGGTGATCTTCTCCGGCATGCTTGCACGAATTTCTTCATTATAAGTGCGGACGGTTCCCTCCAGTTCTACCCGTTCCGGCAGTACGTTCCAGGTATGGCCTCCGTTGATCCGGGTGACACTCAGCACTACCGTTTCCATGGCACCGCATTGACGGCTGACGATGGTTTGGAGCGCGGTAATGATCTGAGCTGCCGTTACGATCGCATCCACCCCATTCTCCGGAGTGGCGGCATGAGCGCCTATGCCTTCCACCGAAATTTCAAACCGGTCGACACCCGCCGTTAAAGGCCCTGTTCTCGTTCCGAAGCTTCCCGTCGGCAGCTCCGGCGAGTTATGCAGCCCGAATATCGCAGCCACATCGCCCAGTCCTCCCGAAGCGAGCACACTCTCGGCGCCATGACCGGTTTCCTCCGCTGGCTGAAACAAAATCTTCACTTTGCCCGGCAGCTCGGCTTCACGGGCTTTGAGCAGCATCGCAGCTCCCAGAATGACCGCTGTATGAAAATCGTGCCCGCAGGCGTGCATTTTCCCCGGAATTTCCGACGCAAACGGCAGCCCGGTCTGTTCCTCAACCGGAAGGGCATCGATATCGCAGCGGATCGCCACCACCGGCCCTTCATTCTGCCCGACCTGGGCAATAAGCCCCGTTGGCAAAGGAAGATCCAAGACGGAAATATGAGCCCCGGCCAGCCATGTCCGCAGCTTGTCCGTTGTCTTAAATTCTTCGTAAGATAATTCCGGCTCGCGATGCAGACTTCTGCGAACGTCAATCAGGTGTTGCTCCAGTGCTTGCATCATTTCATCCTGCAGTTTCACCGGCATCATTTTTCCCCCTTGTATAGGCCATATTTTATTTAGAAATGGAGTTCTGCTCCGAATAAGGAAACAACGCCGCCAGCGCTTGCTCGAAATCTGCGATAATATCGTCCACATCCTCCAGCCCGACCGAAACACGGATCAACCCGTCCGTGATCCCGAATTGAACCCGCTCCTTCTGCGGAATGGAAGCATGGGTCATAGAAGCCGGATGCTGCACCAGCGTTTCCGGATCCCCCAGGCTGAAGGAAATCATCGCCAGCTTAAGCGAGTTGATCAGCTTCTTCCCTTCTGTCAGCCCTCCCTTGACTTCGAACGAGACGATACCGCCCATGCCTTTCATCTGCGCAAGAGCCAGTTTATGCTGGGGATGGGATTCAAGACCCGGATAGTATACTCTTTCTATCGAAGGATGGGCCTCCAGAAATTCTGCGACTGTCTGGGCATTGCGGCAGTGCCTTTCGACCCGCAGGGCCATCGTCTTCATCCCTCTCAGAATCAGAAATGAATCCCAGGCGTTCAGATTCTGCCCCAAATCGCCCATCAGCCTTTTTCGCATAAAACGGATTACGTCTTTGCTGCCTACAACGAATCCGGCCAGCACATCCCCATGGCCATTGATGTATTTAGTAGCACTATGCACCACAACATCGGCTCCCAGCTCCAAAGGTTTTTGCAGACAAGGGCTCATGAAGGTGTTGTCAACTATAACGGGAAGCTTATGCAGCTTGCAGGCTTGGGTAATTTGCTTGATATCAAGGATCGTCAGCTTCGGGTTGGAGGGTGTTTCGATATAGACAGCTTTCGTATTGGGCTTAATCGCCTGGAGCATCGCGGCAGTATCCGTACAGTCAACAAAGTCGCATTCGATACCGAAACGTGGTGCGAGGGAAGTTAAGAAGTTATAGGTGCCGCCGTACACATCCTTTGTTACCAGGACATGATCTCCATGCTTCAGGAAGCCAAGCAGGGCGATGGAGATGGCGGCCATACCGCTGGAAACCCCCAACGCGTCTTCACCGCCTTCCAGTGCGGCGATCTTTTTCTCCAGCGTGCGCGAGGTTGGATTCCCGTATCTGCCGTAATACACGCCTTCCGCTTCACCTGCCACCACGGACGCCGCTGTTTCAGCATCAGGAAACGCATAGGCAACCGCAGGGATAACGCTTTGGGAAATGGCGCCTGTCAGGGGATCGGGGGACTGGCTCTCATGAATAATCCTTGTGTCCATCTTCCATTCTGCTTGCATTGTGGCTCAGTCCTTTCTGGTTTCGTCCACCGTTTTTAGACGTTTCAGCGCCGTGGACAAGCTGTTCGAGATGTGGTCCTGCATCACTTTTTCCGCGCCTTCTTCATCCCGCTCAACGATCCTCTGCAGAATCAGGCTATGCTCTTCATAGGCCTGCGAATTCCATTCTCCGTGCAGGGAGACATAGCGGCAATAGCGGAGCGTGTGATCCCGGAGCTGGCTCAGAATTCTTTCAAAAGTATGCAGGCCGCTTATTTCCGATAAATAATCATGAAATTCAAAGCCAAACGGGAGAGCATCCTTATCAGAGCCTAAATACAGAGATTGATTCGTTTTTTCAACCATCGCCGTCATATGTTGAATATCTTGCGGAGTGGCGTTTTTGGCGGCATTTTTGGCAATATGCCCTTCCAGCATGCCGCGGACAAGAAAGATCTCTTCCAGCTCTTCCACAGTAATCGGCGCTACCTTCAGCCTGCCGTTTGGCTGGCGGACTAGAAAATCCTCATTCTCCAATCGTTGAATCGCCTCCCGCAAGGGAGTACGGCTGACGCCGAGCAGTGCGGCAAGGCTTTCTTCATGCACGTTCTGGCCTGGTTTCAGTTCATTGTCAATGATCTTCTGCTTCAGTTCAAAATAGGTGTTATCCTTGGACAACCTGCGTGTCCGTAACATTGAGCTGCTCATCGGCGCTTCTCCTCTAAATTGCAATTTCTAACTCTAAGCACTTCATTGTGCATTTGTGTAATTGTATAATTGTATACAATTATTGCTGAAGTCCCACCTCTCTCTTTCCTTTTTCGTTGCGGTTTGTAGATTTAGGCTTATAATACCGATTGAAAATCATTTTGTCTATACTTTCATGTCATTTTTCGTCACATTTCGCCATGTTTTTTTTAGAAAACGCTCTCTTAACTCACGACCTCGAAGACCATGTAATATAAAGTCACATGTAAAGTGAGCCAGAATGTATAGCGGCTTATGTTCCGGCTTGCTTTTCAGTACTGTGCATCCTGCGAAGATAAATGCTAATCTCTCTTTCAATTTAGCTCAGCGCTCGCATTCTATTGCATTTTATGCAGCAGATGACCCATAAACCGGTCGAAAAACTCGATCTGTTGCACTCTGTACATTAGAATTCGCTGAAAAAGCTGTTTTTGTCTCCATATACGGAAATCAGTTGCACAAAATGCAGCAGAAGGCGATTCAATGCCCAATTCTAAGCATTCTATTGCACGATGTGCAATCATGCCAAAATCAACTTGTCGAAAATGAAGACTTAGGTTGAAACTACACAGCATACAAAGACACTATATAGAGTGAACTTAAGATATTAACATTAGGGACTTCGTCGGGACTCCGGTGAATGTTTGGACTTCCGGCCGCTGCCCATCTGCAGATTTCTTGATTGTTACCGCTGTTCGCGGTGGAAATCCGCAGACAAAGGCGGACGCTTCCGCTCCTACAGTTCCAAACTTCCCCTCCATCCCTTTTCCTTTTTGTTACTTTTTCAAGTTCACTCTATATAACGAAGGGCTAGTGTCTTCGGGCGATATTACCTATTCCTTTTGGGTAGTTTTAAATCTCAAATGAGTTCAAGGTCTGGCACGCGTGATATCGAGGAGCATCCGCGGCGCCGGCCCACCCTGTGTGTTGGCGAATCCGCTAGCGGCAAAGCCAACGGATTCGTAAAACCCTATCGCGTACGGGTTGGCGGTCACCTCTACACGCATACCGTGCCGCGCAATGTCTTCGATCAGAGCACTAGCGACACCTTGGCGCATCCAGTCAGGATCAGTGAACAGATCCTCAAGTTCGAGAAAGTCATCAACAGGACGTACCGAAGCAAAGCCGACGACCCGCCCGTCAACAACAGCGACACGAGTGAACGGCATCATCGCGTCGTCCCACAGGAGCCACTCAGGATGAACGGCGATCAGTTCCCGGACGCCCTCATTTGTCAGCGATGCACGGCGAAAGATGCCGCGCAGCGTATCGATGTCGTCGACAACTGCATTTCTAATGACGAGGTTAGACGAATTAATAGGTTTTTTTTCATTCATGGCTGTGCCTCCATTTTACTGAAAATCCATGATAGCATTTTCATTTTATGAGTGTTACTTTGTTACTTTGTAATCCGCTTAGAACTACATTGCGGTAGAATCCCATAAAATAAAATTGCCCCCCAAGGCTATTCTTTGGAGGACAATAGATCTTGTTCATTCAATACTTATTAACCCCTGCCCTGACCTATCCTGATGACTACACTGCCCTTCTTATGCCCTTGTTCCACATACCGGTGAGCCTCAGCCAGTTGTTCTAACGGATAGTACCGGTCGATCACCGATTTAATGTTACCCGCCTCCATCAATTCTGATAGAAGCTGCAGATCCTCGAGGCGTACCTTGGCCATTCCCTGCCCATCTACGGTGACGTATGATCCGTTTGGCTTCAGCGCTTTTTTGCAGCCGGCTTTGGGGAGTTTGCCAACGGCATCGAAGATGATGTCATACTGCTGACCTCTTTGAGTACAATCTTCAGCCGTGTAGTCAATTACCTGAGAGGCGCCCAGCGATTTCACCCATTCCAGATTTGCGGTGCTGCATACCCCGTCAACTTCTGCCCCAAAGTGTCTTGCAAGCTGCAGCGCGAAGGTCCCTACTGTGCCTGATGCTCCATAGATCAGAACCTTTTGTCCCTTTTGGATGTTCGCTTTTCTGAGAAAATAGAGTGCCGTGGTTCCCCCAAATAGCGTTGAGGCAGCTTCCTCAAAGGTCGTATTGGCCGGTTTGATGCTCACCATTGCGTCTTCAGACAGACAGGCATACTCAGCGTGTCCGCCAAAGCGCATCCCCGTTAAGGCATAAACCGGGTCACCTGGCTTAAAGCGCGTGACTTCACTGCCTACGGCTACAACTTCACCGGCTAATTCCACACCCAGAACAGGTTTCCTGGGTTTGCTGAGACCTAAAACAAGACGCATTGGCAGCCATAGCAGGACAGGACTCTTAAACGTCCGTACTCTAATGTCCCCTGCGGTAACAGTTGACGCATGAACCTTGATCAGCAGATCTTTGCGCTTCGGGACGGGTTTTTCCATCTCTATGAGGTGCAGATTTTCCGGTGAACCGTATTTTGAGCATACCATGGCTTTCATGAGTTTCCTCCCGGATGTCGATTTTCAATCAGTATAGCTTCAGCAGGGAAAGTCATGTAGATACTTAAGTATGGTTTTAGTTAAAAAGCTGCGGATGAGCAATTGCGGACCTTACAATAAACCCAGCATACGTGCCCGCGCTATCGCCTCTGTACGCCGCGAAACCTGAAGTTTGTCAAAGATATTGCGGTTATAGCCCTTAACGGTACTGAGTGCAAGAAACATCCGGTCCCCAATTTCGCGGTTCGAGAGGCCTTGGGCAATGAGCTGCAGGATTTCGAGCTCCCGCCTGCTCAGTTTTTCGAAAAGGGGCTGATCAGGCCGGATATGATGCCGGGAGGCCCCCGTTTGGCTGGAGGTCAGTATCTCCAGTGTCTCCGGTGTCTCCGCTGCAAATGCAGCCAGCAGCTTCCTCCGGTAGTCCAGCATTTCCCCAGGAATCTCTGACCCGCGCAGCAGCCTTTCGGCTTCCGGCCCCTCATCGACAAAGCTCCGGATACATCCGCCCGGCTCAGCAATCCTCATAGCCTCGGCCAGTGTATGCGCCGCCCCGGAGTTATCTCCACACTTATAAAGTGCAGCCGCATAGAGAATCATGCCTTTCAGCCGTTCATCTTGGCGGCCTTTGACCGCCGTTTGCCTTAGCACCGGCTCCAGCACCGCCAATGCGGCAGCAGCGTCTCCGAGAGCCAGATTTACCTTGGCCAGGCTAAGGGGAAGCCCGTGTTGCTCCGCGAGGATAGCGGCTGCCTCCAGATTCCCTTGACGAAGCATTACCGGCACCTGCACAGCCGCAATATGGGGAATCTGTGTCCAGTATTGACGCTGGCGGGCGAAATCGTCCGCTTGCTCCAGAATCGCGGCCGCTTCGCTCACCGCTCCCCGCGCAAGCTTCAGCTTTGCGAGCAATACTTTGCCTGCAACCTCCCGGTCACTGTCCTCAAATTGCCCGGCAAGCAGAATACTCTGTTGAACATGCATCAAAGCCGTGTCCCATTCGTTCCATTCATAATAAATCCGCGCTAATCCCAGGTGTGCTTCGCAAGCAACCGGCAGCGGCGGATCACCTGCCCATTCCAGCACCTGCAGATAGCTCCCAGCCGCAGCCGGTAACCGGTTCTCGGCTTCCTGTATATTTCCCCGGCCAAGCGTCGCCATAATCGAGATCATGACATGTCCAATCCTCTTGCTGACCGATAAGGCTTCGTTATAGGCTGCACCGGCCAAGCCTTGCTCTCCTTGGAGCTGATAAGCATACCCCAGCGTCCATGCAGCCGCTGCGCGGACCGCCAGATTGTCAGGGTGCAGATATTCCAAGGCGCGGCGCGACTCAGCAGCAATAGGATCAGCCTGGTGTTTGCTGACGGCGAGCATAGCACGTATGGAGGCAATGTGTCCTATAAGATCACGGGTTTTCTCGTCCAGCACAGCACCGTGCAGCGCTTGTTCGGCAGCTTGCAGCTTCTGTTCAACACTGGAAAGCCGTCCTGTCATCAGGAGTGCGGAGGCATACATCACCCGCAACGAAGGAATTGCATCCAGTTCTTCCTCCGGCAAAGATTGCAGCCAGTTCAGTACAGGAGTTACTGCTCCGCGAAAAAGCAGCGGCATCCCTTCACCTTCTGTCAACCGGGCGGCGCGTCTGGTATCTCCGGCAGCGGCTGCATGATGAAACGCTTCAAGTTCAAAACCGTTGTCCTCATACCACTGACTGGCCCGGAGATGTAATTCAGAAACGGTTTTTTCCTTCCCCCCTTCTGACGGGAAGAAGCCTTGATTCAGCCGCTCCCGCAGCAAATCCGCGAAGAGATGGTGATAGCGGTACCAGCGTCTTTCGTTGTCCAAAGGGATGAGGAACAGATTCGCATGTTCAAGATATTCTAAAGTCCGTTGGCCGGTAGAACGGGATGCTCCTTCGGAGTCTTTACCCAGAACAGCATCACACAGCGGGCCGCACATTTTGTCCAGAACCGATGTGAACTGCAAAAAAGCCTGTATGCTTGCGGGCTGCTGCTGCAGCACTTCTTCGATCAGATAATCCAGGACAAACTTATGGCTGCCGGTGAATGATTGGATGAAACCGGTGGTGTCATTGCGCCCCTGCATGGAGAGAGCGGCCAATTGCAGGCCGGCAATCCAGCCTTCGGTGCGGGATTCAAGGAGCATGACATCTTTAGCGGAAAGCGTGAGACCCATCACCCCGCCCAGAAATTCAGCAGCTTCAGCGGCGTTGAACCGCAGGTCAGCAGCGCGCAGTTCAGTCAATTGATGCCGAACCCGGAGTCTTGGCAAAGGCAGCGGCGGATCTTCGCGTGTGGCGATGACCAGATGCATCTGCGGCGGCAGATGTTCAAGCAGAAAAGCAACGGCTTGGTTAACTGGTTCGGCAGTAATCACATGGTAATCGTCAAGGACGAGTATGGAAGGTTCAGAATCAGAGCTAATTTCATTCAACAGTGCCGTCAGCAGCGATTCGGCTGGCGGTGGTTGCGGGGATTGAAGCACAGCAAATACACCCTCCCCGATGTTCACCCCGATTGACCGGCAAGCGGCGAACAGATACGTGAGAAAACGTGCAGGATCATTGTCTCCCGCATCCAGCGACAGCCATGTCGCTCTGCGTCCGCAGACAGCGAGCCATTCACTGGCGAGTGTAGTTTTACCATAACCGGCAGCGGCCGAGAGGACGGTCAGCTTGCCTTGCAAGCTCCCGTTAAGCCGCTCCAGCAGACGCGGACGGACAACGGATTTTGACCTGGCCGGGGGGATAAACAGTTTGGCAGATACAATGGTTATTGTCATAGCTAGATTATAATAACTGCTCTCCTGCAGCGTCAACAAAGCGGATACATTCATAAAAAAAAGGGGGCAGTTTATAGAAAACTCCCCCTGCAATGACCTGTATATTCAAGAAACAATGCTTACCTTATATTTTACGCCAGTCCCTACGGTAATCTGCTGGAGACTGCCTAGTTTGCATTTTCAAATTTCAGGCCATCCTGAGTAAGTTCAAACCCGTACCCCTTGGCTAAAGCCTGGAGTTCATGTTCATCCACTTCAGTAATTTTAGTTACCTTGTTGTCTTTATCCCTGATGACTTTGAAATCGGCCTTACCGTCCCCGTCAAAATAAAATTTGTTGAACTTTCCTTCATTTTTAAGATCCTGGTCCAGGAACAGCCGGATATGCTTGCCATTGTACAAAAATCTGTCTTTGGCTTTGTCATACGTCAGTCCATAGGCCACATAATCCTTCAGCGCATCGTAGTTAAAGTCGCTCACTGTTCCGTCTTGCGAAGAGGCTGACGCAGCGGCAGAATCAAGCCCGCCGGCGTTGCCTTCGCTTTCTACAGCGTTCATTTCAACAGAGTTTTCTGTATTCGCGCTGCTTTCTGCCCCGCTGGATTGGTCTGCAAATGCAGACACCGCTCCCAATATTAAAACGAGCGAAATGGCTGCCGTCATTACCGTCAATTTTTTCAATTTCATGATCGACACGATCCTTTCTTTAGTCGCATTTTTGCTGAAGCCACTGTACAGGGGAGTGAATCCCCCTTTTTGTTCTGCCACCGCCAAGAGACATAAAGCATAGTCCGCCTTGTGTTCGGCACCAAGCTTGTGGATCACTCTTGCATCGCACACCATTTCCAAATCCCGGTTCAGGTAGAGATACATCAGCCAGACCAGCGGATTGAACCAGTGCAGGCATAGGACAGCGGCCGCGGCCAATTTCCACACCGCATCAAAGTGTCTGATGTGCATGTATTCATGGGTGAGAATATAATCCATTGCGGATTCGTTGCCGGTATCGAGTGATTTGGGCAAAATAATCTTCGGGTGCAATATTCCGAAGGTGATCGGCGTATCCATCCGGTCATAGGTCAATATCGTCAAGGTCCGACGCAATGGATGTTTGGCTAACCAGGCTTCGATAACGGGATGGCTCCCCTGAAGAGGCAGCGCTGTCCGCAGCTCCCTTTTGCTTCTGTAATAGATCACCACTATCGCCATAAGCAATAGAGCAGCCCCCCCGAGCCACAAGGTATTCAGAAGCTCCGGCATCGGCTCCGGCTTCGGCCCCCCGCCTGAATCTGCTGGGACCTCAACCTCACGGGTCAGCATCCCGTTGTTCAGAGCAGTTGGACCGGGCAGCTGGAATACTGCTGCTGTATGTGCATTCACACTGATGTTCGGATCAGCAATTTCAGCCGGGGGGAATAACTGCGGAAGAATAGGAAAAGAAACTGGAACCAGCAGCCTGGCAACCACAATTCCCCACAGAATGAGGAATAGCAGCCTGGGTAATTTGTGGATAGCCAAAGACCGCAGCAGGATAACAAGAACGATCAGCACACTCGCCGAAATACTCATCCGTAGGATATCCACCATCGCCGCCTCAGCTTAAGCTTTCCACAATTTTTTTCAGTTTGTCGATGTCTTCTTTGCTCAGGTTCTTCTCATTGAGGAACGCCGAAAAAAACATCCCCGCCGAACCATTGTACATTTTGTTGATCAATTCCTTCGTTTCATAAGTCTGCACCTGTTCTTTGGGAATCAGAGCTGTGCAGACAAAGCCCGGATCGGTCCGCTGGATGGCTCCCTTGACGATCAGCTTTTTGATTACCGTGTAGGTTGTATTTCTGTTCCAGCCCGTTTCCCGGTTCAAGATCGCCGCCAGATCACCTGCCGCCAGCATCCCTTCTCTCCACAAAATGTCCATCACTTTTAACTCGGAATCATACAGTTTGAGCTCCATGTACCAGCCTCCCTCGCATTGACTACTGAAGTAGTCATGAGTCAATACTACTCCAGTAGTCACTAATTGTCAATTATATCCTGTTAATTCTTTTTTATGCCAAAAGAATCAGGCGTATAAATAGCTTTGTGCCGAATACATCTGATAATATTTCCCCCTCCGGTTCATCAGTTCCGCATGCGATCCAAATTCACAGATTTCCCCCTGGTCAAATACATAGATTGTATCGCACAGTCTGGTCACGCCTAAACGGTGTGAGATCATTATCGCCGTTTTATTTTCACACAGCGCCGAGAATTCCTCATAAATCTGTGTTTCCACTTTGGGGTCCAGGCTGGCTGTAGGTTCGTCCATAATCAGAATTTCTGTTCCTGCCCGGCTGAGCGCCCTTGCGATGGCCAGTCTCTGCCATTGGCCGCCAGACAACTCCACATCGTTATTCTCGAGCTGCCCAAGCTGGGTGTCCAGCCCCTTCGGAAGGTTATCGATGAAGGAATCCATACTGAAGATCTGCAAAGATTGCTTGTGAAAATCTTCTCCGAAGTTCCCCGCCTTGATATTGTCCGCTACCGAAAGCTGATATTTGATGAAATTTTGGAATACGCAGACCGTCATCGTCCGGAAATCATCAATCACGTCAGCCAACGGGTCACCGCCGACCAATACTTCACCTGAAGTTGGCTTGTACAGGCCCAGAAGCACATTAATAAAAGTGGTCTTGCCGCATCCGTTCTCCCCAACCAGGGCAATTTTCTCGCCTTTATTTATCGTGATATCAATATTTTTCAAAGTATGGGTCTTGCTATTGGGATATTTGAAATCGACATGTTTGAATTGAATCGTTGGTGACTCAACAATTTTTTTGTGTCCGCTGCCGGTATCCTCAGGGAGTTCCAAAAAGTTCATCATGTCTTCTATATACAACGTATAATTGTTCATCGAACTGATTTTATTGACCATACCGCTCAAACCGTCTGTTATGGCTTGCATTGAAGTGATTACCAGCATCACATCACCAATACTCATCCGGTTCTCTAGAACGCCTATACAGGTCATCAACAGACAGATTCCCAGCGCAACGTTCCGGAATATATCGATAAAAGCGCCTCCCAGCGTATAATGCAGCAGCAATTTGAACTTCTCTTTCCATACATCCTTCCGGATCTCTTCGGTCCGGTCATTGAAATAGTCAATCAGCCCGAACATCCGGATCTCTTTAGCATAACGTCTGCTTGTCAGCACATCGTACATATAGTTTAAACGGCGCAGCGGCTTGCTTTGTTCAACGGCTTGAAAATAGCTCTTCTTTCCCTGTGCATTCATCAGCAGCAAATAAGGGACAGTAGCGAGCACCGCGATCAAGGGGAAATACAGATTGATGTTAATCAACAGCAGAATGTAGGAGATGATGGAGAATACAGGAAGGACCACAGACAATGAGTTATTGATGTAGGATAATATCCCTTTATTGACATTGGACTGCACCCTGTCGAGCAGATCATAGACTGCCGGATTCTCCAATTGCTCCATCGAAATAACAGACAGCTTCTTGTTCACTTGTCTGATAAATTCCCGGTTAATATTATATTTCAGGCGGTTATTGATATGTGCCGTAATATGCTCAGACCATTCAAGGAGGACCTTCAGCACGGTATAACCGGCGATAATGACAACCAGCTTTTGCGTCACAGCGGATGCCGAATGAACGAAAGCGAGGTCATCGATCAAAAGCTTATACAGCCAGGTGCCGAGGGGGGCCAGCAGCGCGCTGAACGCCATAAGCGCCAGTGAAACGTATAGCTCTTTGGTGCAAAACAGCTTGACGAACATCATAATGTTGCGGACATGAATCAGCAATTTATTTTTCATATGACCTGATCTCCCGTATCGTACCATTTGGCCTGATTCATAAAGAAACTGCAGTATTCGCCATTCAGCTGCATCAGCTCGGCATGGGTGCCCTCTTCTACGATCTCCCCGTGCTTCATAAATACGATTCTGTCGGCCAGCTTGGCGATTCCGATTCTGTGCGAGACCAGGACAACGCTTTTGCCGCGAAAATATTTACCGATATTGTTGAATTGCTGAATCTCCGACAACGCATCCAAAGAGGCAGACGGTTCATCGAAGATAATAAAATCAGCATCGCGCATAAACGCCCGGCTGATGGCGACTTTCTGCCACTGCCCTTCTGACATGTCGATGCCATCGGCATCGAATTTTTTGCCCAGTATCGTGTCCAGCCGCTTAGGATACTGCTCAATGACATGGTTGATCTGGCCTTTTATGGTTGCTTCTCTGATTTTATCGTTGTCATTAATACTGGTTACATCGCCTATACCGACATTATCCCGTACAGAGAATTCAAATTTGGCATAATCCTGAAATGCAGCGGTGGCGGTCGCACAATTCTTCCGGACGATGCCTTCAGTAGGCTTAAGCAGACCGGCCATAACTTTGGCCAAGGTGCTTTTCCCGCTGCCGTTCTCACCAACGAGCACGATGCTTTCGCCTTTGCCGACGCGCAGATTGATATCCTTTAATGCAGGGGAATGATCGCCATACGAGAAAGACACATGCTGCAGCTCCATAACCGTTTTGGCTCTGGCTAAGGCAGGGTTCGGCCCGGCCGGAATCCCGGGTTCCTCAGGTGTGATCAGCTCTCTGAATTCATTGATATAGATTTTATTTTTTTGGGCTTGGGAGAAAAACTCCGCAAAGGCATTGATGCCAACAATGATCTGCCCCTGGCCCTGGCTCAGCACAATCAGTTGATCGACTGTCAGCATTGTGAGTGCCACACCATAACACATCACCATCAAAATGCTATTTTCCAGGCCAATCATCAGCCCCGACCATAGACAGCCGATCACCGTCCATTTTTTACTGAAGGCCAGATCGATGTCCCTGATCTCGTCAAATTTGCCCAGCCGTTTCGTTTCCAGCCAATCGAAAATTTTGAAGCTTCTGATTTCTTTCTGGTTGCTTCTGTCCTGCATAAGATTGCTCAAATACTTCAATTTGCGGTCCTCGTGCTCCTGCCTCTTCATCAAATCGATATGTTCTTTCGTGTTTTTCTTCACAAAATAGTTGTAGAGCAGTCCAAGCACAATAAATGCCAGTAAATAGAGAACACCCAGCCTGACGATAATCAGCGCAGACATACAAAAGCCGGCAACGGACCCCAGAAAATGAAACACGTCATTAACGGCATTAGTAAGTTTAAACCATACCGTATCTTTGGCCCTTTCGATTTGAAGCAGATAATCCGCCTGATCCAATTTGCATAAATCTGCCTTGGCAATCGCGTCGAACAGACTTCTTTGCAGCATTGCACCGACTTTGTTCTCCAGCAATTCTATGAACAGGAGCGAAAAAGAATATTGAATATTCTTCAATGAATATACGAGGATATAGGCGAGGATAAGTCCGGCGATGGCAAGAATTTCAGACTGATGGCCAAGGCTGACAATGATCCGCTGGATCAGGAGCAGCTCCAGAGGCTGCAGCGAGTACATTAATATGTAGAGCAGGAGTATGGATACCATAGTCACCGGCTGATGTCTGAAGTAGATCTTTAAGAACCATATGTATTCCTTCAATGGATATCCCCTGCCTTTCAAAGAAAAGAACATGATTATCTAGAATAACCATGTTCTTTTTGCATATTATGGATATTGCTAAAAATACTGTAGACCAGGTTTTACCAATTTCCGCATTTAAAGTTGTTTTTGCAGGAGTAGCTACCACAGTTGAAGGTTTTTGGGCAACTGAAGCCTGAAGTACACGCTGCAGGAGTGATCATGGAATCAGCGCTTGCTTTTTCAATCATCGGTTTGATATAGCTCATTTTTTTCACCTCCTTTCAAGTGGCTCCCCATTATTACTGGGGTACCAATGTTTTTCTGTTTTTGTTCAGCTCGGATACATAATATTTCGTTCTCACTTTGCAGCAGCCATCGGTATCCTGGATGGATCCCCCGTTGGCCACGGCGATTGCCACACAGCCCTTGCCGCAATTGTGATTCCAAATACAGGACTGGCACTTGTTCATATAGGTCTGTCCTACTTGAAAAAACCGGATCAGATTAATCATCTCAGGGGATTGCAGCATCGACGGCAGGCTGGCCTGATTGACATTTCCGATCGCATACTGGACATCGGTAAACAATTGGCACAGAAATACATTCCCGGAAGAGTCAATTCGCGGTGTTAAAGGAATTTTATCATCCTCCTCGGTCACGCCGCTCAACAAAGGACAGGCTCCTGTAAAATCATCAGGGAGTGTAATTTTGACACCGCTGTCGATCAGATTCACAATTTCCGCATTTTTCTCCAGACTCTGCACGAGTGCGGATTTCTCCAGAATGTCCAGATACAAGTCATTTTTATTATTTTCACTTCGGCCCAGGCTGCTCAATCCGGCTATCTCGGCCTGGGGTATCTTTTTATCAGCGACCATATTCAGCAGATTCACGATATCATCTTTGTTGAAGCTGGTAAGCACGCTGCGGATCAGAATGCGTTCGCTCATGCCGGCTTCGATTAAATGATCCAGTCCCTGCATCGTTTTGTTAAAGCTGCCGCGTCCGCATAATTGGTCATGTATTTCAGCGCGCGACCCGTTTAAGCTTAATTGGATGGCAACTTTATAGGAGGCAAATTTCTCGGCTACTTCCTTTGTAATATAGGTGCCGTTCGTGATCACCAGTACCATGCCAAAATGCTTCTTTTGCAGCTCATCCATAAAGTACCAGAACTCAGGATGCGTGGTCGGCTCTCCTCCGGAAATGGTAATGCTAGTATCGGGATTATCCGGCAGAGCATTAATGATATTCATGAAGGTCGGCTTATCAATCTGGCTTTGCAATACGCCGGATTCGTTATAGCAATGCAGACAGCGCAGGTTGCAATTGGAGGTGATTTCCAGATAACAACCGCCTAATTTAAAACTTTCGGCTGGCGACAAAAATTCCACATAAGCACCTCATTTCCTGATTTTCACAAATCCCCGTTGCTCCAGTTCTTCAAATGCGCCAAGACAGTCCGTGATAATATCGCTTAACTCAAGTCCATCCTTATCCAGGCATTGGTCATAGAGCAAGCCGGCTACTTCAGAAACTGTTCTTCCATTACAGTGTTCCCATAAATATTTGGCTGTCTGGTTCAAAAAGAACATCTCGTTATTCTGGTCGAGCACCAGTGACTCTTCGCCCAAATCCTCATTGATCACATTAACCTTGGACAATAGCGTATTTGCATTCATTGACTCACATCCTCACACGTAATTACACCGAAGTGTTGCGTTATTGCAGCTTATGCAATTTTTTTACCTCTTCCGGCATTTCCGGCTCATGGGCAATCCACCAGCAGGTTATGTTGGCACCCAGCACAGCGAACATTCCGGCCAGCATCGTAAGCGATTTCAAAGGCCATTGGACCATTTTCATTGATTCTCCCCCTTTAATTGGATCAGTACGGAAAACTGAGAAATGAGGCAGCCGCATAGACTAGCCAAAACGGCGGTGCCGGCCAGCTGCAGCAAAATCATAGACAGGACAAAAGCATAAAATGAAATATGTACAGTAACAGATATCTTCTGCAGTGTGCGGCGGCCGTTTGTATCCGCTTGTCCACCCTGCCGGGACATCACGTTCATACAGGCAAACAGAACCACAGAGCCCCCAACAAACAGGATCACAATAGAGCTCACCCACAGGGGAGGCAGGATATCCACAAATGCCAGGGTCGTTATGAAAATAGTGACTGAAATGAAATAACAGGCCTTGAATGATTTCGCATGATAACCCCCGCCAAAGCTCCGGCACCCCATAACGGCTCCCAGCCAGGCCAGCGCTTCAGGTATCCGGTTGAACCAGACAGAGATGGCGATCATGGACATGGCGATGATTGTAACCTCGATCATGGCCTGCAGCCCGTAGCGGATGACCGGTGCATTCCTTTCTTCCACAATGCCTTGCTGGACGCTTCGCAGCGTGATTAGTTTCACAATATAATCTATCATTCACATCCCCCAAATCGAATATAGCGTATTTGTTAATTAAATGGAACATTATGTATGTTAATGGTATAATAGGACATGCAAACGCATACTTTTGTCAGATATACTTCCAAATCTTACATAACTTTACTAGATGAGAGGAGAGAAATATTTGTTCCACGTGGGGGTGTGCGATGATGAAGCCGGGGTCCGCAACGAGCTGCAGCGGTACTTTTCACAACTTTCGGTAGCGACAAACTATTCATTTGATGTCCATTATTTTCCCTCCGGCGAAAAGCTCCTGCAGCACTATAAAGCAATGCAAGGGGAGTATGCCTATCATCTGCTGATTCTGGATGTCGAAATGACCGGCATTAGCGGGCTTGAGACAGCCCGGCAGATCCGATCCTTGCCAGACCGTGACGTACAAATTATCTTTTTGACCAGCTATCCCGAATACATGATGGAAAGCTTTGATGTTCAAACCTTTCAGTACCTGCTCAAACCGGTAACCTATGAATTGTTCAAGAAAAAAACACTGAAGCTGTGCAGCTACCTCATTTCTTCCTCGAACCGTTTTTTCACCATCAAGGTGGAAGACGGGCAAATCGTATTAAGAAAGCCCGAAATTATCGCCATGGTCAAAATCAAGCATTCGCTGGCCCAAAACAAGCTTAAAGTAATAACAGCAGCTCAAGAGTACATCATAAACGGCACTCTACAAGAGTATTCGGATAAGCTGGGCAGCCTGTTCCTGATGATTCACCGTTCCATTATCGTTAATCTGGAGCATGTCCGCAGATTTACCGCCACCTCCGTTGTGATGTCCAATGATGAAGAATACCCCATAGGCCGTTCCCAATCGAAGACCATTAAGGATGTCTATGCCCAATACGTGTTGGAAGAATTACAAGGGAGAGGGTAGCCATACTGCCTACTGCATTGTTTACGGGGACAACTTTACTGGAATTGATTCTGTTGAACCGTTACTTTTCGGTTCTCTTTCATACTCCGGACCGGAAGCTGCAAATCATTATACTTCATTATTTACTGGCCGGAGCGATCTTGTTCACATCGTCCGTTTCCTTTTTCCCCATGCCCATCACCGGACTTTTGTCCATGGCCAGTACCTTTTGGATTGCCCGGCTCTACTCTGTCCGGCCCGGTTCCCAGATCATTTTCAGCGCCCTGTATGTTATCCTTGGATTCATCGCCGAATCGCTGTCTTATTGCCTGATCCTTGCCATCCGCCCGGCCCACGGGGTTAACCAATTATCCAGGCTGGAGCAGCGCCTGCTCATCCTGTTCATTTCCGCTTTGATTATACTGCTGTTCATCACCGTCATCCGTTTTATCAAGCGGGGGCAGGACTATAAAATCAGTAAAAGCTACTACTTCATCATGACGCTGATTATCTTAATAAGCCTGCTCATTTTGAATACGCTGTTTTTTTACTCCAGAATAAATCTTTGGTACGTCCTGTCTGTTATCGGTATTCTCGGCATCAATTTCCTGATCATCTTCCTGTTCGACAGGATGATTGAAATTTTCAGGCTGGCGGAGGTGAATTACCGGCTGCAAAGACAAATGGACGCCCAGGATATCAGCTACAAGCAGACGGTACATTCATTCATGGGTATCAAACGAATTATTCATGACACCAATAAACATTTAGTATACATACGTGCCTGTATTGAAGAAGGCCATGCTCAGGAAGGCATTGAACATATCAACAGGATATTGCTTCAAATAGAAGCTTCCTGCCAAAAAGTGACCACCGGCAACCTGGCGATTGATGCCTTAATCAGCAATGCACTCAGCATCGCTTATGACCGCCGGATTGCCATGGAACACAAAATCCATATTACCGCTGCAGAAATTAACATTGACCGCTATGATTTATGCATTGTTTTAGGAAACCTTCTGGATAATGCCATAGAAGCCGCACAGCAGGTCAGCGGGACCGAAAACAGGTTCATTCATCTCCATATCCATTCCAACAACAATGCACTCGTTATTTATGTTGGCAATTCCATGGCCGATCCCTCCACGTCAGAGACGCAAACCCGGAAAGAAAATCCCGGGCTGCACGGAATCGGTTTAAGCAATGTGCAGCGGACTGCCGACAAATATGGCGGTCATTTAAAAACCACGGCCAAAAACGGAAAATTCGAAACCGTGGTGGTGCTTCCTTTTCCAAAGATCAGCGTTTCTGTTTAATAAAAATCTTCATCATAATTTAAGATAACGGTCTTGCCAATAAAATACCGCCCTTCCTAACTGTAGGTTTCTGAAAAGAACAAAACCGCTGTGCCGGGACAGCGCAGCCGACTTTGTTCTAGCGTTACCTGGAGAACGATTCCGCAGAAACCTACGGCAACTTTTTAAGTGGAAAAAGGTTAACTAATTTGCCGGAGTACCTATCCTCGGGCAGATGAAGTGGAAAAAGGGACACTAATTCAGCCCATTTCGCCATTGGACAAGAAAAGTAGCCCAATTAGTTTTACTTTATCCACTTAACTCCCAGGATTTCTTAATTTTCGGAAAAATAAGTCCACTTTTTCCAACTAGCACCTGCGAAGAAACCCTTTATTTGTTCCTTTCCCCTTTATTCCAGGCTCCATCGAACGATATAACGGCTCCAGAGTCCGTAACTGCTGAAAAAGTAAGATTTTTGGCAAAATAAGGGCTCCTCTGTCCGCTTCAGTCCGCAACTATACAATTAAAAATAAACGGCCCCGCTATCCTTCACCGGATGGGAGCCGTTCGTTTGTATTCCATTATCTGTATGAGTCATGGGTTGGACGGAACAGTTCTTCCTCCGACATTCTGACCAGCGAAAAGTGTTCGACATTATAGTGTCCGTGCAGCGTACTGTTATGATGCCTGATGATTTGGTCTGCGCTCAGGACATCACTGTCTGTTGTAGAATGTCCATCGCCAACCAAGGTGACATCGAAATGACTGACGGTAGCCGTCCGGACTGCGGTATCGATACAATGCTGTGTTTTACAGCCCATAATGACTACATGTTCAACCTGCTGCTCTTTTAAATAATGCAAAAGTCCGGTCCCGTGAAAAGCATTCGTTGCCTTTTTATCAAACACTTTGGCATCTGCAGGCATAAGAATTTCATTGTGCACCTGAAAGCCCGCATCTTTTCCCCCGGCGACATCAAGATCCCTCACAAATACAGTCTCAACACCGGATTGTTTGGCTTTTTCAATCACTTTATTGATCGTTTGGATAAGCTGATCTTTATGGAATACCGGACTTTCCTTTTGGTTCCCGTCCATTAATTCCTGCTGCGCATCGATGATTAATAATACCTGGTTCAAATGGTTTCCCCTTTCAAATGGCGCCGAAGCGTTTAGTTCAGTCTACCGCACTTAATCTATTTCCCCGGCAGAAGGTATTTATAAACCTTGCCATCCCGCACATACTCATTGGTAAAAAGCAGCGCATTCCCTTCACGCTTGATGAATTTCAGATTGTCTCCATAGAACGGAAGATCATTCGTTTCCGCAAATTTCTGCTGCTCAGCGTCAAGCAGGTTTTGGTACAACAACGTTTGTTTCCCTGTCTTACGTTCGATCAGCAGGAGAAGCCCCTTCTGATTCGGACGAATCAGCAGAAAATCATCATCCATTCCCTCTACCAAATACGTATCAGCCTCACCGCCAAGCTTGACCAAATCTATTACGGAAGTTACCTTCCCTGTTCCATCTTCGATCAGCCGCAGCTTTTTTCCATCGGTAAGCAACAGGGTATTGCCGTACATTTTCACATTTTCCCCATAACGCATCCAGTATTTTACGCTGTCCTGACGGATCACCATTCCATCCTTGAGGATCAGCGTATACCATTTATTGTTGATATGCGGCTCCCCGTACACATCCGTGATGGTCAGGTAGAGCAGGCCCTTCGGGGTCTTTTTAAAATCAAATTGAACCATGTCATAAAGCTCAGACCCGAGTTTTGCCAGCAATTTGGGCTCTCCCGATGGATCGGCTACATAAAGATTTCCGGTTTTTTTATCAACGGTATACTGCTTTCCGCCATAGGTTGCACCCGCGCTGGAGAAAACCTTCAGCCCTTGGGCAATATAAAGGTTCTGAGCCGCATCCCAGCTCACCGTTGTTCCACCCAGTGAACGGACAAGGAAGCGTGCCGGAACATACAACTGCTCTTCATGCACAAATGGAATACCTCCAAGATCAACGATTGTACCGTCGAGAACCCCCTTTGCGCTCCCTATGCGAACCCCAACCTTTTTGTTCCATCCCAGAAATTGCGCCTTCTGATGTGCCTTATCCCAGGTGGCCTGAAGGCCTGATGACTCCCAGAGACCTGCTGACACATAGGTAATTCCATTCTTGAGCAGCGCCGGACTGGTAACCTGCCCTCCGTTTTCCAGTGTGTACTTGAAATATGCGGAGGAAGCAGCATTCGTCATTGGGGCCATAAGCAATGAAGCGGCAAGCATTGGGGCGACCAGCCATTTTTTCACCATATATCATCCGTCCTCTCCGGTTGCAATATCGGGTCCCTATTCCTGTGAAGTATAGACGCAAACTTGACCAATAGGTTTCGCTTTGAGGCGGCCTCACCCTTTATTCTGTAACCTCACGTCACATCTTTTACGGATCATTCGGATCTGCCCCCTGTGGTTAATCTCATCTTCAAAAACATGAAACCACATAAAATAGTAGTTTGCCGGTTGATCACCCCAGAATGGTTCCTCCTTGTATAACCACTCGTCATCCACAGTCTGGAACCATTCCAGCGTCGTCCGTCTTACTGCATCCAGCTGGTCCATATAATAACTCAATTCATTGCCCTTAATTTGCTCCCGTCCTTCTTCACCTAAATTTAACGCCGCTCCCCATCTGGCCAATTCTTCTTCAGTTAAGTCTCTTCTTTCAAAGGTTTCAACTTGATAGGCATATTCTAGTATCCTCCCTTGATAGCATTGTTCTCCCCACATGACCTGTAGGGTCATTCAAATCATTTTACCATATAGACTGATACAGAAAATGGTAGAAATTTTTTTAGAACATTTTTTCTTCCAGCGACAGGCACCCATCCTGTGCTCTTGACATACATAGAATTAGAGGGAAGGGCGGGATGCATGTGAGCAATAATCAGGCTTTTGAAGAACGGGCCATCTTTCTGGCGGCTGTCTGCGGACAGACCTATGCCCAGTTTAATCATGCGGACGGTTCATTCACCATTCCCGCTGGTTATTCTGTCACTCACACCATTCAGGCAAAATCGTTAGGACAGGTGTGGGAACGGTTCGGGTTCATTATCGAATCTCCAGAAGAGATCATAATCGCCTTCCGCGGGAGCAGCTCAACAGCCAACTGGATCTCCAACGCCAATGCCACGCAAAAAAAGTTCAAATATATTCAGGAAGACTGTCTGACCCACCGCGGCTTCACCAACATATATACCTCAGCCCGAAGCGGGATTCACTCCGCACTCTCCCGGTTATCCTCCGGCAAAAGACTATATATTACAGGTCACAGCCTCGGCGGAGCACTGGCCACACTGTGCGCGCCTGATGTTGCTGCCAACACTTCATTCAGCACACCGCATCTGTATACGTATGGTTCACCCCGTGTGGGTGATCCAGCCTTCGCAAAAGCCAGTACCCGCTATTTACCGAACAGCCACCGCATTGCCAATCTTTTTGACTCTGCCGCCTATGTTCCGCCCTCGATCTTCAAGCTGCCCAAGCGGGACAAACGGTATTATTACAGTCATGTCAGAGAGTTCTGCCCCCTTTCGTTCCAAAAAGGTTCCGTCAGCCTGAATCATGCACTCAGCAGTTATTTCGAAGAGCTCTCCATGCTCCGGCCGGAATTCACCCGCCAGCTCTGCACCTCAAATCCGGATTTTTGTCCGGTCCTGGAAGTGCCCCCTCAAGCAGCGAATAGGGCTTAACCCCTGCATGGATTAAAAAAGCCCTGCAGACCCTAGCGGCCTGCAGAGCTTTTTTGTGTCCATTCTAAACGGTATGTATAATCCCAGGGAGAATTTCATCGTTCCTAATTCTGAATACCTGTCTATACACGCTTGTACGAAATAAAAATTTCAGCAAACAAATCACTTCCCTGACGTTAGCTGTCAGGGAAGTGATTTTATAATAGGCTATATCAAATGTGAATGGAGTGTTACTGGATGCGAACCCAAAAAGCTTATCTCTATGTATTGAATACAATGTCAGACTGGGAGTATGGATATTTAATTGCTGAGCTAAACACAGGAAGATATTTCAAAACCGATGCAGCCCCTTTAAAAGTAGTTACCGTAGGCGTTGATAAAGAAATTATTACTACGATGGGAGGATTGCGCATACAACCTGATATATCCCTTGATGAGTGCACTTTTGCGAGTAAAGATCTATTAATTTTACCTGGGGGGAATACTTGGGGAGAACCTGTTCATCAAGCTGTCTTGAAAAGAGTTGGCGAAGCATTAAAGCGAGGCGCTATTGTTGCTGCAATTTGCGGTGCAACCGAGGGACTGGCGAATATGGGATACCTGGATTCCAGGAAGCATACCAGCAATGACTTAGAGTATCTGAAAATGGTTTGTCCTCAGTATAAAGGAGAAAAATTTTATGAGCCGGGACCTGCAGCAGCGGACACAAATCTGGTTACTGCCTCAGGAGTAGCACCCCTGGAATTTGCGGTAGAAGTACTGAAGCAATTAGATGTATTTGCGCCGGATACATTACATTCATGGTATAACCTGAATAAAACTCATCAACCTGAATACTTCTTCCAGCTAATGAGTTCAATTAATAGATAGCTTATGAAATTGACTTATATGGGTATTCTGGATAGACCAGAGCAGGAACTTCAACAACGTCATTTCTGCCGTTGTCTAGTTCCACAGTATATAGAGTGAACTTAAGATCTTTACATTAGGGACTTCGTCGGGACTACGGTGAATGTTTGGACTTCCGGCCGCTGCCCATCTGCAGATTTCTTGATTGGTACCGCTGTTCGCGGTGGAAATCCGCAGACAAAGGCGGACGCATTCGCTCCTCCAGTTCCAAACTTCCCCTCCATCCCTTTTCCCTTTTGTTCGTTTTTCAAGTTCACTCTATATAGAATAAAATCACAAATACCGGGCAATCATCCGGACCAGCTGTGCGGGCAGCTCCGGCAAATGGGAAATATCCAGGAATCTGTCACTCCCGTAGATGTCATGAATCACATCCTTGTCCTGGCCGATGGCGGCTGCAAGAAATGTAACTCCCTTGCGTTCATAGTAGGCCAAGGTCTGCTGCATGTCCTGGACGGCCAAGGAACCGGTATAATCCTCCAAGGCCTTGGGCTGCCCGTCACTGATGCTGATCAACAACCGGGTCTGCGCTGCTGAACCAGCCAACCGGTCCGCCATAACTCGCAATGCCATCCCGTCACGATTATTGCTTCTGGCACGAATCCCCATGAGCCTGAACCGGTCATTAGCATCCGGGTGCTCAAAATCCGCATAGGCGTACATGGACATCTGCTCCAGCCTGGAGACATCTGCTGTATCCCCGTAGATCAACACCGGAATCCGGCAAAGCTGACAAAACTCGTACACGGCGATGACCGCCTGTTTGGCAGCCGCCAATCTTCCAAAAGCCGACATGGATGCCGATTCGTCCACTCTAACACCGACCGCCAGGGAGGGAGAGTCAGTTGGCGGCCGTTTCTTCGCAAAATACCTGAAATCACGGTAAGCAATGCTGTCCGCCTGAAATTTACTGCCATAATACTGATGTTTCGCAAAATCAAAAGAGTCATCATGTGCGAGCAGCGGCATGGTTTTTCTGGCAATTTCTCTGACAACAGGCAAGAGCTCCCTGCTTAGACTCTGATATTCCCGCTTGGAGTCCAAATCGAAATCCGGACGGTGAACAATGAGTTTGATCTTGCTGTGGATGGAACCAGACACTGTCTCTCTGGCCTCGCGGTTCAGCTTTTTGCGGAAGTCCCGCTCTTGCTGTCTCGCTTCTTCAGACTTCAGCTCAGGATTTGCCTGATGAACTCTGGGAGCACCGTCTTCTTCGGTATCTGAGCGTTCCATTTCGGTTGAAGAATCAGGAACATCAGCTGTGCTTTCGTCGCTGTCCGCAGATTTTTTCAGCGCAACCCCCTGTTCCTCTTCCTCCTTGCCAGGGTCAAAATCAGTATCGCCGATGTCCCCCCATGCTTTTAGCTCCAGTTCCGCAACGATTCTTTTTTTTTACCTTCCCGTTCGATTTCATCAAGACCCGAGAACAAGCCATGGCTTCTTAAAGCTTCTTCCAGCAGCTTGATTTCTTCGGAATCGGTTGTGATCTTGTAGATGACTTTATGATAAAGGGATTCTCTGGCTGAAGCTCCGCCGGCAACCGCATCCGCCCAATAGAAAAAAGAACGCATCCCCGCCACACCTTTAATCGCATTCGCCCGGGCTGTGCTGTCCAGAACCATAATAATCTCTGCCAGTACACCCAGCACCCGTTCATCCGTGTAGCCGGTTTTGGAGATGGCCCGTTCAATCATGATCTCTTTGGCGGGCAGATCCATCTTCTCGGTATGCTGGACCCGGTCACGCAGAGCTTCATTCAGCGGCCTGGTTCCTGCATAACTGCGGTTGGTCGTAATGACTGCGATAAAATCCGGGTGTCTGCGTATAATTCCTGTCGGAAGGTTAATGCTCCCGTCCAGCTCCAGGGCCGAGTTAAGCGCCATGAGCACCGCGGCATCCCGGATAACGGTAGGTTCCTGGATCTCCAGAAGATAACCTTGCTGATAGGCTCTGACGATCTCCGAAGGGTAAAAACGATATTCAACCGCTTCGTCACCGCTGTTCTGCGCCACCTTCGCCAGCAGCAGCTTCAGCTTAGAGGCGGCCTGCTCCCGGCTGATCCCCAGCACACTCATCAAGATTTCAGCGGTGCTCTGAAAACCGTCATTTTCATATAATGCGTTCCAGACGGCTTGCTCCGCAGGCTCCAGCTTCTGCAGATCTTCTTCCGGGATCACCGGAAGGATCGCCCCGATAATATCCGATTTATCCATATCCGCAAAGCAGGTCACCTTCGTATACGGCAATCCCAACTCAGCGGACAGTGCCTTTGCAAGCTGTGTTTTTCCGGAGCCGGCGTCCCCTTCCAGCAGGATATTGGCGATTTTCAGTTCCCCGCGGTTCCAGTTGCGCCTGATTTCACTACAGATTCGCTTCTCTTCTTCGCTGACTTTATGAGACAACGGCTTATTCCAGACCAGCTCCTGCTCTGCACGGGTCAGTTGTCTTGCTGGAGACAGCATAGTTGTTTCTTGCTTGCTCATACCCTCTCACCTCTTTAAGGCTTTAATACCCCATGTCTTTCAACAGCCGGGACAATACGCGCAGCCGTTCTCCAATCATTTCTCCATCATCACTAAGCGCCTGGGCAAACAGCTTGATATCATTATCAATCATGGGATTGTCTGCGCACACGGATACACTCATGGCATCCCCCTGAAGCCCGATACGGTCAATTACCGGGTTCTCCGGGTCATACATTTTCGGAAACCGGTAGGCATCCTGAAAATATAAGCTGCTGCTGCAGATCAGAATGGCAAGGTCCAGGACACGGTGCATCGGCAGCTCTTCGGACTGTCTCGACCATTTCTCCCCCGTATGTCTCCATACTTTTGCTGAAATATCAACCTTCCCCCGGTCATTCCACTGGGCCAGTCCCAGAGAGAGACCCTTCGCATCCGTATTCCGGGCATACCGGCCGTCCACTTGCTCATAATCTTCTGATACGACTACTGGCTTATGTTTTAACGTTGTTGGGATTTTCATTTGTACACGCTCCAATTTTCATTTACTAATTCACTGATTTACTAAATTACTAATTTACTAAATTTAAAACCATAATAATCCTCTGTTTTGCTTTTGTCAACGGCAAGACTTCAAATTCTTGATCCGCTCATTATGCTCATCTTCACTGCTACCCTGCTCCTACCGTCTGTAGTTGCTGCGGCCGCCCCCCCAGTGTCCCCTTCGGCTGTAAAGCTGGACAAAGCCGGGGTCGAAGCCTTTGCAACGCAATTTTTTGAACAAAAGGAGGTCAAAGAACAATTGGCAGGCGCCCTGCTGGTCATCGTCAAAGACGGACAGGTGCTCCTGAACAAAGGCTACGGTTATGCAGACATTGCTGCAAAGCGGCCGGTTGACGCGGATACAACACTCTTTCGCCTGGCTTCTGTATCCAAGCTGTTCACTGCTGCCGGCATTATGCAGCTGGCTGAAGCCGGAAAGGTTGATCTGGACAAGGATGTCCAAACCTACCTGCCGGATCTGAAAATCCCGAATACAACGGGAGCACCGCTTACACTGAAGCATCTGATGACCCATACGACTGGCTTTGATAATGCAGACAACGTTGATTCTGATAGGTCTTATACACTTAAGAATTACCTGAATGACATGATGCCTACTGTTGTCCGCAAGCCAGGGGAAGTTTTCCGTTACGACAACTTCGCATTTACTTTGCAGGGGTATATCATCGAGCAAGTGTCCGGACTGCCGTTTCAGGATTATGTCAGCAAAAATATTTTCAACCCGCTCGGCATGGACAGCAGCAGCTTTATTTTTAACGACAAGGTAAAGCAAGCCATCGCCACTCCCTACGACAACAATCTTGAGCAGCTAGAGCAAATCAAGAACGTGCCTGACAACTCTCCGCAAGGAGGGATGTTCTCTACGGGAGCCGATATGGCCAAGTTCATGCTCGCAATGCTACACAACGGGCAAACCGGAGATGGGCGGTTCCTGACGGAAGCTTCAATAAAAGCAATGGAGCATACAAGCGTCACGATCCATCCGGACATTCCGGGTGCCGGCTATGCCTTTGAGACGAACTATCCGAAAGATTACAACGGGCATACAGTCGTAGAAAAAGGCGGCGATTTATCGGGGTTCCATTCCAATCTATGGCTGCTGCCCGGGCAGAACACCGGTATGTTCCTCGCCTTGAACAGTGACAAAGGCAACCTGCGGCTTCCTTTCTTTGAGCAGTTCATGAGCCGTTATTTCCCTAAAACGGATGCTGGACCGGCTTTTCTGAAGCCGGCACCGGATAAGCAGCAGCTCCTGCGGTTTGAGGGACTGTACCGCCATCTGCGCACACCTGTATTGCGTTATGACATTACCGCAACAGACGGTGCCTTGATCGTGCGCGACGCTTTGGGCACCCATACCTTGCGCCAGGCGGACGATTTGCTGTTTTATGACGAAGAAGGAACCCCTGCCGGTTTTAAAGCGGATGCGGACGGGAACATTACCTACTTTTCCTACAACATGACAGACAGCTGGGCGGAGAAGATCCCCGTGCCCCCCATATTCAGCGATGTCCCGGTAAACCATCCTTATGCCAAATCTATTTATTACCTGGTTCAGCTTGGGGCTATTCCGGGCGGCACAAACGAATTCAAACCAGACAAGGCGGTGACGCGAGGCCAGTTTCTCTCACAAATTATGCCACTGGCGGGATTCCAGCTTTCTACCCGGCCATCTGTATTTTCTGACACGAAAGGCAGCCCCTATGAAGCTGTAATCCAGACGGCGGTTGATTACGGGATTGTTCAGGGACTCCCCGGCAGCATCTTTGGCCCTAACCAGCCATTGACACGTGAGCAAGCGGCTACCTTCATCTGGCGGATGGTCAAGATCTCGCTGAATGCTGATCCCGTAAAAGCCGACCTGAAAACCCCCGCCTCCCCCTGGGCATCCGAAGGGGTACAGTACATTGCGGGACAACAGCTATTCGGCCCTGACGTCCAGGCTGCAAACGGAGCGCTGGAATACAGACCGAAGGATCCTATGCTGAACAAGGAAGCAGCGGTATTGATCTACAAGCTTGTTCAGAAGCTTTTTTAGATATTGATTTTAGTGAAAGGCGAATAAACAAGCGGATCAAGACGGTTTGCTTGCTGGTCATCCGCAAAAAAAAGGATCACTAAGCGGAATAATCCGCCTGTGATCCTTTATCAACTACATTTTAAAATAAATTAGTTGACCTCGTAATTATGGCCGTAGTTATTGTCCCAATACGTTTGCCCGCCGGTTGTATACGAAACCGAATATTTAACATCTGTAGCACCTGGGACATTGATACTGTAGCTCCATCTTTCAACACTATTGAGATTATTCAAGGAGCCGTTGTAAGTAGCGAATGCCTCTTGAGTCGTTGCCCAGTTGTCTGTTGAGTACGTTACTTTTACTGTTTTGGTCGGATTCAGGTTTTTCACATAGATGGTTCCGTTAAATTCACCGTTGCTAAGAGTACTACTGCCGTTAACCACATTTGGTGCTCCCAAAATCACGGAACTCAGGGGAACAGTATGATTGACTTCATTGTAATAATTCGCTCCCCCGTTGTTATCCCAATAGACCTGGCCATTCACTTCGTATTCAATAGCGAATTTAATGAAGCTCAGATTCTTCAGCTCGTTATGATCTGTTGAAGCATCAGTTCTGGAAATGCCGAAATGCCATTTCTCACGGGTTCCATCCGTCGGCCCTACATAATTCGCACTTGTATTATACCAAGTGGTGTTATCTGTCGTATAATGGACAGTGACATTTTTCACGGGTCCCAGATTTGCAACATCAACATTTCCGCTGAATCCGACATATCCGGGTTTATAAATAACGCTAACATCCGAGTCAATAAGCTTAACCTCATCACCGCTGGCAAATGCCGATCCCACAAAGGATACACCAAAAATCAGAGTAAACATCATCAATCCAGCAAATAGTTTTTTCATTGCTTTCACAGTTCTCGCTCCTCTAATTTCAAATTTTTACAGCAGAGTCTTGAGCCGACTAGGATGAGACACATACATTTTGTACACTTTTTTGCCTTTTTCATTCCTCCTTTGACACTTCGAAACCAAGCTGTAATTTGCGGAAATGTTAATCATTTCCTATTCATAGGATAACTTTAGTAAATATATATGTATATAGTAAATAAGTAACAATTTTAACATGTAAATATATGGGTTATATTGTCATAAAAGGTCAAAAGCACAGAAAAGCAGCGCAAAAAATCCCTTGAAGGCTGTCGACATACGTCTCCGGGGATTTTTTAAACCATATTTTTAGATGAGTTAATTTAATAGTTAGCTCCTTCATGGTGTTCCAGGATGATTCAAGGTATAAGTTGAACTGGAAATCTTCAGTGATTGCACTTAGTACAATAGAAAGCTGAGAGTTTTACGGTGAAACGCATTCTGCTGTATTTCGTGCAGTAGATTTCTTGTTTGGAGTCAAAAGCGCCCTTTTAGCCTGATTCTGCTGTACAGAGTGCAACAGATCCCATTTTTCCGCTGATATAAGGATCATCTATTGTATAAAGTGCAATTGATTATTTTAAATTCTTATCCGCAATATACCTCCATTATCATTAATGCCCCTATCCGGTATCCTTGAACAAAAGCTGCCGCCGCATGCATGGAGTTAAGCTCACCAACGAGATCCAGTAGTCTTTCGATTTCTTCGAATTCTGCCGCCGCTAGCTTCTTTTGGTAATTGTCCATTAACATCATAACCTCCTGATGAAGCTGCTTAGCTCTTGGATCTGCAGATTTTATAGACTCATCAGGCCGCAAATTCCCGTAATACATATCCTCCAGAATACTTTTCACTTATACAACCTCCTGACTTATAGCAGTTTATTCCAAGTGTACTTTATACGGATAAATATATTGATATTTATGCGATTTTCGCATACAGCATAGTTGAACCTCTATTGAAACAGAGCGAATGCAACAAAAAAACGACTGAGCAATCAGGCTCCAGCCGTTTCCTTGTAATGACCAAATATTATCTTTACTTCTTCATAGATATTTCTCTCCCTTACGTACGGCGCATATATGCACGCACCGTGATTGGTGCAAAGATCGCCACAATCACAGCGGCGCCGGCCAGGGAAAAGACCAGATCCGAGCCCATGGTTCCCGAGTTGACCAGATCGCGGACGGCTGTGACCAAATGCGAGATCGGGTTCATTTTGACGAACCATTGAAGCCAGTCAGGCATGGTATCGACCGGTACAAAAGCGTTGGACAGGAAGGTAAGCGGGAACAGCACAATCATGGAGATTCCCTGTACACTGGAAGCTGTACGCGCAATAACGCCGAAGAAAGCAAAGATCCAGCTGATCGCCCAGGAGCAGATAATGACCAGCACACCGGCCATGGCTACATGCCCGAGTCCGCCTTCAGGGCTCAGTCCCATCACATACCCCATCGCAAAAGTAAGCACTGTTGCAATCGTATAACGGACCGTATCCGCCAGCAAGGCTCCGGCAAGCGGGGCTATCCGCGAGATCGGCAGTGACTTGAAGCGGTCAAAGACCCCTTTTTCCATATCCTCACGCAGTTGAACACCTGTCACAATCGAAGTCGTGATGACGGTCTGCACGAGGATTCCGGGGATGATCATCGGCAAATAATTCTGGACATCCCCAGAGATGGCTCCACCAAAAATATACGTAAACATCAGGGTAAAAATAATCGGCTGAAACGTGACGTCAAATAACTGCTCGGGTGTGCGTTTGATTTTGAGCATCCCCCGGTAGGCCATTGTCAGTGAATTGCGTACCGACTGTCCGAAGCTGGTGTGGTTTTTCAGTTGGCGCTGGGCGCCTGGTTTTATCATTGTACTCATACGGTTTGACCCTCCGCTTGAATGAATTCGGCCGAAGCCGGAGCTGACTTTTCTTCTACCCCGTGGCCCGTGATGCTCAGGAAAACCTCGTCGAGCGTTGGCTTCTGCACACTCAGCTCCGCCAAAGAAATCCCTGCCTCACGCAGTGCAATCAGCAGATCCGCCACCCGGTCAACATTTCCCAGAGGTGCCGTAATCTTCGCAGCTTCCGCTGATATACTGGTCTGTACTCTCAACATCCGCTCTACCGTCTGGCGGGCAATGCCAATGTCCCGCATATTCTGAACTCTTAATTGCAGAGACGAGGTACCAACCGATGATTTCAGCTCATCTACCGTCCCCTCCGCAACCACATGGCCATGATCAATGACCGCGATCCGGTCAGCCAGCTGATCTGCTTCTTCCAGGTATTGTGTGGTCAACAACACCGTTGAACCGGATTGGATCAAGCGCCGGATCGTCTCCCACATCTGGTTGCGGGTACGGGGGTCCAGGCCAGTCGTCGGCTCATCCAGGAAAATGAGCGGCGGCTGCGCAATCAGACTGGCGGCCAGGTCCAGCCGCCGGCGCATCCCGCCGGAGAAATTTTTGAGCGGACGTTTGGCAGCTTCGGTCAAACCGAATTCCTCCAGCAGCTCCTCTGCCTTGCGGCGTGCTTCCGCACGTCCCAGGCCCAGCAGCCGGGAGAAAATCACCAGATTCTCGGTTGCACTGAGCGACTCATCCACTGACGCATATTGTCCGGTTACCCCAATCAGCTGGCGCACAATCTGCGGCTCCTTCACCACATCATGCCCGAACACCTTCGCAGAACCGCCATCCGGTCTTAATAATGTCGCCAGCATCCGGATCGCTGTAGTCTTGCCTGCGCCGTTTGGCCCCAGCACTCCGTAAATCGAACCCGTGGCCACTTGCAGGTCTACCCCGTCCACCGCCCGGTTGTCTCCAAAAACTTTGACAAGCCCATGCGCCTCAATGGCCCAATCTTTGGATGGCAGCGGTTGTTTCTTGTTTTGACTCATTTTGCTATTCCTCCTAGAAAACTAATATAGATGGATCATAATCCGCCTTTTTAAACTGAATATAAACTTGGTATGTACTCCGTTCAGTGCTGCTTCATTATAATCCTATCGGATATGCCGGTTAACGGTCTCCAAACGCATTTTCACCTCGGTCTCTGGATGTAGAGCGATTCAATTTGGATATAGACAAAAAGGTAACCTATTACATATAATAAAACGTAATAGGTTACCATTCTGATGTAAGGAGAGGAATCATATGGAGGAAAAAGAGCAGCAGGCTTATATCCTTGGCGCTGTTCTCACACTCGCCAACCGCCTGCAGGTATTAGGCGATCAATTGGATGACCAAATGACCATGAAGCAGTGGCTGCTGATCGCAGTCATTCTGAAGAGCGGTTCACCCGCTCCCACCCTGAGCGATGTATCCGCGATGATCGGAAGCTCCAGGCAGAATGTGAAGAAGATGGCTCTCCTGCTCGAACAGCAGGGATTTGTTGCGCTGACCAAGGATAGCCGGGATGCACGCGTTCTTCGGGTTCAGCTTACCGATAAATGCAGGGTATATTTTTCGGGGAGAAGCGGACGGGAAGACCAGTTTATAAAGGCTCTGTTTCAATCCTTCGACGCAGAGTTAACCCGTGGCCTGTTCCGCGGATTGACCCGGCTTACAGAGAACATCGCCCGCATGGAAACGGACGCATCTGATCGGGAAAAGGAGTAGATATTTGATGATTCTTATACTGGTAATCCTTGTCGGCATCACAGTTGGTGTGATGATATTCTTCCATATTCCCTATTCGCGCACCAAAGCCGAGTTTCTGCGGCTCGCTGATAACGGCCTCTCTGCTGCTGCTGCCTCTAACGATGTGTTCACAAGCGAAGACTGGAAGGCTCTTCCTTCTCCTGTCCAGAAATATTTCGAAACCAGCGGATGGACCGGCACACCCAAAATGTCCTCGATGAAAGCCGTATTCAAAGGGGTAGACTTCATCCTCTCCCCCAAGAAACCGGCGATTCAGATAGATTACACGCAGTATAATTTCAGTCAGCGTCCTGCCAGAATTGCCCTGATCGAAACTTCTATGTACGGGATTCCTTTTCAAGGCCTGGATACCTATGTCGAGGGAAAAGGCAGCATGAAGGGCGTTCTGGCAAAGTTGTTCACTCTATTCAACCAGCAGGGCAGGGAGATGGATCAGGCGTGTCTGGTCACCTTTTTGTCGGAATCGCTCTTGCTGCCAAGCGCCGCTATACAGAGCTGCATTACTTGGGAGCCCATCGACGATACTCATGCCCGCGCGGTGATTGCCTGTTATGGCATTACCGCAGGCGGCATCTTCAGTTTCAACGACAACGGAGAATGCCTGTCCTTCACGACGGACGACCGCACCGCCGTCGGAATGGACGGCTCCAAACAGCGGGTGAGATGGTCGGCGCTAATGAAGGATTACAAGCAGATTGACGGCGTTAGACAACCTACCCGACTGCAGGCAGTGTGGCATTATGACAGCGGAGATCTTGTCTATTTTGACAGCAGGAATTTTCGGGTGGAGTATAGTTACAGGATGACGATTAAATAGAAGAGCGCCGCCAGGGCAAAACGGTATAGGGCAAACCATTCCAATCTAAGCCGCTTAATCAGTTTGATGAACGTGACTACTGCAATCATTGCCACAAGAAAGGATGTCGTAAAGCCAATTAACATTAAGATTAAATCGTCAGAATTCAGCAAATCGCGGCTATCGTATAAATCCAACAAGCTTGCCCCAAACATAACAGGCACGGAAATAAGGAACGTAAAATCTGCGGCGGCTTTTTGGCTGGTGCCAAGCAAAAGGCCCCCTGAAATCGTCGAACCCGATCTCGAAAATCCCGGCCACAAAGCCAAACATTGGAACAGGCCAATCCCGAAAGCTTGTTTGTAATTAATCCCATCGATCGTATCAGCGGTGTTAGTTTTCCTGCTCCGTGCTGCGAGGATCATCAGCAAGCCGCCGGCAACCAGACCGATCAAAACAGGGGTTGGGCCGAACAATCGGCTTTTTATTATGTCTTTGAAGAGAAGATACAGGATTAATGCCGGTAACATAGCCAAAATCATATGAATGACATTTAACCCTTTACTTTTGGAAAAATCCATTCTAATCAGATTAGCCCCAATCGCTAAATACCTTCGCCAATAAAGAATCAGAACTGCCATCACTGCACCCAATTGGATTACGATTTTAAAAGTTATGGCAGCGTCTCCCTCAAAGCTGAGCAAATCGCCTGCTAAAATAAGATGCCCGGTAGACGATACCGGTAAAAATTCAGTTAAGCCCTCTATTATGCCAAGGATTATTGCTTTAATTACATCAGTCATCAGCGGATATATCCCCCTTTGGAAATTAACTCTTTCAAACAGTTTCCAGTATAAGGGGGACAACTATATATTCCCATCGATTCACATAACAATACTCAATTCGGTATGACATAATTGTCACATTGCTCATTACAGGGCTGGATGGAAGATTTTAGGTAGAATTATTCTCAGGAAAATGTTACATTACTGTGGGATTAACAACGCAGCGTGTTCGTATTCAATTTTAGGCTCATATTATTATATTGGGGGATTACCGGCATGGACAACAATACGGTTAGAACAAACATTATAGGTGCTGGCGAGGTTGGCCGCGCCATTTCGGCTGACATGGACAAGAATGCTATACATAAAACAAACAGCAGCTTTTGGGATACAAAAGGAACTGAAATCTTAGGAGCAACCGCACTTCCTTTGTATGGAGCATTTGTCTCCGAAGAGCAATGCCGGCTTTTTGGCGATATCGCTGGAAAAAAGCTGCTGGAAATAGGCTGTGGAAGCGGCCAATCCTTGCAATATATGGGGGAACGTAAAGCAGCTGAGCTTTGGGGGACAGATATATCAGAAAAACAAATCGAAAAAACCGGGCAGCTTTTGAAGTCGTGCGGCCTTTCAGCAACATTGATCTGTTCTCCCATGGAAGAAGAATGTGGTATACCGGAGGATTATTTTGACTTCGTTTATTCGGTTTATGCCATAGGCTGGACCACCGACCTTGAGGCCACTTTTGGCCGGATCGCTTCTTACCTGAAAAAGGACGGCATATTTATTTTCAGCTGGTCTCATCCTATTCATAAATGTGTTGGTGCGGAAAATAATATGCTAGTCTTCAAGAAAAGTTATTTTGATGAATCCTGGTATTCGGTATCCCTTGAGGAAAGTACGCTAACCTTATCGGACCGTAAACTTTCCACCTATGTCAATGCGCTCTCCAAAGCGGGATTTGTAATTGAACAAATGGTTGAGGAATCTGATGAGGAAATTATGCAATCGCGGAATGATAACAGTGATTTTGCAAAAAAAGCAAAGATGCTTCCTGTAACTTTTGTATTCAAAGCAAGAAAACTATAAAGGTTCCTTCAGCAACTCTAGGCGAAAATTGGAAAAAGCCGCCATTGCGGCGGCTTCACATGAAGTTAAATTCGGGTTCCGAACTGTACCAGCAGTTCGGCATGTTCTGGAGCTAATCCCTTGCCGCTCATGGCTTGCACTTGATAAATAAATCCGCTCTTTGCACCTTTTTTTCCTCCCTCGTTGCCCGCTTCGTCCGCGCTTTGTGCTAACGCCAGCTGATCCTTAAGCCGCCCAGCCAACTTGGGATCATGAGCGAGGAACTGGTCAATAAGCCCTGCAATGCCCTCATAGGTCAGGATCACTTCATAAGAAAAAGAGGATTGTACAGCGTTCCCGGCAATATCACTCACGGTTGCATCAACCGTATGCTCCCCAATACCCGCCAGATAGGCGGGGCTATCTGCAAGCACAGCATCACAATCGCCTGAAGCTATACCTGATAACGCATCCTGGGCGGAGCAGCCGATCCGGATCACATCATTTACTTCATAGACGGATTCTCCTGAAAATTCGATTACAGGTGCTGTTTTGTCAATCTTGAGTCCGATAGTAGAAGGCACCCCGGGCACGCCATAAACAGATTTTGCCCAATAAGTTACTTCCGTTACGCCTTCTGCGCCTACCGTAAACTCCGTGCTGCTGCCTGCAGCCTCACGTTGATCAATGCTCTCAGCCCCCTTAGTCTCGTAGAAAAGGGCGGCTGCCCCTTCCGAGTTCAACGTTATGGAAACATCTTTATTGTGCCAGCCCTGCTCATTGGGCTGTGGATTCATGGTAACCTCAGTCAAGGGAGCCGTATTATCCTTTTCAAATACCGAAAAGTCGTCATAATAAGCGGATGAGATATTATAGCGGCTTGTAACCGCGATAATTCTGGCGGAAGCTGCCCCTTCCGGTGCTTTACCGCGGAGGGTTACCTTTTGCCATTGGTGAAGCCGCGATTCATCCAAATGCGTTTCCAAAGTGGACAACGTCTGCCCTTCAGCATTATAGAATCTGAACATTAATCCGGGCTGGCCGGATTCGATGTAGATTTGCGCACTAGCGCTATACTCTTTCCCCGGAGACAAAGTGATTGGATCGCTTTGCACCGCCACAGAGGCGGTACGGATCAGATCCGTGGTGTGGAGGCTGTAATCACCCGCATAGCTCTTATCGCCGCTCCGCTCAAAATGCACATCCCCGCTGGTCGCAAACAAAGAAGTCCAGCCCGGCAGTTTGCCGCTCCCCTCCGGCGCTTGCTCCACTCCGGCATTGTTGACCGGCAAAGGCAGACCCGGCGGTTCAGGCACCATCTCTCCATCGATCTTGATTCTATAGAGAATAGTATTCGTTGCGAGATCGGTGAAATAAAGATTCCCGTCTCTTCCAAGATCAAATCTTGATGCATCTGTCAGTGTTCTGAATTCAAGGGTTTCGGGATCAATCACTGTCAGTTTGTTATTGAACAGCACATACAGAAGCCCGTCTTCCGACCAGCGCATCGGGTGATGATGCCACTGGGTGTAATAAAGCTTCGGATAGATTTTTTTATATTTCACAAGCTTGTACGTGTCCGGATCGATCGCAAAAATATATTCATAGGATGCCCCCCAGATCAGCCCGTCCGGTCCGAGAGACAGATCCCCTATGAAAATAGGATCGGTAAGTTCGGGAATATCAAGGGTAAACTCCGTGATTTTTTGCTCCTTCTGGACATCCCACACGAAGATCTTGGCCTCCTGCTCGCTTGGCGTGGAACCCAGTCCGCCCCTGATGGTCGTAGATCCGAAAATCTTTCCGTTTACATAAGCGGTACTGAGCACACTCTGATTCTGGACCACATTGCGGTGGACTTTGGTTTCCCCTGTCGCTGTATCATGGACCGTAAGCGATCCTCCCAGCGTACCGTAACCGGAGATAGTAGAAATAAACAGTTTGCCGTCCCCTTCAGACATATGGACAAGCCGTTCCTGATCATTTCCGAGTACCGCGAGCCGCTGCGGATTCGTGCTTCCCGGCTCTTGATTCAGATCATAAACGTATAAGCCGCCTTCCGGGTAGACACCCATATAGACTTTGTTTCCAATCGGGTACACACTATCCGCCTGACCTATGCTGAAGGGTTTTGCCGTCATGCTCTCTAAATCCACCAGCGAGGATCTGGCTTGAGAACCCGTTGTGATCAGCTGCGTATCCGATACGCTTTGAAGCCGGTTGACCACGCCCGGCAATCCCGGGATAATCGGCGGCTTTACAATTACTTTTTTTGTATCGATATTCAGCATAGCTACCCCGCCGTCATAACGGACGGTGACCAGCGTTTTTCCCGGAAGCTCGGGATTGTTGAACTCTACCCAATCCGCCCCTCTGAATCCGCTTTCATAGGTCATGCCGGTTTCTTCTACCTGATGCGTTGCCAGGTCAAAGGTTTTCAGTTTTTTCTCTGACATATAATACAGCTTTCCACCCACCGAGTCGGCTGCATGAAGGCCGGTTACCTGCTGAAGCTCTACATCAAGCCATGATCCTGTTGCCGTATCGTAGATGTAGCCTTCACCCGGTATGCCGCTTCCGTCTGTATAACGGGCGAACAAATAACGGTTATCAATCGTACTCAAATCGTATACCGTATCATTTTTAACGTTAAGTGAAGCTGCAATATCCGTTTTTTCTCCCGTGTTGAGGTCCACGCGCACGATCTGTTTATGTGCCGTTCCGGCATAAATATATCCTCCCTGATAAGCAATGGAGCGGACATATTCTTGATCAAGCGCGCCGATGACGCGGCCGTAATCCCTCACCTGCCTGGTGGCAGGGTCATACTGCCATACTTTTCCTCCCGGGTACGTTCCAACGTAGACTCTTCCTTGTTCATCCGTCGTAATGCTGTTGGAGACAGACTGCCCCGCAAATTCAGCCACTTGAACGGCCTCATGCGTGACTGGAGAGTACTCCCATAACCGCGCCCCCGCTCCTTCGGACGCCACATAGAGTGTACCGTTTGGAGCAACAGTATGAGCCCAGGAGCTTTCGGAAGGCGCAAGAGAAACGGTCCGGAGCAGTTTATACTCTTCGAGGTCTATCACATTCAGGTACCCCGGCTTTCCTTTGCTCGTCGCATACATTACAGGCTTGCCGTCCTCATAGCCGACGGCTCCATTAAACACAGCTACCGTGTAGTTATTGGGAATAAGCAATTCTTCGGGTTCGCTGAAGTTTTTCTGAGAAAGTCTGGAATCCTCCGCTGCGGCGGGAGCAGGCTGTACGGGATACATCACTAATACAAGTAAACAGCTCATGAACATGGTGATCAGGTTGGAAAAAGGCTTTTTCATCACTTATCTCCCCTTCTTCATGTCATTAAACATACTTGATCAACGTGGCCAGGGCTCCTTGAGCCGGGCCGGATTGATAAATTCCATAGGCTGCAGGCGCCTCTTCCAGCGCAAACCTGTGCGTGATCGCAGGACTTACCGTAATCCGCTTTTCAGCAAGCAGCCTTACATACTCGTCCATATTTCTTCCTTCCGTCCACCGCACGAAACCGATAGGATAATCCTGATTGTCTTCCTCATAACGCATATCGTATCTTCCCGGGCCGCCCGCTCTTGAGATAAGAATCTGCGCTTCCTTGCGGAACATCAGATCTCTTGAAAACTCCATGGACAAATCCCCGACGATCACGATTTTCCCCAGGTCCCGAAGCCACTCCAGCGACTTGTTAATCAGCACTTCGCCGGGGCCGCCAGCACATAAGAGGATGGAATCGAACCCGGCTCCACCCGTCTCGTTCATCACAAAATGTTCCACTTCCTCTTCACTTGAAAAGCCTGATGTAATGCCCATTTGTCCCTGAAGCAGCTGCACCCGGTCTTCGCTCAGATCATATGCAGCAGTATGGCACGCAGCGGCAGAAGCAATTTGGGCCACAAGATTACCGAGGATACCCAGTCCGACGACAAGCACCTTGTCACCGAACCTCACGTCAGCTGTACGCAACGCATGTATGGCAATGGCCCCGAGCCCTGTAAATGCCGCCTCCTCAGGGTTGACATGATGCGGCACTTTGGTCACCAGATTGGTCGGTACCGAAATCACCTCTGCGTGTCTGACGTAAGGCACACCGTAACAAGCCACCCGGTCTCCCGGATGAATATCCCTGACCTCACTCCCCGTCTGTTCCACAATTCCAACGGCACTATAGCCAAGTGATACGGGAGATAATCCGGATCTCTTGATCGAGCTCAGCTCCGTACCCGGACTAATCCCCGAATATTCGGTTCTCACTTGGACATGCCGTTTGTTCAGTTCGGGTATAGCCGCTTGAAGTATGGCAACTTTCCCTTCCTTCGCAGCAACGATTCTCATTAGATATGGCTCCTCCTTATGTCTATTCAGCCTTTTTCTGAACCGAGCATCACCCCTTTAGCGAAATACTTCTGGGCAAATGGATAGATAAGGAGAACAGGGATCATGGACAGCACAATGGTTGCGTTTTTGATCGATTGAGGGGCCAGAGCCGAACGATCCACGAGACCCGCGTCATTTTCTGCGCTGTAAATCAGCATATCCCGCAGCACGACCTGCAATGGATATTTATCCGCATCGTTCAAGTAAATCAGCGGCAGGAAAAAGCTGTTCCAGTGCCCCATGAAATAAAAAAGACCGATGGACGCAAGCGCAGGCTTGGATAAGGGAATGACAATATTGAACAGAATCCGGTATTCGGAGGCTCCGTCGATCAGGGCAGCTTCCCGTATTTGGGAGGACATGTTTTCATAAAAACTTTTCAGAATGATCAGTTCCATCGTCCAGATGGCGTTGGGAAGCACAAGGGCCCAGACCGAATCCGTCAACCCCAGCTGCTGTACGACCACATAAGTCGGAATAATGCCGGGATTCAGGAACATCGTCAGCACAATCGCCGTCATAAAAAACTTTCTTCCAAAAAAACCTTTTTGGGACAGGGGATAAGCTGCCACCGCAGTAAAGAGCAAATTCAAGAACGTGCCAAGCGCCGTATAGAAGACAGAATTCAGATAGGCTCTTGGAATCGTGTCATTTTTAAGCACCTCGCCGTAGGCCTCAAAGTTAAACCCTTTCGGAAATAGAAAAACCTTGCCTTGAACGACCGACACCGTATCGCTTAAAGAGATGGCCGTTATATACACGATGGGATAGAGTGTGGCTACAGCAACCAGAGTGAGTATCAGCGTATTGATGACACCAAACCAAGATATTTTGCGTTCTCCTACCATAATCCGTTCCCTCCCAGCCGTTTGCTGACCGCATTCGCGGACAGCAGCATCACCATTGCCACGAGTGCTTCAAACAGCCCTACCGCGGCTGCGTAACTGTAATTGGATTCTAGCAGTCCTTTACGGTATACATAAGTTGAAAATACGTCCGCTACGTCATATGTCATCGGGTTGTACAGCAGCAGGACTTTCTCATAGCCGACACGAATCATGGAGCCGGTTTTGAGGATGAACATGATGAGCATCGTGGGAAACAACCCCGGCAGCGTAATATGACGGATCATATGGAACCGGCTGGCGCCGTCCACCTTGGCCGCTTCATAAAGCGTAGGACTGATTCCCGCAATCGCTGCCAGATAAATGATCGATTCGTACCCCATATTTGCCCAAATTTCCGAAATGACGTAAATCGGACGGAACCAGCCCGGATCAACCAGAAAGTATTTTTTCTCGAATCCGAACGCGGCCAGCATTTGATTCAAAATACCGTGATTGGGAGACAGAAAATCAATGATCATGCTGCTGATGATGACAACGGACAAAAATGCCGGAAAATAACTGAAGGTTTGAACGGATTTTTTTAACCACTTGTTTCTGACTTCGTTCAGCAGAAGGGCCAGCATGATTGGAAAAGGAAACCCAAAAATGAGCGTATACAGCCCAAGGAGCAGCGTGTTGCGGAACAGCATCCAGAAGTCATGGTTCGTAAAAAACGTGATGAAATGCTCAAATCCCACCCATTCGCTGCCAAGCACTCCCGAAAATACGCTGTAGTCCTTGAAGGCTATAATCAGTCCGTATAATGGCCCGTAACGAAAGACGACGTAAAACAGGATGCAGGGAAGAAACAGCAGAAGCAGCTGCCTGTCGCGTTTGATATGGTTCCACGTCGTACCAAGACGGCTTCTGGAGCTCTTCTTGTGCATTGTTTGGTTAGCTGCCGGATGTTCCATGCCTTGTCCCCTCCCTTTAATTCAAGACCTAAGGCCTTTTATTTGGACTCATCGTATCTTTTTTGGGCCTCATTGTAGATCGACATCAGTTCCTCCACGCCGCTACGGCTCAATTTGGTTTGGAAATCCGCCCACTGGGCTTCTCCATAACCCGCATCAAGGATATATTTTGCATTAAATTCCTCGGCGGATTTTTGCAGTGAGGTCTGCAGCTCAGCGATCTTGGAGGTTTCTTCGTCCGTAAAATTAAGGATCGGATCAAGCGGCTCGAAACGATCCTCCTTTACGATTTTATCCTGGGCTTCCTGCTCTTTTTCCGAGAAACGATAGTAAATGCTCCGGTGGTCCGGTCTCAGGTACGCTCCTTCCAGCCACATCGCATAACGATCCTCCAGTACGGTGATATCCACAAGCGGAAGATCCTTCAGTTCAGGGTATACCGGAAACCCGTCCTCTCCCCATTCGAAGTTAACCCCCTCCACACCGATGGTCATAAGTTCGCTTCCGGATGGACTGGTCAAATAGTCGAGCAGTTTGAGCGAGGCTTCCGTATTTTTGTTTTTGGCCACGGCGACGCTGAAATCCGAAACCTCAGGCAGCGTTCTGACATTGCCGGTCGGTCCGACGGGATTGGCATACCTGAGGTCATAGTCCGGATTCTGTTCTTTGATCTGGTTATAAAAGAGGTCAAGGCGGCCGATCCAGTCAAACGTGACAAACGATTTGTCTGTTGTCATCTTGGTGGTCCAGGAATCCTGGGTATCTGTCAAAAATTCCGGGTCCAGCAGCTTTTCGTTGTACAGCTTTTTCATGAAATCGAGCATGTCCTTATGCGCTTGCTGGACTGCAGCATACTTCCAGGTGCCGTCTTTTTCATCGTAATAAGCCGGGTACTGATCCGTGTTGCCGAGTCCCCAGCCGAAGGCCCAATCCCGGAAAATATTGGCCAGGCTTTTTGACGCGTACGGGTAAGAATCGGGGTAAGCTGCTTTTACTTTTTTCAAAGCTTCGTAAAACTCGTCGGTGTTCGTCCATTCTTTAATGCCAAGTTCATCAAAGATATCTTTTCTGAACATGAATCCGTGATTCACTTTGCGGTTCAGATTATATATCGGCCAGGTGTATATATCGCCGGCTTCATCGCCAAAGGATTTGAGGACCCAGTCGTTTTCTTCCATATACAGCTTTTTGAAGTTAGGGAGCTGATCGGCGTATTTATTGATGGCAACCACGCCGTTTTGTTTACCGATTTTTTTGAGTTCGGCCGGTTTTAACCCTGTAAAAATGTCGGGAAGCTTGCCGGAGGCGACAATGACTTTTAATTTGTCCTGATAGGTTTGCGGGGAATAGGTCTGAAAATCCACTTTAATGCCGGTCCGCTTCTCAAGCTCCTGGACCACCAGCTTGCCCGGACCGAGATCTTTGGCATTGCTGGGCAGCATGTAAGTAATAGTGGTCGGTTTATCTACCAGCGGCAGGGTCAAAGTGCCCGTATCTCCGTATTGTCCGGGCTCCTGTGAAGGCAGGGCGGCAGAACCGCTTTTGTCGGTACTGCTGCCGCATGCGGCAAGGATCGAGGAAAAAAGAGTGGCCGCAAGCATGATGGAAATCCTTTTTTTCAGCATCATTAATCGTTCCTCCTTCATGTAAACTACCAATGAAAACGGATACAGGGTTCCTTTAAGAAAAGACGATGAAAACTTTCCCCCCTCCACTTTAGGTAAGCCGTTATTTAGCTCCTTATTAACCCTCAGTCATTTGGATCATGTGTGGTTCTTATTTTTCAATAAGAAATTATCATACACCACGATATCTGTCAACTGGTTCTTTTGTGGTTCATATAAATTCAAAAAAAAAGCACTTCCCCAATGGCAGTGCTTTTATTGAAGCCGCTATGCGTTTTTTGTCAATTAAGGCTTTTGGCCGGAAGCAGTACTTCAGCAAGTCCCTCTTCATCCGTTAAATAAGACATATATTGCTTCAGGCTTTCTCCAAATCGGATCAGGGTTTCAATGGACATAGACAGGTCGTGGTACGTCGTGTATTTTGAACTGTAGTCACGGTGCAGCTCCAGCCTGGACGGTTTGTTAATCATATCTACGGAAACCGTTTCCGTAATGTATCTGCTCGCAGGTAAACTGTAGGTGTGCTGTCGGATATAGGTCTGCGCCTCATCAGAAGTGAGATAATTCACAAAACAGGCCGCCGGTTCCTTATGCCCCGATTCTGCACTGAGAGCAATGCCTGTGGACAGAAGGAGTGTCTTATCATTCTTAAAATGCGGCAGCTGAGCAATATCAAAGGAAAAATCCGCATTCTTCAGCTCATTCAGCATGTAATACGTGGTGAGCATGACCGATACCTTCTGCTCTCTAAACAATTTCTCAGCTTCGAATTCGCCCTGAGCCAGGGCCAGAGGAAATATTCCTTCCTCCGTCACAAGATCCCTGAGCCAGCGTAACCCTTCTGTAGGCAAGCTGGTTCCGTCCTGGGACGGATTGTAATCAGCCGAAGCCGGATCGTCCTCATTTTGCATCCAGAAAATCGGCCACCGGTTCATGGAAAACAGCTGAAAAGCGATGCTGTAGCGGTGAGGCGCCTTAAGCTCCCGGAGCAGCGTTGCCAGCTCATCCCAGCTCCAGCTGCTGTTCGGTTCTCCCAGTCTTTTCTCCTTAAGGTGCTCCTTGTTGTAACACAAAATAACGGGCGAGTACACGAAAGGCTGGGCTGCCACAACCCCCGGTTCCTTCTCAAAATAAGTTGTAAGAAAAGGGTATATATTGTCATGCCGATCCTGGCCGGCAAACAAATCAAGGGAATTTCTCTCCTTGAACTGGTACATATCCTGCAGGTTGACGGTTAACACATCCACAATCCCCAGCTTGATGAGATTGGCGATGCTGTCTGAACTCACGTACGGAAGCTCAATGGTTTCCACGTGAATATGCGGATGGGTTTCGTGGAAACGCCTAATCAGTTCCTCCATCCCCGCTTCCTTATACAACGAGGGATATACGCCAAAGCGGATGGTTTCCTTGGCAATAGATTTTGCCACCTGTGTGCCCACCCGGGGAATTTTAATAATCAATCCCTCCTGGACAAGCTCATCCAGAACGTACCTTACGGAATTTTTGCTTAGTTTGTACAGTTCTGTCAGTGCCAGCTCGGAAGGCAGGTATTCTCCCGGACTGTAAGCCCCCGAGTTGATTTTTTGCTTCAGATCGGCAGACATATGTCTGGTTTTGGTCTGAAAAGTATGACGATCAATTTTCGCCATGGGCTGTTTCCACCTATCCTTTTTCATCAATTGTGTTATAGCTGTATTGCAATATATTTCCTGATTATTATTTTTTATTATACCAGATATGAACCAGATTTCCACTCTGTGCGTAAATTAGTTCACTTTTAATTCAACTATTCCTGTGGAACCAACAAAAAAGGAGCCGCTGCCAGGCGTACTCCTCCATTTTTTACCAATATGTGCTTTTTGGTCACAACGACTCGCTAATGACCCGCTTGTAATACAGAACCGACAGGAAGCCAAAAACGGAATACAGCACTGTGTACAGCAGCATGACCATGATCATCGGGGTGAGCATTTCCGTGCCGAAGAAGAACCAGCCGGATTTGACGGCGAAATAGCTGTGGCTCAGGCCAACGACCAGCGGGATGCCGAAATTGAACAATTGCTTGAATTGAATACCCCGCAAGAGATCCCCCTGGGTAAAGCCCAGTTTCCGCAGAATAGTGTAGCCTGCCTTTTCTTCCTCTCCCTCATCCATTTGTTTGAAGTACAAAATACAGCCGGAGGTGATCAGGAAGGTCAAACCCAGGAACCCTACTATAAACATAATGAGCCCCATCCCGCTCCGGTGGTTCATTTTGTATTCATATTGTGAGATGCTCATCTCCCCCGGCTTCTGATCCGTAAAAATTTGATTTGCGTCCTTTAGCTGAGAACGGTCGGCAAGTTCTATCCCGAAGTAATCTGCTGCTGCCGCTCCCTTAGCACTTCTTAGCTTGGGGTCCTGACCCTGAGCCAGCTCCTCATAAACCGTCTCATCGACCACAAACACTCCAGCGCCTTTGCTGTAAAAGTAAGGCATAATTGTTTTCCCGGAGATCCCTGTGAGCTGCTGCTCTATCGTACCGTTCATGGTTTTAAAGCCAACCCCGCCGCTTTCCTTCAGAGTCATATAACTGCTCAAAACATTGTTATAATAGCCCATAATCCGCGCTTCTCCTGGCTTCAGATCGACTCCCTCCACGCTGCTGTCACTGACTACGAGTGTCGAAATAACCGTGTTCCGGGAACCCTGTTCCATAATTTGCGAGCCATCGACTTCCATCGGGATGGGCTGCATATGGACCTCGCTGTATTTGATGTGCGCCTTATCCAGCGCCTGCACAAACCGCTCTTTGGCTTCCACCTGCGCAAACCCGAAATCGTCAGGCGAGTTGTCTTTGGCTGTCGCTCCTGCCGAATAATATGCGATATAACTGAGTGACAAGAGACCGATTGCCAGCGCGGATACTGTGGTAATGATCGTCAGCAGCAGCGCATTTGACTTCATCCGGAACATAATGGACGAGAGCGAGAGCACCTCATTAATGGTAAGGTAGCCTTGTTTACTCTTGCGGATAGCGTTGAACACAAAGCTGACCGTGCCTTTGTAGAACAGGTACGTGCCGATAATAACCAGTCCCAGGATAACAATCATCGAGGTCATCAGCCTGGTCATGTCATCTAATTTTCCGCTGAAGAGCAGGGTCGATAAATAATAACCTGACGCGATACAGCCGATGCCGAGCAAGCCGAGGACAATTTCCCACAGCGGCATTTTCCGGATGCGTTCCTGTGCGGTGGAGCTGACCTTGAACAGGGAAAGAATGCTCTGTGCTTTAATAAATGTATAGTTCATCAGCATGATCAGCAGATATATCCCGGCAAAGACAATCACGGTCTGCTGCAGCGCCTCCATTGAAAAGCGGAGCTTGGCTACAGATTCAATCGCCAGAATTTTGAACAAAATCATCAGAATCAGCCGCGACACCGCAAACCCGGCACCAATCCCAAGGAGCATGGACCCGAAATACAGGATCAGGTTCTCGGCGCTTAACAGCTTGAAGATTTTCCCCTTCGTTAGTCCGATCAGTTGAAACAGCCCGATCTCGCGGCTGCGCCGCTTAATGAAGATCGTGTTTGCATACAACAGGAAAATAGCGACTATGGCCACCAGCAGTACCGAAGATGCGCCGAGGGCGGCTCCCCCTTTAATCGAACCGGCGACTATATCCAAGGACGGGTCATACTTAAGCGTAACAAAAGAGAAATACAGCGCCACCCCGAAGACCAGAGCAAAGACGTACAGATAATAGTTTTTGATGTTTTTCCGCAGATTGAGCAGGATAATATAGTTGATGCTCATTGCTGGACACCGCCCAATACACTCTGGGTCTTCATAATATCGTTGAAAAAGGACTGCCGTGCTTCATCGCCTTTATTCAGCTGCGTGTAAATTTGACCGTCGCGGATAAACACTACCCGGCTGCAATAGCTGGCGGCAATCGCATCATGGGTGACCATCACAATCGTGGCCTGGCGTTTCGTATTCATGTCGGCAAGCTTATTCAGCAGGTCGGAGGCTGACTTGGAATCAAGCGCACCGGTAGGCTCATCTGCAAAAATAATGCTCGGATCATGGATAAACGCCCGTGCCGCCGAGGTCCGCTGTTTCTGTCCGCCGGAGATTTCCGCTGGGTATTTATCTTTCAATTCGTAGATCCCCAGCTCGCCTGCCACCTGCTCGAACTTCTGGTGCGCTTCTCTCCTGGATATGCCGGTGATCGAAAGCGGCAGCAGCACATTTTCTTTGACGGTCAAGGTGTCCAGCAGATTGTATTCCTGAAAAATAAACCCCAGATGCTGTTTGCGGAATTCCGCCAGCTGCTTCTCCTTCATCCGCGTAAATTCCTTGCCTTCGATTTCAATCGTTCCCTGACTTACCCGGTCAATGGAGGAAAGGACGTTCAGCAGGGTGGTTTTTCCCGAACCGGAAGCCCCCATAATGCCGACGAACTCGCCTTTGCTGACTTGAAGGTCGATTCCTTTCAGCACTTCCTGTCTGTTGAATTTGTTGCCATACGTTTTATAAATTTTGTTCGCTTCCAGAATCATTGGTGATTTTCAACTCCTAAAGTGATTTCGATCCCTAAAAATTTCGATCCCTCCCAAACCCTCCCTTAGCCAAGGGAGGGCCCCAAGGGCTCCGCCCTCTGGACACCCGGTGAAGTGCAATTAGCGTAGGCGTTCAGATTGGCTGGACTTGGGAATGTGGGGAGTAGGATCGCTTGCCGTCCCTGCGGGACCCGCTTAACTGCAGCGGTACCTGGATAAACCCACTTGATCATCTGATGTTGCACTATGTCTGATCTATAAAAGATTAAGATCAAAACACCTCGATCCTCTGATGTTGCACTATGTCTGATCTCTTTAAATCTATCATAAGCGGGTTACGTTATATTATCCTGCGTTTCGGCGAACAAAACGAAAAGGCATGTGACATTGTTGTCACATGCCCGTAATGCGCAAAAAGTCATTTTTACGCGGAAAAGTCAAGGTAAACGTAGTGCCTTCGCCAAGCATTGAATCTGCATGAATGCCGATCTGCAGCGGCTCCGCCACCTGTTTTGTCAGGTAGAGTCCCATGCCTGTGGCGGCTCCCTCTTGGCGCCCGGTGGTAGAAGTGAAGCCTTTATCATATATCCGCGGTAAATCTTTGGGGTCAATCCCTCTTCCATGATCTTCAATGATCAGCACGGTGTGGCCCGCCTTTTCCCTACTCTGGATGAGAATGTCGGAGTTTTCACTATATTTTACGGCATTTGTCAGCAGCTGCCTAAGAATAAACCCAAGCCATTTGCCATCCGTGAGCACCGCTTCGACGGCAAGGTCCACATCAAAACCGATTCCTTTGGGAATACACCAGGATTTCAGCGCCTGAATCTCTTTATTCAGGACGGGTTCAAGCCGGATCATCTCGATATACAGATCGTTGCGCATGAACGGAATCCGTTTCTGATGAAGCTGCTGGTCCAGCAAATGATGAACCCGCAGCCATTCGTACATTAATTTGGGCTTCAGCGTTTCATCCGTCAGCCGTTCGATCATCAGCTGCATGGCCGTAAGCGGAGTTTTGACCTCATGAATCCAGGACAGCAGATCGTCCTTCTCCTGTTCAAGCAGTTGAAAATTTGCAGAGGACTCCCGTCTGTAACGTTCGGTTTGGGCATTGACTGCCTCCTGCACCATCCTTTCGAATGGACTGTTCGCTTCCTTGAAGGTGCTCAGATCATATACCTCGTCCCAAGCGCCCATCCGTTGATAAAAACGGGTTTCCTTATGATACCGGAGAAACACAAAAGTTGTACATACCATGATGTTCAGTACGACAATATACAATACGGACAAGAACGGAATGGATGAATCCACATAAGCCACGAACAAAAAAATGATCTGCAGCCCGCCAAGCAGAAGGAGCCAGCTTAACTTCTCCTTTATGTATTTTCTTATCATACCAGCGCCTCTTCGGTAGCCATATAGCCTTGCCCCACCTTGGTTTCTATATATGCATCCAGACCCAGCGGCTCGAGTTTTTTACGCAGCCGGTTCACATTTACGGTCAGGGTGTTGTCGCTCACAAAATGCTCATTATCCCACAGTTTTCTGATCAGCTCTTCACGCTCAACGATCCGGTCCTTACTCTCCACCAGTATTTTGAGGATTAACATTTCATTCTTCGTCAGCAGAGCAGACTCATGTTCCAAGGTTATCGTATTCTTCACATATTCAATCGTTGCCCCACGCCATGTCTTCAGCTCAGTCCGCTCGGTGCTGTAGTTATACACCCGGCGCAGCGTGGCCTGGATTTTGGCGATAAGCACTTCGAAATGGAACGGCTTCTGGATAAAGTCATCTGCTCCGAACTGCATCGACATAACCATATCGCTCGGGTGGTCGCGGGAGGACAGAACAATAATCGGCACATTGGAATGCGCGCGCAGGATCCGGCACCAATGGAACCCGTCGAACTGGGGAAGCTGGATATCAACAATGACCAGTTCAGGCTTGGCCGCCGTAAACTCCTGAAGGACCTTCCCGAAATCGGAAATGCCGTATACCTCATACGACCATTGGGATAACCGTTCCTTAATCTCGCCAAAAAGCGTAACATCGTCCTCAATCAGCATTATTTTGAACAATACAGCCACCTCGTTTCAAATCTTCCAGCGCAGATATTTAATCCAGGGTTATTTTAACATAGAAGCTGTAGATTGGGTTAGGCCTCCTTGCTTCAACATAGTCCAGTATGCCCACGGCATCAAAAAAGGCCCCCGCAAAGGGGACCCTTGATTTGTAATTAACCAATTTGCTGCTGCGGTCCCCGTTGTTCTGCCAAGGAATTCAGGACCTCTACGGTCATATCACGGCCCCCCTTGAAATTGGTAATCAGCGCTCCAATAGTATAAATTGGCCCCCACGGTATGCCCCACCATCCGAACAAAACGCTAAATACGGTGAATTTCAATCCTGTGCCCACTGCACCCATTCCTGGTGCTATGTAATATATGGACGAGCTTCTCCAGAAGGTCATTATGAGGATGGAGATGCAAAAAGTATAAACGACAAATTTACCACCTTGTCCTACCTCCTGCTCCAGCGTTTCCCATGTTAATCCTTCCAGACCTTTAATCTTCATCCTGCCATTCCCTCCGTATGTATGTGTATTGTTGCAATATTCTTTTGCAGAGTGATTGTAACATATGTTCCACATATTGTAATCGAACAATAGTCACTTATTATGCAAAATCTGGCTCCTAATCTAGTTGATTTTGATCGCTTTCATGTAATAGAATGAACTAATTATATAGAAAAGGATGCGCATAAGAAATGCGGTTGAAGGAACCACGTACACTCAGCAAAAGATCTATACTTTTTTTCTCGCTGATCATGCTTGCGAAAAGCTATTTTGCCTGGTATTACTTGTTCGAGGATGGTCCTACCTGGACAACATGGCTGAAAGAAATCCCGTTCATCCTGCTGATATTCTGCCTGATTGAATGGTTCGCCACCAAACGGAAAATCGCTATCTACATGATTGTCAATTTATTGATTACGGTTTTGTTTTTCTCTTTGATTGTCTATCATAATCATTTTGGCATTATTGCCACTTCTCAGGTTATCGGTCAGGCCAAACAGGTTGGAGCCGTGAAGAAAAGCATATTTTCGGTGCTCCACCCGCAGTATATGCTGATTTTTCTGGATATCATTATCATTAGCCTGGTGATGTTCAGCCGGAAAAAGGCCGTCGCCTGGAAAAAAGCCATGTCCCGCCGGAGCAACCGCAAAGCGGTCGCTGCCCTGTTCTGCATTTCGCTGATCATTTGTATGATGAATATTTTCCCGAATCAGGCCAGTATGAATGAAACGGTTCAAGCCGAGCAAATGGGAATTCTTAATTATGAAGCCTACGCCCTGCTTGCAGAGCATAAAGAAGAGCAAATTGAACTCTCCCAAATCACACAAGCCGCCATCGATCAAAAAAAGGGCATTCAGGAGCAATCCAACCCGGCCCTGTTCGGTGCTGCCAAGGGAAAAAATCTGATTATCATTCAAATGGAGTCTTTCCAGAATTTCCTGATTAATCTGTCCATCGATGGGCAGGAGATTACTCCTAATATGAACAAGCTGGCCGCAGGAAACTTTTACTTTCCGCGTTTTTACCAGCAGGTCGGTCAAGGCAATACCTCGGATGCGGAATTTATCGTGAACACTTCCTTTTATGTTCCGCCGGATGGACCGGCTACCGACATCTATGCTCCCAAAGAGCTTCCCAGCCTGCCCAAGCTGCTGCAGGCGCAAGGGTACGACACGGCAACGTTTCATACCAATGAGGTTGACTTCTGGAACCGTGGTGAGCTGTACAAAGCATTGGGCTTTGACCGTTACTATGACAAGGCCTTTTTTGGTGAAGACGATAAGGTATTCTACGGGGCTTCCGATGAAATTCTATACAAGAAGACATCCGCAGAACTGGCGAGAATGGACCAGAGAAGCCAGCCGTTCTATTCCCACGTGATCTCGATGTCATCGCATAATCCGTTCACCATTCCCGAAGATAAATACAAGATGGCGCTGCCGGAACGCTTTGAAGGAACGCTTGTCGGGAATTACATTCGTGCCCAGAATTATGCTGACTATGCTCTTGGCCAGTTCATCGATGAGCTTAAGCAGAATGGTGTATGGGATAACAGCTTAATTATGTTGTACGGCGATCACCGGGGACTGCCCATTTTCTCCCTCAAGGAAGAGGATCATGTCTTATTGGAGGAAATTCTGAATCATAAATATACGGAACGCGATTTGATTAATATTCCGCTGATCATCGCCTCCCCGGGATTAACGACGCCAAGCGTGAAGGAACAATTAGGCGGGCAGGTAGATATTTTACCAACGGTATCCAATCTATTAGGGGTATCCCTTGACAGCCATATTCATTTCGGGCAGGATCTGTTGAATCAATCCGCGTATAATCTGCTTCCACAGCGCTATTATTTGCCGACAGGCTCATTTGTAAATAATGAAGAGCTGTTTCTGTCCGGCAGCGGATTCAAGGATGGCCAGCATTATACGTTATCCGGTGACGGCATGAAACCTCTGCAAGCTACAGAAGATGAATTCAACCGCGCGCTGGAGCTGCTTCACCTGTCTGACAGCTATGTAACCCAATTGCCTGACAGAGAAGTAAAAGGCGAAGAAAATTAAGTCTCTCTTTTGGCAAAAAACAGCAATACATAGCGCAGCGAAGCCCACTTCGTAATCGAGGTGGGTTTTTTATTGTCAAAATGACATCACTATATTTGTAAATATAACAAATTATTCAATAATTATAATCCAGATGGTAGATTTATCATGAAAAAAAGAATAGAATGAATTTGGGAATATTTCCCTTAGCGTCAAAAAATAAAACTTGGAGGTGTTTGGTTATGCGAAAGTCAATTTCTGTTATCTCCACACTGGCCGTCACTATGTTGTTTTCGTCGCAATTAGCATTTGCAGAGGAAGCTGTGCTTCCAGCCAACAACATTCTTCCACAAACCGAAAGTCAAGAAATTGCACAGAAGGCTGATATTAAAGTTATTGATTTGTTGGATCAGAGCAATTCAGTAGATACGGGCCAAAAGGCGATACCATCCCAGCAAGCGGCAAGTCTGCTGCCGCCTCAACTGCAAGCAGCCAGCAATTATAATTTCTCGCCGCGTGATTTCGGTTATTCTATCGTGCAAACGAGCGATGGCGGCTACGTGTACACCGGCTCAACCACTGTGAATGGAAATGAAGATATCATATTTGCCAAGACAGACGCTGCTCTAACTCTGCAATGGGCATACGCTTATGGAGGAACAGGAGCCGAATCTGGAGCTGAAGTACGGGCAACCAGCGATGGCGGTTATATGATTGCCGGGACAAGCAATGCCAGCGGTTCTTCAGATGTCATTCTGGTCAAGACCGATGCAAGCGGTACAGTTCAATGGTCGAAAACCTACGGAGGGCCAGTCAAGGAAGAGGCCCAGGCTATGGAGCTTGGCACTGACGGTGGATATATCGTTGTCGGCACCAAGGAGAGCAGCAGTAATTCCAACGACGCTTATATGCTGAAGGTAGATGCAAACGGCAATATCCAATGGACCCGGACTTTCGGCAAAGATAACCTTGAAGACCGTTTTTACGGGGTGGCTGTGACACCGGATGGCGGTTATGTAGCCGTCGGATATAAAACGCTCTCCGAAATTATTAATCCGGGAACGGCTCAACGGATGTATGGCTTAATGGTGAAAGTAAATGGAAGCGGTAACACCGTATTTGAATCTACACTGGACCGCTATTCAATGTTGAACGGCGTTGCTGCAACATCAAGCGGTTATGTGGCAGCCGGGTCCATCAATAATGTTGATCTACCGAATAATAGTCAACTTTACAATATTTTTGTAACCAAAGTCAGTACGTCCGGCAGTCAAAGCTGGAGCCGGCAATTCCATGCGACCAATGGCGATTTTGCCAACGATATCAAGCTTGCGAAGGATGGCAACTTTATAGTGACAGGTTTTATTACTCCTGCAGTGTACAAGGAAGATCTGTTAATGTTAAAAATTGACGGCTCCGGAAACACGCAATGGTCGAATACCTATAGTTTTGGCGACACAGGCGAAATAGGCAGAAGCGTCGCAGCTGCCAGTGATGGCGGATATGTTGTTACCGGTTCGTATCTAGCCAACAACGATTATGACGTCCTCCTGCTTAAGTTTGGCAGTGATTGATTTTATGAAAAATTAAGCTGTTAAAAGTAAAGCAGCCTTATTCGTAAGGCTGCTTTACCCTATGGATTCAGGTTTCGCACCAGCTTTTGATACTTCCAGGTCTTGCCGTAATTGCTGCTGGTCAAGTATATCGTACCCACAACGTTACTCGCACCATCCTTGCTGAGCTGTACCGGGAACTGCCCCCGTGCCCCGTCGAATACCGGAGACAGCGGCGTCAGGCTATACTCTTCAAAGCCGCCAGGCAGTTTGAGATGAAGCTTGGTCCAGCTTTTACCTCCATCCTGCGTCCAGCAAACGGCCGGCTGGAAGTCCGTCTCATATCTGAACCCCATAAAACCGATCTTGTCATTTGCGAAGCCTGCTCCGGTTAATACTCTTGCATACACTTCATTGGCATTTCCCTTCACTTCGTTCCAGGTCTTCCCGCCATCCCTCGTTTTGTAGAGATAATGGTCTTCACTGCCCATCCCTTTGAAGCTGCTGAGTATCATCCAGCCGTCATTTTTGTTAATGAACCCGATGTTTTTGGTGGTGCCAGTGACCTCTTTGGTCACCGGGTAGGTATTCCAGGTCTTCCCCTGATCGTTGGTGATAAGCACCTGAACCGGAATTGCCCTGGAGCCTCCATACACAATGGCTGTTTTATCTGTGGAAATAAAGAAACCTGATCCATCTGCGGTCATACCCGACTCTTCGTCATAACCCGGATTCAAGGTTAGCGGAGCCTTCACCTTAGTTTTACCGTTATTGTACGAAATCATGACATGACCATCCTTATCCAGCGTATACAAATGGCCCGCATTATAGGCAATCACCTGCTCTCCTGCCGAGTTGCGGGTGTAGACAGTGCCAGGCTTGATCTTTGAACCGCTGCCTTCGCTTATGCCGGAGCCCCATATCCCTGCCAAGGCCATCAATACAACTGCTGCAATCCAGTGTGTTTTCAAAAGTAAACCTTTCCACATCATTTTTCCTCCCAATCTATTACCATATATCTCTAATCATAAAATTAATCGTGAACGACAGACCGCAGCTGCAAGACAACAAAACTCCTATCGGGTCACAGCCGGATGATTATTCTATTAAGTTTTACACATTTCGTCGATAGTCACTCAGACTGGCGGGAATATGCCCCGCTCCAAGAATAAGGCTGAAGATTAATAAATAGCCGGAGTGCAGGATTACGGAAGCAGACAGAAAATAGAGAACCGGGCTTAACGCCAGAGGTACGGGAATCCCCATGAGCGGCGTGAACAACAGCCTGTACGGTCTTCCATTCCTGAAATATCTGCCCCAACCGTAATAGTAAATGCCCAGTGAAAGCAGCATTACGATCAGTGCAAGGACCTCCAAACCGTTCTGCATATGCAGGGAATAAAAAAGCGGAACAATAATCACTCCCATCCGCCCGATGAATTCAGCCCCGGTAAAAAAGCGATTTCGTGTCGTCTTGTCAGGCATGTTCTGAGGTTCTAATTGGAAAAACAGCAGATTGGGCAGCAAAATCAACAGCGGTACCAAAAGACTCACAGGATGAAACAAGGTTATCCCCCTAATCCGCATTCGTTATTCTCTCATTCACTTACGTTCATTTTTCAGGAATATTAAAGAATTCACTATTTTCCCATACCAGCTCCCCTTCTTTTACTAGAGTCATTTTCTCAATATCCTTAGTCGTGGGGTATGTACGCAATACATCGAAACTGGCTTTGTTATTATCCATACCTTCAATGCGGTAAACAGCGATGTTCTCATTTTCGATTTTCAGGATAAGATCTTCCTGCCGGAATTCCTTAGCCTCGGGTTTATTCGAGACGACATGCTCGGTGAAATCCTGCAAGTCCAGCCATTCGATAACCGAACGATGAATTCCTGATCCAAAAGAATACGCATAGACGATATCCGCTGTCCCGTCCTTGTTCACGTCGTAAGGAACAGCACTTGTTACACCATACCCGCCGAATCCAATTCCGATCTGCACTGCCTTCCCGTCAGATACGGCAAAGGTATCCCAGCTTGAAGTCTCTTCTATATTTTTAAAAAGCTGATGCCCGGTTTGCTCCCAAATATCCGGGGGTGTGATGTCGGTCCAATGAGCCGTACCATTTCGGGAAGAGGTTTCATTTATATTTGCTGTAATCAACTTGCCCGCCTGCTCAGAAGTCAACTTGCGGGGCAACGCAACCGATACGGATTCAGGCGTCCCGCCTGAGTCACAAGACGCTGCTACCCAGCATATTGCCAGCAGCGACAGTATCCCTGGCGATCTTGTCCTCATGCTTTTCTCACCTCCAGCACAGTGATTTACCTTATTATAACATTTGTTTGATCATGCTTATGTATTTGGCTATATTAATTATAGAATAGTCTCCGTATCCACTCTATTCCCATAACAGCAAAAAGAGATGCCCTATAGGCATCCCCGGATTTATTGTTCTGTGCTCAAAAGAACGATAATCCCTTATTTATAGATTGGAGCTCCAAATGGAGAAGAGCCTGAACCGCCATCGACGCCAATATCCGCTCCGTTGACATAAGAAGCTGCATCTGATGCCAAAAATACGGCTACCTGGGCAATTTCCTCCGGTTCACCCAAGCGCTTCAGCGGAACTGAACGGGTGAGTACTGCTTCTTTGGCGGCCAAACCTTCAGCGTTTCCCCAGATTGGCGTCCGCGTGGCTCCGGGAGAGATTGTATTCACACGGATTCCGCGCGGTGCCAGCTCTGACACCAGCACTCTCGCCATACTGCTGACCGCACCTTTGCTGGCTGCATAGGCAGATGTGCCCGGACTTCCGGCTTCCGCCAGCACAGAGCTGTTCAAGATCACGGAAGCCCCCTCCTTCAAGTGAGGAACAGCCGCCTGAACGGTGAAAAAGACGCCTGTCACATTCGTTCGCAGCACCTTCTCGAAAAGGGAGAGCTCCGTTCCCCCAACAGGGGTGTAGCCTGAAATTCCGGCATTTGCAAATACCACATCCAGCGTACCAAATCTCTCTACCGCAGCCGCAACCGCCTGTTCCAGACTTGCTGGATCAGTAGTGTCTGCTTGAACCCCAAGTGCGCTCGCAGCGCCAAGCTCCTCAACTGCCGCATTTAGAGTGTCCTGGTTCCGTCCGGTAATCACTACTTTGGCTCCTTCGTTTACGAATAATTTTGCAGTGGCCAGCCCGATGCCGCTATTCCCTCCGGTAATAAAAGCTACTTTCCCTTCCAATTTACCCATTGTCCATTTCTCCTTTTCCGATTCGTTCTCTAAAGCCGATTGAGGTCTTTTATGGGAACGATCATTCTATTATTATCAAAAAAAATTGATCTCCTGCTCACGAAATCATCTTAACATAATGAGAACGGTCAGTAAATAATTATTTCACCGACCGTTCTCATATAAAAGTCTTATCCTTTCAACCAGCGTGTTATGTTAATGAGGCAGCCGCTTCTGCACTCGTCCGAATCCGTCCAATCCGGGAAAAGATCGTTTTGCAGACAAATTCATGTTCCTCCCGGCTGGAAGCACCCATGGCATCTTCGGCAAAAACCTGGTCATAACCCAGTTGATAAGCTTCTCTTGCGGTGGTATCCACACCGATAGAGGTAGATATACCACAAAGTACGATTGTACGAATCCCGCGCCGGCGGAGCTGGAGGTCGAGATCTGTCCCGAAAAACGCTCCCCATTGATGTTTGGCAAGGGTGTACGTCCCCTGATATTTGGCTAATTCAGGCACAATCTGGTCCCAGCCTTCAGGGTACTGCGGCGGGTTTACTTGCAAATCCGTTTTGGGTTTAAGCATATCTTTCCCGTCGAGCGTAGAGACTCTTACCAGCACCACAAAAGCACCTTTCTCCGTAAAAGCCTTCACCAGATTGTCTGCATTACGGATCACCTGCTCCACCGGATAGGGATGCAGCTCACGGCCAGTGCTGGCAATCCCGTTCTGCAAGTCAATCACCACAAGCGCTGTAGTAGCCGCGTTTAATTCTTCAGGCTCTTTTACATTTCCCATTGTCGTTACACGCTCCTATTCATTCTCTTTATTGGCTGTTAAGTTTCTTATACACCTTGAAATACACCCACACGGCATTGATCAATAACAACGCAGCTGTAATAAAAAATACATACCGGATCCCAAACCAGGCGGCAATTTGCCCGCCCAGCACCGATCCCCCGAATATCCCCAGGTAGCCTGCCGACATGTTCAATCCAAACACTCTGCCAGTAATTGAAGAGGGGGTGATCTTTTTGACCAGAATGTTCACGGAAGGAATAAGTCCGCCTGCGGCAAGGCCCAGCACAAAACGGAGGCCCATAAGCTGCCAGGGATTCTGCACAAAAGCTTGAGGGATGAAAATCAGCCCCGCCGTGATCAGCGCAGCCAGCATTACCCTGTGTGCGCCAATCCGGTCCGAAAGCCTGCCTAATCTTGGAGCGGCGATAATATTCGCCAGTCCGGATGCCGAGAAGGTGAGTCCGGCGATTAGCGCAATATGGCTGCCGCTTCTGGACAAATGGTTCACATACACAGTGATAACCGGCTCAACCGTATACAAAGCGACCGTTAACACGAAAAAACTCACAAACAGGGTAATCGTCAGGTTTTTCTCAGGCACACTGCTCCATACTTCCTTGAACCGAAGCGCCTGCTTGTCCTCGCGGACAAAGGATTCCTGTACAAATAGCAGGGTCAAGATGAAGGCGGCCAGCAGCAGAGCTCCAGTCAGGAAAAAGGTGTCCTCCAGCCCCATGTTCTCGGCGATAAAACCGCCAAGGGACGGCCCCAACAAAGAACCCGCGATGCTTGCCGTTGAAAGGGTGCCAAGAGCATATCCCGCGTGCTCCTTATCCGTCTGGGTGGCAATCAGCGTCGTGCAGGCCGTACCATATCCAGTGATCGTCCCCTGTAATAAGCGGAGCCCGATCAGGATATAGACGTTGTGTACAAATCCCATACACCCGATGATTACCGCCATGCCCAGGCTTGCCCGCAGGAGCATCGGTTTCCGGCCGAGTTTGTCCGCCGCCAGCCCCCATATGGGTGAGAACAGTGCGGATATCACATAAGTGATGCCAAAAGCGATCCCGGATAACCGGGCAATGGAAGCAGGATTCTCCACACCAAGCTGCTGAATATAGAGCGGCAATACCGGTGCGATCTGGCTCATCCCTACCCCTGTTACAAAGATTCCGAACCAGCAGACAATCAAATTTCTTTTCCAAACCGGCATGACATACGGCCTTCCTTCTGCTTCACGATTATATCCTTATCCTAGCAGCAGGAATGGCTTCAAACCATGCACAATCTTAGACTCCATGGACATTTTTGCTGTGAAATTGCGAAGGGCTAATCCCCTCTGTCTTTTTAAAAATCCTGCTAAAATAAAACTCATCCGCAAAACCGAGCGCCCCGGCCACCTCTTTGATTCTCAGATCGCCTTCCAGAAGCATTTCTTTGGCGGCATCCATTTTCAATTGATTAAAGAACTCGATGATCGTGGTTCCTGTAATTTCTTTGAATGCTCTGGAGAGATACGTGGGGGACAGCTGAGCCTGACCGGATAATTCAGTCAAGGTTAGTTTGCGATGGATATTTTCACGCATGTACTGAATCAGCTTTTCTACCTTCAAAGAAGTTGCATAATTCTGATTCTGCTTCTTGGTGTTGTGGTAAATGGCGATGAGGAGCTGCTGGAAGGCAGTTTTAGATACATATTCATACCCCGGCAGCTTCGCGTCCCAGCAGTCCACCAGCTTATGGAATTGCTCCTCCACCTGGTAATAGTCCTTCAGCTGCTGGGCCGCCTGCAGGGGGAGATTCTCCGCTTCCGGCCGGACGAACCACTCGCCTTCACGTAATCCAACATATCCATAACTGAAATGAACGGATTGAAACCTGCCCGGCTCCTGCCTGTCCATCTCTATCGTATGCGGCAGACCAGGGGTAAGGTAGAACAGCATGCCCGCTTTGAAAGGGTATTTTTTTCTCTCTATTGTAATACTGCCCTTCCCTGCGCTGACCAATATAAGCTCATGATGATCCAATGCCCGGCTGATCCGGCTCGAAGGCTTGCGGTTGTCATTTATTTTTCTGAAATTGCAATAATGGATGTGAAAAAAAAGATGGCTCAGCTTCATGGTTTCCCTCCAGGATGACAGGTATTCACATTATATCAGCGTCCGCTGCTCATGATCCAGCAGGCGTCTCCAATCGGGAGCGATGGCGCACTGTAATATTTTACAACTATTAATTCACTCATTGAGAATGTTATGTTAACCATATATTTATATTGAGGTGATGTCAGATGGCCAATGAACTCCAAGGCACCTTAAGAGACAGTTTCATGATACATATAGCCGGTGAAGGACTGCCTATTAATCACATCAAATTAGCAGTAAAACCCGGCGAAAAAAGGACTCCCGTAAACAAAATGCTAAAAAGTCTCACCCAAGCAGGATATAAGCGAATTGGAGATATACTGGACGCTCAGTATAGTAAAATTGACATTATAAATGGACTTGAGCGTAGTGAGTGTAAATTACTTATTGGACTTCTACAGCGGATTTCAGACGATCCTAGTCTTATAATTAATTTAGAGGTATTAAGATTCTTGGAGGAAGAATATATAATGAAGGAAGAACGAAAAGGGAAAATTGAAGTGATCAAGCACCGTCTCCGTGAGATGGGGATGATCGAATAACAAAATGCCTTGCGGGGAATGCTGCAGGGCTTTTGATTTTCTAAGTCTAAAAGTCATCAACTATGTGTTACTTCATATGCTGTTTGTATCCATTTTTGAAAATAATAAGAATAATCATCAATGTAAATCGGTTAATCTTTTCCGTACATAGTAATGAAAGAACAAACGTCCCGAAATTGTGAAAAGCATCTCCAAAACCGAGATGCTCTTATCTATTTCACATGGTCAATATATCAAGCGAAATATCTTTTTGTCCTCTTATTCTATTGCCGACTTCGCTTCCAGCTCTTCTGCAGCTTGCGGATCAATACGATCTGCCCGATATGGTAAGCATTGTGGGTGGTCACATTCCCGACGATTTCCCACCACTGGCTGCCGGGGAATTCGCGTATATCTTCTGCCAGCTGTGCTTCGGTTAACAGGCTCTGCCAATCCAACAGCACCGCCAGCAACCGGGTTTGAAGCTGCTGAAATGAAAGATCCGGGGGAACCGCAAACGTATGGTCGTTGCTCTCTACAGAAGGGACAGCTTGAACACTGGCCTCCCGGTACCGGGTCTGCCAGGTCTGATTCCAGTACAGCAGATGCTGGACCAGCTCGGCAATGCTATTGCTGTCTTCATCCGCCTTCCATGCAGCCTCTTCTTCACTTAAACCCTGCACGGATGCTGTGAAGGTCACATACCAGCTGGGGTCATTTGCGTTCGCGAGCAACTGGTTGCTCAATACTTCCTTGGCTTGAACCAATCCCATAACACCTCACTCTTGCTGTTGATGAATACAACCTAACCATACCATACTGAGCTTGAGGGCTGGGGCCAAAGATTGTTTTTAGTTAAAAAATACCGCCAGTGGTTAGATACCTGAATTCAGGCCTGAAGCTTGAACAGGTATCCAAATTTCACTTCTGTACGTGGGCGAGGCCGTGTCCTGGCTCTCATTCCATAACATTTCCGGCCCCTCCACTAGCTCGTAGCTGGAAGAAGGGAACCACTCGGAGTATATCCGGCCCCAAATATTCTGGAGGGTATCCGGAAAAGGCCCGACGGCTTCAAATACAGCCCATGTAGAAGCGGCAACCTCAAGCTGGGCATAAGGCTCCGGACCTTCCAGTGTTGTAGCAACCCCGATGTAATGATCCAGCTCCCCTTTTTCTTCCATACGGCCCTCGGAGAAATTGACCGATGCGCTGATGATCCCCGCCGGATCGGTATTCGACAGCTGCTTCAGCTCGGTGATCATCTGCAGGTTCAGGCTTTGCGCCATGGCGGCAATCTCCGGGTTCACACCGCTGAATTGAATGGGAACCCTTTTCTTCAGCCCGACAATACGAAACGCCTTTTTTTCCTCGATACGGTAATTCATTTCACTGCCTCCTCTGATGGTCAACTGAAAAGTCATCCGGGGGAAGGACTTCAGAGAGGGACTGCCCGCCCGCGCTTCAGAGGGAGTCACTCCATGAAAAAGCTGGAACGCCTTCGTGAACGCATCCGGTGAACTGTATCCGACATGCACCGCCACGTCGATGATCCGCAGCTGGCTTTGTTGCAGCTCGAATGCGGCAATCGTAAGGCGTCTGCGGCGGATATACTCCGAGAGCGGCACCCCGGCAAGGAATGAAAACATCCGCTTGAAATGATATTCGGAGCATAATGCCCGCCTTGTCACCTCTTTAAAATCAATCTCTTCTGTGAGATGATCTTCAATGTAGGATAATGCATCGTTCATGTTTTCAAGTACGTTCATGCTGTTGAATCCTCCCCTCGAACCTAGAATAACAGCCTTTCAGGACCCGGTTCCGACAGTTCGTGCACAGATTTGACGGGTGCTTCCTTTATTGGACGCTGCAATAATATACTATAGCCATTCCGCAACAGGGTGTATATTCATGTGACTACTTGTATAGGGGGTCATTATGAACATCGCATCCTTCATTATTTACTGTATTGTGGTCACATTCACACCCGGGCCTACCAATATTGTTATTTTATCATCTGTGCAGCATCACGGTGCCAAAAAAACCATGGAATACGTCTGGGGAGCAACGATCGCCTTTGGTATGCTGCTTGCCGCTTCTGCCCTGCTTAATCATGTGCTTGCCGGCATAATTCCGGATATACTGGTCATCATGCAGATTGCCGGCAGTCTATATATGCTCTACCTGGCCTATCAAATCTATCGGATGGGGCGTGCGGAAGCCGCACCGGTGCAGACCGCCAATTTTGCCTCAGGCCTGCTTATGCAGCTAATCAACCCGAAGGTGCTGCTGTTCACCTTAACCGTTATTCCCAGCTATGTCCTGCCTTATTATCCTTCGGCTTCGGCTTCGTTTCTGTTTGTGCTGATGATTACGGTCATCGGATTTCTGGCGTTTGTAACCTGGGTGGTGTGCGGCGCTGTCTTCAAAAATTTGCTGCAGCAGCATCACCGGTTGTTCAATACCCTGATGGCACTGTTTCTCGTGTATTCCGCAGTGATGGTGTCAGGGATTCTATAAAGCCTTGGAGGTGAGTTCCGTGGAGAAATTCAACTATGCCAAATCGGCAGATATCCTGTCCTTGTCAGCAAGCTTTACCGATTTCACTTACAAAAAGCATTGCCATGAGGAGTATGCCGTCGGGGTAACCCTGCGCGGGATTCAGCAGTATAACCTGGAGGGCAGCTTTCAGGCTTCCCATAAAAATGGCGTCATGCTGTTCAACCGTGAACAGTACCATGACGGCAGCTCCTATGACAGGGAGGGCATTGATTATGTAATGCTGTACATCAAACCGGACCTGTTCGCTGAGATTCTCGGGGGTCAGGAATTGCGCTTCACCTCCCCTATTGTCTACGATGCTGATTTAGCTTCCTGCATCCTAAGCTTGAACCAATCGATCCGCAACGGCACAGATGAGGCTTGGTCCAGTGAGCTGTTGTTCAGGCTGGGAGGCCTTTTGTCGGAAACGGAGATCGCCGCACCGAGGAGGAAGAACAATGCTTTTGTGCAAAAAGCGAAAGAAATGATGAACTCCCACATAGATCAAGTGCTGAAGCTCGATGACCTGTGTCAAGAATTTGGCCTGTCCAAATATCAGTTTATCCGTGAGTTCAAAAGCCATGCCGGCATCTCCCCTTATCAATTTTTTCTGAACTGCAAGGTGGAGCGTGCCAAACAGGCTATTGAACGTTCAAGAGATATCTATGCAGCTGTGGCGGATTACGGCTTTGCCGATCTGACCCATCTCAACCGTCATTTCAAAAGCATGTTCGGAATCACGGCTTATGAATATATGTCGCAGCTTAGTTAGCCCTCTTGTTACCCGGCTACCCAAGCCCTACTTCCGTGGGTTTACAGGCATCAACTCACCTACTTCCGTGGGTTTACAGGCATCAACTCAATTTCTTCCGTACCACCATCCCATTCCACGTGCATGTTCACCACAGAATTCTGGTCGGCAATGGACCCGTTCCCCCCGGAGGAACCGAGATTATATATAGGGGATGGCGACTGGGCATCAGACAGAGTCCCACTCCCGTTATGACCGCCTTCTGTAGTATACTTATATTTCATTTCACCTGAGGGGCCAGGCTCTTTGCCAATATATTTCAAAAACAATCGTGTGACATGGTTATCATTGTCATTCTTCAGTTGATACACATAATAGGCGGACGCCCAGTTATCGGTATGCCCTTTATATTCATAAATAAAATTCAGATCCTTGATACTCTTGATACTTGTAATATCCTGCTTCTCGATCCCGTCATAAATAGAGGCCTTACCACTGCAGCCACTGATCCACAATGCAGTGCACAAGAGCAGAAGGCCAATGATCCGCTTCATATTCATCACCGCTCCTTAAGGATTAAGTCCGTTAAGTGTACCATATTATGGATAGGGAGATACAGAAAAAAAGCCTGCAGATTTGAACCCTAAGCGGGTACGGTCTACAGGCATTTTTTTATGAAGATAAAATGATAGCTGTTGTTCAGAACCAGGATTATTTAACGGCTGTTTCGCCGGTTACTTTACCTTCGAGGACAGCACTTGTTTTCAGATCATCGCTCTTAAAGTAGAGGTTGCCGTCGATTGTTGCGGTTTTGTCGAGCGTAAAGCCTTTGGCTTCTACATAAACGTCACCTTTGATTGTTCCGCCCTGCACTTTGAAGTTTTCACTCTGAACAGTCACCTTAGGGGCAGTCAGTGTGTAGCTGGCAGTGATTTTGTGATCTGCATCCTGAGCATACAGAGCCAGTTTGCGGTAGATGGCATTCTCTGCTTTGCCTTTGTCATGGAATTCTCCGGCAACAACCACATCGGTGTCTACAGTCAGATCATTCAGAATCGCTACAATCCAGTTGCCTTCAGCACTTACTGCTTTGGTAAAAGCATCCGCTTGGTTTACGATGGACGCTGTGCTTTGTGCATCTGTAGTTTCAGCCGCCGCACTTGCAGACGGAGCTGCGCTTGCCGCTTCATTGGCTTTATCATTATTATTTCCACAACCCGACAGCAACGCTGCCGCCACACCTGCAACAATCAATCCTTTTACTAGCTTCACAACAATTCCCCCTGTTTTTTGGTATATTCATATTATATATTAAAATTTTAATAATAACAACGTGATAAATTTCACAAATTTGTGTCTATCATTTTTTTATTATGCAAATTCAATATATTTGGCAGTGAAGTCGCTTTTATGCAAAATTATGTAATTGTAGTCAGCGAATGATCCTATTCATCTAAACGGAACACTTATCTCAGGTTAAGCCATTTCATCCACCCGGACACATTTCAGGTTTCTGGTCTTCAGCTGGTTCAGTACTTCCTCCAGAGCCTGGAGCATATAATGAGGAGCATTTCCGTCCGCCCCCAGCGTATCTCCGCTGTCATGCAGCACAATAATAGACCCGTCCCGGATACGGTTCAACAGTGTTGAGCGCAGGGAGGTCTGACATTTCTTCCGGCTCCAGTCATGTGCCATCAGCGACCACAGCACAATCCGGTACTGCTTCAGGCGAAAGAAGTCGAACATATTGATCAATCCCCAAGGCGGACGGTAATAATCAGGCCGGGTTCCGATGATTGACTCCACAATATCTGCAGTCCGCTTCAGATGCCCCCTACGGATGGTGCCGGGCAGCATGAGCCAGTTGGAGGTATGTATATAATTATGAATGCCAATTTGATGGCCTTCCCGGTCCATTCTCTTGATCAGCTCAGGATACCGTTCCGCTTGCGAACCAAGTACGAAAAATGTGGCTTTTACTTTATGCTGTGCCAGAAGATCCAGCAATCTGGGGGTGTATTCCGGATGCGGCCCATCATCAAAGGTGAAAGCCACCTCCTTGGGAGACGTCCCCCGGCGCATGACGCCATACCCCGCCAGCCGTGTTAAAAGACTGGGGAGTAACATGTATAAGATAAAGATGCTGATGATTCCAATAGTCAGGTGTGAGAGCATAGTTCCTCCTTATAGCGGATATGTATTTATCCCGGCAGCTTCTGTCCGGGGGAAAAACGGTCTTTCAGCGAAGCGCGCGAATGGATCAGCAGCATCGGGACGAGTTGATCGGTGCGTTGGCCGATTCTGTTCTTCCCCTCCGGGTGCAATGCTGACAACAGCAGGCGGAGATAGATCGTGGTCATCCGTCTGAACAATCCCGGCTGCATCGCCTGCTGCTCAAAGCCCAGACCATGCGTGATTCCCCGGTGCAGCAGCGTAATCCCCATGAGCGCCTTGACCTGCTTGAACTCTGACTGCGATTCGAAGGCTTCATTGATCTGGCGCATGGATTGCCGCAGCATTCTTGCCGTGCGCAGTGCAGCCCGGTCCGAACCTTCGGACTTTATCAGCTTCAGAATACTTCCGTTATCAAGGTGCAGCTCTCCTACCCATTCCCCGTCATGAATCACTGTAGAGTCCTGGCATATGATAGCCTTCCCTCTGTGTTTTTTGAGCATTACGCTGCAAATCCCAAAACGGGAGGTACCGGCTCCGCGAAAATGTGAGCCCAGCGCAAACACCTTTTCCCAGGCCATCCAGAGGGACTGCACCATACTTTTACCAATTTTTAGTTCCACTTCATTCATCCTTCCTCTAACAACTAATGTAATTCACTTTTAATATTTACCTCTCCTCTGTTTGACGCTTACGGATGATTATTCACTGCCTGAAAATTAAAAAATGAAATTAAGCAATGCCTCCCCACCCCATCAATTCCACAAAATGATCTTCCAGCGAATGATTTTTTTTACTCAAGCTTTCCAGTTCCACATCCGCTTCTGTCAGGGCTTTATTCAGTTCAAGCTGCTGTACGGCATCGTAAATGCGGATCGTCCGGGGGTTCAGCATCTTGAAGTTGGTGAGGCCCAGCTTGTGCTCCAGCACATACAGCGCTTTGCCGCTCTCTCCGGTAATCAGCTCGATGTATGGCGTGTTCCGGCTGCGGATCACATCCATCGCCACTTCCTCCAGCAAAATTCCCTCAAAGATCACGCCGATGGTGTCGGCAACCTGTTCAACCTCCCCCAGAATGTGGCTGGAGATCAGCAGTGTCATTCCATATTCCCGGCTCAGCATGCGGAATACTTCACGCATTTCCTTGATGCCCATGGGGTCCAGCCCGTTGATCGGCTCATCCAGAATGAGCAGCTCCGGCTTGGTCATTAGCGCCCGGGCAATGCCCAGCCGCTGCTTCATCCCCAGGGAGAATTGCTTGACCGGCTTTTTGTCCACATCCTTCAGCTTGACCAGCTCCAGCGCTTCTTCCATGGCCTTCACATTGTAGTGCCCCATATACTCCCCGTGCAGCTGGAGATTTTCTCTCGCCGTCAGCTTGTCGTAGAACACCGGATTTTCAATAATACAGCCCATGCGCTTCAGCAATTCATAGGAATGGTCTGTCATGCTCACTCCAAAAAATTCGATAAACCCCTCTGTCGGCTTCACCAGATTGGTGATCATTTTCATTACCGTGGTTTTACCCGCCCCGTTCGGTCCCAGGAACCCGTAAATTTCGCCTTGCTTAATATTCATGTTCACGCCGCTAACAACCTCTTTGCCTTGATACTCCTTGGTTAGCTCCCATGTCCGCAATATGGTTGTCATTCCCGCTATCCCCTTTGGCTTCTTCGTTTGTCTTCCTGGCTCTTATTGTACACAGCAGAATTTTCTTTTTTATTACCTGAACCTTACATAATTCTTAAGCTGCAGACTGATGCCGTAGAGAGTTTCATCGATTCCATGCTTGAAGCCAAGATGAAGGAACGGAAGGACGCCTCCAGATTCCAGAGTCCATCATAGGGATTGGCTGGCTGCTGCCCACATTTTTTTACTTTGCCAAATTTCTAGAGTAAAGGGCTGGTGCAACCCAGCCCCTCCTCATCAAACCGTACGTGAGGTTTTCCCTCATACGGCTTTCCGATGTTCGTCATTCATGGGCATGCAGATTACAATAGCGTTTTTAGTCCATATTGGATGGTCAAATATTTAACTTCTGACCTGGACCTCATCCATCTCCCGCGTTGTCTCTTCTTCGCGTACCACCGGGTTAATCTTTGCAAAATATACCAATCCAGTTTCGCTAATCTCTTTTGGCTGTAGTTCGTGTAGTAATAATTTCTCCATCCTTGAATCTTTGGATTGAGCCATTCCACCTGTTCCGCCAACGTTCTTGAGCGCATGCTCGGAGGGGCTAATCTTTCTTTGACCACGCCTCGGATGCGCTCCTCTGCCTTTTTCGTTAGCCATTGCTGTGTGGTGTAATATACCTTCCCTTGGGAAGTTTCTGCTTTCGTTTTTCGATGGTGCATTCCTAAAAAGTCGAATCCTTCGTCTCCTGTCCACAGGCCTACAATGCGGGTTTTGGTCGGATGTAGAGTTAACTCCAGACGTTCCATGATTCTGCTTATGAGCTCATAGGCATGTTCGGCGTCCTTTTTCGTTTTACAGACTACGACGAAATCGTCTGCATACCTGGTCAGTTCCCCCAATCCACTTCCGTGTTTCTCCCATAGCCGGTCAAAGTAGTTCAAGTAGATATTCGCCAACAGCGGTGAGATGACGCCACCTTGTGGTGTCCCTAAATCGGAACGCCTCACGTTTCCTTCTTCCATAACTCCCGCCTGAAGCCATTTCCGTATTAACTTCAAGATTCTCCTGTCATTGATACGCATCTGTACCAGTTTCATGAGCTTCTCTTGATTAATGTTGTCGAAGTAACCTTGGATATCGACGTCGACTACCCAATTTCCTTTGCGGTTGCAGGCTTTCCGGATTCGTTCCAGCGCTCCTTTCGCACTTCGCTTCGGGCGAAATCCGAAGGATACTTCTTCGAAGTCTGCTTCGAAGATGGGCTCAATCACGAGTTTGGTTGCCATCTGTATGACTCGGTCGCGCACGGTGGGTATGCCCAGCGGCCTTGGCTTCCCGTCTTTCTTTGGGATATAGTGCCGCCGCACAGGCTGCGGATGGTAGCTGCCTTCTTTCAATTCTCGCTCACAGGTCTTAAGGAAGTTCGTTTCTCCTCGTTCCTCGATGTCTGCGAGCGTCACGGCATCTACTCCTGCTGCTCCCTTATTCGCTTTCACCCGTTTCCAGGCTTCACACAGCACATCCGGGCGGTAGACCTTGTCATACAGCGCATGAAATTTACGCTTCTTGTTCTCCTTGGCCGCATGACCTAGCTTTTCTTGGAGTTCTTGAACTTTTTCCTTTGGTGTCGTTAGCCCTTTGGCATTCACTCACTCGTACCTCCTCCAAAAGCATAAACAAAGCAGGGCTCCTTCCCTCCCTAAGGTTATGTTGTCCTTAGGTTCTTCGGTATTATGAGCCCCTCGGACTCCCTTCCCACAGACGGTTCATTTCATCTTTTGGACTTATAGAGCGTCTCTTTACGGGTTTCTAAAAAAAAAATTCCTCCCGTGTGGGGGAGGGTCTCCCCAGTTCACTGCGTCTTCTTTCCTTCCATGCCGATCCCCATACGCCGGAGGATTCTTCACTGCCGTTCCAAGTTCTCTGCAGCTTCCGTGGTCTTCACCCGTATAGGCGAGGCTCGACTTCCTCTCTCCCCCCTTGCGGGGCCTTTGTGACGACGCGGCAGGATTCACTTCATGTTACGGCCTAGCAGGTTGCTCGCCCTGTCTCTGACCGGACTTTTGTCGATGCGCTTCTACGCACAGATTTCGCCGTACGCAGGCATCCCAGCTACACGGGGGCTTGGCCCCTCCCGTGACCGGACTTTCACCGGCTAGAAGATACGTGCTTTCTGGGCACGCCCCATACAATAAAAAAACGCCTTGATCCTATGATCAAAGCGGGTACATGCAAAACAAGCCGTAATCTCAGAAGAAGCCGTTACAGCCCTGGAAACAAACGCAACGCATTCTCACCATAGATTTGACAACGCGCTTCATCCGTCAGCAGGTTAGTCCCCTCCAGACCGTCCGCTAAAGATTTGCAGGCATCAGCCGGGGTATACGGGTAGTCGCTGCCATACAAGAGATGGTCCGTCCCAATCAATTGCAGCAGATTATCCAGCTGTCTGGGCAGACAAGCGCCGGCTATGTCATAATAGAGTCCTTTTAGTGAGGTGTAGATATCCACCCCGGCATCCTCCGTGTGCTCACCGAATATCGAAGGCATCATATGCAGCGCCGGTGCAATCCGGTCGGCAAGTACCGGCAGGAACGCACCAGCATGCGGGATAATGAAAGTGATGTCGGGAAAGCGGCTAAAGGTCCCCGTGAAGATAAGGTTCATTACTGTGCGGGTCGTATCGAAGAAAAACTCCATCATCGGGGCAGGCAATCTTTCCAGAACATGCTCCGGGACGAGAGCGGGTCTATTGGGATGAAGTGCGACAATGGCTTTACGTGTGTTCAGCTCGGCAAAGATATCATGCAGGCAGGGATTGCCCAGATATACTCCCAGCGCATGGGTAGGCAGTGTAAAACCGTCAGCATGCAGCACATCCATAGCGTATTTAATCTCTACAATGGAATCGGAAATCTCCGGCACAGGCAATGAGGCCAGCAAGCCAAACTTCCCGGGATACTTCCGCACAAGCTCCGCACCGTCCTCGTTTACCCTACGGGCCAGTTCTCTGGCAGCTTCTCTGTCTCCCCAATGAATATGGGGAGAAGACAGAGACAATAGCGAGACCGCAATCCCCAATTGCTCCATCGCCTCCAAATGAAGGTCCGCATGCCAGACGGGAGTTGGAAAACCATCGGGATTGGGTCCGGCATGTTTCAGCAATGCCTCTCTGTAGGCTGAAGGCAGATAATGGCTGTGAAGGTCGATTTTATTTGCCCGCCATTCCTGGATACTAGCCATCATTGCAGCTCCTTCCCGAAGGCTTCCGCCAGCATCGCACAGACCAGCGCCAGGGCATCCTGCGCTTCCTCCAAGGTCTCCTGCATGTTAAAAAAACCATGAATGACCCCGTTGTATCTTTTTAAACAAACATCAACTCCTGCCGCAATGAGCCGCTGCGCATACATCTCCCCTTCATCTCTCAACGGATCATATTCTGAGGTAATTATGCAAGCGGAAGGAAGCTCTCCAAGATACTCAGCAAGCAGCGGTGAAGCCAGAGGGCTCCGGGCCTCGCTTGCTTCATTCAAGTACTGGGACACAAACCATTCGATGCCTTTGGTGGTCAGTCTATAGCCTTCCGCATTCTCTACGCGCGATTTAGGTTCTGTGACTCCCAGCAAATCCAGCATTGCGTTAATGATGACCTGATACACAAGCTTGAATTCTCCTGTATCCCGGGAGAGCTGGCAGATGACCGCTGCAAGAGTCCCGCCCACACTGTCGCCCCCAATAGCGATGCGGTTAGCGGAAAGGTTCAAGCGTTCTGCATGCCCGAATATCCAGCTTACAGTCTGGTAGCACTCTGCCACTGGCTGGGGGAACTTATGCTCCGGCGCCAGGCCGTATTCGATGGAAATTACTGTACACTTCACAGTATCCGTTATCCTGCGGCAGATCGGGTCATAGACTTCAATATTTCCAAACACAAAGCCGCCTCCATGAATCCAAATGAAAGCAGGGAAAGGGCCATCGCCTTGGGGGGAATAGACTCGTATCCGGGTATCCCTGACAGAAGTGGTGACGGTAAAATCTTGTACTGTACCAACTTCTACAGCACTTCCTTTGCAATCATCCCAGCTGTGAGCGTACCATTCTCTCTGCTGCTCCAGAGGCAATGTATAAATTTGTGCAAAATCAGTCTCCAGCAATTTATTCAGTTTTGGGTTGAGTGGCATACTTATGGCCTTCTTCCTTGGATTGTTGACAGTCACTTAGGTCTGCCCGCATGGATTGCTCCGCCATCCTCTGCAGCCCCTTGAAGACCTGGTCCTTTGCCTCTTCATCCATTCCTCCGGTTGTAACCTTCTCCCATGCTTCCAGACGGTTGAAGAAATACGCTTGAAATTCTGTTCCTTTATCCGTAACAAAAAGTTTCTTGGCTCTTCTATCCTCATTTTTCGTCTCCCGCCTGATCACCCCCTTCTTCTCAAGAGATTGAAGCGATCTAGCCGTTGCCGCCTTATCTATAAACAACAGAGCGGACAGTTCCTCCTGAGTGATACCCTCATTGCCGTAAATGTTCATCAGAAGGATACACTCCGAGAAGCTGATATCCAGTGCGCTGCCAATAGCCGCAATATACGTCTGAGTTTGCCTGTGGAGTATTCCTACATTTCTTGCGAGTGTTAAAAGCTCCATTTTACCGCCTCCATGGTTGATCCAGTCAACTATGTTATACTCCGATAAGTTGATTCAGTCAACTTATTTTTATGAATATTATTCCAGATAAATAGAGGCGATTATCCTGTACTGGTGCAGGGAATTCACTTCTCCGGCTGCTCCGGCTTACGGTTCAGCGCGGTCAGCAGCGGGCCGTCGCGGACGAGGCGGGTTAAGATCAGCGCCACCTGCTCCGGGGGGAGTGTTCTTCCCGATTCAAACCAGTGCCGGATGACTCCGAAATGCGCTGAGCTGAAATAAGCGACAATATAATCGTCCGGGACCGCCAAGGCATCCGGATTAAAGGCCTGCCGGGGAAGCTTCTCATACATGCGGCTGTGAATCAGTGTTCTTAGTCTTTTTCCAAATGAGGTGCCCTCCTGGGCGAAAAAAATAGCAAAAAACCGGTGCCGCCCGTTCATAAAGCGGATAAATTCCACAATCGAGGGAAAAGGCTCTTCTACACTCCCGCTGCCAAGCAGCTGTTCAGGTATGGTCCGGGCTGGCAGAGCGTTCATCTCTTCGATAATCTGATCCTCCATCTTCTCCATCAGATCATAAATATCCTGATAATGCAGATAGAAGGTGCCGCGGTTAATCCCTGCTTTGGAGGTCAGACTTCTAACATTCACACCTTCCAGCCCTTTCTCCTCAACAAGTGACAGGAACGCTTCATCGATCAGTTTCTTGGTGCGGATCACCCGCAGATCAGCGGCTTTTTCCATAAAAGCCCCTCCATTTCTCCACTCCAACCTTAATGAACACTATTCAAAATAGTGATTATTGTAAGTGTATATTACCCTGATTATAATAAACACATGGTTCATAAATCAACACATTGTTCATTACACAAAGGAGGAAACAGCATGTTAAATCATAAAACAGCCGTCATTACAGGTGCATCCAGCGGCATTGGACGCGCCATCGCCACCCGGCTCGCAGCACAAGGTGTGCATGTCTTCATCACCGGAAGAAGCCGGGAACAACTGGAAGAGGTGAAGTCGCAAATTGAACTGGCAGGCGGTCAAGCCACCTGCAGCGCATTTGATCTCCGGGATACCGGCAGGCTGCAGGATTTTATCCGCCAAACCCGGACGCAGACCGGTCATTTGGATATCATGGTCAACAATGCCGGCCTGCATATCCATGGGAATATTGTCGATACGAAGGTGGAGGACTGGCGGGAGATGATCGATGTCAACATCGTGGCGCTTCTGGCCGGCTCGCAGGCAGCTGTCCAGGCCATGCGGCTGAATGAGGGCGGCGCCCCAGGCCATATTATTAATATTTCCTCAGGCAACGCCTACGAACCGGGAAGGGATTTCTACAGCGCCACCAAACACATGGTAAATGCAATCGGACAAGCCTTAACTCGTGAGCTGGCCCAAGAGCCGATTCAGATAACAACGATTCTTCCCGGTGCTGTAGCCACTAACTTCGGACGGAACCTTGAACCGGAGGCAGTTGTACAGCTTGCCCGCAAGCTGGGGATGGAGGTCGAATACAAGCAGGGGGACCACCTGCCGGAAGAGCTGATTGCACGGATTAGCGGGGCCATGGGCCAAACCTTTTTGAGCGGCGATGATATAGCAAGAGCCGTAGTCTACGCGCTGCAGCAGCCGCAGAATGTAGTGGTCCGTGAGCTGTATCTGACTGCGCCGAACGTGTACCTCGGCAACGATTTCTCTATGTAGATTGCAGAATAGAAAAGCCACCTGTCCCCTTCAATCGGGGGTTAGGCGGCTTTGTTGTTTTCGGATATCCAGGTCTTATTGCTCTTTGCTCTTGATCTCAAAGCTGCGGACCTTCATCCATTTCCCGGCCACGAATTCGTCAACGGTCCCGGTTCTGGTTCTGACGCAGAATCTGTGCTGGGTCTTTTTGTCAAAACCCGTGGCTTCATAGAGTAAATCATCGCCTGCCTGACCCTTATAATAGACCTGCTTCAGGCCAAGCCTGTTCAGCAGCTCCAGCTTTACACTCTCAATATAGGTGCGCGAATACTCTTTTGACATCCCTGTTCCTCCTGCGGCGTTCATCTACTGACCATTCTACACTTAAACTTTGCAAAATGGCAGTCCAGGGCTGATTAGCTGGAGAGAATATTATGAGAAGCCTGCCTGCTCATAATTCAAAGGTATTTTTACCTCTCATTTCGCTATTTTACCTACCTGGGCCTAATTCAAAGGTACTTATACCTCTCATTTCGCCATTTTGCCTGCCTGTGCGTAATTCAAAGGTATTTTTCGCTTAGTAGGCTGGGTGCTTATTTAATATAAAAAAACAAAGCAGCCCCACAGCACTATAGCTGATGGAGCTGCTTAATCTGTCTCTTACAAGCGCCTATAGGTTATGCGCCTGCGAGGGCTTTTACCTGAACCTGAAGTTCATTAACCTGCTTCCGCATATCCTGGGCTTCCTTCTGCTGCTTCTGCACAACAGTAGTCAGCACAGCGATGATATCCATCAGAACAACGGACTTGTGATCCGTGGTCGAGAAGATTTGCGGAACGTCCTCGGCGATGAAGCCGATATTCTGTTTCTTGGCATTTTCCGCTTTGTAGTTAAAGGTAACAGGCTTCAGTTTGTTCAGCAGCTCCAGGGCTTTTTTCACCGGAAGGCTGGCGATGTTCTCCTTGAAGGTTCTGGAAGAGGTCTGGGCGAAATTGGTCGCCCGCAGGTTGCCGTTCACATCCAGCTTGTAATCGTCGGTTGGGGTTTTGCCGATCCCTACATTGCTGCTGGAGTCCACGGTCACCGCGCCCGCTACCTGAATCAGCTCATCATAAACGTGATCCTTGCAGACTAAGGTCTGCAAATTGTCTTCGATTCCGGCTTGCCATACATTGTTAGCTGTGTCCCAGGCGATCCGGGCCTTTTTGTCCGTTCCGCGGCCGACTTCAATGCCTTGGCTAACCGCCAGACTGCCGCTGATGACAGCGTCCTTGGCGGTCAGTTTATTGCTAACCGCAGCGTCTTTCGCTGTCAGCGTGGCGGACACTGTTGCATTTGGAACCGTCAATGTTCCACTTAGCGACACATCCTTCACGGTCAGCACTCCGGTTAGTGCTGCGTCCTTTGCTGTCAATGTGCCGCTGACTGCGGCGTCGGCCACCGTCAGCTTCCCGGATACTGCCGCATTGCCGTTCACATCGAGCTTGGCAGCGGGTGTGGCGGTGCCAATCCCGAGATTACCGGAAGCGATCTTCAGCACTGCGCTCAGGTCTGTAAGCTCCTGGTGCGTATGGCCGCTGTAGGCAAGCTGCTTCAGGCTGCCTGCTACGCCAACCTGCCACTCATCCAGCGCTTCGTTCCACAGAATTTGTGCTTTCGGATCGGTTCCCCGCTCCACGGCAATGCCCTGGCTGAGTGTAAGACTGCCGCTGACGGTTGCGTCTTTGGCGGTTAAAGTACCGCTGATGGCTGTGTCAACAACGGTCATTTTACCTGAGACTACCGCATTGCCGTTCACATCCAGCTTGGCGGTTGGCGCTACGGTGCCAATCCCGAGATTCCCGGAGGCTATCTTCAGCACACCGGTCAGAGCCGTCAGCTCCGGATGGGTGTGGCCGCTGTACGAAAGCTGCTTCATACTTCCGGCTACCCCAGCCTGCCAGGCATCTGTGGATTCGTCCCAGAGAAGCTGCGCTTTCGGGTCGGCTCCCCTGTCCACGGCAATGCCCTGGCCGAGGGTAAGGCTGCCGCTGATGGCTGCATCCTTCGCGGTCAATACACCGCTGACCGTTGCATCCTTCGCCGTCAATGCACCGCTGACCGTTGCATCCTTGGCCGTTAATGTCCCGCTGGCAGCGGCGTCTACGGCGGTCAGCTTGCCGGAAACGGCCACATTGCCGTTGACATCCAGCTTGGCGGCCGGCGCTGGGGTGCCGATCCCGACATTTCCGGAAACTACGGTAAATGCGCCGGACAATTCGGCGAACTCCGGATGGGTATGGCCTTTGAACTCAATAGCCTTCAGTGCGTTCGGGACACCGGCCTGCCATTCATCGGCAGTTTCATCCCAGATCAGTTGGGCCGGGAGCGCGGTCCCGCCGCGGAATACCTCCAGTCCCGCATTTTTGACAACCGGCGTTGCTTGGGGTGCATACTTGTTCACTCTAATAATGTTGTCTTCAACTTCCAGGGTAGCTGCATTGATCATCACTGTATCGCCGTTCACAGTCAGATTGCCAGTTACGGTCAGATCCTTGGAGATAACGGCATTAACCGCTGTGAGGGTTCCCGCAACCGCTGTGTCGCCCTGCACATCGAGCTTTGATTTCGGATCATAGGTCCCGATACCGACATTTCCTGCTCCGGTTACGCTGAAAGCCGTGAGCCCCCCCTTAATCTTGACATCCATAAGTGCCAGCGGGGTATTGGTTCCGATCCCTACTCTGCCTTCCGAATCCGCGAACAGGGCAATGGTATCACCAAGCGCGTTGTAGAGCTTGTTCTGGCCGCCTTTGCCCGTGCCGAATTCCGAGAGCGTAACTCCGTCGCCATAGAACCAGGCCTTCTGCACGTTGTTCCAGACGATCCGCGCATTCGGCAGTTCCTTGCCGCTGCTGTCCAGCCCGCGCGGGGCCTCGAAGCCGCCTGCGACAACATTGCCGGCCACGACTGCATTTTTGCTTACCGCAAGATCTGCCGCATGAATCGCCTTGTTAAATGCAGCATCTCCTTCGAATGTCGCTTCGCCATGGGCAGTGACCTTGCCCGAAAACGTTGCTGCTCCGGCGATTTCCGCCTCTGTCCGGAAAACAGCCTTGCCGGCCACATCCAGAACTTCAGTAGGATTATCTGTGCCCACACCCACTTTGCCGCTGCGGGTCAGGCTGAGTACAGTTTTGCCTGCGGTCCCCAGCTTCCAGCGGTCCTTCGCCCATTTGATCTGTGCACTCGTCTCCGTTCCCTGGAGTACTTCAAGACCATCACCAACGGTCACCGTTCCGGCAATAGCTGCACTGGCAGCGGTCACCGCACCAAGGACACTGGCGTTGGCAGCCTTCAGTCCACCGGGTACATTGACATTACCTGATGTATCTACAACCATTGCGGCGGGTTCTGTAGGCGTTGCAAGCTGCCACTCATCCTTAGTCTCGTCCCAGGTAATCTTGGCAGCAGGCTGGTTGGGTCCCCGGTAGATTTCCAATCCGCCGCCCGAAAGTGAAGAGACCTCACCGCCATCCTTATTGATCGTGACCCATGGACTGCCGATGTCCAGCTCGTCCGTAGTGATGCTGGCAGAAGTCCCCCGGACTTCCAGATCTCCGGCCACTGTAAGATTGCTGCCGACGGTCAGATCATGATGGACATCTACATCCCCCTCGGCACTGGCGCTTAGTGCCAGTATATCGGTCTGCGGATTGTAGATCTGACTGTGGGTGTGCAGGGAATCCGCACTCGCCATTTGCGTCAGCTTGTCCCAGGAGCTGCCGCTTGCGATATTTTCCAGAGCGCTGCCTGTGCCAACCTTCCATTTGCGTTCACTCTCGTTCCAGATAATTCTGGCGGCAGGCTGCGATTCCCCCCGGTAGACCTCAATCCCGCTCTCATTCGCGGGCGGCGTCCCGCCTTTGAACTTGTTAATCTCGATCACATTATTGGTAACGACCAGGTCTTCACGCTCAACAGTAGTCGTGGTACCTTTGACAATCAGGTTGCCGTCGACCTTAAGCTGACCTTGCACCGCCAGCCCGCCGCTGATATCCGCACCGTTGTCGACCGTAAGTGTTCCCTGTACCTCCGCGCTGTTCGTAATCTCAATATCGCCCTTGGCAGTTGCCTGGATTACAGTGTTGCCCTTGCTGTCACTTAGAGAATTATGCCGGTGCAGGCCATCCGCATCCGAGCTCACGCCTCCGGTCAGCGCATCCCAATTGCTGCCGTACGCAATATTGGACAGCTCATCTCCCAGCCCCAGCTTCCATCTGCCGTCCGTTTCGCTCCAGACCAGCCTGGCGCTCGGTTTCTGCTTCCCCCGGTAGACGTCAATGCTGCTCTGGTTCAAGATGGAGCCGTTGCTTTCGGATTTGTTCAGCTCAATCCGGTTGCTGGCGACAACCAGATCTACTTTGTCCACATAGGTGGTCTTGCCCTTTACCGTCAGGTTGCCCTCGATGGTAGCAGAGCCGCCCACATTCAGATCAGCCTTGAGCTCAGAATTGCCCTGGCCCTTCAGGGTTCCGCCAATCTCCAGACTCCCGGAAGCAGACACCTTCCCATGTTCATCGGCGGAGAGGATCGTTCCCCCTGACGGTGTGCTGAGCGCACTGTGCTTGTGGGCCGCATCGGCCAGTGAGCCGTTCGTCAGCGAATCCCATTTGGTTCCATACGGAATGTCGGACATGCTGCCTTCGAGTCCGATTTTCCACTTGCGCTCCGCCTCATTCCATTCCATACGGGCTTTTGGATTCTTTATGCCCCGGTATACGTCCAGGCCCCCCTTGCTGCCAAGCACTGCATCATTGTCTGCCTTGTTCACGGTCAGGAAACTGTCCGCCACCTCCTGCTCCACTTTCTTGACGACTACCTCTTCTTCCCTGACAATCAGCTTGTTGACCGTAAGCGTCTCGCCGACCATCAGTTCATGCGGAATATTTACATTTCCGTCAGCACCAATTTCCAGGGCCAGCAGGCTTTTATCCTCATTATGGAATTGTCTGTGGGTATGCAGGGCATCCGCGTTGCCGGTTCCGCCGGTCAGCTCTTCCCACTGCTTCCCGTCCGGGATATCCGTCATGTCTCCGTTTGCCGTGCCGATCTGCCAGGACTTCGCCGTCTCGTTCCAGGCAATCTTGGCATTAGGCAGTGTCTCTCCCCGGAAGACCTCCAGCCCGTCCTGCTTGGACACCAGGCTCCCTGACACGGTCAGTGTCTGGTCGATCTGGATGTTGCCCTGCGCATCGGTGCGGAGAGCCGGCTTCCCGTCCGCCGAATGCAGCTGACTGTGGGAATGCAGGCCATCGGCAAGCGAGCCGCCATGCAGCTGCTCCCACTCTGCTCCATAGGCGACATGGAACATGCCGCTGGCCGCGTCCCCCTCCTTCACATCGGTTCCAATCATCCACCCTTTGCTCTTTTCATCCCACAGCAGCTTGGCGCTGGGCTCGTCCTTGCGGATGACTTCAAAGCCGCTATTGTTCTCCTTACTGGCATTTTTGTTGAGCGTAACCATATTTCCGCCCACCATGACCTGAGGCACATCCAGTACAGCCATGCCTCCGCTGACTTCAATCCCGCTTTTGGCAGAGAAAGATCCGGCTACGGCAACGGAACCCGACATATCCACGTCCCCGGAATCATTAACCTTGAACACCTGTTCACTGCCGGCAGTGACAGCAAGCTCGCCGTTTACATCCAAGGCTCCGTAGGAGCTGATCGCACCGGTTCTCAGATTGCCCGTAAATTCAGTCAAGGCTGCGTGAACATTGAGCTTGTTTCCCTCTTTTCCATCCTCTTTAACGGAGTTGCTCAAAAAGGGCTGGTCCGGATCTTCCTTGGATCCGACAATAATTTTGTCAGCCTTAAGCGTTTCTCCGCCTATGGCTCTGGTTACAAGTTGCGTTCCGTCCACGTCAGTATCATAAATCTGGTCGATGCTAAGCGCTCCGTCCTGATTATGCTTCAGGGTTACACGGCCTAACAGGATGTCCTTGCGCACATCCTTAGGCTTCAGGGAGCTGGCCTTGATATCCGCTTTTTCCCACACATGAATATTTTCCCCGCCCCCCTTGAGCAGGTCGGGGTCTGCCAGCTCTTCCATGTAGCTGACTGAAATATAGATCTGATCCGAGGTGCTGTATCCGGACAGATCCAGCACCCGCTTCGGATGGGTGTCACTGACCAGAATTTCCTGGCTGATCTCTTCATTGTTGTCCGGGTCCGTGATCCGGTTCAGGGCAAACCCCGGATCAATCTCTACTTGGGTCAGCTCTTTTGGATTGACCTTAAGCCCGGTGACGACACCCCAATTATGGAAATAACGGTTATGCAGCCCGCGTGCGCGCTTATGATAATTCTGATCCAGTGTTAAGTCCTCTTCCTTAAGCAGCAGCCCGTTGAAATAATTCATGCGTTTCATATCCTTTGGCACAATCCCACTCCTCCCGGCTTTCATAGTTACAGCTTATTCAGTCTTGAACGGACTCCTCTTCGCCGGCAGACAATTCCTCCAGCACCTGGATGGCCCCGCTGATCCGTGTCATGGCATACCCCAGATTGCTGCGTTTCTCATCCAGCTCCTGCATCATTTGCCGGCCGGATTCGAGTTCTGCCTTCAGTTCATTCATGCGCGCTTCCAGTTGTTCCTTCATCATTTCATCCTCCAATTTTTAGGCACCCTGCAGGGTTGCGATTTGTTTTTGCATTCTGGTTATAGCCTTCTGCTGGTCTTTCACCACACTGGTCAGAACGGCGATGATATCCATCCCGCTGATGGCCCGCTGGTCAGGGTCGGCCAGAACCGCCGGCACCTCTTCAGCGATAAAACCAAGCGTTTTTTCCTTCGTACTTCCTTTGTATTTAAAAGAAACCGGGTTCAGCCCGTCGAGCAGCTGCTTCGCTTCTTTGACGGGAATATCGGCGATGTTGTCCTTCAGCTCGCGTGAGGACCACCAGTACATGCTGCCGTTGGCATAGACACCGCCGCTGGCATGAAGATAAATGCGGTCCCCGGCATCATTGGATACACCGATATCCAGCACGCAGTTTTCCCCGCTGGTCGGGTAGAACTTGATCCAAGCCGAGTCGCCGCTGCCGCCGCCGGGATCGGAAGGGAAGATAATCCCGTTATTGCCGCTGCCCGCACTGGGGATCAGGGCATTTTTCACTTCAAGGCTGCTGTGAACCGAGGCGTACGACCAATCATTGCCGTAATTGAGCACCAGGTGGTTTCCATTATCGACCAGGGCTCTGCCGGGAGCTCCACGGCGTCCGGAATAGCCGATGTAGAAGTCGGCACAGCGTACATACGCCGCAAAATTATCTGCTACATCCAGCTTTTTAAATCTTCCGTCAAAGTTGAACACATCGGTCTTGATGCTTCCTGTGATCTGCAGATCCCCTGCAATGCGGGCGCTTCCGTTCACCTGCAGGAATCCGTTCACATCCAGCTGATCCCAGACCGCAACCTTCCGTTTGCCGTCCGGGGAGGACGAGTTGCCGATCAGCATCAAGGATTTGTAAGTGGTGGTATCATTGCTGATCTCCGCCTGATTATGAGCCTGATCCGGGAATCCCGACCAGGCCGAGGTGAAGCGGATCGGATTCTTGCCGCTCAGGACTCGCAGCTCCCCGGCCACATCCAGCTTATCTGCCGGGGTCAGCGTTCCGACGCCTACATTGCCGGAGGCATTCAGCGAGATGTGGTCATTGGCATCATTAGAGGTGCCGATCTCCAGCGTGCAATCCTCGCCGCTGCGGGGATAATATTTGATCCACGCCAGGTCTGATCCGCCGCCGCCCGGGTTCGCCGGGAAGATGATGCCGTTGTGCTCGCCTTTGCCTGCACTTGGAATGATTTCCTGGGCAGCCTGCATAACACCGTTCACGTACAGAAATCCGTTCACATCGAGGCGGTCCCAGATCGCAACCTTTCTTCCCTGTCCGGCTGACTGGTTGCCTACAATCATCAGTGCTTTGTGATTGGTGATATCATTGCTGATCTCTGCGCCGTTAATCTGATTGTCCGGAAATCCCGACCACACAGAGGTGAAGCGGACAGGATTCCTGCCGCTGAGGATACGCAGGCTGCCGTCGATGTCCAGGGAATCCTCCAGCGCCTTCCGGGGGCCGATTCCGACATAGCCGGCCTTGTTCCAGGAGAGGACCGGCCGGTCGGTCCGGGACCCGTCGCTGTTGGCCGTTCTAGTGCCCAGAACCCCGCCGCTGTTCCCGAATAATACAGGCCCGTCCACTTCAGATGCGGCAAAAGGCTTGCCGGCTCCGAACCAGCCGAGACCATGCGAGCTGTCAATCGTGTCCGGGTTCGTCCCCTTAAGCCAGAAGGTTGTCCCGTCCTTGAGCGCCAGATCCGCATCGCTGAACAGCTTGCCGGAGCTGTTGAAGCCAAACGACGATCCGCCCGATGATGACAGCTTGCTGTGTCTGTGCAGCAGGTCGGCGAACTCATATTTGATCAGGCTGTCCCACTCGTTGCCGTAGGCAATTTTTTTGAGATCGGTGCCAAGTCCGGCCTTGAAGCATTGATCGGCCTCCACCCATACAATCCGGGCATCATGGATGCCTCCGTCGCCCCGGTAGACCTCAAGCCCGCCATCCCGCGGTCCCGGAAACTCATAATCCGGATCATCCGTGTTGGGACTGTTGACCTCTACGAAGCTGTTCATAATCCGCATTTCACTTTGCGATTTATCCTTGCTCTGCAGAATAAGCTCACCCTGGAGCGTTAAATCTCCGGCGATGTTAAGCGCCCCGGTAAAACGCGTCTCCGGTGCGCTGACCTCCAGCACCTTTCCTTCCTGGAGCGTATATACCGCAGGCATGCCAGCCAGCGTCGCTTCATTCAGCTCCATATTGTCGATGCTGTCTTCGCTCTTTGCTTTGATAATCAGCTTCTCTGTAACCATCTTTTTGCCCGCTGCACCTGCGTAGGTCCGGAGCGGCGTACGGGCAACGTCACTGTCGTAGTCGAAAATACATGCGCTGTCGATAACGATTCCATTGCTTTCCTTGCGCGGGACAATCCGGGCCAGAACGATATGCTCAGAGCTGTCAGGCTTCTTGGTACCGTGGCTGATCCGCCCCCGCTCCCAGATGTGAATCTTCTCTCCCTGGCCCCGCTCAATATTGCGGTCAGTCTCCATCTCTTCATAACTGACCCAAATATAGATGGTCTCGTTGGCGTTATATTCGGACAGATCCACCGGATTGTCAGGATGTCCCTCATAGATGAGGATTTCCTGGCTGATGCTCTCTTTCTTCTTCGTCGCAGCATCTTCAATCACTACCTGATTCAAAGCCAGCCCTTCGGCTACCTTTACCTTCATGTATTCACCCGGATCCAGCACAGGGAGCACCTTCAGCCCGCAGACAATGCCCCAGGTATGCAGGTAACGGTTATGCAGCCGCTGCAAACGCAGGTAGAAATTCTGGTCCAGCTTGTAATCCTCCGCATTCAGGAAGAGCCCGTCAAAGTAACGCATTCTTGCAAATTCTTTTCCCATGATTTACTTGCCTCCGTTCTCTATCTTCTAATTCTCTGTCATACCCCCGAGCAAGGTCTCCATTCCAACACGCCCGTACACCCCCAGGCACATTTTCGGAACTTCAATATTCAAGCTGGAATTGGTGTAAAAAGGTTTTTCCTTACGGATCACCTCTTGCAGAATTTGCACTTTGTTCTGCAGGATGCTCCGGCTGTACGCGGGAAGGATGACATGAACGGAGAAATAGCTCGGCTCCGCCGCCCCCACCATGGTATTGATTCCTACACGCTGCCCGATGCCGCAGCGGACAGGCTCTTCGTAATCATTGATCTGAATGGCGGCCTCTTCCCCTGCATAGACCTGCAAATATTCCGCCAGCCCGTCCAGCGTTCCGCGTTTTTTGTAGAGCCGGACAATGCTGCTGATCAGATTGCGGTTGACGGTGCTGCGGGCCGCAGGAAGCGGGAGAATCTGCATAGGGGCAAGCGCACGGTCCCGGTTATCCTGTTCCCCGTCATATTCGAGGCCTTCTTCCAGCTCCAGGCCTACCCAGCCTGCGAGCCAGGGCAGAAACTGGGAGGGGGCCCTGCCGGGATCAAAATACTGATGCAGTCCATCCAGCAGTGCTTCAATCCCGACCGACTCTTCCCCGGCCGCTCCTGTTTTACCGGAGAGCATGGCTTCAAAGGCCTTCAGGAACCGGCCCAGAAAAAATTGTTCGTCCGATTCCCCTGCTTTCTGCTGAAATACTCTGGGAAGGTACTGCACATAGCTATAATCGTTCTGGCTGCTCACGATTCCACCTCAACTTTCAGGTCCTTCAGTTTAAATAACTGGAACGGCAGCAGGTCGGGGGAATCCAGCGCCACACTCGTAACATGATCGATCCCGGATATGCCTTCTACGAGATGGTACAGATCAGAGGCATACAGCTTTCTGCCCGGAAGCCAGCCCAGGCCTTCCTCTCCCCCGCTTACCGGATCTAGGAAACGTGTAATACTGTCGATAACCGTGCTGCCGATACTTTTGTCCTTGGCGGACACTGTCATCTCGATCACAATATCCCGGTAATCGGGCTCGACCACATGGACACGCGTGGTCAGCAGCTTGCGGGCGTCCAGATAAGCTTTGACGCTCTGCTTGATCTGTGTCATTTCTCGCAGCAGATCCTTCTGATTATCCGTCTGGAGAATCAATACCACAGAGACATGCCCGAAAGCTTCTTTGTTCACTCCGGTGCCGTTCTCCATATCTGTATTGATCAGACAGAGAGTGCGCACCGCAAGATCGGGATAGGTGTCCAGAATGCCCGGAATATCCAGCAGGCTCTGCTTGGCCAACAGCTGAAAATCCGCTGCCGTTACGGCTCTGTAGCACTCCGAAAACTGCTTCACCCCGCGCCGTATCCCGCTTGTCAGCTCCTCCCCTTCTGCCAGGGCAACACCCAGCAGCTTGAGAAACTGCAGTTGGCTCTCTTCCGTCACCTGGTCAATCCGGTAGAGAACCATTTCGCTGAACCATGCAAACAGCTCAATCAGTGTGATGCCGGGGTCGGAGGGATTATAATTCGTCCAATCCGGATCGTAGAGCGGGATCAGCGTTTTGGCATCCGCCACTAGCTCATCAAAGCCAAGATCGTCCAGGTTGGGTACTGGAAGCGGCATGGGTTCTTCCTCCTTTGTTGTATAAGCTTTAAGCTCAACCTATACAGGTCATTTTCTTATGGCTGCTCCTCCGGAAAACAATAGCGGCACCGTGCCGCTGTCCCTGGCGCCTCCTTAAGGCCGGTCAGAAACTTCCGCTCCTCCTTAAGGATGGCTCCAAGCCTGCAGTCTTCCGTGGTTCCGGTCAAATCATGCAGCAGGCCTGTGTTCTTATCCAGAAGATACGGGAAGATGTGCTCTTCCGGTTTGTTGATCAGATGCGTCCCGCCATAGATCAGCTCATCCTCTTCAAGGAAAATGTTATCAGAGTGGATGCTGCGAATCTTGAGGGGGGTGGTGTTGACATACTCATCAGTCTTGCTTAAGAAGACAATATCCTTCGGCTCAAAGACGGCGATTTTCACAAAAAACGATTCAGCACCTGAAGCCAGCCCGTTAAGTATATAGGTGCGGACTGTTAAGTCATCGGTGATGTCGAATTCAAGGTCGCTGCCTTCAGGATAGCTGTGCTCCAGCGGTTGCCCGTCCAGAGTCTGACATTCCAGGATGTCCCCGTCGATCGATACGACGATCAGCTCAACCGGCTCATAAGTTCTGTAGCGGAGCCTGATCTTTCCATTCTCCTTGAACCCCTTAAGCACCAGCGATTTCACTTCGCTTCCGGCCTCTACCCGCTCGGCAAGCGCAAATTGAATAGAGTTGTCGTCAGAACGGACCGCACTGTACTTCGGGTAAGCAGCCAGAGGTTTATAAGGCCCGTTCTCCAGGGGTTCAAGACTTGCCGTAAAGCACTGCACCGAAGCCTTGATGGCAATGCCGGATACATAGTCCACACCCGGTGTATTTTTGATCACAGCATAGACCTCGGAAACATACAGGTTCTGTCCCAGCTCCCAGCCCGCAGCCCTGTCTCCGCCATAGAGGGGATGAAAAAACTGCTTCAGGTTGTCAATAATCCGTCCCTCCTCCACCTTCCGCTGTTCTACGGAGGTAAATGCTACAGCGGCCTCCACTCCGATCCGCACGTAATCCGGGCCAATCACTTCAATTCCCGGGTCGCTCGTGTCCAATGCCGCAGAGGTCCGTTCGCACAGATAGGCTTCAATTTCACTGAGCAATTCCTGGCTGGGGACCGGCTTTGGCTCATCCGTTTCCGGCACCACAATGATTGTGGCTGTGCCCGGAACGAATTCCAGATCACGGTTCATGGCGCTAAGGCATTTCACCTTGGCAATCTGGGGCATCGCCTCACGCACCAGCCATTCTATGTCCTCGGCGGTAACGCCTCTGTCCCAGCTTTTCAGCGTATGCGGCCCGCGGATTTGAGCCTGCTCCGCCGCCTCCTGGTCAAAGCCGCCGTCCGCCGCCACCGGATTAGTCACCGAATCCAGCCAGCTGAAGCTGTCCCATATCTTGGTGACCGCTCCTGCGGCAACATTGCCGGCTGCTCCGCCGCCATACTTATAGTCGCACTCAATGTTGTCGGTTCCGGTCGGCGGGATCATGCCGTTTCTTCCGTCCCCGAAGATGATCGTCCCGCTGCTTCTGTCCAGCATATAGTGCCTTCCGTCCGAGGCAGACAAGGAAAAAGTGTCAACTTCCTCCCACGGCACCCACTCGCCTTGCCCCGGCGCCTCCCGGACCCGAAGTCGCTGTCCGGGCAGCACAGGCGTCTTGGATAACTGGAAGCTCTGGTTCTCTTCGCCGTTGCTGGAGCCGGGGATCTCACCGGCAACCGAATTGGAGTTGCGGGCCCATACCGCATTCGCAAAGATAGCATCGACCTGGGGAAAGATCTCAAAACGTCCCTCATCCAGCCGGGCGCGGATCCAATACTGCTCTGTTCCGAACAGCGGGCGTTTAGCGATATCCGTTGGAACGGCAAACTGCAGAATCTCCCTCCGGGTGAAGCCCCTGATCTCGTCATTTACACTTAGCGTCAGCCATCTTCTGCCGTCCCAATACTCCCAAGCCACAACCGGACGCCTCAGCTGTTCCCCGTTTAACGGAAAAAAGAGCGATACCGGCAGGTTGCTGATGTCACGGTCAAAGCCCAGATAGAACGTAGGCTCAAGCTCTGCACAAGGGTAAAAGGGTTTGAAATATTCCCCTTCCGCCAGGCAGGCAGCCGTTTTGTCCGCAAAGCTGAAATTGTTCTCCGTGAGCACCGTTTGCGGGTGCCCCTCCAGCGTATGGCTGTAAGCAATGCTGAGCCTGCGGATGGAAGGGGGAGCATAGGTTGCTTGTGTAACCTTCAGCTGGGCTACCTTGATGCTTCCCTCCCCAAGCTTGACCTCTTCATCCTGGTATTCATATTTCGCTTCCTCACCATAATTCCCGCCGGTGATGCGGGCACGGATCCAGTAGCGCTCTTCCCCGTTCAGCGTCAGCGGCTTGATCCCCGGACACTGGAAGCTGAGCATTCCACTTCCGGTAAGGCAGGCGCTGCTGCGCGTACTGCCGCCTGCAGCCGCAGCTTCTCCGTCCAGCGTCTCTTCCAGGCTGCCGATACCGAGCCATTCCTTGCCGTTCCAGTACTCCCAGCCGAGTCTCACATAAGGGGTATCCGGCAGCTTGCTGATTTCCGGATCAGACAGCTCAATCTTCAGCGTTATCCGGGAGCCCGGTTTGGAGAAGGCCTCGCTGCACGCGATATAGAAGGTGTCGTTCACTTTGGGCTTGTCTCCAAAAGGATAATAATCTTTGCCCATATCCAGCGAAGTGCCGTTGTTGACCGCCATATCCGGCATCAGCGGCACCGGGCTCACCAGCTTTAGCTCCAAGCGGATATCTTCGATATCCGGCATCAGATCAGCGGCGGTTATGGGTGTCTTCAGCTCGGCAAATATCCACTTATTGGACCATTCCCGCAAACGCTCCGCTTGCTCGTAACCGGCAATTGTCTTCGCATGAACCCCGGACAGGTGATCAAACTGAACCACCGCCCTCCAGGCAGAATCCTCCTTAATCCCGGTCATTGACGGCGACAGCTGTACGGTATTCCCCTCTTCATCGAAGCAGAACCAGTCCATATCGGGCAGACTCCCGGCCCCTCCTGGCGCATCCGCAGCCAGAGCCAGGGCTGCTTCCGGCTTGTTGAAGTAAACCGACAAGCGGCTGCCCGCTTCTTCGAACCCGAGAAGCTCCGAATGGCCCAGGTACAGCCTGTGGACCACCGTCGAATCGCCTTTGAACAACTTGGCCCTTTGTCCGGAAGGCTCCTCAGCAAAAAGATAATCCTGATTGCTCCACTGGTCTTCTTCGGGATCAAGGCTTACGGCCCTGACCAGCCGGGGCTGGATGACCGTCAAATCCTTTTCGGTTTCAAAAATCACCTCTGCCTGATTCTCGGGCTGGGCGGATACCCGCGTCCCTGCCGGAATCGTGCTGCTGGTGTCCGCATCAGGCTTCTGCTTAAAGAGCAGCGGTACTTTGGCTGATCTGGGCGGAGTCGGATGAATACCGATCAGATTCAGAAAGGATATGAAATTTTTCTCGGGCGCCTGGTTCAGCCGGCCGATGACTTTGCCCATCATTTGGGTAAAAATATGGACCAGCGCATCCACCTTCTTGTCTGCTTCCAGCTCCGTCAGATCCGTCCATTCCCTGCTGCAGTATTGGTAGATTAAGCGTCTTAGCTCCGGAACCAGCTGTTCCTGATTCCGCTTGTCAATGGTAGGCACTTTGTTTGGCATTATTTCCCCACGCTTTCAAGGAAGAATGGATAGACCAGATTATATTTGCTGTTGCTGGCCCTGATTGAATAGTCAATGGACACCTCCAGCTGAGACTGGTCGGAGCGCGGCGTGACGGTAATATCGTCCACTTCGATCCGCGGCTCCCAGTTCTGCAGCGCTTCTTCAATAAAGCTTCTCAGCAGCGTAGCGGTGCTCATCGTATTAGGCGCGAACACCAGCTCGTTCAGCCTGCAGCCGAAATCCGGGCGCATGACCCGTTCGCCGCGGGCGGTTGAAAGAATCAGAAGGATAGATTCGCGGATGGAATCTTCTCCATCTGAAGAATTGATGCTCCCTCTTTGGACAGCGAAGGGATATTTCCAGCCCCGTCCCAAAAAATCTACAACTTCCATAATTCAGCCTCCTATTAAGACCGTTCCTGCCGCAACCACCTTGCCTACCGGCAGATCGGCCGGATCATTGCATGTCAGCGCCGGATCGCTGTGTCTGGCGGCCATTTTTCCGTTGATTTTTACGCTAGCGCTTCCGGCGATGATTTTCCCCTGATTGGTTGGAGGCTTTTGAAAAGGGCCTCCCTGCGGAACATGTGCCGGTGTATTCGTGGCCGTGGAATCCACTGTAGCTGCCGGCTGCCCCATAATCTTGACATTTGCGCTAAGCGCGCCGTCCAGAATGCCCGTAAAAGGATGGGGCAACGGCGTCGGAACGGGCGCCGGACCGGCAGGAAGCATCACGATATGCGTATCGGTAGCCAGAATGCGGTCGCCCTTTTTCGCGGCAGGCTGTCCCATGTATGAAGCTCCTCTCTAATTAATATTGACCGTAGCCCCTTTGATCGTCATGCTGGCCGCTGCTTTGACCTCCATCCCCGCCGACGCTTCAATCCTGGTGTCCGCCGATGATTTCATTTCAATCGTTTTCGCGGAGAGAGACAGCTTCCCGCCGGGGGCGGATATTTCGATGTCCTGTCCGGACAGGACCGACAGCTTATTCGCTTTGGAATCGATGACGATTTTGTTCTTCCCCGATTTATCCATGATCTGGATTTGCTCGGCGCCGCTTTTGTCATCCAGCCGGATTACATGACCTTTGGCGGAAGTAAGCGTAATGTTCTCTTTCCCCTCGGTATCGGCAAACTGCAGAATGTGTCCGCTGCGGGATTTGAACATACGGATATTGTTTTTGCCGTCTTTGTTGGTTTCCGGCGGTGTATCCTTTCCGTTCCACAAGGACCCGATCACATAGGGGCGGTTGACATCTCCATTCTCAAAAACCACCAGCACCTCATCATCCACCTCAGGCAGGCAAAAAGCCCCCCGCTCCTTCCCGGCCATCCATGAAGCCATCCGGGCCCAGTTGGATTCCGGCATGCCCATCAGCGGGATCTTTACCTTTACCCGGCCGGGTCCGGGTTTATCCGCATGGTTCGCGGAGTCATTGTTAATGACAATTCCCACCATCACTCCGAAGATGCGTCCCTCGTTAATCATGCTGTCGGCAAAATTGGTAATTCCAGGTCCCTCATTCATAGGCCAGTCCTCTTTACCCTAAAAGTCGTTGTATAACCCTTGCTGTCAATCTTGTGAACCGTGGATACAATATAATAGATGCCGCTGAAGCGCTCGCCCAGGCCGAGCAGCTTCACCGTTTGGCCTGCCCGGAGCTGCGGATTTCCCCAGCACATGCCCTCACCGGCGATGAAGTCGCGCAGGCGGCTGTTGTAGGCGGCGGAAGCCAATGTTTTGGCCTCGCTCATATCGAGCAGATGCTCCGCCATGATGGCGACCGGCGATTCCTCAATAGCTTTGGCGCTTAAAGAAAAGCCGGATTCTGTCCCGCCCATCTTGGTCGTCTCGTCTCCGGTCTTCGCTTCGGCTTCCAGCTCCTTCTTCTCCTTCACGTCCCAGCCCTTTACCTTCACCTTGCTCCCCCGGGTAAGCGCCCGCAGCTCCAGATTCAGCCGTTCAAAATCCTTCTTGAAGCTCAGCTCCGGCAGACCGGGGGCTTTCACCGACCTTGACTTGACGAAATACAGCTTCTTGTCATCCGCATAGAGCTCATAATCGAGCATGGCCGCCCGTTCCACCAGAAACTCGTAATTGCTCTGATTATTCTGGAATATGTAGGGATACACGGTTCCAGTATCGTCTACCACAGGGGTCAGTCCATGCTCTTTGGCGATCTCCGAAGCGATGTCGCTGTCCTTTTTCTTCAGAAAAGCTTTGCTTCTCGTCCCCATGCGAAGCCTGTGCAGCAGGTCGTACCCGCGAATGTCCAGCACGGAATGCTCCCCAAAATTCAGATCAAGCGCGGTAATCTCCCCGCTGATCATCGGCTGGAGCTTGTCGAGTCCAAGTGAAAGCTTCACCTTGTCTCCCGGCTTGATGCTCTTGAGATCGGTTCCCCGCCACATGCCGCTCCCGGAATTGACCATATTCATCTGAATGGAAAATAAAGCCGGCAGATTAATCTCATCTTCCAGCGTAACTCCCTCCACCGCCGCAGCCAGTTCTGCGGACAGCTTGCTTCCATTCAGCTCAATCTTATAATTCGCTACACTGGTGCCCATGCAATCCCCGCCTTAATCCGGGATGACCAAGGTCCTCCCGATATCGTTTTTTCCAGGAAAGCCGATTGGATTGACAATCTTGTTCAGCTCGGCAATCCTGCGCCACGCCAGCGGCTCCTTCAGCGCTTCATTGGCGATCAGATCCAGCCGGTCCCCGCTTTTGACCACCCACAGCTTCCGGCAGGCATTCAGACCCCGGTTGTCTTCGACGGTTTTGTCCGACTCTTCTGTGATAAAGGTAACATCGAGCAGAGAGCGGACCGGTGTGCCGTTCTCCATGAACATCGTGAACTTCTGCTCGATCTTGCTGAGAAGGCCGCGGTAGGTGAACCCGCCCCAGACAAACAGGCACACCGGCGGCTTTTTCGTATTTTTCCCGCTTACTTTGGGGTCAAGCAGCGAGGTTAGCAGCTTGGTTTTCTTGCGCACATCCGTGCGCTTCTCATAAGTGTCATAGAATAAAGAAACCTTGAGTTCAGGGGTTTCCGTGATTTGAAATTGCTTGTTGTTCTTCTCCCCGGTATACTTCCCTTCGAAGGAAACGGTGTACTCATTGGGGTTGAACATCACCTCAATGGCTCCAACGGGCATATCCAGAGGAATAATCTTCGCTTTCTCCGCCATTATCTAAGCCCCCTCCGATCCTTGCGGATCGCCATTTTCTTTTCGAGCACCTGATAGACCCGTTCAGCCAGCTGATTCAGCTCCGCAGTATCCATTTTTGCAGCAGGGGCCGCTGCCTTGGGGAAAGACTGGGAAGTAGGCGGGGCAGCCCGTTCCTGAGGAACCGGCTCCGGCCACTGCTGAACCGGCTCCGGCCGGGCAGCCTTGGGTGCTGCAGGTTTCCGCAGAATAAGGCTGCTGTATCTGCCTGCGGGCTGAAGGTATTCTTCTTGCTCAGGCCCGGCTGTGATGAGCCTGCCTCCGGGACCTCTTCCCTTCAGAGCCAAAGGCACCGCTTGCCCCTTGGCTGTGTGGATCAAGCCATTCTGTGGTGCAACTGAAAGTAAGCCCCCTATATGCGCTGGCCGCACAGCGCTGCTTAACCGGGCGGAAGAATGCCGCTGAACCATTGACCGGGGTTCTGACGGAACCGCAAGAAGCTGAAGGGGTAAGACGTCCGGCTGCTGCAGCCCGTCATGCACTGCCGCAGGTCCAGCGGGCAGCGGGTTCAGACGCTCAGACCGGCCCTCCAGCTTGTCCAGCGCAGCCGCCAGTCTCTGTCCTAAGCCCAGGTGAAGATTGGGGCTTACCAAGGACCGGGGGCCTGGACTTGGCCTGACGGATGGAGTGCTATGCTGTGCTTCCACCGTTGTCCCGGCTGAGCCTGAGCCTGCCCCAGGATGGCTCAGCGCCATTCTTGGCGGCTCAGCCTGGTCATGCCGGACCGCCGCTGGTTCAAGCTTCTGCCTCAAAGGCTGCTCGTTGTTTACAGTGTCAACGCTTTGATGCAGGATATAGGTCCGCAGCGTCTGCAGCTGACCATGAGCTGCGGGCAAATGCTGAGGTCCCCTGCCCGCAAGGGATTGCCCCTGCCGGGAGTCTCCGGAATAAGGCTCAAGTCTGCTTCCAATGCGCCGCCCTGCCAGATCCGTTCCGGCCGGAGCCGCTGCCGGCATTGGCAGAAGGTAAGACAACGGCGTGCCATCTGTCCGCTCCTGATTCCTCATGGCAACCTGAACGGTTACGGGCTCCACTGCACTTCCGGCAGGATCAAGAGTGCGATATCCCCTTGTTACAGGGCGTTCCGCGTGTTGCTGCTTCCACACTCTCTCCTGTAATCCATGGATGAGGTTCTGGTGTCCCGGAGAAGAGGCCGGACTGCCGATTCCCGCTCCACCGCTGCCTTGAGTGGTGTACAGCACTCGGTTTACTGTCCCCGGACCCGTCATAACCTGCGTTATGGGAGGATAAATGGAATGATGAATATGCATTTCCTTAACAGGATGAATGTTATTAATAACCGTCTCAGCAGGCTTGACTGCTTCCGGCTCCGCGAACAGCAAAGGATATTGCCGCAGGATCAGGCTCTGAAACCGGCTCCGCCATCGGGTTATGCCGTACTTCCCCAGAATGGCCTGGATGAAATCCATTTGCTTGTGGTTAGCAGGGGAAGCCGTTCTCCGAATGCTCCGGATCATTACCGGTACCTGTACAGCCCGTTATGGGTCAGAACCAGACTCTCCACCGCCACCGCACTGCTGCTGGCACTGAATGCCGGTCCTTCCCACTTGATGGGACAAGCCTCGATAAAGTTCCACCACACCTTTGGCGTGCCGGAATGATCCAGCAGACAGATGGACCCGCTGCGCCGTTTGACCACTCCATTAACCACATTTTGATACCAGTTCCACAGATATTCGTCGTTGGTAACCCCGTTTTTCAGCGTCAGATCTGAGTATTTGGTCTGTCCGAGGAAAACAAATTCCTTATGATTCTCACCGCCGAATGTTTTGCGTTCCACCTGGGTCTCAATACTAAGGCCGGAAACCTCGGAGAACCCGGCGACGGAGATCCCGTCGATCTCCACAATGAAGTTAAAGGCAAGATAGGGATCTTCCCTGTAACCGGGCACCCAATTGCTTTTCGCGCCGATATTTAAAATATTTGCCTTCATGTTATCCTCCTAAGCCTCAAAGAAGTTCTTCTTCTCTTCCCCGCCACCCAGCTTTTGGTTGATTTTGCTGACTTCACTGCACCAGCGGTTCCGTTCAGGATGCTCCAGGTTCAGCACAGCCGCATAGTCCCAATGCAGATAGTAGGTTAGAAAGGCTACCTCCTCGTAGAGGCGGTCAAGGGGGTAGCCGACTATTCCCCCGGCGATTCCAGTTCAAGCTCAAACGGCTGCTCGCATTTGGGGCATTTTGTATGAACCGTATTGGAGCCGTTCTGGTTAATCCGGTTATACATATCCTGCAAATAAGCAAAATCCGAAGTGTACAGCTCTTCAATTACTCTCGGCGTGATCATGCTGAGCCCGCCCAGGCTGGTTACCACTCTGGAGAGCAGAATCACCGTCAGATAAGCCGGGTTCTGCTGGACCCGGGAATCCCGGAGCGGTGTAATTTCATCCGCAGCAGTTGCCAGACGCATGGTGCCCTGCTTATGCAGCGTGCCTGCTTCATCCACATATCCTTTAGGCAGCGTAAAGCTGAATTCCGTTTGCAAAAGTTCCATGATCTCCCTCGCTTCTTCTTCTGAAAAATTCCCGTGCCTATGCTTCCGTCCGGCATTCCCGCCGGTGAATTTGATCCCCATACCGTCCATTTCATGTTTTGGCGTATTGCATCAAATTCTAAGCGAGAATGAGGAAAGGAAACTATTTCACTCTGCGCACACCTTCATGCACCAGTTCCATCGATTCTACGGAGACTTCATTTCCCTTGGCACTTAATGCGCTGACATCATATTTGATCGGCCAGGCTTCGAGGATATCCCACTGCGCTTTGTCATTGCCTTCTTCATCCACCAGGATGATCGACAAGCTCTTGCGGTTCTTCAGTGCCCCTTTGTCTTCAATCGACTTGCGCCAGTTGTAGAGCTCCAGGGAGTCGGTAAGGCCTTTTTTCAAGGTGATGTTCCCGAATTTGGTCAGTCCCGATAGCTTGCGTGCATGCGGAGCATCTATGCCCTCGCGGTAATCCACAGCTTCTGTAGAGGTATCCGGAATTGTCGCGTCAGCAAATGCTGCGGTTTGAATGCCGTCAATCACAACGCGGAAGCGGTAATTGCGGTAGGGGTCCAATCTTTTGCCGGTTGCCATAGAATAAATCTCCTCTCAATCTCTTATTTGGATAGGGTTTTTTGGCTGACCCGAATGACTACAAATTCCGCAGGCTTGACCGGTGCCACGCCGACTTCAATAATCAGCTGGCCGACATCCCGCACAGAAGGCGGATTGTTCTCCTCGTCCACTTTGACGAAAAAGGCTTCTTCCTGCGTAGTCCCGTATAAGGCTCCGTCTCTCCAGACCCGGGTCAGGAAAGCTGTCAGATTGCGCTTCACCTTGCCCCACAGGCTGGGATCATTCGGTTCAAAAACAACCCATTGGCTGCCCTCATCCAGCGATTCCTCAATATACATCAGCAGACGCCGGACGTTGACGTAATTCCATTCGGAATCGGAGGACAGGGTTCTGGCCCCCCATACGCAAATGCCTTCCGGCAGGGAGCGGATCACGTTGATGCCGTCCGGATTGAGCAGCTCCTGCTCCGCTTTGGTGATGATCTTCTCAATGCCAACCACGGAATCAAGATAGCCGTCCGTTGTGCCTGCGGGTGCTTTGTGGACACCGCGCACGGAATCGACATAAGCATAAGTACCGGCAATTGCACCTGACGGCGGCACGAGCTTTTGCTTGCCTGTGAGCGGATCGTTAATGTAGACCCATGGATAGTACAGGGCACCGTAAGAGGTGTTGAACGAATTGCCGGAATAGTTGCCTGCACCTTCCTTGAAATCCTTGACTTCCAGCGGACTCAGTCCGTGCGGAGGGTCAACAATGAAGATGCAGTCTTTTCTCAGCTTGCAGTAATTGAGCATGTCCAGGATCGTGCCCCGGCTGTAAGCCATATCCGCAAGGTCCGGAGCAGCCACAATGTTGATGCCGTCAATGGTGTCAAAAGCGTGGATACCTGCCCGGCTGGCTGAATCCCCCAGGAAATCGATCGGAGACATTCCGTTCACGCCGCCGCTGAGCGACAGGGCTGTTTCGTTGAAGGCCGGTGTTTTTTCCATATTTTCCAGAATGGTCAGATCGACCAGCGGCTTCACACTGACAAAAGCGGAAACCTGATTGACCTTCTCCTCAAAATTGATCAGCAGCATGTTATCGAAGACCTCAACGATTTTGCCGTCTTCATCTTCCCCGGTGTATTCATCGTTGAAGCTGCTGTCCAGCAAATACTGGACAACCATTTTGAAGCCAAACTGCTGCTTGTTGGAGGACTGGCTGATCTTCACCGAAATCCGGTTGCCCCATTTTCCTTCCGAGCGTGCAACCACCTTGAACAGATCCAGGTTATCCGTATCTTTGATGGTTAGAGATGCAGGCTGAATATCCTTAGAAGCCGCTCTTACCACGTAGCAGGAGGTGCCTCCTTCCGCAAAAAAGTTATACACGGCATAAGCCAGATAGCCATTCGGGATAAATTGGCCGAATTCATTGACGAATTGGCTCCAATTCGTGATTAGCACCGCTTTGCCGATCACACCTTTTTCTGCGATCCCTACAAACGCCCCTACAGATGTGCCTACGCCGGCAATCGGCTTGACACCGCTTGAGACTTCCTCTACATACACGCCTGGCGATAAATAATTTGCCATCTCATACCCTCCTAAAAGTTTTGTTCGCATATGCTGCGTTGAGATTGCTTCGGCAAAACTCGCTTCGCAAGCATATGCTTAAGTTTTGTTCGCATATGCTTCTTTGGCAGCATCTGCTGAATTTTGCGGAAAATCCGCTTTTTTTGGATGCCTTGCAGCGGGTTCCCTCCATGAATCACTCCTTTCAAAGAAGAAACCTGGGCCTGTCTATTTAAATGGGGTGAATGCCCAGATCCTTTACCTGTACCCGTGGAATGATGATCTTCTTATCCGCAGGCAGCCTTACCGGTGATACCAGATAGGACAGGCTCACCTTGGCCGGCTTCCCGGGAAAAACCTCCCATAGCTGCTTAATATCCTGAATGGTCAGGTTGTTATAGGAGATCCGGATCTTCTCATTGCCGCATTCGGCAAGATTGCCTCTCAGGTCGGAGCCGCTAAGCACCGGGTGCTCATGGAACAGCTGAAAGATTCTGCCCAGTATAAGCTGCTCGGTTTCTCTGTCCTTGGCATACGGGGTGAGCAGATAATATAAATCCAGATAAGCCGGCGGATACAAGAACTCGTTCGTGCCGCCGATCTCTTCCTTCTCACTGTTGCGCATGCTCGGGCTGTGGCTCAAATAATACAGGCACATCGAGAGCTTCATCGTCGAACTGTCAATGTCGCTTGGAGAGCCGAAGCTGATGAAGCTGTCATCGTTCAGTTCAGGTACATTCGCCTTCAGCAGTGCCTTCAGGCTGGTGCTGACATCTCTTATTACCGTACCGGTATCCACGGCCATGCTTATTTCACCTCGATCAGTTTGTGATACGGGGCATAATCCGATTGTAAAAAGGTTCTGCCCAGCTTGAGATATTCCCGCTTGGCGGCCAGCATGATCTGCTTCATCCCGATGGGACAGCCCTCATGCGCAGCGTAAAAGGCGGCGTTCAAGGCAATGTTCTTGATATTGCCGCCGGCCAGGATGAACTTGTCGGCCATGAAATCATAGTCCATGTCAGGATCAAGCGGCGCTCCCCGGGGGAACATCCCCCGCCAGATCAGCCCGCGCTGCTTTTTTTCCGGGAACGGAAACTCCAGCTTGAAATGCAGTCTGCGCGCAAAGGCATCGTCCAGGTTCTGATTCAAATTGGTCGCCAGAATCACGATCCCCGTATACTCCTCCATCTTCTGCAGCAAATAGCTGATTTCCACATTCGCATACCGGTCATGGGCATCCTTGACCTCTGAACGCTTGCCGAACAAGGCATCGGCTTCATCAAAAAAGAGAATGGCGTTGGAGGTCTCGGCTTCGTCAAAAATCCGCGACAAATTCTTCTCCGTCTCCCCGATGTATTTGCTCACAATCTGCGAGACATCGATTTTGTAGATTTCCAGGTTCAGCTCCGTCGCGATCACCTCGGCTGCCATTGTCTTCCCGGAGCCGGGAGGTCCGGAAAACAGGATGTTAAGCCCCCTGCCCAGAGACAGCCGTCCCGCAAAGCCCCACTCTCCATAGACCAGCGGACGGTACTTCACCTGGCGGCAGATTTCCCGCAGCTGGCTTAGCTGCTCGCCGGGAAGCACCAGCATGTCCCAGGTATACATGGCGCGGATCTTCGTCGCCAGCGCCTGGATTTTGCGGCTGGACTGGAAGTAACATGCCTGATACAGGTCACTCACGCTAACCTCGGCCCCGCTGGAGCCATTCCATACGGCGATATTTTCACCACCGGCCAGCGCGGCCCGGATCTGCCCGGAAGTAAAGCGGAAGCTGCCGCTGAAATCTGCCAGATCCATCTGTGGAGACAGCCGGTACTCCTGGCCGAAGGTGGTCCACGCCTGCTTGCGCGCTGCCTCATCGGGAACAGGGAGGTCAATCTGCATGAAATTCAATTGGACCCCGGTTAAGCTTATCCCCCACTGTGCTTCCCCAAGGATAAAGGTTAGAGGCACATAAGCCTCCAGCATCTCCATCAAAAGCCGCCGTTTCAGCAGGTGGCGGTCATCCTCTGTCACTATGCTGTCGAAGCCTGTGAAGCAGAGGGCCGTATTCTCCAGCAGCGTATGCCGTCCAAGCAGCCTCAGCAGTTCGCTGAAATTCGCCTCTGGAAGCAGCAGCTTGTCCATATCGGCAGCCAGCACGGATAATCCCAGCTTGCCGCAGACTTCTCTGATGCCGCTCAGCTTTCCGGCTTCATCCGGGCCGCTGCAGTACAGCAGGCTGCCGGTTCTGCGTTCCTTACCGCTGCTGTAATGCTTCACAAACCGCAGCAGGCTCTGCTCCAGCTCTTCAGGAAAGCCGGCCTGCTGCGGAATCGCCAGAGTGCTGAGGCTCGCTACCTTCGCCAAACGCTCGTCCAGCACCTCATAGCCGAGCAGCATATTCACCGTCCAATCCTCCAGCTTCAGGGGTCTGGCAATCAGAGGTATGCGGCTGTCGCCGTATTCCCCCCTCCGCTCCAGCAGGAGCTTCATCAGCGGCGCATTCACATCAAAGAGCAGACGTGCCGCTAGCCTCTCTTCCACCGACCCTGTAAACAATCCCAGGACAAATCCGGCCGTAGGACGCTGATCCGACATATCATTCTGCAGAAAAGCGTAAATGCGCTCATATTTCCGGTCCAGCTCAGGTGCGAGGCAAGCCACAAGGATACTTACCTCAAGCCCCGACAGGTTCAGCAAGGAAGCCACCTGCGGCAGCATCAGCTGGACCTCTTGCCCGCTGCTGGCCTCCAGCCTGGCAGCGATGCGCTGTTCCAGCATGCTCAGCTTTACGTGTAGGAGATTCCCGTCGTCCTCATCCGCTGAATAGGCATCCAGCAGGCTGCGGATCTCCTCGTTCATGAGAGCCAGCTCGGAGTCAAGCTGTGGAGCCTCAAGCATTCTGAGCTTGAGCCGAAGATCCAGACGCTGGAGCTCCTCCGCCAGATGCTCATGGTTGGAGGTGTAGGGCTGGGCGGGCTCGCAGCTCTCCTGTCCGGGAGAGGCTTCAAGAACCAGAGTATGAGCTGGCGCTGGATCAAGGACAGGTGCAGCTTCTCGTTCCGCACACCCGGCTTCCGGTGTTTCCTGACGAAAGGTTCTGGCCAATTTTTTGAATTTCATCGCCTGTTTATGTCCTCACTCTATATTTTCTTGTTCATATATAAAGTAAGTTTGGGGAGGGGGTTTACAACTGGGGGAGGGGAATTTTGATAGTATTATTTCGGAGAAAAAAAGCAAAAGAAAAGCCACCCTCGTGCGTTCACACCGGGGTGGCCAAACCACTATAGTTTCATGTTATTAATCTGCTAGTCTTCCTCCCAATTCTCTTTAGCGTCACTATGTCTTTCGAACAAGAACTCATAAAAATTATCGGCACGTTTTCCATTAAACCCTGATATTCTATCCCAAGATATTACAGAACACTCTCCATTCGAAATATCAGTAGTATCAAGACAATAAAAAAACTCTTCACAATCCTCAATGACAATATAGCCATACGGCATTCCAAGATTTCGAAGTTTTTCTGTTTTTGAAACAACAGAAGGACTAGATTTACCACAACCAAGTATATCTACGCCAAACAGCCCACCCGAACCATAGTTTTTCAAGAACCATCTGTAACTTTGTGGGAATTCAACATTTAAGGCGGATTCAATTCTTATCACTTCTTCTGCAGTAATTCCACCCGTAAAATCGCCCTCGTCAGAATTCTCTTGAATTAAACTCTCTAGCTTTTCATAAATCATTTCTATCCCTCCAGGGTATAAAATCGTTTTACTTAGTTGCCATAATTTCCTTAGCTCTCTTTCTCCAGTACTTAGCTCTAAAATTACACTCCCGCACCAGCGGCTCCGATGCTGCTTTTTACGGCTTTTCCAGCTTGTTCAGCCCTTGCCAATCGCCTTGAACCCGAGCTTCATCGCCAGCTCAACCAGTCCCATGCCAAATACGGTCGTGAGCGCGATTGCCGCAGGCTCAATCATCTTCTGCCAGCCCTGGCTCAGGTAGGTGCCAATATAACCAGAGGCTTGGACCAGGGTCTGGGCGACGGATTTGATCGCATCTGCTTGCAGGTACAGGGTGATCAGGTTGATGATAATTGGAAGATTCACCCTGAAGAGTTATTGAGACGAAAAAGAAAAAATAAGGTCGATTATTCAGTCATTGGACTGGAATCGACCTATGAGTATTAGCACTAACAAAGGTTAAGGTTGAGAAAATCTATATACTGATTTTGGTATAGAGCATCCTATAGCCTAATTTCAGCCCTTGCCATTTTTCTTATCCTTTCTTTCCTTTTCTTTAGCCTCCAATTCTGCTCTAGCGGCTAACATATTAGCTACAAAGTCAGTATTCATTCTTTCTTTTACAATTTTCAATTCAACTTTTTGGTCTTTTTCTACTGGTTCAATTTCAAAACTTCTTATAAAATCAACAAAGCTATCTGAAACTAAAAAAACATTGTCCCAATAATCATCTAAACCAATATTTCCGTATTTTTTTTCATTCAGCATTACATTTGCCATCAATTCATTTTCGTGATACCAAAAATAAATTTTCTCATTAAATCCATTCTTGACACCAATACATATAAGATTCCCTTTACCATCGTCTGCAATTGGTATTAAAGAACTGGGGATCCTTTCATAGTACTGATTAATTTTATTACTCACGTCATCCAATCCACCATCCAAACCAAAAAATGAATCAAAAGCATTAAAACCATTCTTATCTGTACAAGGCGATAATTCTAATGATTTATAAATCACTTCTTGTTCAAATTTAGAATTTCCGTATTTAAGTACAAAAAGTTTATATATCTCAGGAAATGAAATGTTGTATTTTTCCTCAATTTTTGTAATATCAACTTCAGAGTAAACTACGTCTCTACTTGGTAATCCAATAGTATATAAATGTTCTTCTATAAGATTAAACTGTTCGCTTATTTCTTTCATTCGATATCTTAGCTCCTTTATTATTTATTTAAATAATTACTATTTTCATTTTCAGATCTTTTTCACTCTTTTTGATTATTAGAATTTCTCATCTCAGAAGCAGAACCCTTATGTGGTATATTTCCATAGATTTTTGATGGAATCATTTGTATTTCTGTATTGCTGAAATGGTGAGCTGTCAATCCTTGAGACTTTGTCATCTTTGAATTATAGCCAGAGGCTTGAACCAAGTTCTGGCGACAGATTTGATCGCATCTGCTTGCAGGTACAGTGTGATGAAATTCACAATCATCGGAAGGGCGGCAGTGATTGCCCCGCTTGTGATGATCTCAGCAGCGACTACGCCGACCAATATCCCGGCGATGGCCGGAAAAAGCCTCCATCCTTTATTCTTCATCCATTTTATTAGATGCGATTTAAACGGGTCAAACACCATTTTCACATTATTAGCGTGTAGCAACGCGCCGTCGGCGTTTTGCCGCCAAGGCTTTGCTCAGCTTTTCCGGGTATCAAAATCCAGCTTGCAGCCAATCTCAATAGTGTGATGCTTCTCTGGCTACAGCTCTGTGACAAAGATGGCTCCGCCTCTCTGTCATACAGATCCCTGGCAGTGCACCCCACGACAAAGCGGATTTTACTTTTATTGGCTTCCAGATATCGGAGCATGAAGTACCGAGCTTATTTTGGGAAGAGGGATTACAACTGGGGAGGGAATTTTGATAGTGCTTTACTTATAATCGTTGTTGGTCAGGAATTGTACTAATTAGCCCCGACAAAAAAGAAACCTTGGAAGGCCTATAACCAACCAAGGTCAATTTAAACTCCACATAAGCATAATATCCTAATCATTTTCAAAGTCGATTTATTATTTATTTTGTTACTATAAAAGCGTCATTATCATAATAATATAAAAAGGCCTCGATTAAATCTTCATCTGTACATTCAACCTTTTGTACTAAAGCATTTTTAATTATTCCTTTTATAGTTTGAATGTCTAAAGCGTACATTAAATTATTTTTCTTAGCAAATTCAGGCACTTCATCACTGTCATCCTCTACATCATCTGGATCGATTATAGCACCTTTTGTATCTAAATCCCATGTTTCATCAGCTGGAAGAAATAAAGCATCTGACCACTCGAATTGTTCAATATTATTTAGTATTTTTTTCAATGTAATAAGTTTCTCCATTTTATTCTCCCCTAAATGCACTCTTCTAGAAAAGCGCCGAATTATATAAATATTTCATTACTTTTTTCTTTTTCTTCCTCCCCCCCAAATCTCCATTCCTCCTTTTCCATTAGGATGTAATACAGATTGTATTTCACCCTTTGCTGTATGCTGATCAAACGGTATTAATTGTAGAATCCCCTCTCTATTGGGCTCATGATGCCAAGTAACCTCTGGAGTTGGTGGTTTTCGTGGAAAAGCTCCTCTTTTTCCCGGTTTTACACCAGCAATTATTCCTGGATATAATTCCTCCATTTGTTGAGCAAATATTGAGTCAACTTGGAAAGCCTCATGTAGTTTCTTATTAGCTTCTTGAAAATGTCTAGCGTCACTCATCTCAGGGTACATATGATTGGGTAATTTCATTTCATAAGCAACTGAATACAATCTCTTATCAGGAGACCACTTCTGCGAACTATCTTTCTCCAAAATACTATCAAAATCAATCTTGCCATCTTCTTTAGAAACTGCTTTACCGTATACTTCTTTTCTTTCGGAAACGTTTAAGCTTTTAATTTTGTCATACTCAGCCTGAGAACTAATTCCAGCCTTTTTACCTTCAAGATCGTCAACTTTTTTTATTCGCCCATTAGCCAGTAAAACCCAAGGATTAACTTCCCCGTAGAGAAGAACGTGATCTCCCTTACGCTCCAGCTTAAACTTCTTAAACTTAAACCTCTGCAGAACCCGGTCCAGCAGGACTCTGAGCTTTTTGGCCCCCTTCATGAGCCCTTTCTGCAGGCTCTTGATCACGATTTTGCCGCTCCGGATGATCATGCTGCCGCTCTTGGAGGCAAGCTTGGCTCCGGATTTCAGCAGGCTCTTGATGCCTTTGACTCCTGCGCCCGCTGCCTTCTTCACTCCCGCACTAGCGGCTCCGATGCTGTTTTTTACAGCTTTTCCGGCTTTGTTCAGCCCTTTGCCAATCGCCTTGAACCCGAGCTCCATCGCCAGCTCAACCAGTCCCATGGCAAGTGCGGTGGCGAGCGCGATTGCCGCAGGCTCGATCATTTTCTGCCAGCCCTGGCTCAGGTAGGTGCCAATATAACCAGAGGCTTGGACCAGGGTCTGGGCGACGGATTTGATCGCATCTGCTTGCAGATACAGGGTGATGAGGTTCATAATCATCGGAAGTGCAGCGGTGATGGCCCCGCCTGTGAGGATCTCGGCAGCGACGACGCCAGCCAATATCCCCGCGATGGCCGCCAAAAGCTTCAATCCATTACTCTTCATCCATTTTATTACATACGTTTTCATCTGGTCAAACAACATTTTCGCATTGCTGGCACGAAGCTTCGCGCCGTCGGCGATTTTGCCGCCAACGTTTTGCTCCGCTTTTCCGGTATCAAAATCCGCCATGATGCTGTCCATCGTAGCCGGCTTGCTGCTGCCTGGAAGCTGCTTCGTTTCTCCATCCTTAAGGTTCGCTTCCTGCACCAGCGCCGGGTCCAGCTCCCCTTCTTCCACCGACTCCATTTCGATGTCGTCTGCCGTAAGCTTCTCGTCCGCAGCCTGACCTTCCTCCTGGGCCTGTGGCGCAGCGCCGCCCTCAGCCGCTTCTGCCCCCATAGGTTTGGAGATGTCCACACCCAGCAGATATTCCCACATCTTGCCTTCCAAATGGCTGAGCGAACGCTTGGCCGCCTTGCCGAGCGCCCCAATCCGTGACAGCACATCCAGAAAGGTAGCAATGAGAAGATGGCCTAACGTTGAGATCAGCTTGGTATAGAAGTTCTGCACCGCAGCCAGCGCCTGATCCACCTTGGCGGCCAGGAAATCCATAACCTGTGTGACTTTGGTTTTGAGCTTCTGCGCCAGCTGGTTGACAGCCTTCACCGCTTTGTTGACGACTCCGTCAATTTTGCTGCATATTTTGGCGGCGATGCCAGGGAATTTGGCAAAAACAACTGAGACCAGCTTTTTGAGCAGCGTTCCCAGGCCTTTAATCAGCGTGGTGATCAGCTTGCGGCCCAGTTCAATAATACCCAGCACGGCTTGCTTGGCTTTGTCAAAAATAAACTTAACCGCTTTTCGGAGGCCTTCGAAAATAAAGGTAACTGCCTTTTTAACGACTTCGACCACCGCTTCGAGCTTGTCTTTCACCCAGCCGAGGAAGCCGCCCTTTTTCTCTTCCTTCGCTTTTTCTTCCTCGTGTTTTCCGTCGGCTTCCTTCTTGGCTTTGCTGTAGGCTTGGGTGGCTTCCCGTTCAGCTTCGGACTGCTTTTTCTGCGCTTCGCGCTCTTTTTCCGCCCGGACGCTGTTGATCTCGCCTTTTTTCTGCTGCGCTGCGGCTCCAGCCTGACCGGCATAGTCGGCTTCGGCCGCATCCAGCTCGTTTTTCCATTCGCCGCGCAGATGATCCACTTCCGCCTTCGCCCCGGCCTGCTGGCTAAGCTGCTTGTCCTTGGCCTCGGTCTCCGCCTGCTGGATTTGGGCGTGGCTGTCTGCTTTGGAGCGCTGCACCTTGCTGTCGAACGCTGCTTTCTCCTTGCTGTATTCAGCCTGCTTGGCCCCCAGCTGCTTCTTCATTTCCGGAGCAAGGCTGTGATTCAGCCCGGCGGTCATGTCCGCCGGCACTCCCAGCACAGGCAGCTTTTTGGCTCCGGGGGCATGGCCTCCTTGCAGTTCTGCGGCTTTCAGGGTGGAGCCGTCCGGCTCGGGATAGATGTCATTTTCACCAAACGGATGGCTAATCTGGTCCATCTCCGCCCGCTTGGCTGCTCCTACCTGCTGGGAGGCCTCCTGGCTGAAGCCTTCAAGCTGGGACGGGTCCGCCTCGCCTGTCATGCTGATTTCCGGCGGCACCGCCGCAGCGGAACGGATTTCGCCCAACATGGCTTCCGGATTTCCGTCTGATCCTGAAGACCCGATGTCCATTCGACCAAGATTTCCTGGTTGCGCGCTTCCGCCAGACCGTTCGCTCTTATAGCCGTCCGGAACGTCATGTTTCAGCGGCGCTATTTTTCTCCGGGCTTGCAGCACTTTTCCCTTCAGTCCCGTAGGGGTCGGAATGACCGGCAGCCCCTGCCGGGTCTTCTGCTTCTGCTTCGCTAAGGCGCCTGCGGATACATCCACAGCCTGGGCATAGGCATCCCCGATCTCTGTGGGCTGAACATGGGTCAGCTGATCGAGAATTTGCCCCGGATCTTCCCCGTGGATGTTCACCTTCTTAGCCTTGGCCGGCTCTTCCTTCCCCTCTCCCGCCAATGCGCCCAAGGCCTCACCCAAGGATGGTTCCTTCGGTGCTCCCTTCTGTGCGGATTCCCCTTTGGCATCCTCTGCCTTGGATTTCTTTTCTGACTTTTCTTCCTTTGCTCCCTTGGACTCTTTGCCTTCGTTCATATTGTTCGCATCTTGGGCTTCGGCCACTTGCGCTTTCCCAGTTTCTGTAGCCTGAGGAGCTGCTGCTTTCTCTTTTCCGTCCGGCCGCTCTTCATCTGCTTTTCCTTTGCCCGCTTCAGCGCCCGAAGGTGAACTTTTCGCCAAAGGTCTGCCCTGCTCTTTGAGTGCAGAGCTGACCTTTGCTATATTGCTAGGCTTTTCATTCTGCTGTGCCTTCGGTTCAGTCTGAGCGCTAAGCGGTTCTACCTTTGCCTTTGCCTGTGCCGGTTCCGGCTTCTGCTCCGGAGGCTGCATCTGCCTACTTACAGTTTCCGGGCTTCCCTGTCCTTGTCCGCCCGGCTTTGCCTCCGGAGAGTTATCTGTTTTTTTCTCATCCTTAGGCCCATCCTTCAGGCTGGATAACAATTGAACTACGGCACGGTTGCCTAAGGTACGCTGGAGCGCCAGCTTGTCTTCCCGGCTCAAAGAAGCCGGATTTTGACGGACACGCCGGATAATCTCTACCGGGTCCGGTAGCTTTGTTGCGGCTGGCCGTACGAACGTCAGTGGATTGCTGTATGGTTTATGGCTGCCCGAAGTGTTCTCTTTCTCCTTGGTCGCGGTTGCTTGGGTCTGCAAGCTGAGTCCCCCCTCTGTAAAAAATCGATCCTATAGAAGATGTAAAATCTATAGCGATTTTTACAGCCGGGATGACAAAGAAAACTATTTTTATTTCCGAACAAAAATAATAAAAGCCACCCCCAGGTGGCCGTAAGCGGGCATATTTATCTGTAACTGATTTCGAACTAAATCCGAGTAATAATCAAATAATTAGAACTTCCGCCCAGCAAAGTTGTGTCATTAGTAGATAACATTCTTAAATCAATTTTGTACCCCGCATTAACTTTTACTTCTACTGAACCAGATACGGCTCCCCCTCCTGTTACCGGACTCGTTCGGTCATCCAGAAAAGTCCAAGGTGTTCCCCCCGTTGAATCGCCCGTATTTAAAAATAAAGCAAGCTGAAGTCTATTTCCAGCCTGTTGAACACCTGTCATCTGCAGCGATGTAATGCGATAGTATCCGGTATGTTTTGCTGTCCATTGATATTTGACGTTATCAAATTCACCGAGCTCATCAAAGGCGCTTTTATCTAATGCGATCCTTGTCCATAAGCCGCCTGTTAAACGTTGAACCGAACCAGCTTGAGCTTTTGTTCTGGTTAGCCCCATTACAGTTTTGCCGTTCTCATCGTGTTGCTCAATTAAAATAGCTGCTCTTCCGGTCCCATTCTCGTCATGGTATTTCCCATCAGAATAGGGAACCGTATTAGCTAACTTGACATATACATCTTGGATTGAAGATCCTCCTGAAAAACCCACTAATTTTTTTAAATTTCTTAAATAACCGCCTGCCTCATCTATCACTATTGATCTGCCTGTAACAACTTCTATAAAATAATTCACTTGTGGTACGGTCCCGTTTATTTTATCACCAATAGCTAATGTGCTTGAACGAACTACAATATTTCTACACTCTGAACTTGCGCCCAGCCTAATATATGCAGGAACAGTTGCCCCATAATTCCCTGTGGATTCATACCAGTTTCCGGCAAACAGCATTGAGAAACATCCGTTAAGCTCAACCGGATAGGTGCCTTGAGAACCTTCCTTAACAAATTGACAATTTAAGAACCTTCCTCCCGTACAATTCACCATAGTAATCGTATTATCGTTACCGAAAGTATATAGCCCTTCGCCTAGAAACTGGTCGCTTTTTTCTTCCATATAAATTGCACACTTATTATAAAAAAGCTGGAGATTGTTAAACCGATTGATATCACTTTGAGTCCCCCATACCCCGTATTCAAAATGTTCAATTTGAGCATCAATTAACTTTATTCCTCCGCCTCTCCAATCTCGTATTCCATAGGTTCCTGTTCCATACCACCCGTTTGATGCACTCACAGCGAACGGGTTTTTTAGATTACCTCTACTTGAGCCTTTATAGATTAGAGAAATCTGTCTTAAAGTAAATCCCTGTTGGCCAGAGAAACCAGGAGTAGATGAATTTCCAAGACTAATAAACTCACCTTCTCCATAAAACTCAAGAATGGTTGCGTTCTCCTGACTTCTTCCGTTGTTGTGGCCGATAAATTCTACAGCCCGGTTATTAATTTGAATTTTTTTATCGACTCGTATGGTGCCTTTTGGAAAAATAAATTTAGTGTTGCCCGAAGCAAGCGCCAGATTAATATTTGCGGATTGATCCTCTCCGTTTGGTTTAACTCCATATAGTGAAATATACACTCCTAAAGTATCGTCCATGGGTTAACCTCTTTCTTTTTATAGTCTGATAAAAGATAATTACTAACAAATAAACTCTATATAAACTGAACTTGAGATTTTTCGATTTTGGGATTTGGCCGTGACTCCAGAGAATGTTTGGACTTCCGGCCGCTGCCCATCTGCAGATTTCTTGATTATAACCGCTGTTCGCGGTGGAAATCCGCAGACAAAGGCGGACGCTACCGCTCCTACAGTTCCAAACTTCCCCTCCATCCCTTTTCCCTTTTGTTCGTTTTTCAAGTTCACTCTATATAGCCTCCTACTTTTCCATGTCCACTGGCTGTCCCGATGCTTTGCGCAGTTCATCTGCCAGGCGGTGGAATTCTGTTCTGGACTCCGCACTGCCTGCAGCCATGTAGGCGGCTTGAATGAAGGCAATGATCTTGTTGGCATCCTCCTTATTCAGCATGTAATCATTCACCTCCCCGGCCCAGCCGTCCGGCTGTTGAATCGTAGCCAGCGTGTTCCACCACCCCACATCGCCGCTGGACTGATTCAAATCCACATTCACACCATAAATCGGCTGCCCCAGCCCTTTGGGGCCATTGTCGTACTGATAGATGTGAATCCCCTCCGCCTTCCGGCCCTTGCTCCAGGCATAGGTCTGCCAGAACCCTGTGCAGGCTTTGGCCGCCATCGCTGCCTCAACAACTGCCGCGCTGCCGTAAACACCAGTCCGAAAATTCCCGGCGGCTTCACCTGCTGCCTTAAGATACTGAATGATCGTGTCCATCTGCTTCGCTGAAGCATCGAAATCTACGGCAAAGTAGATCCGGCTTCCTGCAGGCTGTCCTACAGCCAGCGCCGTTTGAGCAGCGGCCGCCCCGTCAGTCAGACCCGCAGCGCGGCCTCCCAGCGCACGGTTAGCGGCCGTTTCAAACACAGAGACTATTTGCAGTCCGCCTGCGCTGATGGCCGCGGCCTCTGACTTGGTAAGTCTTTTCCAGCCCGACGGCACGAGGTAACGGCAGGCGAATTCATATCCGCCTTCCCGGAACTTCTTCGCTAATGTCTTCGTCAGCGGTGCCGCGCAATCAAATCCCTTGGCCATTGTCCAGCATCTCCTTTCACGTCATCTGGCTGTCTTTTCCTGCTATCCGATTATTATTTTCAGCAAAAGCCCGGCAGCCGCAATAAATAGTCCGGCACTGCTGATGATGGTTCCCACCAGCCACCGCTGGCTCTCCCCTTGCCGTACCTTCAATCTGGCCAGCTCATCCCGCATCTCATCCACACGCAGATGCGCCGATTTACTGCTCTGCATTGCTTCAAGTGCGATATCCCTGGCGCTGTTCATAATATCGAGCTTTGTTTCTACGCGGGTCAACCGTTGAAGAATTTCGTTCATGTCATCTGGCATATCGTACCCCCGGAATGGAGCTGGTTGATCTCTCAATAATGAATATAGACTCCAGACTGCAGCCATTTGTGCCGGGCAGCAGCCTGGACGCTGTTACAATAATGCACCTACACGCTTACGGTTCCATACCTGCAATCAGCTTGCCGGAGGAGTAAACCGTGATTTTATTGGTGTCTGTATAATCTGTAGCCCATGTGTTGAAGGAATAATCGTTAGTCTGCGTATAGGCGGAAAAATTAGATTTCCAGAACGTGCACTGGATTTGCACCTTTTCACCCGGCTTCAAGCTTCCGGCACCGCTGGAGAAGCTGATCTCCAGATAATAATCGCTTCCGTTCTTGCTTGCAGTCTTTTGAAAGCTTCCCTCGGTGTAGGATAGAATGTTTCTGCTGCCGGAGCCGGATACCCGTGAATAATCGGAATAGAAACCCTGCATTTTCTCTCCATCAATGGTGTAGTAATATCTGAGCTTAATGTTTGAGAGCTGAATGGTGCTGCCGCTGGTGTTCTCGAAGGAGATTCTTGGAGAAATCTTACTCGTGACACTGTTTCTGCTGCCGTTATACGATTGGACTTTGAATACCTGAGTAACGGTTACGTACTGGACTGCCGTAGATACATTTCCGTTCGCATCGGTAGCGGTCCAGGTGACAGCTGTTTTTCCAACCGGGAAACCATCCGCAGGAGCATCATTCTCTAACGTGTACCCGAAAATATCGCTCACTGTCGCCTGACCCAAGGATACAGGAGTTTTGACCCCTGTCGCTGCGGCAGCTATGTCCGCTGGTGCTTTCAGCACCGGCTTCGTTGTATCCACCACTGTGATTTTCTGCACGCCTGTGGTTACATTGCCGTTCTCATCGGTTGCCGTCCACTTCACTTCTGTAGTGCCCAGCGCGTAATCCTCTGGAGCATTGCTGGTGACGGTTACCTTGAAAATGTCCGTTCCTGTCGCCAAGCCGATCTCCACTGGAGTCTTCAGCGCGGTCGCTTCGACCGTCTTGTCCACTGGCAGGGTCAGCACCGGCTTCGTGGTATCCACCACCGTGATCTTCTGCACACCTGTGGTTACATTGCCGCTTGCATCAGTTGCCGTCCATTTTACTTCTGTAGTGCCCAGCGGGTAATCCTCTGGAGCGTTGCTGGTGACGGTTACTTTGAAAATGTCCGTTCCTGTCGCCAAGCCGATCTCCACTGGAGTCTTCAGCCCGGTCGCTTCGACCGTCTTGTCGGCTGGCAAAGCCAGAGTCGGTTTCGTCGTATCCACCACTGTGATCTTCTGCACGCCTGTGGTTACATTGCCGTTCGCATCGGTTGCTGTCCAGGTGACTTCCGTTGTCCCCAGCGGGTAATCCTCAGGAGCGTTGCTGGTGACGGTTACTTTGAAAATGTCCGTCCCTGTCGCCAAGCCGATCTCCACTGGAGTCTTAAGCCCGGTCGCTTCGACCGTCTTATCGGCTGGCAGGGTCAGAGCGGGCTTCGTCGTATCCACCACCGTGATCTTCTGCACGCCTGTGGTTACATTGCCGCTTGCATCAGTTGCCGTCCATTTTACTTCTGTAGTGCCCAGCGGGTAATCCTCTGGAGCGTTGCTGGTGACAGTTACTTTGAAAATGTCCGTTCCCTTTGCTTGGCCAATTTCCACCGGAGTCTTGAGTCCGGTCGCCTCGACCGTCTTATCAACTGGTAAAATCAGACCCGGTTTCGTCGTATCCACCACCGTGATCTTCTGCACGCCTGTGTTTACATTGCCGTTCGCATCTTTTGCCGTCCAGGTGACTTCCGTTGTCCCCAGCGGGTAATCCTCTGGCGCGTTGCTGGTGACGGTCACATCATAAATATCTGTTGCTGTGGCTTGGCCAATCTCAACCGGTGTCTTCACTGCAGTTGCTTCTAAAGTGATATCTGCCGGCAGCTTGAGCACGGGCTTGACCGTATCCGTTATGGTCACCGTTATAATTCCAATCATGGCATTTCCGTTGGCATCCTTAGCCGTCCAGGTGACCTTTGTTGTTCCCAGCAGGAACTTCGCTGTGATGTGATCCCCTGAAGTGACCGGATGTTCATCGCCATACCCTGGAGCATCTGTAGTTAATGTGAATGGGAACAGCTCCAGCACCTCAGGCACTTCCAGCTCCACTGGCGTTGCCAGGGCGGTTGCTTCCTTGGTCAGATTCAGGGAACCTTTGAATTTCAGCACTGGCTGTGTGGTATCCACAACGGTAATGCGCTGCACCCCTGTGGTCTTATTGCCATTCACATCCGTGGCTGTCCAGTTGACCTCGGTTGTACCCAGCGGATAAGCTTCCGGAGCATCATTTACAAGCGTAAATTTGAAAATATCCGATGCCGCCGCCATGCCAATCTCCACTGGAGTTTTGACCGCCGTGGCTTCTACAGTCTTGTCCTCCGGCACAGTAAGCACCGGCTTCGTCGTATCCACAACCTTGATCTTCTGCACCTTCATGGACACATTTCCGTTCTCATCCGTGGCCGTCCAGGTGACCTCGGTTGTACCCAGCGGATAAGCTTCCGGAGCATTATTTACAAGCGTATATTTGAAAATATCCGTCACCGTCGCCATACCAATCTCCACTGGAGTCTTGACCGCCGTAGCTTCTACAGTCTGGTCCTCCGGCACGGTGAGCACCGGCTTTGTCGTATCTACCACCTTGATCTTCTGCACCTTCGTGGACACATTTCCGTTCGCATCGGCCGCGGTCCAAATGACTTCCGTTACCCCCAAAGGATAGGCTTCCGGAGCGTTGCTGGTAATCGTAACTTTATAAATGTCTGTCGCTGCCGCTTGACCAATCTTTACAGGGGACTTTACTGCCGTGGCTTCCACTTCCAGATCATCCGGCACAGTCAGCACCGGCTTCGTGGTATCTGTCACAGTAATCTTCTGCACGCCTGTGGACACATTGCCATGCTCATCCGTGGCTGTCCAGATCACTTCGGTTACGCCTAGTGGATAGGACGCAGGGGCATTGCTTTTTACAGTAACATCGAATAAATCCGTCGCTGTCGCCGTCCCGATCTCGACAGGTGTCAGTAATGCTGAAGCCTCTGCCTGCACATCCTCCGGTACGCTCAGAACCGGCTTTGTCGTATCCGCCACGATAACCTTCTGTTGGCGGGTCGACAGATTGCCGTTCTTATCCTTGGCCGTCCAAGTCACCTCTGTAGTACCGATAGGAAATGCAGCCGGAGCATCACTAGTCATGGCAGCAATTCCGAAAATATCCGTTACTTCCGGGACCGCAAGCTGAACCTGCGTTTCCCGTCCGCTTGCCTCCACCGTCAGATCTGCGATTTCAGCGATTGCAGGAGCGGTTGTATCTACTATTGTTATAGTCTGTGTTTCGCTGCTGATATTGCCATTCGCGTCGGTGGCTTTCCAGGTCACAATCGTTTTGCCCAGCGGATAGCTTGCCGGAGCATTGCTTGTAATCGTTACTGCAAACAAATCGGTTGCCGTCGCCTGTCCAATGTTGACAGGTGTGTTAACCGCTGTAGCTTCTGTGCTGATATCTGCCGGAACCTTCAGCACCGGGAGTGTTGTATCGACTACAGTCACTTTTTGTTTGCCTGCTGTCATATTTCCGTTGGCATCCGTGGCCGTCCAGGTGACTTCAGTCGTACCGACCGGATAATCTGCCGGCGCATTGCTGGTGATCACAACCGGAAAAATATCCGTGGCCGTGGCGATGCCAATCTGGACCGGTGTTCTAACGGCAGTGGCTTCAACCCGGACATCCTCAGGCATATGGAGTTTGGGATTGGTAGAGTCTATAACCTTTACATTCTGTGTGCTTATAGCCACATTGCCGCTTGCATCCGTAGCCATCCAGGTTACCTTGGTAACCCCTACCGGAAAGTCGACTGGCGCATCATTAATGACTGTAACTTTGAACAAATCTGTCACAACGGGCTGACCGAGGGAGACTTTGGATCTGACCGCCGTCGCCTCTACGGTGAGATCCGCAGGCGCTGTGAGCTTAGGTTTGGTCGTATCTACTATCTTGATCTTTTGCGTGCCTATGGTCGCATTGCCATTCTCATCGGTAACCGTCCAGGTCACTTCCGTCGTTCCCAGCGGGAAATCCGCCGGTGCATTATGGGTAATGGTTACCGGGAATATTTCCGTCACCACCGGCTTGCCGATGTCTACCTTTGTTCTTTCTCCGGTCGCTTCTGCCGTCTTATCGCTTGGCAGCGTAACCAGCGGCTTGGTGGTATCAGTGATGGTAACTGTCTGCGTTTTCTTGGTGACGTTGCCATTCTCGTCGGTAGCTGTCCAGGTCACAACCGTTTTTCCGACAGCATAGCTATCCGGGGCATTATTGGTAACAATGACCTTAAAAATATCCGTAGCTGCCGCCTCTCCCAGTTCCACCGGCGTCTTGATTCCAGTGGCTTCTGCTGAGACATCCTTAGGTACTGTGAGCACTGGGTCAGTACTGTCGATAACGGTAACATTCTGAACCGCACTCGTGATATTGCCATGCTCGTCAGTAGCCGTCCAGGTCACCTTGGTAACCCCTACCTTAAAATATTCCGGGGCATTATTGATGACCAGCACATCGAACAAATCTGTAACCTGAGCCTTTCCAATCTCCAGCTCCATCCGCGGGCTGGTTGCCTCGATGGTGATGTCCTGCGGAATGACCATTACAGGCTTGGTCGTATCTTTAACCGTAATGAATTGCTTGGCTGTAGAGACATTCCCGTTCTCGTCTTTAGCCGTCCAGCTGACTTCGGTCGTCCCTACCGGAAAGTCTGCCGGTGCATTATTGGTGATATTCACTTTAAAAATATCTTCCGCTGTCGCCGTACCAATGGAAACCGCAGTTCTTCTGCCTTCAGCTTCCTTGGTGATGTTCGCAGGTATCGTCAGTACAGGCTTAACCGTATCGACAACAATTACCTTTTGCGTAGCTGTAATGACGTTGCTGTTCGCATCTGTAGCCGTCCATGTGACCTTTGTCGTCCCGATAGGGAATTCCTTCGGAGCATCATTGACCACAATGACCGGGAAAATATCGGTTGCCGATGCTCCGGTGACCACAACCGGTGTTTTTACAGCAGTCGCTTCAACCACAATATCCCCCTGCACGGTAAGCACAGGTTTGGTGGTATCCTTCACCGTGATTTTCTGCACCTGCGAAGAGGTGTTCCCTACCGGGTCCACTGCAGTCCATTTCACGGTTGTTGTTCCGATCGGATAATCCGCCGGGGCATCGTTTGTGATGGAAACATCAGGGACCGAAATATCCTTCACGGAGGCTTGCCCAATATCGACAGACGTTCGAATCCCCTTTGCCTCAATCGTGATATCTGCCGGTACAGTGACTACCGGAATCGTTTTGTCTATCTTCACTTCAGTCTTTTGTACAGGAGTACTGTTTCCTGCCTGGTCTACAGCCCAGAACGCAAGTGGTGTGATCCCTTCAGTCTGGACAGCAAATGTTGCCGTTGTTCCCGCAACAATCTTCTCTTCTCCGGCTGCACCCAGAATATAGTGAATTTCCTTAACTCCCGAGTTTACATCCGAGGCCGTGAGGGAAACCGTAACATCGGTGCTGTTCCAGCCTTTTGCATTCGCCTCAGGGCTAAGAATGCTGGACATGACCGGACCGCTTTTATCGATTTTAACGGTTGCTGTCTGGGCAGCTTCCGCATTCCCGGTTTTATCCACAGCCCAATAGGTGACCGTAGTTGTTCCTTCTTGGTTAATTTCAACATCTGCACTGCTGCCTGCCGTTTTCACGGCGTCATGCTCACCCAGCTTATAATAGAGGGAGTCGACACCTGAATACGGGTCCTCTGCGGCCAGATGAAGCTGCACCTTATCGTGGCTCCAGCTGCCGGATTCCGCACCCGGCGCAGTTACCGTCGTAACCGGGGCGCTTTTATCAATGTTAATGGGTCCAAAGGTTGTGGTGGAATAATGGTTCTTATCCTCATCACTCGAAGCTGCGCTGTCGACAGCTTTACCCGTTGCCATCTGGCCCGCTCCTTCAGCGGTAAAGCTCTGATCGGGGGTCAGCGATTTAATCGCGGATAAAGTATCAGTTGCCGAGTAATGAACCGTCACGGAATGGTTGGTCCATGTTCCGGCAATGTAAGCAGCTCCGGCATCGGTTCGCGCCGTTGCCATAATCGCGGGCGGCGTGGTATCGATCAGATTGGAGCCTACGGCACCGATTTCCACCTTGAAGGTGACCGGCTGCAGACCCGGGACCGTGGCTTTTACATCCAGTGTCTTAATGACACCGGTACTCTTAGAGTAGACCTGATACCCTTCCCCCGCATAACCCGTAAAGGTGTTAGCTGCAGAGGCATACCCGTTGTCATCCGTAAAAACCGTGATTCCAGTGCTGTTAAGCCCCCGCATAACCGCTGTGATCGTGCTGTCTTCAGAAGCGGTAAAAGTAACAGGAACTCCGGCAAGCGGGTTGCCTGCCAGATCCTTGACAGCTACCACCTGCGGAAGCATAAACCCGCGTCCGCCCGGAATGACACCCGAAGCCTGGGACAATCGGATCTGCTGGAGCAGCGGTGACACTGCGGTCATTGACCCTTCCACATCACTGACGGCAAGCAGGTTCATCTGATAGGCCCCGTGGTGCAGAATGACTCCGAGTGTCGGGTCCAGCCCATACACTGAATCATATACGGATTGGTAGACTGAATTTCTGACCGTCTGTTTAGCGGGAGGTTCTGTATCATACACCGCTGCGTACACTTTTCCTGCCTCCGCACCCGACGGGCCGTCCAGGAACATTTTCCCTGATCCAAACACAGCCCCGGGAGCCAGCAACAAGATCAGGAGCAAAAGGCACAGCCATTTGGTGATGATGCCTAACCTTCCTTGCTGCACAAGCTTTACTTTTCTTTTCGAATGTTTCATCATGCATCCCCTAACTTTTTTTGTGATGAGCTATCTAACCTGGCGAAGATTTGCCCCTCCTTTACTAATCAAAGGGAAATCCGGACAGGTTTTTACAACTGTTTATTCCGGTTCACATAAACTTCTATTTTGGTTTCTATCCAGGCTTCGAGATCACCGAGGACAAGGCTCAGCTCCGTTTTGGCCGTTTCCCCCAATAGGGTCATAGCCTTTTCTTTAGCCAGCTTGAACGCCTTCTCCATCGCCGCCGCATCAAAAGAACCCTGCTGTTTCAGCTCCTCCACGAACGTCTGGTTCACCGCAATCACCGCGGACTCAATCGCATCCCCTGCCCGGTTCAGCAGCGTGTTCACGGCCTCGGCTCCTATCTTTTCTTCCAGATGGGCTATTTCGCGTCTGGTATATGACACCATTGCTTTTGCCATTAAACCCAGCAGCGGAATAACCAGCACAGTAAGAATGGTATTGATGATTTCCGGTGTAAAATAGTCCTCCATCCCTATCGCCTCCAAAAATGAAATTTCGACAATCGAATCTTATTTACCATCGTAAATAATGGTAATTGAAAGATTATTTTTACAACTATTCGAATAAAAATAGTAATCATGTAAATTTATGTTTTTGATAGTTGTGGAATCTATGGAATATTCTACTTGTTATATAAGGAGAGAAATCAGTTGATCCGCCATGCAGCCGCAAGCGGGAGTGCAAATAGCTGCATTGTGCTCTGCGGCGGCATACGGGGATCAGGCCTGGGGGAACAGGCTGCACTGGCCAATCTATTTTTGCAAAACTGGAAATGGGGGAGTAGTCATGATTACCTATGATGACGAGCTACTTGAAACCTGCAGAAAACTGTTAAAACGTTCAGCATGGAGAATCCAGTACAAAACTCGCATTCAGCTGATCCGGGAAAGCAGCCCGCTGTATGACAATCAGTTGTATGACAGCGGCTCCGACAGCAGCTTTGAGACCATGGTGATTTCAGAGCTGTTTGTGGACGAGCTTCTGGAAACGATTCCTTGGGAGAAATGCAGGTATATCATTAAAAAAACGGTGATTGAAGGAATGGCGGAACACGAGGTTGCGAGAGAGTTACATATGACTCAACAGGGGGTTAGCAAATGGAAGCGCAAGGGGCTAGAAATCCTGAAGGAATATCTCATCATTTCGTCGAAACAGTGAAAAAAGCGCAAAACGGTGACAAAGAATCCATGGAGGATATCCTAAGTCTTTTCTCGGTAGATATTGAATATTTGTCCAAGTTCATTATGCTGCCCCGGGAAGAGGCCATCCAGACTTTGAAGATCGAACTTATAAATATTGTTTATCAGGATCTATGAAGCTAAAAATAAGAATATTCATTTCGTACACGCTCTCCACCTGAGGCTGTCAGTGCGGCTGGAAATTCATTATACAAAGCTGTCCGGAGGTGCTCCGGGCAGCTTTTACTATGATGCCGGTTGTCCGCAAGCCTATTGGGGTATTATATGAACCAATGGTATGATACATCTTATGAAAGGATGAGCCGGATGAATCAGATGACATTACAACATGCTATTGCCCCGCTGAATCTGAGGAGCTGCCTGATCAGTACCCGGGGCGAGCTTAGGTTTGAGCATTACCGGGATGACCGCACCGCTTCCGGGATTGCCAAGATCAACTCCTGTACCAAAAGCGTGCTTTCCTCGCTGATCTGCATTGCAATGGATCAAGGGCTGCTGCCGGACCCTTCGTCCAGCGTTGCCGAATTTTTCCCTCAGCTCCGCCGGGACAAGGACACGCGCAAACAGGAGATAACCCTGGAACATCTGCTGACCCTGTCTGCCGGTTTCCGCTGGAGTGAATTCGGCGGGCTGAATTCCTTCCCCAAGATGACCCGTTCCCCCGATTGGGTGGAATATGTGCTGGAACAGCCGCTCGCGGATGCTCCGGGGACACGCATGGAGTACAACTCCGGCATATCGCAGCTCTTATCCGCCATTCTGGTTCAAGCCTCGGGGATGACTACGGCACGGTTTGCCGAGCAATATTTGTTCGGACCGCTTGGAATTGAGGAATATCAATGGGAGGCTGATCCCCAAGGCATTCATACAGGCGGATTCGGGCTTCAGCTGCGGCCGTCAGCTCTGTTGAAATTTGGACAGCTCTATTTGCAGCAAGGGCGCTGGAACGGGGCGCAGCTGATTTCGCGGGAGAGGCTTGCACGTTCAGTGACAACGGCAATGCATGCGGAAGCTCCCCGCCGCGGAGGGTACGGCTGGCATTGGTGGACAGATTCCTATCCTCATGCTGCAAGTGACGGGGAGCCTCCAGCCGCCATGCAATTTTATTACGCCAGGGGGTATGCCGGACAATTTGTATATGTATTGCCGGAGCCACAGACAGTCGTCGTTCTGACTCAGGATAACAAGCGCGGCAAAAACAATCCGCCTGCGGATGTCTTCAGCGAACACATTGCGCCTCTGCTTCTGAATCCCGGCTGGCTGTAGATGCCTGTATACACGCCGTTCTTTTGGTTGATCCTCACTATGTACGCATAGTACGCATAGTACGCATAGTACGCATAGTACGCATAGTACGCATAGTACGCATAAATCCCCGTTAACCTTAAGTAATAAGGCAACGGGGATTATGTGCTGACTCCTGTATTCAATTTCTATCATTTCCTCCAAGTAACAAGCCATATCCCTGACATGGTAATTGTTCTCATATTCAACTTACTGTTTTACCCGTACTCTCCTGTCCGGAGCATTAATCCATGTCCTGCATATGGGGGTGAATTCCCGCGTACACGATTCCACGAAAAACGTTTTCACCGGCGTTTTTCCTGTTGTGAATATCGTATTTGTACGCTTCGCTAACCTTTTTCAACGGAATCACGCTCTTTCTTCGGCAAGATAGCTCTTGCTTGAATGAATAGCTTTTTCCTTTACTAAAGATTTGCTGCCCTGGTTACCCGCATCCCCACGGTCTGCCGAAAGATGTTGTCACGTCCACCCTTCTACCCGCAGCCGATTCCGGCATGCTTCGCTAACTCAGTACATTGGATTCTCTCCTTTCCTACATTCATTTCTAAATTTAGGAATGAGACAGTCACCCGGGTAACCCCTGATCTTTGCTTAGGTGGTTCCTGTGGTGATGTCTACATTCTAGCGCATAAAGGATAAAATTTAAAACTTCAAAAGCCTATATATTCCCCCATATTTCCTGAAAATTCGCCATTTTCTTGCCTGATCTTCCCAAGCCTAAGAATTGCTGAGGTTTATTTCATTTTGGTTGCGTTTTCATTTCCAGCTTAAAATTTCATCTGATTCAACCATCTGGACAAACGCTCTTCCCGTAACTTCAGCTCATGCTCCCGGGAATTGTATTTACCAAGCCACTGCTCCGAAGCCATATTCCCATCCAGCATATACAGTACCCGTTCGGCCTTGGCAGCCACTCTCGGATCATGGGTTGCCAGCAAAATGGTGGTCCCTGATTGGTTGATCTCTGCCAGAATCCCCATGATCTCAGTGGCAGCCTGCGAATTCAAAGCACCGGTAGGTTCGTCGCCAAAAAGCATCACCGGCTCATTGATCAGAGCCCTGCAGATCGCCGCTCTTTGCATTTGTCCTCCGGACACTTGCGTAATATTCCGTTCGGCCAGTGCAGAAATGCCGGTTAATCTCATTAACTCGGCAGCTGACTTATTGATGCTCCTGCGGCTTATTTGCCCGGCACGGTAAGCCGGCAAAAGAATGTTGTCGCGGATGTTCAGATTTTTCAACAAATGCATCTGCTGAAAAATAAAGCCCATTTCGTTCAGCCGTATCTCCGCGAGTTCATTCTCATTCAGGCCCGCAAGCTCCCGTCCGTTAAATGCCACACTGCCGGTGGTGATTGGGTCCATCCCGCTCACTGTGTACAGCAGCGTAGATTTTCCGGACCCCGAAGGTCCCATCACTGCCACAAATTCACCTTGCTGAATCTGCAATTTGATATTTCTAAGTACAGGCTGCGGATTGGATTGGCCGTTATCATACACCTTATGCAACCCGCTCGCTTCTAAAATAACCATGTTGCTGTCCCCTCTCATTCGGCTGTATGCTGTGCGTTACTAACCCTTTTTACCGATAATGTGCTTATTATTGCCGCAAGGCCTACAGTTAGAAGATAACCGCAGGGCAGAACCAGATAAGCCAGCAGCGGTTGAGCCGCAAGCTCAATCCGGGAGGCGCCCATCATCGAGCCCAAGAGACGCACCAGAGCTTCTCCGATTGTACCGGATGCGAATGTTCCACTGACGATCCCAATCGAGGCTACGGAAACTATCTTGGTCAGATACTGCCAGCAGATATCCCGGTGTGTGAATCCCATGCTTTTCATAATAGCAATTTGCGAGGTATCCTTAGCCAGCAGCATCTTCAGGAACAGTGAGGTCATCATGATCGTTACCGCCAGGGAGACAGCGATCGCGAGACCCGTTACCAGTTTCAGCCGGGCGATTGTATTCCCCAGAGTTTGCGATAAATAGCTGTCCAGATGAGTGATTTTGGCTGATGAAAAGCTCTGCTCATACTGCTTCATTTTGTCAGTTGCAGATACCCCCGGTTTGAGATCCAGAGCCACTATGTACCACAGAACATTCTTCCGGTCATAGCCTATGCGCGCTTTGGCGGTCCGGCCGCCATTGGTGATGTCCTGGTAAATCCCGCTCACCGTCACATCCAGCTTTTTGCCGCCGGCCTCCAGAATAAGAATATCCCCTACCTTTTTGTTAAGTTCACGTGCATTCAGATCCGAGAGTGCAATTTCATTGCCTGCTTCCGGTGCGGTTCCATGGAGATATGACAAAGGAAATATAGAAAAATCTCCTGTCTCCACATTAAGATTGGCCCATAAACCGTCATTGCCAAGTACTTTGAACCTGCTGGTAACTAAAGGCGATAAGCGTTCGATGTCGGGATCGTTTTTCAATGCTGAAAGCATAACATGATATCGCTGCTCTGTATCTCCGGCGGACTGCAGATCAATGCGCAGATCGCTTTGCCCTACTCCCATATAGGAAATGAAGTTTGGCGACTTCAGCGTGTGCAAGAGATTAACCGGAACAATGATCAGGAACAAACAGATCACCATCACGACAAACAATATTCCAAACATGCTGAACCGCCGGCAGACATCCTTTATGCCAAGAAATATATTGACGTGCACATACTTTCGCCTGCTTAGCTGGTACCGCCGGTTATGCCTATGCCCCGTTCCGAGTGTGCCTGTTCTTAATGCCTTTGCTGCCGAAATCCGGCCAAACCTCCCAAGAATAATCCTGCAAAAAAACATCACCAGTCCAAAAATCAGTCCTGCGGCGAATATCGGAACCATAATCTTCAGCAGGCTGGCCGGAGCCGTTCCCATATACAGACTGATATTAGAGGTAAACAGCCCCAATACAGCAAATGACAGGCCGTATCCCCCACAGCAGGCGAGCGCCGCCAGGATGAAGTACTTGCCAAAATAGAGCTTGCGGATATCCTTCCTGGAAATACCGATGGCCTTCATGACACCAATCTCGCGGTAGTCCTCCTCCAGAGTGGCAAGCAGGGTAAACCGCAGGCAAAGACAGGCGATAACGATCAGCAGCATACTGGCCGCAATGATGACAATGGCTATGATTCCATCCGTCAGGGCATTCAATGTTTTTAATAAAGGATAGTCAATATTCGGCCCTTTATCCGGCAGATTCGAGGCTTTATACGCATTGCGGAACTCCGCCAACCTGCTGGAATCATTCAGCTGAAATTCAATCAGATATTCAATTTCCCCGAGCTTGCCCTTCAGGAGCCGGTAGTCTGATTCGTTGACCACAAACCGCTTCGAGCTGACAAGAGAAGGATTCATCTGTACATCACGGACAAAATCACTGATTGTATAAATCCATTCATCCGGTCCATCGGACACCTTCACTTGATCTCCGATATGCAGGTTGTTCTGCTGCATGTAGTAGATCGGGACGGCGATATTCCCTTCAGGCACTTCAATGATTTGATTATCCAGATTCAGCAGGTAATCAAACGCTGGATTCTGCCGGACAAAACTGATGTCCATCACACTGCTGCCTTCCGAACGGGTACTTTCCCCCAGGTAAACCCTGGAGCCGTCTATATTCAGCATCTCTTGAGTCTGCTGCTGTTTGACAAGCGGATTATTTGCTGTAAACTCCCGGATGGCATCAGCATTAATCGGCCCCGAATGCATCTGAACGAAATGCGGAGCTTGTGCCTGGACAAGCAGACTGCGGAGCGAGCCGGACAGCTCCACCAGAATATGGGTGGCACTGGCTGCCAGCAATGCGGACAGCATGATAAACAGAACCAGGCCAACGGAGATGATTTTATTTCTTCGGATATCTCTTTTCACCATTTGCAGCAGCATTGTTAGTTGCTCTCCTGTCCATGACCGAAATATTTATTTCATCTTCTTATTGAGAGAACGGATAGATGTCATACCGGAAATCATAAATGCTGCAAACACGATAAGTCCTCCCGCGACCATCAGAAGCAGCCCAATTCCCCGCCCTTCCCCTGTCCCTATAATTCTGCCTACGCTGGATGCCAGCATTCCCCCTTCCTGTAAAAGCGGGTTAAACACTTGATCCGACAGTACCCCGGAACAGGCATAGGCCGCGACATAACCAAACTGGGACAGTACGCCAATAATCCCCCAGGCTCTGCCTTGCACCTCACCGGGAATATTGCTGCGGATCATGACATCCGCACTGGTGTTCACGAATGGCAGGGCTGCAAAGAAAAGGAATCCGGCAGATGTGATCAACGCTGTATTTGTGCTCATTCCCACCAGTGCAAAACACAGCCCGGCCACACCCAGGCTGACCGCCAGTAACCTCACAATGTTGCCCTTAAGGCTGAATATCCCGATGACCAGACTCCCGGCCAGCATCCCAACAGCGCTGATAGATTCGATCATGCCAAGCGTCCTCGTATCCGTAAAAGCCAGCAGCAAGGGGGTAAACAGGGTCTGCAGAAAACCTGCACAAAAAGTCACCATCGAGAGCACGAAAATAAGCTGAAGTACTCCCTGAACGGAAGCAAGTGCTTTCCAGCCTTCCCTCAAATCTTTGAACAGCTGCAAAGGCACTCCCGTAACCGCCGCTGACTTCGGAGTGTTCATACTCCGCTTCACAGCAAAAACGGCAAACACAGTAACCAGAAAGGTGAAAATATCTATAATCAGAATGTTCTTAATATCAGTGATAGCCAGCAAGCTCCCGGCGAGCACCGGGGAAAGAAGATATTTCGAAGATGCTGCAAGCTGGACCAGCCCGCTGGCCTTGGCAAATTGCTCTACGCTCAATAAATCGGTAATGGTAGCCTTATAAGCAGGTTCCAGCAAGGAAACAAACACTGAACTAAGCGCCACGCCCAAACAAATCTGCCCGAGGGAGGGCTCGCCTTCCAGCATCAAAACCAGAATGAACACCAGACCAACAGCCGAGCCTAAGTCACCCGTTATCATCATGAGCCTCCGGTCAAAGCGGTCTGCGAGTACTCCGCCAAACGGACCAAGTACAATCGACGGAACATAAGCGCATAAGGTGACCATTGCAACACTGGTGGCTGTACCTGTCATATGAAAGACGTATACCCCGAGTGCAAAAGCTGTCAAACCGCTGCCTATGCTGGATATCCATTCCCCCATCCATAAGAGCAGGAAGCGTCCATAAGACCTACTGCTCATCATTGCCTGGAGAAGTCTGGCTGAACATTTGCGTGACATAAGCGAAACTTCCCGGTTCTGCTCCAAGCGTTACCTCCATGATGTGGATGAAGGCCTGTATTTTTCGAAGCATTTCCTCGGGTGTCCACATGAAGATTCCTTCATCCAGCAGAAACTGCGAAGCAGCCAGTAAAAATTCCATCGTTTCTTTGGGGTACGGAGTGCGAAACAGCTTTTCCTCTATCCCCTGATTGATTACCTCTGTTAGAACAGGCGTCAACTGCAGAATCGTCTCTGCCAGACTTTTCTGGTGAATCTGTGCATTCTCCGCCTCATGAAACTGCTCAATCATCTTTTCCTTCCGGACTGTATCGGGCTTCTGAGCCATAATAATCTGCAGCAGCTTGTCGTGCACAGTAAGCTTCGGATCGGAGGCTATAGCTCTGGCTGCAGCCACGCCGGCTTCAATAAACCGCATGACCACCGCATCCATCACTTCTTCTTTGGATTTGAAATAATAATAGAAGGTCCCCTTGGCAATCCCGATTTCCTGCAAAATATCATTGACCGTTGTTTTGTTATAGCCCTTTGTAAAAAAAAGCCCCTCCGCTGTATCTAAAATCTCATTTCTGCGTTCAATTGGCTCTTTGGATATTCTCATCAATAACCTCCTCACTCAACTGACCGACCGTCGGTCTATAATAAGTATAGGGATTATTTGGGTGATGTCAAGAAAAAACGGCCAGCCCGCAGGAATACTCCTGTCTGCTGACCGCTTTATTTTTACATAGACAAGCTCTGAGTTTTATTTCTCCGCAATAACACGGCAATTAGATAGATTCCATACAGCAGATAGAGGATATTTAATAGAGCAACTGCCGGAATTTCCATATCCGGATTTTCATTGCAAACCATAGCGAGCGCATCATAAATAAAATGGAAGGCAATCAAAGGAATGATGTTGTCCGTTGTTTCAATTAACAGCGCCAGAACACAGCCCAGCAGCAGCGCATTGATCACTTGAAGAACAATATGTATAAGATCGGTTCCGTTCAGCGCATTGGCCATATGCAGGATGCCAAAAAACACTGAAGAAAAAACAATATAAAATACAGGTCCCTTGAACCGGAGCTTCTCCCGGATGATCCCCCGGAAAATCGTTTCTTCGGTAAAACCGACACAGACGGTCAGCAGAAGAATACTCCCCACCTCGATCCAGGAAAGCTTGGTGTTAATCCCGGCCATGGCCGGCTGAATCAGCGCAATGACCAGCAGTGGAATGTAATAAAGCGCACGCTTTTCCTTTACCCCCTCGAACCTTTTGAATCCGTAGCTGCCACGCGGCCTGCTGCTTCTGCTCATATACACCGTAACAATCACGGCCATAAGGAAAAAAGCGCACGCCTGGGCGAAGCGGCCCCCCGTGTCGTCAAGCTCCATGATGCTCGCTGCCGCTGAGGCTGCCGATACCAGCAGAGTCAGTACTATGCCCAGCATAAGTGAAAATAAAACCGGATGTCCTTTTTTTGCCAAGTGCTCTTTCATAGCTCGTCTCCTTTATAATCATTTGCTGTTTTCATTGGCCCATGAGGCCAATAATGGATTAATTGTAATACTTCCCTTGAAATTATTCTATTAAAAAAAGTCAAGACGCGGGCAGGGTTGCCCGTTTCTTGACTTGCCTAGTGCTGGCCCGCTTCGACACTGATATCGATCTTATGCCCGTCCTCGGTGGTGACATATACTTTCCAGTGCCCGGTCATTCCGCTGCCGTCAGACATGCGAAAGGTTCTTGTCAAGCTCTCTCCCGGCTTCACATCCACAAAACCATACTCGTGTGAGCCACGGGTTACATTAGCAATAACCGTTCCCTGGCTGCCGTTATTTTTAATTTGTATTACTAACTCTTTTCCGTAATCCGGAACGGTCGTGAAAGTATTCTTAAAGCCGCCGCCTCCCCGTTGCCTCATCTCCCGGATAAACAGAACCCCGTCATGAGGAACTGGACCAGAGCCATTCTCCATTTCCAACGCTTCACCCGCAACCTCCGTTAATCCGGTGGCAGCTGATTTTTCCCCTTCGGCCGCAATGCCTGCGGCTCCTGCTGTCTCTTTGTGTTTCCCTGCCGGTTCCCAGGCAAATATAAGCACCAATAGAATCGCAATCATAGTGGTTGTCACAATGACATAGATACGGAACCATCTTTTGCTCATGATCGTATTGGTTTCAGACATACTCCTCCTCCTTTACAGATCATTTGGAATCCACATGGGAATATCCCCTTTGTTCATTAGGTATTATAAAAAAATCCTTTATTGAAGTGATATCATCGTTCATCCCCAGCTCAGTAACCTTGCCTTCCGAATTGACTAGTCCGTACCTAGCAATCCCGCCCATAATAGCCATGTTATAATATACGTACTCCCCAGTAATTTTAGGCCGTATTCCCTCTTCCGATAAAACACCAACATTTCCTTTAAAAGCTAAGCCTTCTTTGTTATTTATGAGCTGAATGTAATCATTCGAGGACCCGATGTTAGCCTGCCAAGTCTTGTAATCGATGTTGTTTTTTATTTGATGATATTCGATTACATCACCGTATAAATAGAAGTATTGATTAGATTCACCTTTTGGAAAATAAAAAACGTCATTGTTATTTACCTTACGATCAGCAGAAGGAGAGGTCAGGGCATCAACTTTTGGTGTCCCGGAAACTGCAGCCTTTCTTCTGACGGACAAGTCGCTCGACTCCAGATCTTTAATGGTTTGATTTGTTGGTTTAGCGATATACACAGTTTGTTTTTGTTGTTCCCAAACAACAACAGCTCCAGATGCTTCACTGATAACCCGAAGCGGAACAAAGACTCTGCCATTAATAATAGAAACAGGAACCTGAATTTCTTTGCGCTCATTACCAATTATGACATATTTGCTATTTAATTTAAATGTTGACGTCTGCTGCGTTATCTTATTGACTACAGTCACTGTCTTTGATGCATTGTCCCAGGATATTGTTGTATTGGGAAGTTCGCTTATAGTTTTTACTGGAACTAATGTAACCCCATTTTTAAGTATTGGAATGACCTCTGTCTTCACAGCTTTACTATTAACGATAATTGAAGGAGTGTTCGCAGCAAATACATCAGTCAATGGCATTAAGCTTAAGAATGCAGCAAGAGTTCCTGATAGGATTTGTCTTTTATTCATACAATGGACCTCCTTGTTTTTTTAGTGTCACTTTTTATTAGACGCTTATTTATGGTAAAAAGTTTCATTAAATAACAATACCCACACATTTCTGTGTAGGTATTGTTATTATTACTTATTTAGTTTGCGTTTAAAGACGCGCTCAGTGGGACATAAGAGTTCAGATTAAAACTAGATGCCGAACCGCTGGGCAATGGAGTATAAGGAACACTGCTATTCCAATCAATCCAAGTACCATCCGTCTTCTGGAGTTTAAGCAATGTGAAGCTTCCTAAGCTATAACTGGAAGCCCCTTGGTCATCTAGACCGAAAACCATTTTAGCAGTGCTGGCACTTCCTAGTACGTCATTCCCATGTGAGTCAAGAATAGAAATGGAATTCCATATCTTTACACCATTAATCCAGACAGAAATAGTATGATTCACTCTGTCATGCAACAACTGAATAGGAACGGTAGCACCTGGAATAATACCAGTGATATCATCTTGACTTGTACCGATTATTGGTTCTCCGCCAGGAGATGTAATCTTAATAGGTGTACGGAATTTGGAACCTGTATACGAAATGCCAGCCTCTACGATCGCGTTACCAAGCCCAAAATACCAATCGACATAACCTCCTGAAACATTCAGGGTTGTTGGAATCTTTATACTGCCTTTGATGCCAATATAGCTAGCGTTTGTAGCAAATACACGAAGTGTTGTCTCGGGTCTGGGTGTTGACATATAAATTCCTCCATAATATGAGATGAGGATTAAGGACAAAGCAACGATTGTGTGTCCTCACTTTCGTTACCACTAATCATCCTCTCGATTATTAGGGAAATTTTAGTAATCATAATACAACCTACTTTTTTGCTGGTACTTACAGGATTCACCTCTAAAAGGTTGAGGAACTGCCCGCTTCTTGACTTGCCTGGCATTGCATAATTTCCTAAACGGTAAAAAGCCGGAAGGATAACACAGCATTTCACTGCGTCCTTCCGGCTATTTACCTGACAGCTCCGAGTATCTATTGAATTAATGACTTACCAGGTAAGCGGCATCCAGGATGAGCGCAACCCGGCCATTTCCAAGGATAGTCGCTCCCGAGAGATGGTTCAGGGTTCCCAGATAAGCTCCGAGAGACTTAATGACAACCTCCTGGTTGCCGATAATCTCATCCACAGCAAAAGCGGCGATCTTATCGACAGATCTGACGATGACCAGCGGGATGGTCCTGGTGCTCCGTTCCGCCCGGGGATAATGCAGCTTGTCCCTCAGCCAGGAGAGCGGCACAATCCGCCCGTGGTTGATTATCGCCTGCTCTCCCTGAACGACCTGAATCTCTTCCGGGGCGATGCGCACAATTTCGGCAACATTGTACATTGGGAGAATCAGGACCCGGCCGGCAACCTTCACAAGCAGTCCCTTGATAATGGCCAGCGTGAGCGGAAGCCGGATCGTGAAGACGGTCCCTTTGCCCGGCTCTGTTTCGATATCGATAATCCCATTCAGCCGTCCGATCTGACTGCGCACAATATCCATGCCGACTCCCCGGCCGGAGACCTCGCTCACCGCTGAGGCCGTCGAGAATCCGGGCTCAAAGATCAGATGGACCGCCTCCTGGGCGGTCAAGTAACCGGCCTGCTCCTCGGTAATAATTCCTTTGCCGAGTGCCGAAGCTTTGATCTTACTAGCGTCGATACCTTGCCCATCATCTTCAAGGCGGATGACTACATGATTCTCTTCATGAAAAGAAGTCAGGGTAATCCTTCCCTTAGCCGGCTTTCCTTCAGAGATGCGTACCCCGGGACTCTCGATCCCATGGTCCGCGCTGTTGCGGATCAAATGGATCAGGGGATCACTTAGCTCCTCGATAATCATCCGGTCCAGTTCGGTTTCACCGCCCTGGATCACCAGCTCAATGTCCTTGTCCAGCTTCTGGGCCAGATCCCGGACAAGCCGGGGGAAACGGCTGAACAGCTGATCAATGGGCAGCATTCGCGTCTTCATGACACCATCCTGGAGTTCCTTGATAATACTGCCCATGTGATCCGATACGCTGCTAATGTCCGGAAGAACTCTGGCCGGATCTGAACGCTGACCGGCTGCGCTGAGATCGGCCAGGGAGGTCTGCTCAATCAGCAGCTCACCAACCAGATTCATCAGATGATCCAGCCGCTCCACGTTTACCCTAACCGTTGGATGCATGCCCTTTCCGCGTTCCTCAGCCTTCGGGTTCCCCTGCTGGGTAGACGCCTCTGGGGCATGCTCTATCTTTTCCGCTTCTTTGGACTGCTTAAGTTTGAACGGAGCAATATCCAGACTCTGAATATCAGAATCGTCACCAAGCTGGTCCTGAATCTGCTGCTGCTCCTTCATCGTGGCTGCCACTACGGTAAATCTGCCATAACGGTCATCTTCATCAGTGCCCGGAGCTGATGCAGGGAAAAGAGAAACGGCAATTACTGTTCCGCATACAGCCTCCATCCGCTGGAGCAGGATAAAATGTCTTGCGGCCTTCATCAGACAGTCTTCCTTCAGCGTGATGCTTACAGCGATCAGCTGCTCTCCTGCGCCTACAGCCGACTCCGCCAGAAGCGTCTCTGCCGCGCTCAGAACCGGGAGCGGGAGCCTGTTCCGCTCCGGTTCGGCAGGCTTGCCGAGCAGTGCCTTGATCTCGGACACCACACTGCTGCAGTTGGTATATTCACTGCCGCTGATATACTCTGTCCGCAGCAGCTTCATCGCATCCAGCGCACGGAACAAGGTGTCAATCAGCACGGAGGTGATCTCAGGTTTCTTTTCCCGTACCCATTCGAGGATAAATTCCACTTCGTGGGTCAAATCACTCATTTCCTTGAAACCCATGGTGGAAGAAGACCCTTTAATGGTATGCGCAGCACGGAAAATGGTCTGAATCAGCTCTGCGGACGGCGATTGCTCCAGGGCCAGCAGCGACTGGTCCATCCGTTCCAGCTGATCGTTCAACTCTTCGATAAAAATATCGCGGTAGGCAGACAGCTCCATCATTATCAATCCTTCTCCTTCCTAACCGCCCAATATTTCCTCAAGCTTCAGAATGCCGATCAGCTGGTCCTCGCGTTGACCGATGCCCAGAAATACCCCTTCCCGGCCCCGGCCTTGTCCACTGGAAGGAGGATGTATTTCTCCATAAGTGGTGACTTTATTCACCTTATCTACAATGAGTCCCACAAATTCATCCCGGTAACGGACCACCACAATCCGTGTGGCCCGGGTATACGGCTCATCAGACATGCCCAGCAGATTACGCAGACTCATCACGCAGACTACTTTGCCGCGGAGATTGACGACCCCCTTCACTTCATTCCGGCTGAAGGGAATGTCCGTAATGGTGAGCATTTTGATAATTTCATGCACTTCCTCGATGCGGATGGCGCAAGTTTCCTGGCCTACGGCAAGCTCTATATATTGTTCCTTCTGCAGCGTTGACATCATAACACCTTCAGTCTGTAGGTTAGTGGGTTTTGAACGCGGCTGCGGACTGGGCAAGCTCCTCAGCGAGCTGGGCCAGGGACTGGCAGGTCGCTGCTGTCTCTTCCGATGCAGCGGCTGATTCTTCACTGGAGGCCGCAATGGATTCAACCGAACTCATCACTTCGGCCGCTTGAGCGGATTCCTCTTCACAAGCCGCAGCAATTTCATTCACCTTGAGCGAGGACGAGTTCACCATGCTGATAATTTGCTCAAATGCCTGACTCGTCATCGAAGATTGCTCAACGCTCTCGGCAACAGCCCGGACACTTTGTTTGGTGTTCTCCTGCATGGCCTTAATGATTTTGGTAATTTCCTTGGTTGCATCACTGCTTCGTTCCGCCAGTTTGCGCACCTCGTCGGCAACGACTGCAAAGCCGCGGCCCTGTTCCCCGGCACGGGCAGCTTCAATGGCCGCATTCAGTGCCAGGAGATTGGTCTGCTCGGCAATATCGTCAATGACCTCAATGATGTCACCGATTTTGCTGGAGTCCTCTTCGAGCTGTGTCATCTGGTAATTCACGGCCTGCATGCCCTGCAATGAGGTTTCCACCACATTACCGCCTTCGCGTGCTGTTCTGACCGTTTCATTGGACAACTCGGCAGCTTCCTCTGCACTTACCGCGACAGAATTGATCGCCACAGACAGCTCTTTGAACAGCTCGGTAATATTTGCCGACGCCACCGACTGGGTCGTGCTGGTGCTGGCAATTTCTTGTGTGCTCGCGGAAATCTCCTCGGAAGAAGCGGCAACACTCTGCGAATTCATCACGATGCCATTAATCAGATCCTTCAAATTATCCACCATCCGGTTCAGCGCACTCGCCAATTGCCCAACTTCATCCTTGGTAGAGATATCCGCCCGCTGCGTCAGATTGCCGCTGGCTACCTCGGTAGCCAGACCCAGCATTCGCATGAGAGGTTTGGAGATCGATCTGGCAATGATGTAGCCAATAAGCACGCTTACGATTACTGCTCCCACAACTACAGAGATGGTTAAGATCAATGCGGAAGAATACGTGGATTGGGAGTGGCTGTTCGCTTCATCCGCCAAGTCCACATTCACATCAATCAGACCCTTCAGATTGACGACTACTTTTTCTCCTTGCGGTGTCAACTGCGATCTAAGGAACGCATTAAATTCGGTCGGGTCGTCCTGTTCCGCCAAGATTAACGCCTGGTCAAACAGTTTTTGATATTCCCCATATTCAGTATCAAAACCACGCAGCAGCTCCTGTTCTTTCAGCGTAGTTGCAAGCGGCCGGTAGCGGTCCACCAACTTATTAATTTCCTGGCGTGTCGTTTCAATTTTCTCCTTGTAGCCGGACACTTCTCCACTTACTGTTGTAGTGCTCATATCCCGCAGATATACTCTCATGGTCTGGTAGTTGATCTGGGCTGCGGACAAGTCCCGGACCGAGATCAGATTGTTGCCATACATCGCCTTCATATTTCCGTTGGCATTGCGCAGCGTGGAGATTGAGAACACGCCAAGTCCCGCGAGAATCAAGGACACAATTAAAAATGCGGAGATGATTTTTGTTGCTGTTTTTAGATTACCGAACCATTTCATCTGAACTCCCCCTATTGTTAACAACTCATGTCCGGCTTGATGCTCATGCGTCCTTGCACTCCCCCTGCATGTCATCAGGACAACTTAAGGTATATTTCGACATTTTTCTCGCTTTTATTAATAGTTTTTATCGAGAATAGTTATATATTCCTAATTCAATATTCCTAATTATACACATTCATATCTATTTCTTATAGACGGCTATCCAACTGAACATTACGCTTGACAATAAATGCGAAAAAGTTATAAATAAACATAATTACAAAGAACCGGATTCTCCCAAATAATCTAGTGAAAAGAGGGCAGCCGATTGACAACAAAAGTATCTTTGGCTGAAAAAATGGTGTTCTCCGGCGGATTGCTGGGCCAAAATATGCTCTACAGCTTCATGTCGATGTACATCCTGTTCTTTTATACGGATCTGCTGGGCATATCCACATCGACAGCCAGTGCCATTCTGGTTACCGCAAGTATTGTTGACGCCTGCCTGGACCCGGTCATGGGGATGATCACGGATAAAACGCGGTCCAGGTGGGGGAAGTTTAGACCTTATCTATTGTTTGCCCCTGTTCTGATCGCTGCCGCGACTGTCCTATGCTTCATGGATTTTGACACTTCGTCTGCTCTCACCGTAACCATTGCAGCCTTCTCTTACCTGCTGTGGGGGATGCTCTACACTGTCTGTGATACTCCGCTCTGGGCGTTGTCCTCTGTTATTTCCAAAGACCCGGCGGAACGGACGCTTGTGGTCACTTTGGGCAAAATCGGGGGGACCATCGGTGCGGTGGTCATCACCATTGGCGGCATTCAGCTCCTGCTCGCTTTCGGCGGCGAGCGAAGCACCAAGGCTTATCTGTATTCTGCAGTGATCGTGGCGGTCATTGCCGCACTGTCCATATTTCTGACGGGAATGCTTTCCCGGGAAAGAGTGGTCCCCTCTACGGAACGGATTTCTTTCCGGAACAATCTGCAGACCGTGTACAAAAACAAGCCCCTGCTCACCCTGCTGGCCTCTTTGCTGATTATCAATCTGGTCACCGGCATCAGACAGAGCATTCAGCTCTACTATGTAGTTTATGTCTGGGGAGATGCCAGTTATGGAACCCAGGTGGGAATCAGCCTGGTAGCAGGCATGCTGCTCGGCATGATTGCAACGCCCAGGCTGCTTGGTTACTTTTCCAAGAAAAGCGTATTCATCGGGTCCTGCATTCTGGGCAGCCTCTCCTGCCTTGTACCCTATCTCTTTGGGGACCAGAATGTTCTGTTTACGCTGGTGTTCTTTGGGGTCAGCTTCTTTTTCTCGGGAATAACCACTATAGTCAGCACATCAATGCTGCTGGATACGATTGATTATTCCGAGTGGAAGCTGGGCTTCCGGGGCGAAGGGATTGTGTTCTCAACGAACACCTTTATCACCAAATTCAGCGGGGCTGTGTCTAGATTAATCATCGGGGCAAGTCTGGGAGTCCTGAACTACGTGGAGAACCAGCCGGTTACTCCGGGGCTCCGGCATGGCCTGAGCCTGGTAATGTTTTTGCTGCCCGCACTCTGTTTCCTGGCTGCCATTATTCCAATTCTGTTCTATACGATTAGCGACAAGCAGCGGACACAGATATTGATGGATATTCATTCATTAACAAAGGAGTGATTTAACATGGATTCATCTATCCTCTACAGCCTGATGTCTCCTCCCGGTCTCACGGAATGCCGCAGAATATTGTGTATTCAGCCTCACCCCGACGACAATGAAGTGGGGATGGGCGGAACGATTGCCGCTTTTGCCGCAAAGGGCTGCGAAATTCATTATTTAACAGTGACCAACGGGGATTTAGGCAGCAGCGACGGGAAAAACTCTCCCGCCGAGATCGCTGTGATCCGTTCCAGAGAGCTGGAGACGGCGGGACGTTCGCTTGGTGCCACCGTATTCCATCAGCTTTCACACGGTGACGGCACACTTGAGCATATTCCGGCGCTGGCGGCGGAAATAGCCGAGATCATCCGCACCGTCCAGCCTGATGCGGTATTCTGCCCTGATCCTTGGCTTCCCTATGAAGCCCACTATGATCATATCGTGACCGGACGGGCGGCGGCACAGGCCTTCCTCTCCTCGGGTCTTGCGCTGTATCCCCGCGGGACAAGCACCCGGCCCTGGCAGCCCCAGGCGCTGGGATTCTACCTTACCTCGGAACCGAATACGGTCATCGATATTACCAGCTGCTTCGATCAGAAGCTGGCCGCCATGGCGCTGCACAGCAGCCAGTTCAGCGGGGAAACGCTGGCGCTATACCGGCTGTATTTCATGGAGAAAGGACGCCAGCTGGCGGAGGGAAAGGATTTTGAAATCGGGGAAGGATTTAAGGTCCTGTCGCCGCTGCACCTGCATTGCTTTGTGGATGCCGGACTGGTGTAGGGAGATCCAGAAGGTTGGACTTATGTTTTGCGGCATAAATAGAGTCCATGATTGCTCATTCCGAGTATCGAAGGCTCCGTACATGTTCTCAAATGATAATCCACCCATATATTGAATTGTTCCGTAGTCAAGCCATTGAGCGTTTCACGCAGCAGGATGCTTATGCCGTCACTCGCGGCGTGCACCAGCTTTTGTGTCCCATAGGCTTCAATTAATGCCTCAATTTCACCGGGAGTGTGAAAAAAGGCGTCTGTCCAGAAGCAATCCGCTTCCGTCGAGGAAATCTGTTTCTCCTCCAAAATCGTTTGTATCCACCTGGTGTCAAGGAAGCCGGGATCACTTTTGACAAGATGCGGGTAAATAAACAATCTATTCACATATGCTGCGGCAAGCAGGCCGCCCGGTCTAAGAACCCTCAGACATTCCCGGATGCATGTATCCTGGTCCGGAATGTCTGTAAGGTGATACAAAGGTCCCAGGCACAATACAGCGTCAAAGCTCTCGTCCGGATACCGGGAAAGATCGGTGGCGTCTGCCATAGCGGCAGTGATATTGGCGTATCCTTCGTCGGATGCTCTTTGACTAATGATCTCTACATGCTTTGGGGTCAGGTCCGTGGAGATCACGGTGTGGCCCTTCTGTGCATAATAAAAAGTATAAATTCCTGCTCCGGCCCCAAGATCCAGAATTTGCGAATCCCCCTTGAGGTACGTGTCCAGAAAATGGGTAGTTGTGATAAACTCTAGTCTTCTTGCATGATCCGTTGTCAGTCGGGCTGCCTCATTGTACCGGTCATAATAGTTAATGATCCCCTTCATGATTCCCTCTCCTCTTCCAGACTCTTGTCTTCTGCTGATTCTATTTGCTGAATTAGGTAAAGGCTGCTCTCCCATCATAATGCGAGCCGGTAATAAGGCAGCGTCACCGACGGCTTGAAGCCCAGCTTCTGTGCCAGATAATAAGACCCCTGATTCTCCAGGCGGCAGGCCCATACTGGCTCCAGACGATGGTCAAGGCAATAATCGATCAACGCGGCGCATACGGTAAATGCATACCCTTTTCCCCGTGAAGCTTCCGCTGTCTCTATCCCGATTTCGAGCTGATCCGCCGTGATGCAGGACGAAAACGCAGTAGAAGCAACCCCGCCATCCTCCAGGATACTGTAGCCGGCGCCTTCAGCCACAAAATGTTCTTCATCCCGCCAAAAAAAACGCGGAAGCACTGAACCGGTCTGAGCAAAAAAATGCTCTTTTCCCGTTCGTACCAGGTCTGCTTCCTGCTTGAAGAACTGCGCCCGTGCTGCACAATAGGCTTCACGGTCAAAGCTGAAATTCACTCTGGTATTTCTTACTATGGCCCGGTAATTGTCCTGCCCGGATTCCCCGCTGCCTGCCGGCAATGTGCTGTTATGCGCAGCAGCTATAGCATCGATCTGCTCACTCCAGCCTCCGGCCGGATCTCCCTGCAGCCACTCTGCCTGTATGCGGTTTTCCGCTCTGCCCGTTATGTAATCCGACAACCAGTGATGAAAATCCGGATTCGCAGCACTTCCATAGACCAATGACATTCCATAAGGATGGACGACATAGAACGCACCCGGCTTTTCTTTGCTGTCGGCATACACTTTCCCCGGAATACGCTGCTCCAGCACAGCCCTGGCGAAGAGTGTATTTATTTTCACTTGATCCAGCGCAGGCAACCCTCTGTAATAGTCTTGAACCTCCAGTTCAATCATCTTTTAGCCCCCTTCAGGAGATTAGTAATTTTCCCCAGTATACTATATTCTGATTTACACTATGAGTTGGAATGTTTGGAAGGATACGTCTCATATCAATAATGGGAGTGAACTACACACCACCTAAGAGGTGGGTGCTTCTTGGTCAATAGAGCTACTGCTCCAAGTTTACCCAAGCTTAGAGGCTAGTTCCTAGCCCAATCGTTGCCATCTTATATGGCTAATTGTATTAAGTTTTTAGCTGCGTTTACATCTCTGTCGTGTTGTACACTACATTCAGGACAAGTCCATTCACGTACCGCAAGGTTCTTCACTTCTGCGTTTTTATAGCCGCAGCAGGAACATCTTTGGCTGCTCGCAAAGTGTTTTGGGGCAATCATCAATTCTCTACCGTACCATTCTGATTTGTAAGTAAGCATCTCTCTGAACATGCTCCACGATACTTCGGATATGGCTTTCGCTAATTTGTGATTCTGCATCATTTTCTTTACACGCAGGTCTTCCATCACGATCACTTGGTTTTCGCGTATCATTTGGGTTGACGTTTGGTGCAAGAAGTCTTTACGCTGATTCGCTATTTTTTCATGAAGCTTGGCGACCTTCAAACGTGCTTTATTTCGGTTATGGCTTCCTTTCTTCTTTCTCGACAAGTCCTTTTGCAGTTTGGCTAATCGTTGTTCAGATTGACGAAGATGTTTCGGATTTGCGATCACTTCGCCACACGAAGTAATCGCAAAGTTTCTTAGTCCCAGATCTACGCCAATCTTCTTTTCTGTTTTTGGCAAAGGAGCGATATCTGTTTCTACCCGTACGGAGGCAAAATATTTTCCTGATGGTGTTTTGGATAGGGTGCAGGATTTGATTCGCCCCCAGAATGGACGATGTACCTTGATTCGGATTCTTGTCTTTAGTTTCGGAATTTTAATCGTTCCAGCTTTGGTGGCTATCGTTCCGTTTTGATTGTTCGTTGTGAAGCTATTGTTGTTCGTTTTCTTGCTTTTGAATGTAGGGAAACCCACGTTCTTATCCCGAAAAAAATGCCTATAGGCTTTCTCCAGGTTGAGCTGAACGTTTGCTAAGGCCAGGCTGTCCACTTCTTTCAGCCACGGGAATGCTTTCTTGTACCTGGCAGGTGTATTATGGAGCATTTTCTCCGTTTGTTTATAGTGTTCGATCTTATCCGCAAGCATTTTGTTGTAGATAAAGCGGACACATCCGAACACCTTTGCCAGATATTGTTGTTGCTCATGGGTGGGGTAGATCCGATACTTATGCGCTTTAAGTACGAACATGCCTCGCAACTCCTTTCCAGGAATTTACGAATCCATCATAGCACAAATGTTCGTATTTATGGAAGAAAATTTCCTTTAGATAAGAAAGACCGTTGCCATTCATCCCACCATTTTAGAAATGGGGGAATTCTGACAACTGATGGTTAAAAAACAGCCTTACACCGTTAATCGTATGTTATAATACATTCAGCCAATTTCTATTAATTAGTCCTATTAAAAAATGATCTGACTTGAAAGGATATAAGCGATGATTATTCCAGTTCCAGAAGTGAATTTTACAGCCTCCCCTTTCTATAATCCCAGCCTCAAAAATGTGGTCATTCTCGCCACCGGGGGTACCATTGCAGGCAGCGGCGAAGCGCATAAAACCTTGAATTACGAGCCTGGTGCTCTGTCGATACAGGATTTGCTGGACAGTGTCCCCCATCTTGAACGTGTAGCCAATTGCGCAGGAGTACAGGTCAGCAATCTGTGCAGCGCCGATATAACCAGTGAGCACTGGCTGACCCTGGCAGCCTTGATTAACACTCTGGCACTCCGTGAAGATGTGCATGGTTTTGTGATCACACACGGCACGGATACCCTGGACGAAACGTCGTACTTTCTTAATCTGGTAATCAAAACGGATAAACCCGTCATCATTACCGGCTCCATGCGCCCGGCTACGGCCATCAGTCCGGATGGACCGCTGAATTTGTACCAGTCGGTAGCCCTGGCGGCCAACCCGGAAGCTTCCGGCCAAGGCGTCATGGTTGTGTTTGCCGAAGGGATCTACAGCGGCCGGGATGTGCAGAAGGTCAACACCTTTAAGGCCAATGCCTTTGATGAACGGGATTTTGGATGTCTCGGCTATATGCGGGACAGCGAGGCTTTTTTCTACACCAGATCGCTCAAAAAGCATACCACCGCCGCCCAGTTCGACATTTCTGCCCTGGAACAGCTGCCGCAGGTGTCCGTAGCCTATTTCCATGTCGATGCTGATCCGGGAATTCTGGATTATCTGGCTACCCTCTCCAAAGGCATTGTCATTGCCGGAGCAGGCGGAGGCATCTACAGCAAACCCTGGATCGATAAAGTCGGCGAGCTCAAAAATAACGATATCCCCGTTGTCCGCTGCTCGCGGATTTCCAGCGGCATTACGCTGAAGGATTCCTATATCGACCTTTCTGCCAATTCGATTCCCTGCAACAGCCTGGTGCCGCAAAAGGCACGAATCCTGCTCTCGCTGGCGCTGACCCAAACAACGGGTTATGAGGAAATCGCTGCAATGTTCAATGAATACTAAGTTCTTCCAGAGCAAGGGGCTATCCCTGCCAGCCACATGAAGGATGGTACTCCCGCACGCTTGTTAATCCGTATATAACCATTGAAACCATTACTCCAAGGGTGGGCTTCAATGGTTATATTTAGATTATTCGGAGGAACGACCCAAACCAAGAAGAACAAAAACGGCTGTGCCGTCCTCCACGGGACAGCGCAGCCGTCTTGGTTCTAGCGTTACCGGGAGAACGACTCCCCATGAATCCTACGGCAACTCTTTAGGTACAAAAGGTACACTAATTTGCCGGATTACCCTACCCTCGGGCAGATGAAGTGGAAAAAGGGACACTAATTCAGCCCATTTCGCCATTGGAGCAGAAATGTGGCCCAATTAGGTTGACTTTTTCCACTTCAATCTCAGGATTTCTTAATTTCCGGAAAAATAAGGTCCCTTTTTCCAACTAGCACCTGCGAAGAAGCCGGTAAAGACGGATCGCCCTATTCCTTTGCGATCGATCCGCAGCCGTTACGGACAGGAGAGCCGTTATGGATAGAAGATTCGTCTATTCCGCAGGACGGACTGAGTGCAAATTAGAACAGAACAGCAGTGGCTTCCGGTGTAAAAGCCTTAATCTCGTCTACCCGTCCTTCGCGTATTTTCTTGGCCCAAGCCGGATCGCCGAGCAGTGCACGGCCTACGGCGATAAGATCAAATTCTTGACGCTCCAGCCGTTTCAGCAGCTCTTCCAGCCCATGCCGACCCGCCTCTCCATCTTCTGACGGCTCGTCCTCCATCCCGACGGAGCCAACCGTGATGGTTGTTTTCCCGCTGAGTTTCTTAACCCATCCGGCCAAGCTAAGCTCTGAACCTTCAAACTCCGGGTCCCAGAAACGGCGCGTTGAGATATGGAAAATATCCACACCTGCCTTCACCAGCACATTCAGAAATTGCTCCAGCTGTTCCGGGGTACCTACCAGCTTCGCAGCGTAATCCCCCATTTTCCATTGGGACAGCCGCATTGAGACCGGATAATCCGGACCCACAGCGGCGCGGACGGCCTGAACTACCTGGATAGCGAATTGGGTACGCTTGAGGAAATCACCGCCATAGCGGTCAGTGCGCTGATTGGTTTTTTCCCAGAAGAACTGGTCGATCAGAAAACCGTGCGCACCATGAAGCTCAACACCGTCAAAACCTATCTGCTTGGCATTCGCTGCCGCATTGGCAAAAGCCTGAATAACGCCCGCAATTTCTTCTTCTGTCATGGGTCCGGTTACCTGTCTGCCTTCCAGATCCAGCCCGGACGGGCCAATTGACGGGGCTTCCGGGAAGGGCTCAGCTCCCATTGGACGAATCATCCCCAAATGCACAAGCTGCGGAAAAATAGTACCTCCGGCTTCATGCACCTGCCGGACGACTTCTCTCCAGCCGTCCATAGCAGCTTCCCCATAGATGCCCGGCAGTCTCGGCTCACTGCTGGCCGCCGGATGGTCAATAACGACACCTTCCGTGATAATAAGTCCCACCTCATTCTCCGCACGGCGGCGGTAATATGCGGTGACATCCTCTCCGGGAACACCCCCGGGTGAAAAAGCCCGCGCTACCGGCGACATTACAATCCGCCGGATTTGTTGTTTAAGCAAAAGCTGAAAGAAACTGTCGCGCACCAAGAAATCATTTGTTGTCAAAACAACAGATGCTTATAATAAGAAGGGATATTTTCTTGTATGAAAGGAGGGATCTGAAAGAGGCCGCAACAGCAGCAACCATGATAAGCTGGTCGGTCTATGGCTTAACCTACCGCTGGAATATGGAAGGAAGAAAAGAATCTCCGGCAGACTTGGCTCAGAGAACAGTGCCGCTGATTGCGGATGGAGTCCCCTTCCTGCATCCCTTGGGCAATCATGCGGGAATGGAGAGGTACAAATGAAGAGATTAGTGATCATTACTGTCGGGAAAACACATAGCGGAAAAACTACTTTTGCCCAAAAATTAGAGCAGCACCTGCACAACTCAGTCGTAATTGACCGTGATACCCATGCTGAATTTATCAACACCTATTATAAGAGCATGCTGCCAAAACAAGGTGCCAACACCCTTAAAAACGCCATCTCTCGGACAATTATTGATTATGCAGTCCATGAAACCGATTTGCATCTTATCTTATGCAACGCTAACCGCGGCCGCAAAGGCCGATTGGATTTGCTCGAATATTTTCAACCCGAAGGTTTTGTACGCGTACTTGTTCATTTTGATATTCCCGATCAGATTCTTGAAGCCCGGGTAGCCGGCAGTCAGCGGAGTACAGCTATTTTCAGGAGTGCGTCTACCTTTGAAGAAGTGCTTCTCCGGCAGCAAGCCGAAACTGATCATGGGGATGTTATAGCACCGGCAGAAGATGAAGCGGACTATTTGTTTGTGATTAAGGATAGTAGTGAAGTTCCAGCTACTTTGCAAAAAATTGTGGATATTGCTCAAAACTTGTGAGGAAGTGGCGCTTCCCCATTCCATCCTCTCCTTCAGCTCCGTCGTGGCAGAGCCCAAGTGGAAAAAGGGAACTTAAATCTTCCCCATCCCGGTTCCCGACAAGCTTTAGTGGGAAAAAGGACAACTAATCCAGCTGATTTCCATCCTTTCGGGTGAATTCACTTAAAATAAGTTTACTAATTCCCACTATTTCCTCAGTTGAGCGCTTAGAGGCTAATTTAAGTTTACTTATTCCACTCCACTTTCCCGCAGAGCCCTGTCTTCCTCCCCTTCAACCTTTTGAACACCAAGGCCCTCTGCGAATCACAGGTTAAGCACGATAACAGCACGATTGGATTGCAATCCCATTTGGCCCCTTTAAATTTCCCGCACTGGCAGTAAATCATGAGTTCCTACTCACCGTAAAGAGGCACGCACATTTGTGCGTACCTCTTACTGACCACACTCCCGGCCCTGCACCTTTTTACTTTCCTTGCTTTATCCCCGCACCTTTTTTTATCCCCTGACCCCGCTCCCGCTTCCCTTCGAGCTCTTCTGCTGCCTCCATCTGAATCCTTGCCGCAGGCACCGGCAGAGGCCGCCTCTGATACCTGCCAGTGTCCCTGGCCTTCCGTAGGGCTGTGAGCGCATAGATTCCTGCAAACAACACAACAAACATCACACCCGCAGCAAGTCCTCCGCCCTGGCCGGGGATCAGCGGCATACTGGCCAGAATCGCCACCAGGCTTACTATGGCAATCCATGAGGTGTAAGGATATCCGCGCAGCCCATGGTGCCTGATCAACGGACCGCCATGACGCTTGCGCAGCCGGTAGTGGCTGGCCATGATAATGACATAGGAGAACAGCAGCGAGAAGCCTCCAGAGCTGACCAGAAAGAGATATACGCCCTGCGGCAGCAGCATTCCGAGCCAGAGCCCCGCCAGCATCGCGCCGCCGGAGATAAGAATGCCCCGGTAGGGAATGTCTGCACGGTCCCGCATCCATGCGGGAGTATGCCCTTCTTCCGCCAAAGAGCGGAGCATCCGGCCCAGGCCGAATACTGAAGCCAGCATGGTGGACAGGATAGCGGATACCAGGACAATATTCATGACCGTTCCGGCCCAGCCAAGCCCGTATAGGCTTAACGCCGACACGAACGGGCTAACCTGCTCGGATACCCGGGCAGGGGGCAGCAGCAGGAACAGCCCAATGATAGCTGCCAGATACAATCCGACCAGGAGCACAATGGTATACCGGATCGCCCTGGGAATCGTTACGCCCGGATTCCCCGTCTCCGAGGCCGCCAGCCCAAGCACCTCGAAGCCTGCGTAGGTAAACATGACCATCAGCATGCTTCCGGCGATTCCGGCAATCCCGCCCGGAAATAAGCTCTGCCCGCGCACAACATCAAGGCCTACCGCACGAGCGCCTCCCGTGCCGAAGCCTGCGATCAGAGCCGCAGCAATCAGCACAAAAGCGGCAATGGCAAGCAGCTTAAACGCAGCGAGTCCGCTCTCCAGCCTGCTCAGCCGTTTGGCGCCCAGCAGGTTGAGCAGCGTCACTCCCGCGATGATCCCTGATCCAAGCAGCGCAAGCGGCAAAGCGGGAAACCAGCCGCGCAGCAGGATGGACACCGCTGTAGCTTCACTGGACATCGCGAGTACAAGGCCTGTCCAATAGACCCACCCGACCGTGAAGCCCGCCCCCCGGCCAAAGGCCTGCTCGGTATAGGTCCGGAAGGACCCCGCTACCGGATTCGCCACTGTCATTTCCGACAGCGCGGACAAAATGAAATAAACGAGTATGCCTCCAATCACATAGGACAGCAGCACAGACGGCCCCGCTGCGCGGATCGCCACGGACGAGCCCAGAAAAAATGAGCCGCCAACCACCGTTCCCAGCGCAAGCATCGTCAGCCCCCACGCCGATAGTCCTTTTTCCTCTTTCCCCATACAGCTGCCTCCCCGCTCTTTTTATGGAGAGTATCTGCAATAAGCGGGGAATTTACCCATGGAAATTTAACAGCTGCCGACTAATGACGTTATATCCATAAGAAGTTTGTCTCCTTCAGGCTATTGAAACATCGTTACGCAGTTCCTGCCTTGGGCTTTGGATTGGTACAGGGCATCATCGCCAAGCTTGTAAATATCCTCTTCACGGACATTGTCCACATAGACGGCAGCGACACCAATTGATACCGTAATGATTCCATAATCCGTGCTAAGCGCGTGCTCTATCCGCAGGTCGGCAATGCTTCTCCGGATGCTCTCGGCATATTCACGCGACTGACGGGGGGTGAAGCCGCTGACGACGATACCGAATTCTTCACCGCCGAGCCGGAAGGCATACCCATCGGCACGTGCCGCCAGCTCCTGCAGCAGGGTTCCGACCCGCCGCAATACCGAATCGCCCTCATAATGGCCATAGGTATCATTGTATTTTTTGAAATAATCAATATCCAGCATCAGATAGGTCAGATGCCGCTTGTTCGCTCCCGCCTTCTCCACTTCCTCCAGGAACAGCTTGTTGAAATATCTGCGGTTGTACAGGCCAGTCAGCTCATCGGTGATGGATATCTGTTCGATCAGCTCAATGTACTTATTCAATTCCTCATTGTTCAGCTCCAGCTCCCTGGTGCGCTCGGCGACCAGCTCCTCCAGATGCTCTTTATGCCGCAGCAGCTCCTGCTCCGCCTTTTTCCGTTCCGTGATATCCTTGACGGTGCCCTGTATAGCCGGCCGGTTCATATAGTTGATCCGTGTGACCTTATGGATGACAATCACCTCACGGATCTGATCCTTATGCATTAATTTCGTTTCATATTCAAAAGGGGCCTGCTTCCCCTCCACCCGGCGGGTATAATAATGTGTCACCTTCTCCCGCTCCGGGAGACTGACGAATTGCTCAAAAGGCTGCCCCACCATTTCTTCGGTCTCATAACCGAGCATCTGCGCCAAAGCCTCATTGACATATCTGCAGATTAAATCCTGGGTAATAAAAATACCGTCCTGCATGTTATTGACCAGCTCGCGGTACTTCTCCTCCGACCGCTCCAGCTCCGAATAGAGCGTCGCATTTTCCAGTGAAAAGACCATCTCCCGGGACAGCAGATTGATAATCTTCATCCGCTCCTTAGTGAACACGCCTGTCACCAGGTTGTTTTCCAGATAAATGACCGCAATGGTCTTGTTTTGGTTGATCAGCGGCATACAGACCATCGATTTAGGCCGGTGTTTTACAATATAAGGTTCATTGACGAATGGAGTTTCAGAAAACGCGTCGTTGTAGATCACACTCTCACGGCTCTCTTCCACCTGCTTCAGAATCGCATAGGGCAGATGATCGTATCTGGTCCGGTCATGCACAGCTACAGTAATCTTGTCCTCCTTCGGACGATATTCGCCCTCCACAAGCAGGTTCGTCTTAGAGGTCATGAGGATGCAGCCTCTTTGCGCTCCGGCATTTTTGATGACGATTTCCATCAGGGCCTCCAGCAGATTGCTCAGCTCGATTTCCTTGGAGATGGCCTGCGAAGCCAGCAGCATGGAGTTAATGTCCAGACTTTCTGTGTAATCCGTAACAGTCCGGCCATGCAGGAACTCCTTGGTGCTGATCCTTCTGATCAGATCCGGGTAGCGCTCATGAATAAACGCAATTTTCCCCTTCGCCCCCCAGACAGAATAATAATATTCTGACTGTCTCAGCAGATAGCCGGCGAATTCCTTGAAGTCTTTCCGGTAATAAAAACGGGCGGCCAGCTCACTGGTCAGCGCCTTGTACCGCACGAAGCCGCTCTGCTCACTGGCCTCGATGGCACAATCGTAATACTGCCCGGCTTCATCATCCCTGCCTGCGATTCTGGCCCATTCCGCCTTCATCAGCATTTCGTGCTGGCGGAAGGTTTGCGGGGCGTGTCTGGCCCACTTACGGACCCGGCGGTATTCCTTGCGCATTCTGGCTTTGGCCTGTCTTTTCCGGTTTGCGCCTAAATCCTTATAGGCATAGGCCAAGTTCAGGAAGGTGTAGAGGGCGAATTCCTCCATAAAAGCGGACCCGGCAAGCGTGCCGATGATCGGGTAAGCTTTGTCAATACAGGCCAGTGCCCCGCTGTAGTTCTCATAGGTGAACAGAAGCTTCATTTTATAAATATAATAAATAGCAATTCCTGAATAATATTTGGCAGCTTCCAGCTCCCTCAGATAGGACGCTTCACTAAAATCTTCGCTGTCAAAGGAAAGGCGGTTGTCCAGCTCCCCTGCCAGATTCAGCAGATATTGGCGGGACAACTGCGCGGTGGCTAAGGACTCTTTGTATTTGGTCTTTTCGATCATGGCGATCATTCTGGAGCTTTCCTGCAGATTCGCCGCAATATCCATCCCCGGATTCCAGAGATTCACATAGAAGCAGGAATGAGCCAGATAGAGCAAATCTCCTGTCCGCAGGCTGGCATCTATAGAGGTGGTAAACCACTCCTGCAGGGTGTCCCAAGGCTCGGTCCATGTATGGCAGAACAAGGTGTATAATACATACGCTGCCCCTTTCCACTGCAGATCATCGAATTTGTCATTAATGCGGATACCCAAACGCCCATAGTCAAAAGCTCCCTTGGAATCTCCAAAACCGGACAGCAGCATCGCATACCCGATAAACGCAAGAGCTGACTCCGGAGCATTTCCATACTTCAGCGTCAGTCCCACCTTCTTCAGAACGACCAGCCCAAACAGGGATGTTTCTCCCGAAATAAAGGCTGGCGGAATAAAGTTGATCAGCAGCCGCATCACAAGCTTCATCTCCGGATCTTTCATCTCATCCGCTTCGAATATGTTCTCGGCGGTTCTGCCCCGCAGCGCGGTTTTGATCCTCACAAGCTCCGTCAGGACAGACGCCATCCCCACACGGGCAGGAATGGAAACACCCATTACAGCCAGCCCCAGCCGGCCCGACGCAATAGATTCTTTCATCATTCCCAGGTACATATAGTGATTAGCCTGCATTTCATAGATTTGGGCGAGGGCAAGCCGGTCTGAGGTATGCCGGATCAGCACCGCACACGCCGAATCGGCTGCCTCCACCTGCTGGGTCAGATATCCGCATTCCGCATACAGCTGATAAATTTCCGTCGTTTGCGGCCCATTCTCTTCCCAGGCCTCCTCCTTAAGGAGGCTTATACTCACTTCCAGCAGCTTAAAAGCCGAGTCATACCCAAAAGCTGCCTTGGCTTTCCGGGCGGCTCTTAGATTGATCCCGATGACTTGACCGAAATCCTCCTTTGAGACCAGTCTGTCCAGTCCTTTATTCAGATGGGCGGCGATATCGACGATAATACCGTCCGCTTCCCCCGGAGTCAGCCGCTCCAGCAGCAGCCGGCCTATAGCCAGATGCAGAGCACCGCTTTCACCGCTGTCAAGCATTTGGTAAAAGGCCTGCTGAATCCGGTCATGGGCGAATTTAAACCGGAGATCCAGATTCCGCAGGCCTTCTTCCCCCGGCTCTGCCAGAAAGCTGGAAATCAGGACATAGCGGTGCTCTTCAGGAATTATGAATTCCTCCGCAACGGCTCTTGCAATGGCCTGGGCAACCACTTCAAGGGATTCGTCAGCAATCAGCGCCAATAGACCAAAATCAAATACATTTCCCACAGCAGCGCACAGCATCAGAATTCTCTGCACGTTCCCCGGCAGCTCCTGCTGCTTCAGCATCAGGAAGTCCACAACGCTGTCGTTGACCGGCAAGCCGATGATCTGCTCAAGCTGCCAGTTCCAGCCCCCTGTAACCTCATCGAAATACAAATAACCGTTCTTGTACAAATCCTTCATAATTTCATTTACAAAAAAGGCGTTGCCTTTGGTCCGCTTAAAAATCACTTCTGTAAGCTCCTGCACGCGGAGGGGAGTAGTATAGAGGGTTTCAGCTACTAGGCAGCCTACTTTTTCTGCGCTTAATGTATTCAAGACAATTTTGGCAACCTCGTGATTTTTTTCAATGGCAGCGATGACCCCGAACAGCGGATGACCCTCATGGATTTCATGCTGGCGGTAAGAGCATACGATAAACACTTTGTGCAGCTGAGATTCAAGCACCAGCTTCCCGACAAGATGCAGACTGGAATAATCGGCCCACTGCACATCATCCAGAAACAGGACCAGCGGTCTCTCATTATGGGTAATCCCTTCGATGAACCTGGCAAAAGTAAGATAGAAGCGGTTCGTCTCTTCGGCCGGATTCAGCGGCTCCATCTCCGGCTGAACGCCAATCCAGCCAGCCAGCTCCGGGATAAGAGCGGCGATCAGGTTGCCATTTCCGTCCAGCGCTTTGGTTAAGGACCGCTGGATATGCGCCTTATACTCCTCATCGGGACTATCCATCAGCTGGCTGATCATCCGCCGGAAAGCCTGGATCAGTGCGCTGTAGGGAATATTTTGGTTGTACTGGTCAAACTTTCCTTCCGCAAACAGACCCTTCTCCTGGCTGATGTGCCGGTGCAGTTCATGCACCAAAGCGGTTTTGCCCACACCGGCCTCACCTGTCACCAGCATCAGCTGCGAGCTGCCCCTGACACTCCGGCGGAAAGCTTCCACAAGGCGTCCAAGCTCCTGCTCCCGCCCATATAATTTCTGCGGAATCCGGAAGATGTTCATCCGGTCTTCGGCACCAACCACAAAGCTCTCCCGGCCAGCCAGACATTTCATCAGGTCGGCCTTTATGCCATATGCGCTGCGGTACCGGTCCTCCGAGGACTTCTCCATCAGCTTCATAATCACCGCCGACAGACTTTTTGAGACCCTGCCTCCACTTGTCTTATGGGGCGGTACAGCTTCTTTGGCAATAATGGAGTAGATCTGCTCCAGCATCTCATCGGCATCATAAGGCTTCATTCCCGTCATCATCTCATAGAGGACTACTCCGAGGGAGTAATAATCGCTGCGGTAATCGATATTGCGGTTCATTCTGCCCGTCTGCTCAGGTGAAATATACAGCAGGCTCCCCTCCAGCACACCGCTGTTCTGGTAATCCCGTTTTTCCCTGGACAGCTTCACGGCAAGACCAAAATCAATGATCTGTACACGGTTTTCTTCCCTGTTCCAGATGATATTGGAAGGCTTGATATCCTTGTGGATGACGCTCCGTTCATGAATCGCCCCCAAAATATCTACGATCCTCACCGCAAGCTGCAGCAGCGCCTCCTGATCCGGCGGGTCTTCCGCCATAATCCGTTTCAGTGACCGGCCGCGGATATCCTCCAGCACCATTACATAAGAGCCGTTTTGCTCCTCCAGCCTGCAGGGCCTGATGACACCCGGTATACTTGCACTAAGCTCCATAAGGAGCTTGTATTCCTGCTTAAAACGCATCACTTCTTCAGTTCCGCTAAACTCTGACTTAAGAACCTTCAGGATGACCGATTCACCGGATAAGGGGTCGATGCTTCTGTAAATGGATTTTGTATATTGATCGGAAATTGTTTCCACTATCTCATATTGGCCCAACGCAACCATACCCACTCCACCTTTAGCTCTGATCTCCCGTCACATCAATATCCGCATTAAATTTAAAAATATAGGCGGCAATCAGCCAGATAATCCAGCAGTTCAGTCCAAAAAAGAGATACCCGAAATAGCCCAGTATCGGCATCTCGGAGAAAATATGAATTTTGTCCAGATAAGGGACCGAATATTTCCAGTAGTTGGGATTGGTCGGCAGGGAATCATGGAACCACTCGCTTCCGAAGTTCCAGAACTCCCAGAAAAATCCGTTAAACAGCGTGGCAAGTCCAATCAGAATGACGCTCGACCAGTCCCCGTTCTTGACCGGAGTAAAAGGCGTCCAGAAACCGGCCAGCGCCATGGCGGCAGAAAGCATCGGGACCAGCGCTACCCACAGCACCCAGAACAGCACATAAGGATAATACCCCATACCAAACGCCAAAATCAGCCCCAGCACATAATAAAGGATCAGAAATGTCCGGGAGACGTTAAATTTCGGGCCATTTTTATAGCGGTTCCTGAATGCACCAAAGGTCTTGAGCAGCAGGTACCACTCAAAGATTGCAGGGAGCACCGTTGTATAGGAGAGGGAAAACCAGAACACATTGCCGAAGTTGGAAAATACTTTATCGTTCGGGTAATACCAATTCTCGATCACAAAAAAATTCAGAAATTCAAAAGCAAACCAGCTGAAGCAGGACACCACAGCCAGCAGCTGCATGAGATGAGGCTTGCGTGAAATGATGGACGCACCTTTATTTCTTTTGTACACCAGCCCGTCCAGAATTAAAATGAATGACCACCATAAGGGGACAAAGGTGTAATATTCGAGGGAAATGACGAGCTTGACCCGTGCCCACATCAGGAACCAGCTCACAGCAAGCACAGGCAGGCTCCACCAGAACCAGACCGGGAATGGGGTTGCACCGTCTTTCGGGGCAGGCTCCTCCTTGATCTTTTTAAAGCCAAACCAGCGGGGAAAAACCAGAATCAGCGTAATTACCAGTGCGACAATACAAGCCAGGGAAAAGTACAGCAGGTTGAAGCCGGGGTCTGCCTCCACTTTTTGTGCGGGAAAATCGCCATAGCCGGGCGGAAGCCCCTTCCACTTGGACAAGCTGCCGATCAAAGGGAGCAGAAAAATCAAACCAAACGTCACAATCAGGAACAATATCTTGTTTTTTCTCAGCATGGCATAACCCCTCTTATGTATGGAAAAGTTGAGTTGTGTTGATAACCGGAACTATTCGATGTCCGCCCAGATTATTCCTGCCTGGTTAGTTTGCCTTTCTACCTTTTTACTGCGGACCAGGCGGCCAAACCAGCAAAAAGACGTTCCAGATGCCAGAAATATGGCTGCGGAACGCCGGTTATATAACTTCAGAATTGCCAGTATTTCCGGGAGCCCGGAGCAGCTTCACAACCTCGTCCCGGCCGGCTGGCCGCAGATGGCAGCTTTCACTGAATTCGCCCATCGTTACACCTCCAACAACTGGGTCATCGGGCTGTGTGCTCTTCTTCAAATACAGTCTTTAACACAGGGAGTCCTAAAAAGGCGGCATACCGTTCAGCGGCCTGCATAAGCTTCTCTTCCCATTTGTGTTCCAGCGGTTCAAACGGGCTGAAATTCAGCTCAACGCCCTTTGGCTTGACGGTCCGTTTCCAGGTGCCGAGGATCTGGCCGCCTGCGGCAATCGTCGGCAGAAATACACCGTTATTGCCAGGGACAATGCGCGGTGCCGTCTCCGGTTCAAGCACAGCACTGCGGTCATTGTAGCCAAGAATATATTCATCAAAACCCGGCAGCAAATGAACCTCTTTAGAGGGGAATTGTGTCTCGGCCGCAGGTGCCGCCGGCATCCAGTACTCAGTGCCTGTAATGGTTTCAGCTATGAGTTCAGACTTTACTGCGTCAAGCCCTGCCCTGGCCTCCGTTAGCGTGATTCCGGCCCACCAGGCCAAATCCTTGACGGTCGCCGGTCCATGGGCAGTGAAATAGCGCAAGGCCAGCTCCGATAGCGATTCCTCGAAGGACAGCTCCCGGGAATGCTCCACCCACTTGTCGAGCAGGACAAAGGTCTGCTGTTTGCCGCTCCGGGGGCCGAAGCAGATCAGACCGCTGTACGCGCTGTGCCACAAAATATGATAGCCCCGCTGCCCATCGGTGCGGATGCCTTCGCCTTCAAGCAGTGCAAGCATATCGGGTCGCCGTATAATTCCGCCGTTTGTGAGTGCGTTATAGATGATTTCTTTTGACCGCTCCAGCGTTCTTTCATCCAGCTCCAATTGCGCCATTCTCCGCACAGCTTGCTTGAGAAGACGGGGCCCGCTCAGCTGAAGCAGCCATTTCACATCCTCCGGCGGCACACAATGAATCGTTCCGCGGAGTATCCAGGTCAGCACAATCTTCCCTTCAGCGATGGCCCGTTCAACCCCGGCCAGCGTTGCTGAAGGCGTGCGCAGGCCGACCGCCCATACTGCCTGCAGATAATCCTGCGCCTGAAGCGCACCCAGTCTCCGGACAACTTCCTCCGGCTCAAAAGAGTCCGGGCTGTTGATCAACTGGTTAGCCAGCCTGCGGTGTGCGATGTTTGTACTCATCCTTATAATCTCCTTTACCGGATACAACATAAGCTGAACGGCCGCTTTCCGTACCCATCCAATACTTTCCTTCAGTATATTGAAACCCTCCGCAGCTTGTCCATCGGAAATCCGGCGGAAACCGGTAAAGTTAGAGCCGGGTGCAGTTACTTTTACCTCTCATCCCGCCAGTTCGCCCGCCTAAGCCAAGCAGAGGCATCTCGCCCATGAGAATGCAAAAAACACCCACTCCTTAGCGGAATGGGTGTGTCTGAAATTAAGCCCAGCTATACTGTTCGGCTGGGAATAACAATAACATCCTGGCTGTAGGCGGCACCGGCAAACTCCAATGCTTCCGGCTCGATCTTGCGGGGCAGCAGCGCTTCCGCAATGATATTGCCGGTATGATCGAGGTATCCCTCTACGTTAAAGCTGTTATGGTACAAGCAGATTTCATCCACTCGGTCTTCCATTACAATACGCAGGGCGGTTGCCTCTGCAGCGGATAGTTCTGCCCCGTTCCTCCGGGCGGGCAGGCGTTCGACCTTCACCTTGGGTTTTGCGGTTCCGAACGGAACGGCAAGCGTTGCAATGACGGTTCTTCCCGCCGCAGTCAAGGAACGCTTCACCACCGGATGATCATAATAATTGCCCTGCTTGAAGACCAGTCCCGGCTCCACGGACAGCTGATCCATTTCCTGTCCGGCAGACGGATGCACCAGCAGCAGATTGGCATCCTCCAGTTGTGTAGATACCTCCCCGGTGAAGCAATCGTACGCCACTCCGCCGGGCGGCAGATGAAAGTACTGCTCATAACGGTGCTGCCCCTTCGCTTCGAACAGATCCACAATCAGCCAGTAGCTGTTCTTGACGAACAGAACCTTGCGGGAATGAATCACTGGGTCATCATACCGGGTATAGCCGTAATGGCTGGCAAAGGTATAGTCATATTGTTCATTCGTCTGAAAATCCCAGATCCGGCAGGCAGCGGTAGCCGGTGTATTCCAGTGGAAGCTGCGGACATGCTGATCCTGTCCGTCTACAACCACTGTATTGTGGGCCCGCGTAGATACCACATATTTACGCTCCTTGTCCCACTCGAATAGCCCCATTCCTGAATCCGCCAGCAGCTCACGCCCGCCGGCGTAGAGCACCAGGCTGAGCGCATCGGAATGGGCATGTCCGCCTACTCCAACGCCCGCCCGCATCGCCATGTACATGTCGGTATGCTTCCAGCCCTGCCGGGAGGTCAAATATCCCCCGGCTGGAAAGCAGGCTGCCGTTTCTGCCGGGCCTACCGCCTTCAGCTGATTATAGTTCTCCACAGCTTCCGGCCCCACTCTCCAGATTAGGGAGAACGGCAGCCGCTCATGTCCAAGGGCCTTGAAATCGCTGCGCTGATACAGGTATGCCCCCAGGCTCATAACATTGCGCAGTTCACTGGCTACCTGCTGGTCGGTATCGCCGAATTTGACCAATTGTCCGTCCGGAGCCAGCAAATGCATCATGACGACGAACATGTTCTCCAGAATTTCCTGATATTCACCGGCAGCGATGCCGAGCTTGTGGAACAGCGCCACCAGCTCATACAGGTCACGCATCACAACCAGATGATAGTTGGGGCTGCCTTCAAACTGCACACCGTCCGGGTACACATTCTGCCGGATATACCCCGGCATTTCACGCATACCGTATTCCAGCCATTCTGCCGAATCCTTCAGCTCCGGCAGAAGCAGAGCCGTCTGGATTAATCCGCGAAGCTGCATGCAGACATGATTGCCATGAGTGGCATGATATTTGCGGACATATTGGCCGTGTTCATGGAAGGATTTAATCAGCTTCAGCTTGACTTCAGGCTCAAATGAAGGAGAACTGAAGAACGTAATGAAAGCTTCCGGAAGCATAAACAGCCGCACCCCGACAGAAAGAGGGTCCCAGGTGGAATGCTCGGCCCGGAAGGTACCGTCCACCGGCATCGGGTTATCGTCAATGAAATGGCTCATCATATCATTGAAGCATTTGGCGTATTTCTCATCGCCGGTCAGCGCGTATGCTCTGGCCAGACGTTTGACATAGACAAACCGCGTCAGATGCAGCTGATACTGCGAGCTATCGTACAGCCAGCTGTTCCATTCATAGGTTCCCTTAGGGAAAACCACTCTTTTGCCTTTGAACAGCGGGATATCACCTTCGGCAATCCGATCGGCCTCAGCAATGTCCTGCTTGGCTTCCTCCTCTTGGCTGTAGCTGTTCACCGCGTATGCCTTGAGGCCGGGAACATCTCTCACATCAAAGTAATATCTTCCGGTGTTACCGGATGCGATAACCTCCAGATAGGCATCCCTTGCCCCAGAGACGTTGCCCTCATGCAGCTTGGCGGCTGCTTCTGCAAGCTCCGGTCTATCCAGGTCCAGCATCGTTCTTAAGAATTCTTCATCTGACATCTGCGGTCTTGTGTAAGCGGGATTGTGCCGCAAATCTTTATAACCAACAGTCATTGGATCATCACCTTTTTGTCCAGCGGAGCTTATTCGCATTTATTCCTTAATTGAGCCCAGCATGGCTCCTTTGGCAAAATACTTTTGCAGGAACGGGTACACGATTACAATCGGCAGCATCGCCAGCAGGATTGCAGCATTTTGTACATTGGGTCCGAGATTAGCGGCCAGCTGCGCATCCACTGCGGCCTCTGCCGAAATATTGGAGGCGCTGATCGCCACCATCTGCCGGAGAAGCGGCTGAATCGGCCAGCGCGATGTATCATTTAAGTAGATAACGGCGGAAAAGAACTCGTTCCAGAACTGCACCATAAAGAACAGCGTAAATGTCGCGATAATCGGTTTGGACAACGGAAGCACAATCGAATATAGAATTCTGAACTCACCTGCACCATCAATTCTGGCCGCTTCATCCAGGCTTTCAGGGAGGCTCTGGAAGAAAGAGCGGATAACCATGATATTAAAAGCACTGGACGCCGCCGGAAGCACCACAGCCCAGTAAGAGTCAATCAGTCCGAGATTTTTAACCACCAGATAGCTGGGAATCATACCCCCGTGGAAGATCATGGTGAAGAAAATGAACAGCAGTATAATCCGCCGGCCGGGCAAAAACTTTTTGGACAATGCATACGCCAGCGTAATCGATACAAACAGACTTAAGAGGGTTCCCATCACCGTAATCACAACAGAGTTTCTGACCGAAGTCAGGAAGGTATCCGCATTCAGCAGATAAGAGTAGGCATCCAGCGTCCAATGCTTGGGCCAGATGAAGAAGTTCCCTGCGAGCGAGTCGCCGGGCGGACTAAAGGATACCGCGATAATGTACAGAAAAGGCAATATCACCAGCAAGCTGATCAAGCAGATAATCACTACAATCAGGCTGTCAAACCATGTTACGCGCAGCTTCATAACGTCACCACTCCTGTTCTAGTTCTAGAATATGCCTTCTTCTCCAAGAAGCTTTGCCGCATAGTTGGCCCCGAGGACAAGGATCAGACTGGCAACGGATTTGAACATGCCTACCGTAATCGCGAAGCTGTAGTTGAATTGCTCCAGACCGATATGATAGACGAACAGATCGAACACATTGGAGACATCCAGGTTGAGGCTGTTGGTCATCAGGAAAATTTGCATAAAGTTGGAATCCATGGATGAGCCGAGACGGAGCAGCAGCAAAATGACGATAGTGCTTTTGATACCGGGCAGCGTAATATGCCAGATATTCTGAAACCGGTTCGCGCCATCCACTTTGGCTGCTTCATACTGTTCAGGGTTGATCCCGGCAAGCGCCGCCAGGAATATAATGGTCCCCCACCCTGCATCCTTCCAAATCGACTGGAAAATAACCAGCGGCCGGAACCATTCGTTGCTGACCAGAAAATTGGCGCTACCGCCAAACCATTCGGTTAAGTAGTGATTTATCACTCCCGAAGGGCCGAAGAAGGAGATGGTAATCCCGTAAATAACCACCCAGGACAAAAAGTGAGGCAGGTATACTATGGTCTGCGACACCCGCTTGAACACCTTCAGCCGGAGTTCGTTCAGCAGCAGGGACAGAATAATCGTAAAGGGAAAATAAATAACCAGGTTCAGCAAGCTGATCAGCAGTGTATTTTTCAGCAAAATATAGAAATCGGAAGTTCCGAAAAACTGTCTGAAATTATCCAGCCCCACCCATGGGCTGTTTATAATGCCTTTAAACGGGCTGTATTCCTTGAAAGCCAGCACCAATCCCGACATCGGGATGTAATGGAAAATTACAAAATAGAGCATTCCCGGTGCCGCCAGTAAGTAAAAGGGCCACAATTGATTGAAACGTTTAGGACGCAAAGTTCTCTGCACAGGTCAAACCTCCTTATCCATGGGCAAAAGAAAGGGGAGTGCCCCCTTCTTTGCCTCTGTGTATCTTTAGTTTTACTTATTTATGCTCTGCATTGTACTGGTCCAGCAGGTCTTTGGTAATCTGCGCACCTGTGCCGTTCGTCCAGGCATCAATTTCTTTCTGCACATCATCCCAAGTGCCTTCGCCCAGCACATACTTCGTCATCACGGCGCTCATTTTTTTATAGCTGTCCGGATTTTTGCTCGCGGTTGCCGAGTTGTAGCTGAGGAACGGATTTTCGATTCCAGCCTTGCTGATGACATCCAAAGTAGCCTTTTGAGCCTTCAGAATCTCCGGATCCTTGGAGCCGGCATATACGTAAGGGTCGACTCTGTTTTCCAGCACAAATTGGCTCGGTTTATCCAAATCGTACTGTTTTTTCTGTTCCTCTGTCTGCACAGCAATACCCTCTTTAAAATCACTGGAATGGATTCCGGTCACTCCCGCTTTGGAGAACGCTACATTCTCCTCGGAGGCTGAGAAATCGAGGAAATCCACAATTTGCTGAACCTTGTCCTCCTTTACAGAACTTGGAATGGCCCACAGGCCGTAGTATCCGCCAAGTACCGCGACACCTTTTTGCCCGTTGGCACCTTCCAGAACATCGACAATGGCGATTTCGGCGTTCGGATCAGTCTGCTTCAGCTTTTCAATATTGGTCTCAGCCATATCGCTCACATTCCCCACAAAGGCGCCTGCCGTACCGGCCAAAAACTTGCTGCGCGCCTGCCCCTGATTTTTGAGCACCGGCGCATCTTTATCAATCAGCCCTTTGCTCCAGGAATCCTTGAGCCATTCCAGAAAAGCTTTGTATTCGGGCGTCTGAAAGTCGCGGACGGCCTTCCCGTTATCCAGCTTCCAGATATTCGGGACGCCGAAGGCGAATTGAATCGGCGCTACACCGGCAAATGGTCCAGGGCTGTTGATGCCATCTACAGCGTAGATCGAGAACGGTATGGTTTTCCCCCCGCCCGCCGGGTCCTTTTCCTTGAAAACTGCAAGGGCATTGGTCAGCTCATCCATTGTCTTCGGTACAGCCAGGTTGTATTTGTCCAGCCAGTCCTTGCGGATCAGAATATTGGCTTCCCCTCCGCCATACAGGCCCCGCGGCCGGGGAATTCCGTATAACTTGCCATCGACTTTGATTCCATTCCAGACTGTATCATCGATCTGGCTGATATTCTTAGTTTTCTCAATATAAGGAGTCAGATCATGGAAGGCCCCCATCTTCACAAGGTTGCTGAACTTGTCGTCCTTTCCCCCATCCATCAGCAGCAAATCATAGGAGTTGCCTGCCGATACGGCTACGGAGAGCTTGTCCGTGTAAGCCTCGGACGGCACGAAGGTCACATCCAGGTCCACATTGCCCCGCTTCTCCAGATCCTCCAGGGCTTTGTTGTTTTCCGTTGCAGGCGGGTTCCCGAAAAGTATGGTCATCGCCTTGATGCTGGCCTTTTGACTGCCGGCTTCTGTTTTAGCGGTTCCTTCCGGTGAAACAGAGCTTCCCGCTGCGGAATTATTGCTGCCGGAGCAGCCTGCAAGTGTGGTTACCATCAATGCCGCTGTTGCCACAAGCGGTACAAGCTTTCTTTTGAAATCCATTGTCATCCCCCGTTTGCTTGTATTGTTTGCGTTTACATCGTCCTTACACTTTGGATTATAGAAGACAGCGTATCTTGTGAACATGCCGGATTCGCGCCAATGTGTAACCGTTTTTAAGATCCGCCGGAATCTGTGTTCCATAGCCATCCTTCAATGTACTATAATAATTACAGGATAGCTTATCTGCCATCCCCAGCCTAAAACCAAGTAACGGAAGTGGTTTCTGTGAGTTCAACCTTCTTCAGCTTTCTGCGCCGGAGCTTTTATTTTAAAATGATTCTGGTGATGCTCGCCGTTTCAGTAATTCCTCTGATTGTCTTGTCCATTATTTCTGTAAGCGTCTCCAGTAATACTGTGGAGAAACAGGTAAACCGCCTGAACGCCCAGCTCGTCAACCAGGTCGTGGACCGGATTGAATTAACCATGACCAGGCTGCGGGAGCTGAGCGAGCAGTATTCACGCATTTCTTCCATTCAGAGCGCTCTGGTGTCGCCGTCAGCCCAATATTTCGAAGAGGTTGTCCGTAAAAAAGAACTGATCTCCGTGCTCAGCAACGCCTCGGCGGTTATTGGGAACGTGGAGGGACTGCAGGTGTATTCAGCCATTACGGGGGAAGTCCTCTCGTCCACGGAAGCCCCGGCCATGCTTGAGGATTCTCCCTACCGGCCGCTGATCGAAGCCTATTTGTCCTCAGGGAAGGCCAATCTGTTCCTGGACAAGCACGCTCTGCCGGACCTTGCGATTCTGGATTCTTCAACCTATTATATTTCACGCGTCCCCTTTGACTTGTATGAGGACCTGAAGGGGGTGCTGCTGATCTCAATGAGCAATGACCAATACCAGCGGCAGATTGAGAACATTCAGCTGGGCAACCGGGGGTCTATCTCCCTTTTGACCGATGACGGGATGACAATTGCCACGACCAGCAGGCTGGAGCCGAAAGAAGATACCGGGCGGGTGCAGAATATTCTCAAGCACTGGAAAGAGCTGGACCGGCCGAATCAATTTGCGGTCGGCTCTTCCATTGTCTCTGTCAAGCAGACATCCACCTATGACAACTGGATTGTGGTTTCAGAGATACCGTCCAAGGAGCTGACCGCCAGCGCAGAAATCATCCGCAGAACCGTGGCTTACTTTCTGGGGATTCTGGTGTTCCTCGGCGCGCTATGCGTTGTCGGGTTCGGCTATCAGTTATACCGGCCGCTGCAGGCGGTGAAACGGCAGGTCGATGCGATCAAAAAAGGCCATTTCGATGCCCGGGTCACTCATTTTGCCAACAATGAAATCGGCGACCTGGGCCGGATGCTCAACACTATGGCTGTCCGCATTCAGGACCTGCTGGCCGATCTCCATGATTCGGAGGAGCTGAAGCACAAGCTGGAAATCCGGGCGCTGCAATCGCAGATCAACCCGCATTTCATGTACAACACTCTCAACACTATCCGTATGTTCGCCATGATGAAGGATTATGAAAAGATCAACACGCTGATGGGCCGGCTGGTTGCACTGCTCCGGTATTCCATGGAAAATTATGAGCAGACGGTGCAGCTGCAGCAAGAGCTTGATTATCTCGCGGATTACGTCGGGCTGCTCAATATGCGGTACAAGTGCCAAGTCCATCTGGAGGCCGAAATTGAGGAGCCGCTGCGGGGCATGCAGATTCCGAAGCTCAGCCTTCAGCCGCTGATTGAAAACTCCGTCTTCCACGGCATTCTTCCGAACAAAACGGCTGAAGGGCATATTAAGGTTCATGTTTTTACCGATTCTCTTCAAAACCATATCGTCATTGAAGTGAGCGATGACGGGGTTGGACTGGAGGAGGCCGCGCTGGGGACCCTGCAGCTTCACTTGCTCCGGGAAGAATCCACAGAGAATATCGGGCTGCAGAATGTATGGATGCGGATGAAGCTGCTGTTCGGAAAGGCCGCGCAGATTCTGCTCCTCAGCCCCCCTGGAGAAGGTATGACCATCCGTATCACGCTGCCGATTGAGTCTGTTCCTATGAAGGAGGAGCAACATGAACCACTATAAAGTAGTCCTCGTGGAAGACGAGATTCCGGCAAGAACCGTATTCCGCCATTTCATTGAAGAGCGGGGCGACCTGTTCACCCTTGTCGGCGAAGCGGAAGACGGGCAGGACGGACTGGAGCTGTTCCTGAAGCATAAACCGGAGTTAATCGTAACCGATATCACGATGCCGGGAATGAACGGGCTGGAGATGCTCCGGGAAATTGAAAAAAGCGGGGAACGCCCGCCGCAAATCATCATTCTTACCTGTCATCAGGATTTTCATTACGCCCAGCAGGCCATTCATCTGAAAGCGGCCTCCTACCTGATCAAGGATGACTGCCTTTCTGATCCCGGCCTGTTGACCAGGACGATGGAGCAGCTGGCTTCCCAGGTTCATTCGATTGATGAAACGCGGGAAAAGCAGCTCCAGTTGGAACAGCAGGTCCGGCTGAGCGAAGTTGAGATTGAGCAAAGCCTGTTTCTGGACATGCTGCTGAATCCTGCAGCTGAAGCCAAATGGCTGCGCACGCTGGAGGAATCGCAGCTCCCGGTTCAGGAAGGCCGGTTCAAGGTGCTGCTGCTGGAGCTGGACCGGGGCTCCCTGCGCTTCCCGATCGGCCAGATCGAGGAACTGAAGCTGTGGCAGTTCGCCGGCGTCAACGTGCTGAAGGAACTGCTGGGCGGCATAGGCGCACACAAGGTGATCGCGCTCGACAAAGGGCGTTTCCTGGCCGTCTATACCGATGCCCTGAAGCTGGAGCGCCCCGGGTTTCTGGAGCAGGTGCTGGAGTCCTTTGCCGCGAATCTCAAAATGAAATGCTTCGCCCTCCAGTGCAGATTCGAGCAAGGACTGCGGGGACGGCCGGAGGCGCTCAAACGTTTAGCCTCAGCCCCCTACCCTTTCTTTTACCGCTCCGATGAGAGCATTGCCATTGAGGAATGGGAACAGTTCGCTTTCTTTCAGCGCATCCCGGAACCGGTGAGCCGGTTCTGGAGCAAGGTGCTCAAGAAGGCGCTGCTGGAGCCGCATCTGAGCGCTGCCGCGCTGGAGCAGGAACGCAGCTCTTTATTCCGCCAGGCCATAGAGCATGGCTGGGAACCGGAGCAGATTAAGTCCCTGTACCTGAGAGTTTTTCTGGACATGAGCCATACCGTCATCGGAGCCGAAGGCGGTGCGGAGCTGGAAGCGGCCCTGCGCAAAAAGCTGGAGCTGTGCCAAACCTTTGGCTCCGTACACGACACGACTTGCGCCTACTTCCACAAGCTTCAACAGCTGCAGGAGGGCGGCAAAAAAATAGACTCCTCCATTTCAAGGATTATCCAGCATATGCGGGAAGATCTCAGCTATCCTTACAAGCTGGAGGAACTGGCTGCTTCAATGAATTACAGCGTGCCCTATTTCAGTTCCATGTTCAAAAAAGCCGTTGGAGAAAGCTTCGTTCAATATCTGACCCGCCTGCGCATCGAGAAGGCGAAGCTGCTGCTGCTCACCACCGATCACAAAACCTTCGAAATTTCCGAATCCATCGGATTCGAGAATTACCGGTCTTTTAACCGGATATTCAAAAAAGAGACTGGCGTCTCCCCTTCCGATTACCGCCGGAACGGGGCAGCAATGTCCAGATGAATCAAGCCGGGGCGGGCGGACTTCGGCTTGGATGATATTACTTTATGCGAGGTGAATCGGGTTGCACCAGTTCATGATTGGGCAATACGGGGGATTTGACTCCCACAAATATCACCGGGATTTCAAGGCTGCATTCTATGGCATTGAAGCCTGCTCCTTCCCGGGAGATGAAGACTGCCGCCTTTTAATGGAGGAATCAAAAAGTAAAGGCTTTCGTGTAGGCGTTCATTTTCCGTTCCGGGCGAACGGTTCAGCCATAAGGGATGCTCTGTTCCTCTCTTCTGATCCGGGCGAACGCGAGGCTGCCTTTGAGCAGATTCGGACTGAGCTTGAATATTTAACCGTGCTGAAGCCGGAATATGTATTGTTTCATTATCCGAAGCCGGTCATTCTGGATGACCGCGTAGACTGGAAGCTGTGGAGGTTCGGGGACCGCCGCGAATACATATTTGAAAGTGAGTGTACCTTAAGCGGGCTGATTGAACGCAGTGAATCCTTGTTTGAGTGGCTGGACCTCAGGAGCAGGGAATATCATTTTACACCTATTCTTGAATTCGACGCCTTGAACCGTTATGTTTACGAACATGATTTTTTTGAAAACCTGCTGCTGAAGTACCCGCAGATTCAATTGTGCCTGGATACCGCCAGACTGCATCTGCAGGACAAGCTTGATCCCCGGTTTGACGCGAAAGCCGTCTTACGGAAATATGCCAAATATGCCGGGCTGATCCATCTCTCCACGGTTCAAGTCAATCAAGCGGTCCAGAACTCTCATTATCCGGTGCTGCCAGAGCTTAGTGTGCAGGACGGCTGGGCACCTATTGCCGAGTATTTGCAGATCATCCGCGGGGAGAACAGCCGGGTAAAAATCATGTTCGAGCACCGCTCCGACCTGATCACCGAGGACCAATTGCAGCAGTGTTATGACTGGGTAGACGCCATAGTTAACGGTTCTGTATATTTATAAATGGACAGGCACATGATACAATATGGAAATCAAACGCTTGCTAACATTAACCATCTTAGAGGAGTGAAGGCTGTGGCAATTAATGTGTATTTCAATTTTAATGGAAATGCCCGTGAAGCTGTAGAGTTTTATGCCGAAGTATTTGGAACAGAAGCCCCACGGATTATGACCTTTGGCGAAGCACCCCCAGACCCTTCCCACCCTCTTCCGGAGGAGGCTAAGCATCTGGTGATGCACGCCATGCTGTTTATTGACGGCAGTCCCGTGATGTTCTCGGACGTTTTCCCTGGAATGCCTTATGTGGAAGGGAACAACGTCAACCTTACTCTGACCAATGACGATGCCGGCAAAATCAAGGACTGGTTCAACAAGCTAAAAGAAGGCGGTAATGTCATCATGGAGCTGCAGGAAACCTTTTGGAGCAAATGCTACGGCAGCCTAAAGGACAAATTCGGGATCATCTGGCAGCTGAGTCATGATAACGGCCAGGGCGCCGGCAACGCTTAAGCTCCATTCTTCATTCAATTAAGGTCAGGATATAGCTCTCTGGGCAATTCTAGGGATGCTGTATCCTTTTTTAATGGTTTCTAAAGTGTACTTAGAAAGAGGAAAACATCCGATTGATGTGGAATAAAAAATTTATGATGAAGAAGCCCTTTACTTTTTTTCTGAAAAATATCGTCATTGTCCTGCTGTATCTGGCTGTCCTGTCGGCGATACGCTACCTGTGGTTCACCACGTATGTTGCTCCGGAGCATCCGCAGGCGGTTCAGGGCGTGCTGGATTTGCGCAGCTTCCAAATCGGGGACTCCCGTTCCATTCCGCTGGATGGGGAGTGGGAATTTTACCCGGACGAATTACTAACGCACAAGGACTTCCCGCAGCCTGACACCAGGCGGCATTATGCCATGGTTCCCGGGGACTGGAGAAACGGTTTTCCGGAAAAAGGGCATGCTTCCTTTGGTACCGGCACCTACAAACTGCGGATTCTGACCGGCACACCTCTGGATGAGCCCTACGGCTTCTGGATTCAGCGCATTCAGGCAGCTTCGGAGATTGAGATTAACGGGCAGAAGGAGCCCTCTGTGGGCCGGCTAGCCGAAAGCAAGGAAGATTATATACCCGATGCCCCTTCTTACACTGCTACTTATATTGCCGGAGATCACAGGGAGATTGAGCTGCTCGTCCGTGTCTCCAATTTCGACCATCCCCAGAAAGGGGGCATCGTCCGTTCCATCCGCTTCGGTACACAGGCTGCGATAGACACCGAGCGCTGGTATTCCATTGGCTTCCAGCTGGTCGCATTCATTATTCTGCTGCTGCACGCCTTGTATGCAGGGATCTTATATTGCTTTAACCGGCAAAATGTCTTTTTACTTTTTTTCCTGCTTCTGGTCGCAGTCGGCATTTCCATCATTTCCGATAATGATATTCTGCTGAGGCTCTGGCTGCCGATTAACTATACCTGGCTGCTGAAAATCAAGCTTTTGTCTTATATGTGGCTGTCTTATTTTATGCTGCAGCTGTCACAAAGCTTCTCTGGAAGACGAAGACCCCATACCGGAATTCTTTTCAGAAGTTATGCTGCGGTGCTGGGCCTGTATTCGGCTTTTATTGTGGTTATGCCTGCAGAAATCATTTTTCAGACGATTCTCTTGTTCAGTATTTTGTATCTGCTCCCGGTGGCCGGCGTAGTCTGGAAGATTGTGCAAATGGTGCTGGGGAAACAAGAGGACGCCGTATTTCTGCTGTTTGCCGCGGTCGCCATCCTGTCCAGTGTGCTTTGGGGTGTTGTCGAATCCAGGGGAAATACCAGCAACTTCTTTTATCCCGTTGATATTATTGCAGCAATCATCGGTTTCTCCGCCTATTGGTTCAAGCGTTATTTCCGCAATTCTGAGGAAAACATCAAGCTGAACCGGCAGCTGCAGGAAAATGACCGTCTAAAGGACCAATTCCTGGCGAATACTTCACATGAGCTGAGGACGCCGCTTCACGGCATTATCAGTATTGCCCAGACTGTCGCCGCCAAGGAACATTCGGTGATGGACTCAAAAAGTGTCCAGGACATGGATCTGCTCCTGACCATCAGCCGCCGGATGTCACATCTGCTCAATGACCTTCTGGATGTAACCCGGCTTCAGGATAAACGGATTGAGCTGCAGCGGGAGCCGCTGTCTATCCAGTCGCTGGTCTCCGGCGTGATTGATATGTTCGAATTTATGACAGAGGGCCGGGCGCTCACATTAAAAAACAACATTGCTGACTCTCTTCCCCCTGTGTTCGCAGACGAGAAACGTCTGGTCCAGATTCTATTCAATCTGCTGCACAATGCAGTCAAATATACGATTGAAGGCAGTATAGCCGTATCTGCTGAAACACAGGGCAAGGAAATGCTCATTCATGTTGCCGATACAGGAGCCGGTATGAATGAGGAGACACTGAGCCGTATATTCAAGCGCTATGAACAAGGGCAGCAGGGGATTAATGATGGCGGCGGAATCGGCCTCGGGCTGAGCATCTGTAAACAGCTCGTTGAGCTTCATCACGGAACCCTGACGGTCCGTTCACAACCAGGGCAAGGCTCGGAGTTCACCTTCACTCTCCCCTTGGCAAAGGGAACAGACCAGCCTGCTTCCGCACTCTCCAGCCAAGAGATGCCGAAGAACACGGAGCCGGCCAGACCTTCCGTTCCGGCACACAGCCCTCTCGCAGACTTGTCTGCGATCTGGAGTGCTGCGCATTCCGGAGAATCAGAAGGGGCTGGCCGCCGGATCCATATTCTGGCCGTGGATGATGATTCCGTTAACCTCAAGGTACTGGCCAGTATTCTCTCTTCAGAGAATTACAATATCAGGACCGCGCTGGGCGCTCATGAAGCCTTGAACCTGCTGGGAACCGAGCAATGGGATCTTCTGATCGCCGACGTGATGATGCCGCACATCTCCGGCTATGAGCTGACGCGAATCGTCCGTGAGCGTTTTTCATTATCGGAGCTGCCCATCCTGCTGCTGACGGCCCGCACACAGCCTGAAGATATTTATACCGGATTTCTGTCCGGTGCGAACGATTACCTGGTCAAACCGGTTGACGGGCTGGAGCTGAAATACAGAGTCCGGTCGCTGACGGGGCTGAAGCAATCCATTGATGAGATGCTGCGCATGGAAGCCGCCTATCTCCAGGCGCAGATTCAGCCGCATTTTTTGTTCAACACTTTAAATTCAATTATGGCTTTAAGCGAAATCGATACCGCCAAAATGCGTGATCTCAGCGAGGCGTTCTCCTCCTATTTGCGGATCAGTTTCGATTATATGAACTCGCATCAGCGGGTTGCGCTCTCCCATGAACTGGAACTGGTCCGGGCTTATGTGTATATCGAGCAAGCCCGGTTCGAAGAAAGGCTGGCCGTCGAATGGGACATTGAGGACGGGATTAACACTGCACTTCCGCCGCTCACGCTGCAGCCCCTGGTTGAGAACGCGGTCAGACACGGTCTGCTGAGCCGCTCGCGTGGCGGCCTGCTGACCATCCGCATTCGCAGCAGCGGAGGCTTCACTTTTTTCGAGGTCAGGGACAACGGGAAAGGCATGACGCAGGAACAGGTCAGCCACCTCCTGGACCATTCCCGCAAGGTCAGCGGAGGAATCGGCCTGCTCAATACCAACCGCCGTCTGACCCAATTATATGGCCGCGGACTGTCAATTCAGAGTGAGCCGGAACAAGGAACCTCTGTCTCTTTTACGATACCGGATCCGGGTAAATAGCATTTTTATATGCGTTTACATGCCAATCTGTGTTTTAATAAGGATACCGTTATCGCAAAAATCAGCTGTAAAGGAGCTAATGCTTATGGAAATATCCGCCTTTTTGCTGCCCAAAGACCAGGTATCGTACATTACCTCTTCGATCTCTATGCTGGAAGCCCTTGAACAACTGGAGCATCATTATTATTCAGCCATCCCGATTATTAATGAAGAAGGCAAATATGTAGGAACCCTCTCCGAAGGTGATTTATTGTGGAAATTTAAGAATACGGCCGGCCTGAATTTTGAGAATATGCGTGAAGTGACCGTAAGCGAAATTCAGCAGCATGTACACAACGAGAGCGTCGAGATCCACGCCCAGATGGAGGATATGCTGACACTGGCGGCTGACCAGAACTTTGTCCCGGTTGTCGATGACAAGGGAATCTTTCTGGGCATCATCCGCCGGAAAGATATCATTGAATATTACACCCGGAATATCACCGATTAGTTCGTGTCCGGTCTGCATACAGCAGCGGCTGCGTTGTCCTCCAGAGGACGCGCAGCCGCTGCTGTTGCCTGTATGCTTTTATAAAATTTCAAACACATGGGTCAATCTGGTTAACTCGAAAATCTTCAGCACATTGGCATTCAGTGCCTTGAGCTTAATGGTGCCGCCATTCTCCACACATTTCTTGTAAGAGCTGACAATCACACCAAGCCCGGTGCTGTCGATAAAGGCGCAGCCGCCAAAATCAAGCACAAAGCTGGAGAACCCCCCGTCAATATGCCCCCTGATCTTTTCTCTGAATTCACTGGCCTCTTCGACGGAGAACATCTCCGGCATGTCAATTACAATCTCACTCAACCTGCTCACCCCTGATTATAAATTTCTCTACGAGAATCTCCAGTTCATTCGCCATGGCGCTTACTTCCTGGGCTGATGCTGCAAAGTTTGTAACGGTTGCCGCCTGCTCCTCTGTCGCACTGGATACATTCTCGCTATTGATGGCGGCCAGTTCCGAAATGGACCCCATGGAATCAATCAGCTTGATGATCTGGTCTGAGGTTGCCACCTCGTCCTGGGTAATATCGAGAATCTCCTTGACGCTGCCCGTAATAAGCTCCACGGAATTGATAATATGCACAAAGGCATGATCCGTCTCGGTCACCACGCGTACACCGCCTTCAACCGCCTCCGTTGCCCCTCTCATGGAATCTACCGCCTGTGTAATCCGCGAAACCATGTCGCTCACGAGGGCCGAAATCTCGGTCGCCTGCTTATGGGTTTCATCCGACAGCTTCCGTACCTCTTCGGCTACCACACTGAAGCCCCGGCCATGTTCCCCTGCCCGTGCCGCTTCAATCGCCGCATTGAGTGCCAGCAGATTGGTTTGCTGGGCAATCGCGTTGATCGTGCCGATGATTGTGGACACCTGGTCCGACAGCTCACTAACGGCCTGCAGCTGCTCTTCCGTCTCCTGCGTGCTGCTGCTGATGGTGTTCATCGCTTGAACGGTGTCCATCACCTGCGCTCTCCCCCGCTGGGCCGCCTGATTGGTGACATCCGCATTGCCGGAAGTAGCCGCCGCCTTGCTCTGGGCCATCTGGACCAGACTGGAGAGCTGCACCAGCACCTGGGAGGCATTTACAACCGATTGGTTGTTGTTCTCCGCTCCGGCAGCAATTTCCTGGGTGCTGGAGCTGATCTCCTGAATAGAAGCGCTGATCTCCTCCGAAGAGGCTGCCATTTCTTCCGACATGGAGGTCAGGGAGACTGAGCCTGCCCTTACCTTTTCAATGATGGCCTTCTGCTTGTCAATCATCGTATTGAAAGCTTCACTCAGCTCCTGCAGCTCGTCTCCCGAGCGGATGGAGGTATGAACGGTCAGATTGCCTTCACCGGCACGGGACATGGCTTGTTCCAGCTTGATAATCGGATGCACAATATTCCGCGTAGTGAAGAAATAAGCTACCAGCAAGGCGATCAATATGAAGGCTATAACAATGATCAGTGTCGTGTTGCGGATTTCCGTTGCCGGGGCCATATAATCCTGCACATTGGCGGTAGTGGCCACCACCCAATTCCCCGCAGGTTGAAAGGACATATATTTATGTACGCCTTCATAGGTGTAGAAGCCGTCGGAGGCCTTGCCGCTTTTCATGACCTGGACGAGGGCATTCAATTCCTTGTTGCTGTTGCCGTCCAGCGTCTCCTTCAGAATCTTGCCCTGGTCAGGATGATAGACAATCAGGCCCGTCCGGTCGGTCATGTATCCATATCCGCTGTCACCGATCTTGACCTCCGCTACCGGTGATGACAGGGAATTGAACACAACCGTTCCGATCAGCACCCCGGTAATATGTCCATCGTGCTCCAGCGGCCGGGCGATGGCGACAACATGCTGGTTGCTCTCTTTGGAGAAAAGGACCTCACTGACTGCCTCTTTCCCCTGCAGGGCCTGCTGAAAATAATCCTGGTCCCGGACATCTAAGCCAGGATTCTCCGGGCTGCTGGTAAGCAGCACCTGTCCGTCAGTGCCGGCGATGATTAACGACTCCAGCAGCTTCGCATGATCCTGCTGTATCCCGGAAATGTAGGTGTGAGCCAGTTTTTTGGCCGCCTCACCGGCAGGGTTGGCGGCAAAGGCTGCCAGAGTATCATTTTTGCTCGCGATGCTAAGATAACTCTCCACAGCCTCCAGTTCAGAATCAACCGCCTTCGCTGCCGAGGCTGTAGTATCGCGCAGCTCCTCTTCAATGGTCTGCTGCAGTGCGTTAGAGGCCAGATTATGGGATATAAGGCCTGATATCGCCAACGGCACACTGATAATCAGGAACAGCAGGATGCTTATTTTTACTTTCAAACTTAATTTCACAGGATTCTCTCCTTTTTCAGTCTACGAGGGACATACACACTTGCTTATGTACATGGTGTTGCGAATCATCTCTGCCTTGTCAGAGAAGCAGCGGATAAGGTACAAGCCTCTCCCGCCTTCATCCAGCAGTTCATCACCGCTGATCGTTTCCGGGAACACCAAAGACCCTGTTCCTTCTCCGGAGTCCTCGACCTGGAGTTCAAGCCGCTTGCCGCTAAGCAGGTACCGGATAATAATCGGCTTGGTGCAGTCGCTAAGATTACCGTGATAGTAGGCATTGGTGATGGCCTCAATTAGAATCAGCCGAATATCAAACGCATAGTCCTCCAGTCCAAGCTCCTGAATAATCCCGTCGATGATTCTCTGATGCTGCTCCAATCCATAGAGCCGAATTTCCTTTTGAACAGCGTTCATAATACTCTCCTTCATTCATTTAATGCTCAGGTTAAGCCAGGTACAGTCATCCTGCAGTGAAGCCTCAGCAATTTTGTCGGTCAGATACTCATAGCTGCGGCTCAGTTCCTGAGTGTCAAAGAGAAGCTCCATCCCGTCACTGTAGAAGCAGAAACGGTCACCGGAGGAAAAGGGGACGGTGATCTCCTCAAACTCGCTGTTTCCGAACATGCCAAGCGGTGCACCCCTGACTGTAAGGCATTGGCTCTCCTGATCCTTGGGCACATAGATGAATTCATTAATCCCTGCACCCGCCGCCTTCAGCACACCCGCTCCAAAATCAAGCTGAAAGCAGCACCCGGCAATATAATCTTCGCCCAGATGCAGCATTGCCTTCTGGTTCAGCTCCTTGATGGCCTGCAGCGGATCGACGGTAACCTCCAGACAATCCGCAAACAGCACACGGAGAGCCGATATGTTCAGTGCGGCCGTGATCCCCTTGCCGGTCACATCACCGATCATGCCGATCACCCGCTCCTCATCAATCTTATGAAAAATGAAGAAATCACCGCTAAGTGTTCTTGCCGGAATATACAGCTTCTCCAGCTCTGCCTTGTCTTCCAGCGGAAAAACTACGGTATGCCGGTGATTCTGCAGCTTAACCGCCCGCTCCACTTCCTTTTTGCTCTCGGTGATGTCCCTCAGCACCAGCTGCAGCGCTTTTTCTTCCTCATAAATGATCGGCACCCCTGAAATCTCCACATCAAAAATCCGGTTGTCATAACGGATCAGCCGCTGTTCAATGCGGAATCTCTCCTTGGCCGTTGACCCCCAAGTCATGAGCTTTTTATATTTGGCGCTTTTGAGGTATTCCTCGCTGAAAAAAGCTTCAATCCTCTGGCCGATCATCTCTTTTTTCTTTTTGCCAAACATTTTTTCACTTTGCTTGTTGGCAAACAGAATCATGCCTCCGCTGTAGACCAGGATGGCTTCAGGGCACAGCTCGACCAGATCCCTGTACCGCTCTTCACTCTCCCGGAGCCGCTGCTCTGAGCGCACCCGTTCACTAATGTCGTGGATCACTGTATAAATGCATGACTTCCCCAGCATGGACATCATCCCGGTGTGAATCTCCACATCGATCTGTTGTCCTCCTGCGAGCAGGTGTTTGTCCATAAAAACCCTGTTTCTGCCATGCTCCCCGCCAGGCATCCCGTGCTCGATGAACTTCACCATCCCGGATGTTTGATCCGCCTGCAGATCGGTAATATGGAGTTTGCGGAAGATGCGGAGCGGATATCCGTAGAATTCACAGGCTGCGCGGTTGGCATCGGTGATGGAACCGTCCGCAGGGTCCACCAGCAAGGTGATCAGATGATTGTTCTCATAAATGCAGCCGTAATGCTCCATACACTGTGCCGGGCTGGGGCTCCTGAACAGATTTTTGCATTGTTTGTCTACTGCCATATTTCTTCCTCTATTCTGATTCAGCTATTGAAGTCTTCCCATTATATGCATTTCAATTGCATTCAGCCGTGAATTCCGACACATACAGCAAAAAAAAACCTTAGAAGCTCGATCTGTGTCAATAATACACGAAGCTTAGGTTCTGATAAGTTTCATAGTTGACTATCCTTTGGGTGAATCCTCTGATTGCATTCATAGGCTCCGATTCTCCAAAAAGGCCGATCCCGGGCAAATCAAAGGTATTTATAATTTATACCTCTGATTTCGCCAAACAGACCGGTCCCGGGCAAATCAAAGGTATTTATACCTCTGATTTCGTCAAATACGCTACTTTCCGCTGTGCCGGGGAGGCAGCATCGCACGTAAAATAGCCCCACAAAGTGGGGCTATTGCATGAAAGCTGAGCTGATTCAGTGTTAAAAACCCGTGCGCTTCCTTCCTTGGAAGGAGAACGCCCGGGTTTCGGTCTGAGCGGCTTACAGCTCGGTCAGGATAATGGTGCCTTGCGGAGTGATGGCCAGCGTATGCTCATACTGTGCGGACAGGCCGCCGTCGATGGTCCGGGCGGTCCACCCGTCCGCATCCACCTTAGTGCGGTAGCTTCCGGTGTTCAGCATAGGCTCAATCGTGAAGACCATGCCTTCTTTGATGCGCGGTCCCTTGCCTGCTGGCCCGTAATGCGGCACCTCAGGCGCTTCATGCATCTCGGAGCCGATGCCGTGCCCGATGAAGTCACGGACGACCGAAAAGCCGTTCGACTCGGCATAGACCTGTACCGCATGGGCAACATCCCCGATCCGGTTGCCGGCGACGGCTTGCTCAATGCCTTTGAACAAAGACTCTTTAGTCGTATTCAGCAGCTTCTCCGCCTGTTCGCTGATATTGCCGACAGCGTAGGACCAGGCCGAGTCCGCGAGCCAGCCATTCAGGTTCACAACCATATCAATGGTTACGATATCCCCGTCCTTCAGCTCCTCCCGCTTCGGAAATCCATGGCAGATCACATCATTTACGGATGCGCAGGTTGCATAAGGGTATCCGTGATAGCCTTTCTGCTCCGGGGTTGCCCCTTGGGAAAGAATAAATTTTTCGGCAAACTGGTCGATTTCCCACGTGGTAATTCCGGGTTTGATCATTTGAGCGATTTGCCGGTGGCATTCCGCAAGAATTTTGCCGGCTGCGCGCATTTTTTCAATCTCTTCCATTGTTTTCATGATGATCATTCGTTTCGCCTCTTCTGTACAGAACACATTACTTACTATAATGGCTCTTGGATATGGTTTGATGGTACTTCTCTATATTATGTAAGATAACCGCCGAAAATCCAAATTTAATCTTACTAATTCCAAAATTAACAAACCCGCCCTCCATAAAAGGAGAACGGGTTCATTTGCGGTTCAGTCATGAAAGTTGAGTCCAGAGGTAACCGCCTTGACATATCCGCTACGGATTACAAAGTCCCCGAAGTGTTCGCCGCTCTGGCGTTCCTTGGCATAGCGGTGGATGATCGGTTCAAGCGTCTCCAGAATTTCCTTTTCATCGATGTTTTCCTTGTAGAGCTTATTGAGCCGGTCCCCGGTAAAGCCCGCTCCCAGATACATATTGTATCTGCCCGGAGCCTTCCCGATGAACGAGATTTCGCCCAGTGCCGGTCTGGCGCAGCCATTCGGGCAGCCGGTCATGCGGATGATGATTTCTTCACCCCGCAGGCCCGCCTCGTCGATGATCAGCTCCAGCTTATCCAGCAGCTGCGGAAGGTAACGCTCTGCTTCGGCCATGGCCAGCCCGCAGGTCGGCAGCGCCACACAGGACATTGAACTCCGCCGCAGCGCAGAATGATGTGCGCCATCCGTCAATCCATACTGCTTGGCGAGCTCTGCAACCTTGCGTTTCTTCACGCTGCTGACATTGGCGATAATCAGATTCTGGTTGGGGGTCAGCCGGAAGTCTCCGCCATGGATCTTGGCAATTTCCCGCAGGCCTGTCATCAGCTGACTGGTTTCCGTGTCCTGAATCCGCCCGCTCTGGATATACAGGGTCAGGTTCCATTTGCCGTTCACACCCTTCACCCAGCCGTAACGGTCTCCGTTATGGTCAAAGTGATAGGACCGTGCCGGTTCCAGCGCCCAGCCCAGCCGGTGCTGCAGCTCGCCGGTGAACCATTCCAGGCCGTGGCGGTCGATGGTGTATTTGAAGCGGGCATTTTTGCGGACGGAGCGGTTGCCGTAGTCACGCTGGATCGTGACGGTCTTCTCTGCCAGATCGATCATCTGCTCAGGACGGCAAAAGCCGATCACCCGCCCAAGCTGCGGATAAGTGTTCGTGTCGCCATGGGTCATCCCCATGCCGCCGCCAACCGAAACATTGAACCCGGCCAGCTTGCCGTCTTCCAGAATAGCGATGAAGCCAAGATCCTGGGAGAACACATCGACATCGTTGGATGGAGGGACGGCGAGGCCGATTTTGAATTTGCGCGGCAGATAAACAGGGCCATAGATCGGCTCCACCTCAACGCCCTCTTTGCTGTCCACGACCTTTTCGCCGTCCAGCCAGATTTCATGATAGGCAGGCGTGCGCGGCGACAGATGATCGCTGATCCGGCGTGCCCACTCATAGACCTCGGCGTGGACCTCCGACTGGTACGGATTCGGACCGCTCATCACGTTGCGGTTGACGTCCCCACAGGCAGCGAGGGTAGTCATCAGTGCATCATTAATGGTTTTGATCGTTTTTTTCAAATTCCACTTGAGTACACCGTGCATTTGAAAAGCTTGTCTGGTAGTCAGACGCAAGGTGCCGTTTCCGTATTTACGGGCCAGCTCATCCATGACCAGCCACTGTGCCGGGGTAGCCACCCCGCCCGGTGCCACAACGCGCAGCATGAACTGAAAGGCCGGCTCCAGCTTTGAGCGTTCCCGTTCACTGCGCAAATCCCGGTCGTCCTGCATGTAGCTGCCGTGGAACTTGAGCAGCCGGTTATCATCTTCTGGAAGGCTCCCGGTGATCGGGTTACTGAGCGTCTCGACAAGCGCTCCCCGCAGATAGTTGCTCTCCAGCTTAATATGTTCAACATCGCTAGGCGGGCCGCCGACAGGCTTCACCGCTGATTCATTATTCGCCATTGCTGGTAGTCTCCTTCCGCACTCACTGTTTGTTAATGTTAGTACACATCGCGCTGGTAGCGCTGCTCCTGCTGCAGATGGTCCAGATAGGCCGCTGCCGCTTCAGGGCTAAGTCCGCCCTCCGCTTGGATGACACTAATCAGCGCAGAATGTACGTCATGAGCCATATGCTTCTCATCGCCGCAGACATAGACATGGGCGCCTTCCTGAAGCCAGGTATACAGCTCGCGGCTATGCTCCAGAATGCGGTGCTGCACGTATACCTTCTCTTCCGTATCCCGGGAAAAAGCCACGTCCAGCTTCGTCAGCACGCCGTCCTTGAGCATCCGCTGCCAGTCCGTCTGGTAGAGGAAGTCCGTCACAAAATGACGGTCGCCGTAGAACAGCCATGTCTTGCCTTCTGCATCCTGCTCTTCCCGTTCCTCCAGGAACGAACGGAACGGTGCAACGCCCGTGCCGGGTCCGATCATGATTACAGGCACTTCGGGATTCGCCGGAAGTTTGAAATTCGGATTGTTCTGAATGTATATCGGCAGCGTGTCCCCCGGCTGCACACGTTCGGCGCAGTGCACTGAGCAGACGCCATAACGTTCACGTCCATGGGATTCATAACGCACCGCCCGTACGGTGAAATGAACCTCCTCGGGATTGGCATTATAGCTGCTGGCAATGGAGTATAATCTGGCCGGCAGCTTGCGCAGAATCGTTACAAAGCTGCGGGCCGGTACATCCCATGGCGAGAAGTCTTGAACCAGGTCCAGCAGATCGCGTCCCTGGATATATTCCTTGAGCTGCGGTGCCCGGTCCGGCAGCAGAAGCTCATGAAGACCGGCAGCCGGGGACAGCTTCGCCGCCTGCTCCAGCAGCGGTTTGCTCAGGACCGTAATTTCATAGTGGCGGAGGAGCGCTTCACGCAGCGTGCCCTCTTCGCCTTTTTTGTTCAGGGGAACGGGTTCCTCCGGATTCCAGCCCATAGCGGCAATAATCTCCTCTACCAGGCGGGGATGGTTCTCGGGGTAGACTCCCAGGGCATCGCCCGGTTCGAAGGTTATATTCGATCCTGCCAGCGACAGCTCCAGATGACGGGTTTCCCGGTCCGAGCCGCGGCCGTTCAGGTTGAGATTCTCCAGTACTTCAGCGTGAAAAGGATGATTGCGCGAATAGGCCGATTGCAGGGATTCTGCATGCTCTGCCGCAAGCACGGCTTCTTCAGCAATAGCCGGAGCGCTCCCGGCACCGTTAAGGGCGGTAATCACCTGCTCCATCCACGCAGCAACCGGCTCGTCATAGTCCAGATCGCAATCGACGCGTGGAATCAGACGCTGGCCGCCGAGTTCTTCCAGTCTCTGATCGAAATCCTTGCCGGTCTGGCAAAAGAATTCATAAGAGGTATCCCCGAGTGCCAGCACTGAAAAGCGCAAATGCTCCAAGCGGGGGGCTCTTTTGCTATTGAGAAATTCGTGAAATGAACGCGCATTATCCGGCGGTTCGCCTTCACCATGAGTGCTGACCAGGATCAGCAGGTTCTCCACCTTCTTCAGCGTATTGGGCTTAAAGCTGTTCATTGCAGACACGGTGATCTCGAACCCTTGCTCCTTCAGCTTGCCCGACAGGCTGGAGGCAAGGCGCTGGCAGTTGCCGGTCTGCGATCCGAAAAGCACGGTAACTTCACGGGAACGGGCTGGCTCCGCCGCACCTCCTGCGGCTGCCGTGCTTGCGGACGGAGCTGCAAGCACAGCGGGGGCTGCAGCGGAAACCGCTGCTGCTCCCTGCAATGTCAATGCCGATATATAACCGCCAAGCCAAATTTGCTGCGTCTGCGTCAGTGTCGGCAGAAGCCGGTTAAGAAGCTCAACCTGCTCCTCGTTAAAAGGACTGTTCGTAACTTGTAATTGCAACAATATCGATCTCTCCTCAGCATGAAATCTGCTTCCCTCTAACATCTTGAATTCAGGCTATCACAATTATATGAAACGATCAACGAGCCTCAAACCTGCCAAATTCAGAATATACAGCCAATAAATTCAATAAAACGCAGAAAAGCCGCTTAAATCAGAGTAAAAAGCTCTGATTTAACCAGCTTCATTATAATTTATGATAACTTCTATTAGATAAAATGATACTTAAATTGGCCCTGAAACCAGTCCTGAGACCTTAACCGGGCCCATAGTCATCAACTGCACCAACTGCCCGGCCATAAAAGCTGGCGAATATTTCATCCCGTTATCCAGCCACCACGCAATCGCCCCCAGATACAATGAAGACAACAGCTCAACAAATAAATCCTTCGAGATTAAGGGCTGCTCCCGGAACCCTTCATCCAGCTTTTGCTTAAGCAGGTTTCCCAGGTCGAAACGAAAGCTGTGAACTCCCCGCCCGCTGAGCATGATCTGATAAAAGAGGGCATCTTCAGCAATGGCTGCCAGTATCTTTTCCAAATCACGGGTCAAATCCCCGACGCCCAAAAGCCCCCCTTGCACATGAGCAGCAGGAATAATGAGTGCCATCAGCTTGCCGGTAATTTCAGCGGTGATCTTCTCCAGAAGCTCATACTTATCCGTGTAATGCAGGTAAAAGGTAGAACGGTTAATTTGGGCGCGGCCGGCGATATCATTAACAGTCACGCTGTCAAACCCTTTTTCGGCGATTAAGCTGACCAGCGCATCCCGGATCAGCTTTTTCGTCTTCACTACACGCAAATCGGTTTCTCTAGACATATTCGTTCCCTCCGTCTATCATCTCCGCAATATACCACACTTGCAGCCGCATTGGCCTTTATCCGTCAAAAACCCAAGAATCAATCATTGCGGCCAGCCTCTCAGAAAATTATAGTTCGTTATATCCGATAGAGAAAGCAGGCGATTGAATTATGGCAGAGAGACAAAGAACCACAGCAGACTTTCCGGTAGGCTTTTATGAGGAGCTTCATCCGGATTTCAGTATCAACTTTCAAATGAACCGGTTCTACAGCTGGACTAATGATTTGGAAATGCTTGAGGAAATGCGGGCAGCAGCCCCGGGCATTCATAATTACGCGGAGTTAATCGAAATCTGTCTGAAGCTGGGACAGCAGGCGGTGGCGGCGGATAAAAAGCTCAAAGCTGCCAATTATCTGCGCGGTGCCGAATTTTATATGCCGGAGGGCCACCCCTTGAAGCATACGTCCCGCCAGCAATTCATCGTTCTCACAAGAGCACATTATCAAGTGGAAGACAATCAGCATTTTGACATTCCCTATGGTAAAGGGTTTCTCTCCGCCTACCGTTTCTCACCAGAAGTTCCGGCAAAGGGCTCTATCGTCCTGTTCGGCGGATTTGACAGCTATATTGAAGAAATCTTTTTGATGGCGCTGGTGTTCAAGGATGCGGGCTATGATGTGGTTTGCTTTGACGGGCCTGGACAAGGAGCTGCTCTGGAGGACTGGCAGTTGCCTATGACTCATGAATGGGAGAAGCCGGTCGCAACGGTGTTGGATTTTTTTAACTTACAAGAGGTGACTCTGATCGGCTTATCTCTCGGCGGCTATCTGGCCCTGCGGGCTGCAGCTTATGAAACCAACAGGGTCAAAAGGGTGGTGGCGGATGATATATGTACAGACTTTTACAAAGTTCTATTAAGACAGACGGGGCCGCTGGAGGACAGCATCAGCACCCTGATGGCAAAGGAAAATGAAGCGGAAATCAACGCGCTCTTCAGCCGTTTAATGAAAGAGAATCTGATGCTGGAATGGGGCATCACGCAAGGGATGCATGTGACCGGAAGCCAGACACCGTACGGATTTCTGAAGCAATCGATGCTCTATACTACAGCGGGGATTTCTCCGCTTCTCTCACAGGATGTTCTTCTTCTGGCGGCGCAGGAGGATCATTATATCCCCCTTGTCCAGTTTGGCGAGCAGACCGGCTCCCTCACCTCTGTACGGTCACTGACCACCCGTTTGTTCACGCGCAAGGAGCAGGCCCAGAATCACTGCCACGTAGGAAATATTGGGCTTTCTATTCATGTGATGCTGCACTGGCTGCAGCAATGGGAGGCGTGAGTTCCTCCTTGCTCATTATCTTCTGATCATAACCCGCTTGAGCGGTTCTTTCAGCAGGTGCACCACAACCAGAAGCCCTCCGGCGTTGATCGCCAGGTCTGCGAGATTCAGGATGCCTCCCCGGCTGCCGAAGACCAGGAAATCAGTTACCTGGTGGTAAATAACACGGTCAATGGCATTGCCGATAGCCCCGCCGGCCAGGAAACCGGTGGCCGCTTCCAGAATGGGGCCGCGCAGCTCCCCTTTGCGCCGGTAATAAAATATTCCGGCAACAAAGAGCACGGCAATGATGGCAAAATATTTGCCATAACCCTGAAATGAGCTGAACGCTGCCCCGCTGTTCTCATAATATGTAAATTGCAGATGTCCGCTCCACACCTGAACGGTCTCCCCAAGCTGCATATTGGAGCGTACTCCCCATTTGGCAGCCTGGTCTGCGATGATGACCAATATCGTTATCACATAAAATATCATTATAGCCGTCCCCTCCGCACGCAGAAAAATAAATAAGATGATGGATACTAAACATAGCTTATCACATTACAGCCCCTGGAATCATCCTTCAGTTCCCTCAGTTCTCTTCTCCCAGCCAGATCCTTCATGTTACAGCGGATAGTGCATGGGTTAAACATTCTTAAGTCAACAATTGAGCCTGGAGGATGATTCCATGGATTATGTATCCGTACTGGTGAAGCTTACAGCCGGATTTGTCGGGTTATGGGCTATGGCAAGATTGCTGGGCAAAAAGGAAATCTCCGCCTTAACCCCTTTCGACTTTATCTCGGCAGTAATTCTTGGCGATTTGGTAGGGAATACCATTTATGAGCCGGATAAATCTGTACTGCTGCTGCTGTTTGCGCTTGCTGTCTGGACGGTGCTTTCCATCATATTTGAAAAAATTACCCAGCGGGTGCGCAAGCTGCGCAAACCGCTGGAGGGGGAGCCGGAGATCCTTATCCGGGACGGGAAGCTCGACCTCACCAAGCTGCGCAAAAATAATCTCGACTTCGAGCAGCTGCGGATGATGCTGCGTGCGAAGGATACGTTCTCGATGAATGAGGTGGCCTATGCTATCTATGAAACCAACGGATCCCTGAGCATCCTGAAGAAGCCGCAGTTCGAGCCCGCCACGCGGAAGGAGCTGGACATCAAACCGCAGCACACCCGGCTGCCCCGCAGTCTGGTGGAAGCCGGTGAGGTCCAGCGGGCCGCGCTGGCCAGCCTGGGGCATGACGAAACCTGGCTGCGCAGGAAGCTCCAGGAGGAAGGCTGCCCGAATCTCGATTCCGTAGCGTATGCGGAAATCAACGAGGAGGGGAAGCTGGCAATTATCCCTTCAACGTCGCAGCACGCGAAACCCGGCGAATATTAAGCCCGGGAACAAAGGGTCTTACAGTTTGATTGCATTTTGTGCAATAGATTGCCCTATGCGCTGCGGAAAAAGGCAATCTATTGTATTTCATACAATTGAAATCCAAGAAATCTGATCCTAAGGACCATTTGCCTAAAATCTGCTGCACAGAATGCAGTAGATTTTGTTTCTAAGCTTATTTGGGAGTAATCTGCTGTAGAAAGTGCAATAGATTGGTTTTCTTTCTGGTTTTATCAATTGCAGTCCCTAGCTCTCCTACACAAAAACATACCTGCCGTCGGCGCTTCAACAACGGCTGTGCCGTGCTCCACGGGACAGCGCAGCCGCCTTTGTTCTAGCGTTACCTGAAGAACGACTCCCCGTCAATCCTACGGCAACTCTTTAAGTGGAAAAAGGTTAACTAATTTGCCGGAGTACCCTATCCTCGGGCAGATGAAGTGGAAAAAGGGTCACTAATTCAGCCCATTTCGCCATTATTCAGGAAAAGTGGCCCAATTAAGTTTACTTTTTCCACTTTACTCCTCAGGATTTCTTAATTTCCGGAAAAATAAGTTCCCTTTTTCCAACTAGCGCCGCCTGACGAAGACGCCGGTAGGCGAATACTGGCAGGAATGAGGATATCTAGACCGGCTACCCCCTCAGAACACGGCCTTCGCCGCCCCAACAACGGTATTTCTGCCGTTGCTCGTTACAAATTCGTCCAACCACCCTGATGGGAATAGCAACCCGGGGCTTATGCCCGCAGGGATTCCCCACCACTCCAAAATCAACGGGGGCATGCTGAAGACGGATCGTTGTTTTCCTTCGCGATCGATCTGCAGCCGTTGCGGACAGGAAAGCCGTTATGGATAGAAGATTCGTCTATTCCGCAGGACAACGGACCGAGATGCCCTTATTTGTCCCTTTCCCCTTTATTCCAGGCTCCATCGAACGATATAACGGCTCCTGAGTCCGTATCCGCTGATAAAGCATGATTTTGGGCAAAATAAGGGCTCCTCTGTCCGCTTCAGTCAGCGGATGGAGCGCAATCCTTCTGCATCGCTTATATCCTGTGAGGCTTCCAAGATATCCACATTTTCTTACACTGTATAATTTCTAGAGTAAAGGGCTGGTGCAACCCAGCCCCTCCTCATCAAACCGTACGTGAGGTTTTCCCTCATACGGCTTTCCGATGTTCGTCATTCATGGGCATGCAGATTACAATAGCGTTTTTAGTCCATATTGGATGGTCAAATATTTAACTTCTGACCTGGACCTCATCCATCTCCCGCGTTGTCTCTTCTTCGCGTACCACCGGGTTAATCTTTGCAAAATATACCAATCCAGTTTCGCTAATCTCTTTTGGCTGTAGTTCGTGTAGTAATAATTTCTCCATCCTTGAATCTTTGGATTGAGCCATTCCACCTGTTCCGCCAACGTTCTTGAGCGCATGCTCGGAGGGGCTAATCTTTCTTTGACCACGCCTCGGATGCGCTCCTCTGCCTTTTTCGTTAGCCATTGCTGTGTGGTGTAATATACCTTCCCTTGGGAAGTTTCTGCTTTCGTTTTTCGATGGTGCATTCCTAAAAAGTCGAATCCTTCGTCTCCTGTCCACAGGCCTACAATGCGGGTTTTGGTCGGATGTAGAGTTAACTCCAGACGTTCCATGATTCTGCTTATGAGCTCATAGGCATGTTCGGCGTCCTTTTTCGTTTTACAGACTACGACGAAATCGTCTGCATACCTGGTCAGTTCCCCCAATCCACTTCCGTGTTTCTCCCATAGCCGGTCAAAGTAGTTCAAGTAGATATTCGCCAACAGCGGTGAGATGACGCCACCTTGTGGTGTCCCTAAATCGGAACGCCTCACGTTTCCTTCTTCCATAACTCCCGCCTGAAGCCATTTCCGTATTAACTTCAAGATTCTCCTGTCATTGATACGCATCTGTACCAGTTTCATGAGCTTCTCTTGATTAATGTTGTCGAAGTAACCTTGGATATCGACGTCGACTACCCAATTTCCTTTGCGGTTGCAGGCTTTCCGGATTCGTTCCAGCGCTCCTTTCGCACTTCGCTTCGGGCGAAATCCGAAGGATACTTCTTCGAAGTCTGCTTCGAAGATGGGCTCAATCACGAGTTTGGTTGCCATCTGTATGACTCGGTCGCGCACGGTGGGTATGCCCAGCGGCCTTGGCTTCCCGTCTTTCTTTGGGATATAGTGCCGCCGCACAGGCTGCGGATGGTAGCTGCCTTCTTTCAATTCTCGCTCACAGGTCTTAAGGAAGTTCGTTTCTCCTCGTTCCTCGATGTCTGCGAGCGTCACGGCATCTACTCCTGCTGCTCCCTTATTCGCTTTCACCCGTTTCCAGGCTTCACACAGCACATCCGGGCGGTAGACCTTGTCATACAGCGCATGAAATTTACGCTTCTTGTTCTCCTTGGCCGCATGACCTAGCTTTTCTTGGAGTTCTTGAACTTTTTCCTTTGGTGTCGTTAGCCCTTTGGCATTCACTCACTCGTACCTCCTCCAAAAGCATAAACAAAGCAGGGCTCCTTCCCTCCCTAAGGTTATGTTGTCCTTAGGTTCTTCGGTATTATGAGCCCCTCGGACTCCCTTCCCACAGACGGTTCATTTCATCTTTTGGACTTATAGAGCGTCTCTTTACGGGTTTCTAAAAAAAAAATTCCTCCCGTGTGGGGGAGGGTCTCCCCAGTTCACTGCGTCTTCTTTCCTTCCATGCCGATCCCCATACGCCGGAGGATTCTTCACTGCCGTTCCAAGTTCTCTGCAGCTTCCGTGGTCTTCACCCGTATAGGCGAGGCTCGACTTCCTCTCTCCCCCCTTGCGGGGCCTTTGTGACGACGCGGCAGGATTCACTTCATGTTACGGCCTAGCAGGTTGCTCGCCCTGTCTCTGACCGGACTTTTGTCGATGCGCTTCTACGCACAGATTTCGCCGTACGCAGGCATCCCAGCTACACGGGGGCTTGGCCCCTCCCGTGACCGGACTTTCACCGGCTAGAAGATACGTGCTTTCTGGGCACGCCCAATACAACAAAAAAAGCGAGTGTCTCCCGCAGGATACACTCGCGCAGTCCGCCTGCCGCATGTTTCTGCGGCAGGCGTTGCCTTGCATTCATTGTCAAGCCGGAACGTTACCAGGCTTCTTCCCTTGCTTCCGCCGGACGCTTACCTGCCAGCTTCTTGCCCTGCTTCCGCCGACGCTTACCCCCGGCCTCCTGCCCCGCTTCCGCCGTGACGCTTACCAGGCGTAAGCCTCCGGTGCCGGGCGGCCCGGTCCCGGGAAGATCTCGTCCAGCTTCTTCAGCACATCCGCTTCGAGCACGATCTCGGTCACTCTCAGCGAGTCTTCGAACTGTTCGAGCGTCCGCGGTCCGATGATCGGCGCAGTCACCGCCGGATTCGCCAGCACCCAGGCCAGCGCCACCTGGTCTTCATGCTCTCCAAGCTCCTTGCAGAGCGCGGAGAACTGCTCCAGCTGGCTGCGGTGCTGCTCCAGCTTGGCCGAACGGGCGCTGCGCACGCCGGTCTTGGACAGTGCATTGCGTCCCAGCAGGCCGCCGGCCAGCGGACTCCAAGGAATGACTCCCAGGCCCAGCTCCTGCGAAGCCGGAAGGACCTCCAGTTCCGGTGTCCGTTCCAGCAGGTTGTACAGATGCTGCTCGGAGACAAGCCCGAGGAAATGGCGTTCCTTGGCCTTAGCCTGGGCGGCGGCAATATGCCAGCCCGCAAAATTGCTGGACCCGATGTAATCGGCTTTGCCCTGGGAGACCAGAATTTCAAACGCGCCCCACAGCTCATCCCAGGAAACATTGCGGTCAATATGATGCATCTGGTACAGCTCAATATGGTCGGTCTGCAGGCGTTTCAGCGAGCCTTCAAAATGACGTCTGATCTTGTATGCGGACAAACCTGCACCTGAATTGGGACCGTCCTGCTCGTCGAACATGTCATTGTATACCTTGGTAGCCAGGACGACCTTCTCGCGCCGGCCGCCTCCCTGCTGAAACCAGCGGCCGATGATTTCTTCGGTCCAGCCGCGCCGGTCATTACCGCCATACACGTTGGCTGTATCAAAAAAGTTGATTCCCGCATCCAAAGCAGCATCCATAATTCTAAATGCTTCCTTTTCCTCGGTTTCCGGGCCAAAATTCATCGTCCCGAGACATAATTGGCTGACTTTTAAACCGGATTTGCCTAAATAACTGTACTTCACTCGCATTTCCTCCCTTTCATTCCTGAATGGTTGTCTGCTTCGATTTCACTATATACCTTAGAGTCCACTGTAAGGCAAGCCCTGATTAGCAGTCATTACCGGGAAAAAGGACTTCCCCCGACTTCAGCTTGATTTCTACAATTTCCTGCAGTGTTTTCGACAGCTCACCCGGAGGATAAGGTTTGGTCAGATAAGTCTTCACGTTTTCAAGCAGGCTTTTATCCGTTTGGTCCAGTGCCGAAGAGATCACAATCGGAACCTTCTCCGTCCGGGGATCATTTTTGAGCATACGGATCAGATCCCACCCGTCCAGCTCCACGCCCAGCATCAGATCTACGACAATAGCCACAAAAGGCGATTTCAGCGCCTGGTCAAATGCTTTTTGCGGATGGTAATGATGGGTGACCCGGAAGCCTTTGCCCTTCAGCTCTTCCGAGAGCAGCAGAGACAGGCTGTAATCATCCTCCACAATCATCACACTCGGCTTCTGTTCCTTGTCCGCACCCCACTTGGACATTTCCTCCACAGGCCTGCTTTCTTCCGCAACCTGCACAGGGAGGCTGAACCATACAGTAGATCCTTCACCCTCTACCGAATCAATGCCAATGGTCCCTTTGTGTTTTTCAATAATCTCCTTGCAGATGGCAAGCCCCAGTCCGGTCCCCCCGATCCGCTTGGATGCACTGTTGTCCACTCTTCTGAATTTCTGGAACAGCTGGCCGATCTGATTTTTGGGAATCCCCAGCCCTTGATCCTGAATTCGTACCAGTATCCGGCCCGGTTCATTATGGAGCATCACCTTTACTTCATGGCTTCCCGGTGAAAATTTGATGGCATTGCTGAGCAGATTGGTGAGCACCTGGACTATTTTGTCCCTATCGACGGCCACTTCATCATGCACCGCTTCATCTTCAAAAAGAATATGATGGGTGCTGCTGAGCTTATACTGGTCAATCACGCCGAGCACAATTTCGCTGAGATGGGCCGGTTCCACATTGTACTGCTGTGTGCCCGACTCCATTCTTTGCAGATCCAGAAAATCATTGATCAGCTCCGTCAGGCGTTTGGCTTCCTTATGAATCGTCTCCAGATATTTCAGCTGCTTCTCCGGCTTCATGGTTTTGGACAGCAGCAGCTCCGTGAAGCCAAGAACGCTGGACAGCGGTGTACGCAGCTCATGGCTGACTGTGCTGACCAGCTCGGACTTCATCACATCAAGCTCATATTCACGGGTAATATCGCGGTGTACGAACAATGTGCCGATCCGGTCTTCACGCCGCAGCACAGGGATGGCATAGACGTCCACATGCTGAATTTCTTCTTTGCCCAGCGAATATTTCATTGTACTGGAATCCAGCGCTGATTCAGCTATCGCATTCTCGTAGAAGCTCCGCAGTTCTGCCGATTCATTGGACTTGCCGGTGAACGCATCCAGCCAAGCCTCCGCAGGAATAAGCGAACCTTCGGCCCATTCGTAGTGAAACAACTGGCTAAGCGCCTTGTTGATATGCTGCATGACGCCTTCGGTATTGACGAACTGGATTCCCTCGTTGACATTGTTGACGATATCCTGGTTCAGCTTGCGCCCGTGTTCGATTTCTTCGTACATCATGATCCGCTCAATCGCCAGCGCCACCCGGCTCGCGAGGCCCTGAATTTCGCTGATCTCCTCTTCGGTGAAGGCATGGCCGATCCGGCTGCCGCAGAATACTGCCAGAATCTCATCATTCCCGCCCACAACAGAAGTGTAGAAATCGTAGCACAGGACTTCATCCGGTGAAATGCCCTGCTCCCGCGGCGAGCCTGTTCTTTTGACAATATAGGACTTCTCTTCTTTCAGGCGGTGCAGCATGTCGAGATGATGATGATCGAGATACTGCTCCACTTTCTCCTGCGGCACGCCTTTGACCACGGCGATCTTATCTTTGACGAGGAAAAAGAGGCTGGAATCAAACGCATAAATCTGGTTCATGAACCTGCTGAATTTCCCGGCAAATTCCTGCTTGTCCAATGTATAGGTAAGCTCATGGTTCAACTGGTTATAGCGCTCAAGCATCACTGTGGTCTGCTCCGTATTCCGGAGGGTAACCGCCAGCTGCTGCTGCGCACTTTTGAGGGAAGTGATATTGTTCGCGATCAGGATATACTGGTAGACCTTGCCCTCATCATTCAAATAAGGCATCACCGTCATATGGAGCCACACGGACGCCGAACCATCCTTCACCAGAGCCTCCACTTCTCCGCTCCAGATCCCGCCGGTCGACAGTTTGAAGAAGATCTGTTCAAGCTGGGAATCCGTAATATTAAGCAGCTCCAATAACCGGAAAGGATAGCCTATCATTTCGGAATGGCTGTAGCCTGTATACTTGCTCAGATTGTCATTGGCGTAAGTGAACAGCCCCTTATCCGACAAAATGCCGACGGCTGAGGTCTGATTGAGCGCCTTCATGATGCTTTCAATTTCAATCAGAGAGCGCTCCAGCTTGAACTGCTGATCCTGAAGCTCATCCTGCTGGGCCTGCAGCTCTTCGTTCTGCATCGTCAGCTCTTCTTCCTTGTCCTGGATGCTGTGGGCCATATTCAGAAATGCCTCATACAAGCGCCCGATCTCATCCTGCTTATGCAGTCTGCCGAGCAGAACCGCCTCACCTGCCGCAAGCGAATGGGTAGCCTCCTCCAGCCGGACAATCGGATCAATCAGCACCTTCAGCATCCGCCAGATCATCAGTGTGAAAAAGAGGAGCAGAAAGGCGCTGATGCCAAAAGCGGCAACGGTATAGCCGTCGGCCTTCCGGATCGAACGGTCCGCCATCTCACTTAATTGCTTATCAGAGTTATCCTTGAAAGCCTTGGTATAGGCGAGAAAATCATTCAAAGCCTGCGTGCTGCCGCTCTGCGAAAGGGTCCGGATTCCCTCATAATCATCGCTCTCAACCAATTGAATCGCCTTCGGCAGCGTCTTGCTTTTATAGTTGGTGTAAAAAGCCGACAGCGCATCCCGGTATTCCGCCTCTTCTGCCGACAAATTCAGCGTGGAGTATTGATCCAGGATACCGTCCAGATTCTCAAGCGCTGTATTCAGCAGGCTCAGCTCATTGCTGTTCTTCAGGGCAACATAACCCCTGGCCCGGAAAAACACCTCGTTCAGCGCACCAGCCAGCCTGTCTATAGTATGGGCTTTGGTCTGCAAGACCTCCCGCTCTGCCTTCAGCTTGCTTTGCTGCGAGTTAATATAGAAGAAGAGGACGGTCACTGTCACAACCAGGAGCAGAAATAACAAGGTAATGATACGGTAATATTTTGTTTTGATGCTGTGGTTAGAGGGTTTCGCTGTTCTCATGTAGAATGCCCTCCACAATTTGCAGAAGTTCCATGGGGCTGAACGGCTTGGGCATGAAAAAGCGCGCTCCGGCATCCCGGGCCTTACTGCGGTCGTTCTCCTGCGCCTTGGCGGTCAGCATCAGGATGGGCATGGCATTTTTTTGTTCGATGTCCAGCGCCTCCAGCACTTCGATTCCGGTCATCTCGGGCATCATATAATCCAGAATAACGAGATCGTACAGCTGCCCGGACAGCTTAGTTAATGCCTCCGCACCGTTCTCGGCCGTATGAATCTCCACATTCTCCAGATCCTCCAGCGTGTCTTCAATCAGCATCCGCAGAACCTCTTCATCATCCACGATAAGTACTTTTTGCATTTCTGCTTCTCACCTTTCTGCTCCTCTTGATGTTGTGCAAGTTTCTGTATCAGAACAAAAATCTGTGTGCCAGCCGCTCTATTCTGCTCAGCAGTTCCGGCAAATGAAACGGCTTTACCACATAATCATCGGCACCCATTTGCAAGGCATGGATGATATCGCGCTGGTTATTCCGTCCGGTCAGCATGATTACGAGAATATTCACTTCCGGGTAGCTGCTGCGAATCCGCTCCAGGACCTCCAGTCCGTCCAGCTCCGGCATGATGCCATCAAGCAAAATAATATATTTACCGCCTTCCGCATACCAGTCCGATTCCAGAAACTGCGGGCCGCCTGCATAGCTGCTGACCTTCACTTGGCCAATGCCCGCCGGTTCCCAGACGGCGAAATGCTGGGTCACAATCCGGCGGATCAGAGCGTCGTCATCGATGACAATCACATTCAGCAGCGATTCTTCCTGGCCGGTGCCAAGCTGTTTGGTATACAGGGTAGTGCGGTTCCTTCCTTCAGCCTTGCTGGCATATAGCGCCTGGTCTGCTTCCCCGATCAGCCGGTCCGGTTCATGAAGGGCCTCGCGGACCTCCGTAATGCCGGCTGAAAAGGTAACATGAAACTGCTCCTTTTTGGCGGTAAAGCTTCTTGCGGCAAACTCCTGCTGAATCCGCTGCACCACCAGAAGGGCTGAAGCCGAATCCGTATTCGGCATGAACAAGGCAAATTCTTCTCCGCCGAACCGGCAAAAGGTATCTTCTACACGTATGGAACGCCGCACCGCCCCGGAAAAGGTCTGCAGCACTTCATCGCCGACCAGATGGCCATAGGTGTCATTTACATGCTTGAAATGATCCAGATCCATCAGCGCCACCGAAAAAATCCGGCCGGTCCGCCGGAAATCGGAAACAAGCCGCTTCATCGTCTGATTGAAGTACTTGCGGTTGAACGCACCGGTCAGCTCATCCACAATCACCGATTCCTGCCACTCCCGCTTCAGCTCAAAACGGTTTTTGATCAGCACCAGGAACAGATCGATGTCCAGCGGCTTCGGCAGATAATCCATCACCCCCAGCGAATAAGCGTACATTTGAATATCCTTGGAATGCTCGCCGCTGACGATGATGATGGGAATCCGTTCTTTTTTGGCCTTGCCGATGATTTGCTTCAGCACATCAATTCCACTCTGGTCCGGGAGCAGAATATCCAGCAGGATCAGATCCGGCTTGCTTTCGTAAAATATTTTCAGTCCGCGCTCGGCGGACAAGGCAATGCTGACATAATAGGACTGCTTTTCAAGGGATTCGCGTAAAAAAGCCACCAGTTCAACATCATCATCAATGATCAGAATCTCATGCTGGTGGTGTATGCCATGAAACGGTTCTGTCCCCGGCGGACTGGAACTCTGCAGCATCGGATGCGCTTCATCTTGCTCATTGTCAAAAAGCTCCAAAAGCGGGTATAGGTAATCTCCCCATTCCGCTTCCGTCCAGCTGCGATGGACATCTTCCGAGAAATACAGCATGATGCTGCCCGCCTGCTGCTCGACCTTGACGAGTCCCACCGTTCCGGCGGTACCCTTCAAATTATGGAGGAAACGGTAAATATCTTTTTCGCTGACGAATTCCTGTGAGGACCAATTGTGGAGTGTTTGTCTGGTACGTTGCGCGACCAGCTCTTTGTATTTTCTCGTTGTCATTATTTCTCCTTCAAGCCGCTAATATAAACAAGTTACTTAATCATAGCTTCTCAGCCCTGTCAACTGTATTCTATGAAAATTGGGGCTTAAGATCAAATCTATGAAGATATGGACAAAAAAACTTCGGTTGTAGAGTTGCCGTTCCTTTGCCATAATAATTGAAATGGTTCATTCCGTTAAAGCGGCGGATGGACAAAGCACCAGATAAATATATTAATAGGAGGCTTTACATTGAAGGGGATTATCACAGTACTGGGAAAAGACAAAGTCGGTATTATTGCCAAGGTCTGCACCTATCTCGCAGGCCATAATTTGAACATTCTGGACATTTCACAGACCATCGTACAGGATTACTTCAACATGATGATGATCGTGGATATTTCCGCACCCAGCAAATCCTTTGAAGAGATTGTGGAGGATCTGCAGCAGGTGGGTGAAGAGATCGGCGTGGAAATCAAGCTTCAGCATGAGGATATCTTCAATATTATGCATCGGATTTAAACCGCTGAAAATTGAGATACAGCACTAAATTAATAAAGGAGTTTAACCTATGATTTCAATTGTGGAAGTACAGGAAACGAATAAAATGATCCGGGAAATGAACCTCGATGTCCGTACCATTACGATGGGAATCAGCCTGATGGACTGTGCCCACACCGATATGCGCGTGTTCAATCAGAATGTGTATGACAAAATCACCCGCTCCGCCGAGAAGCTGGTCAAAACCGGCGAAGATCTGGAGCGGCAATTCGGTGTGCCGATCGTCAACAAGCGGATATCGGTTACTCCTGTCTCCATTGCCGCCGGGGCGGTCCACACCGATACCTATGTCCCGGTTGCCGAAGTTCTGGACAAGGCGGCCAAAGAGGTTGGCGTGAACTTTATCGGCGGCTTTTCGGCGCTGGTGCAGAAGGGCTGCACCAAAGGCGACCGGATTCTGATCGACAGCATTCCTGAAGCGCTGGCGGTAACAGAAAGAGTGTGTTCTTCCGTCAATGTCGGCTCCTCGCGCAGCGGAATCAACATGGACGCTGTGAAGCTGATGGGCGATATTATCCTTCAGACGGCAGAGCGCACTAAGGAGTGCGATTCCATCGGCTGCGCCAAGCTGGTGGTGTTCTGCAATGCGGTGGAGGACAACCCGTTCATGGCCGGTGCGTTTCACGGAGTCGGGGAGCGCGAATGTGTAATCAACGTGGGCGTCAGCGGTCCCGGCGTAATCAAGCGGGCGCTGGAGGAAGTGAAGGGCCATGACTTCGAGACGCTGTGCGAGACGATCAAGCGGACCGCCTTCAAGGTTACCCGCGTGGGCCAGCTGGTTGCCCAGGAAGCCTCCAAACGGCTTGGTGTGCCTTTTGGCATTATCGATCTGTCGCTGGCGCCAACCCCGCTGATCGGTGATTCCATCGCCGAGATTTTTCAGGTGATGGGGCTGGAGGAAGCAGGCGCACCCGGTACGACTGCCGCACTCGCTATTCTTAACGACAATGTCAAAAAAGGCGGCGTTATGGCTTCATCCTACGTCGGCGGGCTCAGCGGCGCTTTTATCCCGGTCAGCGAAGACCACGGCATGATTCAGGCCGTGCAGCGCGGGGCGCTGACACTGGAGAAGCTGGAAGCGATGACCTGTGTCTGCTCGGTCGGCCTTGATATGATTGCTATTCCCGGCAGCACCAGCAAAGAAACCATCGCAGGCATCATTGCCGACGAAGCGGCTATCGGCATGGTCAACAACAAGACCACAGCAGTCCGCGTAATCCCGGTCATCGGCAAAGAAGTGGGCGAAATGGTTGAATTCGGCGGTCTGCTCGGCTATGCACCGGTCATGGCTGTGAACAAGTTCGACTGCTCTGGGTTCGTTAACCGGGGCGGACGTATTCCGGCTCCGATCCACAGCTTTAAGAACTAGACTCATTAACAAAAACGGCTGTGCCGTCCTCCACGGGCTGCGCAGCCGTCTTGGTTCTAGCGTTACCTGGAGAACGATTCCCCATGAATCCTACGGCAACTTTTTAAGTGGAAAAAGGTTAACTAATTTGCCGGAGTACCCTATCCTCGGGCAGATGAAGTGGAAAAAGGGACACTAATTCAGCTCATTTCGCCATTTTTCAAGAAAATTGGCCCAATTAGATTTACTTTTTCCACTTCACTCTCAGGATTTCTTAATTTCCGGAAAAATAAGTTCCCTTTTTCCAACTATATAAGTAGAACTTAAAGAGCTCATAAAAAGGGTAGAAGTGCCGAGGGGAAGTTTGGATACTTACAGAGCGGCAGCGTCCGCCTGAAAGCTTTCCGTAGGAAAGCTAGCATCGGAAGCATAATCAGTCACCGGATTTCAACCGCAAAAGGCGATTCCAATCAAGAAATTCTTACGACAACAGCGGCTGGAAGTCCAAACATTCCCCGCAGTTACGACCATACCCAACAATGTAAAACTAAAGTTCAACTTATATAGCACCTGCGGAGAAACCAGTAAGTAATATTTCTGCCGTTGTTTCCGGGCAAACTGGCCTTCGACGCTCCAACAACGGTATTTCTGCCGTTGCTCGTTACAAATTCGTCCAAAGTATTTATTTACAACTTTAAGCATAATATTATCCACTTGCGGAAGTTTCCTATACAATAAATAAGGGGCCCCAAAACATATAAATTATCTTTTAAAAAAGCGCCGCCTGCCCGCAGCCCGGGCAGGCGGCGCTTTTTTGTTGTGGAATTATAGATACCGGAGACCTGGCTTTTGAACAGGACCTATACGTTCCAAAGCAGGGCCGCTAGGCTTTAGGCTGACACATGCTTCAGCTTACCGGGAGCCATAACCAGGTACAGCTCCTGAATCTGCTCCCCGCTCTTGTCCAGTGTCAGGCAGAGCACCGCCCGAACCTCTCCTTGCTGCTTGAACACAAGATTCGGCTCGCCGTTGATACTGCCGACTGCGACCTCCCACTCACGCATTCGCTGGAGTACCCTCCGCGAAGTCAGCAGTGCCAGCACACCTTTGCGACCGACCATAGGTCTAAGAATCGTATGCACTTCCTGTCCGCCCCCGTCACCGATAAGCACAGGTTGTTCAGCCAGCAGCGCCAGCATGCCGCCAACATCATAAGCTGCAAAAGCGGTGGTGAACCGGCGCAGCAGCTTTTCTCTAGAAGCGGGGTTCGCCTCCCCTGCTGCCGCTGGCAGCAACTGCTTCGATTGAAGCGTGCGCTTGGCCCGGCTGAAGATTTGCCGGCAGTTGCTCCCGGACTTGCCAACCATCTCTGCGATAGCATCATATTCGTACTGAAAAACCTCCCTCAGCACAAACGCCGCTCTTTCTGTGGGTGACAGCCGTTCCAGCAGGACCAGAAAAGCATAAGACAGCGTATCCTTCCGCTCCGCTGACGCTTCCGGCCCGTCGTAAGCCTCGCTGACAGGCTCGGGCAGCCACTCTCCGATATAGGTTTCCCTGCGGCTGCGCGCAGAGCTGAGGATATTCAGGCAGCGGTTGGTAATCCCCTTTGCCAAGTAAGCCTTCATATTGAGCACACCGCTGAGTTCCTTCTGCTGCAGCCCGGCAAAACAATCCTGCACGGCATCCTCCGCATCGGCCACAGTTCCCAGCATTCGGTATGCAATCGAGAAGGCATAACGATTATAGCTGCGGTAGATTTCCTCCACGCTAAGCTCTCCCGCTATCTGCGGAGCCGTGCTGCCAGCCTTACTGTCCCGGTCCTTCACTGCTGTCCCCCCTGTGCTTCCAGCCTAACTTTTTGCTGTGGTTCAGTTAAAACAACCCGGATACATTCCGGTAGAGATTGCGATACGGTTCCAGCTGTTGATTGTATTGATGACCATAATCCAGTCTACAAACTCTTCCTGGCTGATATGCTCCATAACCTTGTCATACAGCGCCGCAGGAACCCCGGCTTGACTAATAAGGGTTACCGTTTCGGCAAGTTCAAGCAGCGCTTTTTCCTTATCTGTAAACAACGGCACCTCTCGCCATACACTGAGCAGCAAAATATGGTCCGCATAATCGCCCAGCTTCATCAGGTCCTTCGCATGCATATCCAGGCAGAAGGCGCAGCCGTTGATCTGGGAGACGCGTATTTTCACTAACTCATATAATACCTTATCTTTGATCCGTCCGCCTCCATACTGCTCCAGCGTCATCATTGCCCGGAAAGCCTGCTCATTTACCGCTCTGTAATTAAATCTTAAACTCATTCTCATCGCCTCCATAATGTGTGTACATACTGTAGACAATGTACCTTGCGGATTTGTGACAGTAATACTTGAGATTTGTGACAGTAATACTAGCAGATTTCTTCCTGATTGCACTTTAGGCAACAGAAAACTTATGCCTCTGTGCGAGAATCACTTTCTGCTGTATTTCATGCAATAGAAAGCTTACTCTGCTATGCCAAATCACATTCTGCTGTATTTCGGAGACAATTTCATAATTCAAAACCCTTGCTAGGATTGGTTTTTTTGAGCATAGAAAAGGGAGTACCTCCCCAAATCTCGAAGATATAGGTGACCAAACCAACATCCGAGAATGAAAAGAGGTAATCCCCATGTATTCTATTCGGCAAGAAGAGCTGTTTTCCTTTGAGGATTTGTTGCTGATGCGACCGGAAGATAAATACAGTCAGATCTTTGAACACTTAAATCTCGCTCCGGTCTTGCACGCGCTTGGAAAAAAGAACAACCGTGGGCGGCCGGAAGAACTAAACGTACCCGCGATGATCTACTCGCTGCTCATCGCAAAAATGGAGGGCATCGAGTTTGTATCCGCGTTGGTCCGGCGACTTCGATTCAGCGAGGAATTTCGGGTGCAGTGCCGGTTCACCGGTTCCAACCGCATCCCGAGCGAAGCCTCGTACTCCCGTTTGATTCATGTGCTTGAGCAAACGGGCATGCTCGAGGACCTTCAGGATACTCTGGTGCTGTCCGCCCTGGAGGAAGAGTTCGTTACGGGTATGCATCTCGCTTTGGATTCCTCTATCGTTGAGGCTTGGGATAGCCTATTTAGCGAAGCTGCATCCAAACGCCGCGCGGCCCGCCGTGCTAAAAAGCCAAGTGATGCTCCGGTGGCTCAGCAGCTGCAGCTAGAACTCACCGAGCCCGAGTCCGAGCCTGTGGACGAGCGGCCCAAAAAACCCGTCTACCCGCCTGGACGTCCTTCTGCTGAAGAAAAGGAACGTCGGCGCAAGGAACGGGAAGCTTATGAAGAGAGCCTAGGACCGTTTGAGAAAACCATTGAACAGATGCTGCCCTACACGTACGATGAATTGCTTGCAGCATTACCCCGGCATGCCGCGCGTTGTGACAAGAAAAATGCGAAAGGTAGACTTACCAGTTATTACGGGTTCAAGGCAAATCTGCTGGTCGATGCGGACTGTCAGTATATTCTTAGTGGCTTATGGAGTTCGGCGAATTTGAATGACCAGCGCATGGCGGTTATCCTTCTCAAAGGCCTGCTCCTGAAGTTTCCTAGGTTAAACGTAAAGCATGTCTTGGGAGACAAAGGGTACGACAGCGCAGCCATCTACCAGTTGATTCATTCGTTAGGCGCCTATCCTACGATTCCAATGATTCACCACAAAGAGCCGCCCAAGGGAATGAACTCGGACTACAATCCCGTATGCTCACAGGGGCATACCTACCGCTACGACAGTTTTGATGCCAAGTACGAAACGCTGAAGTATACCCAGCCGAGCCAGTGCAAAGACTGTCCACTTTCCGGTTCCGGCTGCCAAAAGGTGTTTAAAATCCGCATACAAACGGATTTACGCAAGCACACCTATCCCGCAAGAGGTAGCGAGAGCTTTACAGAGCTGTACAAGAAGCGTACGGCAGTGGAGCGAGTTTTTGCATATCTTAAAGAGTATTTTGGCATGAAACGTACGCGTCACCGCGGCGTCCGGGCAAGAGTTGATTTCCAGCTCAGTACACTAGCTTACAATCTCAGCAAGTTTGCGCTAGACAAGTTAAACCAGCGGTTACGCAACTCCCAGCAAGTGGCCTGATTTTTTAAAAAATGACCTTAGATTTTGGCCGAGTCTTGCTATTCAGCAAACTGAATTATGAAATTGACTCTTTCGTGCAATAGTTTTGTGGTTTTTGCGTCAAAAGCAGCTATTCCAGGGGATTCTACTGTACAAAGTGCAGCAGATTGAGTTTTTCGGCCAATTTTCGGCTCATCTGCTGTATAAAGTGCAATCGAATGTTGCGCCTGTACCTAATGTGGAAGGATATAGATGATCAAGCTTCTCCCCTTGACTCCAGAGCTAGCGGAAGTTTGGAAGTTTACTACTCTGCCTCCATATAATGCGCCTGAGGTGCTATTAATAATCCCGGGGACATTTTCCCTGGAGATGCCGCCTATACTGGAATCCACAAAAAAGCCTCCCGGCCTGAAGTCAGGCTGAAAGGCTTCCAGTTTGAATAGAGCTTACGATGTGAGCAGCTTTGAGCAGTACCAGTCTGCGGACAAGGCATGGGAACGAAGCGACCAGCGCAGAAGTCGAAGACGGCAGGAATCTCATGCTGTAGAAGTGTTAGGCCGAAAGAACTTCAGGCCGTATAGATCTCAGGCCAAGGGAATTTCAAGCCGCAGAAGTCCCAGGCCGTAGGAATCTCTGGCAATGAGAAGCCCTGCCCGCAGGAATCTCAGGCCGAGTGATTCTCAGGCCGATGCTCTTTTGGCCCGCTTTGCCCTTTTGATCGAAAACAGCCGCCAGCCTGTCAGCAGCGCCGATACAAGGCAGATAGCCGACGAGGTCATGAACACGACATGCATGCCGGAGAGGAAAACATCCGGACGGCCGGGGATCAGATCGGTTACCCGGTAGCCTGCCTTGCTGCTCATTACATTGAAAAGGATCGAGGTGGCAATCGTGATGCCGACAACCATCCCCACATTGCGGACCAGCGAGTTGACGCTGCCCGCTGAGCCCAGCTGGGTCCGCGGGACGGTAGACATTATCAGCGAGTTATTCGGCGACTGGAACAGCCCGCTGCCGATCCCCAGCATGGCAATCCAGACGCCTACCAGTGCGACGGCACTTCCATCATGCAGACGGGCCAAACCAAATTGTGCGATCACCATGACAATCAGACCGGCGAAGGTAAGGAATTCCGAGCCGATTTTATCGGACAATGCCCCGCTAAGCGGAGCGACAATGACCATGGAAATCGGGAACAGCATAAGCAGAAAGCCTGCATAGAACGGCGACAGGTTCAGCATGTTCTGCGCATAAAACGGAGCGATAATGTTAAAGCAGAAATTCGCTACGAATACCAGAAACGCGCATAGTATGCTGAGCGAAAATAACGGGTTCTTGAACAGGGACAGCTGCAATAGCGGCTGGCTCCGGCGCAGCTCTACAATAAGAAAGACAATAAAAGCTGCGGCGGCGGCGGCCAGCGCCGAGATAATCCGGCTATCCCCATACCCCACCTGCTGGCCGAGAAGCATGCCGGCAAACAAGGTGACGATAAATACGGCGAACAGCAGGCTGCCGGGAAGGTCAATCTTGGATTTTACCCGGATCAGATCCTTGGGCAGTACCTTCCACCCCAGCACGATGGCGATCAGACCTATCGGAACGTTCACCCAGAATATATATTCCCACCCTAATGTAGAGACGATGATTCCCCCCAGGCTGGGTCCGGCTATACTTCCAAGAGATACAAAGGTACCGATCAGCCCCAGTGCCTTGCCCCGTTCAGTGGCCGGAAAAATATCCGTGACAATTCCCTGGCTGTTGGCCATGGTCATCGAAGCGCCGATTGCCTGAATCACCCGTGAAGCAATCAGCAGCGGGAGGCTTGCACTCAAGCCGCAGAGCAGCGAGCCGAGGATGAAGATCACCGTGCCGATTTTAAAAATCCGGATCTTGCCGGCGATATCCCCAAGCTTTCCAAAGAACAGCACGGCTGAGCAAATCGCCATCAAATAGCCTGTCGTGACCCACTCCACCTGCGCCATCGGTAAATGGAGCTGCTTCACCAGCACCGGCAAGGCAATGTTCACAATGCTTCCGTCGAGCGTGGACATAAACGTGAACAGGTTCAGAACAATCAGAATCAGCCAGCGTTTCTTCTGAACGGCCGCGTCCTCCTGATAAGTTGCAGTCATCGTACTCATAATAAAATAACACCTCTTATACCCCGGATATAGTTGCGTCCGCAACAAACTTAGCTTCCCTAGTGTATCGCAATTCGGTTGCGCACGCAACTATTTTACTGTACTATTTTAAATTATAAGAAAGCAGCCTGCTGGCCGCAGGATTTTAACCAATGAGGTGTACATGTTGAATTCAAATAGAGAACCCATCGGGAAGCTGGTCTCCCAGCTCCATCGCCAGAATCAAAAGTATCTGGTCAAAGAACTGTTGCCCTACGGTATCGGCAGCGGCGGACAGCACATTTTTTTGAAGCTGATTGTGAACCATCCCGGCATTACGCAGGATCAAATGACCAACGAAATGAAATTCGATAAAGCCACCACCGCCCGCTCCGTGAAGAAGCTGGAGGAAGCCGGTTATATTGAGCGGAGAACCGATCCCAAGGACCGCCGCTCTTCCCTGCTGTATCCGACCCCCAAGGCGGTTAAGTTCGCTCCTGTCCTCCAGTCGATCCTGACAGATTTGGACCGCAAGCTTACCCTCGATTTAGACGGGGATGAGGTTGATCAGCTTATTGCTTTGCTTCAGAAGGTCAACAAAAATTCGGCGAAGCTATGAACAGGTCACTGTGAAAGGCTGCCCAAGCCCAGCCGCATCAAAGCTAATGGCCCCGACAAGGGTGCACAAGCCGATGATGAGATTTACTTTGCCCAATATTCCAAAACAGGTTAAAATGTAAGACAATATGAAAAGCTTTCAGAAAGGAGACTTGACCTTGTCCATTGCAAATGTAAAAGAACATTTCCGGCGTGTAGGGCGGGAGCAGGACATCCTGGAATTTGCCACATCAAGCGCCACTGTAGAGATGGCAGCCGCAACCATTGGGGTCATTCCGGCCCGGATTGCCAAAACACTCTCCTTCCGGGGCACGGATGAGTCTGCCATTCTCGTTGTAGCCGCCGGAGATGCCAAGGTTGACAACAAGAAATTCAGGGAGAGCTTTGGCCTCAAAGCAAGAATGCTCAGCCCGGAAGAGGTTCTGGAGCAGACCGGACACGAAATCGGAGGGGTGTGCCCTTTTGGACTCGCCCGTGATTTGGAGGTCTATCTGGATGTGTCTATGAAAAGATTCACAACTCTGTTTCCAGCCTGCGGCAGCACCAATTCCGCAATCGAACTGAACTGTGACGAGTTGGCCGTCTACTCGGGCGCCAAGGATTGGGTCGATGTCTGTAAAGGCTGGAATGAGCCGCTGGAGACTGGGGAAGGATCAGCACATTGAACCCTACTGTGGACAAAAGCCAATCGCCACCGCGTAAAGAGCGTTTCCCAATGTCTTTGCTTTGCCTTACTTTGGGCGCTTTTGCAATCGGCATGACCGAATTCATCATCATGGGGCTTTTGCCCAACGTTGCCAGAGATCTAGGTGTGAGTATTCCGCAGGCCGGACAGCTCATTACGAGCTATGCCCTCGGTGTTGCCATCGGTGCGCCTGTGCTGACGATCTTCACCCACCGCCTGCCCCAGAAAAAACTGCTCATGATCCTGATGTGCATTTTCATCTTCGGGAACGCTGTGTCGGTGATTGCGCCTACCTATACGCTGCTGATTCTGGCCCGGATCCTTACAGCCTTTGCACACGGAACTTTCCTCGGAGTGGGGACGATTATCGCGGCCCGGCTGGTCCGGCCCGAGAAGCGGGCAGGCGCTGTATCCGTCGTGCTTGCCGGCCTTACAGTCGCCAATATTATCGGGGTGCCCTTCGGTACCTTTATTGGCCAGCAGCTTGGTTGGAGAGCTTCTTTTGGAGCAATCACTGTGCTTGGCGTCGTGTCCTTGTTCGGAATCATCCGGTTCATACCGGTCATTGTTCAGGAACAAACAGCCAATCTCTCGGAACAGGTACGCGGGCTGCTTAATCCGAAGGTGCTGCTGATACTTCTGACAGGGGCCTTGGGCTGCGCAAGCCTGTTCTCCTTATTTACCTACATCACCCCGATGCTGGAGGAGATCACGGGGTTTGCCGAACATAATGTGACTTGGATTCTGGTACTATTTGGAGCGGGGGTAACCCTTGGCAATCTGATCGGCGGCAAACTGGCCGACTGGAAGCTGATGCCCTCGCTTATAGTCAATTTTGCCATCCTGGCTATTATGATCTCCCTGTTCTCTTGGACACTGCACAACCCTGTGCTTACTATCATTAACGTCTTCATGTGGGGCATCGCCGCGTTTGGCATCATGCCCGGCATTCAATTGCGCATCATGAATCTCGCGCATAAAGCTCCGCTACTAGCCACCACATCCAGCCATTCTGCGCTGAACCTGGGCAATGCCACCGGAGCTTATCTTGGCGGAGCGGCCATCACCCAATGGGGCCTTTCCTCCATTCCCTGGCTAGCCGCCAGCCTGGCTGCCTTGGGTTTGGCCGGTGCCTGGCTCAGCTACCTGTCAACCCGCAGCAGGCAAGCCGCCCTGACCGCTGGCGATGTCAGCGCTACCTCTTCTTCATAGAGTGCCTTGGCCGCTAACAGCATCAGCGTCACCCCTTCTTCTTAGAGCTACCTTGGCGCTAGCGATGCCAGCGCTGCCCTATCATCACAAATGGCGCTGGTGTTGTTCCAAAACATAGGCCGGAGTCCCCTCAAAAGAGGACTCCGGCCTGTGTGCGTGTTCTGTGCAGGAAGTGCGGCTGCGCAACGCCCCTGCATCTTCAAGTTCCCGCTTATTCACCTCCCTGCTTATCCTCGTCCCTGATGTTCACAGCCTTCGCTACCTCTTGGGTAATGGCATCTCCGCCCAGGCTCCTCCACTTGGCTGCAAAGAGATCAAAATCGCTGAGCGGTGAATCTCCGACAATAATGTTCAGGAAGGTCTCGCTCTCCAGCTTCTGCAGCTCGGGCCAATTGCTCCGCATATGCAGCGTGCTTCCGTAAAAGACACTGCGCACTCTATCTATAGCTGTTGTGGATAACACGGAAACCCCGTATTTGTAGGCGTTTGCCGCTTTCCAGCCCTCCAGATTCTTTTTGGGCTGCTCCTCATCGGCAAGCCAGAGATCATACAGCAAATGAGTGTCCGGGTCCAGTGAATCGGGATCGATCTTGCCGTGGAGCGCCTGCTGCATATCCGCATAATGCTTCTCAATGGCATCTGCATAATCAATCAGCAGATCAAAGGGATAATACGCCCTCGGCTGGATGCCGGTCTGCGCCGAGAAATCATCCAGGCTTCGGACCGCCTCCAGATTCGGATCTCTTCGCCGTTCCAGCCGGGTGAACACATTCAGCAGCTTCACCACAGCTTCGGGATGCTCATAGCCTTTGCGGACGACAAGATAGCGGTCGGTGACCGGAGCCATATGAGTTACGAATTTGCCTGAAGCATCAAGCGGGGCGGCATAGGCTCTCCATTCCGCCCTGGTATCCAGAGCAACCGCCTCCGACAGTGGATAATAGGGCATCCACCACGGGCCGAAGAACATCCCCGCTTTGCCGGAAATAATCGGCTCCTGCGTTTCCTTATACAGGGCAAAGTCCGGGTCAATCAACCCCCGCTTATACCAGCCGGCCAGCTTGCCCAGCGCCTCCTTGGTCTCCGGGGTGATCGAGCCATAGACAACATTGCCCCGGCTGTCCCTGATCCAATTGGTAGGGAACGCATGTAATGCGCTGAACAGGGTGTCCAAGCCGTTGACATGGGGTTTTGTGCCGTACACGATATTGTTGTATGCGCTAAGGCCAACGGTATCCCGCTTCCCGTTGCCATCCGGGTCTTGCTCGATAAACGCCTTGGCGATGGCTTCAATATCCTCGAAGCTGCGCGGAGCCGGCAGCTCCACCCGATCCAGCCAATCCTGGCGGACCCACAACAGGGACGGCGAATCCGCATGAATCGCCACGTTGGGCAGGCCGTAGAGCCTGCCGTTTCGGGTCGCATCCCCCAGCGCTTCGCCTTGGGTCGAATCGTACATATCTTTGATTAGCTCAGACCCGAACTCCTTGTAGGTTTGGGTGAGATCGGCAATCATATCGCTGTCGATCAGCTTCTCCAACTGGTCCCTGTCCACAACCATCGCATCCGGGAGATCGTTGCTGTCAATCGCCAGCTGCACTTTTTGCGTAAACGGTTCTTCCCCTTTCGCTTCCCAGGAATGAATGACCTTGATATTCGTCAGACTCTCCAAATAGCGGGAAATGGGATTATTGTCATTGCTGTCCCCCGTATTGAGCCGGGAATCGGGCACTTTGAAGCCGATCCGCATCACTACCGGCTCTTCATATCTCCCGTAAGCAGCAGATTCCGCCTTAATTGCCCGGATGTCTGCACTCCCTGAGCCTGCTGCCGGGGCATTGCCCTCCCGGCAGGCTGCAAGGCAGAGCAGCGCCACAGCAGGAAGAACATGTCTGACGGCTCTGTTCACCGCTTCATCCCCTCCGCACGGTATTCGCTTGGCAGCTTGCCGACATGCTCGCGGAACAGCCTGCTGAAATAGCGGTCATCCTCAAAGCCTGATCTGCCGGCGATTTCGCCTATCGGATAATAAGTTTCCAGCAGCAGTGTCTTGGCCAGCTCCAGCCGCATCCCCCTCAGGCACTCGCCGAAGGTTTCACCGGCAAAACGGGCGAAGCACTGGCTGAAGTAGCCGCGGCTCATGTTGATCTCGGTGGCGACATCGCCCTGGTTGATCTTGTCTCCGGCATGGGCCTTCATGAAGCGGACCGCACGGATCAGGCAGAATACCACCTCCTTGCTCAGCCCCAGCTCAAGCATCCGCTGCTGGACACAGCCGGAGAACTGCCGCAGCCAGCTTTTCCAATGGCACCAGTTCAGGTTCCCGGCAGCGGATGCTTCCAGCTGTGCCGCTTCTTCAGCCTTCAAGAGAAGCCCGCTCCAGTCATGGAGCAGCAAATGGCTGAAGGCCGAAATCTGTTCCTGGGCAGGCTGCCGCTGCTGCACCCCGGAGGTAAAACCCTCCCAAGTCTCCCGGTCCAGTGCCCATCGCAGATTCTGCGCCTCTGACAGCGTATCTTCTCCTGCGGAAAACCGCTCCCCGGCTATTCGCCTCAGCTCGCCAAACTCCAGCCTGGCCGGGTCCTCCGCCCCGCAGTAATAAAACAGCGCATGCCGGACAGCCTTGCCCAGCACCTCCTCTACCTCCTGAAGCAGCTGATTTTTCAGTCCGCTTACCAGCGCCGCCTGCCAGCCTGCGCCCAGCACCGTTTGGAGTTCCCGGCAGGTTTCTTTGTCCGGAATCCGGCTGAGCAGCGGAGACATCCACATGTTCTGAAACGCGAGCAGCGGATTATTTTTCGTTACCGATAGCCGGAACAACTCTTCTTCATGGCTGTCCGGCAGCTGCGGAAGATAGAGCAGCGCCACATCAGCAGCCATCACCCTGCCTTCTCCCCGCGCCAGCAATTCCCGGGTGCTGTCTTCCCATTTCACCCGCTCGACCAGGCGTCGGATGGTCTCATCGGCGTTCTCCACCTCCAGCAGTGTTTTGACAATATAATCAACCGCTCCCAGACGCAGCGCCTCCTGCACATAATCAAACTCATGATGGCAGGTCAGCACGACGCAGCGGATGGCCGGATATCGCTGGCGGACCTGCCGGATCAGCTCGAAACCGGACATACCGGGCATCGTCAGATCCACAAACAGCAGGTCTGCTTCCTGCTCCCGGAGGAGCGTAAGCGCCGCGTTGCCGTCACCCGCCTCGCCGACGATGACCACTCCGAAGGACGACCAGTCAATCAGCGAGATGAAGCCTTTGCGCACCAGACGCTCGTCATCGACTACAACAGCTTTAATCATCGAAGTCCTCCTTGCCCTTTATAGGAATGATAATGGATACGGTAGTTCCTTCATTGGCAGCGCTATGGATTTGCAGCGTCATCTGCTCTCCGTAATACGTCCTCAGCATACGCATGACGTACGAGAATCCGATCCCAAGCCCGCGCCCCGCTACCCCGTCATCCGCGAGCAGCTCTGCGATTTGGGCCTCATCCATGCCGGTTCCGCTATCCCTCACACATAGCTGCACTTCCCCGGGGCCATGGGCCGTAATAATCACATCCACCCTGCCGTTGTCGCTAAGACCATGATAAATCGAGTTTTCCACCAGCGGCTGCAGCAGGAACCGGGGGACAGCTGCGTCCAGCACCGTCTCATCCGCCTGCACGTTGAACTCAAATTCATAGTCATAGCGGATGCGCTGCAGCTCCATATAATTGCGTATCGCTTCAATTTCCTCGCCGATCGTAACAATAATGCTCTGCTTGCCGAGGTTATAATGGAGCACCTTCACCAGCAGCGTGACCAGCTTGTCGATCTCCTTCTGGCCGTTCAGCCGGGCCAGCCATTGTACGGTATTCAGTGTGTTATGCAGAAAATGGGGGTTGATCTGACTGAGCAGCTTCTCGATTTCGAACTGGCTTTTCTGCTTCTCATTGCGGGCTACAGCCAGAATCAGCTCATTGACCTGATCCTTCATCTGCTGAAAGTTCATCAGCACGAAATCGAACTCTGCAACGTTCGTAAAAGCTACCGGAGCCGTTACATTCTCCGCCATCCGGATAATTTCGAGGTTCACCTTGCGCAAGGGGCCGTAGATCCTTTTCCAGATCAGCCAGGCCAGCAATCCGGCAAACAGCAGGGTCGAGAGGGCGAGCAAAATCATTTTGTAGAACCAGGAAGAGATTTCACTATTGAATACCGATTTCTTCACTGCGGCCACAAGCTTCCAGCCCTGCAGGCTCTCGTAGCGGAACAGATGATAGCCATCCAGCACCTCATGGGCAGGGCCCGTGCTTGCCCGGGCTGCTTCGACAACAGATGCAGGCAATTCGCCGTCAATCACATGAATATCTGTGTTATTCTGGTTGACCAGCAGATGATTCACCTGCATCCCGTAAGCCTGCGGATTGAAGATTTTGCGCAGCAGGCTGTAATTCGTCTCCAGATAGATGTACAGCTCATGCTGTCCGTTCACACGCACGATCCGCCGCTCCGAAAAAACAACATTGTCGCCAACCGCGTACATCGTCCCGTGCGGCCCGTAATAATCAGCCCCGTTGTAGCGCATAAAGGCCGGGAGTCTGCCGGGATCGAAATCCCGCCGGGTACTCATATTGGTGAACAGAACAGGGTCATCGCTGCCTGGCATAATATAAGCTGTTAAGCCGATGTAAGGATTGGTGAAGTTGACAAGATTGATCTTCTGGTTGATGGAATTCATGATCTGGGATTTGCGGTAAATCTGTTTCTCCTCCAGAAAAGAAGACATCTCTTCCACGATCTGACCATCCAGCGCAAACTGCTTGGAGGCAAAATCCAGATTATCGATGGCGTTCTCCAGGACCAGCGCCTCCTGCTGCAGGCCTGCACTGATGCCGCTGCCGATTTTGCCGGAAAGAATGGAATAAATCGAAGTATAGGATACTATTCCGACTATAAGCAGCGGCAGCAGCGTCCCGACGAGCAGATACATCACCAGGGTCGTCCGCAGCGACTGGCCTGCCGGCGCCTGCCGGCGCGCTTTCCTTTTGAGTATCCGCACTTGTTTCTTCTACCCCCAATGGAAGCGTTTTATCAAGTACTCCAAGAATACCAGATTTATCTTATTTCGAACAGAATAAGGCAGAGCAGCTTCCTCACCGCCCTGCCTTGCTTCTATTTGCCGGAGTGGCTTACTTCACACTTTTGCGGGCTTCGAACAGCTCTGCTGCTTTTTTGACCGAGAAGTCCATCACATCGGCATAGCCGAGTCCATTCACTTTGTCATGCATTTCTTTGTTGAGCTTGTCGTATTCCACCTGATTTTTGGCAAAAACCATCTTCCACGAAATCTGCTGAATCACGGTTCCGATCTGCTTATTTTTCTGCTCCAGCGTTTTGTCCATCGTCAGCGGTTCTTTACCGGTGAAGCCCTGAGGCGCAACGGCAAGCAGATTATTTTTCTCAAAATACTCCTTCGCCGTCAGCACGCCCATCTTCGCTCTCCAGTCGCTATCGAGCTTCGTAGGGTTGCGCTCCAGTGATGTTGTCCACAAGTTGTGGTCATAGGGCTCGCTGGTCTGCGGATTCACCATTGCGGGCACGACAAAAGAAAAGTTCATCTGATTCGAGCCATAGTAATAGTCGCCGCCCCCGTATTCGTCTGGAACCTTCGTGTTCTGCTGATCCGCGTACGCCTTCCAGCCAAAATCGGTAACCACCGGCTTGCCGCTGCTGTCAATATCCCAGGTCAGTCCCTGCGGTCCGTTCGGCACTGCCGTTCCGCTGCCCGCAGAGATCATCGCGCCTTCAGGCGTATACATCCAGTTAAGGAACTCCATAATACGCGCAGGCTCCTTGGCTTTCGCGCCGATCGCGATGATGCCATTGCCGCCGTATACGTTGAAGCCTGTGGAATACATCAGCTCATTCTTGAACGGTACAAGTGCGAAGCCCTTGCCTTCTGCTGTTCTTTCCGGCGTATTGTAGTTGGCCGCCCCCAGCCACGGGAACCAGGAGAAAAGCAGACGTCCATCCTTATACTTCGCCACCACATCATCAAATTTCTGCGTCAGCGAATCGGGGTCCAGCAGCCCCAACTGGTTCGCCTCGTAATACAGCTTGAGCGATTTCATGTACCAGCTGTCCTCGGAGATGAAATCATAATATTTCTCTTCATCTGCTTTGACATAAAGCGCAGTGTCGGGGATTTCGTCATAGCCCATCATATTGGCGAACTGCTTTGCCAGCGTCATTTTGTAGTTGCCGTCCCAGTCGGACCAGAGCGAGAAGGCATAGGTTTTTTTGCCTTGCTCATTCTTGGGCTCAAGCTCCTGCATCTTCTTCAGCACAGGCAGATAATCCTCAATGGTGCTGATTTCCGGAGCCCCGATTTGCTGGTACAGATCCCAGCGCAGATCCGGTCCCCAAGTCATATCCTTCCCTTCGGAAGGTCCGGAGGGATTCGTGGCCACACCGTTCCCGATGCCGTATACCGCGCTGCCGCCGCCAAAAGCAACCTTTGCCTTCTCCACGGCCTTCGGGAACTGCTTCGTCAGATCCGCACCGTATTTATCCAGCAGCCCGTCCTGGGTCCAGTCCAGCAGCAGCTTGCCTTTGATCGCATTCGGATAGTGATTCTTATCGTCCCCGAAGACGATAATGTCGCCGAGATTGCCGGAGGCCATCATGGCGGAGATTTTGGTGTCCCCGCCGGTTAAATTGGAAGCGACAATGTCCAGCTCGATGTTGAACTTGTCTTTGATGATTTTGGCGAACCAGCCGGTCTGCGGTCCTGCATAGTTGGCTGTGGTAGAGAATACTGTCAGCTTCAGCGGCTTGGAATGGTCGAGCGTCCCGTCACTTGGCGCCGCAGATTCAGCCGCAGCATCCGTCGCTTCAGCCGCCGGCTTGCCGGTGCTTTCCGCCGTGTTGGTTTTGCCGGAGTTGACTGAGTTACCTGAGTTTCCGTTACCTCCGCCGCAGGATGCCAGCACCAGCATCAGCACCATGCCCAGCAGAATAAGCGGCAGCTTTTTAAATTTCATGGCTTTATACCTCCTGAAAGTTATGTGGGCGTTGCTTGCTTGAAATCCTTCGTACAAAACCCGCTTCGAAAGCATTGACTTAAGGCTGGTGGACACACCGGTCACCCTTTGACGGCACCGATCATAATGCCCTTGACAAAAAAACGCTGGAAAAACGGATACACGATCAGAATCGGCAGCACGACGATCATCGTTACGGTCATCCGCACAGAGGTCGGTGTCTGCATATTCTGCACACTGGCCGCCATATCCGGGGAGCTGCGGATGAGCGCAGCCAGCGAGCTGGACTCATTCAAATACCGCCAGAGCAGGAACTGCAGTGTGTAGTATTTGGTATCTGTCATCAGGAAGGCCGTGTCGATGAAGGAATTCCACTGGTTGACTGCCGAAAAAATCGTAATCGTCGCCAGAATCGGTGTCGTCAGCGGGACGACAATGCTCCAGAAGGACCGCAGAACACCCGCGCCGTCCATGGCTGCGGACTCCTCCAGTGAAGGCGGAATAGCCTCCACGAAGGTTTTGACCAAGATGATGTTGAACGGGGTAATAATCGTCGGCAAAATATAGGCCAGATAATTGTTGGTCAGATGCAGATTGTGCATGGTGATATACCAGGGAATCAGCCCTGCGCTGAAATACATGGTGACGACGACGCTGCGGTACCAGATCTGCCGCCCCCACATCTCCTTCTTCGTGAACAGATAGCCGAGAAAGGCCGAAGCGCCCACGGTAAGAAAGGTACCCGCTACGGTCCGGTATACAGACACCAGCGCCGCATGGCTGAGCCCGCTGATCCGCAGCACCTTTGAGTAGTTGTCAAAATGGATCTGCTGCGGGTAAAAATTGATATCCCCTGCTGCACTGAGATCATTCGAGCTGATGGTATTGATGAACAGGTAATAGAACGGATAGATGCAGCTCAGGGTGAACAGACCGAAGAGCACATAGATGATTCCCTGGAACAGGGCATCGCCGGGCTTCAGCTTTTTACGCAAATGGATCACCTTCCTTAAATGATCGACTCATCGCGCACCACCTTGGACAGCGTGTTGGCCGCAAACAGCAGAATGACGCTGACGACCGACTTCAACATACTAACCGCCGTGGCGAACGGAAAATTGTTGGCAAAAGCGATGTTGTACACATACAGGTCCAGCACTTCTATCGCATCCTTGTTCATCGCATTCTGGAAGGCAAAATACTGCTCCATGCCGTTGTTGACAAAGTTGCCGATGGAGAGCAGCAGCAGCACGAAGAAGGTCGGGATGATGCCGGGAACAGTGATATGCCAGATTTTACGGAACCGGCTGGCCCCATCCACTTCCGCCGCTTCATACAGCTCCTGGTCTATGCCGGCAATCGCCGCCAGGTACAGGATCGCGCCCCAGCCAAGGGATTTCCACCAGTACCAGGCAATCATGGTCAACCAGACATGCGAACTGGAAGCCAGAAAATTGAATTCCTCACTCACGACCCCGAGCTGCACCAAAATGTGGTTCACGACCCCGTTATCCACGGAGAACAGCGAAAAGGCCAGCGCGTAGACGAGAATCCAGCTGATAAAATTCGGAATCGTCGTCAGGGTCTGCACAAATTTCCGGTACCAGCCCGCCCTTATCTCCGTCAGCAGAATGGCAAAAATGACCGGAAAAACCGAAGTGGCCAGCCCCAGTGAACTCATCGCCACCGTGTTCTTCAGCACGCGCAGCACCTCTCCGGTCTGCGTGGGATTGGCTACGAGAGTGCGGAACCACTTCAGCCCGACATACGGTGTTTCCGACAGCGGAATGCCGGGGATGAAGTCATAGAAGGCGTAGATCCACCCGCTGACCGGCAAATAATAGAACACAAAAGTCACGGCAAGAAAAGGAAGCGCCAGAAGAAACAGCTTGTATTTGTTCTGCAGCTTCCTGCGGGATGGACGGACCGGTTCCACACCGCGGAGCAGCTCGCCTGAAGGTACCCCCATATTGAATCTCCTCTATCCAGATTTTTGTTTGCGCTTTCATTTTAGGATAAAAAACCTTTCTCCCGGTAGAGAGGCCGGAATGGCCTTCTGGGAGAGCGGTAAGACAGTTTCGGACGATTTTCACAGGCCAGCGGACGAATTTCCCGCCGCTGGGTTTCTGTTCCTTCCAGCGAGGGCCCCCCGCCTGCGGTGCTCCAACAACGGCAGTTCTGCCGTTGTTTCTGCACATTCCCGCCTGCGGTGCTCCAACAGCGGCAGTTTTGCCGTTGTTTTTGCACATCCCCGCTGCGGCGCTCCCAATCAAAAAGTTTGCGAAAGAGAGCACGTATCCTCATGGCGTTTCGTTTGCTGCTTAAGTGGAAAAAGTATCACTAATTTGCCTGAGAATCGAGCAACCCGGCAGACTAAGTGGAAAAAGGTACATTAATACAACCCGTTTTGTTCCAAACAAGGGAATATCGCTAAATTAAGTTACCTTTTTCCACTTAAACCTCGCGATTCTTGATTTCTGAGGAATTTAAGTTCCCTTTTTCCACTTAACCTGCCACCACAGCACCAAACAACGGCATTTCCACCGCTATTTCTCCCCCCGCAAAAGATCAGTATCATTCCCCTAAGTAACTAAATTAATCTCACAAAGTGGAGCCTTTGTTCGGAAGCTGATTCCGGTACCTTGCGGTGCCCCCGATATCTACTTTTAAAAAAAGAGCCGCTCATCTGCAAGCTCCGCAAATGAACAGCTCTTTTATATCCATCTTACTAATTACAGCGGCCGGTCCAGGCAATGGCATACTGCCCGGCTCAAGCCTTTTCCGCAACCATCCGGTTCGTCAGCCTTCCTAGCTTTTCAATCTCCACAGTAACCTCGTCACCCGGCTGCAGATAGACCTGCTTCTCCGGCGGATACCCCATCATGACACCCTCTGGAGTGCCGGTAAGGATGATGTCACCCGGCGAGAGCGTCATGCAGCTGGAGATGTAGCTGATGATCTGCCTGCAGTCGAAAATCATGTCCGAGGTGTTGGAGTCCTGCCGAACTTCTCCGTTCACCGAGCAGCTGATGCGCAGCAATCCGGGATCGCCAACCTCATCTTCCGTTACCACATAGGGCCCGACCGGCGCAAACCGGTCGCAGGATTTGCCCGCCAGCCACTGGCTGGTGCGCGTCTGCAGATCACGGGCGGACAAATCATTGGCGGCAAAATAACCGAACACCGCATCCAGCGCCTCTTCCTCGCTAACGTTTTTGGCCGTCCGGCCGATCATAATGCCCAGTTCCGCTTCGTAATCGACCTTCTGTGTCGAGTATGGAAGCGGCACTTCCATTCCGTGGCCGGACAGGCTGTTCGAAAATTTGCTGAACAGAATCGGGTATTCGGGGAGCGGCATTCCGGTTTCTTCAGCATGTCTGCGGTAGTTCAGCCCGATGCAGATGATTTTGCCGGGATCGGCTGTACACGGCGCGAATTCAAGCAAGGTTTCATCTCTGTAAAAAGCCTTTGCCCCTTCATCATGATAAGGCAGGCTATCGGCAAATTTACGCAGGCTGTCGAGCGCCGCTTCCCCTCCATCGAGCACTTCTCTCAGCGTTGCCGGAACAGCTCCCGCCGCCCGCTGAGGGAGCGCATTCAGCGCTGCCGCCACATCCAGAATGCCCTCTTCTTTTTTCACACCCAGCCGCAGGTTCCCTGATTCCCAAAAATTCATTAGCTTCATATGTGTCCCCCTCCTAACTGCAACAGAACTTGCTTTCGAACTTCACCAGAAGGTGCCGTGTGAATCACTGCTGGCTGTGTCTTTTATCCTGCAAAACAATTCGCCGGCACTCCCCTGATGCCCGTATTTGCCTTGAACAGCCCGCCTGCAAGCGGCCACCGCTGCAATTCCTCAGGACTCATACTGCCGCGTGCAGAAGTAATATACAGCTCATTCAGGTGCCCGCCTCCAAAAGCGCATGAAGTTACAAACGGTGCAGGTACTTCTATTTTCCCAATCTGTTCGCCGGTGTGCGGGTTCCAGCGCGAGACACAGCCGCCGTTCCAATGGGCCACCCAGATCATTCCCTCGCTGTCGATGGTCATTCCATCCGGGCTGCCCGCCCCTTCCGGGAACCGCACCACTGTTCTTCGTCCGCTGACCGTGCCGTTCTGCAGATCATAATCCATTACGTCCACGCCGCGGGTCAATGTATCAATGTAATACATCAGTCCGCAGCTGTCATCCCACGCCAGGCCGTTAGAGATGCCGATGCCGGACAGCACCTTCCGCACTTCGCCTCCCGGCTCCATCACATATAAGCTTCCCGCATCCCGCTTGTCCTCCATGCTCATGGTGCCGAACCATAATCTCCCCTTGCTGTCGCATTTCGCATCGTTCAGCCGGTTGCCGGGAAGATCTTTCTCTACATGAGCCAACAATTCCAAAGACTGATCTTCCTGAAATTTGTAAATCCCATCCTGCAAAGCCACTACCCAGCCGCCGCTAACTGCAGGTACAGCCGCACTGATCATTTGTCCAAAGATATGAGTCTGCTCGCTGAGTGTCACGGGATCGACAATCCGCAGCTGCCTGCCTTCAATATTCACCCAATACAGCCGGCCGGCCTCTGAGTCCCAATGCGCACCCTCGCCAAGCTCCGCCTGTGCATCCAATAGCATTTCAGCCTGTATAATCAATGATACCCCCCTGACTCCACTCCAAAATATGACACCATTCTCTTCATTTTACCTTCGCAGAGTATAATTATCCACTATCCGCTAACATGACAGACACCTGTCCAGTTTCACATGATAATCTGAAAGCAAGCATGAATCCAAAGGATAGCCACTATGAAATGCGGAGGAATATTAATGAAATACGAATGGAAAAAACAGGACAAAGCAATCTATTTCCCGCCAGCTGAACCAGTGCTGATTACAGTTCCCGCTTACAACTACTTCATGCTGCAGGGTACAGGCAACCCGAACAGTGAAGAATTTGCGCAGGCGGTGGGTGTGCTCTACTCCCTCACTTATGCCATCAAAATGCTGCCCAAAAAAGGCCCGGCACCGGAAGGCTACCATGAATACAGCATTTTCCCGCTGGAGGGGGTATGGGATCTCAGCGAAAAAGGCCGCAGCCAGGCCGCCCTCGACAAAAACGAGCTGGTATACACCATAATGATCCGGCAGCCGGAGTTCGTTACCCCGGACCTTGCCGGCAGTATTATGGAGAAGGTGCAGCGCACGAAGCCGCATCCACTGCTGCAAAAAGCCGTCTTCGGCAGTTCCGAAGACGGCCCGTCTGTCCAAATGCTGCATACTGGTCCCTATGATGAGGAACCCGCAAGCTTCAGGAAGATGGAACAATATTGCGCGGAGCATGGACTGCGGCGGCTCTCCAAGACCCACCGGGAAATTTACCTCACGGATGCGCGCCGGACGCAGCCGGAGAAGCAAAAAACCGTGCTGCGTTTCCTGGTCGCAGAAGAGACATAGTCCGCCGCCGGTGTACCAGCCGGACCGCTCTGCTCCGCAGGCGGCATCAGTGTCCGGAAGGCATCTGCCCTTCAGCCGAAGCATCCATCTTCTGGCGGCCCATGAAGCAGGCGGCCAGAAGCGCCAGAAGCGCAGGTACAGCAGCCCAGGCGAAGGTGCTGGTAATGGAGAAGGACAGGCCATCGGTAATTTTGCTCAGAATTCCCGGCGGAATCTGTGCCCGCGTCTCCGGGGAGAGCAGCGCATGCGGGTCCTTGAAATTCATGGCGCCGCCAGGTGCGGCTCCGGCAGTCCCCGGGAATACTTGCGTCAGCTTCGAGCTGAAATAATGGCTCTGAATGATCCCGAAAGCCGTGATTCCGATGGTCATCCCGAGCGAGCGGATGAAGTTCAGCGTTGCGCTGGCCGAGCCGCGCTGCTGGGGTGTCAGGCCATGGATTGCAGCCGTACTGAGCACCGAGAAGGAGGCTCCCACTCCGAGTCCGATGAGAATCATATAGAACGTAACGAGAAGGCGCGAGGCATCCGGTTCCAGCGTCGCTACAAGACCCGTACCCAGTACAAGCAGGATCAGCGTGGGCACCATCAGGCTGCGGTAGCTGGTCTTAACCATCAGGAAGCCCCCGGTGGAGGCGGTAACGACCGAGGCGACCATCATCGGCAGCAGCACCAGCCCGGAATTCGTCGCCGAGCCGCCCAGCACGCCCTGGATAAAAATCGGAATATACACCGAGGCGGCGATAAATGCCGCACCGCTAAACAAGGCACATAAAATGCTGGAGGCATAAAGTCTCTGTCTGAACAAAGCAAAGGAGATTATCGGCTCCTTTGCCTTCGTCTCTGCGAACATGAACAGCACCGCCAGCACGGCAAACGCTGCGAACAAGCCCAGAATCAGCCCGGAGTCCCAAGCATACTCTTTGCCGCCCAGTTCGAGCGCGAACATTAAGCTGATTACAGCGCCCAGCAATGTTCCCGCACCCAGCCAGTCAATGGGATGCTTGGAATGCTCCACCGATTCCCGGTAGAAGCTCACCACCATAACCAGCGCGATCACTCCCAGCGGAAGGTTGATATAGAAAACCCACTGCCAGGCGATATGATCCGTAATGTAGGCTCCGAGCAGAGGCCCGAAAATGCTGGACAGCCCGAACACCGCGCCAAAAGCGCCGCCCAGCTTACCGCGTGTCTCCAGCGGAACCGCGTCGAACATGATGGCAAAGGCAATCGGCACAAGCGCCCCGCCCCCGATTCCCTGAAGGGCCCGGTAAGCGGCCAGCTGGGTAATGGTATCTGCCGTTCCGCACAGGGCTGAGCCGGCCATAAATACAATGATCCCGAAAATGAAGAATTTTTTGCGGCCGTACATATCCGACAGCTTGCCGAAGATCGGCATCCCCGTCATCTCGGCAACCAGATATGCCGAAGTAACCCAGACGAATTTGTCCATTCCGCCCAGTTCTCCAACGATGTTGCCCATTGCTGTGGCCACAATTGTACTGTCCATGGAGGCCATCAGGATGCCCAGCAGCAGACCTGCAATCACAATGCCGAGTTTCGGCGATTTTTGAGCTGAGCTCATAGGACCACTCCTCATTTTTTAATATTCATCCCATTCTTTCAGCTCCAGGGGCATCTCAGGTGAAAAAAACACCCTAATTCCGGTTGAAATCTGCTGTAAAGGAGGAATTAGCTTGAAACTACACTTTCACCTGATTCCTAACAACCGCATTCGGATGGATATCCAGAAAATCACGGTACTCCACCGTGCCAATTTCGCAGCCGGAGCCTATGACTACTCTACCGCCCCTCACCGTATCGGCTGCCGTATTCTGCAGATCCACGTGATCCCCTTCAATCAGGCCCGCAGCAAAACGCAGTTGTCCGGGATGTCCGGGTCTGATCAGCGCCCCGCCAAGGCTGCGTTTGATCTTGATGCTTCCGCCTCCGACCTCAGCTGCACGGCTTGGACCAAACAGCGATAATTCCAGCGTCTCCGCACTGAGCAGCCCGTCTATCTGGACCGCACCGCTAATCTGCATGTCTTCAGCATCACAATTGCCGGATACGCTCAGGTTCCCGGTGAATTTGATACCTTCTACATGTACGCACTCCGCCCTGATCTCCCCTTGTCCGCGCAGAGACTCCCCCTCAATGCCGCCCTTCACGGAGCATTCTCCTGTAAGCTTCATACTTTCCATGACCAGGCTGCCACTGACCTTGGTTTCACCCATCAGTGTCAATTTCCGGCAATCCACATCTCCATGGAATGTGCATTCCCCGGTCACCTTAACATCAAGGAAACGTCCGCCCGCCGAGGTTGAATTCCCGAGTATTTTCAGATTTGTCCGGTTTGCTGTCTCATTCACCGGTCTTCTCCTCCATTCCCACACTGGCTCCGGGATGCACTGTCAGCCTGTCACGGTATTCCACCCGGCCAATGCTGCAGCCCTCTCCAATGATAATCACAGCACCCCTCACAACCTCTGCTGTCGTATATTCCAGATCAAGAAAATCACCCTCAATAACCTTTGCCTGCAATTCTGGCCGCAATTTCGGAATAATGCCGCCAGCCAGCTTGTTCCAGACTCCCGATCCGCCTTTGCGGATGACCAGACTCTCCACACCCAGCTCTTTCACCTTCGCCTGACCCTGCAAAACCAACTCGACACATCCGGCGCTGAGGAAGCCGCCGATCGTAACAACGCCTTCAGCGGTAAACTTCTCCAGCTCACAATCGCCTTTAATGTCAGCCACCCCGTTCAGCGTGAAGCTTTCTCCGAGCAGTCCGCCGTCAATCTTCAGCAGCCCGTCATGCTTCATCGTGCCGATCCGCAGGCCGCCGCCTATTTTGAGATCCCCGTTCGTTTCCATCTGCTCTACCGTGAGACTTCCGCCTACCTTCATCCGGCCGTTTCCGGTAAATGTCATGGCTGTTACGGGGCCGTTGATCCGGCTTAACCCCTCCAGACTGACATGATTATAGGTCCCGCCTGCTGCCCCTCCTATTCCTGCAATCAATAAATCTGCCGCTGCACCTTTATCCATCATCTAACCTCCCCAATTATGCCAACTCACCGCGAACGGTTGACTCACTCACTATCTGGCTGCGGCCTGCTTCCAGTCCTTCAGCCCAGCTTGCCCTGCAGCTGCTCTGTCAGATCCTCGAGCGTAATCCTGCTGATTAGCCGTACTCCCTCGTCAAAGACAAGCTCTGATGGTGCCTGAGCCTGGAGGAAAAAGCTGACACCCATTTTACGTGCAAAAAACAACTCCCAGCGTTTGCCCCCAAACTGCGTCCGGTTCATACTCAGCGTCCGGTGGAGCAGATCTGCCTCCTCCAGACTCAATTCCCCCTTGCCCAGCAGGAGGTCAACAGCAACCAGATGAATCAGCTGCTCGAATGAATATTTATGTTCGTCCCTGTCACACTGCCCATACCGCTCCAGAGTTATAGACGAAACAATGTTACGTTCCCTAACCTCTTCGATAGTCAGCCATTGCTTATGTACAGAGGACATATCCGACAGCTTGCCTGCCAGCTCATCCAAAGAAAGGTCATCTTTCTTGCTCAGAATATGCTGGATGCGCCCCAGCATTCTTTCCTTCGGAAAAAAGGTTTCCTGTCCGGTATACGTGGACTTGCGGATGAACCAGCTCTCCGGGATCAGCTGCTTACGTTTCCAGCGGTACAGCTGACCGTAAGAAATTCCCGTCAAGTCCAGCAGCTCCTTCTTGGAGATCAAATCTTCTTCCATGATGATCACCTCCCGCAATCATCGTAACATAACACTGTTACGTTGTAAACAATAGAACATCTGCATCAATCTATTTTCCGTACACCCTTTAACTTGCCTTGCCGCACTTCCGATTGTATTCCATGTCAAAAAAGCGGACCTCCGCCCTGAGGAGGATTTCCGCTCATTCTTCAAGCCTATTCTATTGAATTATACAAAATTCAGCCCTGACGCATAGGGAAGAGGAACGGGAAACAGCTCCTTCAGCTGTTCCCGGATGGCAACCGGCAGTTCAAGCTGCGGCTGGGTGTCAAAAAACAGCGAAATCAGCTCCATGTCACTCAGATGAACTGCCGTTCCATTTACGGTCAGCACAGTCTCTCCCCCTGGAGCAGCGCTGTGAAGCTCCACGCCGCTGAGGGCTTCGGGAGACTTTTGCTGCAGATATGGATGAATTTGCTGCCATAGCCGGACGGGGTTGACAATTTTCACCGTTCCAGGATTTGGCTCTTCCAGATAAGTGCTGCTTCCCAAGGCGCGTATCATCCCCGTCTCATGCCATGGAACCTGGAACTGAAGCTCAGAAATCCCCTTCGCCGCAATCACCTGAGAGACCGCTTGAAGGGCGGCCTCCGGCGCTCCGCCCCATTCGATAACAAGCGGCACGGCCTCTGTCTTCAGCTTGTTTCTTACGGCGATAACCGCATAAGCCAGCAAGCGGCCATCGGATTCCGCAACATAGATCTTTTGCTTCAGCTTATAAATGTCTGCAATGGCTTCCGCCCTTACAAGCGTGGCCAGCTCATATAGACTGCGGTCATACCGCACTTCACGGTTCTCTGCCAGTCTTTGCAGCCCGAACCAGTCACGTTCCTCTGCCTCGCGGACGATGGCCGGGCCTGCTGCTGCCCTCCTGACAACCTCATTCTCTGGAGACAGCAAGTAGCTGCGCACCGACCGGAAGGTATGGCAGCCTTGCCGGATGTAGAGATCCCGTGTACCCGACACAAGCAGCAGCGAAGCGCCTGCCCTGTCGATATGGTCAAATACGCGCTGCAGTAAGGCATTGGCATACCCTTTTCCCCGGTATTCAGGGTGCGTGCATACTGAACCAAGGGAGAATACCGGCACAGACACGGTGCCCATCTGTATAAAACCCGGAACAAGTCCGGCAAAAGCCACAAGCTGCCCGTCCTCAAATACACCGGGTGAACTCAAGTAGCTGCCGGAGAAAATCCCCGGAAATTTGACTGCCATTGAGGTCTGTTCCTCATCCCGGAAGACCAGATCCGACAGCTCTGCCGCCTGCTTCAATTCTTCGCGCGAGACAAAACGAATATCGCCCATGCTCCATTCCTCTCTCCTTACACTCATATCACATTGCATTCATTCGCAGCACATGGTGCGTGCCGGATATATCAGCAGTATACAACGTTTTGCACCCCAAAATCGAATAACAGTTAACGGGCATAAGCATGAATCAGCTTCTGATCACGCCTTTCTCCCTGGCTTCACGCAGCCACTTGGGAAACTCATTGAACAAGCGGTCGTACAGCTCTTCGTCGCTGACCTCGTCCAGGTCATCCAGCGCAAAAAAATCCGCATTATCCACATAACGTCCCTGCAGATCATCCAGCTCCCGCAGCACACCGTAATCCGCCTGGCCCAGACCGACAAATTGCCAGAAAATATTATGCTTGGAGCTGTCAATCAGCAGCTTGGAGATTTTGCGCGTTTCGTAAATCCCGCCATCACTGAAGAATACGACGTACACCGGCAGGATGCCCGGATCTTCCTTGGTATATTTCTTGAGGATATCTGCCATGACGACAGGCTCATTATTACCGATGCCAAGGCCCCCGAACATACGCGGCCCCGGATAGGTGCGTTTCACATAGTCCTCATATCCGGTTTCGCGCACACTGGGCATCCGCTTGCTTTTAGTTGCAAAAAACCAGACATCCAGCATTCCGTCATCGTCCATGCTGGCAGCAACAGCGAGTACCCGTTCAAAGGCCCGCTGGACCACACCCTTCTGATAAAGCGCTGACATCGAACCGGACGCGTCAAATACTACGGCGACGCGTGCTTTTTCCTGCTCAATATTCTTTTTGCGCAGGGAGAGGGCAACCTGCTGCTTGTGCAGGTCAATCTTGGTCAGATTGAGCTTCAGCGGGGGATCTGGCTGTGCTGGCGGCGTTGCCGCCGTGGCTGCTGCCGCTTCGGCGATGGACGCTGACAGCTCAGCAGCAGCCGCAGCCGTATGACCCGGTTCGCCTGGACTGGCAGCTTCCGCTGCCGGCTCATCCTCCACCTCCACACCATGGGCTTCCGCCAACGGCTTCAGCCCGCCGTGAAAACCGCGGCCAACAGCCCGCAGCTTGAAGCCCTGCCCGTGGCGGTAGAGCTCGGCGAGGACCAGCGAGGTTTCGGCCTTGCCTTCGGTAATGGCGAATACTAGCTCCGTATTCCCTGCCGCCGCACTGATTTTGCAGCCTCTGACCTCGGCAAAGGTTCCCGGCCCGTCCAGCGTTGCGGCGAACACGCATTTTTCAACACCGGAGCTCTGCAGGGCACGCAGATCGATTACAAATTCGCCGCTGTATTTATCAATCGGCTCAAACCGCACAGCCCGCTGCGGATCTGCGGGCTGGTTATAGAAAATAAAATAATCGTCCGCAGGCACCCTTCCGTCCGCCCCCACCATAAAGCAGCTGAGATCCAGCTCCGCCGGGGAGCTGCTGCAGGATATTTTTACTCTCGCATTCATTGAAACCTCATCCAGTTTGGCATTTGAGCCGCTGACCAGATTAATGATTGTCCCGTCCATATGCAGTTCTCCTTTTGCTCCTTAGATAAAAGTGATGACCCATATTCCGTTCCTGTGCAGCAAAAGGAGCAGACAGCTCCCCGGCAAGGATGCGTCTGCTCCTGTTAGCTGCGTATATTTAGTACGCCTATTTATCTCTCGATCCGATTTATTCTTCAGTCTTCTGTTCTTCGGCAGCCTCGGCAGCAGCAGGCTCGTCCGCTTCAGCACCCGCCGGCTCTTCCAGTGCAACAGGCGGTGCAATCCGCACAATCAGCGTATCTTCCGGGGTCAGCACTTCCCAGCCTTCATGCTTCGGCAGATCCGAAACCAGCAGCTGGTCGCCAACGTCGAGTCCGCTGATATCCACTTCAAAGGTGGCGGTCAGCTTGTCCGGCAGGGTGCGGATATCCAGCTCATACAGCTCAACCTGCTGAATGCCGCCGCTCTTCACGCCGACAGGATCTCCGGTGAAATGGAATGCAACCTTGGTATCCAGTTCGGCCTTCATGTCAATCTGGTGAAGGTCCACATGCAGCAGCTTCCGGGACAACGGCTGGCGCTGCACTTCCTGAATCACTACGTTTTTGGAGCCGGAGCCGGGCAGTTCCACCTTGAGGATGGCGCGCGGGTTTTTGCCCAGAATCTCGTTCAATGTCTTCGCATCCGCTGTAAAGGACTGGCTATCTGAACCTGCACCGTAGACGACAACCGGTACAAAGCCTTTGCTCCGCTGTGAAGAGGTCGATCCGGATCTTTCAGTCAAACGTACTGTGGTATTCATGATATTTCCTCCTAAAAGTTTTGTCAGCTTAGCTGCATTGAATAGTTCTTCGTACAAAACTGGCTTCGGAAGCATACGCTTAAGTTTTGTCAGCTCAGCTGCATTGAATAGTTCATTGCGCAAAACAAAAAAACAAGACCAATTAGAGCTGCAGGTCTAATTAGTCTCTTATTAAACGTATTTACCTACATTGGAATCAGTATAGCACTGCGGATATGGCAAGTCAAAAAAAGGGAATTTTCAATTTCGGGCCAGATTTATCTGTATAGAGCGAACTTGAAAAACTAACAAAAGGGAAAGGGGATGGAGGGGAAGTTTGGAACTGGAGGAGCGAATGCGTCCGCCTTTGTCTGCGGATTTCCACCGCGAACAGCGGTACAAATCAAGAAATCTGCAGACAACAGCGGCCGGAAGTCCAAACATTCTCCGTAGTCCCGACGAAGTCCCTAATGTAAATATCTTAAGTTCACTCTATATGAATCAAACCAAATGACAAGCGACAAAATGTCCGCCTCCGGCATCACGGAAAACGGGGTTCTCTGCTTTGCACACCTCTACAGCAAACGGGCAGCGGGTATGAAATTTGCAGCCGGAGGGCGGATTCGCCGGGCTGGGGATATCGCCTTTCAGGACGATCCGTTCCCTTTTCAGCCTGGGAACCGGCACGGGCACCGCAGAGAGCAGAGCCTTGGTATAGGGATGCAGGGGGTTGTGGAACAGCTCGTCCCGGGCAGCCGTCTCGACCATGGAACCAAGATACATCACCCCGATCCGCGAGCATAAATGCTCCACCACACTTAGATCATGGGAGATGAATAAATAGGCGAGGCCCTTGCTTTGCTGCAGCTTGCTGAACAGATTGATAATCTGGGCCTGAATCGACACATCCAGCGCCGATACCGGCTCATCGGCAATAATGAGATCCGGGTTCAGGATCAGCGCCCGGGCGATTCCGATCCGCTGGCGCTGTCCGCCGGAGAATTCATGCGGGAAGCGGTCGATGTGGTAGTAGGATAACCCGCAGGCTGCGAGCGATTCCAGAACCAGCTCCCGCACCTCATCCTTGGTGCATAAACCATGGTCCAGCAGGGCTTCGCCGATCGCATCGCCCACCCGCACACGCGGATTGAGTGCGCTGTACGGGTCCTGAAAGATCAGCTGCATCCGCGGCCGCAGCAGCCGAAGCTCTGCAGGAGAGAGGCTGTGAATATCTACTCCTTTGAACTTTACCTCGCCGGCCGTTTTCTCGGTCAGGCGCAGAATCGTCCGGCCTACCGTGCTTTTGCCGCTGCCGGATTCTCCGACCAGCCCGAAGGTTTCGCCCGGCTGAAGGGTGAGGCTGATGTCATCGACGGCCTTCACATGTCCAACGGTCCGGTTCAGCAGCCCCTCGGTGACCGGAAAATACTTCTTCAGATGGCTAACCTCAAGCAGTGCTTCAGACATGGACTTCCGCCTCCTCGTACAGCCAGCAGGCTGTCTTTTGTCCGCCGTCCAGCTCCTTCAGGCGGGGCTGGCGGCTGCGGCAGACCGGCATACAATGCTCGCAGCGGTCATGGAAATAACAGGATTGCTCAAGCATCAGCGGATTCGGCACCTGACCCGGAATGGAATACAGCTCCTCCAGACGCTGGCCCACCACCGGCTTGGATTTCAGCAGCCCCCTGGTATACGGATGCTTGGGGTGATTGAACAGCTCCACGACTCCGCCCTCTTCAACAATTTGGCCTGAATACATCACAATCACGTAATCGGCCATTTCTGCGACAACGCCCAGATCATGGGTAATCAGCAGAATGGACATCCCGCTGTTTTCTTTGAATTCCCGCAGCATATCGAGAATCTGCGCCTGGATGGTCACATCGAGCGCAGTGGTCGGCTCGTCGGCAATCAGCAGCTTCGGGTTGCAGGAAACGGCAATGGCAATCATGATCCGCTGAAGCATCCCGCCGCTTAATTCATGAGGATAGCTGCCAAAAATCTGTTCAGGGCGCGCAATGCCCACCTGCGTGATCAGCTCGACGGCCCGGATACGCGCCTGTTTTTTGCTCAGCTTCAAATGCACCATCAGCGGCTCCATGATCTGCTCCCCGATCTTCATTACCGGATTGAGCGATGACATCGGCTCCTGAAAAATCATGGCGATTTCATTGCCGCGGATAGCCCGCAGGGTATTCTTGTCAAGCCGCAGCAAATCTTCCCCCGCAAAATCAATCCGCCCTCCGTTCACCTGTCCGCCTGGCGCTTCCACCAGCCCCATAATGGACATGGCAGTTACACTTTTTCCGCAGCCGGATTCACCGACAATGCAGACCGTCTCTCCTTCGCGGACCTGGAAGCTTACTTTATCCACTGCGGTCACTTTTCCTTCTTCTGTATGAAAAACGGTGCTTAGTCCTTCAATTTTCATTAAATGCTTCATCAGCTGCTGGCCACCTACCTCTTCTGTTTGGGATCAAGCACGTCTCTGAGGCCGTCACCGAATATATTAATGGCAATCACTGTGGCAAAAATGGACAAGCCCGGAGGAATCCACAGCCATGGATGATCCTGAAAATCAATCATATTGTTCGCCGCGTCAATCATGTTGCCCCAGGTCGGCGTAGGCGGCATGACGCCCAGCCCGAAAAAGCTGAGCACCGATTCGCTGAGAATCGCTCCGCCGATGTTCAGTGTAGCCATGACAATCAGCAGCGGGACCACATTCGGGAGCAGATGATGGAACAGCTTCCGGCTGTCGCGCAGGCCCAGCACAACAGCAGCCTGCATAAATTCCCGCTCCCGCAGGCTGAGCATCTGTCCCCGCACCATCCGGGCAAGCCCCGGCCAATTCACAATGCTGAGCATCAGCATGACGATATACATCCGGTAGTCTGTCGGAACCTTCCATTCCGAGAGCAGCGCCCCGAAGATAAAAAGCAGCGGCAGGCCGGGTATCGTCATCAGCAGATCGGCGATCCGCATAATGATCTGATCCGCTATGCCGCGGTAATAACCGGCAACCGCCCCCAGCAGTGCGCCAATGAACACGGACAGCACCATGGATGCCAGACCTACAGTCAGTGATATCCGTCCGGCCTGCATCACCCGGGTCAGGATGTCCCGGCCCAAGGCATCGGTCCCCAGCAAATGCTGCAAGCTTGGCGCCTTGTTCATCATCGCCATATTGATTTTGTTGTCCGCATAAGGCGAAAAGAACGGGCCGATAAAACATAAAGCAAACATAAACACAACCACTCCAAAACCGGCTACAGCGAGCCTGTTCTTCATCAGCCTTTTCAAAGACTGTCTGAACAATGAGGACTTTTGCCTCTGCACCTGCGGCTCGCGCAGCCCGGCCAACCTGCTGTTAACTGTCAAAACGGCATCTTCCCCCTATAACCGGACGCGCGGATCGGCCACCCGGTACAGAATATCCGAGAGCAGCGTTCCGATGACGGTCAGAATGGCAATAAACATCGTAAAGCCCATGAGCAGCGGGTAGTCCCGGAGCCCGAAGGATTTCATATACAGCTGGCCGATCCCCGGCCAGTTGAAAATCTGCTCGATAATCAGCGAGCCGCCGAACAGTGCCGGAAGCTCGAAGCCGACCAGCGTAATGGCCGGCAGCAGGGCATTGCGCAGCGCATGGCGGAACAGCACCTTCCGCTCCTTAAGCCCTTTGGCCCGTGCAGTGCGGATATAGTCCTGCTTCAGCACGTCAATCATATTGCTGCGGAAATAACGGGTTAATGAACCCAGGCCAAGCAGAGTCATCACCACAACGGGAAGCGCCATATGCCGCACCACTTCCTTGAGATAGGCCAGCCCCGTGGCATGGCTGCCCGTGGTAATCATCCCGCCCGGCGGGAGCCACTTCAGATCTACCGCCAGTATCTTGATCAGGAACAAACCGATAAAAAAGGACGGCAGCGACATTGCGGCAAAAATAGCCACCATCACCAGCGTGTCAAACCAGGAATATTGCTTATAGGCAGAGATTACGCCGACAATAACCGCAATCACCCAGGTTAGAAAGGTGGACACGGCGGCCAGCAAAAAAGAATTCCAGATATAATCGTTGAACAACTGAAGCACCGGCTTCTGCTGGGCAAGCGAATACCCGAAATCCCCATGGAATGCATTGTTCATCCAGGTGCCGTAGCGTTCCAGCACCGGCTTGTTCAAGCCGTAAATTTCCCGCAGCTCGGCTTTGCGCTCCGCAGTCAGCTTAATATTGCCCGTAATGAAATCGCCGGGCGTCGATGCATACAGGATGAAGATGAGCAGTGAAGCCGCAAACAGAATGATGAGCATGTACAGCAGTCTTTTTGTCAGATAGGTACTCATGACCCGCTCCTTATGAGTCGTCCCCTGCCCGTTACATCCAGGCAGGGGACGACTGTGTAGTTATTTCAACGTCCACTCCGGCAGGCTTCCGGCAAGTCCGATGAACGGGCTGACCGTCAGATTCTGTATGCGCCCATTGTAGGCATAGACTGTTTTTTTGTAGCTGGTGAACAGGATCGGCAGTTCATCATTGAATAGCTGGTACAGCTCCTTATAGACGGCCTTGCGCTGCTCAATATCTGTAGTAGCCAAAGCTTTGTTGTACAGTTCCAGGAATTTCGGATTGTCATAATCAGTGATCTCTCCGTCAAAAAACTGCATGAACCCGTCCGCCGGATCAGTCAGCATACTGGTGGAGAAGGATACCAGATCGTAGTCTCCGCCTTCAACCTTGGACACCAGGGAGTTAAAGTCGGCAAAAACCTCCGGCTGGAATTCTATACCCAGGGCTTCAAAGTTCTCCTTGGCTACAGCGATGAAAATATCGGTGTTTTTGCTTTTGGAGCCGAGATAATGGATCGTCAGCGGTTTGCCGGCTTTTTCGCGTATTCCGTTTGCGCCAACAGTCCAGCCGGCTTGATCCAGCAGCTGCTTGGCTTTTTCCGGATCATATTTGTAAGGATTGATGCCCTCCTCGGTATAGGCCCAGGAGATCGGTGACGCCGGAATATTGGCAATGGAGCCCGCTCCCTGCGCAGCATCTACATAAATGCTCTGCCGGTCCAGCCCGTACATAATCGCCTGTCTGACCTCTTTATCCTTCAGCTGCTCATGCTTCAGATTGACCTGCATGTAGCCGTAGGTGCTGGGTGTATAAGGAAGGATGTTCACAAATCCGAGTGCTTTCAGCTTCTCAATATTTTCATCCGTGGCGCTGAAGGAAGCGTAATCGACCTCCCCCGTCTCCAGGAACTGCCACACATCGCCTTCAGAGGTTTTATAGATGAAATGTTCTGTTTTGGGTTTGCCTTTGAAATAATTTTCGTTGGCTGTAAAGCGCACTTCCTGCCCGGGCAGGAATTTCTCCAGCTTGTAGGGGCCGTCGCCGAGCGGATGCTCGTGCAGCTTTTTGATATATTCCAGGTGGCCGAATGTGTAGTCCTTACCGTAATAAGCTTTGGAGAGCACATTGGAGCCGAGGGTCACCAGTGCCGTAGCATTTGGTTTCTCCAATGTTACCGAGATCGTCTGCGGGTCGATGACTTTGATCCCTTCAATTGTTTTGGCCGTGCCTTCTTTATAGGCTTTGCCGCCTTTTACGTTCATGGAAGGCACAGAAGAGCCGCCGTCATAGGCTTTGTCATATTGAATGGTCCAGGTAAAAGCTACATCATCCGCTGTAAGCGGCGAGCCGTCGCTGAACTTCAGGTCTTTCCGCAAGTGGAAGGTGTATGTAAGCTGATCATCCGATACATCCCAGCTCTCGGCCAGCTCGGGTGTAGGAACACCTTTGTCATCCACAGTTACGAGGGAGGCATACAGCAGGGAAGATACGTTGCCGTCATAGCCGCTCTCTTGAAAATAAGGCGTAAAGGCGCCGCTGGGATCGGTCAGGCCGACAATAATCGTATCATTGCGGTTCTGGGCGACAGCCGGTAGCTTGGATAAATCCGCTGCTGTAAAAGGCTCGCTCAGCGCACCCGCAGGCACAGGTGCCGGAGAGGCCGACGCTTCAGTTCCGGTTGTACCCGGATCAGAAGTTGCAGACGCCGGAGCGTTGCCGGTTGCAGAATTGCTGCTGTTGTCCGAGCAGGCTGTCAGCAGCAGGGAACCGGCAATCAGCAGTGTGGACAATACAAGCGTACTTTTTCTCATGAAATCATCTCTCTTCTCTCCAAAATGAATAAAACTTATAATTCCTACCCACTAAGTATGTTTAAGACCGATAGTTCACATTATAGGAAAAGTTTGTGGTTCTGTAAAGAGAGAACTTTATTTAATTTCTCCTTGAACAGAATTCACCGGGAAAATCCGCAACATAAAAAGCCAAAGCTTTCTCTTCAGCAGAGAATACTTTGACTTGTTGTGATGCCGGAAGGCCGGATGTTATTGCAAATATTCGAACAGCTGCTCATTCATCCGGCGGATTCCTTCCAGACGCAGACTGTAGGCGATGACGTTCTCCCCTTCGATGTAGGCATGAAGCAGGCCCGCACAGCGGAGGCTGAAAATATGGTCATGGACAATACCCTTGGAGATTCCGGCCTGCCTGGCGATTTCGGTAAAGGTTTTGCGCCCGCCGCCAAGCGATTGAAGGATCTTCAGACGGCTTTTCTCCCCCAGGCTGCGCAGAGTCCTGTACATCGAAGGCGAAATTTCTTCATCCGCTACAGAGATTCTCGCCGCATAATGGCAAATCGTCAGCGGACCGAAGCTGTAAATAATATTGGCAGGCTGAAAATGAAACTGCGGTATCAGCACCAGCTTGCGCAGTCCGTCTCCCGGCAGGAAATAGAATCCGTTCGTTGTCCTGTTTACAAAATCGGATACAGCCCTGTTATCCGCTTCCAGTCTCTGTTCTTCCGTATGCTGCCGCAGTTTGCCGATGATCTCAGGGCTGGTGCCCCTGAAATACTGCCGGTTCCACTCGGACAGCAGAAAGTGCATGCGGCTGCGGAATTGATCCATCTGCACCGGGAACACGCTGATGTATTCCGAAAGCGTCTCATACATCTCCCCTACCGGCAAGCGCTCCAGCCATTCCAGGGCAGTGTCTACGCTGTCCTTCACAGGACACTGATAGATCAGCAGATTCAGCAGCTTCCAGTCATTCCCGAGCTCCGTCTCCTCCAGAGCGGACAACAGCTCCGGGCTAAGCTTGCCCGCGACTTCAGCAGACCAGGAGGTGCCCAGGTCCATCTTCTTATTGGATTTTTTGCATATAAACGTATGTATGCTGCTCACTAATTCGTATACCGGCTCAAACTGAACCTCTACCTCGTATTCCACTGCCATTCCCCCTGAAGCAACTTCTATTCATCACAGCGTTAGTGTCTTAATCTTATGGTATTTTACGGAGCATACGCAAGTTTATATAAATCACGCTGCTCATCGGGTTATACAGGTACGGCCAGATTCACCATCAGCCGCTGCCTGCCATCTCGCTTTTTCCAGATCAGGGTAGTAAAATATAGTCACTATATCCGATTGGAGTGAAGAATATGGAATCGATTGAACAGGGAGAAGGAAGATTTTATATAGCTGGTGACGGTAAGGACCTTGCCGAGATAACATACAGAACGGATGAAACAACGGGAAATTGGGTTATTGACCATACCTTTGTCTCAGAAGATCTGCGCGGCCAAGGTGCCGGTGAGAAGCTCGTGCGGGCGGTTGTGGATAAAGCCCGGGCAGAGCAGGTTAAGATCGTACCCCAGTGCCCTTATGCTGCCCATCAGTTCAAGAAGCATGAGGAATACGGGGATGTGCTCAGCAGGAGCTGAGCAGGGTCCATTGGGCCATAGTAATTTTTAGGAGGCTATGCGTTTGAATACAGCTGAAATGTTAAAGGATATAGAGGAACTGCAGCAGCGCTGCGAGCAATACGAAGGCATCAGCCTGAAGCTGAATTGGGACATGCTGCGCTTGTCACCCGAAGCCGGCGGAGCGGAATGGCTGGTAACCTATGAGGAAGATGTCCTGGCTGGTTTTATAGGACTGTATGGGATTGCCGGTGAAATGGAAGTCTGTGGCATGGTCCGGCCGGGGTTCCGGCGCAGAGGGATTTTCACCTCGCTCTGGGAGCAGGCGCAGAGCATCATTAAGCGCAACCAGATCAGGACACTGCTGCTGAATGCCCCGGCCAGCTCGGCCTCGGCGGCAGGTTTTCTGAAGACTCTGCCGGTGGTTTTCAACCATGCGGAGTATCAGATGAAATGGGACGGGTCTGCTGTCCCGCAAGGTTCGCCGGAAGCCAGTTCAGCCGCAGGTGCCGTAGTTCTGCGGCCTGCGCGCCAGGATGAAGCGGATCTTCTTGTTGAGCTGGACTGCTCAGGATTTGACATGTCCAAAGAAGATGCCGCAGAAATGTACACTCAGCAGATGAATGAGAATCAGCAGGAACAGATCATCATCGAAATGAACGGCCAGCCCGCCGGCAAGATGCGGCTGTGGACGGAAGACAACGAAACCTGGATCTACGGGTTTACGGTAGATAAGAAACTGCGCGGCCTGGGCATCGGCCGGAGCGCGCTTTTGCAGACCATTGAACGGGAGCAGCGCAATTACAATGGCGTCAACCTGGAGGTAGCACTTGACAATCCGAATGCGCTGAGGCTGTATGAAAGCTGCGGCTTTGTTATTTTGAACAAGCAGGATTACTACCGCTATACCGGCTGAGGAATATTACAATCTGTACAGCACTCTTTCTTTTGGCGACCACGCCTTAGGGAAGGGTGCTTTTTAATATGGACATTGTAGTAGTTTCTTAGACTTCGGGTTAGGTTCTTAAGTTCACTCTATATTAAGGCCACTCTAGTTCAAGGTACTCTAGTTCAAGCTTACTCTATGTATTGTTACTTTCAGGTGCCTATATAACCCCAAAGTGCGTACTATTCACGCTCTGGCCCGGCAGACATAATGATGGCATACCCAAGTTGAAGGAGAGAACCTGCTTATGAATCCTAATGATGCTGTACAGCGCAAAACTGCACTGGTTATTGGAGCGAACGGTGTGATCGGCCGCAATCTGATCGGGCACCTGGCAACGCTTCCTGAATGGGACATTATCGGAGTTTCCCGCCGGGGCGGAGTGAACACAAGCCGTGTCCGCTATATCGCCGCCGATTTGCTCGACGCTGAAGAAACCCGGCTGAAGCTGGGGACTCTGCCGGAGGTGACGCATATCTTCTATGCCGCTTATCAGGAACGCCCCACCTGGGCGGAGCTGGTGCCTCCGAATCTGGCCATGCTTGTGAACGCCGTAGAAGCTGTTGAGCCCGTTGCCCGCAATCTGCAGCATATCAGCCTGATGCAGGGCTATAAAGTGTATGGTGCCCATCTGGGTCCCTTCAAGACCCCTGCCCGGGAAACGGATGCCAATCACATGCCGCCGGAGTTCAATATCGATCAGCAGAACTTCCTGGAGCAGCGCCAGATAGGCAAAACCTGGACCTGGTCGGCGATGCGGCCGTCTGTGGTCTGCGGCTTTGCACTCGGCAACCCGATGAATCTGGCCATGGTCATTGCCGTTTATGCCTCTATATCGAAGGAGCTCGGACTTCCGCTCCGGTTCCCCGGGAAGCCCGGTGCTTACCATAGCCTGCTGGAAATGACGGATGCAGGCCTGCTGGCACAGGCAACCGTCTGGGCAGCAACCGACAGCCGCTGCGCCAATCAGGCATTTAACATTACGAATGGCGATCTGTTCCGCTGGGACGAGCTCTGGCCGAAGCTTGCCGCATTTTTCGGGCTGGAGACGGCCCCTCCGCTGCCTATGTCCCTGTCAGTAGTTATGGAGGACAAGGAAGCACTGTGGAACGGGATGGTGGAGAAATACAGCCTGGAGCCGAACAGCTACCGGGATGTGTCCTCATGGGGGTTCGGAGATTTTGTATTTTCCTGGGATTATGACTTTTTTGCGGACGGGAGCAAGGCGCGGCGGTTCGGATTCCATGAGTTCATCGATACCGAAGCGATGTTTATGAACATATTTACGGACCTCCGCAGCCGGAAAGTGATCCCGTAACCAGCATCAGCAGTCCTATTTATTGATGTCTGGCTTGGAGCAGAACACCAGCCCACGCATATTGCGAATTTCCGTCTGTAACAACATCTCCCTAACGGGGCAACAAAAAACTGGAGCTTACAAAGTCAGAGTTCCTTTAGAACTAAGGGTAAGCTTCGCTTACCCCAAAACATATAAATCTTATCTTTGAACAAAACAGCTACACCGTCCTTGACTGGATAAGGTAGCCGTTTTGGATTTCAGTTTAGCGTTGCCTGAAGAACCCTTTATGTATCCTTCGGCAATTCCAAGTGGAAAACGGTTATCTAATTTGCCCCAGCACCCTGTTCTCCACACATTAAGTGGAAAAAGGTACTCTAATTCAGCTCATTTCGCTCCTGACGAGGGAATATGGCCCAATTAAGTTTCCTTTTTCCACTTAAATCTCACAATGGTTGATTTTGGGGAGAAATAAGTTCCCTTTTTCCAACTAGCATTTGCGAAGAAGCCGGTGAGAAAACGCTACTTGGAATTAGGATATCTATCTAAGTTGAACTTTAGTTTTACATTGTAGGGTATGGTCGTAACTGCGGGGAATGTTTGGACTCCAGCCGCTGTTGTCGTAAGAATTTCTTGATTTGCACCGCCTTTAGCGGTTGAAATCCGGTGACTGTTTATGCTGAAGATAGCGAGCTTTCCTACGGAAAACTTCAGGCGGACGCATTCGCTCTGTAAGTATCCAAACTTTCCCTCCGCACTTCTACCCTTTTTTGAATTTTTTAAGTTCATAATATATAGACCGACTGGTCTCCCAACTTTATAGTTCCCAAGATAAGGGCAAACTGGCCTTCGACGCTCTAACAACGGTATTTCTGCCGTTGTTTCCGGGCAAACCAGCCCTTCGACGCTCTAACAACGGCATTTCTGCCGTTATTTCCAGGCAAACCGGCCTTCGGCGGCCTAACAATGGTATTTCTGCCGTTATTTATGGGCAAACTGGCCATCGACGCTCTAACAACGGTATTTCTGTTATTATTTATGGGCAAACTGGCCTTCGACTATTCTGCCACTGTTCGTTACAAATTCGTCCAAAGGTGTTTATCCCCAACTTTATACATATCTTATCCACAAGAAAAGGAAATCATCATTTCCTGAACCACGGGGAAAGCCTGACCCTTCTACAGGGCCAGGCTTCATTATGCTTTCGTTTGCGGCTGGGCCAGCACGGCGGCTTGATCCCCATAGACCCGCTCAATATGGGCATCGCCCCATCTGCACATCAGATGCAGGATTTCCTTCAGGCTCCAGCCGTAATCGGTCAGCTCATACTCGACCCTGGGCGGAACCTCATTGTATACGGTCCGTTTGATAACCCCATCCTCTTCCAGCTCCCTGAGCTGCTGTGTAAGCACCTTCTGGGTAATGACAGGCATCAGGCTTATAAATTCTCCGTTGCGCTTCTTGCCGAAGGTAAGAAAGAACAAGATCACCGGCTTCCACTTGCCGCCAATCACCTCAAGCGTAGCTTCCACAGCGGTATTATATGTTTTGATTGGTTCCGGCATGGCTGTGAACACCCCCTGCTCTAACCATAGCGCCTCGGCAGTCCACTGGCAAGCTCAAGCTGCGCCGAAGAAGCTACCACTTACATTTCGCATCCCTCCGCTAAACAAGCTCAAGCAGCAGCACAGCAGAGCCACCACTTACATCAGACCGTACCCCCGCTGAACCAGCTCATCGTGCTCACTCCTGCGTTCTCCGTATTTCAGCATCCGTGCGGCCGACTCCTCCTGCTTCATGAACACGGACAACAGCCGCACGTAATCAAGGGATTCCGGGAGCGGAATCCCTGCTCCGTCAAAAATATGCTGGCGGCCGTCCAGCAGAGAATAAACCTCCACCTTATCGGCCGGCATTCCGTACGCCTGATGACAAAACACATTCGCCATGTGCAGGAATCCGGTGATCACTTCATCATTTCCGCTCACCATAAGTTTCTGGATGCTGAGGCAGCGGCCCGGGACTGCAGAATTCCAGGCCAGCTGAAAAATCATCGCCAGCTCAATGCCCAGCTCCGGCACCGGCACATGCCACTGCTCATAGAGCAGCACCGGAATGTCCTGCAGGTGATTGACACTGGCTCTTCGCATCAGCTCATCGGTGACCGCCGTCTTGACCTCCCAATAGTGCATGAGCGAAGGAAAAGCATCCCCTTTGGGAGGCCAGCGGCGCTCCAGCAGGAACTGGATTGGCGTCTCCCTCCGCACCTCCGGCTGGAGACTATAGAAATCATTCAGCGTATGCCCTACCGCATACTGCACCTGCTGCCTCCAGCGCGGAAGCCCGGTGGCCGCCGTCCCGCTGCCGGAAGCCTCCGCTCCGCCCAGCATAATATGCTCCATGCGGAAATCATTCAGCCGGCTGAATTGGACGGCCGGTGCTTCGCTTCTTCCTGCTGTCCTGCTTCCCGCCGCGCCGCCCATTCTCAGGATACCGCCGCGCAGGTTTCGATGAATTGGCGGCCGAAGCTGCGGCAAGCTTCTTTTTCCGCAGCATTGGGTCCGTATTCAATCTTCAGACTTTCCTGGACAATCTCCGCCCCGCGCTCCCGCAGCTTCTCTTCGATCTGATTCACGGCACCGCAATATATTTCATAGCCGGTATCTCCACTGCCGAAGGCTGCTGCCTTGCAAGCTGTCAAATCCAGCTCATCCATCTCTTCGTAGAAATCCAGGAATTCATCCGGCAGCTCGCCATCCCCCCAGGTATATGCGCCCAGCAGCACACCCTCATAGGCTTTGATCTCATCCGCATTGCAGTCCGTGACCGATTTCAGCACAGCCTCACCGCCTGCCTGGCGAATGCCTTCCACAATCAGTTCAGCGATTTCTTCCGTGTTGCCAGTCAAGCTGGCATATGCCACAAGCACCTTAGCCATGTATAGGTTCCTCCCAAAGTTAACATTTAATTTGTCCGAAAATTCAAGCCGGAACTCCGAAATGTGAGGTGGAATTCAAACAGAAATTCAAGCTCAAATCAATCCCATGTATTGCTAACCCCATTCTATTTGATAATGATTCTCATTGTCAATACAAAAAAGCAGTAAACACGGTCCCCCGGTTCACCAACCGGATAGAGCCCGCATTTACCGCTTCAGTATGATCTCTGATGGCGTAGTTATGGGTTCAACAATATGCGCCTTCCAGCAAAGTAATTCCATTGCCGTCCGGGTCACGGAAATTCATTTCCTTGCCCCCATACTCCATGGTGGCCGGCGGCTGGCAGTCCAGCCCTCTCGCCTTAAGCTGCTCATAGGTTTCATCCAGGCTGCTGCAGGAGAATACCAGATTCACAACACCCGTAGTGTGCTTGCCCCATTTGTTCTCATTCCAGATAATCAGTCCCGGCTGTCCCTTGTCAAAACCGATCTTGGCCCCGTCATAATTGCCAAACCCCTCAAACGGAACTGGAACCCCGAGCAGCTCCGCATAAAATTTTGCCAAAGCGGCCGTATCCTTAGTATACAGGTTAATGCCTTCAAAAGAAGAAATCATCTGTTCGCACTCCTTCAAGATTATTTTCTTAGCTGCACATTGGCCCGCTGAACATAGTGTACTTGCTTTTGGAGTTATTGTATTGCAAAAAAACGACATCTACCTCCGCGCATAGGCCAAAGCCTCCAGCGGCGTTTTTCCGGCAAATTTCTTGAAGCTGTTGATCATATGCGACTGGTGGGTGTAACGGTAATCGTAAACCATATCCAGCATTGCCTTGCGGGGCGGGGGCGACAGATACAAGTCCAGCCATACATTTTGAAACCGGACCAGATCCGCAGTCTTTTTGGGCGTAAGGCCGATATATTCACGAAAAAGCCTCTCCAGCTGCCTGCTGCTCACCCCTGCGCTGTTCTCAAGCTCTCTGGCGTTAACCACGCCTCTGTGCCTAAGAATACTGTAGACGGCATTCATCATGCTGTCAGGGCCGCCCCGGGTCCTCCGGTCCAGACGCTTCAGCAGGTAATTTTCTGCCGCAGCGATGCAATCTGTAAATGTACGGGAAGCTTGAAGCCTGTGGCCCAATTCTTCGCGGAATGAGCCAAAATAGTGCTCCACCGGAACATGTACATTAAGCACATCCCTGAGATGCTCGTCCGCGAACAAATGCACCGCCCAGAAATGAAACCGGATGGCAAAATACAGCTTGCCGGTGGGCTGACCAGCTTGTCCCGTTTCAAACGGGGCATCATTGATTCCGCAAAATACCCCTCCGGCTTCACCTGCAGCCGCATCCCATTCCCATATAATATCCATACATGTATCTGGTATAATCACTTCCGGCTCCTGAGTCAGGGAGACTTGCCCAACAAGGGGCGTCCCGGGTTCGAATGCACCTGCCTGCTGCAGCGCCGCACTGCCCCAGAAGCAGCGGATATAGGGCCGCAAGGCCCGGCAAGGCAGAATCTCACTGGCCCCCGCCGGGTTGGCCGTAATCGGATAATACAGCTCCGAGAGGTCATACATCACCTTCCGCCTCCATTCCGAATCTAATCCGATCATACACAATCACCGCCGGAAGCGCCAGAATTACAACGGCTTCGGACTCTTTTCCGGCTTCTTTTTATTGCTGTCTAATTCTATTGGCTTCCATGTTTAGGGTGGAAATATTATACACTCCGGGGCAATGGGGCAAAATGTGAATAGTCGCAGCTTTGCAACCATTTTGTTTGTAGCCGCAAGGAAAAATGTTGTACAATAAAGGCTAAATGACTTTTTGAAGGATGGATAAGAGATGTATATAGCAAGTGATTGGAAGGACTACGAGGTCATCGATACCGGAGGCGGAGAAAAGCTGGAGCGCTGGGGAGACATTATTCTCCGCCGGCCTGACCCGCAAATCATCTGGCCGCTGGCCCATGAGACGGCAAAATGGCGCGATGTGCATGGACACTACCACCGCAGCTCCGCCGGAGGCGGGCAATGGGAAATGAAGAAAACCATTCCGGACAACTGGAAAATCAGCTATGGCAAGCTGAAATTCCATCTGCGCCCGACCAACTTCAAGCATACCGGCCTATTCCCCGAGCAGGCGGCCAACTGGCGCTGGATGATGGACAAGATCGCTGAAGCGGGCCGTCCGGTTTCCGTGCTTAATCTTTTTGCTTACACGGGCGGCGCTACTGTCGCAGCAGCCAGCGCAGGAGCTTCCGTCGTGCATGTGGATGCCGCCAAAGGCATGGTTCAATGGGCGAAGGAAAATGTGCAGCTCTCCGGACTGGCTGAACGTCCGGTCCGCTTTATTACCGACGATGTCTTCAAATTCGTACAGCGTGAGCAGCGCCGCGGCAGCAAGTATGACGCAATCATCATGGACCCGCCTTCCTACGGCAGAGGACCCGGCGGCGAAATGTGGAAACTGGAGGCGAGCCTGTATCCGTTCCTGGAGAGCTGCCTGGAAATAATGAGCGACCGGCCGCTGTTCATGCTCATCAACTCCTACACCACCGGCATTTCGCCAACGGTTCTCCGCAACATGCTCTCGATGACGATGGGCAAGCGTTATGGCGGCAAGCTCACCTCCGGTGAAATCGGCCTGCCGATTACCGCCTCCGGGATGAATCTGCCCTGCGGAATTTTAGGCCGCTGGGAGGCGTAAGCCATGCCAGGAATAATACCCGGTGCATCCGGGGATTCCGGCAGCGGAAGCTCCCGGTTCGAAATCCTGTACGAAGACAACCATTTGCTCGGCATAGTGAAGCCCGTTAATATTCCTGTGCAGGAGGACGCTACAGGAGATCCCGATCTGCTCAGCCTGCTGAAGGAAGATGTGAAGGAACGCTTTCATAAACCGGGCAATGTCTACATGGGTCTGGTCCATCGGCTAGACCGGCCGGTTGGCGGGGCGATGATTTTTGCCAAGACCTCGAAAGCCGCTTCCCGGCTGTCCGAGAGCGTCCGTTCCCATAGCTTCCACAAAGTATATTTGACTGTGGTTCATGGAAAACCTCCTGCCGCGCAGGGCCGTCTGGTCCACACGCTGCTGAAGGATGCCAAGACCAACACGGTCACGATTGTCCGCAAAGGCACACCCGGCGGCAAGGAGGCCATTCTGGATTATACGGTGATCGGCAGCGCCGAAGGTTACAGTCTGCTGAAGATTGACCTGCTTACCGGACGTTCCCACCAGATCCGCGTACAGCTAAGCGGCATCCGGTGCCCCCTGTATGGTGACCAGAAATACGGAGCCGCTGTCAATAAGCCGGGCCAGCAGATTGCTCTGTGGTCTGCAGTCGTCGGCTTTCCGCATCCCGTGACCAAAGAGGAAATTGAACTGATCTCTCTGCCCCCGCAGACTCATCCGTGGAGCCTGTGGTCACAGCATATACAAAAGCAGGCCATCCTTTAACGGAGGCCTGCTTTTTGTATATAGTTTCTTTTGTTCAAATAGATCAGATTCATCTTTTTCGGTGAATAAAAACTTGGAGCTTACGAAGCCCAGTTTGTTGTATGATCTGCAAGATTTTTGCCCATTATGAGTGCTTTGAGCGAAGATTGTTGTACATGGTGCAATATCTTTACCCATTTGAAGTGCCTAGAGCCCATATTGTTGTACATGGTGCAAGCTTCCCGCCTATAATACGAGGTTAGGAGCATTGCTGGTGTGTGGCTTACGCCGGTGTCCTTAGCGGGCACATTACCGTTCCGTTCCCTTCCCTCGTTTGGATGCGGACAGCAGATCCGTTAATGAGGCAGATCTGGCGATTTCATAGCTCAAGCGGACACAGATTCCGTTATTTGACCAGCCCTCCCTCATTTTGGGCCCGAAAGAACAATATAATGGCTCCTGAGTCAGAATGATCCGGAAAAGGTGTGTTTTTCTCAAAATAACGTCTTCTCTGTCCACTTCATGCTGCAGATGGAACCGCTTGCTTCTGCACCGTCGGCACCTTTCAATTTATCAACTTTTTTGTATTGCTTGAAAACACATCTTAGGGGGTTGAGCCCTCCGGTGTTGGAGCGACGACCATTTTTCCCATCAGATAGAGCAGGAGCTGCTGGTTATGGGAGGAAATCGGGTCCAGTGCTTCGGCAAAAAAATCACTGCGGATCTGAAGCCCGCGCTCAGTCTCCCGCTTGCCCGTCTCCGTGATGCTTACCCATACAATCCGCCGGTCGGCAGCATCACGCTCCCGGACAATCAGGCCATGCTTCTCCATCCGGTCCAGCAGCATCGTTACCGCTGCCGGGCTGGTCGCCAGATGCGGAGCCAGATCGGAAGGCTTCATCGCGTCACGTTCCTGCAGTAATTCCAGTACGGTGAGTTGGGCATCTGTAAGTGTAGGGGCAAGGTTGCTATCCATATGTAACTTGTAATCCTTCAATAATTTATGCCAGATCTTACTGAATTCAGTGGAGTGCACACTTATTCCTTCCTTTCTAGATCAATAGGGATGGTATCCTGTCGGGACGCTATAACTACATTTTCGCGAGATAACTTCCATTTCCTGCAAAAGAAAAAAATAAATAGCCCGCTGCCAGCTAAAAATGAATCCTTTGGACTATGATTCTGGTACTGCGGGTATACCTTAAAACGGTGCCCGTCATCTCCGCAGGGAGGTTCCGGACACCGTTCATTTCTTCACCCATTGCTGGAATAACGAATCACAGGTTATTTGATCGCCGGGAACAGGCTTATAATCTCGTCCTTTTTCTCTACGGACACAAGCTGCTTCCCTATCGAACGGCGTTCGCTGAGCGGTGCCGATTCAGAGGAGAAGGAATGCGTTGCCCCCTCGCGGGTAATGGCCACCAGCTCCAGCGGTTCCCGGCAATAGAAGGCACCGGAAATTCTGCTGCCGTTCGGGCGGACACGTTTGCCTTCCTTGAATTCGAAGGTTGGCATGCCTTTGCCGCCCCGGCTCTGTGCAGGATAATCCAGCAGGAGCGTGCGTTTGGCATAGCCGATTTCGGTTACAGCCAGAATTTCGCCTTCATCTTCATTGACCCAGAAGCAGGAGACCACCTCGTCCCCTTCACGCAATTGTATTCCCCTCACCCCGCTGGCCACACGGCCCATAGGGTTCACTTCGTTCTCACGGAATCGGATGCTCATGCCTTCACGGGTCACCAGCACAATCTCCTTGTCACCGCTGCTCAGCGCCACTGTAAGGACCTCATCCCCTTCAGCCACCTTGCAGGCTGCAACGGCCCCTGAGCGGCTGGTAGAGTATTCCTTGAGCTCTGTACGCTTCACCTGACCCTTGCGCGTGACGAAGACCAGGCTGGCTCCAGGATCATCCATATTGCCCACCGGCAGGATACTGGCAATCCCGTCCCCCTTGGCGAGGCCAATCACGTTGACGATCGCCGTACCCGGCTCTTTCCATTTAAATTCCGGGATCTGATGGACCGGAAGCAGGAAATATTGGCCTTTGCGGGTGAACACAAGCAGGCTGTCCCGGGTATTCAGGTCCATCAGCCTGACGATATGGTCGCCTTCCTTCACACCCGAGGCATTCCGTTCACCGCCTGACCGGGTAAAGGACAGCATGCCGGTCCGTTTGATGTATCCGTCCGCTGAGAGAGCTACAAGAACATCCTCGGCGTTGACGAGCACTTCGAGGCTGACTTTAAGCTCCTCCACTTCGCCCTGGATGAGCGAGCGGCGGTCGATGCCGTATTTGTCGCGGATTTCAATCAGCTCTTTCCGGATTACGGCGATCAATTTCTTGTCACTCTCCAGAATTCCCTTCAGCACGGCAATGCGGGCATTCATTTCGTCCAGCTCCTTCTGGAGCGAATGAATTTCCAGATTGGTTAATCTGTACAGCTGCAAGGTGAGGATCGAATCCGCCTGGCGTTCACTGAAGCCGAACATCCAGACCAGGTTGTTCTGGGCATCCTGGCGGTTTTTCGACGCTTTGATGGCGGCGATGACCTCATCCAGAATGTTCAGCGCTTTGACCAGCCCCTCCAGGACGTGGGCGCGGTCCTCCGCTTTTTCCAGATCGAATTGGGTGCGGTGGGTTACCACCTCGCGTTGGTGGGCTATGTAAGCCTCCAGGATGGCTTTGAGGCCAAGCTGCTGTGGGGACTTGTTGACGATTGCCACCATGTTGAAATTATAAGTAACCTGCAGGTCGGTTTTTTTGAGCAGGTAAGCCAGGATGCCCTGGGCATCCGCCTCTTTCTTAAGCTCGACTACGATCCGGAGGCCATCGCGTCCGCTCTCGTCGCGGACTTCAGCGATGCCTTCGATCTTTTTCTCCAGACGGATATTCTCCATGGAGGTGACCAGCCGCGATTTTACGATCTGGAACGGCACCTCGGTAATCACAATCTGCTGCTTCCCGCCGCGCAGATTCTCGATTTCCGTTTTGGAGCGCAAGTAGATGCGCCCTTTGCCGGTACGGTAAGCATCCATGATGCCCTCGCCGCCCATAATGGTTCCGCCTGTCGGAAAATCCGGACCTTTGATAAAGGTCATGATGTCCTCCAGCGCAATATCCGGCTTCTGCATGACGGCGATACATGCGTCAATAACCTCACGCAGATTATGAGGAGGAATTTCCGTCGCAAACCCGGCCGAGATGCCGCTGGTCCCGTTGACCAGCAGATTCGGGTACCGTGAAGGAACCACCACCGGCTCTTTGGCCGTATTGTCAAAGTTGTCCTTGAAGAGTACGGTGCGCTTCTCGATATCGCGCATCATCTCCATCGCGATCGGGGACAGCCGCGCTTCCGTGTAACGCATCGCTGCTGCCGGGTCATCATCCATGGAACCCCAGTTCCCGTGGCCGTCTATAAGCACGTGGCCCATCTTCCAGGGCTGTGCCATCCGCACCATCCCCTCATAGATGGAGGAGTCTCCGTGCGGATGATAATTCCCCATTACATCCCCGACCGTCTTGGCGGACTTGCGGTATGGCTTGTCCGGGGTATTGCCCGAATCATACATCGCATAGAGAATCCGGCGCTGCACGGGCTTCAGCCCGTCGCGGACATCCGGGATCGCCCGGTCCTGAATAATATATTTGGAATACCGGCCAAAGCGGTCACCGACGACCTCTTCCAGAAAAGCCGGCAAAAACTGTTCTGATAAACTGCTCATTCGCTCACCTTCTGTTCCTCAATCTGTCCAACTCAAAAATAGTGTGGTGATATCCTCGTCACTGCGGGGAATGTTTGGACTTCCGGCCGCTGTTGTCTCCAGATTTCTTCAATTTATACCGCGTTCGCGGTGGAAATCCGGAGACAAAGGCGGACGCTACCGCTCCTCCAGTTCCAAAATTCCCCTTTGCTCCTTTCATCACCAAGCTATTCCAAACTCGGAATTTTCGTCGCTATCCGAAAAAACACATTTCTGTGCCACGCTGTGCCCCGGCACCTTTATGAAATCATGCTGCCGGACCAGCGGCACGGGAGAATCACGGAAGACACTCCATATCCGGTTTCGACTAAGCTTGCTATTCCTCAATCTCCGTAAAGTCGACATTCTCGACAATCCAGCGTTTGCGCGGGTCCACCTTGTCGCCCATCAGCGTAGATACACGGCGTTCGGCCTTGGCGGCGTCCTCGATCTGCACCTGCAGCAGATTGCGCGACTCCGGATTCATCGTGGTCTCCCACAGCTGTTCCGGGTTCATTTCACCCAGTCCCTTGTAGCGCTGCAGCTCGAAATTTTTCCCGAATTCCTTCAGGTAGTTCGCCAGCTCCTCGTCGCTCCAGGCGTAGCGCACCGTCTCCAGCTTGCCCGATTTGCGCGTCAGCTTATAGAGCGGCGGCTGGGCGATATAGACTTTGCCAGCATCGATCAGCGGCTTCATATAACGGTAGAAAAAGGTCAGCAGCAGCACCTGGATATGCGCCCCGTCCGTATCGGCATCGGTCATGATGATGATCTTGGAATAATTGCTGTCTTCTACGGCAAAATCCGGCCCGATCCCTGCACCGATGGTGGCAATAATCGCCTTGAATTCGTCGTTCTTGAGCACATCCAGCAGCTTGGCCTTCTCCGAATTCATCGGCTTGCCCTTCAAAGGCAGGATGGCCTGAATCTTGGAATCCCGGCCCTGCTTGGCTGAGCCTCCGGCAGAATCGCCTTCGACAATGAACAGCTCTGTGCGTGTCACGTCCTTGGACTGTGCAGGCGACAGCTTGCCGCCAAGGTTCGAGCTTTCGCTGCGTTTTTTGCCGCTGCGGATCTCATCGCGGGCCTTGCGCGCGGCTTCCCGCGCCTTCGAGGCCTGAATCGACTTCTTCAGCAGGCTCTGTGCCACCTGCGGATTCTCTTCCAGAAAACGGGCCATATTCTCGGCCACGATATAATCCACGGCACTGCGCGCGGAGGCGCTGCCCAGCTGGTCCTTGGTCTGTCCGACGAACTCCACCTCGGCCATCTTGACGCTGATGACTGCCATCATGCCCTCGCGCAGATCATTGCCCTCCAGGTTCTTGTCCTTTTCCTTGAGCAGCTGGGTCCGGCGGGCATATTCATTCAGCACACGGGTATAGGCAGTCTTGAAGCCCGTCTCATGCGTGCCGCCGCTGCGGGTCGGAATTGAGTTCACGAAGGATGCCAGCGTTTCGGTATATCCGGCATTGTACTGCAGGGCAACCTCAACTTCAATATCATCCTTCTCGGAGCTGAAATGAATCACATCATGCAGCACGTCCTTGCCCTCATTAAGGAACTGCACGAACTGGCTGGCCCCGCCTTCATAAAAGTATTCATCCTGGCGGCCGCTGCGCTCATCCGTCAGTATGATGCGCAGCCCGGAATTCAGAAATGCAATCTCCTGCACCCGTTCCGCCAGCGTATCATAATTCAGGGCGATGCCGTTTGGAAAGACACGGATATCCGGCTTGAACGTAATCTTCGATCCGGTCTTATTCGTATTCCCCAGAATTTCGAGTCCCGTTACGGGCTCACCGACATGCTCCTTGCCGCTTTTGTCTACCCAATATTCAAAGCGCTGGCGGTGGATTTTGCCGTCCCGGTATATTTCAACTTCCAGCCACTCGGACAAGGCGTTCGTGACCGAAGCCCCTACGCCGTGCAGACCGCCGGATTTCTTATAGCCGGAGCCGCCGAATTTGCCGCCTGCGTGCAGGATCGTAAACACCACCTGCGGTGTAGGCACTCCGGTCTTGTGCATTCCGGTTGGAATTCCGCGTCCGTTGTCGAGCACGGTCACCGAGCCGTCCTTGCGGAGTGTAATATCAATCTTCGAGCAAAATTTAGCCAAATGCTCATCTACGGCGTTATCTACGATTTCCCATACCAGATGGTGCAGTCCCGAAGAACTCGTACTGCCGATATACATGCCGGGCCGTTTGCGTACTGCAACCAGACCTTCGAGCACCTGAATGTCGTCAGCATCGTATCCAGTTCCGGCTGTGCTGCCGTTCTTGGAGACTTTTGCAAACATATCGATCTGTTCGAGCATTCATGCTCCTCCTTCTTTCTCTATCTGCGAAATGCAAACAAACGTTTTGGTTCACTTTGTACATTCTAATTCAAAATATCCCGTTTCGTAAAGACGGCGAATGAAATGATCACTGAAAGAATCCCCCAAACGGCCAGCACACCCATGGAAAAAGACAGCGTCATCCCCTCAATCGGGGCGGGGGAACCGGCCAAATACCCGGTCAGACCCAGGTTGACCATAAATAAATATTTGGCCGTCGTCCACGCCGAAGCCATATTGGTCAGAATGGTGCCGGCAATCAGCGCCGCCATCATTACGACAATACTTGCGGCTGTGCTGCGGACAAGCACGGACACCATAAAGGCCAGGAGCGCAACAACTACGCTCACGAACCAAATCAGGCCGCCTTGCATCAGCAGATATTTCCACTGCGGCACCGCATGCACGGCAGACATATCTACGGTATCTCCATTCAGCTGAAAACCCGTAAAGACAGGCACATTAAATCCCTTATAGCCAAAAGCAAGACCCGAGATAAGGTAGCTGATCACGAAAGCTGCGAGCACAATGAGCGAAACAAACATCAACAGTGCTGCCATTTTGCTGAACAGCACCTTCCAGCGCTTCACCGGGCGGGTCAATAGCATTTTGATGGTACCGGTGGTCCGCTCTCCAGACACCAGATCGGAGGCCACAGCCATAATCAGCAGCGGAATGAACAGGGATACCGAATTGTCCAGGAACTCCCGGGTGAAGGTTACCCCGCTGGGTTCGTTGGGGTTCACATCATGATCCAGATAATATTGCAGCTGCTGGACAAATATTTTCCGGTACGACTTCCATTCCTCCGGAATCCGGTCGCTGCCCAGCGAATTCTGATTATCCGTAATCTGCTGCTGGATCTCCAGCCTCCAGTCCGAATTGAACTTATCCTTGTTGCGGTCGGCAATCCGCATCTGTGCATAGGTGAACATAGGCACGAGAACAACCAGAATGAGCAAAATGATGTAGAAACGCTTCTTTTTTATTATTTTCAGGCACTCATTGCGGATGAGCGGTATCAGGCTAGTCAATAGTTTCACCTTCCGTTAGCTTCAAGAATAGCTGTTCCAGTGTGGGATTGATTTTATGCACGGCTCTTACTTCCACCTCAGCTGTAACCAGCACGGCTACAATTTCTGGGATCAAATCCTCCTCCATCACCGTAACCAGTGAATTCGCCCCCATTCCGGCAATAATGGAATCGTCCAGCGTCACCTCATCCAGCTCCATCAGTGAAATATCCGGCCGGCTGCCGAGGATCTTCTTTGCCCTGCTTAGCGGTTCCAGTTCCCAGAGTACATAAGGAGAATTACGGGCGACCAGATCCTCAACTCCGCCTACAGCCAGCACCCGTCCTTTGCTGATAATTGCCACCCGGTCACACAGCAGCTGAATTTCGCTCAGCAGATGGCTGGAGACAAATACGGCCAGCCCTTCAGCGGCAAGCTGGCGGATGAATTCCCGCAGTTCCTTGATTCCTTTGGGGTCAAGCCCGTTTGTCGGTTCATCCAGAATCAGCAGCCGGGGCCGTCCGAGAAGCGCTTGGGCAATCCCCAGACGCTGGCGCATACCGAGCGAATACGTGCTCACCTTATCGTGAATCCGCTGATCCAGCCGGACAATATCCACGACCTCATCAATGCGGGCCTTGTCGACTCCCGGCTGCATCCGGGCAAAATGCTGCAGGTTCTCCCACCCGGTCAGGTAGGTGTATACCTCCGGGTTCTCCACAATGGAGCCGACATATTGCAGCGCTTTTTCGGGCTGCCGGTTCACATTATAGCCGCATACGGTAATTTCCCCCTCACTGGGACGGATCAAATCCACAAGCATGCGGATCGTGGTCGTTTTACCGGCTCCATTCGGACCGAGAAACCCAAAAACTTCGCCCTCCCGCACATCAAAGGTTACATCGTCAATAATCCATTTGCGGCCTATCTTTTTGCGGACACCCTCTACTGACAGCACTACGGTTCCGGAGCCGCCGCTTTGATCTTTTGTCATCCTTCTCACAGCCCCCTGTTCTCCATTTCTGTGTCCTGTTCACTGTTCATGCGGCTTACTGCACTGCCTGTACGATCCGCTCGCTCATCCGCTGGTAACCATCGCCATTCGGATGAAAATGGTCGCTCGATAAATACTTGTCCAGATGGCGGTTGAACAAATCAAAGGTCGGGACAAGCGTCATATTGCTGTGCTTATTAATAATATCCATCGCCGCATTATTCCAGGCAGTTACCGCCTGATTGCCCGGTACAAGCAGCTCAGGAATATCTCCGAAGGGGTTATAGAGCCCCATATAAAAAATCTGTGCCTCAGGATTAATCTCCGCAATGCGTTCCAGTATCGTATTCAGCCGTTTGGCCGCTTCCGGAAGAGCGGCCAGCAGCGATTCGGGGGTTAGGTCCTCCGCGCCCTCAGCGCCTTCAGTCATCCCCTCGCCGACACCTGACCCCGAACTTGCACTGGCACCTGCGCTTCCACTGCCTGTATTTTCCGTTTCCGGTGTCGCTATTTGCTGGCCTTTCCTGCTGCTCCCCAAAAGGTCGGAGCCCCTGAACAGATCATTCCCGCCGATGGAGACCAGGATCACGTTGGACTGGCGCAGCGCGTACTTCACGCCTTCCTGCTGGAGCCTGCTCTGCAGTCCTGCTGTGGTCATGCCGTTGATCCCCAGATTGCCGACCAGATTCGCCTTGTTGCCTTTAGCTGTCAGGCCGTCTATTGTGCGCTTTACGAAGCCGCTTCCCTCGTTATCGCCCGTTCCCTTAGCCAGAGAGTCCCCTAATGCCACTATTTTGATCACTCCGTCAGCTGCAGCAGCTGGAGCTGCTGTTTCCTGCGGTAAAGTGGTCAGCAAGGCTTCCCCTCTGGGATACAAGATATCCTTTACTGCATAAACAAACCCGCCCAGCAAAAGAATTGTAGCCGCGATGGAAATCAGGCTGACTGCCCGCCAGGTCCATTTGGAATCGTTCAAAAGCTATCCCCCCGTATGCCGTTCTATTCTGCATTGTTCCACAATTTACAAACTTCTTAACTATGTAGATAAACATAATTCTTCTATGTGCAATTTGCAAATGCTCTCATAGCAAAAAAAGCCCCCCGGCTGCACCGGAGGACGGTTATATATGCTGAAGCAGCCAGGGTCTGCCTGCAGCATACAATTTTTACTTGCCGATGAATTCCTGAACCCAGTAATTGTTATCAAAACCGACGCCGATATAATTGAAATTGGCACTTAAAATGTTGGCGCGGTGTCCTGCACTGTTCATCCAGGCGGTCATAACTTCCTGAGGCGTCCGCTGCCCCATGGCGATGTTCTCGCCGGCGTACTGGTAAGTAACTCCAAATGCAGACATCATGTCAAAAGGTGATCCATACGTAGGAGAGGTATGGGAGAAATAATTATTTGTGCGCATGTCTGTGGCTTTGGCTGCGGCAACTTTGTTCAGGCTGGCCAAAGCGGAGACTGGCGAAAGTCCGGCTGCGGCACGTTCCTTGTTGACCAGCGTTACAATCTGCTGGGTAAAGGCAGCGGTTCCTGTGGTATCCGCTACTGCCGGAGCTGCAGGAGTTGCTGCAGGCTTAGCTGTTGCTGCTGGCGCTGCAGGTTGAGCTGTTGGCGCCGGTGTAGCCGCTGGCTTGGCTGTTGGCGCTGGTGTTGCCGCCGGTTTGGCTGGAGCTGTTGGCACGGCAGGTGCCGGTTTGGTAGTGACAACTGGCTGAGGCTTGGTAATGGTTACCGTGGATCCGTCAAACGAAAATCCATTATCGCTATATTGTTGCAGATATTCCATAAATTTTGCGAAGCTGTCAGTCTTCAGGGTCACGGTCTGAACTTCGGATGCTGCATTTGCCTGTAATGGTAGAGAAATGCTAAGCGCCATAACAGCTGCTACACTTCCCCCTAACATCGCTCTTAAAGTCTTGCTCTTCATTCTGCCATCTCCTTATTCGTGTTGTATTGTGGGCTGCCAAGAGCTGCTGAATCAAATATTACAAAGTTGTAATTTGTTCCTCAGTCATTGTAACACAAATCTATCAGCAGTGCGCTTCTAAATTCTGGAGATTAATAGAACAACAAAACCGTATAGAGCTTTTTTAATGAAAGGACTGCCAGAATTCACCTTCGGTTGAGATCAGGCCCATAATCTCTGCATACGGAATACGGAAGGTCGGGAACCCGGCGGCATACGGCGCGATTTCATACGGGGCAAAATACAGGTAAAGTGCCTCTCCATCTACATAAAACGGCTGATCAGCGGAAATGCCTTTATAAGTATTGGGGAAAACATAATCATACTGCGGATCGTTCGCAATCTGCTTGCCGACGATATCACTCAGCTTCTGCACATATTTGCTGCCTGGCTTGAACAAGTCACCGAGCCGGTAAAACCTGCCGTTCTTCAGATTGATGTGTGTATATATCCGCGTAGGCATGCCATGGGCCGCTCCAAACGGATAACGGTACCCGCTTAGCTCCAACACCAGCAAAACCTTCCGGAAAAAGGATACGGCGAAATCGCCTGTATAACTGAAGTCTTGCGTTCCCCCTCCCGTTCCCGCTCCTTCGGCCAGAGAAAGACTCCGCAGCTTATCATTCACTTCTCTGGACACATCCGTAATGGCGATGCCTTCCACCACCGGATAGTACACCAGATAGTCTCTGTTCGGCTTGTATTTCTTCTCCAGCACGGAATAGGGCGGCCGGAGCGGTATCACACCGTTTTGCCTCCATATCTGCTTGCCTCTCCGGTCATAATAAGACGTCCGCAGGTCTACATCTGCCCGGATCAGACTGCCGCTGAAGGAGAGTGTCCCGGAGCCGGGGAGGACCGGAGGCTGGGCAGCCTTTTTGCCGCTTTTATCGATAAAATAAGTATTCTGGGTATCATATACGGACGCCAGGCCGTTCTGATAATTGTTCACGCCGAGCAGAGGATGGCTGCTGAGGATTCTCCCTGTCACTGCGTCTGCAATACCGTACCGCGATCCCCGGTAAGGCTGGGAGGCAATCAGCGGGGTTCCAAGTGCTACCCGGTCTTCGCCAAGCTGCAGCACTTCATAATAGGTGGCCGGGATGATCTGTTTGCCCTGCTTGTCAATAAGACCGTAGGCATTGCCATAGTCTGATGCTGTATTGACCACCGCTCTTCCTCCGGAAAAAGGCAGCGCTGCCGAAAACTGCGGTTGTACCGCTATTGTGCCGTCTGTACGAAGGTAGCCGTATTTACCGTTCTCCTCCGCCTGAAAGGCGAGCAGCCCGTCACCCGGGTAGCCGACAAAAGGATGATGGTACGTATGCAATACAGCCCCCTGCGGATCGATCAGGGCATACTCGCCGTCTTTGATTTTAACCAGAGCAGACCCGGCGGCGAAATCACCGGCATCCTCATAAACGGCTGGCAGCACCTCTTTCCCCTGCGCATCCCAATAGCCGTAAAGGGATTTGCCGGTTGTACTCTGTTTGGAGAACAGTGCCCGCCCTTCCTGCAGCGAATTCAAATAATCCGCCCGCGCCGGAGTGACCTCTTTGCCCTTCTCGTCAATCAGGGTATAACCTTTTGCATCCGAGACCACAGCTCTGCCTTCAGAAAACGGGGCGATAAAGGAATACACCGGTTTCACTTTTTCCCTGCCGGTGCTGTCAATCAGTCCGCTTTTGTCCTTACGCTGCACAACAGCCAGCCCGTTCGCCTGAAATTCCTCGGCATAATCGTACCGTGGCTCGATGGCTGTCTTGCCCTCATTGTTGATATAACCCCAGAGCGTGCCCTCTTTCAGCTTAAAAGGCGCCGGGTGCAGCAGTTCTGCCCTCAGCGCACTCTCCTCCACCTCCGGGAGAACAAGCAGCGGTTCGAGCGGTTTCCGGGAGTAATCCACCCGGTATAAGCCCGCCACAGCAGGGATCGTTACGAACAAATCTTCATCCGCCCGGATAAAATCCTCTTCCTGCTGGGGAATACACTCGTTCCAGCCGATTCCGTCCCAACGCCACACCTCTGTCTGCACGAGGCCGTTATCCCAGCCTTTGATCAGCTCATTTAATATGATCCTCAGCATTCATTCGCTCCCCTTTGCCATAGCCTTATGCCTACAGGATATGGGCAAGGGCGGATTTATGTGCGTGGCCAGGCACGTTCGTGGAGGAAATTATATAGAACAAAAACGGCTGTACCATCCTCCACGGGACAGCGCAGCCGTCTTGGTTCTAGCGTTACCTGGAGAACGACTCCCCGTGAATCCTACGGCAACTTTTTAAGTGGAAAAAGGGACACTAATTTGCGGAGTACCCTATCTTCGGCAGATCTAAGTGGAAAAAGGGACACTAATTCAGCCCATTTCGAGATTAGACAAGAAAATTGGCCCAATTAAGTTTACTTTTTCCACTTAACACTCAGGATTTCTTGATTTTCGGAAAAATAAGTTCCCTTTTTCCAACTAGCACCTGCGAAGAAGCCGATAAAGACGGATCGCCCTATTCCTTCGTGATCGATCCGCAGCCGTTACGGACAGGAGAGCCGTTATGGATAGAAGATTCGGCTATTCCGCAGGACAACGGAGATGCCTTTATTTCTCCCTTTCCCCTTTATTTCAGGCTCCATCGAACGTTATAACGGCTCCTGAGTCCGTAACAGCAGAAAAAGTAAGATTTTTGGCAAAATAAGGGCTCCTCTGTCCGCTTCAGTCCGCGGATGGAGCTACCTTAGGTGATGCAAGTGGCGGAGGGGAGGTTTGGAACTGTAGGAGCGATAGCGTCCGCCTGAAAGCTTTCCAAAGGAAAGCTCGCATCGGAAGCATAAGCTAGTCCTCGGATTTCAACCGAGAATAGCGGTTCAATCAAGAAATCTGCTGACAACAGCGGCCGGAAGCCCAAACACTACCCGCAGCCACACCCTTATCACCTCAAGCACTTTTCCCTCAACACACTCCCTCAACTCTTCCCCTCAACACTTCGCTTACTTCTTCGACGAATATTTCCGCATGTCAAACGATACCGCAGCAATGATGATCAGACCCTTGATAATCAATTGGTAATACGGGCTGATGCCAATAAAGGTCAGGCCGTAGTTGATCAGGGTGAAAATAATAACACCGACGAGAACGCCTGGCACCGTACCGATACCGCCTGTAGTGGATACGCCCCCGACTACACAGGCTGCGATGGCGTCCAGCTCGTACATGTTGCCATAGTTGTTCGTAGCGCCGCCTGTTCTGGCCGCCTCAAGCACACCAGCCAGACCATAAAGGGCGCCGGCGATAGCATAGATGTAGATCAGGTTCTTGGATACATTGATCCCGGACACCTTGGCAGCCTGCATATTGCCGCCGATGGCGTACATGTTTTTGCCCAGCTTGGTTTTGTTGAACAGCACCCAGACAATGGCGGCGACTACCAGGGCGATGATGACAATGTAGGGTATAGAATATTGTCCACTGCCAATAAAACCGGAGCCGATTTTGGTGAAGTCAGGACGCAGGCCGCCAATCGGCTGCGATTGGTTCGGGTCCATATCAAAGTACAGGGAGTTCAGACCGTAGACGATCAGCATCGTGCCCAGTGTGGCGATAAATGGCGGAACATTAAGCTTGGAAACAATGATACCATTGATCAGACCGCAGAGAAGACCGGCAACGATGGCGATAAGAATGGGCAGCCATACCTGCACCTGCGGCATATCCGGGAAGAAACGGCGGGAATAATCCGGGATTTGCAGCATGGAAGCGGAGATCACTGCTGTGAAGCCTACGACACGCCCCGCGGACAAGTCCGTACCGGCCGTGATCAGAATAAAAGCCACACCAAGGGCGATGATGACGCGGGTTGACGACTGAATCAGCACATCGCGCAGGGTGTTGATGGACATAAAGCTTGGCTCATAAATGATAATACCTAGAATTAGCAGGACCAATACGATATAAATCGCATTCTGAGTGACAAAGGATTGAGCTTTTTTAACGTTCATTAGTAGTTTCCCCCTTAATGCTGTGCAGCGAGACGCATAACTTCGGTTTCCGTAGCCTGGTCGCCTTCTAATATTCCAGTAAGCCTGCCTTCCGACATGACCATTACGCGGTCGGACATTCCAAGCAGCTCCGGCATTTCAGAAGAGATCATAATAATGCTTTTGCCCTGCTTCGCCAGGTCGGCGATGATCGAATAAATCTCGAACTTGGCGCCGACATCTATTCCGCGGGTGGGTTCATCCAGCAGCAGAACCTCCGGCTCGGTGAGCAGCCATCTGGCCAGCAGCACCTTTTGCTGATTGCCCCCTGACAGATTCATAATCTGCGTTTTGGTGGTTGGTGTCTTGGTGCGCAGTTTTTCGATCATTTTATCGACTTCTGCTTTCTTCTTCTTGCCGTCAAGCAGGAAGTACGGAGTTTTGTAATGATCCAGATTGGCAATCGCCCCGTTCTCATGAACCGACAACACCGGGAAAATACCAGTTACACGGCGCTCTTCGGTGAGCAGGGCCAGCCCGTGCCTTTTGGCATCCTGCGGCGATTGTATGTTGACCTTTTTGCCCCCGATGGAGATGCTACCGGATTTAATGGACCGCAGGCCGAACAGGGCTTCGATAACCTCTGTCCGCTGGGCGCCGACCAGACCGCCAACGCCGAGAATTTCACCGCGTCTGAGCTCAAAGGATACATCCTTGAACGAGCGGGGTTCTGTCGATGTAAGCCCTTCCACTTTGAGAAAAACTTCACCTGGAACGTTCTGGCGTTCCGGGAACCGGTTGGTGAGGTCACGGCCGACCATTCTGGAGATAATCAGATCTGTGGTCAGCTCCGCCGAAGGCCAGGTGCCGATTTTTTTACCGTCACGCATGATCGTCACTTCGTCAGAGATTTCAAGAATTTCTTCCATTTTGTGCGATATATAAATAATGGCTACGCCTCTTTTTTGCAGATCCCGGATAATCCGGAACAAATGCTCCACCTCCACGCTGGTCAGCGACGAAGTCGGTTCATCCATCACAATAACCCGCGAATGAAAAGAGACAGCTTTGGCGATTTCGATCGATTGGATTTTGGATACGGACAGCTTGCCCACCAAGGTTTCGGGATGCAGATCAATGTCCAGATCCTTGAAAAGGTTTTCAGTGTCAGTAAACATTTTCTTGTGGTCAATGAACTGAAGCGGTCCGAAGCCTTTTGTCGGAAAACGCCCCAGCCAGATATTCTCCATCACATTGCGGAACGGAACGGGATGCAGCTCCTGGTGTATCATGGAGATTCCGTGGCCCAAAGCATCATTGGAATTCGTAATACTAGCCTTTTCACCATCCAGATAAATCTCACCGGCATCCGGTGAATAGATTCCAAACAGACATTTCATCAGTGTGGACTTGCCTGCACCGTTTTCGCCCATAAGTGCATGGACTGAACCCGGCCTAACCTTGAGGCTTACGCCGTCCAGCGCCTTCACGCCGGGAAATTCTTTGGTAATATTGTTCATTTCCAGCAAAAATTGAGATTTTGCCATATTGTTTCGCCCCCTACGCTTTTTTCTTTTTCCATGAGAGGCACAGCGGTTCTATCCTGGTCCCTACCCGTAAGGAATTCCGGGAAACGGATGTTCCGCTCCCCGGTATGATTCAGTTAGAGCTTATTTAGCGTCAGCTACATTGTCTTTGGTGATCTTTTTGTAGGAAATCCAGACATATTGGTTGTCAGTGATGTCAAAGCCCACGTTTTCTTTGGTTGGAGCTTCACCTTTGGCTAGCAGCGCAGCCAGTGTAATCGCCGCTTTACCTTGGTTGTTGGCATCGTTCAGCACCGTACCGAGCATGGTTCCATCCTGCAGCGCTTGAACCGCCGGAGCTGTTGCGTCCACCCCTACAACCGGCATGTACTTGTCGCCAGTAAAATATCCGGCAGCCTTCAGAGCTTCGATCGCACCGAGGGCCATGTCATCGTTGTTGGCAAGGACAGCTTCAATCTTGTCGCCATGGGAGCCGAGGAAGGCTGCCATTTTTTCCTGCCCTTTGACACGGTCCCACATTGCGGTATCTTCAGCTAACTTTTCCACCTTGATGCCGGCATCTTCAATCGCCTGGATGGAATATGTGGTGCGGAGCTCAGCATCCTGATGTCCCGGTTCGCCTTTCAGCATTACGTATTGGAGCACGCCGTCTTTGTTTTTGTCCGCTTCCGGGTGGGCCTTCCAGTAATCCACAATCAGCTGGCCGGACATGGTGCCGGACTCTTCTGCTTTAGCGCCGACATAGTATACTTTGTCCCATTTCTTCATATCTTCCGGAAGCGGTTCACGGTTCAGGAACACCACCGGAATGTCCGCGGTTTTGGCTTTATCGATAATTACGCCTGCTGCTGTGCGGTCAACCGGGTTGATCAGCATGCCGTCGTATTTTTTCGTGATGAAGAGGTCAACCTTGTCGTTCTGCGTAGGCTGAGAGTTTTGGCTGTCTACGATATCCACAGTAGCAATGCCTTTAGCCGCCGTGTCAATCGCGTTGCGGACACCGGTCATGAACGTGTCGTCAAATTTGTAGATGGCCACGCCGACCTTTGGAGTTTCACCCCCGGCTGCACCGGAGTTTGCACTGTTAGTGGCTTTGGCAGTATTGCCTTTATTTCCTGTATCGGCATTATTGTTGCCGCCGCAGCCTGCCAGAGCCGCACCCAGCAAAGCACTGGCGAGTAAAACGGAAGTGATTTTTTTCATAATTATTTGACCTCCTGATCATATTTCTTTTTAGTTGTATCCGTTATGTACCGGGTACGTCTTTATTATGCCCGACGTGAAAACGATTGCGAATATAAAATCCTCATCTGTTGTATGAAAATTCTCATATGCTGAAAGCACCAAAAAAGCTTCCCGATATTGGCATAACCGCAGCCTTTTGAAAAAATAATGTGCACGCAAACAAGCCCGCTCTCCACTTGCAGTGGAAATACGGGCCTGTTGCTCAGGCCTGATATTTTAAGCTATATAAAATTGAACTGGAGCTTCTCCTCCGCCACTTTTCCCTTTATTTATATTTTTTCAAGTTCAATTGTATAGGCTACCTTACGAACGGAAACAGCAGCTTTTGATTCTCCGGCCACAGCATATTGTCCAGGTCAATCAGCTTCGTTCCGGTATCTACGCGCTCCGGCACATCTATGCCTTCTGTGGCCTCTACCGCGTATTTGACCGCTAAATATCCGTTATTGAAGGGATTCTGGATCACTGTGGCCTGAACCGTACCGTCCTGCAGCATCTCCAGCATGGAAGGCGAACTGTCAAAAGCCACCATCTTCAGCGGACCGGGGCCCAATTCCTGAATTACTTTGCCTGCACCCTGGGAAGCTGTTTCATTCAATGTGGCGATCCCGCGAAGACGGGGATGGTTACGAAGCATGTCCCGGGTCAGTTGTTCCGCATCGGCAGTGTTGGAGGAAGTATAAGAAATCTGCACCACTTCAACATTGGGAAAACGGGCAGCGTAGTTGAGAAACCCTTTTTCCCGTTCATCCGCATCCCGTGCGCCGAAATCAATCGTCCCCGTCGAACTGGTCTGTCCGCTTGTGGCGTTGGTAAAATTAATGATCCCGATCTCTCCATACCCGTTCAACAGATCAATCAGCCGTTCTGCGGATTTTTGCCCCGCCTCATAGCCGTTGGAGCCCACATAGGTTTTCACTTTGGCCGAACCCACCTCCGCATCGACAGAAACCACCGGAATCCTGTAATATTCCGCCCGATCCACTACCTGTGCAAGCCCCATATAGCTGCTGGCCGCAAGGATGATCACATCGGCCTTTTGTTTGATAGACTCTTCCACCATGGTAATCTGCTCATCAATGTCGCTCTCCGAATCCGGCGCCTTGAACGTCAGCTTGACATTGAACTCCTTGGCGGCGGCTTCCGCACCCAGCTTCACGGTATTCCAGTAATCGCCCCGGTTCATTTTTACAATCATATGGACGTTGTGTGTTTTATTCGTGCTGATATATGCCGGCGAAGTACCCAGGCAGGAAGTAAGCGCAAGCCCCAACCCTGTGCACAGCAGCAGCACAAGCCCTAAGCGCCAGCTTTTCATTGTACGGAGTCCTCCCTTCCTTCTTCCGGCTCTGTTCCGGCTTGGACCGCAGGAAAGCAAATGGTCACTGTCGTTCCCTCTTCAAGCTCACTCTCAAAAGCAAGTCCGTATTCCCGCCCGTAGACCAGTCCGATCCGTTCATTCACGTTCCGCACACCTACACCTGAACCGCTGCTGCTCTTGCCGCCGCTCAGCAGGGTACCCAACGTCTCTTTGCTCATCCCAAGCCCGTTATCGCTGACCCGGATGATAATCAAACCCTCCACCAGCTCAGCGGTAATAGTGATCAGACCTTCATCCGGCAGCATTTCGATGCCGTGGTAGAGGGCATTTTCCACAATCGGCTGCAGGATCAGCTTTATCGTCTGGCAGGCCAGCACCTCTTCCTCAGCCGAAATTTCGTAACGGAATTTATTTTTGAAGCGGAAGCTCTGAATGACCAGATAATGCCGGATATGATCCAGCTCCTCCTGCATAGTGATCATATTTTTCCCTTTGCTGAGACTGATGCGGAAAAATTTCGACAGCGATTGAATCATGGTCACCACCTCATCCGTTTTGCCGCGTTCTGCCAGCCGGATGACCGAATTCAGCGTGTTGTACAGAAAATGGGGGTTGATCTGCGACTGCAGGACTTCAAGCTCACCCTTGCGTTTGGTTTCCTGCTCGTAGATGATCTGGTCCATCAGCTGCCTGATCCGCTGCAGCATCATGTTGAAACGCCGCGACAGCTGCTCCACCTCGTAGGCACCGCTGACATTGATCGGCGTATTGAGATCCCCCTCCCCTACCAGCTTGACGGTACGCTCAAGCTTGCGGATGGGACTGGCAATCAGCCAGGAGAGGAGAATGGATAACACGATCACACCTACAATCACAACGCCCAGAAACCAGGCCAAAAAGTGGTTCAGGTCACGTTTGGTAGTCACAATCTCATCATAATAAGCGACGCCCACAATCTTCCAGCCTGTCAAATCCAGGGTGCGCACCGTAATAAAACGTTTCTCCCCTGTCGACTCGTCCAGGTAGCTGCGGAATTTATACTCCAGCACAGGCTCCACATTCTCATATTTCAGCCCGGCATAGATCAGCTGCTGCTGCGGATGGTAGACAATGTTCCCTAACGGGTCCAGGATGTAAGCGTAACCCCTTTTCCCCAGCTTAACCTGTCTGCTGAGCTCATCAATGGTGCGGAAGTTGAAGTCGATCAGCAGAATCCCTTTCCTGATTTGCCCGTTCTCTTTGTACTCAATCATTTTGCTGATCGAGACCACCCAGGTGTAGCGTCCTTTGAACAAATTCTGGATATGGGGAGCGGAATAGGAGATTTCCGGGTTTTTGACCGCCGAGGTGAACCAGCTCTGACTCTGCAGTTGGGTGTTGATCCGCATGTTCTGTCCGGGGGTGCCGACAACATATTTCCCCTGTGGGGTGAATACCGCTATTGAAACGAGGTCTTCGCGGCTGCTCATCAGCGTATCCATCCGTTCGCTAAGCAGGGGTGAATCAATGGAAGGGCTGGCAGTAATATGCTCCTCCGCAGTTGCAAAGATATTCGCCATCCCTTTGGCGTACAGGTCCAGATTGTAATTCACCTGCTCAATGATCTGCTGCATGTTCATATTGGCATTCGCTTCGGCCGTTGCGGCAAACTTGTTGTACAGCATAAAACTGACGATCACTGCAACAAGCACTGTGACCGCCGTAAAGGTTAAGGTTATGATGAGCTGAATACTCCGCAGCTTGGAGGGCAAGCGGAGCTTGCCTTTTCTGCGCGGATGCGGGCGGTGCGGAGGAAAATAAGCCTTCGGCTTGTTCATGGCTTATCCTCCCCGGGAGCTGTTTTTGTACTCTTTAGGCGATTGTCCATATTTCTTGCGGAAGCAGAAGCTGAAATAGTTCGGGTCGGCAAAGCCGATCCGTTCGGCGATTTCAAACGCCTTCAGTTCTGTCGAACGCAGCAGCTCTTTGGCCGCTTCAAGACGGATCTGCAGCAGATAGCTGACAAAGGTCATCTTCATTTCTTTTTTGAAAATGCTGCTGAAATAGCCTGTACTGATGTGCAAATGCTGGCAGACTCTGCCGATGGAAATATCGGATTCCTCATAATGGCTGCGGATATAGTCCTTGGCCTGATCGATAAGCTGCTTGTAGCTGGACTGCCGTTCCATAGCAATCGAATCCATCAGCCGGCTGCATACCCCGATAATCCACTCTTTGGCTTCACCCATATTGTTGAACTTATGAATCTCTGACAGTGAAGTAAACCCTAGGCCCGGATAATCGTTCAGCTCACTGCCCGACTCCTTGGCCACCCGCAGAATCGTGGTGATGATCTCCAGCAGGAAAATCTGGTATTCCTGTGTGCTTACCTGTGCCGCATCCAATCCGCCAAACAGCTCGTCCACGACCTCCTTCAGTTCCTGGAGAGTGCCCAGCTTAATGGTGCGGATCAGCGACTGCTGGGTCAGCTCGTCATAGGCGAGCATGCGTCCAACCCGGGATTCCACATCTTCAATCCAGATGACCCGGTTGTTGCCAAGGATCAGCCGGTAATCCAGCGCCTGCAGCGCATCATTGAAGGATTGGGACAAAAGAGACGGAGAATGGCATGCCGTACCGGAACCCGCAGTTACCGTCAGTTTAAGAAAACGCTGGACATTCTGGCGGATTTCTTCGAGGATGGCATACGTCCTGCCGGTAATGGATGCCTCTTCCTTCTCTTCGCTTACCGAGAGCAGCACCACATTATCCCGGTGGATAAATACTTTGCCGAAGCTGTGCTTCTGGCATATTTCCTCGGCAATATTCAGTACGGCGAAAAGCTGCAGATTGCGGTCTCCGGTGTCCCTGAGCGATACCGGTCTGCTGCTGACAGCCTCCCCTCCTCCGCCTTCCCGGATATAATCGACACTGATTACGGAAGCCTGAAACAATTCTCCGCGAAGATGGATTCCGTATTCCGCACTCTTCTCGGCAATTTCCGCGGGCCGGAGCCTGCGGGATACCAGAGAGGAAAGGAACTGCTCACGGAGCACAGGCAGGCTTTTGCGGTAATGCTCACTGAGTACGAATACATTCTCCTTCTCGGCAATCTCCGCTTCAATCGCAGATCTTACCTTAAGCAGAACGTCAATCAGCTCCTGTGCGGAAAACGGTTTCAAAATATATTCATCAATTTGCAGCTTGATGGCCTTTTGGGCATATTCGAATTCATCGTAGCCGGTCAATATAATGATCTTCGTATTAGGATGACGGTTGCGAATCCACTCAGCCAGCTGCAGCCCGTTCATAAATGGCATCTGAATATCGGTAACGACCACATCCGGCAGCAGCCGGTCAATGGAATCCGCGGCCTCCCGTCCGTTCTCGGCCTGATCCACAACCTCAAACCCGTATTGTTCCCAGTCGATCTGCGCGATAATCCCTTCTCTTACATCTTCTTCGTCCTCGGCAAGTATCAATTTATACATCCTTCATCCCTCTTTGAATCAGGTTTAGGTCATACTACAACCATTCTAGCTGATTCGAACGGCTCAATCTATGGTTAAGTTAAGGAAGTGGCAGGGATAAGGAAATACATAAAATTACAGGCAGGTCCGCATGCTAAGAGCGGTGTTGTAGTTTTTCTGCGGGGAAGGAATCGTTAGTACCCGTGTGCAGGCTGCGTTTTTGACGAAGCAGCAGTAAGGAATTCTCAGCCTAATTGCACTTTGTGCAGCAGAATTTCAATAAAAGTGCCTCAAATCCCATTCTGCTGTAATTCGTACAATTGATTTCTGGAATTTCCGGCCCACACCGCTTTTCCCGTATAATCTGCTGCACAGAATACAGCAGATTCAATTTTTCGGCCGATTTGGAGACGAACAATTGCAGAAAGTGCAATTGATCCATGCCGCCAGGCGGCACCACAGAGATGGAATTATAAGCATTAATTGAATATGCAGCGTAGAGTACAGCTCCGGCTAAATTTAAAATCATACACAATAAGAATCAGCTGTGAGGTGTACTATTTCCTTTATTGCGTGGAGCATATAATACTGCTTAAATAAAAAAAACCATCCCGCTTGACCCGGGATGGGGATGATTGGTGCATATAGGCCTATAGCAATGATTTGTTGAAACGGTAACCGGCGGTTTTTTCAAACCCGATATGGCGGTAAAAAGCATGTGCCGGCGCACGCTCCACACGGTTGCCGCTTCTCAGGAAAAGCTCGCAGCAGCCCTTCTGGCGGGCCCATTCCTCTGCTGCGGCCACGAGTCTTTTACCAAGGCCGTTGCCTCTGAGCTCCTCTGCTACAATCAGTGCGGTAATTTCCGTAATACAATCTGCTTGTTTGTAATACGATCTTACCTTGCGTAGTCCAACCATTCCCACAACTTCATTATCCAGTTCTGCAACCAGTGTGCAATGGAACGGATCTGTCTCCATGTCTTCCATTCTTTCTTTCATCACGCTAAGCGTTGTCGGATAGCCGAATTCCCGCAAAAGGGCTGTGACTCTCTCCAGATCATTTAAGCCGCATTTGCGAATTTGCAGTACCTGCTCCTGAGTACTACTGTTCATCCTCAATAACCTCCACTTTTAGCATAGACGCTGCCTGCTTGGCTGCTGTCCGCGCGATCTCCACATCTTCTGCTGCACTTAATGCTACGGCCATCCGCCGCCCTGGACGGATCTCCGGTTTGCCGAACACTCTAACCTGCGTACGGGGAAGCGCCAGTGCTTCGCCAATACCGGTCACCCGAAAAGCTTGTCCGGCTGTTTCTGCCTTCAATGTTGCTGATGCGCCCGGTGACAGCAAATGCACCGGGTCGAGCGGAAACCCAAGAATGGCTCTGACATGCAGAGCAAATTCCGATAAATCCTGTGTAATCATGGTAACCATGCCGGTATCATGCGGTCTCGGCGAAACTTCGCTGAACAACACTCCATGATCCGTAAGAAACAGCTCCACTCCAAAAATCCCAAATCCGCCAAGCTGGTCTGTTACTGCCCGGGCTATCCCTTCAGCCTCAGCCAGCTGGGCTGCGCTCATGTGATGGGGCTGCCAGGATTCCACATAGTCGCCGTCCTTCTGGATATGACCGATGGGAGGACAGAATATCGTCCCGCTGACCGAACGGACGGTCAAGAGTGTGATTTCACTCTCGAAGGTGACAAAAGCTTCTACAATCACCCTTGTTCCTTTGGCGCGTGCACCTTCAAGCGCTGTGTTCCAGCAGCTCTCCGCATCCTCCAGCTTTCTGCAGATGCTCTGCCCTTTGCCGGAAGAGCTCATGATCGGCTTAATCACGCAAGGGGTACCCAAGATCTCTACGGCCTGGCGCAGCTCATCCAGACTATCCGCAAAGCGGTAGCCGGCCGTCGGCAAGCCGAGTTCCTCGGCAGCCAGCCGGCGGATGCCTTCCCGGTCCATGGTCAGCCGGGCTGCACGGGCGGTGGGAACCACCAGGAAACCTTCTTCTTCCAGCTCCTGCAGCGCATGTGTGGCAATGGCTTCAATCTCCGGTACGATCAGATCCGGCTTCTCGGCACGAATAAGCTTCTTCAGCGCTTCCGCATCGAGCATATCAATCACATGCGAACGATGGGCCACTCCCATCGCCGGTGCAGCTTCGTAACGGTCAACAGCTACGGTCTCTACGCCAAGGCGCTGAGCTTCGATAATGACTTCCTTGCCCAATTCCCCGCTGCCCAAGAGCAGCAGCTTACGGCTCTGGGTTGAAAAAGGAGCTCCCCACATTGTCGATTCCAACCTCTTTCAGCAATTTGACTGCTTTGTTCTTTTTTTCTGTAAAAAAAGCAGTTCTAATTGTAAATTTTCAGGCTCCTTTATTTTCTTCCATCATCCGTCAGAATGCAAGTGTTCTTCGACATTTTCCTACAACCTTCACAGATCATTGTCCACGATATTGTCGAAAGCTTCTTCCAGGCGCAGCAATTCTCCGCTGAGTCTGTGCCAGTGCTCTGCTGAATCACCCCCTTTCAGGAGCTCTGTGATCGCTGCTTCCCGTTCAGTCAGACTCTCGCGCAGCGCATCCCCTGCACGTGACAATGCGGCGTCCACGCTCCTTGCATAGAAATCGAGAAGGAAGGATTCAAGCTCTTCGGCTGCTCCTGCTACAGATTCCTTCATCCAGGGCTCTGCCGCTGCCCTGACTTCATTCCGCCCCACCCCTTCGAAGAAGTGGCGCGGCGATTTGAACCGGCTCCAGAGCGCCGGCCAGTCCAGCGGGTTCAGCCTGCATTCCAGCCTGGCCGGAGAAGGCCAGGGGTCCTTGTCATTCTGCAGGAACTGCAGGTCCTCTGCGGGGATGGACAGTTCTTCTGCCGCAGCGGCCGCTGCCGCATGCGCAAGCCGCCGTCCAGCCGCCTCCAGCCGCAGCGTGGTTGCCCACAGCTCCTGCTCCAGCTCACGCTGGACCGTCCGTTCCAGCTCTCTTCCGCAGGCTGTAAAGATCTCTTTCAGATTCCCGCCATCCTCACGGAGCAGCGAGGGATGGAAAGACTCCTGGAAGAAACGGCCAAACGCAAAGGAAATCCGCTGGCGGACATGATACAGCAGTTCTTCGCCTTCCCGGCGCAAATCCCGGCCCGGCCGTTCCTCTCCTGCCAGCTGACGCAGCCGCTGCTCAGCTATGCGGCACTGGTCCTCCAGCTCCCGCATTTGCGCTTCACGCTGCCCGGCCGCCTGGCGGGCCTTCTCCTGCCACTCCTCTGTCCGGCGGCGGACTGTGCTTAGGCTGTCTTTAGCTGCGGCCAGAGACAGCCGCGGCAGTTCTCCGCCGGCAAAATCCGCCAGCGCCTGCTCAAAGCTGCTGAACCGGGAAGCCTCGTACAGCTCCCGGCTGCCAGCCGTTTTGCCTTCCAGGGCAAGCAGGCTGGAGAGGGAATACATTTGCGGCTTCATCAGGCCGCCGGCCCGCAGATTCTGCGCAACATGCTGCTGAACCTCCTGCAGCTCATCTTCATCCGAAGCCAGATCGGAGGCATTGATGATAAAAAACATTTTATCGAGCGCGAAGCTGTCTTTGATCCGTCCCAATTGGGCCAGCAGGCCCCGGTCCGCCTTGGAGAAGGCATGATTGTAATAGGTTACAAAACATATCGCATCCGCATTTTTCATGTAACCAAAGGTCACTCCGGTATGACGCGCATGCAGAGAATCCGCCCCGGGGGTATCCACCAGCACAATCCCGCTGGCTGTCAGCGGACAGTCATAGTAAAGGTCAATCCCCTGGATGAAGCAAGCCCGAGTCTCTTCGGCGACCAGGGTCCGGTATTCCTGCAGATCGACGGTACGCACCGTGCCAAGCAGCGCTTCGGCTTCCTGCCAGCCAGCGGCTGCCGCCCGCAGAAAACCGGCATGCGGGAGTGCCGAAGGGTGGAGTCCGCCAACCTGCAGCTCCGCAGCCGCAGCGGTCCAGGTCTCCGGCTGCGGGGCGGCCAGCTGCAGCACGCTGAAGGAATGGAGGATGTCCTCCCAGAAATCCTCTCTGCTCTTCATGGTGACAACCGCGCTGGCGTGACGGAAGTCCCCTTCCGGCGCCAATATGCGGTTGACCGCCGCTGTGGCGGGATGCGGCGACACAGGCAGCACTTCTTCGCCCAGCAGGGCATTGGCGAAGGAGGACTTTCCGGCGCTGAACGCTCCGAACAGCGCCAGGGTGAAGCGGCCGCCGGCGAGGTCTGCCGCCCGCGCCGCCAGGCTGCGCGCAGCCGAGGCCATGGCCGGCTCGCGGCGCAGCAGCTCCGCCGCAGCGTCCAGCACCGCTGCGGCCTCCCCGAGCCGGCGGCGGCCGCCCGCCGGCGAAGCCGTCCCCGCCGCCAGGCCGGCGGCGGGGCTTCCAGCCGCAGCCTGGGGCAGCGGCTGGGGCTTGCGCGGCGCGGCGCGGAGCGCGCCGGCCTGCGGGGTGACCCTCACCTCCGGCAGGGTGCCGGGGGTGAGGGTGCGGCGCGGCGGCAGCTGCGCCGCGAGCTCTGCCGCGCGGGCGTCCGCCGCGCGGTCAAGGGCGGCCAGCGCGGCCAAGGCGCGCGCCTGCCGCTGCAAGGCGGCCTCGCGGCGCGCCAGCTCCGCGCGCTGCCCGTCAAGAAGCGGCGGGAGCTTTGCCAGCAGCTCATCGCCTGCACCCAGCGCGGCGCGGCGGAACTGTGCCTTAATGTCAGCCGCAAGCGTGCGGCAGAAATTAAGCAGCGCCTCCCCGCTGAAGCCGGTTCCCGGCTTGACGGCAGCCGCCAGTCCCTCGGGGCTGACCGCCTGCTTAAGCTGCGTCTCTGTCGCCTCATCCCAGACGCCGAGTCCTTCTCCCCATTGCCGCACGAGCTGAAGCAGATGCCACTCCAGCTGGGCGGCAATTTCCCGGGTCTGCAGCGTATGCCACGCGGCCAGCCGCTTCTGCTGCTCCTTCTCCCGCTTCGCAGCCGTGAAGAGCAGCCCCTTGCGGAAGCCGGGACTGACACTTTCGGCGTAGGCTCCAGCCGCTTCCCGGACCTCTGCCGGCATCAGGCTGCTATTCCCCAGCAGCGCATCCACTCCGGTGCGCAGATTCAGGCGCGCCTCCTCCCCCAGCCCGTCAAGTCTTACCCGTTCCTCCGCGCATTTCTGAAGCTCCTGCTCTACGGAATCCGGCCCATCCCCTCCTGCTTCCTCCAGCAGGCGTTCTCTTTCCTCCCGCTGCTCTTCCCTGTACGCTCCCAGAGCTGCGTCAGCAGTGTGATAGAGAGAGCGGGACAGGCTGTATTGCAGCAGCTCTTCCCGCTGCTTCAGAAGGCTGCCAATCAGGCTCAGCAGATGCTCCCATTGATTCAGAGGATGCTCCTGGACCTTAAGGGAAGTAAAAAGAATGCCTGCCGGGTGAATTCCCCATTGGCCGAAAGCGCTTTCCAGTTGCCGGCGGTACAACTCGATGGTGATCTCCTGTTCACGGTGTTTGTCAATCTGGTTGATGATGAGATACAGCGGTTTGCCCCATTCACTTAGAGCTTTCGCAAAGGCGAGATTATTCTCGGACTGCACATGATTGTAATCCATGACATAAAAAACGACATCAGCCAGATGGAGCGCCGAATGCGTTGCTGCCTGATGTCCGTTATCGGTGGAATCCACGCCCGGGGTGTCCATCAGAACCCCGTGGCTCCCCAGCAGCGGGACATCCTCCCACACGGAAATCGCTGCATATTCCCCGCCCTTGCGGCAAAAATCCTGGAGCTGCTCCGGCGTTGTCTCCCATGGTGACGGTTGGACTCCAGTCTCAGGGGCATGCGGATATAGTAGAACGCGGGGGGACCCGCTGCGGATGGATACGATATTGGCACTGGTTGGTACCGGACCTGACGGCAGGACCTGTTTGCCACACAGCTGATTAATCATACTCGACTTTCCTGCCGAGAAATGGCCGCAAAAAGCAAACGTCAGCTCACCGGCAGCTGCTTTTGTCTCCAAATCTGTGATAATTTGCACTGCAGCAGAGTCTTCCCACTGTTCCAATAGTTTTCTAAGCCCAAGGTAAGACTGCTCTTTCAAGATCTCATTCAGCATTTCAGCCCGACCCGTTCCCACTTTAACTCCCACCTTCGCTGCCTCCAGTATTGTACGGTTATCAAGAATAGAATAATTACATTTTATCACCAGTCTGCCACATTTCAAATCAGAACAATTTACAAAATCCCCTATAATCCTCTACGAATCACGCCGGTCCGGTTGATACACTTTACAAAACTGCGGATTACCTCACTTATTTCTTCAGACATAGGGAGAGAATGAACTAACGTTTAGCAGAGCAATAGTTCTAGCCTATTTATAATTTGGGTCTTTGCGCGGAACGATAAACAAAAAACGTGATGAATATGTAATACCAATTGCAATATAACACCTTACGGTGTTACTATAAACATGAAACCAAAAGGTGTTATAAAAAATCAGGAGGCTTGCTCATGCACACTGAAGAAACATTGCCCGAAATCCGCAAAACTATAGTCCTTAACGCTCCTATTGATAAAGTATGGAAGGCTGTTGCCACTTCCGGGGGCCTTGCCGCCTGGTGGATGGACAATACCTTTGAGCCCGTCTTAGGCCAGGAGTTCATTCTCCGGTCCGGACAATTCGGTGATTCGCCTTGCAAAGTCACCGAACTTGAGCCGCCTTACCGGCTAGGCTTTGATTGGGGGAAAGACTGGCATCTCGCTTTTGAGTTGAAAGAGCTGGAGAACCAACAGACAGAATTCACTCTGATTCATTCCGGCTGGGATGAAGCAAAGGTCACTGAATTTGGACAACCCCATTCGGTTATCCGCGGCATCATGAACGGGGGCTGGGAAAAAATCGTCAATCAAAGCCTTGTTAGCTATATAGAGGCTTAAGCAGTGTCTGCCCCAGCCCTCAAGCATGATGTGTTTCAGGCGATTGCCGATCCTACCCGCCGCACTGTATTACAGCTGCTCGCCCGCAACGATATGCCCATTGTGGCCATCTCGGAGAACTTCGCGCTTTCGCGGACCGCTATTAACAAACATCTGCATATCTTGTCTGATGCAGGTCTTGTCAGCTCACGGCGGGTAGGCAGGGAGACAAGGTACAGGCTTCAACCAGAGCGGCTTATTGAGCTAAAAGACTGGCTTGCATTTTTTGAAACATATTGGGACGACAGATTGTCACTGCTGAAGGAATTTGTGGAGAGCGCCCCTGATCCGCAATAAAAGCGTAAAGCAAGGTTAATTACAGGTGATTCCGTTCCAACAAGTCGACTAAAATGCTTATATTCGAACAAAAACGGCTGTGCGGTCCTCCACGGGACAGCGCAGCCGTCTTGGTTCTAGCGTTACCTGGAGAACGACTCCCCATGAATCCTACGGCAACTTTTTAAGTGGAAAAAGGGACACTAATTTGCCGGAGTAACCTATCTTCGGGCAGATGAAGTGGAAAAAGGGACACTAATTCAGCCCATTTCGCCATTGGACAAGAAATGTGGCCCTATTTATACGAAAATAACTTTGTCGCTTCACAGCTCGAAAGTAAATTTTGCTTTAAAGATCCCCTATATCGGAACTTCATTTTTTTAAAAAGTGGGTATCATGTAATAGGTGTCAGTTCCACTTGGTAGCCTAGCTTTTGAAGTTTTTTAATCAGGTAATTTGCGGTCTGCTCTGGGGTGTTCAGATATTCCGTCCCCAGCTCGGTATAGGGGACTTTATCCCGAAGCATCACATACATGATTCGGATCATCGCATGGGCTAAAGCGACGATGGCTTTCTGTTTTCCTGCCCGTTTCACGATCCGACTGTACATAGCGGAAAGCCGATTATTCTTGGACTTGCTCGCTGCCCAAGCGCACTGGACGAGTACGGCTTTCAGACCTCGGTTCCCGCGTTGGTTCTTTTTACTTTTTTTTTACCGGCGCTCTCATGGTTGGCTGGACACACCCCGACCCAAGAGGCCAGATGAGCTTCACTTGGAAAAGGAGACACGTCGGTACCCAGTTCCGCCACGATGCTCGCCGCGGCATCCGTGCTCACGCCTGGAATGGTATCCAGCAGTTCAATTTCCTTCCTGTATGGTTGCACCAGTTCCTCAATTTCAGCTTCCAACGTCTGCATTTCACTCTCCAGATACTGCAAATGATCCCAATGACGCCGGATCATCTTCCGGTGATGCAGACGTAGTCGGCCGTTCATCGCTTCGACCAGTGAAGGCACCTTCATCTTCAGCCGGGTATGCACCAGCTTGCGGACCTCATGCACCTCCAGCACTTCGCCATTCACAATCGAGTCCAGTAGCGCACGACCGGAAACGCCAAAAAGATCGGAGACATACGTGGTCAGTTTAATGTTGGCATCTTGTAGAATTTTGTGAATCCGGTTCTTTTCTTGCGTCGCGTTTTGCTTAAGCTTGCGCAGATACCGGGTAAGGTCACGCAAATCGCGGATGGGCTCGTCCGGGACAAAGCTTCCCTCAATCAAGCCGCAGCGGTGGAGCTTGGCGATCCACTCGGCATCCTTGACGTCGGTCTTCTTCCCGGGCATATTGCGGATGCGTTGCGGGTTGGCCAGCGTGATCGTACAGGTGCTTTCTAGAATGTTCCACACGGGTTTCCAAAAGACCCCTGTACTTTCCATGGCAATCTCGGTACATCCCTGCTGCTCCAGCCACTCCTGTAATCTCAAAAGCTCGCGGGTCGTGGTTCCAAACGTCTCGATCACGGACTTGGGTTTCTTCTCCAGGGGGCCACTCAGTAGACAAACCACCACCGTCTCCTGATGAATATCCAACCCGGCACAGCGTTCACGAATGGCATCCATATTCCCTACCTCCAAGCTAAAAGTATGCGTGGATCATGCAACCTAAAGAGGTGAAATTTTATACACGTGCTCGTGGCAACACTCGGCGATCCTCGTCGTTGCAGTTGGTCAGATTAGGTTACGGGATGTTTCACCAATATTGAATCGACCTCTGATCCACAGCACGATTTTACCAAATATATACTCTGACTTCACCTGATTTTCATGACCGACGGTGGCCGCCAGGCCATGGGTGATTAGGTATACTTTTTCCACTTCACTCTCAGGATTACTTAATTTTTGGAAAAATGAGTTCCCTTTTTCCAACTAGCACCTGCGAAGAAGGGTAAGCAGGTGCTAGTTGGAATTAGGATATTTAGACCGACTCCCCCTCAGAACTAGGCCTTCGCCGCCCCAACAACGGTATTTCTGCCGTTGCTCATTACAAATTCGTCCAAAGGATTTATTCTACAACTTTAAGCATCATTTTATCCACATGGAAGTAATCATAGCTTGCCCGAAGTCAGTTAGGGGACACATTGCGGGCTGTATGATTATGGTGTAGGTCCTTCTGCGGACACAGTGAGCTCCCTTCACGTTCTATCCGCAGCCGTTACGGATAGGAGAGCCGTTATGGATAGAAGATTTGGCTATTCCGCAGGGACGGACTGAGATGCCTTTATTTCTCCCTTTCCCCTTTATTCCAGGATCAATTGAACGATATAACGGCTCCTTGGTCCGTAACCGCTGAAAAAACAAGATTTTTGGCGAAATAAGGTCCCCTCAGTCCGCTGCAGTCCGCGGATGGAGCCCCATCCTCCTACATCCCATATATCCTCTGAGGCTTCCAAGGTGTCCACACTTTTTTACACTGAATAATTTCCAATATAATTATATAAGGGGTAAGCTTCGCTTCCCCCAAAACAAATAAATTCTTTTCAGAAAAAGCCGGCCCAAGGGCCGGCTTTTTCACATCACATATCGCTATCTCTATTGTCCACCAAGCTGACTAATCAGGCAGTTTCCAGAACAGGCAGCAAAATTTCGAATACTTTGCCATGCTGAAGAATCGTCAGGCCACGGGATTTGTCTCTCATCACTACAACTTCAGGTTTTTGAGACATACGTTCCAGATAGTGCTCAGGCACATCGCCGGAGTGGCTGATTGTGATGCCTTCCACTTCCTGCTCTTCATTTTCCTCCAGCGGACTTTCAACTACACGTTCAAAAATATCGGAAAAAGCTTCAAAATTATCGGTATATACAGAAATGCACTTCATCTCTATCCCATCCTCTTCTTCATCTCTAACTCTTAATTAATTGTTCACGTATGACTCTTAGCTTTCCTGATTACAGCAGTTTTCATACGTTTCTTGCCTTCCCGGCAGACATCCAGCAGCGGGCATACCTGACATTTGGGATTCTGGGCTTTGCAGTGATAACGTCCGAAAAAGATCAGCCGGTGGTGCGTGAGTGTCCACTCGTCACGCGGCACCGCCTTCATCAGCTTCTTTTCCACTTCCAGCACAGAATCCTTCCAGCCCGCAAGGGCCAGCCTTTTGGCTACACGCTCGACATGGGTATCCACTGCAATAGCCGGAACTCCAAAAGCGTTGGAAACTACCACATTGGCGGTCTTTCGCCCGACACCCGGCAGGGTTACCAGCAAGTCGTGGGCCTGCGGCACCTCGCCGCCATACTGCTCTATCAAGATGGAGCACAGACTTTGAATATGCTTCGCCTTATTGCGGTATAATCCGATACGCCGGATGTCACTCTCCAGTTCCTCGATGGGTACAGATATGTAATCGAGCGGAGTTTTGTACTTTTGAAACAGGTCCTCGGTGACTTTGTTCACTGTTGCGTCCGTACACTGGGCTGAGAGCAGCACAGCGATTGTCAATTCAAAAGCGTTGCTGTGGTTCAGCTCACAATGCGCATCAGGAAATAGATCACCGATGGTATCCAGGATGTGGCGGACCTCTGCAGCTTTCATAGTGTCCCCTCCACGGATTGTTACCCCGCCAGCAGCAGCGGGTGCAACTTCTCGATTGTAAATATTTCAAAAAAAACGTCTTGAAGCAGGACAAACGCCTGAATCAAGACGGTGTTTCACGCGGAAAATCACCAAGCTCTTATTGTTTCGCAATCTCAACAAGAATATTATTATTAAAATACATTATAATATTATCATTATCTTTGAGAGATTGCACGGGTAAAGTCGTGTCGCCTTGATGAATATATACATTCGGACCCGGAACAAAGCGGTAATTACTATCGGAAGCACTTGCGCGTTTTACCAGAATCTCATTTGTTCCACTCTCGTAACGCCAGAATACACGGTTCTGCTGGCTGAGTACACGGATAATTGTCGACCCGTCCGAATCCTTGCGTACTTCCACACGGTCAGCTGTGGTTAGTGAACCCAGTGATGTGGTTGTAGACCCGTCACGGATAATTTTGACCCCGCCAGCCGCTGAGAACGTCTGTGCACCGCCTTTGTAATCCTTCAAGGTAAACGTTCCGGCAGCCGCATCCACTGCGGTCAGCTGGCCTGAGTTAAGTTTTACCGCCTGAAGAGAGAGCGGCGAACTTCCATTAAAGGTGATATTTACAAAATCCCCCACCTTCAAATCCCCGATCTTGATGCTTTTTCCGCTTTCATCTGTCATAGGCAGTGTGTAAGTATTCAGTACGGTGGTTCCCCCCGTCCATTTCACTCCCAGCTTATTTGCTGTTGCATCCAGAGTAGCAATCTCCAATTGCATGGATGAGTTTACACGGAGAACCGATACCCCGCTCTGATTATCCGCAAGAACCGCAGTGACTGCACTGTCAAGTGCTACATCTGTAATGACCGAAGAAGTACGGCCGAAGATTTCCACGGACTGCGGATAAGGCAATGTAACCTGCTGTGCATTGGCAAGCTTCAGTGTGATCGTTCTGTTCGCCACATTCACAGCGGTCAAAGTGCCGTCATATTTGGTGCTTGTTTCCACAGATAATGCGCGCTGGCCTGCAGCTACTACATCCACTTTGCGGCCTTCCGCAAGTCTGTAACCCATATTAGCCAGAGAAGTGGTCGTAGCTCCATCATAAGCAAGTTTCGTATTCGCATCGATCTTTACCAATTGTGCTTTGCCGCTGCTGTCTGTAACAGTCAGAAGCTGGGTTTTTGCACTGTAATCGACCACAGTTGCACCGGTGAACTGGCTGATCTGCCGGCTCAAAACTTCAATTTTGGTCACCTGGTCACTGCTGTTCAAGGTGAGCTGTACATTGTCTCCGGCCGTTGCATCAGCGACCAGATCTCCGATACCCGGTGAGGCAACGCCGGGAATGATGACGGCTGGCGATGTGCCAAGCAGATTCACTTCACGTGTACCATCAGCCTTTTTGTAGACAATCGTTGAGTTTGTCAGTTCAGTAATCGCTCCCTGGACAGTACGTTCCACACCGGATGTTACTTCCACTGTCCGGATCAGATTATCTTTGACTGTATACTTGACGGCAGCCCCCGCCTTCAGATCAGCCGGCAGCAGCACTGCATTTTGTGAACTGAACAGGGTCGTGCCATCCTCCCATTTGAAGGTTTCAGTTGCACCCTCTGCTGTTTTGAACGTAATACTCTTTGCTGCATTATCTACACTTTGAATGGTTCCATTTGCCGTTTTATTGACAATTCCCGAGGTCACCTGTACTTTCACGATCTTGCCCGTACCGCTGAACGTTTCCCGAAGCAGCGCAATCTTGCTGGCAGCTGTAATCGAGGAGGCGGAAATGGCAGCACCGTTCACATCCACAAAGGCGGTGCTTCCATCATAGCTGTACTGGTCGTATCCGGTTGGAGAATCCAGCCAGATCGTTCCTGGAGTAACTTTGGCAAATACACCTTCAATAGTTTGTACCTGCTGGACCGGATCTGTCACTTCTACATAAGCGGCATTATAGGTAGCTCCAATGACAGTCACTTTGGTATATGGCTTAAGATCGCTAAAATTAATTCTGGTATCAACCGTACTGGTAAAATAGGCGGTGCTGTAGGTTACATTGAATACAGATGTGCTGCCATTGTTGAACAGCGTCAATTTTCCGTCCTGCATTGCGCTGATGGTCCCTTTGACAGTGTTGTCATAATCCAGCGTGTTGTGTGCTTCTGCCCGGCTGAAGAAGGTGGCCAATTGCGCCCGGGTTACAGCACCCTGCGGATCAAAGCGGTTGCCGTCCAGCCCGTTGGCCAGCCCCAGACCTACTGCGGCATTAATATACCCCCGTTTGTTGGCGGCAACCTTCGCATCATCTGCGAACCCGGTAGGTTTGCCCGATACAGCAGCGGCTTCCGTAGTTTTGCCGAGTGCCCGGATCAGGAGCTCTGCTACCCATTCACGGCTGGCTTTACGTTCTCCCCAGGAGGTTTTGAGGTTATCAGGCGCCATTTCTGCCGCTTTGTCCAGCAACCCCTGCTGGAAAGCAAGCACCACATAAGGCTTATAATAGTTGGTTACTTTGAAATCCGTTGGAAAAACTACATCGGAATCGCTTTGGACATTGCCCTGCAGCTTCATGAAACGCAGCGCCATCAGCACTGCTTCCTGCTGGGTAACGGAATCCCCGGGACGGAATAGACCGTTATTACCTACAACAATCCCTTGAGAAGCGAGCTTATAGATATGTTTTTCGGCCCAGAAGCCATTTTTTACATCGGTAAAAATTCCTGCTGCGGCTGTTGGAGCAGAACCATTATTTGCTCCAGAGGTTGCTGCCGGTGCAGCAGGTGCAGCAAAAGCCGCACCTGCTCCGCCGAGCACCATCGTGCCGGCCAGAATTGCGGCTGCCGCTTTGCTGGAGTAAGTATGAATTGAACGTTTTGACCTTTTTTGCCCGGACAATAGGTTATTCCCCTCTCTATGGATCAATTTAAAAGACTGCTATATATAGTGAACTTAAGATCTTTACATAAGGGACTTCGTCGGGACTACGGGGAATGTTTGGACTTCCGGCCGCTGTTGTCTGCAGATTTCTTGATTGTATACCGCTGTTCGCGGTGGAAATCCGCAGACAAAGGCGGACGCATTCGCTCCTCCAGTTCCAAACTTCCCCTCCACCCTTTTCCCTTTTGTTAGTTTTCAAATTCGCTTTATATAGTAATTTAAGTACTTTCGCCAGTCAGCAAGCCTATTCCTGCATTTTCCTTACAAACCGCTGTTCTCTCTGGTAAGCGGATGTTCCAGGTCCACATGGCCCATGAGACTTTCCACCTGCTCACCGTCCACTAGAACCTCAACGCTCTTCACTTCTTCGAATTGAAAGAGGGTTTGGGCCAGCGCGCTGATGGCAAAAGCTTCGCCGCCTGCCCCAAGCTGTGCCTCATCCGGCTTATGGATATCCATAATAATCTGCCCGTCAGTGAATTTAAGCGATTTAAGCTCAATTTTTCCCCATAAAGGCACTTGATCAGGATTGCTGCTGCTCTGCAGTGATTTATATGCCTCACTGTATTTCTCCACAGCATCTGCATAGCTTATATCTGTCTTGGCAGAAACCAGCTCCATTTGCTGAGGATCCGTATAGTACACAGAAATGCTTTGGCTCTTTTTGGCTGGTGCTGTCGGCTGCTCTGTAGCTGCAGGGGAGGCAGTAGGTTCTGCTGTCGGTTGAGCGGATGCAGATGGGGATACCGTTGCAGTAGCGGTAGCCGTAGCTTCCTCTCCTCCTTCATTGCTGCCTGCGCCATTGACAACCGTTGTGGAATCTTGCCCTTGTTCATTGGCTGGAGCTGCTGTAGGTTTATCTCCGCAGCCGGATATCACAAGCAGAAGCAAAGCTGCAATACCTGCATATGTCAATTTCTTGTTCATCAACAATTACCCCCTCTGGATGAATATGGGCAGACAGGGCCGCAAAGCCTTTTTGACCTGCTGAGGCCGAAGCTGACTTTGCGGCCCTGCTGTGCCGCTTGGCTGCTGCTATAATTTGAGATATTCCTTAATGCCGGCGACCATGCCAGCGGCTACCTTGTTCTGCAGATCTTCTGAGAATAACAGGGCTTCGTCTCCCTTATTGCTCAGATAGCCGACCTCCAGCAACACGGCAGGCATAGTAGTCTCCCGAATCACATGAAAGTTACCATAACGAACTCCCCTGTCGCTTAACCCGGTAGCTTGGACCAGATACTTATGCATTACATTCGCCAGAGCCTTGCTCTCCGCCCGCTGATAATAGGTTTCCGAGCCGCTGGCCGCAGATGATGACCCACTGTTCGCATGAACGGATATAAACAGGTCGGCTTTGAGATTATTGGCCATTCCTGCCCGTTCCTTCAGTTCCAGGAAAGTATCATCGCTGCGTGTAAGCACGACGTCAACCTTGTTTTCCTGCTTCAGCAGTGCAGCCGCCTTAAGGACAACGGCCAGATTGAAGTTTTTCTCGTATTTGCCTGTAACCCCGACTGCCCCGGAATCCTTGGCGCCATGCCCCGCATCCAGCACCACAAGCTTACGTCCGTTGTTGCCGGGTAAGGTGGCTGGGTCGTCAGTGCTTGCCGCGTTCAAATCCACGACGACAAGCTTGGAGACATCTCCCGATACATTAACACTATAATTCTTGGCATTATTCAAATCAATCACAAACCGAACGGTGTACGGATTAGTGCTGTAAAGCGAATAGCGCACTCCTGAAACATCCGGATAATCTGTTACGGCAAGCGAGCCGTTCAGATCCGGACTCAGCACCTGCCCCGTTCCGAATACATCTGAGAACGTGGCATTCGGAAGATCAATGACAATGCGGTCCGGCCCGGTTACTTTGGATACCACTGGCTGCGAATTCCCATCCATTGCAATGGTCAGCCGGTTTTCACTAAAGCTGATGCCATTGACCATGGTTAGATTTGCCGTTGTATCCACCGGAGGCACGGCCACGCTTGTCCCGCCGTCTCCGGAACTTTCTCCCGTATTGCTGGTGCTGTCGGGAATTTCCGGGGTAATAAGATTTACAACCTTGGTTGTATTGTCCCAGGTAACCTTCAGGCCAAACTGTTCACCGATAAACCGGATCGGTACTAACGTCGTGTCGCTCCTAAGCAGCGGCGCTGTCGTCAGTACTACGGTCTTGTCATCGACGGAAGCCGCAGTCTGATCGACAATCAGCTTGATGGTCTTGCCTTGCTGTTCAATTGTAACCGTCTTGCTCTTCTGATCCCAATTCACCTGGTAACCCAGGTTCTCGGCAATCATTCTTAGCGGCACCATAATGGAGTTGTTCACATTTTCAACTGGAACGTCAAGTCCTGCCGTCAGCTCCTTGCCATCGAGAAAAATCTTGTTGCTCCCGCCAGCGGCATGTCCTTGCCCCGGCAGAACAACTACAAAGAGCAGCAGCAACAGCATAAAAGCAAATTTCTTCATTCTTCACCTCAAGAATCTAGTATTCCGCCCAAAAAAAGCGTTCATGATGCCAGTTTGCCTGACAGCCTTCGACAATGATTAGACGCCGGGTTTCCTTAAAAGTTGCGAATATATACCATATCCAAACCTATTTCCTCTCTTGCATCATCCGGTAGAGTCCCGTTACAAGCCGAGATATTCCATAATTCCGGCAACAATTTCCCGGGCCAGGCTGTCCTGAAGCTGTTCACTGTACATAGCCGATTCATTTCCCGGATTAGTAAGGTAACCGACCTCCAGAAGCACTGCCGGCATGCTGCTTTCTCTCGTGACGTGCAGACTTTTGCTTCTTATCCCGTTGTCCTTGAACCCTGTCGCCGCAACCAGGTGTTTGTGCATAATCTGGGCAAGCGGCAGGCTTTCCGCCCGTGAATAATAAGTCTCGCTCCCATTAACTTTATTCCTGTTCGGGTAATCTGCAGGCAACGAGTTGCCATGGACGGATATAAACAGATTGGCCTTTGCCCTTTCCGCAATATCCACACGCTCCTGCAGTCCACGCGTAACATCCTCTGTGCGGGTGAATATTACGTCAACCAGTCCTGCCTGCATCAGCAGCGCGCCTGCCTTTTGAATCACAGCGAGGTTGAAGTTTTTTTCGAGCTTTCCTGTAAGACTGACGGCTCCGGATTGAGTGCCGCCATGACCGGCGTCAAGTACGACTACCGGCTTGCCGCTGAGCCCTGTCCCCCCTGTGGGAGGTGTTCCGCTGCTTACAGCATTCAAGTCAACGGTTACCAGTCCTGTACTATCATCCTTACTCACCTGGTAAGGCTGGCTGCCAACGGTCTGGATTACAAATCTGGCGGTGGGCGGACTCACACTGAAGAGCGCGTAACGCACTTCGGTCACCAGCGGATATCCGCTGACATCGAGCTTGCCCTGAGGGCTTCCGCTGGTGGAAACTCCCGGAAAGCTGCCCGCAAAATCGGGGGCAAAGACAGCGCCCGGAAAATCAATGACAATCCGGTCGGGGCTGCCCATTTGGGTCACATTTGGCTTAGCTGCCCCTGCCACAGAGATGATCAGCCGGTTCTCGCTGAACACCGCACCCATGACCTGCGGCGAACCGGCAGCCGTACCCGCGCTGCCAGGAATCGGCGTAGGAGTAGGTTCTGTCACTCCCGTTACAATATCTCCATCTGTCCCTTGGCTGTCTGCCGGAACAGAGGTTGGCCCCGGCACAGCTGTCGGGTCCGGTGCAGCAGAAGGCTGGGGACTGCTTGGAGCTGCTGTGCTGCCGGCGGCCCCTCCGCTCAGGTAGACGGTCTTGTCACTGTTGTCCCAGCCCACCTTCAGCCCGAACTGCTCACTGACAAAACGGATAGGCACCAATACCGTTCCGCCCGTCTGCTTCGGTGCCGCATTCAGTGCCAGTGTAACTCCATCGGCATCGGCCGTTTTGCTGCCCACAGCCAGTTGTACACTTTTGCCGTCCTGCTGGACCGTTACTTTGCGGGACTTCTGCTCCCAGAGCACCTCAAATCCCAAATTCTCAACAACTACCCGGATGGGAATCATAACGCTTCCATTTACATTCTCTAATGTGATTCCCTTGGGGATTTCCAGCTCCCTGTTGTCCATAACAATTCTGCCCGCGCTGTTCCCGGCAGCTGCGGCTTCATGGCCGGCGAATGATAGCAGTAGCAGTGGCAGCAGCAATAGAAATAGCACTCGTTGTCCGGCTCTTCTCATCCTTTCCTCTCCTTCTGGCAAATGTTAGATGCTTCGATAAGATTAAGACGACTGAAATCTCCAAAAGTTGCCTTCTCGGGCAATGAATATATCGATTATAGCAAAAAAACTTCTATTTCCGACACCCGGAAATAGAAGTTTTGTGTAAATCTTGTAAAGTTTTTATGTTGACTTTTCTTATGCAAACAGCTTGGCAGCGTGGCGTTCCTCATAGGCGGCGATTTCGTCCGCATGCTGAAGCGTCAGACCGATATCATCCAGCCCCTGCAGCAGGAACTGGCGGCGGTGCTCATCCAGCTCAAAGGTAATACTGAGTCCATGATCATCGCTGAGCAGGTTATTTTCCAGATCCACTGTCAATTTGTAGCCATCGTGCTCTGCTGTACGCTTGAACAGCTCATCTACCTGGGATTCCGACAGTTTAATCGGCAAAATCCCGTTTTTGAAGCAGTTATTGTAGAAAATATCGGCATACGAAGGGGCAATGACAACCCGGAAGCCGTAATCCATAATGGCCCAAGGCGCGTGCTCACGTGAGGAGCCACAGCCGAAATTGGCCCGCGAGATCAGAATCGAAGCCCCTTTGTAGCGGGGTTTGTTCATTTCAAACGCAGCATTGTCATTTCCGGCTTCGTCAAAACGCCATTCGTAGAACAAAAATTGTCCAAAGCCCGTGCGTTCAATCCGTTTCAAAAATTGCTTAGGGATAATAGCGTCCGTATCTACGTTTACCCGGTCTACCGGGGCAACGATTCCGGTTAATTTTTTGAATGCTTCCATGATTAGTTCCTCCTGCTCTCTCAAGTTCTATGCGTTGACGGCTTCCGCCTTGTAGTTCCAGTCGCGGACATCGGTAAAATGGCCTTTGATCGCAGCCGCAGCCGCCATGGCAGGAGATACGAGATGCGTGCGTCCGCCGCGTCCCTGACGTCCTTCAAAGTTCCGGTTCGAGGTGGATGCGCAGCGCTGTCCAGGCTGCAGGACATCCGGGTTCATGGCCAGGCACATGCTGCAGCCCGCTTCGCGCCATTCAAACCCCGCTTCTGTAAATACTTTGTCAAGCCCTTCCTTCTCGGCCTGCATCTTCACGCGTCCCGATCCCGGTACCACAATGGCTGTAACCTTATCCGACACCTTATGGCCCTTGGCTACTTCAGCCGCAGCGCGGAGATCTTCAATGCGTCCATTCGTGCAGGAGCCGATGAAGACATAGTCAATACCGATTTCGGAAATCGGCGTTCCCGGTACCAGGTCCATATACTCAAGCGCTTTTTCAGCCGCTTTGCGTTCGTTCTCCGTCGTGAAATCCGCCGGGTTCGGCACAGTGGAGGTAATATTCGTACCCATACCCGGGCTGGTTCCCCAGGTTACCTGCGGAATCAATGTTTCCACATCAAATTCAACAACGGTATCATACTGGGCACCTTCGTCGCTGACAAGCTCCTTCCAGGTTTCAACCGCAGCTTCATAGGCTGCGCCCTGAGGCACATACTGGCGTCCGCGCAGATAGTTGAAGGTGGTCTCATCCGGAGCGATCAGCCCCGCTCTTGCCCCGCCTTCAATCGACATGTTGCAGACCGTCATGCGTTCTTCCATCGACAGCTCACGGATAGCTTCCCCGGTATATTCAATAACATAACCTGTTGCAAAATCAGTGCCGTACTTGGCGATGACACCAAGAATCATATCCTTGGCGGTTACGCCGGGATTGCGTTTGCCCGTGAAACGGACTTCCATCGTTTTGGCCTTGGACTGCTGCAGACACTGGGTCGCCAGCACATGCTCAACCTCACTGGTGCCGATCCCGAATGCCAGCGCACCGAATGCGCCATGTGTAGATGTATGGCTGTCGCCGCAGACGATGGTTTTGCCGGGATGAGTCAAACCGATTTCCGGACCCATAACATGGACTACGCCTTGGTCAATATCGTTCAGGTCGAACAATTTTACGCCAAAATCGCGGCAGTTCTGCGACAATGTATCAATCTGCTGCTTGGAGATAGGATCGGTAATATTGTAACGGTCCTTGGTGGGAACGTTATGATCCATAGTCGCAAAAGTAAGACCCGGACGGCGCACCTTGCGGCCGCTGAGGCGAAGCCCTTCAAAAGCCTGCGGGGATGTAACCTCATGCACCAGGTGCAAATCGATGTAAATGATGCTTGGCTTGCCTTCCTCCTGATGGATTACGTGATTGTCCCAAATCTTTTCAAACATTGTCTTGTTGCCCATGTCTTCACCTCATAAAGTAGAATCGTTCATTGGAAGAGAAAGTGGAGTCTCTCTTGAATGATCTAAATATAACATCGCGGTGTTTATAATTCCAAGATATGATTTCTATAAAAGTCATAGGTTTGGCCTATAAGCATCAGACCTGCCTTCATTTTTTATTAAAAATGGTCCAAGCAATCTATCATTCTCCCTCATAAGCTGTACCAACTAACATGAGAGGACAGGTGAATCACAAATGGGCATTCAGTTTTTAGATATGCGGATTTCCCAGGACAGCGCTGCGGATCAGCCGGGAGTTTCATTATCTTCCTCTTCATTCCCTTATATTTTTGGCGATATCGGGCTGCAGACAGGTGGTATTGCCCCCGGCAATGCAAGCTTGGTGCGGGTGACACTTAACGCCTATGCCCGCCTGACTATGGCTATCTCGTCCAACCCTGCGATTGTTCCTGATGTCACTTTTACCATCTTCCGAAATTCAGCCCAGATCTTTACTACTGTCTATCAAAAGCCTGCATCTCAGGCGATGACGGAGCTGACGTATGAGATGGCCGGTATTACGGCCGTTGATTTCCCTCCCGCTGCCGATGTGCTCGCAGGCCAAATCCGCTATATCATTAGCGTAACTACAAATTATGGCGTCACTTTGGGAGCCAGAAGCTTCTCTGGTATTGCAGTTGCAGGCAATGGATAACCTTTGGCTTGAGCATCGGCTGTCGTATTTCTGGCTCATCCTGCTCGGCAATACCACCTATACTAATAACAGTATTTATAGGTTATACTTATAAGCGACAAACTATTTCAAGGTGAGGAATCTGTTTATGGAACTCAGACAGTTGCAATATGTCCTGCAAATTGCGGCAGAGCGGAATTTTTCCCGGGCAGCGGACAAACTGCATATCGCCCAGCCTTCACTCAGCCAGCAGCTTTCAAAACTGGAAAAAGAGCTGGGTGTCCTCCTGTTCCAGCGCAACACCAGCTCAGTAGAACTTACGCACGCCGGGGAGAAGTTTGTGGAGCAGGCCCAGACGATTATTGATGCCGTGGAGCTGCTGCGCCAGGAGATGTCGGATATTTCCCAGCTGCGGACAGGACGTGTGGTTGTAGGAAGCATGCCCATCACCGGTGCCCATCTGCTGCCGCATGTACTTCCCGTATTCAAAAGTAAATACGCCGAGGTTGAAATTACCCTGCTGGAGGACTCCTCCATGAACCTGGAAAAGCTCACCGCCAGCGGCCAAACCGACCTGAGCCTGCTTTCTCTGCCGCTGGAGATCCCTACACTTGCTTACGAGGTGCTGGGAGAAGAGCGGATTGACCTCGCCGTCCCTCCAGAGCATCCCCTCGCTTCGCGAAGCGCCTCAGAGATCCGCACTGCCTTGGAGGAATTAAGGGATGAACCGTTTATTGTGCTTAAAGAAGGCCAGGGCTTCCGTAAAATGACCGTGGAATTATGCCGTGCAGCCGGTTTTGAGCCGCGTATTGTCTTTGAGAGCAATAATATGGAGACAGTTCAATCGCTCGTTGCTACCGGAATGGGTGTGACGCTGGTTCCCCATTTTATCGCCCGGGCGCCGCGCAGTGAATTTGTTCCTGTATACCTGCCGCTGGCCGATCCGGTGCCCAGCCGAACACTGGTTGTGGCCTACCGGCGGGGCCGCTATTTATCCCACGCAGCGGAGGCTTTTATGGAAACGTTCAGAACGACGGTCAAAGGTCTTTCCGTGGAGTAGCATACGATTTAACGGATTGAGTCCGAAACAGCCCGGCAAGGCGTGTGTTTTCGCAAAAAAAAGCTTCTCTACAAGTAGAAGGGGCTGTGCCGTCCTCCACAGGACAGTGCAGCGGTCTTGATTCTAGCGTTGCCTGGAGAACGACTCCCCATGAACCCATGGCAACGCTTTAAGTGGAAAAAGGTTAACTAATTTGCCGGAGTACCCTGTCCTTGGGCAGATGAAGTGGAAAAAGGGACACTAATTCCGCTAATTCCGCCATTAGACAAGAAAAGTGGCCCAATTAGATTTACTTTTTCCACTTCACTCTCAGGATTTCTTGATTTCCGGAAAAATAAGGTCCCTTTTTCCAACTAGCACCTGCGAAGAAACCGGTAAGCAAGTGTGAGTTGGAATTAGGATATTTGACCTCGGCCTTCGGCGCTCCAACAACGGTATTTCTGCCGTTGTTCGCTATAAATTCGTCCAAAGGTATTTGGAGGTTATGAGATCCGCATTTGTTGTACAACGTACAAGATGTTCATCCATTCGGTCTGCTTAAGACACACTTTGTTGTATTCCGTGCAAGATTTTCGAGGGTTAACACTACAGAGAACACAGGCTTCTTCTTTACACTGCTAAACTTCCAGGCTGTCCACATTTTTGGTATTGAATAATTTCCTGTTATAAGTAAAGCCCTTCCGGCTCACCTATGTGGCTGGAAGGGCTTTTTAAATAAATGAAGCTTTACATAGCGAGCACCATAACGGTTCTTACTATCTCTCATTGAAACGGAACGCCTCTTGCCGAGAGCTCCGCAGCCGTTTCGGCCTGCTGCTTATTTACGCAGATTATGCTGTGTGATCAGGCGGTTCTGATCATCGGACAACCGGGCTGTGCTCTCGTCGACCAGACCTTTTGTGCGTGAATCCACGGTGTTCTCCTCAACAAATTCCCGCATCGCCTTGTTTTGAACCTCGGCTGCTTCTATGGAATTTCGCTTCTGTTCCTGCTGGACGTTGTTGTTCTTACCCAAGTCTATCCACCTCCTGGTAACAGATTATAAGTATTTTACCCCATCCCCCATAGGATAAACATCAGATTCACGTCTGCGCTCCTGGAAAAAATATTACCGCCGGGACTCTTTGCAAACCTGACTTCTCCATGGTATTCTAAATGTCAAACAGTGAAACGTGTTGACGGGACCAGTACGAATAGACGATTATCCGCGCTCAGAGAGTGAATTCCGGCAGGCTGGAAGAATTCACCGCGGTTGTCCGTTCAGAATTCCTATCCCCGAGCGGCCTGCCCCGGCAGGACGGAAACTCCCGTTATGAGAATGAAGTCGGATGAACCCTCATCAATGAAGGTGGTACCGCGGAAGTTAACAAGCTTTCGTCCTTTGCTAAGTCTAAGGATGGGGGCTTTTTGTCATTTCCAGCGTGAAATATTGTAAAATCAAGAAGGAAGTGAATGACATTGACGACAAGAATCGTGGTCAAAATCGGCAGCAGCTCGCTTACCGGACCTGAAGGCGGGCTGAACCGTAAAGCGGTTGCTTTCTTTGCCGCTGAAATCGCCGGGCTGCAGAAGGACGGCTGTGAAGTGCTGCTGGTTACCTCCGGAGCTGTAGCTGCCGGATTCCGGGCCATCGGATATCCCGCACGCCCCAAGCTGCTGCATGAGAAGCAGGCGGCGGCAGCGGTGGGCCAGGTGATGCTGATGCAGGCCTATCAGGAGGCTTTTGCGGAATATGGCATTCCTACCGCGCAGATCCTGCTGACAAGGACCGACTTTTGCAGCCGCCGGGCCATGAATAATGCTGTAATGACGGTAGAAGAGCTGCTCCGGCAGGGAGCTGTGCCCATATTCAACGAAAATGATACCGTTTCGGTAGATGAGCTGAAATTCGGTGATAACGACACCTTGTCCGCGCTGGTGGCCAATCTCCTGAAAGCTTCCCATCTTCTCGTTCTGACGGATATGGACGGCTTGTACAGCGGAGATCCGCGCAAGCATCCGGGAGCCACGCGGTATGAGCGTGTTGAGGAGATTACCCCGGAGATTTATGCCATTGCCGGGGGAGCAGGCTCCAGTGTAGGCACTGGCGGCATGCGCTCCAAGATCGATGCGGCCAAAATCGCCACACGCGGCGGAGTCCCCGTCTTTGTAGGCAGAGCAACCGAACCCGGCGATTTGCAGCTGGCAGCGGCAGGCACCGGCAAAGGTACCTATTTTGACACCACGCTCTCTTCCCTGCCGGTTAAGAAACAGTGGCTTGGCTTCATGTCCACCCCGCTGGGCTCCCTGTATGTAGATGAAGGTGCAGTAGAAGCGCTGCTCCATGGCGGGCACAGCCTGCTGCCGGTTGGGGTTAAGCGGATCGAAGGCAGCTTTCATTCCGGTGATGTGGTAGAGGTCCTTGGTCCGGACGCCAGGCTGCTCGGGCGGGGAATTGTGAATTACGACGACTCCCAGCTGCGCACGATCCAGGGGCTGCCCAGCAATCAGATTGTGCCGAAGCTGGGCGAGGTTCACCGGCTGGAGGTCATCCACCGTGATGAATGGATTACGTTGCGCTAACAAATCTTTTAGGAGGGTTAATATGAGTGAGGTTGTTAACAAGGCAGCATTAGCTAAAGAAACTGCAGGTGTGCTGGCCAGCCTGAGCACTGCAGACAAAAATGAGGCCTTGCGGATCATGGCAGAAGCCCTGATCCGTGAAGCCCCAGCCATTATCGCCGCCAATGCTGAAGATTTGGAGCGTGGACGGCTGGGCGGCACTCCTGAATCGATGCTGGACCGTCTGGCACTGGATGTCAGCCGGATCACAGGCATCGCAGAAGGGCTTCAGCAAATAGCCGGGCTTCCGGATCCTATTGGCGACCGCCTGGAAACCTTCGAACGTCCAAACGGGCTGTATATCGAAAAGATCCGCGTTCCGCTGGGTGTCATCGGCATTATCTATGAGGCGCGGCCCAACGTAACCGTAGATGCCGCCGGCTTATGTCTGAAAACCGGAAATGCCGTTGTCCTGCGCGGCGGCTCCTCCGCTTTGTCATCCAACCGCAAAATTATCGAAGTGCTGCACCGGGCACTTGACGAAACGGCTATTCCAAGCCAGGCGCTGCAGCTGATCGAAGATCCGAACCGCTCCTCCGTGGATGAAATGCTGAAGCTGAATGGACTGCTTGATGTCATAATCCCACGCGGCGGGAGCGCGCTGATCCAGAACGTCGTACTCAACGCCACAGTACCCGTCATCGAAACGGGAGCAGGCATATGCCATACCTACCTTGATGCCGGCGCTGACCCGGAAATGGCATTATCCATCAGCTTGAACGCCAAGGCCCAGCGCCCTTCTGTCTGCAACTCCATGGAAACGCTGCTGGTCCACAGGGACTATGCTGCGGAGCATCTTCTTCCTTTAGCAGAAGCCTTCCGCAAGATCCCTGTGGAATTGCGGGGCTGCCCGGAGACCACAGCTCTGATTCCATGGGCATTGCCTGCGGCCAGAGAAGATTTTGCCACCGAATACAATGACTATATTCTTAACATCAAAATTGTCGGTGGCCTGGACGAGGCGTTGCAGCACATTGCCGAATTCAGCACCAAGCATTCCGAATGTATTGTAACCAGGGATGTCGGAAACGCCGAGCGTTTCCTGCAGGAAGTGGATGCCGCCGCTGTCTACCATAACGCCTCAACGCGTTTCACCGACGGTTTTGAGTTCGGATTCGGGGCAGAGATCGGCATCAGCACCCAGAAGCTGCATGCCCGCGGCCCTATGGGACTGCCGGCGCTGACATCATCCAAATACAAAATTCACGGCTCTGGACAAATCCGGGGATAAGCAATAATTACTGTGAAGCCTATATAGATTGAACTTGAAATCTGAATAGGCTTCATTTTGGGTAATGATTCAAGTTCAAATTATATCGCTCACAAACTTTTAGGGGGACAAATAGCCATGTGTCAGCAGCCTGCAATTCCATTACTTAATCACCAGATTGTTTTTTACGGGGCGGGTTCGATGGCGGAAGCGATTGTGCGCGGGATGATTGCCCGCAATGTCGTGGAGTCCGGCAATATCGTGATGCTGAACCGCAGCAGCAGTGAACGCCTGAGCGAGCTGCGCAGCCGGTACGGGGTCCTTGGCAGCAACGACCCTGAACAAAAAAATGAATATCTCCGCACAGCCCCGGTCATCGTGCTTGCCATGAAACCCAAGGATGCTGCCGAGGCTCTCCGCAGCCTGGGCCCCCTGCTCTCCCCGGATCAGCTGGTGATTTCCATGATCGCCGGGATGACCATCCGTACGATGCAGGGCTTGCTCGGCAAGTCCCAGCCGGTAGTCCGCACCATGCCTAATACATCCAGTTCCATTGGGCTGGGGGCAACCGGCATCGCATACTCCAAAGAGGTGGACGAGCAGAGCCGCCGGACGGCGCTCAATATCTTCGAGGCTGTCGGATTAACCTCGGTCATTGATGAAGAGCGTATGGAGACCCTGACGGGGATTTCGGGCAGTGGTCCAGCGTACATTTATTACATGATGGAAGCGATGATCGCCGCTGGAATCCGTGGAGGCCTGCCGGCTGAACAGAGCAGAGAGCTTACGGTTCAGACTGTCCTTGGCGCGGCCCGAATGGTGCAGCAGACCGGTGAAGAACCAGCCGCCCTGCGCAAAAAAGTGACCTCGCCGAACGGCTCCACCCAAGCAGCTCTTGAAGTGCTTGAGAAGGGTGATTTCTTCGAGACGGTAATTTCCGCTGTGAACCGCTGTGCCGAACGCTCCCGTGAAATGGGTCTGGCCCTTGAAAAAGAGCTCTCATAAACGATGGATCATGTAAAACCATAAGCGAATCTATAAATCTCAAATCGAAAACACCCGTACTTCCAGGCTGAGACAGCCAGGTAAAGTACGGGTGTTTTTTATTAAATATTAGACTAATTCGCTGTGCGCTATAATGTCTTTCCGGGAATCCTTTTATCTTCCGCCACCGCGGAACTTCTGGGTATAGGTTTTGACATCCTGGGCATTTTTTACCCGGTTGCGGGCCCACTCCAGGAGGATGCGGTCAATATAGCGGAAATGAATCTTTCCGGCGAATACGGACTCTTTTAGAGCCAGCAGAATCAATTCTTCCGGGTAATTGTCCTGGTCTACCCAGCCGGAGATGGTTTCACATTCCATCGGGGACAGCGGACGTCCGAATTCCTTCTCAAAAATGGTGAACAGACTGCGGTTCTCTTCAGCGTCCTTGCCCGCTGCAGAAGTGAACGCTCTGCCGTATCCGCCATCCGGAGCAGGAGCTCCGGCATGCAGGCTTGGCACAGTGCCAGCAGGCTTGCTGCTGCCCTGGGCCGGGTCCTGAGCAGCTCCTGCCAAAAATGCGCCAAGCTTGCCGTACAATCCGGAGAAATTATAGCGTTCATAGTGGATATCTCTCAGCTCATCGATGTCTTCATCAATGCTGATGAAGCCTTCCTTCATAAGCTTCTGCAGTTCTCCTGCTATTGCTGCAATACTCCGCCCCGTCACCGTCTGCAGTTCCTCCAGGGAAGGAAACTCCATTCCCTCCACTTGGCGGAAAGAGAGCAGATGAATCAGCAGCATCGCTTCACTGCCGGTCAAGTTCAGCTTCCGGTAATACTTCAAGAGCGCGTAAGGAATGACGGCCATCCCGTTCTGGAGGCCAAAAGACACGCCTTCGCCCCAGGCATTCCATGCTTTGCCGTCCATGCGCAGCCCCCTTTGCCAGCCTATGGGTACAGACGGTACAACGTACGAGGGAACGGAATCGTTTCCCGCACATGGTCCAAACCGCAAATCCAGGCCACCGTCCGTTCAAGTCCAAGACCGAAACCGGAGTGCGGCACAGAACCATATGTGCGCAGATCCATGTACCATTTGTAGGCATCCATTGAAAGATTATGTTCCTTGAAGCGCTCTTCGAGCAATGCCGGATCGTCGATACGCTGGGATCCGCCAATGATCTCCCCATAGCCTTCAGGAGCAATCATATCCGCGCAGAGCACAACCTCAGGGCGTTCAGGATGCGGCTTCATATAGAATGCCTTGAACGAGGCCGGATAATGCGTAATGAAAACCGGTTTGTCATTGGCTTCTGCAATCGCCGTTTCATGCGGTGCCCCGAAGTCTTCACCCCAGGCAATCTCATATCCTTTTTCATTCAGGAACTTGATCGCATCATCATAGGTGATCCGCGGGAACGGCGCTTTGATATTCTCCAGCTTCGAGATATCGCGGCCAACCGCTTCCAGCTCTGCACGGCAGTTCTTCAGCACGGACTGCACTACAAAGCTGATGAATTCCTCCTGCACACGCAAGCTTTCTTCATGGTCGGTGAAGGCCATTTCCGGCTCAATCATCCAGAACTCGATCAAATGACGGCGGGTTTTGGACTTCTCGGCACGGAAGGTCGGACCGAAGGAATAGACACGGCCGAGCGCCATAGCCGCAGCTTCCATGTACAGCTGTCCGCTTTGCGTCAGATAGGCATCTTCTTCAAAATACTTGGTGTGAAACAGATTGGTAGTTCCTTCTGCCGAAGTTGGCGTCAGGATTGGCGGATCTACTTTTGTAAACCCGTTCTCGTTGAAAAATTGCTGGACCGCGCGGATGATCTCCGCACGAATCACGAGCACTGCCCGCTGCTTCGCGGAACGAAGCCAGAGATGACGGTGATCCATCAGGAAATCCACGCCATGCTCCTTCGGGGTGATCGGATAATTCTCTGTAAGATGCAATACTTCGATACCCGTTACAGTCATTTCATAACCGGATTGACTGCGCGGCTCCTCGCGGATGATTCCGGTCACGTACAGCGAGCTTTCCTGGGTAAGGCTTTTGGCATCATCCCATACTTGCTCCGGTACTTCCGATTTCACCACGACGCCCTGGATATAGCCTGTACCATCCCGGAGCTGCAGGAACTGAATTTTACCGCTGGAACGCTTGTTATTGACCCAACATCCAATCACAACAGCCTCTCCAACATGCTCATTCACGTTCTTGATTACACTCTTGTTAGCCATGCCTACTGATCTCTCCTCTGATTTAGCCGTTAATTCCTTGCACAATGCGATACGTATCGCGTGCAATGACAAGCTCTTCGTTTGTCGGAACCACGAGCACCTGCACCTTGGACTCTACCGTAGAGATACGGCGCGGATCACCGGAGCGGACCTTATTGGCTTCAGCATCCAGTTCAATTCCAAGGAACGTAAGGTTATTCAGCACTTTGGCACGCAGCACGGCGGCATTCTCGCCAACACCGGCAGTAAATACGATTACATCTACCCCGTTCATCGCTGCAGCGTAAGAACCGATATACTTCCGCAGACGGTACTCATACATATCAAAAGCAAGCGTAGAGTTAGGCTCGCCTTTTTCCGCACCATCAATAATATCACGCATGTCGCTGCTGACGCCAGAAATAGCCAAAAGGCCGCTGTGCTTGTTCAGCATCGAATTGACTTCACCCACGGACAGCTCTTCCTTGTTCATTACATAAGGAACGATAGCCGGGTCCAGGTCACCGCTGCGGGTACCCATCATCAGACCTTCAAGCGGTGTCATCCCCATTGAAGTATCGATAGACTGGCCGCCGTCAACGGCAGTCACGCTCGCACCGTTACCGATGTGGCAAGTAATGATCTTGAGGTCTTCCAACGGACGCTCCAGATAATCGGCAGCAGCTTTGCTGACGAAATCATGGGATGTGCCGTGTGCGCCATAGCGGCGGACCTTGTATTTGTTGTACAGCACTCTAGGAATGGCATACATATAAGCCTTCTCAGGCATCGTCTGATGGAATGCAGTATCAAAAACAACAACCTGCGGCACGCCGGGCATGTTCACTTCAGTTGCTGAAATCCCCATTACTGCAGCCGGATTGTGCAGCGGTGCAAGGTCAAACAGCTGGCGGATTTTGGTCTTGGCATCGGCATCAACCAGTGCGGAAGCCTTGAAGAATTCGCCCCCGTGAACTACGCGGTGACCCACAGCATTGATCTCGTCGATCGAAGAGATTACGCCGTGTTCCTTGTCGGTCAGACAGGCAAGCACTTTGCGGATCGCTGTATTGTGTTCAAGAATTTCGCTGACTTCGGTAACTTCCTGTTTGCCGGTCGGCTTATGGTTCAGAATGGAGGAATCCATCCCGATGCGCTCTACCAGACCTTTGGCAAGCACGGATTCATCAGTCATATTGTAAAGCTGGTATTTCAAAGAAGAACTGCCTGAGTTAATAACTAGAATATTCATATACGGTCACCATCCTTGTCATACTTGAAGAAGCCTTCGCCTGATTTCATGCCCAGTTGTCCCGCGCGCACCATTTTCTTAAGAATCGTGGAAGGACGGTATTTCAGCTCACCGTACTCACGGAACATATTTTCCAGGGCGGCAAGAACGGAATCCAGACCAAAACGGTCAGCCATTTCAAGCGGCCCATGCTGGAACTGGTAGCCGATGCGCATAGCATCGTCGATATCTTCAGGAGAAGCCACACCCTCTTGCAGGACATGCATAGCTTCGTTAATGAACAGGCAAATGAGGCGTGAAGATACAAACCCAGGGGATTCGTAAATCATTACGCCTTTTTTCTCAACAATTTCATCAACAAAGGCTTTGGTATCTTCAAAAGTGCTGTCGGAAGTTTTCAGTCCGCGCACAATCTCAACGAGATCCACCTTCGCTACCGGATGTATGAAATGCATGCCGATGACGCGTTCCGGGTACATTGTAGAACTGGCAAGCTCAGTCAAGCTGAGTGTAGACGTGTTGCTGGCCAGAATAATGTGGCTCGGACACACCTGATCGAGCTGATTGAATACCTTTTGCTTCGCTTCCAGGTCTTCGGTGATGGTCTCAATCACCATATCACAAGAGCTGAGTTCTGCGAAATGTGTCACTTTTTGAATGCGGCTGAGAATAAGCTTCTTTTCGGCTTGGGTAATTGCCCACTTCTCCAGCTGCTTGTCGAGACTTGTCTCGATCATTGCATAAGAATAGTCCAGTCTTTCAGCGGTTTTCTCCACCAGCATTACATCCAGGCCCTTGGCTGCCAGCATTTCAGCAATCCCTTGACCCATTGTGCCACCACCGATGACACCAATTTTCTTAAAATTCATCTAAAAGTCTCCATCCTTTCAGGTATCTATACTTTTGTATTGTACCTTGTCTGTCGTAAAAAATAAGTAGCCCGACATATAATAATATCTTAGCATGTCTGAAAAGTAAAAAAAAATAACCGGCATAAAGAATTATGCCGGTAAAAGGACACTGTCACGAAATTGACAACGAAATTGCTCTCCGGAGAGAACTTCTTCTTTCATTAAAATGTCAAGAGAGTAATCAAATACATTCCGCTGCTTGCCGAGCAGCTCATGCGTACGTACCATTAACTCGTCCAGAATTTTACTGTTTTCCTTCATTAATTCTTCTGTGGTAACCATTTGCAGATTCGCGATGCCCAGAGAGGTTAGCCCTGACTTCATCATCGTCTCCACAATATTGAGCGCCTGGTCAAAGTCCCCTCGTGATCCTGTGCTTCGGCCGCCGTAATACATTTCTTCCGCCACAGCGCCGCCCAGGGCAATCATAATCTGATTTTCCAGGTAATCCTTAGTGTACAGATACTGTTCGGTCTGCGGATTATGCCGCACGTAGCCTAGCGCTTGTCCACGGGGTGTAAGCGTAACTTGGCTAACGCTTCCCGGACGCAGCAGCTCGGCCATAATGGCATGTCCCAGCTCATGGATAGCTACCCGCTTCTTCTCTTCGTGGTTGGTTTCCCGGTCCGTCTTCTCGCCCATCATGACCTTGTCGATTGCGAGCGAGAGATGGCGCTGCTCCACTTGGGTCAGGTTCTCGCGCATCATGTAGATCGCCGCTTCGTTCATCACGCTCTCAAGCTGGGCGCCAGAGAAGCCATAAGCCTCTTCCGCGATCTTATCCAGGTCGACCTCTTCATGCAGCGGCTTGTTCTGGGCATGCAGATCGAGGATGGACCGGCGGCCCTTCTTGTCCGGCATGTCTACCTGGATATGACGGTCAAAGCGGCCGGGGCGCAGCAGCGCCGAATCCAGCATCTCCTTGCGGTTCGTTGCCGCAACCAGCAGGATGCGCGGCGTATCATTGTTGTAAATCCCGTCCATCTCCGTCAGCAGCTGATTGAGCGTCTGGTCATATTCACGCTGCTGTCCGCCTTCGCGTTTGCCGCCGATGACGTCAATTTCATCGATAAAAATAATCGCGCTTTGTTTATTTTCCTTGAGGGCACGCGCACGCGCATCTTTGAACAGATCGCGGACACGTCCGGCGCCGACACCCACATACATCTCAACGAACTCGCTGCCTGATGCGGCTACGAATACGGAGTTGGTATAATGGGCTGCCGCTTTGGCCATCAGGGTCTTCCCGGTTCCCGGAGGGCCTGTAAGCAGAATCCCCTTCAGCGGGCGGATGCCGAACTTGCTGATTTCTTCGTGGCGGATCAGGAAATCCAGCGCTTCGCGCAGCTCCTGCTTGGCATTGTCCTGTCCTCCGATTTCTTCAAAGGTCAGCTTCGACGGGCCGTTCTTTTTACGTTTTTTGTCTCCTCCGGCATTGACGGTCAGCCCCCCGCGCAGATGGGCAATGAGCAGAAGTGCGCCAACCATGCCTGCGGCGATGATCACGGGGAAAATATTAATCCCGACAAAAGCCATAAATATCACCAGCACAGGAACAAATCCGATTAATACCTCTTTCCAGAACTTAGGCATTATTCCACACTCCCATCGTTGCCGCAGCACGTGGCAAAATCATAAATTTGCTTTTCTTACCGTCGCTCAGGCTCACATATACGTTATTGTCATCAATTTCAGTTGCTGCAGTTACACTGCTGTATTTGGAATTCTGGGCTTTCAGTTCATCCAGCTTCGCAGGAATTAATGTATATTTACGGCTCTCCATGGCTTCAGCAACCGAGAACATCGCCTGGTCCCAATATTCATCCAGCAGTTCGCTGGAATGCTGCTCCACATCCAGTTTCAATGTACGGCCGTCAATCGCCGATCTGCCTTCAGTATTTACATACTGCACCAGCTCGCGCAATTTAGTGCCCGGCTGCAAATCAAGTTTCAAAGTGACCTCATTGCGTTTAATAGAGATATGGGAGTCATTCACTCCCTCATAAGCAGAGACAATTTTTTGCAGCGGCTCCTGCACCACGAACTCCCGGTAGGAATACCAGCCGCCAAACAAAAGCGCAGCCGACAGCAGAGACGTTAGCAGTACTGGCATAAGACGTAGTTTCAAGAAACGTCCTCCTCTCAATGATAAGAAAAATGTGAAAAAATATAATAAATTTTATTAAATAGCGTGCCTAATGCTCTTCCGAGACTAGCATGCTCTTAAGCATGCCGTAGTACAAATAGTAGTATATCACAGGTGTATATACGAATTCGAAGAAAAGTGTGAATATATTTAAAATTTTCAGTACTAATTTTTGGGCAAAATGACAGCCCGTTTCCCCTTATATCGACAGCAACGACCGCAACGATTAGCGCTGCGGCCGTTTTGGCGATGCTTAAGATATTCCCATCTTTATCACCAGATGCTGCTGGTTCTGCCTCAAAGATATATACCCGCAGATATATTCGACTCTCTACTGAATACGCTAATTTCCTAAATGTTAAAAAAGCAGGCAGACAAATACTTGTCCACCCGCTCAATATGGGTCGTGCGCTTATTATTTTTTCGGCAGGCTGTAGCCGTCCCCAATCGCATTTCCGTCCGCAAAACGGTAAAACTTGTAATAATAGCGTCCCTCCAGCTTATAAAACAGCTGCCACACATATTCTCCGTTGTACACACCCGGCAGCAGGCGCTTAATGGTGCTCCCTGGTAAGTCTGAGGCAATGATGGAACGGATCTTCTGCTCCGACATGCCTTTGGCCACTTCTTCAGCGTATACACCATTGTCTCCCCCTGCAGGCTTGCCGTCCCGTGTAAAGCGGACCCAGACCATCAGCTCCGTCCCGGCTGCGTTACGGCCTGTCATTACCCAGTAAATCGAATTTTCATCCCAGACGGACTTCTGGGCCCGGGTCACCTCTGTCAGTCCTGCTCTGGCTTCAGCAATCTCTGTGGCTGCGCTGCGTTCGCTCCACTGGTCTTTCATCACATAAGCATAGAACTGGCTTAGTCCGAACAGAAGGAGAAGAACCAGGAGTATCCCCAGCAGAAGCCATTTTCTTCTTTTCTTCAAAGTACAGCTCCCTTTCTTTCAAAATGCCTCACCGATCATGTTCATTTACCGCTTCAGCAGGCCCTCAAAGGTCTCCTGCGCCTTGCGGCGGATTTGTTCCTCATCCAGCGTCAGGCACTGCCCATGCTTCACAACCTGCTTGCCGTCCACCCAGACATGCGCAACATCCTTGGCGCTTGCCGAGTAAACGGCATGGGACAAGAGATCCGTATGCGGCAGGAAATGCGGCTGGTCGATATCCAGGGCAATGAAATCCGCCTTCATTCCCGGAGCAAGCCGTCCGACTCCTTCCAGAAAAATCGACTGTGCGCCGTATTCAGTCGCCATCAGCAGCGCTTCCTGTGCCGGAACCGCCGTCGGGTCACCGCTCACGCCTTTGTGGATCAAGGCGGCAAGGCGCATCTCCTCAAACATGTCGAGATTATTATTGCTCGCCGCGCCATCGGTGCCAAGCGATACCGTGACTCCTGCACGCAGCAGCTCAGGAACCCGGGCTACTCCGCTCGCCAGCTTCAGATTACTGCCCGGGTTATGGGATACCCCTACATGGTAACGGGCCAGAATCTCAATCTCTTCATCGTTCAAATGAACACCATGAGCGACCAGGGACGGGCGGGTGAACATTCCCAGCTTCTCCAGATGCGCCACCGGACGCAAACCGTAATCGGCCGCATTCTGCTCGACTTCCCGCCGGGTTTCCGACATGTGGGTATGCATAGGCAGGTCCAGATCATGGGCGGCTTGCACAAACTTCACAAAAAACTCCGGCGGACAGGTGTACGGGGCATGCGGTGAAATCATCGTTGTGATTCTTCCGTCCGCTTTTCCGTGCCAGTTCCGCGCAAAAGCAACCGCTTCCGCCAGCTTATGGTTCTGCACGTCCTCCGGACAGAGCCCGATCACCCCGCGCATCAGCACGGCACGGATGCCTGATTGCTCGGTAACCTCGGCCACACGGTCCATGTGGTCATACATATCCAGGAAGGTGGTTGTGCCGCCTTTCAGCATTTCCAGCACAGACAAGGCGGTGCCCCAATAGACATCGTCTCCGGTGAATTTTTCTTCCATAGGCCACATTTTTTCCTGCAGCCAATTCTGCAGCACCATATCATCCCCGTAGCCGCGCAGCAGGGACATCGCCGTATGGCCATGGGTATTGACCAGACCCGGCATGAACAGCAGACGGCTGCCGTCAATGGTCTGAGTACCTTCTTCTATGACAGGCTTGACTTCTCCTATGTATGTGATGAGATCCTTTTCTATAGTCATATAACCGCTAAGGACAGGCTGCGCCGTTCCCGGCACCAGGAAACGCCCATTTACAATTACAGTTTTATTGCTGCTCATCTTCCGCCTCGTCCTTTCCATCATGCAAATAATAAGCCAAGCTCTGCAAATCAGTAGTAAAATCAGCGGCATGAATCCGGATGTTGGCAGGCGTTTTCAAAATCACCGGTGCAAAATTGAGGATTGCCTCGATGCCTGAATCCACCAGGATATCTGCAACGTTCTGCGCTTCGCTGTCCGGTACAGTGATAATGCCGATGCGGATGCCCTGCTCGCGGATTGTGCTCCCCAGCTCTTCCATAGGCTGAACCGTCAGCGAGTTGATTTTCTGCCCGATCTTGGGGGGATAGGAATCAAAGACCGCGGTGATTTTCATCGTGTCCTTCAAATAGGCATTGTAATTGGATAAAGCGTGTCCAAGATTACCTGCACCCACGAGTGCCACATTGATCTGCTGGTCAAGCTTCAGGATATGGCGGATTTTCTCAATCAGATACGATACATCGTAACCGATGCCTTTTCTGCCGAAATCGCCGAAATAGGCCAAATCCTTGCGGATTTGCGCCGGATTCAGATCCAGCTTCTGTCCCAGCTCCTGCGAAGACACGGTGGAGATTTCACGCTTCTGGAGATCGTTCAGGAAACGCAGGTACACAGGCAGCCTGCGCACCACGGCCTCTGATATTTTATCCGATTTCATATTTTCTCCTCCTAAAAGTATTGTTAGCGTAACCTTAAATTTAAAGAGCTGCAGCTAATTAGTAATCATTCCCGGCGCCCCTTCAAAACAGAAGGCGCCTAAGGAATGATTCTCTGTACAACATCCATGAACAAACTAGCCAGCCTGCGGTGCTCTTACAACGGCATTTCTGCCGTTATTTCTGGACTAGCCGACCTTCAACGCTCCAACAACGGCATTTCTGCCGTTATTTCTGGACTAGCCCCTGCGGCGCACACCTTCTCCGCAACAGAAAAAATCATAATTTCTAAATAATTAAATTTGAACGTATAGTGGAATCAGGACACACTGCCGTCTTCAAGCCATTCGGCGATACGCGGGACCATCTGATCGGTGAGCATATGCTCCATTTTGGGTCCAGGGAGTGAGTACAGGAAGTACTTTCCATAATAAGATTCGATAACCCTGGTATCATATACAATAACAATTCCCCGGTCCTGTGCAGTGCGAACCAGTCTGCCGAAGCCCTGCTTGAACCGGATGACCGCCTGGGGAACCGACAGCTTCATAAACGGGTTCTTTTTCTGCGCCTGCAGCAGCTCAGCCTTCGCCTCAGCAAGCGGATGGTTAGGCGGTTGAAACGGCAGCCTGACAATAGCCAGACAGGTCAGCGCCTCACCGGGAATATCTACCCCTTCCCAGAAACTGCTTGTCCCGAGCAGCACGGAGGCGGCACTGTCCTGAAAACGCCGGATCAGCTTGCTGCGGCTTCCGCCCTCTACACCCTGACCCAGAACAGCGATGTCCTGGGAGGCAAGCGCCTCCTTCAGAGGATCATAGACCTGGCGCAGCATTTTATAAGATGTGAACAGCACCAGCATCCGGCCCTGGGTCGCCACTGCAGCCTCCGCCAGCGAATGCACCAGCTTATCGACAAACCGGGCATCGCCCACACTGCCTTTGACACTGGGAAAATCGCGCGGAATAACGAGAAGCGCCTGTTCGCGATACTTAAACGGCGACGGCAGCAGCGCTGTCATCAGACGCCCCTGTTCTGCGGACTCGCCCAGGCCGAGATTGTCTATCATGAACTGAAAGGATTTATCCACGGACAATGTGGCCGAGGTCAGGACAATGCTTTTCTTTTTATCGAAAAACAGATCCTTGAGCTGGGCACTGACATCCACCGGAACAGCATACAGCTGCAGCGATTTCCCGCGGTAATTCCCGCTGCCCTCCATCCAGTAGACAATATTCTCGTCGTTCAGGTTCATAAAAAACCGTACCTGCTCGCGGATCGAAGCCAAATCCTTGAAAAGCCCGCCGATATCCGTCACCAGACTGTCCGAGGACGACTGGCTCTCCGATTCGCGCATTTCGCTGAGCATCTTGTCGCCCCTGCGGATAATTTCGCTCAGGCTCAGGTTCAGGGTGTTCTCCAGTGCGGTGATTTCTTCCCAGCCCTTGGGCTGAGCACCCGGCAGAAGACGCGTAACCAGCTGTCCCGCTTCTCCTGCTGCGGCATCGCTGCGCTCAGGCAGCAAGGCAAACAGCTTGTCGCTAAGCGCATCCCAAGATTCCCTAACCGTAAGCAGATCCGGGTAGATTCTGTCGATCACCCCGCTCCATTCAGCCGCCTGTTCGTTGCCTGAAGACTGCAGGGTCTGGCGCAGAACGGGCAGCTGTCCGCTTTTGCTGTCCTTATAGAGGCGTGTAAGCGTATGGGCTACCGTGAAGTATTTCATCTGCATGCCCAGATGCTTGCCGGCAATATCCTCCAGATGATGGGCTTCATCAATAACAAGGTGCTCATACGCCGGAAGCAGCTGATGACCGGCCTTGACGTCTGCGAACAGCTTGGAGTGATTGGTTACTACAACATCAGCTATTCCGGCTTCGTGCTTGGCCCGGTGGTAATAGCATTTGCGGAACCAGGGGCAGGAACGTCCGAGACAAGAATCCGTGTCGCTGGCCACGGTCTCCCAGAAATCACCGCCGCGGCCGTTCAGATTCAGCTCCTCGTCATCTCCTGACTGGGTCTGTGTCAGCCACACAATCATTTGCGCTGCAGTAAGCGCTTCTTCCCGGGGACTCGCGAAGTCCTTTTTATTTATTTTATGTTCAAACTTGCGCAGACACAAATAGTGTCCTCTGCCCTTGAAGACCGCAGCCTTAAACGGGAATGGCACAACATTCGTCAAAAGCGGGATGTCGCGCTCACGCAGCTGGTCCTGAAGGTTGATGGTATGCGTACTCACCATGACCTTCTGTCCCGAGCGCACACTGTGGTAGATGGCCGGAAGCAGATAGCCCAGCGATTTGCCCGTGCCCGTTCCCGCCTCGATTAAGAGATGCTTGTCACTTTCCAGTGCCGTTATCACCTCATGGATCATAATTTCCTGGGCTTCACGGCTTTCGTATTGGGGCAAGGTCTCCTTAAGCCGCAGGGTCACCTCTTCCATATATTCCTCAAAGGTAATATTCTGCGCAGGATTGCCGGTTCCTTCCTCTCTGGGAGGCATCAGCTCCGTCCAGTCTCCTACAGCCAGCGCCAGCTGGCGGTAAAAGTTCAGCTCACCCTCAGGCTGGAAGGTCTCCATTTCCCGCTCATGCAGCAGCCCGTCAAAATACCAGGCGAGATCGCTGTCCTCGTCCGCAAACAATTCATTCAGGCGCTGGATGGTCAGCAGGGGCAGGCTGTACAGCTCCTCCAGGCATTTCAGCAGCACCAGTGCAGTTGCAAGGGCATCACTGTCCGCCTGGTGCGGACGCTCATGCGTGAGGCCGAAATGGGCGCTTACAGCGCCGAGCTGATAGGTGGTCAGTGACGGAAAGCATATCTTGAGAAAATCAATCGTATCCAGAATCCGGCCCTGGAACGGCAAATAACCGCACCGGTCAAGCGCATTCTGCAGAAAATGAAAGTCAAAAGCCACATTGTGGCCGACCAGCACAACATCGTCGAGCAGCGGAACCAGCTCCATCATCATCTCATCCAGTTCAGGGGCGTCCTGCACATCACTGTCCGTGATTCCGGTCAATCCCGTAATAAAGGGGGGAATCGGCGTTCCGGGCTTGACGTAGGAACCATACACCCTGGAGATGGACCGGTCTTCTTCTATAATGGCAAGGCCAACCTGGATGATCTCACCCACGGATTGGGTTCCTGTGGTTTCAAAATCAAGCACGGCAAATTTCATTATAAGTTCTAAATCCTTTCACTTGAGACTCCTTATCAGCATAACAGAAGTTACGAAAAAAGGCGATGCACACCCCTTGGCAAGCGGGATGCATCGCTTTAATGGATGAAGAATTATAAAAGCGAAACCAGCTGATGTCCAAATTGAAGCTTCCCGCCTCTCCTGCGGCAGACCTCCAAATTCACACTCGGTTCGGGAAGCAGGGGATCATGCTGCAAAGAGAGGCTAAATAGCTCCTGGGCTTCAGGGTAGCGCTCCTGGGAGGCCCGGATACAGCCCAGCGCATTGTAGATCATGGCCTTCAGCTTCCTCTCGCGGATCAGGGCCAGCATGTGATGCAGATGCCCCCAGGAGACGTCCAGCTCCCCTTCCTGCAGATAGGCCATGGCTAAATACAGATGTGCTGCCAGACTGTCGGGATAACGGGTGATGACTTGCTTGAATTGCTCGATGCATTTGCGGTACATCAGCAGCTTGTAGTAGCCCTGGCCGCGGACAAAGGAATCCATGGCCAGCTCGGGTGCCTCAATCTGTGGCATTTCTTCCTCGGAAGGTGGCGAAAAATCCGCATTTTGGCGGAACTCACTCAGCTTCTCGGCAAAGACCAGCCACTCGTCCATCACTTCATCGCTTAGCCTGTGCAGCATGTTGTACTTGCATAAAAGATCATTCCGGCGGGCGCCCTCCGCAGTTGGAAAGTCTTCGGCGATTTCCTGAAGCATCTTGTTCATCTCAGCAAATAAATGTTGAAACACGGGACACCCCCACCCTTACTGAAAATGAAATCAGCTTAAGCTTGCCTGCCTTCATTTTTCACAAGTACGGGTCTCTTCATCCCTGCCATTCATTGCATGGCTTAAGCTTCAGGCAATCGTGGCATGCAGCTCATGATCCGCCAGCTTGACCGGTTTGTTGTCAGCGTCCACGAATACAACCGTCGGCTTATGAGCAGCCAGCTCCTCGGAGGACAATATGGCATAGGAGATGATAATTACTGTATCCCCGGGCTGAACCAGCCGGGCTGCAGCGCCGTTCAGACAGATAACGCCGCTGCCGCGCGGTCCGGGAATGACATAGGTTTCCAGGCGGGAACCGTTGTTATTGTCGACAATCTGCACTTTTTCATTTTCCAGCAGGTCAGCGGCTTCCATCAGGTTCTCGTCAATGGTAATGCTGCCCACGTAATTCAGGTTGGCTTCCGTTACGGTGGCGCGGTGGATTTTGGATTTCATCATATGTCTAAACAAGGGCATGTACCTCCTTGGGGATAAAAACATTATTGTCGATCAGCCGGGTCCGGCCAAACTTCACAGCCAGCGCCATAATCACTTCTCCCTCTGCATCACTTAACAGAGACCCGCCAGCCAGCGTTTCCAGGCCCGGAAAAGAGAGAATTTCCACGTAATCGATGACCGCGAGCGGTGAGGACGAAATAACGGTTTCCAGCAGCTTGCGCGCTTCTTCCACCGTTCTGACAGTCCCTTCTTCAATCGCCTTGCGGGTTTCGCGGAGTGAACGGGACAGCACCAGCGCTTGGGTACGCTCTTCACCGCTCAGATACACATTCCGCGAGCTTAATGCCAGTCCATCCTCTTCCCGGATAATCGGACAAGCGATAATTTCCACATTCATGTTAAGATCGGACACCATCCGCCGCAAAACGGCTACCTGCTGCGCATCCTTCAGTCCGAAGAAAGCATAATCCGGCTGAACCATATTGAACAGCTTGCTGACAACCGTAGTCACGCCGTCAAAATGGCCGGGGCGGGAAGCTCCGCACAGCTGTGTGGTCAGCGAGCTTACGCTAACTTTGGTGCGAATGGGCTCAGGGTACATCTCTTCAACGCCGGGAATAAAAACGATATCTGCCCCTTCCCGCTCTGCCAGCTCCAGATCCCGGCGCTCGTCGCGCGGATAGGAAGAGAAATCCTCGTTCGGCCCGAATTGCAGCGGATTGACAAAAATGCTCATCACCACTGTGTTGGCTATTTCTCCCGCTTTGCGGATCAGGCTGGCATGCCCTTCATGAAGATAACCCATGGTCGGCACAAAACCAATCGGGGTGTGTCCCCCCATCCGCATATAATCCAGCGCTTCGCGCAATTCCAGAACCGTTCTGACTACCCTCATCTTATTCCTCTCCTTTTCCGGCCGCGCCGTATAACGAATCCAGCACATGCTCATCTGCATTAAAAACATGACTCTCCGCCGGGAAGGAACGGTCCTTCACTTCCTGGACATAGCTGCTGATTCCCTCACGGATTAGAGTGCCCACATCAGCGTAGGTTTTGACAAACCGTTTCTCCCGGTATGGGGAGGCATAACGCAGCAAATCATGGAAGACCAGCACCTGGCCATCGCAGAAACGGCCTGCACCAATCCCGATGGTCGGGATGCTGACAGCCTTGGAGATCGCCTCTGCCACTTCTTCGGTCACCAGTTCCAGCACAATTCCGAACACACCGGCAGCTTCAAGTGCCTTCGCTTCATCCATCAGCCGCTGCGCATCCTTGGCGTCTTTGCCTTGTATGCGGTAGCCGCCGATCATATTAACGGACTGCGGGGTGAGGCCGATATGGCCAAGGACAGGAACCCCGGCAGACACAACGGCAGACACCGTGCTGCAAATTTCCAGTCCGCCTTCCATTTTGACGGCATGTGCCCGTCCTTCCTGCATCAGCCTGCGCACGCTGCGCAGAGTTTCGTCAATACCTCCGTGGTACGTCATAAACGGCATGTCGGCCACGATAAACGTATTCCGGGCTCCACGGGTGACTGAGCGGGTGTGATAGACCATATCTTCTATGGTTACCGGCAGGGTGGTATCATAGCCAAGCACCACATTCCCCAGCGAATCACCGACCAGAATCAGGTCAATCCCCGCTTCCTCAGCCAGCAGCGCCGAAGGATAATCATAAGCCGTCAGCATGCTCAGCGGCACGCCGTCCGCTTTCATTTTTTTCATTTTCACAATATTCAGTGCTTGTTTGTCAGCCATAGGCTCTATTCCCCTTTTCGCAGTTATTACGCGTAAACGCGCAAACAAAAAAACCTTTTAGCATAGTCCGCTAAAAAGGTCCGAAGGGCAAAAAAGAGTCACTCGCGATCGTCCCTTCTGTCTCGGTCCTTACGGCTCAGAGCAGAATCCAACGTAACCGTGAAATACAGTTAAGAAGGTGAATCCAAAAGCAAATTCCCTGATATAAAAGGTTTCTTGCCGAGTACAGCTCGATTCCGATGCCGTCTCTGCCCTTATTATAACAAAATCTGCAAGTATGTACACTAAAAAAGATGACAAGGAATGGAACCTTGCCATCTCAGATCATCTCTATTTCTCCAGAGAGTACACTGACGACGCTCCCCGTGCCGTCCTTAAGCAGCAGACCTCCATTATCGTCCAGTCCCACAGCGGTCCCCTCACAGCGTCCCTGCGGGGTATTAAAGCCCACTTGGCGCCCGAGTGTAACTGACATAGACTCCCACAGTTCACGGATCGGCGCAAATCCCTGTTCCCTGTATACCAGATATAAGTACTCCAGTTCGGTCAGGACAGCCGCTGTAAGCGCTGAACGGTCAACAGGAATGCCGCCGCCTTCGATCAGCAGCGAGGTGCCGATGCCCTGCAAATCCGGCGGGTAATCTTCTTCCGTCAGATTGGCTGCAATCCCAATACCGGCGATTGCATAATGAAGCCTGCCTTCACGCAGGGAGGATTCCAGCAGGATGCCGCATATTTTGCGCCCGCCCGCCAGCAGGTCATTCGGCCACTTAATCCCTGCCTGGACACCCGTGACCTCCCGGATGGCTAAGCAGACGGCAACCCCGGCCAGCAGGGTAAGCTGCGGAGTTAATGACAAGGGAAGCTCCGGGCGCAGCACCACGCTCATCCAGATGCCTTTGCCGCGCGGAGAATGCCATTTCCGGCCCATCCGCCCCCTTCCGCCGGTCTGTTCTTCCGCCCGGACGGTGGTGCCTTGGGGAGCGCCGCTTTCCGCAAGCTTTTTAGCCTCTTCCTGCGTGGACACCACGGTTTCCAGCAGCTGCACACGGTCCAGCCAGCCGGGTACAAAAGTATCCCGCCCCCCCGCCAGCCGGAGCCTCTCATTACGATTCATTACGATCCATCCTTTTTGCTTCCTGCAGCAATGATTGATTGTCATTGGGAATGTCACCCGCAGCGGCAGCCAGCAGCAGCTGCTGCAGCCGCTCGCCCAGCCACGGACCCGGACGCTTATTCAGCGCCCCGGCCAGCTCATTCCCCGTCACGGCGAGCTCCGCGAGTGTGTGCAGCGGCATCTCCGCGGTCCAGGACCGCAGGAGGGCTGGGGTGGGCCGCTGCGCGGCAGGGGCGCATGCATCCGGCGCGTTATGCCGCTGCGCGGCGGGGGCGCCTGTCTCCGGCGCGTTATGCCGCTGCGCGGCGGGGGCGCCTGTCTCCGGCGCGTTATGCCGCTGCGCGGCAGGAGCGCCTGTATCCGGCGCCCCCAGTGCAGGCGCAGGCGGCTGTGCAACGCCTGCCGCGCAAGGCGCGGCGGCCTGCGGCAGCGCCGCAAGCAGCGTCAGCCACCCTTCGGCGGCTGACTGGCCGCAGGCCAGCACGGCGGCAATCCACCGCCGCCGCAGGGCCTCTGTGCCGCCAGGGGAACCCGGCGGCACCTCCGCAAGCGCCGCGTCCCACGCTTCGCGGACGCGCAGCACCCCGGCGACAGCGCTGCACGTCGCCCCCGGAAAGGTCCATGCCCGCAGCAGCTCGCCGGCCTCCGAGGCCGTCTGCTTCAGGGCATGCAGCAGGAGCGCCCACCGCAGGTGGGCGTCCTGCAGGTCTCCGATCCCGGCCGTCAGGGCGGCGGCTGCCGCCATGTCGCTGCCGGTCCAGGGGAACGGCGCCTTGCCGCGCGGCAGCAGCCCGCTGCGCGCCACGAGACCGAGGCCGCGCTGCGGGTGCGGGCCGAGGACAATGCGTTCAAGCTCCGCGCGAACGCGTTCTACGGCAATATGCGCCAGCTTGTCCCGCTGGCGCAGGAGCCCCCGCCAAGTATTCTTGGCGATGCTGAAATCAAGAACGGAGGCGAAGCGAACGCACCGCAGCATGCGCAGCGCATCCTCCCCGAACCGGGCCTCGGCATCGCCCACACAGCGGATCAACCGGCGCTCCGAGTCCTCTTGTCCGCCGTAGGGATCAACGACAACCCCATCCAATCCGCGGCACATCGCATTGATCGTGAAATCACGGCGGCGCAGATCCTCCTTCACATCACTTACAAACAAAACTTGCTCCGGACGGCGGTGGTCTGCATAACCGCTCTCCGTCCGGTACGTCGTCACTTCAAAGCTCCAGCCATCCTGTAGAACTGTGATAGTGCCATGCGCAAGTCCGGTTGGGACGCAGCGCGGAAAAATAGCCATGACCTCTTCAGGCCACGCCGAAGTCGTCAGGTCCATATCATGCACCGGCCGGCCCAGCAGCTCATCACGGACGCAGCCTCCGACAAAATAAGCCTCATATCCCTGCTCCAAGAGACCCGCTAATACCAGGTTACCCGCTGCAACCATTCCGGAAGGGGCCATTGTCCAGTCCATAGTTCAAGCACTCCCTACCTCTGGATTGTATCCAGACCATGCACCTTGCTTCCAAGCACCCGGTAATAGATATCTTCATATTGGTTGGTGATCACATCTCTGCTGAAATCATTACAGGAACGTATCAGACACGCTGCTCTGAACTGCTCCTCCATCAGGGGATCAGACAACAGCTTTACAGCATACTTCGCCATGGTAGCCGTATCCCCGATCGGGGCCAGAAACCCGGTTTTGCCATGCTGGATCAGTTCCGGAATGCCTCCGGCCTCAGAGCCGATGGTCGGAACCCCGCATGCCATCGCTTCCAGCGCCACCAGACCAAAGCTTTCCTTCTCCGACGGCAGCAGCAGTAGATCCGCCAGGGAAATCACCTGGGCGATCTCATCCTGCTTGCCGAGGAAACGAACCTTGTCTTCCAGCCCCATTTCACAGATCTTTGCCTGGATTTTGGGCAGTTCCGGCCCTTCCCCCACCAGCAGCAGCCGTGAAGGAAGCTCCTGGCTCACTTTTGCAAAAATATCGACCACATCCGATACCCGCTTAACCGGCCGGAAGTTGCTGATATGCATTAGAATTTTCTCATGCGGCTCCGCGAAGTCCCCGCGCAGATCAGTCACATCCCGGGGATAATACACACGTTTGTCGACAAAATTATAGGTCAGGTCAATTTCCCGGGTGATATCCAGCACCTTGCGGGTCTCTTTGATGAGATCCTGCGAAACCGCTGTCACCGCATCGCTCTCGTTGATACCGAGCCGGATCAGGTCCTTCAGCGACTCATCCTGTCCAAGAACCGTAATGTCGGTCCCGTGCAGAGTAGTTACTACCTTGATATCATTGCCCAGCATCTGTTTGGCGAGATAAGCGCATACTGCATGCGGCACCGCATAATGGACATGGAACAGGTCCAGTCCCACCATTTTGGCTACTTGAGCCATTTTGGTCGCGAGTGCCAGATCATAAGGCGGGTAACGGAAAACGTAATAATCGTTGACCTCAACCTCATGATAAAAAATATTCTTCTGAAACGTTCCCAACCGGAACGGGATACTATGTGTAATAAAATGGACTTCATGGCCCTTCTCGGCCAGAAGCTTGCCCAGTTCCGTCGCCACAACACCCGAGCCGCCAAGAGACGGATAACAGGTGATGCCTATTTTCAAACGGTCCATTGCTCCGTCCCCTTTATAAGACTTAAGTTCATTACTTAGTGTAATGATATGAATATATTATAGTGGTTCATAACCATTTAATAAAGATTATCAGGATTGATTAAGCGGTGTAGTGAACAGATCAACGGTGTGAGGCACTTTGCTAGCGAAGCCCTCAGCGTAAGGAATAAGCCGCCGCTGTCCAAGCAGCATATCTCTGGAGCGGACACGTTCGATATATCCTTTATTTAAAGGAGTGGACACTACGTCCTCTCCCGGACTTTTCTCAAATTGTGAGCGGTAGCAGGACAACGCCTGCTCTTTAAGGCTGTATTGCCCGGTCACATCAACAATAAGGTCAGTACGCCCCAAATCATTAATGAAATAAAAATACAGCTGTGGCGCAGGGACAGCAGGCTTGTCCGGCATATATTTGCGCAGCTTGGCATTAAAAACCGCTTCTTCCACCAGCTTGCTGCAGGCGATATGATCCGGATGCCGGTCTTCCCAATAAGGGGCAAATACGATATCCGGAGCAAACCGGCGGATCTCCAGCGTCACTGCCGCCAGATGTTCCTCTGTCATATATAGTCCCCGGTCCGGCAATCCCAGATTCGTACGAACGGATGCACCAAGCAGATCGGCAGCCTGTTGGGCTTCCATTCTACGGCGCTCCACAGTTCCGTTCGAGGACATTTCCGCCGCCGTCAAATCACACAAGCCTACCTTGAATCCTGCAGCCGTATGTTTGGCAATCGTTCCGGCCATGCCGATTTCGGCATCGTCAGCATGCGCACCGAATACAAGAATGTCCAGCTTCATTCATCCACACCCGGCTTATACTTATGTACAAGCTCACGCCAGGCGAAGTCGCCGCGGTCGATGGCTTTGACCAGAATCTCAGCTGTGGCAATATTGGTTGCCACCGGGATACCATATACGTCACAAAGACGAAGCAATGCTGTAATATCCGGTTCATGAGGCTGTGCCATAAGCGGGTCGCGCAGAAAAATAATCAGGTCCAGCTCGTCCATCGCCACCATAGAACCGATCTGCTGATCGCCGCCAAGCGGCCCGGACATATAGCGGTGGATAGAGAGCTTTGTCACTTCCATAATGCGTTGACCCGTAGTTCCCGTTGAATACAGCTGATGCCCGACAAATACATGCTCATAGGCAGTTACAAAATTAACCATTTCATCTTTTTTCCGGTCATGCGCGATAAATGCGATTTTCAACATGGTGTATTCCCCCGTCTATTCAATAAAATGCTCAAAACCATAAATTAATCCGGTGTAGCCCATTACCTTCTGGACTCCCATTTTGACACCTGGCATATAGCCTGCCCGCTCATAGGAATCATGACGGATTTTGAGGGATTGCCCATACCCGCCAAAAACCACTTCTTCCTGGGCAAAAACACCCGGAAGCCGGACGCTGTGAATGCGGAACCCGTTATAATAGCCTCCGCGCGCACCCTCAATCACTTCCTCTTCCTTCGGATTGCCCTGCCGCAGCTCCTGCCTTACCTCTGAAATCATCTCTGCCGTTTTAATTGCCGTACCTGAGGGAGCATCCAGCTTCTGGTCCCCATGGTATTCGATAATTTCCAGATGCGGAAAATATTTCGCCGCCTGAGCCGCAAATTTCATCATGAGAATGGCTCCGATCGAGAAGTTGGGGGCAATGAGCCCTCCGATCCCCCGTTCCCGGCATTGCTTGTCCAACTCAGTAATCTGTTCCGGAGAGAACCCGGTAGTACCGATTACCGGACGGACTCCATATTTTATGGCAAGTAGTGTATTAGGATAGGCCGACTGCGGGGTGGTGAAATCCACAAGAACCTCTCCGCCGCTCTCTGCCAGGGCAGTTTCCAAATCAGATACAACCACAATGCCGCTCTCTTCCAATCCAACCAGACGGCCGGCATCGCTGCCGCTTGACGATCGGTCTACAGCAGCAGCCAGCTCCAGTTCTTCATCCTGCAGTACCAGCTTCACAACTTCTTTGCCCATTCTGCCTCCCGCACCGGAGACGATAACTCTGATCTTGGCCTTCACCCTTATTCCTCCTCGCTTTCACTGGTTCCAAATTACTGAATATATTTTTGCAACGATTTCTGAAGGTCCTTCATAAGCTGCCGCAGCCCGTTATCATCAGGATGCAGCGACATCACTTCTTTTAGCGCGGCTATTGCCTGCACATGCTCATTCATCCGGCTGTGTGCAATGGCAAGCCAAACATAGGCATCCCCGTACAAGGGGTCAAGAGCTATTGCTTCTTTCAATAAGGTAACCGGATGATACGGGTTATGGGTCTCCGTCACTTCATCCTCCAGGAGCTTTTTGGCCTCCTGCACGAACTGCAGCGCCTGCAAATGCTGCAGGTGGAGCCGATACTCCGGTTTCTCTCCGTCCAGCTTCACTGCCGCCCGGACATGCTCCAGCGCTTTGACCAGCATACCGCTTCGGGCATACGTTATAGAGCAGCGGTACCTTACTTCGGCATCGTCCGGACTGGCCGCAATTGCTTTTTCGAACAATGTGATCGCTTCGGCGAAGTCACTGCGGAGTATGGAGCGGTATGCCGCTTTGATATAGTCGTTATGATCCATTTGCCCACCATCCTCACGGCTAAATCCCGTTCGTTTGGTACAGCATATGTTATAGATACCTAATCGGTGTTTTTAGGAGTCCATCGACCGGCATCGCGGGTATTGAACTTATGCATCACTTTATTGTGAGCCTCAGTTAGATCAATGCCCAGTGAATTAGCAAAGCAAACTGTAATAAACAAAATATCTCCCAGTTCAAGCTCAATTGAATTTTCTGCTTCATCCACTTTTTTGGGCTTTTCGCCAAACTGATGGTTAACTTCCCGGGCAAGCTCGCCTACCTCCTCCGACATCCGGGCCAGCATGGAAAGCGGGCTGAAGTAACCTTCTTTAAATTGTGAGATATAAGCATCAACTTCACGCTGTATGTCACCAAGACTTTTATCCATAATTTGTTTCTCAGCCCCCCTGTATGATCTTGCCTTCTGTTTGCCCCTATGTTATCGTAAAGACGTTTTGAAGACAAATCTTTTTTAGAATATAAGGAATTCTCCAGGTCCCGGGCAAACCGGCAAATGCAATAATCTGACAAAAGCAACCTATAAAAAGGGATACTAATACACTATGCCCTAAACGGGCCAGGCGAGGGATTACATGAATTCATCTTCCAAAGTAGCTTCCACTATTGTCAAAACGGCAGCACCGATCATGCTGGGAGCCGCCGTATATGCTTTTGGCCTGCTCTATTTCATCATACCTAACCAGTTGATGGAAGGCGGCGTAACCGGGATAACCATCCTGCTTAACTATGCTTTCAATATCCCTATCTTTTTGACCACTTTGCTTCTCAACCTCCCGCTCTTTTTACTGGGCTGGAAAGTACTGGGCGGACGGCAAATCGCCTACACCGGTGTCGGGATCGGCGCATTGTCCCTTTTTCTCTGGCTGTTCGAGCGGATGATCGATGCCGGCTGGATCGTAACCTTCAGCACCGAGCATGATTTTATTCTCGCTTCATTATATGCAGGGGTTACGCTCGGTTTGGGACTGGGCATCGTGTTCCGTTTCGGAGGCACTACAGGCGGTGTAGATATTGTAGCCCGAATTCTCGGCCGCAAGTTCGGTTGGAGCATGGGGCAGATTATTCTGGCCGTCGACGTTATCATTATAGGCGCTTCACTGCTCTATATTCCCCGTGAAAAGATCCTTTACACTCTGGTGGCCGTCTTTATTTCTTCCCGTGTCATCGATTTCATTCAAGAGGGCGCCTATGCCGCCAAAGCCTTTACGATTATCAGTGACGACGCCCCGCAGATCGCCGATCTTATTACAGCAGAAATGGACCGGGGCGTAACTCTGATTCCAGCCATCGGCGCTTACTCCAAGCAAGCCAAGTATATGGTATACTGCGTAGTCTCCAGGCAGGAAATCCGCCGGCTGAGCCAGTTGGTCAAGTCGGTAGATGCCAAAGCGTTCGTCATCATCAGTGACGTTCACGATGTCCACGGCGAGGGCTTCCGGCAGACTTGACCATTGATAGGCGTAGGCATACAGCAAAAAAAAAGACTGCCTTACCTTGCAGAATCTCTGCTGGTATGACAGTCTTCTTTGTTTTTGGTTTTGGTGTACTCTCTTTGATACCCGTCCTATCCTGGCACCGTTATTTCGGTAATCCTGCCGTTGCACGCTGTCCCAAACCAACTTTACCTTTGATTTTGCCGTGGACAGGTCATTCGGTGAAATGAGAGGTATTTCTACCTTTGATTTCGCCGTGAACGGGTCATTCGGCCAAATGAGAGGTAGTTTTACCTTTGATTTCATCGTGGACGGGGCATTCGGCCAAATGAGAGGTATTTTTACCTTTGATTCCGCCGTGAACGGGACATTCGGTGAAATGAGAGGTAGTTTTACCTTTGATTTCACCGTGGATAGGTCATTCGGTGAAATGAGAGGTATTTCTACCTTTGATTTCGCCGTGAACGTACTTTTCAGCCATATGAGGTGCAGTGCAGATGCGTTTCAGCTGTTGTTCTAAGCTGCTTCGCCGAATTCCGGCTGGAATAACGGCAGTTTTGCCGTTATTCCACTTGGGCCGGGCTGCGCCTTATAAGACGGACCGGGCTGCGCCTGACAAGACAGGCCCCTTCCGTTCATCGCCCCTTACATCAGCTCTATACCGGCTTCCAATCCTCATTCTCACCACGGTACTTGCGGAACGCAGCGTAGGCCAATGCGGCAATGATGAATCCTCCGGCCAGCAGGCCCCAGGCTCCATATCCCTGCTGGGCCAGCGGGAGGGTCAAGGCCGGCTCCTCCCGTTCTTTGCCGAACATCACCCGGGCCGCATCCTGCCCGTAGGAGACAATTTCCAGGAGACGGGCGCGGCTCACCGGCTGTGAGGATGCTGGGACTCCTGCTGCATAGGACAGCCAGGAATCAAAGGCATTGACCGTTTCCGGCGGCAGGGAAATGATAACCGCAGGCCGGATGTTGTCGTACCGGCTCTGCAGACGTTCCAGCGTGTTCTGCCAGCCTTTGAGATCATTTGCGGCAGCATTCTGCTCCATATCGTTCAGATCCTCACGGATCAGCTTGTAATATTGCAGCCACATTGGCTGGCGCGGATGGCTGAGACTGTTGGCCGCAAGCCGGAGCTTGGCGGCGGCAGCTTCCCATTGCTCCGGATGAATCTGCGCAGCGGCCAGCGTTGCCTTCAAGTCAATAATGACATCAGACATCGCATTTATTCCTTCCACAGAAGTCAGGCCTTCAAATGAAGTGGAGAGAAAAATCTGTGCAACTTTCTCACTCTCCTGCCTCGCCTTCATCACGTCACCCTCTAGCACATAACCATACAGTGCCTCAGCCGCTTCATCCAGCCGCTGGGCAGCATTTCTGCTGGTAAGCGCCGGTGCAAGACTGGTTGCGGAACTGGGTGCGGAACCACCAGCCCGGACAGTGACTTCACCGCCTGCCCCTTGCACAGCCGCCTTGGCATCCGCTTGACCTACACCTGCATTCATGCCGGCCAGCAGCCAGCACAACATCAATCCTGTCAGCACAACATATCTCCTGCGCGGCATGAGACATCCCTCCTACCTTAAATGTATGGCAGGAGGACAAGAGTTAGAACAGCCTGTCAGTGCTCCAACAGAACTGTCGGTCCTGTCAGCCTATTGGTGTTCGAGGCAGGATTACCATGCTCTTAATGTCCCAACAGGCCACCAAGCCCTTCAACGCTCCAACAGGCTTACCGTGCCTTTCAGTGTTCTAACAGGACTACCAAGCCTGTCAGCGTCGTCCCACAGCGGGCCTGTCCAGCGGCTCAGTCCTTCTGGACCTTCCCCCGAACAGCCAAGCTGCTGCAGTGCTAAAGAAGGTTAAGCCAATGGTGAAATATTGGACTTCGTTCACATTGTCCTCCAGCACATCCGGCAGCCAGGGATAAACCCCCTTCGAGTAATCCACCATGTCATTGGCAAATGCCCAGAACAATGCCAGGGGAAGCATTCTGCGGAAGGAGAAAAACCGCGCGTAGATCAGTGCCTCAACCGCCATTCCGGTGTGGGAAACCACCAGCATCCAGTCCTTCCAGCTCACTGTATCTCCCTGGTATCCGCCGGCAAAAATGATGCTGACCGCCCAAATGCCGTATTTCACGGATGTAACCACCGCCAGCGCCTCAATCAGCTCGCGCACGAGTGTTCCTTTGATCCCTTTTGGAGGATAGAGCAGCAGCAGCAAGGCAAGCGTAAAAAACAGGCTCGCAGTCGGGCTGTCCGGAACAAAGGGAAGCAGCCATACGGGATAATTACCCGCTGTAAATTCCAGTTGATTGCCATACCATATGTACCCGTAAATCGTCCCGAGGAAATTCACAATAAAGAGCAGCCACATGACTCCCCGGTGCCTAAACAGTCTCTCAAACCAGTGAACCGGCATATACAATCTTTAACCTCCCGAATGTGGCAGCTTCTTAGGATTACATACAAAAACCCGACCGCAGGTACGATCAGGTTGGTGCGTTATTATTATTTTACTGTTCGCTTTTTTGTTTGGCAAGCCAGGCCGCCAGACTGTCAATATCCTGCTCGCTAAGCCCCGCTGCTATAGCAGTATCGTGCATCGGGGGCATCTGGCCCTGGCCATTTTTGATGATCGCGAGGATTGCTTCCTTATCATGGGTGTCGCCCACACCGCGCAGAGACGGCCCTCCGGCACCTTTCATATCCACCGCATGGCAAGTTACGCAGGTGGCTTGCTTGAACAGCCCCATTGCCGGATCATCCTTGTCCACAATAGCAATTTTTTTGGCCTGCACCGCACTGGTGGTCGGCAAGCCCTTGGCCTTGTTCTCAGCCGCTTTTTCCTCACGCTGCACATCTTCAGGTATCTGGCCGGTTTCGGCCATTTCATGCTTGTATTCCGTCCAGGCCGTGTTGGTCAGATAGACGATTGCGATCAGGGACAGGAACATCAGCGAGGAAGCAATCGGACGGCGGTAGAAGCGGCGCTCCCGGCCCGTGTCGAGAAAAGGAGCCAGCAGCAGCGAGCCAAAAGCTACACCGGTCACGCCAAGTGTTCCCAGCACGATATAATCGCCGGATGCATAAGGCAGCTTCAAATACTGGTACAGAAACAGGAAATACCAGTCGGGAATCGGAATGACCGTGGCGTTGGCATTTGCAGGGAACCCCAGCGGGGCAGGTTCAGAAATCGTCAGAACGAGTATGCCCACCAGCACGACTACCCCCACCATCCATTCCTTTAGCAGAAAGTTAGGGATAAATGCTTCCGATTTTCCGGGATAGGCTGTGTAATCCGGCGGCGTAATGAAGCCGCTGCCCCTGCGCACCCGTGAATCCCCCACATATACAATCTTTTCCTTGGAGTTGTCTCCGTGAGCCATTGCATTTCCTCCTTTAGCTGTGGCCGGAACTCAGAGCGGGCCAGAAATCCCCTGTCTGCGGATCATAATAAAGTGTCCGACGAGCAGAATAAGCAGGACCGCCGGGAGAAAGAATACATGGAGTGCAAAAAAACGGGTCAGCGTTTCCGCTCCGACAATCGTGCCGCCCTGCATCAGCTCCTTCAGCACCGGCCCCATGACCGGTACGGAATTTGCAATCTCAAGGGTTACCTTGGTGGCAAAATAGGCTTTATTGTCCCAAGGCAGCAGATAACCGGTGAGGCCAAGGCCCAGCATGACGAAAAAAATCAGCATGCCCACTACCCAGTTCATCTCACGCGGAGCTTTATACGATCCGGTAAAGAATACCCGCATGGTATGCAGGAACATCATGACAATGACGAGGCTCGCTCCCCAGTGATGCATGCCGCGGACAATTTGCCCGAAAGCAACCTTGGTCTGCAGATATTCCACACTGGCATAAGCGTTGATAATATCCGGGACATAATACATCGTGAGGAACATGCCGGATAAGATTTGAATGACGGTAATAAAAAAAGTAAGGCCGCCGAAGCAATACACAAATGCCGAAAAGTGATGGGCCGGATTGACATGTTCAGGAACTTCATGGTCGGCGACATCTCTCCAGATCGGCGTAATATCCAGACGTTCATCAATCCAGTTGTAGACATTTTTAAACATCAGATCTACGCCTCCTTTTTAACCTCTGTATTGGGGACGATCTCACCCAGATAGACCCAGTCTCCATCAATTTTGGTTTTGTACTGGTCCAGGGGCTTGGGGGCTACAGCCAGATTTTTGCCGATCTTCGTATACCTGGCTCCATGGCATGGGCAGTGATATTCATCCGGATACGCCTTGTCATTGTTCCAGCCCACCGTACAGCCCAGATGCTTGCAGATTGGTGAAAGCGCATAAATTTCTCCGTTCTCGTCTTTGCGGATCCACGCCGTCAGCGTAGCTGTACTGGCATACCACCCGTCCTGTTGGGGAAGTTCGAAGGTGAACTCTTGCGGGACATCGGTTATCTTGGCAGTCTCGGCTACCTTGATGAATTCCCCCGCACCTTTCTTATGTAATACCGGGTCCACCGCGAAACGGATCATGGGCAGAATCGCACCTGCTCCCATAAATGCCGTTGCCCCTCCCAGTGTATACGTTAAAAACTGCCGCCTGGACATCTCTTTCCGGCTGGGAGGTCCTTGTGGAATTGACTCGTGCTCGTTATTATGGCTGCTCATACGGTGTGTAACCCCCTTTTCACTTTTGAGAAGGCACCTGCAGTGTAAAACTAATGCAATTTTCTGTAAATAATCCGTTTACAATGATAATTATCACATGTCACAAGTTCAATCTAATCATAGCTTAGCCTCCAAAACCCGTCAAGAATATTGTCTAAATTGTGACGACCCCATTTTTAATTTTCTTTATAAATTGTTGATTTTTTGTCACATTTAGACCTGTTTCATTTGTTCCATAACGCCTCGATTTCATCTCTGATGCAGCTTCTCACCGGCTTGTGCTGAAAAGCCTCAACGTCAGGCAGGGAGAGAACTAAATCGCTTTCAATAATCCCGCTCCCGGCCAGAGAGAGGTCCGCTGACAGCACAATCACATACTGGAAACCGCTGGATTTGACTTTTCGGCAAACCTCATTTATAAAAGCTGCGCTTTCGGCCCCATTGTACTGTAAAGCCGGGTAGGTCACGATACGGCCCTGATATGGTTTTTCCACGAGATCCAAAAAGTCACGCAATCTCTCCAATGCCTCCGCGGCTTCAGGCGGACTCTCCATGCCGCTAAGTCCTGTATACGGGAGCAGGCAGGTATCATAGTACTTCCGGTTCTCCAGCCAGCTCTCGGCCGTAAAATCACTGAATTTCATCACACTCATCCTTTTTTATGATATAAGTTCCTTATGAGATTTCATTGTAACAAAAAAAGAAATGCGCCAGGCGCATTTCCCGTATTATTCTTAGGCCAGACTTTTCAATTCCTCCGTCAGATTGCGGAACGCCGTCTTATCTCCGGCAGCCAGCGCCGTGTCGATCTCCCGGTACAAGATGTCGGTACGACGCTTTCGCAGCGCTTCATCCCACACCATTTCTGCCGCAAGTCCTAGCATCACTTCATAGGTAGCCTTCATTTTGTCCATTCGATACACCTCCGCTGTTTAGATCCTTCCATATTCACTTGCTTTAAGTACATAGCTCTCGCATGTGCGGGCCATCCTCTGAAGATCCTGCTCCGTTAATTCACGAATCACTCTGGCAGGTGAACCGAGTGATAGGGTATAGGGCGGAATGATTTTGTTTTCGGTTACAATAGAACCGGCTCCTATTAAAGCATATTCACCAATCTCCGCACCGTTCAATACAATTGCACCCATTCCGATTAATGTACCTTTGCCTATCCTGCAGCCATGGATGATTGCAGAATGGCCGACCGATATGTCATCCCCCAATACCAGCGGCAGTCCTTCTGCCACATGCCCCACGGTACCATCCTGGATATTGCAGCGGTCGCCGATTATTACCGGAGCTAAATCCCCCCGGAGGACGGCGTTGAACCAGACACTGGACTGTCGTCCAATTCTTACGTCACCTACCAGCTTCGCACCCTCCGCCACGTATACAGACTCGTCAAGCTGCGGTATGTAGTTCCCATAACCAATCCGCATTTTTCTCCCCCCTGCCTATTGCAGCTGCTTCGGCACAGCCGCCTCCAGCCCCCACGGCGTCATCATAACCACCGGCCCATCCGGTGTTTCGCCGAGGCGGAGCATTCCCAGATGAAGCATCATCCGGATGATGCGCTGTTCCAGAATCGATGCGGCATCATCGTAATAAAACGGCTTGACCAGCCAGCCCAGACTCTCTACAAGTGAGGCTACGGCAACCCATTTCCCCGCACTTACACTTATCCAGTATACGAGGGACGGCAGATTTGGTATAGCGCCTTTATACAGTTTTAACCAAAAGGAGTATAACTGTATCAGCTTTTCGGTTTTCCCCTGTTCGAGCAGCGTTTCTCCGGCCAAAGTCAGCTTCAAACGGTAGCCTGCCTCGGTAGTCCAGCGGCGGTGGCGGGCGTAATCCACGATCAGAGCCAGTCTGGGCGGGTAATGCTCACAGGCTCTTCCATAGCCGAATCTCCAGCCGCCTTTACCGAGAAGGGGTTCAGGAATTTGGATCGCGTTCATGACCCCTTGCTGATACCTTTTGTGCAGCGCACCTTCCTGGTTCAGCTCCGGCTCATTCTCTTGGATATAGCGGAGAAAGAGCAGCAGGTCACCCGCTAGCATCTCGCCTTCACTCCGGTAAATCGCAGGCTCTCCGACGGGAGGGATTTGTTCCCTCAGATAATCGCCCATCCGTTCGCGGAAGCGGGTTTTCAGATCCTGCGGAACCCGGAACAAATATCTGCTCTGCTGAGAAGCGCCGCTAAAGAGCCAACCGCTGTTTTTGAACCTTGCCACCATCTCCCGGTACCCCCCGCTTTTGCCGGGAGCTGTATCGAAGGAAGCCTGCCTCGCCGCAGCCAGCAAATCCTCAAGACTGAACTGGCTGCGTTCGTCGAACAACAGCGTATTGAGAAACCGCAGGTCTTCAGGAGCGCATTCCCGGATATGGGATTCCATAAACTGGCGGCTCCCCAGTGTGATCAATATACTCTGAATCAAATCATGTTTGGAATTCCGTTTGCAATCACACTGGTAGCGTCCCGCAATGGCGGTAAGCTGACTAATGTCTGCAAAGTTAAGCATATCCGCCAGATTCATCATTTATCGCCTCACCGTTTTACTACCATTATGGGAAATACTGCCCTTTTTATTCCTTATGGCTCAAAAAAAATAACCCGAAGGGTCGGGTTAATGCTGTTGTTGCAGAATATGGCGTGTACAATTGTACAGCAGCGGATTCCATTCCTTCTCTTTCTTTTCCAGTATTGTAAGCGAGAGATTGCCGAGACGCTCTGAGTATTTATCCTTATATAAGGCGATGTAGAGCTGGGCCAGAAAGCCTCCATGCGAGATAACAAGTATGTTCTTATCGGGGTAAAGCGCTGCAATTTCCTCCATAAAAGCCAAGGCCCGCGCTTGAAGCTGCTCATCCGACTCCTGTCCAAGCGGCAGCAGATTCCAGTCTTTGCCCCATTTCTCTTCACGCTGTGCAGCAGTCATCCCCTCAACCTGCCCATAGGCCCGCTCACGGATGCGCTCATCCGGTTCAAGCAATGGAATACCCAGTTTGGCCGCGATAATTTTGCCTGTCTCTGCAGCACGGGAAAGACTGCTGGTGATACAGTAGTCCCAACGGTAAGTTTCCTGCAGAAGCCGATCCCCCAGCATTTCAGCCTGCCTCCGGCCTTCATCGTTGAGCGGAATGTCGCTTTGTCCTTGTATCCTGCCTTCCGCATTCCAGTCCGTCAGCCCATGGCGGATTAAGCCAATCAGCATCACAATCACCTTGCCCTTCCCTTATGTTTGCTTAATAATGTAACACGAATGAAAACAAATGTCTTCTTTTTGAAATGTTAATTAGGTTTGTCCTGTAAAATCACAACAAAAAACCCGCTTTACCTGGGAGTAAAGAGGGCTTCTTAATGTCTGCGGTAACGGTTCAACCGGTACAGCAAAAATATCGACAGGCCTACTCCGAGCATGGACAGCATCATCCAATATTGCGGATGGGTTGGACCCATGCTCACCACGAGCGGTTCAATGATCCCTCCGCCCGATTCAGAGTCAGGATACGAGGAGGACCAATCCAGAGACAAGCCGGCTACACCGGTCTCCACAATCCCGCTCTGCGCCACAGTAGTATTGGCGGGTGTTTTGAACATTGTAAAATACAAAAAGCTGGATATAAAAACAGCCAGAAAACAGGCAATCCAGAGACTGAGCCGGCGGCGGAAAGCAGCAGAATTCCCGGCAGATTTACCATCCCCCGGCATAAGCCAGGGACTTTCCAGATAAATCCGCTCCATCACCCGAAGATTCACAGCCTCCGCACGTTCTTCGCTGATTTCAATCTGTGTTTCCCGCATAAGCTCACTGCTCTCCTGCCATAACGCCCATTCAGCGGAACAGTAGGGACAATTCACAATATGCCTTTCAAGCAAAATCCGCCTAGGGTCCGTGGGGGGAGCGTCCCACAAAAGCGGAATGGAATCCTGCGCTTCCCTGCAATTCATAGGCCTTACACCCTCTCAGCCTGCTGATCTTCCTCTATTTCAGGCTCATAAAAATAGGACTCGAGTTGGAGCTTCACACTGCTCCTGGCACGGAACAATAATGATTTCACGGAGCTGACACTCTGGTCCAGAATCTCTGCAATTTCCTGATAGTCCATTTGATCGTATTCCCGCAGTATCAGCGCGGAACGCTGTTTCTCCGGCAGATTATTAATCGCTTCACGGACCAGGTTCATCCGCTCTTTGCGGAGCGCAGCCTGTTCTGGAGCCACCTCAATCGGGGCTACCGGCGTATACCCGCTTTCCTCAAGTGACACATTTCCGGCACGGTTCTTGCGCAGCTCGCTAAGCACTGTATTCCGGGCAATCGTATACAGCCATGTTGAGAATGATGCATCTACTTCCCGGAAAGAATGCAGGCTCCGGAACGCCTTGTAAAAGGTCTCCGAGCATAAATCCTCCGCAAGAAGCTCCATGTGGGAATTCTTGAGCATATGGTAGACAAAAGCCAGTATTTTACGTTGGTAACGCCGCATTAATTCTGAATATATCTCTGTGTTACCTTGTTTGATTAGCTGGATCAACTGGGAATCCGTCATGGTGAGTTCGGCCCTCCTCGCCCTAGCACGTGTAATCCCGTCCGGTCCATAATTCTTATACCGGCCGGGGCGTAAAAAGTTGCGGTTTTCCTGCAAATTTGCACAAATTTAAAGGCATTACTTCTATGTATATTCAGTTACCCGGCAAATAAGGCACTCTGTAAGTAAATACAGAAAGAAAAACGCAAGTCCATGGATGGATCGGCCATCCAAATACCGGTTCGCTTGATATATCTCTGGAAACTATAAACATACCTAGTCTAGTATAGCACATATTCTAACAGGATGACATTAATAGACTCATTGCAGCGGAATGCGTCGGATTTTCAAGCGTGGGGTCGCGTGGGGTCGAATGATGGAACGCGGGGCATGGATTCGGAATTTTGCAATATTTATTATATTCCTCCAGATGATGCTAAAAATAGGCAAAAAAAAGACCGCTTACATTATAAGCGGTTACAGTTCACAATTTCTTGGAACCGTGTAGTATTTGGATAGGAGTGGAGAGAAACCATACTGTACTTTTATTATATGTATCCGTTTACATCCTGTCAACACTTTTTTTAAAGATTAAATTCTGAATTTAAGTTCCAAGTAATCCAAACAGGAGCAGACGGTTAAGCTCTGCCATTTTATCCTTGTAATTTTCAGTTTTGGCCCAGGATGATTGGAGCGGACCAATCGCACATAATAATTCCAATATGGTATCCATAGAAACAGAAGCATCTATAACCCCTTCACTTTTCCCCTGCCCGATGAACTCCTGAATGATTTCGACTCTGATCCGGTTTGTATTTTCATTATAGAGACTTGATAACACTTGATCCTCTACTGCCCCCGGGGAACTGAGCAATTGATAATCCTGATCGGCACAAATCTCCAACGCCCGGAGCATTTTATCTTTGAATCCGATATTTTGGCCCAGGAGTTCCTTGGCCTTGCGGACGGAATTCTGCATCAGGACATTCGCACATTCCCTGACTACCCCTTCTTTGTTGCCGAAATAGTTATATAGTGACACAGAGGATACGCCGGATTCAGCAGCAATGTCTTTTATACTGACGTGGGTGAAGCCTTTTTCCTGGAAAAGCCTTAGGGCTGCTGCAACAATTGCATCCTTCTTCGTTTGTGTTCTTATTTCAAATTTGTTCATACCGCTTTACCCACATCCCGCATTTGTTGATTAAGCTTACTATAACATGAATTCTGAAATTTTGAAATATTAGCACCTTGATTTAAAAACCTATTGACAGACGGTTTGTGTCAGGACTAGAATCGAGTTGTGATAATTTTTAAATATATGACTCAATATTTAAAAACTTTATACAAAATATGCAATAGGATACGGAGGAACGATTCAATGAAAATATTGGTGTACGGGGCCGGGGTGTTGGGAAGCTACTTAGCCCATGTGCTGGTGCGTGGAGGCAACAACGTGACCATGCTGGCCAGGGGTGCGCGGCTGGATGAATTGCAAAAGCACGGAAACGTGATCCGGCATTATTTCCAGTTCCGCACTACGGCTGACAAGGTGAATGTGATCAGTGAACTGCAGCCGGAGGATATTTACGACCTTGTTTTTGTCGTGATGAAATATCCGGATTTCCACTCAGTACTGCCTGCACTTGCAGCGAACCACAGCAGTCGGGTGGTACTCGTAGGGAATAATGCCAACCCCACAGAGATGAGAGACTATTTGCAGGCCAACAGTCCGGTTCAAAAGCAGGTTGCCTTTGGATTCCAAGTGAGTGCCGGATGGAGGGAGCCCGGCCGGATGTTCACCGTGCGCGGACCTCAGGTACAAATGACCATCGGCGGTCTAGGTGAAGATTTGCCTTGGCGGACGGTGATTGACCAGGCTTTTGTGAACACCAAATATAAATTGGTCTATCACCAGAACATGGATGAATGGCTGAAAAGTCACTTTATGATGATCCTGCCTTTGAATTTCATTGCGCCTGCCCATAACGGTGATTTGCGGAAGGCTGCAAAAGACAATAAGCTGCTTCATCAGGTCATTGCTGCTGTAGATGAGGGCCATCAAGTCTTGGAGAAGCTCGGATATACGGTTACGCCTGCAAGTCAACTGAAATTAGCCCGGAAGCAAAGGAAAATGTTCTATATCATGCTGAAGATAATGCTGTCCACCCCTGTCGGCAAAATTCTCCTGGGCGATAAAGCGGTGTCCGCTGACGAGATGTCTGCATTATATCAAGCCTTTATTGATTTAAAGAGCAGAGCAGGCATTCCGACACCCAATTGGGATACACTTGGAATTCATTCGCCGCTTCTCCAGAGTTAAAGCCTTCCGCTGCAAAAAATCCCCTTCAAGCTCACTTCTCCGCTCCTGTTAGCCATGGGCTTTGGAGCGTAGTTGCTTAAAGGGGATATTATCCAAGCTTACACGTACACTGTATAATCGTGGTGCTGCAGCAGAATTTTTGCCCGTTCCATATCGTTCTCCTGGCGGAAGGACAGGCGCATTATGCCCGGCACATCCTCGCGGCTTTCGATAATCTGCACATTGCTGAGGTTGATGCCCTGATCGCCCAGCTCTGTGGCAATCCGTCCGATAATCCCCGGATGATCGGGGACATCGATATGCAGATCGAACAGCGGAGTAATCATCCCCTTGCGCCGCTCCGGCAGCTGGCTGCGGAAGCCGCCCGCTTCAAGAAACGCTTCCTCAATCCCCTCCCCGTCCGCATTCTCCAGCAATTGCACGAATGAGGAAACCTCATCATTCCAATCCTTCAGCAGACGAAGCATGACCGGGCGGTTGTTGAGAAGAATATCTCTCCAGATGATCGGGTCGCTGGATGCGATCCGTGTGATGTCACGGAAGCCCCCGGCCGCCAAGGTGCTGTACAGGGAGTCCGTGTCGTCATACGCCCGGATCTGATTCACCAGCGCAACCGCAATGATATGGGGCAAATGGCTGATGGCTCCGACAATCTCATCGTGGCGCTCCGGATCAAGCCGGACAATCTGCGCTCTGGTATGTAAAAGCAAAGCCTCAAGCGTCTGATAAGCCTCCTCTGGCACTCCCGGAGGGGGTGTCAACACATAATAGGCGTTCTCGAACAGCAGCGAAGAAGCGGCCTCCACGCCGGAACGCTCCGACCCCGCCATGGGATGTCCACCGATAAAATGGACCCCGGGAAGGTCCAGCGACAGCGCACAGGCGGCAATCGTCGCCTTGGTGCTGCCCACATCCGTGATAATACAGCCCGGCTTCAAGGGCAGCTTGCTAAGGCGCTGCAAATAATCCTCCAGCATGCCTACAGGCACGCATAAAAAAATGAAATCGGCATCCAGTGCCGCTTCCTCAAGTGAAAGTGTGGCCTGATCGACCACACCTCTGCTGACATATTTTTGTGCCGATTCAGGACGGTGGGCATGGCCTACAACGGTCAGGCCCTCCTTGCCTTTGAAGCAAAGGGCCAGAGAGCCTCCGATCAGACCGACACCGAAAATTGCTATTTTTGTCGTCATGTTCTTTGAACTACCTGCCTTCTGTAGATTCGTCTTATATGCTGCCCGTTAGACTTGTACGCCCTGTTCCTGAAGCACCTGCTCCAGCGCAGCGATAAAAGCCTTGTTCTGCTCCGCCGAACCGACGGTGACGCGAATATAGGTCGGGTACAGCTTATGCCCTGCTCTCACTATAATCCCGCGCCGCAGCAATGCATCAAAAATATCGGCTGCCGGCCTCCGCACATCCACCATGATGAAATTGCCGTGCGCCGGGAAGAATGCAAGGTCCAGCCGCTTGAATTCAGCCTGAAGCTGGAGAATGCCCGCACTGTTCAGACGGCGGCACTCCTGTACGTATTCCTGGTCAGCAAGCGCAGCGAGTGCTCCGGCCTGTGCCAGACGCGAGGTATTAAACGGTTCACGCACCTTGTTGATCAAGGAGATAATCTGCGGACTTGCCACCCCGTACCCGATGCGCAGAGCAGCCAAGCCGTAAATCTTGGAGAAGGTGCGCAGTACAACCAGGTTCGGATAGGATTCCAGCAGCTTGATTCCATTCGAGTACGAAAGATCCGTCACATATTCGCAATACGCTTCATCCAGGACAACCATCACCCCGGACGGCACCGCATTCAGGAATGTAATTAGGGCTTCCTCGGGCACGATCGTCCCGGTAGGGTTATTGGGATTACAGATCCAGATGACCTTGGTCCGCTCTGTAACCCGGGCCAGCATCGCATCCAGATCATGCGTACCGTCCGCCAGAGGCACTTCGATGGAGACTGCTCCTTCGATATCGGCATTGCTTTTATATACGGAAAAGGTCTGGTCTGCCATAATCGTCTCGTCTCCCGGCAGGAAAAATGCCCGGGCGATCAAGGCGATAATCTCATCCGAGCCGCAGCCAAAGATGATATTGCCGCTCTGCACTCCGAGATGACCGGCCAGCGCTGACGTCAATTCAGCAGCCGAACCGTCAGGGTACAGATACAGGTTGTCGAGCTCCGCCAGGATGGCGGCTTTTGCACTTGGCGAAGACCCGTACGGGTTCTCGTTGGAGGCCAGCTTAATGACATCGTTTAAGCCCAGCTCCTTTTTCACTTCCTCAATAGGTTTCCCCGGCTTATATACAGGGAGGTTAACAATATTCGGTTTCGGGTTCATGAACGGTCCTCGCTCTCCATCAATATCTCCAGCTGTTTCAGGGCCTGCCAGCAGACTGTTATGGTCTTAATTGTGCCACAAATTCACGAATTTGCAACAGTCCTTCACTTCGGGTAGCAGGATTGTCCAGAAGCGGTATAACATCCTCGACCTTGCGGACGATAGCGCTGCCTACCACTACACCGTCGCAGATACGGGCAAACCGCGCTACCTGCTCACCGGTCGAGATCCCAAAGCCCACCGCCACCGGAAGGTCCGTGGCCTGGCGGACAGAAGCAATGAAGTCATCCACTCCGGAATGAAAGGAAGAGCGTTCTCCTGTAACTCCAAGCGAAGATACGCAGTACACAAAACCGCTTGCCCCGGCGACAATCCGCGCAATCCGCTCGCTGGACGTAGGCGCTACAAGCGGAATCAGATTTACTCCTGCAGCACGGCTGCGCTGGCGCATATCCTCTGACTCTTCCACCGGAAGATCAGGTATGATCAGTCCGCTGATCTCATGGGCATCCAGCAGGGAGAAAAAGTTGTCCAGCCCCATCTGCATGACCGGATTGTAGTAGGTGAACAGAATAAAAGGCAGCTTGCTGCCCGCCTGCCGGGCCTTCAGCGCAGTTTCCATGCAGGTGCGCAGATTGATATTGCCGCGCAAGGCCCGGGAAGATGCGCGCTGAATTACAGGACCGTCCGCCAGCGGATCGGAATAAGGCACGCCCAGCTCCAGAATATCCGCCCCTGCCGCCTCCAGCTCGGCGATAATCTCAAGCGTAGTCTCCAGATCAGGATCGCCTACAGTCAGGAACGGAATCAGCGCTGTCCGGCCCTCCTCCTTCAGTCTGCGGAAGGCCACATCCATCCGGTTCGTCGTTTCGATTGTCATCACTTACCCGCCCCTTCCGTGTAGGCCATAATCGACTCAACATCCTTGTCCCCGCGTCCCGACAAACAGATCACCACGAGATCATCCTTGGTCAATGTCGGTCCAAGCTTCACAACATGCGCAAGGGCATGGGCGGATTCAAGCGCCGGAATAATCCCTTCGGTTACGCAGAGCAGCTTCAGGGCTTCCAGTGCTTCATCATCCGTAACGGGTACATACTGGGCACGGTGGACATCTTTGAGGTAGGAATGTTCAGGTCCTACTCCGGGATAGTCCAGACCGGCGGATATGGAATGCGCCTCCTGTACTTGTCCATGCTCATCCTGCAGCAGATAGCTTAGCGAGCCCTGAAAGACTCCCCGGGTCCCTTTGCTCATCGTTGCCGCATGGAAGGGAGTCTCCACGCCTTTGCCGGCTGCTTCCACCCCGATCATCCCGACCTGCTTATCCTCCATGAACGGATAGAACATGCCGATCGCATTGCTGCCGCCGCCCACTGCTGCGACCAGCAAATCCGGCAGCCTGCCTTCGGCTTCCAGAATCTGGCGCCGTGTCTCATCCCCGATAATCCGCTGGAAATTGCGGACCATCATCGGATACGGATGCGGGCCTACAGCAGAACCCAGCACGTAGAAGGTGTCTTCCACGTTGCTGACCCAGTATCTGAGCGCCTCATTCCCTGCGTCCTTCAGTGTCCGCGAACCGGAAGTCACCGGAATGACTTCAGCCCCCAACAGCTTCATGCGGAAGACGTTCAGCGCCTGGCGTCGTGTGTCTTCTTCGCCCATGAACACCTTACACTCCATTCCGAGCAGCGCTGCTACTGTAGCTGTGGCCACACCATGCTGGCCTGCTCCGGTTTCGGCGATGACTTTGGTTTTGCCCATCATCTTGGCGAGTATGCCCTGGCCGATTGCATTGTTGATTTTGTGGGCGCCTGTATGGTTGAGATCTTCCCGTTTCAAGTATATTTTAGCTTCTCCCAGATGCTTGCTGAGACGTTCCGCATAATAGAGCGGAGTCTCGCGTCCGGAATATTGCTTGAGCAGATAATCCACTTCCTTCTGAAAAGCCGGATCGGCGGAAAACCTGTTGTAGGCTTCCTCCAGCTCAATCAGCGCATTCATCAGCGTTTCAGGAACGAAGCGGCCTCCAAAAGAACCAAAACGCCCATTCTTGTCCGGTACTTGTATCATGATTGCTTCACCCTTTCCACAAAAGCCGTCATTTTGATAAGATCCTTAACCCCGCCGCTCTCTACTCCGCTTGAAACATCAACACCGTAGGGAGCATAGCCGTCCAGCAGTTCACGCACATTATCCGGATGCAATCCGCCGGCGACAAATAGTGGCAGGCCATATTCAGAAGCCGCCTGTTGATACGAAGGGATCTTCCCCCAGTCAAAGGTCTGCCCGGAGCCGCCGCTGCCGGCAGGGTCATAGGTATCCAGCAGCAGAGCATCAACAGCACCGGCATATTGCTGAAGAGCATGCGGACCGTCCGCATCAGACTCGGCATTGCTTTTGGCTACCGAAAGAGCCTTCCATACCTGCACCTGGGGAAAAGCCGCCTTGACGGCCCGGCACAATTCCGCACTCTCCCGGCCATGCAGCTGAATGACCTTCAGCGGAACGGTGGAGAGCAGCGCTGCAAGCTCAGCAAGTGTAGGATTCACAAACACTCCGGCAGCAAGCGGAGGGTTTCCGTTCTCCCATTCCGCAAGCCCGGCAATAAGCTCTGCCGCTTGTCCGGGACTCACCCTGCGGCGGCTCTCTGCAAACACAAACCCGATATAATCCACAGGTAATCGCTTCATAGATTTTAGCACTTCAACGTCCTGAAGTCCACAGATTTTTACCAGCGTCTCAGCCACGGGCGGCACGTTCCTTTCCTTCCGGCAGCGCACCAAGCAGCCCGTTCACTGCCTGTTCCACATCCGGCTGGCGCATCAGATATTCTCCGACCAGCACGCCGCTGGCTCCGGTGGTTCTAAGATAATCAATATCCCGGGGTCCGGCTATTCCGCTCTCGCTGATCACGGGAACTGAGCCGGGAAGCAGCGCAGCAAGCTCAGCTGTGGTAGACAGTGCCGTCTCAAACGTGCGCAGATTACGGTTGTTAATCCCCAGCAGCACCCCCGGGTGCTCCAGTTTCCCGGTGGCCTGAACGGCCTCCAGCTCGCTCCGGTCATGAATCTCAATCAGGATATCGAGTCCCAGCGAGGCAGCTGTATCCGTGAACGAAATCAGCTGTTCAGGCGTCAGAATGGCGGCGATCAGCAGCACCGCGTCGGCACCCAGCAGCCGGGCTTCGTAGATCTGGCGTTCATCGATAATGAAATCCTTGCGCAGCAGCGGAAGATTTACCGCCTCCCTAACCTGCTGCAGATAAGCGCCGCTGCCCTGAAAATAATCTTTATCCGTAAGGACGGATAAACAATCCGCCCCTCCCGCTTCATACCCCTTGGCGATAGACACCGGATCGAAATCCGCCCGGATCAGGCCTTTGGACGGAGAGGCCTTCTTTACTTCGGCAATCAGCCCCATGGATCTGTTCCGCGACTTCGTAAGCGCTGTTCGAAATCCCCTTGTAGGGGGCAAGGCGGCAATCTGACGTTTGGCCTCCTCCAAGGAGAACGTTGTGCTTAGGACTTCTACTTCTTTGATTTTGGTGGCAACAATCCGCTCAAGATACATAATCAAGCTCCTTCGTCATGGCTTTGAGCTGCTCCAGCTTCAGCAGCGCAGCGCCGGAATCTACTACAGCCTTTGCTTGTTCCACGCCCTCTTGCAAGGTATCCGCAAGTCCAGCCACATAAATGCAGGCGCCCGCATTGGCGAGGACAATATCACGGTAAGGATTCACATCTCCTTGCAGTACTCCGGTAATGATGGCCGCATTTACGGCCGCATCACCGCCGAGCACATTCTCCAGCGGATGTGTGCTTAGTCCCAATTCCTGAGGGGTGATCTCATAAGTCGTTACCATACCGTTCTTCAGTTCAGACACCTGTGTGGGAGCGGAAATGCTGATCTCATCCAGGCCGTCCAGGCTGCTTACAATCATCGCACGCTTGGAACCCAGCTCTTTCAGCACATGGGCTATAGTCTGTGTTTTGTCCCTGTCGTAGATTCCCATCAGCTGACGGTCCGCGCCTGCCGGGTTGGTCAGCGGTCCCAGCATATTGAATACGGTGCGGAACCCCAGCTCCTTGCGCGGCGCTGCAGCGTGCTTCATCGACGGATGGTAGATTTGCGCGAACAGAAAGCAGATGCCGATGCTGTCCAGGCACTGCCGGGCCTGTTCCGCATTCAGATGAATATTGACTCCAAGCGCCTCAAGCACGTCGGCACTGCCCGCTCTGCCGGAGGCGGAACGATTGCCGTGTTTGGCGACTCTGACGGAAGCTGCAGATGATATAATGGCCGAGGCTGTGGAAATATTGAACTTATGGATGCCCGAGCCGCCGGTCCCGCAGGTATCCAGCAGCTGGGACCGTTCCGTAGCCACATGTGTGCTGAACCCCCGCATCGCTTCCGCGAACCCGGTGATTTCTTCAACGGTTTCCCCCTTAATCCGGAGTGCCGTCAGCAGCGAGCCAATCTGCGCCGCTGAGGCCGACCCTTCCATAATTGACCCCATAATCTCCCGCGCCTGCAGCCGGCTGAGATCCCGGCCCTCGATTATGCTGGCAATCCCTGATTGTATCCTTTGGTTTGCGTCCATCCTGGTTTCCTCCTGTTCATTGTGCCATCTCAGGCTTCTGGAATTCATATAGCGGTTCCGCTTGACCCGCCGGGATCAAGGGGTATATTCATACATGTAATCCTGGTTGATTACCTGTTTTTCTTTAACTTCGGCCGGGAACATGGCTTCTGCCATCCGGATCGCCTTCAGCATCGCTTTGGCCTTGTTGACGGTCTCCTCATATTCCTTCTCGGGAACCGAATCCCACACGATCCCTGCCCCAGCCTGCACATAAGCCCGGCCTTTGCGGAAAATGATGGTGCGGATTGTAATGCAGGAATCCATATTTCCGGAAAATCCGAGATAGCCGATGGCTCCGGCGTAAGCGCCTCTCGCTTCCCGTTCCAGTTCGGCGATGATTTCCATCGCCCGCAGCTTCGGCGCACCCGATACCGTTCCTGCCGGAAGACAGGAGAGGAAGGCATCGAAGAAATCCTTGCCCTCGTCGAGTGTCCCTGACACATTCGAGACGATATGCATCACATGCGAGTACCTCTCGATTTCCATGAAGGAATCGCATTTTACCGTACCGAATTTGGATACTCTGCCCAGGTCATTGCGGCCCAGATCCACCAGCATCAGATGCTCTGCCCGTTCCTTCTCGTCCTCCAGCAGTTCAGCGGCCAGCGCCCGGTCCTGCGCTTCGTTCTCACCACGGGGACGGGTCCCGGCGATGGGACGGGTCTCCACACGGCCTCCGTCCACCTTGACGAGCGCCTCGGGTGAAGTGCCGACGATGATTTCCTCATCCATTTTCAGATAATACATATAGGGTGAAGGATTCAGCGTCCGAAGCATCCGGTAGACATGCAGCGGAGATACTTCTGTTTCAATGTGCAGCCGCTGGGACAGCACCACCTGAAAAATATCCCCCGCCCGGATATATTCCTTCGCCTGTTCCACATTGCTGATGTACTGTTCCCTGGTAAGGTTCGAATGGATCTCGCCCAGTTCAATGTCCTGTGGAATGCTGCGCCGGTTGACGTTTTCCTTCGGTCCTTCCTTCTGAAGCTCTTCAGCCATATTCTCAAGCTTCCGGCTCAGTTCCTCATATCCGGCCCGGATATCGGAATCCGTATCCCCGTCCTTGATATGCAGGTTGCCCACCAGGAGAATCTGCTGTTTCACATGATCGAATACGATAATGCGGTCGCAGAACATGAAGCGGATATCATCCATATTCAAATCATCGACTGCGTGGGCGGAGAGCTTCTCATAATACTGCAGCAGATCATAGCCGAAGAATCCGATGGCCCCGCCTGTAAAAGGAGGCATCCCGTCCAGCTTGGGACTGCGGTATGAGCGGAGCAGTGCTTTCAGCTCCTCGACGGGTTTGCCGGACAGCCGTCTCTTCTCGCCGCCGACCTCTACATGGACTTCGCCTTTTTTGCCGGAGACCATCAGGAAGGGGTCACTGCCGATAAAAGAATAACGGGCCCATTGTATCCCGCCCTCTACACTCTCCAGCAAAAAGGCCCGGTCCTGCCCGGCAAACCGCTGGAATAACCGGATGGGTGTCTCCATATCGGCGAGCAGCCGCGTAACTACAGGGATCAGATTATATTCCCGCGACAGCGACAGCACTTCTTCTACTCTTGGATTCGTCACTTGGGATGCCTCCTTAGGTTGTTGGTTTATATTGTCCGAAATACAGAAAAACCTCTACCGAAGTAGAGGTTTGTGTAAGTAAGTATATGAAAAAGCGCAAAGGAGCGGCATATCACCATCGCAAAAGATGCACTTCTCCCATAGAAAAATCCGGCGATAGCGCAAATCAGCACTAAAGCGTACCTCAAAGAGAACTGCAAACCAAACGGTATGATGCCTGGACTCAACTAAAATTCTGCACTCTGCTCAACTATACTCAACTCAGCTTAACTAAACTCTGCTTCACTCGGCTAACTACACTATACATGATGGCTTTGGTCCATGGCAACCCCGCACAAGAAATTTGTTACTTCTGCTGTGAGAGATCCGGACGGAGCTTCCGGGCTTCATTCAAATAGACGTGGCGGATATCCCGCTGCGATTTATCGGTGTTGACCTGCACCATAAGCCGGATGCACTTCGGCAGGCCGCCTTTGACGGGAATCTCCACGGAGCACATCAGCGGCACCAGGTCCCAGCCTTCAATTTCCCGGATGGCCCGCGCCGGAAAGGTGGCGTCCAGATCTCCCGTCACCGTAATCCACACGCTGCAGATATCTTCCGCTATGACATCATTTCGCTCCACAATCTCGCGCAGCAGTACAACCGTTTCGCGCAAGATCTCGTTTTCCTCATTGTTGGTTACGGTTGTTGCACCGCGTATTCCCCGGTTTACCACGGGCTTCCCTCCTTCTTAAGCTGCGCGAGAACCTCGCGGACGGCGCTCGGCTGCACATCATTCACGATGCTGACAGCGCCGATTGAATCCGGCACGATAAAGGTCATCTTGCCTTCCTTGAATTTCTTGTCATGCATCATCGCTTCCATCAGCTCATCCTCGCTGTACTCCGCAGGCAATTTCACGGGAAGCGAGAGTGCTGACAGCATGGCAATGGTATCCTCATAAATCGCCCGTTCCCGGCCAAGCTTGGCGGCGAGCAGTGCAGAACCTGCCATTCCGATGGCAATGGCTTCGCCGTGCAGGAATACACCGTATCCGCCTACGGCTTCAATCGCGTGTCCGATCGTATGCCCAAGGTTCAGAAACGCTCTTTGCCCATGCTCCCGCTCGTCATTGCTGACGACCTGGGCCTTGATCGCACAGCCCCGCTCCAGCGCGTATCCCAATGCCTCTGTATTCAGGGAGAGCAGTTCAGAAGCATGTTCAAGGCACCAGTAAGCAAAGTCACGGTCCAGAATCAGACCGTGCTTCACCACTTCAGCCAGTCCCGAAGAGATCTGGCGCGGCGGAAGCGTGCTCAGGGTATCCAAATCATACAGCACCAGCGACGGCTGATAGAAGGCGCCAATCATATTCTTCGCCAGCGGGTGATTCACCGCCACCTTGCCGCCTACACTGCTGTCATGAGCCAATATGGTAGTAGGAATCTGAATGAAGCCTATTCCGCGCATGAAAGTTGCGGCTACAAATCCCGCCAGATCCCCTACCACACCGCCGCCCAGCGCCAGTACGGCTGAACTGCGGTCCAGGCCGGCCTGGATTGCCGTTGTGATGACTTCTTCATACACAGCCAGTGATTTGGAGGCCTCTCCGGCCGGAATCACATGACTGACTACAGCATATCCTTCTCCGCGCAGGGCGGCCTCAACCACGGGAAGATACCGCGGGGCCACTTCGCTGTCACTGACGATCAGCAGCGGACTGCGGAGCGGGAACCCGGCCTTCACACAATGCTGGCCAATGTCACGCAAGAGTCCGCTTCCGATGTGGATCGGATAGGAACGTTCACCGAGTTCTACCGTAATGCTGCGCATCATTAGTAGCTCTCCAGCTGTGCCTGGTAATTGTTGTAGTTGGCTCTGATCTCCTCAATGGAGTCCCCGCCGAACTTGTCCATAAAGGCTTTGGCGATCTCCCAGGCCACCACATTCTCAAGCACCACACATGCAGCCGGCACAGCACAGGCGTCTGAACGTTCCACCTGGGCGGTAAAAGGCTCTTTCGTGTCGATATCGACACTCTGCAGCGGTTTGTACAACGTCGGAATCGGCTTCATCACTCCGCGGACCACAACCGGCATCCCGTTGGTCATTCCGCCTTCAAAGCCGCCCAGACGGTTGCTCGCCCGGTAGTACCCCCGGGATGCTTCATACATGATCTCATCATGGACCTGCGAGCCCCGCAGCTTGCCTGCCTCAAAACCAATGCCGATTTCCACACCCTTGAAGGCGTTGATGGACATTACTGCACCGGCGATGGCACCATCCAGCTTGCGGTCGGACTGTACATGGCTTCCCAGGCCGACCGGCAGGCCTTCAACGATACATTCCACGATGCCGCCGATGGAGTCGCCTTCCTCCTTGATCTTATCTATGTAAGCTTCCATCTTCTTCTCAGTTTCTTTATCCACAACTCTCACCGAAGAAGCTTCTGTCTGCTCGATCAGCTCATCAACCGGCAGATCATTTGCAGGCGCTTCAATTTCACCGATACGGATCACCTGTCCGGCAATCTTCACGCCAAACGCAGCCAAAAGCTGCCGGGCTACGGCACCTACAGCCACTCTGGCCGCCGTTTCGCGGGCGCTGGAGCGCTCAAGCACATTCCGGAGGTCTGTCAGATTATATTTCAGTCCGCCGTTCAGGTCCGCATGTCCGGGACGGGGACGGTTCACACGCCGCTTCTCTTCATCGCTGCCGGGAATAGGCTCGATGTTCATAATATTTTTCCAGTGGGTCCAATCCTTATTCTCCACAACCAGAGCTACAGGAGCACCCGTGGTGTAACCATGACGGACACCGCCGACGATTTCTGCCGAATCCTTTTCGATCTGCATCCGGCGTCCCCGCCCGTACCCTTTTTGCCGCCGCTGCAGTTGAAAGTTAAGCTCTTCAAAATCAAGTGTCAAATTGCTGGGCAGTCCTTCAATAATAGCTGTAAGCTGGGGGCCGTGCGTTTCCCCCGCTGTTAAGTAACGTAAACTCATGCTGCGTTCCCCCTTCACACTTTTAAACTGTAAACCGCTAAAATGTTAAATGTCTTTGCTCATTATAGTATAGGGAATCCGCTTTGACAAGAAAGGGATACACCCGGCCTGCCCGTATCCGGCACGAAAAAGAACAGCGCCGCCTCTACTCTTCCGAGTAAAGACGACGCTGCAGTGTACCCGGAGAATCCGGTCCTCAACTGCCGATTCTCCGGCTTGGCGGCAGGCATGACGCCTTGTCAGCTTCAAGCGCGAGCAGACTTTGCAGCTGCCGCTCTTCAACACCGAGAATTTGCCCGCATTCACGTACGGTCAGAAAGCCGCGTCTGTAGGCATCTATGACCTTGCTTTTATCCATCGGATTGTACGACCTTTCGCATGACTCGCGTAATCAACCTCTACTGTCCAGTATCACTGAAAACAGGCGAAAGTATACGTATATCCCTAAGGAATGCCTTTTTGCGGGACATATATAGAGTGAACTTAAGATATTTACATTTTAGGGACTTCGTCGGGACTCCAGTGAATGTTTGGACTTCCGGCCGCTGCCCATCTGCAGATTTCTTGATTGTTATCGCTGTTCGCGGTGGAAATCCGCAGACAAAGGCGGACGCATTCGCTCCGTAAGTATCCAAACTTCCCCTCCATCCCTTTTCCCTTTTGTTCGTTTTTCAAGTTCACTCTATAAAGCTGCTTTATTTCTTGCGGTAAAAGAACGTTTCCGTCGATTCGAATCCGTACTGCGCCGGCGTGAAAATCTGCTCCGTGCTGCCTACGAACAGATACCCGCCCGGACGCAGGCTGGCTGAAAACTTATGGTACAGCTTGTTTTTGGCTTCCTCCGTAAAATATATCATGACATTGCGGCAGATGATCAAGTCGAAGCCTTCATCAAACTTATCCAGCAGCAGGTTCTGCTTGCGGAAATCGATATTTTTCTTGAGTCCTTCACTGACCTTGAACACCGGCCCTTCCGGTGTAAAATAGCGGCCGGCGACATCCTTCGGCACATCCTTCAGCGACCGCTCCAGGTAGATGCCCTGCTTCGCTTTGGCCAGTGCCCCGTCATCAATGTCTGTCGCCAGAATGCCGGTCTGGGCCAGAATGTTTTTGTCGGAGAGGATCATCGCCAGTGTGTACGGCTCTTCGCCGGTGGAGCAGGCAGCGCTCCACAGCTTCAGCCTGCGGCCCGAACGCTGCAGTTCAGGCAGAATGACATCCCGCAGGACCTCCCAGCGGTTCGGGTTGCGCCAGAATTCCGAGACATTGATGGTCATGCGGTCCAGGAATTCATAGAACAAGGCTTTGTCCTTCATCATTGCGGCGAAAAAATCGCTGAAGGACTGATAGCCGTTCTTCATCCGCAGCGTGGTCAGACGCCGTTTCATCTGCGCTTCCTTATACTGCGCCAGGTCAATTCCGGTGCTTTGCTTAACGTTATGGATAAATCCGGTGTAATCCGGGTCTGGTGCTGTTGCTGCTTCTTCTCGTTCAGCCATTTCTTTTCCCTGCCTCCCGCCTGAACCTACATCCAGGCCGCGATGTCTTTGTTGTAATCCGCCGGTTCATCCGGAGCAAAGAAATTGGCGATTTCACGTGCCGCACTTTCCGGGGAATCCGAACCATGAATCAAATTCAGAGGGGTGTGGCTGGCATAATCTCCGCGGATCGTACCCGGCAGAGCTTCCCCCACCTTGGTTTTGCCGATCATCAACCGGGACAGCGCGATTACGTCATCCCCTTCCCAGACCATGGCAAATACAGGTCCAGAGGTAATAAAGCGCACTAATTCGGGAAAGAAATCCTTCCCTTCATGTTCAGCGTAATGCTTCTTCGCCTGCTCTTCTGTAATGATGATCAGCTTCGCGGCAACCAGCTTGAATCCTTTGTCCTCCAGACGGGCCACAATCCGCCCAATCAATCCGCGCTGCACCCCATCCGGTTTTATCATCAGATACGTTTGCTCCATAGAGTCACTCTCCATTTTCTATTATTCCTAATGAATAATAAGCTGTTTTTCTGATAGTATCAGAAACCATGCCATCTGTGAACGCTTAATATTTTAAATTCTGCAGATTAATAAGACCGCCCTGTCACAAAAAAAGCAATATCCTTCAAATTGCGCTTCGTCCGGTTGTTCGGCAGCTGGTCCAGCGCCTCAAGCGCCTTGGCAATGTAGCGGGATGCCAGCTCTTCTGCCCTGGCAATGCCTTCACCCGACAGAATCAGATCGATGGCGCGCCCCACGCCGCTATTGCCTTCACGGATGGAAGCCAGCTCTGTAAGCAGCGCACTCCGCAGCCGCTGGTCTTCCAGGCTGTATATCACCGGCAGTGTAATATTGCCCTGCCGCATGTCGCTGCCCGGAGGTTTGCCGATTTGCTTCTCCGTCCCGGAAAGATCGAGCAGATCGTCACGGATCTGGAACGCCATGCCGACGTTATATCCGTAATCATAGAGCAGCCTGGCCGTATTCGGCTCCGCATCCGCGGCCAGCGCACCAAGCTGGCAGCTGATGGCAATCAGCAGCGCCGTCTTGCGGCGGATGCGCCGCAGATAATGGCGCACGCTCTGCTCGCTGTTGAAGAAGTCACGGATCTGCTCCATCTCTCCGATGGACATTTCCACCATCGCCTTGGAGAGGATCTGGTGTATTCGCGGATTGCCCAGCTCCGAGGTCATTACCAGCGCCTTGGCATATATATAGTCCCCGGTATACATGGCGATTTTATCGCCCCATTTCGCTTTGACCGTCAGCTCTCCGCGCCGCAGCTCTGCATCGTCGATGACATCGTCGTGAACCAGCGAGGCGCTGTGGATCAGCTCCAGCGGTATGGCAACACGCTTTAGCTTCTCCAGGTCATATTGCCCGAATTTGCCGCCCATCAGCACAAAGACCGGGCGCAGCCTTTTGCCGCCTGCCTTCAGCAGGTGCAGGGACGTTTCTGTCAGCAGATCATCGTCCCCCTGTACGCTGCGGTAGAGCTCTTTTTCGATCTGATCCATATCCTTGTTCAGCAAGCCAAACATTTGCATTCGTTTCATTCGTTCACCCGTGTCAGCAGATTTTGGCTCCACATCTCCATCTTCACTTCACGCTGCAGCAGACCCAGCTCGTAGGCGTAGCGGAAATAGAGGTTCAGCCCTTCCTGTTGCCTTTCCCCAAAGTCATAACATAAATTACGGAAGTACGTGTCCCAATAGGCTGCTGAACCCCCGATAGCTGAGCAGGCCTCCCGGATAATGGGCGCCAGATTCTGCCGGCCGCGTCTCTTGCTCTCCACAAAGGCGTCGGCGATTTCAGCCACTGCCTCCGGTCTCATTCGGGCAGCCTCCCGGTTCACGGCCCAGACGGCAAAAGTCATCCCGAATCCGGTCCATTCCTTCCACAGCCCGCCAAGGTCAGTAACGATATAGCCCTGATCCTGCCACGAAGCCCGGATCGCATGATCACCGATCAGCAGGCAGGCATCCGCCCCGGCCATCATCTGGTCCAGATCAGGTGCGGCGCTGATATATTCAGGTTTGCCGTTCAATGCTTTTGCCATCAGGATCTTCAGCAAATTGACCGATGTGGCCGAAGTATTGGTTACAGCAATCGTTCCTGAGGCGACCTGTGCCAGCGGCACACGTGAAAACATCAGAATGGACTTCACCGGTCCATCGGAGCTAACCGACAAATCCGGCAGCAGCAGCAGCCGTTCGCTTGCAGCCGCGTAGGCAAAAGAGGACAAGGCTCCCACATGAATACTTCCGCTGGTCATACCTTGATTAAGAACGGCTGGCACCTCGCTCACCATCTCTGCGGGAAAGCTTAAGGAAGAGGTGTGGAAATTGTGAAATACCGGCCAGGAATTGGTATAGCTGATTTTACCGATAACGGTAGGTTCAGGATCATTCATCCTTCATTCCCCCCATCTGCGAAATAATGAATGCTCAATGTTCAGGCTGTCCAGCACTTTGCCCACCATAAAGTCAACCAGGTCATCCACCGTAGTCGGGCCGTAATAAAATGCAGGCATTGCCGGAATCATTTTTACCCCGAGCCGGGACAGCTTCAGCATATTTTCCAGGTGAATCGCATGAAGCGGTGTCTCCCGGGGTACGAGCACAAGCGGACGTCCTTCCTTCAGCATGACATCCGCAGCCCGGGTCATCAAGTTATCCGAGCTGCCGTGGGCCACGGCTGACAGAGTTCCCATGGAGCAAGGCATAATAATCATGGCCTCTGTGCGGAAGGAGCCGCTGGCAATGGAAGCCCCGATGTCGGCAACCGGGTGATAATGCAGAGAACCGGGATAGCTCCCGAACTGTTCGTTCAGAAAGCCCTCCCGGTCTGAGGCGGCAAAGCCCAGCTCTTCCTTAAATACGCGCCAGCCGGCATTGCTTACCACTAGATGGACCGAGTGTCCCAGCGCAAGCAGCGTTCTGGCCAGCCGGACGCCATAAATGCCGCCGCTGGCTCCCGTGATGCCCACGACATAGTTTTTCGGCTTAAGCTCATTCATTTGTAGAATTGCACCACCAAGTCAATCAGGGTAAAGGAAAATACTACTATGCTCAGCACACCGTTCATGGTGAAGAACGCGGTCTGCAGCCGGCTAAGGTCGCTTGGAGAAACAATATGGTGTTCATAAAAAAGAATAATGTAGGCGATCAGCATCCCTGCCACATACCACCAGCTAAGATCGGTAATAAACAGCAGTGAAACAAAGCCGATGCCCGTCAGCATGTGGAACACCTTGGCAATGGTCAGTGCACGGGCCACGCCAAAGCGGACAGGAATAGAATAAAGGCCTTCCTTCTTGTCGAATTCAACGTCCTGGCAGGAATAGATAATATCAAAGCCCGCTGTCCAGAATACAATCGTGAAATAGAATACCATGGAAGTCCAGTCCACGGTTCCGGTGACGCCAACCCAGCCCCCGAGAGGGGCGAGCGCAATTGTCAAACCAAGGATCAGGTGGCAGGCCCAGGTGAAGCGTTTCGTGAATGAGTAAAAAACAAGAAGAAATACTGCGATCGGCAGCAGCTTGGCCGATAAAGGGTTCAGCTTGAATGCAGCCCAGAACAGCAAAAAGAAAGAGAAGGCGATAAACAGGGACACCTCTCCAACCTTGAGCAGTCCGGCCGGGATGGCTCTGCCGGCTGTACGGGGGTTCTTGGCGTCGCTGAACCGGTCAATCAGCCGGTTCAGCCCCATGGCCGCGCTGCGTGCGCCGAACATGGCTACTACAATCCAGCCGATCTGGCCCCAGGAGGGCAAGGCCCCAAACATCACGACCGAACCCAGCAGGGCGCCCATAAAAGCGAAAGGCAAAGCAAAAACGGTGTGTTCAAACTTGATCATTTGCAAAAAAATGCCGATTTTCTTAAGCATTACAATTCTCCTTGAGCCCAATATGTAGTGCCGCGATGCCTCCGGTCAAGGGAAAGGATTCCACTTTTTGCAGTCCGGTTTCACGGAAAATAACTTCTAGCTGTTTTCTGTCCGGGAACAAGGCTAATGACTCCGGAAGCCATTTGTACTGCTCATATCTTTTCGCGAAAAGTTTGCCAAGGAGCGGCAGCACCCGCTGGAAATAGAAATAATAAATGCCTTTGAACGGCTGCTTCATCGGTTTGGATAATTCCAGGCAGACCACCATGCCTCCCGGCTTCACCACACGTTTCATTTCGTTCAATACCCGGACGGGATCAGGCACGTTGCGGAGCCCGAAGCCTATGGTCGCATAGTCGAAGGAGTTGTCCCCGAAAGGCAGCTCCATGGCATTGCCCTGTACCAGGGAAATCCGGTCCTGGAGATTGCGTGCCTCCACCTTCCGGCGGCCCACCTCCAGCATGCCTGCACTGAAGTCCAGGCCCATGACACAGCCTGTCTTGCTGGCTTCAGCGAGCGCAATGCTCCAGTCACAGGTGCCGCAGCACAGATCAACCGCAGAGTCGCCCCGCTTCATCCCCATCTTACGCATGGTGAATTTGCGCCAGGCCTTATGCCTGCGGAAGCTCAGGATGTCATTCATCAGATCGTATTTGCCGGCAATGCTCTCAAACACGGAATGGACAAATTGCTCCTTGGGTTTAGTGCCTTGATCACCGATTGTAGTAGTTTTCTCTATAGTCATGTCCTAACCCTCCACGGCTGCTTGTCCGGAAATTTTCATGTGCTGAAGCAGGCGGTCAAGCGCAGCATTCAGCTCGGCGAACAGGTTCTCCTCCTTCACACCCTGCAGCAGTCCCTGAATGGACCCGAGCGATCCATGCAGCTTGTCTGTCAGCAAAGAATCGCATTTGTATTTCATCTTCAGCTTCTTCCAATCCTTGAGATCGAGCTCCTGCTCCTGAAGCAGCCGCCGTTCATCCTCAGTTGCCGACTCCAGCACTTTCCAGTAGCAATAACCTTCCATCGCATTTACCGGGTCGCCTCCGCGGCGGAGCTCCAGAAGGACGGTCTCATACTGGCTGAATTCGGCGAGCAGCTTCTCCCACAGCTCAGCAAGCGATTCCTCAATCATCGGTGTAAAAGAAAGGAACAGCCTCATATTGAGCTGTACCGTGTGACGCAAATATTGTTCAGCAGACAGGAACATGCCCTTCATCTTGCTGTACAGATGAGCCTTCATCACATTAAGATCGGCAATGGCGGTGCTTAGTATACCGACCATCTCAATCTGCTCCCGTTTGGCCAGCAAATGATAAAACCAGCTGCTGAAATAGTCGCCGGCCAGAACTTTAAGCTGGCGGGAGCGCATAGGATCTCTCCCCGGCTCGTCCTGGACACGGTCGATGCACTCATGGGTATCCAGCCCCAGCTGCACGAGACCGGTCACCAGTGTATAAAGCTCTCCGCCCTTTATGCCGGCCGGGGAGCCATGACTTAAAAAAATATATAACAAATGACCACGCCCTTCTGAGAACGGCGGCAATTCCGTATGCCGCTGAATCATGTCGTAGTCGGTATAAGGTTTAGCCAGTTGCGGTATGCGGTACGGTTTCATTTCAGCCTCCGGAGCCATTGACGTTATGACACTTTGTTCACAATCTTGTCTATTATATCACATGTTTTTTGGTCACGCACTGTAGGCCATTCTAGTTTCTTTTACCCAGATCAGGGATAAATGAACTGCTTCTTCCATAGCTCGCTCTCACTGATGCGCAGTCCGCTTTTCACGGATTCGGGCAGCGGGCGGCTTGGCGCTGTCTCCAGCGCATCCTGAAGCCGGGGCGACCATTCGCTGCGCCGGATATCCCCGGCAAGCAGCAGACGCCTGCTGTCCAGCCATTTGTCCTCGGCAACAATCCGCAGCAGCAGCTGGTCGACGTTAACCGTCTCCTGAAAAGCAAAGGAAATGACCCGGGCCATGTTCTGATACAGCTCCTGCGGCTCCGGATCATTGCCGGTCACCTTCAAATCCAGAGAGAGCACATTTCCCTTCCACCCGGCCCTGTCAATGGCCAGCGTAAGCGGGAGCTTCTCCAGCATATCCACAAGATTGCTGCTCTCCAGAACCACACCGCCTCCGCTTAAGGTTTCCACCACCCCGTCCTGCCGGTGCAGGGAAGGCTCAAGCGTTGCCAGCTGCGGCAGAATCAGCGCGGAAGCTGCGGTAATGAGCACTGCCGTTCCAATCAGCCAGCTCCTGTTCATGACAAGCCTCCTTATCATTCATAGTTGCCGCCTCTTTGAACGAATATACGGAAAACGAGACATGGCTATCCTTAGTTATATTTTGAAAAAAAGCAGGCTATGCCTGCTTTTCAGCTTTCACTTTCCAATTGTCCGTGTTTGCTCCAAATTTCGGCCCTGCCGCGGATTTTCATGGCTGAGGTATGATCTGTGAATTGGGCGATGAGCACCTCGCCCTTGTCCAGCTTCTCCGTATGATGAAACCGTGTATCCAGCCCCCGGGTAAGCCCGATTACCTGAACGCCGTTCTCCTTGGCTTTGATTACAATGTAGTCGCTGCCAGCCGGTGCGGGATTAACGCCATTATTCTTCTCAGTCATGCCGAACCCTCCTAATAATGATTGTGAGATTAAGCCAGCCCTCTCAACAACAAATGCCGCCTTGGAGGGCGGCATCATTGTTACTCAGAAAGACTATGGGATAGATATGTAGAAATCTCTATTTGATTCCGTCTTTCAGAGCTTTACCCGGTTTGAACGCCGGTACCTTGCTCGAAGGAATTTCGATTTCTTCACCAGTCTGCGGGTTGCGGCCTTTGCGTGCGGAACGTTCACGCACTTCAAAGTTTCCGAATCCTACCAGCTGAACTTTATCTCCGTTTTGCAGAGCACCTGTGATCGCTTCGAAAACGGCATCTACCGCTTTAGTAGCATCTTTCTTGGGAAGTTCAGTTGCTTCTGTCACCACGTTGATCAAATCTGATTTATTCATGTCTTCTCACCTCCCTGGGCAAATTTCCGGTATCATACACTGTTTCCGTTTAAACGCAAAATATACGTGATAATCCCGTTTTTTACTAGATACTGGCGCCCTTCTACCTAGAAGCGCAACAAACTTATAGTAATACAGCCCATCCATAATTTCAAGGCGTTCCTCAAAAAAGGAGCAGAAAGTAGCACTTTTGCCCTCAAAATGTGCAATGCCGTATCCAATCATACCAAAAACAGAGCGGAATTTCCTCCGCTCTGTTCTCTCACTGCCCTATGATTTGTTTACAGGATAATAGCAATCAGCCCGCCTGAGCCTTCATTGATAATCCGGCCCAGCGTTTCCTGCAGCTTGTAGCGGGCGTTATCCGGCATCATGGCGATTTTGCCCTGGATGCCTTCCCTCACGATAGAATGCAGCGAGCGGCCAAAAATATCGGACTCCCATATCTTGATCGGATCGTTTTCGAAATCCTGCATTAAGTACCGTACCAGCTCCTCACTCTGCTTCTCTGTACCAATGATCGGCGAGAACTCGGATTCAACATCCACCCGGATCATATGAATGGACGGTGCAGTAGCCTTCAGCCGGACTCCAAAACGCGATCCCTGCCGGATCAGCTCCGGTTCATCCAGCGCCATTTCAGCGAGCGATGGTGCCGCTATACCGTAGCCGGTTGTTTTTACCATTTCGAGGGCTTCGGAGAAGCGGTCGTATTCACGTTTGGCATGTGAGAAATCCTGCATCAGCTGCAGCAGGTGATCCTTGCCGCGGATTTCAACACCCACAATCTCCATCAGAACCTGGTCGTAGAGCTCTTCAGGCGCATACAGATCGATCTCTGCCACACCCTGGCCCATATTCATGCCGCTGAGGCCGGCCCGTTCAATGAAGTCGTATTCCGTGAACTGGGACACCAGCCGGTCGACATCACGCAAACGGCGGATATCCTTCACCGTATCACGGACCGAATTCTCATAGCTGCTGCGCAGCCAGTGGTTCTCTCCCAGCACCATTACCCAGCTTGGGAGATTCACATTCACCTCATGAACCGGGAACTCATAGAGCACTTCACGCAGCACGCCGGTTACGTCGTCCTCAGACATATTGGCCGCGCTGAGCGTCATGACCGGTATGTCATATTTGGCGGCCAGCTCGCTGCGGAGCTGCTGGGCTTCCTCGCTGCGCGGCCGGGTCGAGTTAATCACAAGCACAAATGGCTTGCCGACTTCCTTCAGCTCGGCGATTACACGCTCTTCGGAATCCACATAAGAGTGCCGCGGAATTTCAGCGATCGTTCCATCTGTAGTTACTACCACACCCAGTGTGGAATGCTCTTGAATAACCTTGCGGGTGCCAATCTCCGCCGCTTCCTGGAAAGGAATCGGCTCCTCAAACCAAGGGGTGGAAATCATGCGGGGACCATTTTCGTCCTCATAGCCTTTGGCACCTTCCACCGCGTACCCCACACAGTCGACCAGCCGGACATTGACCTCCAGCCCTTCCGTCACCTTGATCTGCACCGCATTATTCGGCACAAACTTCGGCTCAGTTGTCATGATGGTTTTACCTGCCGCGCTTTGCGGAAGCTCATCAATCGCTCTTACCCGGTCAGCCTCGCTCGTAATGTTCGGCAAGACGATCGTTTCCATGAAGCGTTTGATGAATGTTGATTTCCCTGTGCGAACCGCGCCGACGACGCCAAGATAAATGTCTCCGCCGGTACGCTCGGCAATGTCCTTGAAAATATCCACTTTTTCCAAAAGAGATCCCCTCCTCATATTACTCCGAAGAAAAAATGCCTGAAGAGCATCGACTTCGCGTTCCGCCGGCTTTTCTGACCCTTGCAGGACATCCACCGGACTTGACATTGTCCGCCAGGGAGCCTAGCTGCTGACTTCAGGGCGGAGCAATCATTGCCCCACGCTAAACCCCGAATGCTCGGACATGCATTTGGACTAGTATCATCATATGTATCCAGAACGGATTTATGACCCGCTACCCGCGCAAATTAATAGGGAATTTCCAAAAAAACCAGCTGATGCGCGCCGCAGAGCGTCACGACGCCCGGAAGCCTTCTCAGCTACTATATGAGAGGGAATAGAGGAATAGAACTGACTTTTGGTAGTGGAACGGAATGATATCTTTATGGTTGAGGAGGCTGGGGGACCGGCTGGCCCTCCACCCAGTAATAAGGCAAGGATTTCACAGGCACATAATATGAGGCCTGCTCCAGCTGGAGACGGAGATCGCGGTTTGCTTCAGGGGAAACACCATTCTTATCGATCGCGGACCTAATATCAGGACCGTAATCAGCGTACACGGTGCCGTTCTTATCCATAATGAATTGCAGCGGCTGGCCGGAAAATATACTTTTCAAGGTAATGGAGCCGGTTCCCGCCTGCCGGGCATCTATTGTAAAAAGTCCGGGATAAATTTCATCCCCGGCTGGAAGTTTCCCTCCATGCCCGGACTTGTACCGGTTGATCTGGCGCTGGACATCATTCACCTTTTGCACGGTAACAATATCCATCAGCCGGACAGAGGGACGGGTTTCTTCATCCAGGATGAGAAAATACGCGCTGCCGCCTTTTTCAAAAGCTGCCGCCGGAATTTCATCCAGATACCCCATCTCGTGCAACTTCCCCAGATCGATCACAAATTTCTCATATCTGGGTGTGGCTTCGTCCGCATTCAAAATCGGCAGCAGCCCCTCCTGCTGCTGATAATCATCCACAGCCTCCTGTACCCGCTTTACACTTTCCCGGTAGCTGCTACCCGTCTGCTGGTCCTTACCGGGGTACATGCAGCCTGAGAGTAAGCCAGCCAAGAGAAGGAACACCAGCAATAGAACTGTTGCACCTTTAAAATTCTGCTTTTTCATCCGCCTTATGGCGCTCACCACGCTGAATCCCTCCACTTCGTAAGGTTGTTGCCTTCAGAACTACCACAGTTCGTCTTCATCCCCGCGCCGTGCTGCCTCCAGCCTGCGCCGCACGGCTGCTTTTAGAGGGTCCTCCGGGATATGTACGGTCACATTGCTCCATACGGCTGCTTGACAAGCCAAACGGACACCTTCAACCAGCAGGCTGCCCAGTTTGCGCCGTTCCGTATCGCCCGGCGGCTGTAAACCCGCAGCGAACTGATCCTCAACCTTCACCTTACACATCAGACAACCCGCTTTTCCGCCGCAGCGGGTAGTGAGGGCAACCCCCGCTTTGCGGGCTGCCTCAAGCAGCGGGGTGCCATGCATAACTTCAGTTGTACGGCCATCCGGCCGAAAAGTGACAACCCATCCCTTTTGCCGTTTCATGATGCAGCTTCCTTCCTTCTCATTCCGTTAGGTTTCAATTAATGGGGGAACTCCAAGCAGTTGATTCAGCTCCATCTGGAAGGACAAATCCAATCCGTTATCCAGAATCAGACTTTGCAGCAATGGCAGATGGGCGGACAGATCCTGTCTCAGGTAAGCTGCGATACTGTCACAGCGTTCAGCTCTGCCGCGCAGGATGTTGAATATCAGCTCATGAGCGGCAGGCATCAGCCGCAGCAGGCCGATTCCCGCAAAATCCTGCACAGGAGCATAAGCCAGCAGCCGCTGGATGTTCACAGAGTACTGCCAGGAACCGTGCCCGATCTCAAACCCGCCTATCAATTCAATACTGGTATTGCCCAATGAATAGCAGCTGCGCAGCGAGAAGCAGCCCCCGCTGTAATCCTCCTCCGGCCCGCTGACGGTATACCCGCTAAGCGCGTCATGGAGGCGCTCCGCATCCTGAAGATCCGCATACAGGTCAATGTCATGTGGAGCTGCATTCAACGTGACCCCATGAAGCAGCAGCCCGCAGCTCCCTCCCAGCAGCCATGCCGGCGGCCGCTCCAGCCATGGCAAGCTTAACTTTTCCGTCAATTCCCCAAGTACAGTAACCAGTGGTTCCGGTACCCCGGCTCCAGCCATACCCCACACGCTCCAGTCCTGAAAAAGTCCCGCACTTCTTCCAGAAATCTTCTGACTGACTGGCTGAATGAATAAACGAATGAATGAATGTAAATGCTTACATAATCGAAGCAGCTCCGCCCAGCAAGCCGATTAGCATAATTAGAAAAGCGATCACAGACAATATGCCCCTTACCAGGCCTTTGGTTTTACTGCGGGCAAAGGTAATCAGAAATACGGATAATCCCATAATCAGGATTGCGACCAGGGATAACCACATCTTTGTCATCGGGTCCATGCGCTGCGCCCCCTATTCGGCTAATTTCGGATTGCGAATATTATAACATGAAACTCTATCCATTTCTGCAAGTAGAAATGTTTGGAAGTTGCAGAACAAGACGGCTGCGCCGGCCGTGACTGGATAAGGTAACCGTTTGGGACCTCAGTTAGCGTTATCTCGAGAGATCTATATGAATCCTTCGGCTAGTCCAAGTGGAAAAAGGGTCACTAATTTGCTGGGACACCCTATTCTCCGCAGACGAAGTGGAAAAAGGATAACTAATTCGGCTCATTTCGCTCTCGGAGGAGTAATATTGCCCAATTAAGTTCCCTTTTTCCACTATAATCTCTCATTTGTTGGTTTAGAGAGGAAATAAGTTCCCTTTTTCCAACTAAATAATTTAACCAGATGGCAAACTCTTTCTAATTAAGCCAGAACTCGCATTATATTGCATTCTCTGCAGCAGAATAACCCATAATCCAGTCAAAAAGCTCCATCTATTGCACTCTGTACATTAGATTCCCTTGAAAAAGCTGTTTTGGACGCGATATCCGAAAATTTATTGCACGAAATACAGCAGAAGGCGATTCGACGCTGAACCAGAAGTATTCTGTTGTACGAAGTGCAGTCACTACCTTATTTAAAAAAAGAGCAGAAATTCACGGAATCGGGGTGGATTCCGGATTTCTGCTCTTCACTGCGCGAAGTCCTGACTTATTTTTTCATCATCATTTTCATTAAAGACTCCATTGTGCCTGAATTTGCGCCGCCTTTTTTGACTGCGTTAACTATTTCCTGCACAGTAGCTTCACTAACTGGCACCTTAGCCATTGCTGATACCTGCTTGATCAACTGGCGGAGCTGGGCTTCATTCTGTGTGGTTCCCGGCTTAACCGTACTGGCCAGCTTCTTGACGGCGCCTTCGGTAATGTTTTTGCCCGCCTTTTTGTTAATGGCGTTCAATGCATCCTTGGAAAAGTCTCTGCTCACTATTCATCCCTCCTCCGTCAATCCCCTTACAACATATGAGAATTTCCGGCAAAAGGTGAACGTTTATCAGGAATGCCATTGCTCCCAGGTCTCCTGGGAAATGGCCTCCATCTCCGTCTTGCGGTCCCGTCCCATCAAGGCCTCTACCGCACTGCGCGGAGTTCTGCCCTGGAACAGCACATGATAAATCTGATCAGTAATCGGCATCTGCACATTGAGATTAAGCGAAATCGCATAAGCTGCTTTCGTGGTCCGGATGCCTTCAACCACCATTCCCATCGATTCCAGCACCTCAGCCAATGGTTTGCCCTGGCCCAGCATCGAGCCAGCCCGCCAGTTCCGGCTGTGCTTGCTGGTTGCCGTGACCACCAGGTCCCCCAGACCGGCAAGGCCGGAGAAGGTAAGCGGATTGGCGCCAAGCTCCACGCCAACGCGTGAGATTTCGGCAAGCCCACGGGTAAGCAGCGCTGCCTTGGCGTTGTCTCCGAAACCCAGGCCATCCGACAGCCCTGCACCCAGTGCAATGATATTCTTGAGCGCTCCGGCGAGCTCCACGCCTACCTGGTCGCGGTTCGTATATACACGGAAGTCATTGTTGATGAACAGCTCCTGAGCAGCGGCTGCGCGCTGTTCATCTGCCGACGCCACCACCACTGTAGTCGGGCATAAACGGACTACTTCTTCCGCATGGCTTGGTCCGGACAGCACCACAATTTCCCCTTCAGAGCAGCCCAGCTCCTCAGAAATCACTGTCGACATCCGTTTCACCGTTTCAGTCTCGAACCCCTTCGTGGCATGAATGCAGAGCATCCCTTCCTTCCAAAATGGCTTCAAAGCACCGGCAACCTGCCGCATAGCCGAGGAAGGCGCAACAATAACAACCGCCTTAGAATCCTTGACGGCAGTCTCCATATCCGTAGTTGCAATAATATTCGGCGGCAGCGTGATGCCGGGCAGAAAATGCTGATTCGTGTGGGAATTGTTAATCTCGGCCGCTTGTTCAGGTTTCCGTGTCCACAGATAAACTTCCGGGTGGTTAGCCGCCAGCACAGATGCCAGCGCAGTTCCCCAACTGCCTGCGACCAGCACGGTTACTTTATCAGACAACGCGGTTCCCCTCCTTGACTTTGGAGCCGATTTTATTCTCCCGGCCCTGGCTGATCTTCACGATATTGCTCCGGTGCCGCCAGAAAGCAAAGATAGCAATAATTAGACTGCCCCACAGCTCTGGAGCTGTAAACCCGGTGAAAATTAAAAACACCGGGGTCAGCGCCACGAACAGCAGTGAGCCCAGAGATACATACTTGGTGATGAAAATGGACGCGATGGCAATAATGCCAGCAATCAGCGCAGGCCAAAACACAAGCGTAGCCATAACGCCAATGGTGGTTGCGATTCCTTTTCCGCCACGAAAATGGAAGTAAAGCGGCCAATTGTGCCCGATAATGGCGGCAATCCCGCAGGCAACAGCAACCCACGTTCCCCAGCCGCCGGCCCAGGTGCCAAGCCACACCGCAGCAATTCCCTTCAGCACGTCCAGAATCAGCACCAGAATCGCCGGGCCTTTCCCCATGACACGCAGAGTGTTGGTAGCTCCCGCATTTCCGCTTCCATACTGCCGGATATCAACACCCTTGAGCATCCGTACCAGCAGCACACTGAAGCTGACGGAACCAAGCAGATAGCTTACAACGATAACCAGAAGTTCAAACGCCACAGTCTTCTCCCCTAACCTTCGTTCTCGGATTTGCGCCGTGTAAAGAGACGGATCGGTGTGCCTTCAAAATTGAACGCCGCGCGGATCTTGTTCTCCAGATACCGTTCATAGGAGAAGTGCATCAGCGAAGGATCATTGACAAACACCACAATCGTCGGCGGTTTCACGGCTACCTGTGTCACGTAGTTGATGCGCAGGCGCCGGCCTTTATCCGTTGGCGGAGGATTGATGGCGACGGCATCGGAGACCACATCATTCACCAGATGCGTCGTAATCCGCAGCGCATGCTGCTGGGCTACATGCTGAACTACCGGCAGCAGCTTCTGCAGACGCTGCTTGGTGAGCGCAGACAAGAAGACGACCGGCGCATAAGACATAAACAGGAAATGGTCGCGGATCGTATTCTCGAAGTTCTGCATCGTCTTGTCATCCTTCTCGACTGCATCCCATTTGTTGACCACAAATATGGAAGCCTTGCCCGCATCATGGGCATAACCGGCAATATGCTTGTCCTGGTCGATAATGCCTTCCTCGCCGTTGATGACGACAAGCACAACATCAGCTCTCTCAATCGCACGCATAGCCCGCATCACACTGTATTTTTCTGTAGTCTCATATACCTTGCCGCGTTTGCGCATTCCGGCAGTATCGATCAGCACATATCTCTGCCCATCCCGTTCAAAAGGCGTATCAATAGCGTCCCGGGTAGTACCGGCGACATCACTGACGATTACACGTTCCTCGCCCAAAATGGCATTGACCAGGGAGGATTTGCCTACATTCGGACGGCCGATCAATGCCACGCGAATGATATCATCATCATATTCCTCTTCCACAGGCTCCGGCAGTCGCTCGGTAACCGCATCCAGCAGATCGCCAATCCCCGTGCCATGACTGCCGGAAATCCCGATGGGATCGCCAATGCCAAGGCTGTAGAATTCATAAATATCCTCTGTACGCTTCATGTTGTCGACTTTATTGATTGCAAGAACAACCGGCTTGCCGGAGCGGAACAGAATTTGCGCCACCTCTTCATCCGCATTGGTCAGCCCGCTTTTTGCCTCGCACATAAAGACGATGACATCCGCTTCTTCAATCGCCAGCTCCGCCTGAACGCGGATTGACTTCAGAATAGCATCTTCACCGTCAATTTCAATTCCTCCGGTATCGATGACACTGAAGGATTTGCCGTTCCAATCGGAAACGCCATAAATCCGGTCACGTGTAATCCCCGGTTTATCTTCTACGATGGCCAATCTATCGCCAATCAGCCTGTTAAATATCGTCGATTTACCGACGTTAGGCCTCCCGACGATGGCCACAACGGGTCTTGCCATGTTCATTCCTCCTGTCTTCCTTACGCTACTAATCATAGCAAAAAACCATTTAAATGGCTAACACCCTTACGCTTGGTAATCCCGCTGTTCCCGTGCGGAGCGGGTCCATAAAATACAATCGGCGAACCCCCGTATCGAGGGTTCGCCGATTACTATACCCGTATATGAGCGGAAATACGAAGGGATTAGTTATTGCCCTTGAATTTGTCCAGCTTGTCGCCGAAACGTTCAGCCAGCGTAAAGCTGAGTCCCTCATTGCTGAGCGAGACGTTAGGGTTGTTCAGCACTTCTTTTGGTGCTCTGTCTCTGTTGTTGCTGCGTTCTGGTCTAGCCGCTTGTGCCGGAGCTTCTTCGGTTTCCTTGATGCTCAAGCTTACGCGCTTCTCAGATGGATTGAAGTCCAGAACCTTAACCTGTACCTCTTGTCCTTCTTTCAGCACTTCATGCGGAGTCCCGATGTGCTTGTGGGAGATCTGGGAGATATGCACAAGGCCTTCCACGCCTGGAAGCAGCTCAACGAATGCTCCGAAGTTCACAAGGCGTTTAACTTCGCCTGTTACTACATCGCCAATGTTGATTTTGCCTGCAGCCGAATCCCAAGGACCTGGAGCGGCAGCTTTGATGCTGAGGCTGATTTTGCCTTTTTCAGGGTCAACCTTAAGTACTTTTACCTTAACTTTTTCGCCTTCAGAAACCACATCAGAAGGTTTCTCTACATGATTCCAAGCGATTTCGGATACGTGAACCAGACCATCAACGCCGCCGACATCAACAAAGGCGCCGAATTGAGTCAGGCGTTGCACTGTACCTTCAATGATTTGTCCTTCGGACAGCTCGGACATAATCTTCTGCTTGTTGGCTTCGAATTCTTCTTCCAGGACTTCTTTGGCGGAAAGAATAACCTTGCTGTTCTCGCGGTCCAATTCTTTCACTTTTACACGGAGTGTGCGGCCTTTATAGTCGCTGAAATCTTCTACGAAATGACGTTCAACCATGGAAGCCGGAATAAATCCGCGCGCGCCGACATCAGCCACGAGGCCGCCTTTGACAACGTCAGCCACAGTGACTTCGAACGCTTCCTGGGAAGCAAAATACTTTTCGAGATCTTCCCATGATTTTTCGCTGTCCACGGCACGTTTGGAAAGCACGAGGCTTTCTTTGTTGTCGTTGATGCTGACAACCTTGCATTCCACTTCTTGTCCAACTTCAACCGCTGCAGCAGCGTTGTCCAGTTGTACGGAAGACAATTCGCGAATCGGAATTACGCCGTCGTATTTATATCCAATGCTTACATAAGCTTGGTTATCTTCGATTTTGACGATTGTTCCTTTCACGGTATCGCCCTTTTTCAGAGAAATGATTTCCAAACCTTCTTGGCTAGTCACTTCTTCTTCGTTGCCAGCAACTGCTTCTGTAGCACCGTTAGTCTCTTCTGCTGCGGTTTCCACAGTTTCCGTTGCTTCCACGGCTTCGTTGTTCTCAACGTTTGCCGCAGTTTCCTGATTTCTAGTTTCTTCAGACATGTGATTACCCTCCTCGATTCAAAACCCCATTTATTTAAACCCGCGTAGAGCAGAGTTCAAAACAAGCAATGCATAATACACTTACGCTTTCATGTTAGTATGTTCCAAAAAATAGCGGTTATGCCATTATTCTAATCAGCGGAACATCCGCTTGCCTGCCACTGCTTAGTTCACAGTAGGCTTTCCGGTCTTCGCCATCTCACGAATGCGTCCCATAATGACATCGGTGACTTCTTCCAGAGATTCGCTGCCTGCACCCGCAAATGAACTGAGATCTATGGGAGCCCCATAAATGACGGTCATCCGGCGAAAAGGCTTGTAAGACCCGACAATAGCGGCAGGAACAACTGCTGCACCGCTGCGAAGCGCAAAACTTGCTGCGCCCTTCTTTGCTGCACCGGAGTCTGCACTTCGTGTTCCTTCCGGAAAGATGCCCATAACATGTCCGCTGCGAAGCGTATTAAGGGCCGTTTTGATGGATTCTTTGCTAACGCCGCCACGTTTGACCGGAAATGCACCCAGCTTGTCAATAAGCCAGCCCAGAACCGGAACCTTGAACAGCTCCGCCTTGGCCATGTACTTCACCTGGCGTCTCAGCTTGATTCCGATGGTCATCGGATCGAGCAGACTGATGTGGTTGGCGCACAGCAGCACCCCGCCCTCCTCCGGCACATTCTCTTTCCCTATAATCTTAAGCGGAAACAAAATGGCGTAAATGAAGCGGAGCAATCCACGGCATATCACATAAATCATAAATGATTTCTCTCCCCGTCCACATAAGATCTGCAGTGGGAGACAATCGCTTCCACGGCTTGATGGATATCCATATGCGTCGTATCCAGAAGAATGGCATCCTCTGCCCGGCGCAGCGGTGAAATCTCCCGTCCTTCATCCAGACGGTCCCGCATGGCGATATCATGTTCAAGCTGCTGGAGCGTCACTGTTTCCGCATCTTTCAGTTCCTTGTAACGGCGAAGAGCCCGTTCTTCCACACTCGCCGTCATGAAAATCTTCACTTCGGCATCCGGCAGCACGGTTGTCCCGATATCGCGGCCATCCATCACCACTCCCTTGCGTAGCGCCATCTGGCGCTGCAAATGGCTCAGTCTGGATCTTACACCCTCGATCTTCGAATACTGCGACACCTGGCCGCTGACCTGAAGACTGCGGATATGCGGTGTCACGTCTTCCCCATTAATCAGCACTTTCTGCACATCCTGCTCCGGGATCAGTTCGATCACCATGTCGCGGACCCTCAGGTCCACCTGCTGATCCTCTTCAGCCGGAATGCCTTCACGGATCATATACCAGGTAACCGCCCGGTACATAGCACCCGTATCAACATAAATGTAGGACAGCTTCCGGGCTACCAATCGGGCTACAGTGCTCTTGCCTGCCCCGGCAGGTCCGTCGATGGCGACGTTAATTCTGTCGTAAGTATGTGCACCCTGCCTATCCAACGGGGCATTCCTCCTCAAACACTCTTTCAGTTAGAAAAAAAGCTTGCTGTTGTTATCAAGAAAAAAGCAGGCATTGCCTGCGACTTATAAAATTATACCACAGTTTATAACTCAGTGCAAAATGGCACAGAAGGTTTTATGCAGAAAAAAGTGTCTGTTTATGCCTTTTTTTGTCCCGCTCACCGGTTGCGGAAATCGAACTGGCGCTCAAAACAGTAACGGATAATTTTTTGCCGCTCGGAATCGGAAATCTCTGCGAACTTCAGCATTACAAGACTGCGGCCGTTCTCAAGCTTCTTAATCCGCACAATCTCACCTTCGAAGTTCGCATGCTCGGTGCTGCCGTTGCGGTAATTGATGAGCACCCAGCAAGACAGCCCATCCCCAATCTTCATGCTCGTCTTGGCATCGCTTAGGAACGATGTGCCGCCCCCGCCAATATCCTCTGTGTGCACCAAAAAGCGGCCTCCCAGAGAATCCTTTACTGCCAGCTCAAGCTCGGCATTCACACGCAAAAAGCTGCGTCGCTGAATTTTGAAGATGGAATCTGCCGCCGGTTTTCTTATTTTGACCATGCGGATCACGTCTTCTTTGAAGCCAATGACATGCGTATTAAAATAATTTTTGATGCCGCCCTCTGTGAGGAAATATACGGAGAGCTCGTCCCCGATAAACAGCTTTTTCAGTCTTCCGTTTTTCTCCTGCATCGGGATTTCAATCAGAAAAGCCTCTTCTTCCATTTCTGCAATCCTCGATCTATATTCCACTTCTGCCTCAGCAGCATCGCTTGAAGCAACCTGTATATATAGATATTCGTTGATTTTGGGATACAAGCCTGTCACCGCCACATAATTAAGTTATTAATCCTACTGCTGATTATAGCATGGAGGTTAATTGCCGGGTGAGAAATATTATTCCGGCTGTGAATCAAACCAAAAAGGCGCATTCCATAACGGAACTGCACCTTCATGAGTGAACCCTGTATTAAGCGGAACCCATTATTTATCCCGTGCCCCTGAGGATGTTCTGATCTCTTCCACCGTTTCCTCATGGCCGTCTGCCGCATTCAAGTAAATCCGGTACTGCGAGCCGTTGATTCTGCCTCCGAACTCATAGGTCAGCACCTCTTCAGCGTCCCCATTTTCAATCAGGGCCAGCCTGTTGTACATCTCTTTAAATTCCGGATGCAGCATTTTCCGGGCAGCGGCCAGGGTTATCCCAGGTTTCGGAATCTGCCGCTTCTCCTGCCGTTTGCGGACATAATCGCTGGCTTGAAAACCTGTAGCCTCCCCGGTATCCAATCCAACGCGGACCGTTATTTTCTCCGGATAGATCAGCACGCCGTCACGGCTCGTTACAAAGGTCAGGTTCCCCAGATTATCGTATTTGTCTGCGCTGACAGCCGTCATGTTCGGATACCCTTTTTGCTGCAGGAACGTCCCTGCTTTGGCAACAGCCTGCTTCATCGATACTTGAGCCGGACCGACGCTGCGGTTGTCATTATAGGAGATCAGCAGTCCACCCTCCACAGTAAAATCCATACTGATCGGCTGTTGGTGCTTCTGGCTTGTAACCGTAGCGGTATAGGAGGCCCACTCGGTTCCCTTGCCGTTCTCCTTAATTTCGACATTCGCATTGCCGCCGAGATCCGCAAATTTCAGCGCTTTACGTTTCACATCTTCGGCTGTAACCGGCTTGCCTCCCAGCTTCTTCACGGAGCGTTTATCATAAATGCTGGCTACAGAAGGTCCATAATCCAGTTCAGGATAAGCGGCCACCCGTTTGTCCACCGTTTTGAAGCCGTCGATAATCGTGTTGTCTTCCGCTTTGTCCTCTGTTGCCAGTGCAGATTCTACGTCCATCCAGCGAAGCCGGTTGGTAATGACTTTGTGCTGTACGTCCTGCAGATCCTTGGAGATTTCACCCGAGTTCTTATAGAGCGCTTTTAAATTGCCTAATTCATTGTCAGTCAGCGGCTTCTTGGTGAAATCGCGCACCGCAGCCTTGTAGGAAAAGTTGGAGATTTTTGATAAAAACTCCTCTGTTTTGCTGAATGGCAGCAGGGTTAGCGGCAGCTGGTTGATCTCATTCTGCGCTTCACTGGTCAGCCGCCAGACATTCACAAGCCCTTTGCGGTGCATATTACTCGAGGTACTGTTAACAGCCAAGGTATTCCCGAGTTCTCCATGCAGCTGCTCCACATGATAGGAGAGGTCATGAAAAGCCCGCTGATACTGGTTTTCCGCTTTGATCAGAATCGAGTTCTTTTCCTGGTTTTCCTGGTACCCCCATACAAGCGCTCCAACCAACAAGAGCGCGGTAATCGGGAACATTAAGGCACTTAATCTTTTGTACATAGGACCGCAAGACTCCCTTCAATAGCTTATTGCCGTTAGTTTGACAATAACTGAGAAGTCTTATGCACGCGAACGGCCAGCAACTTAAAGAGAATACCTTCCAAAACACCGGCTAAGCCCTTTCTTCAATCTCAAAGCCGCTGCTGCTGTTGCAGAGACATTGCTTGAAGCCGGTCTGGATCACGCCCTGCTCCTTGCTCCCTCTTAATATGTAGCTTTCGCCGCACTGTTTGCAGATGATCCGAACTTTTACACGCAAAAAAAGACACCTCGCTCCTCTCTGGAATTCCTTGCATACGGAACTATCCGATAAGATTAAGTGTGTCCACCTCTACTATAGGTTAATCTCTTCTTCACGCTTCAGGAACCTGAATGGGGAGCGGCTGTTGGCACGGGCCACCTTACCCATGCCTCCATACCATAATACGGCCATCAGAGGCACGATGAACCAAATCCAGGTATTGGTCATCGTACTGAGGATGAAATCATAGATTCCATGCCACAGCCAAGGCAGCAGCAAGGACATAAATAGAATTCCTCTTGTCCGGACGCCGCCTGAGAACTTGGCCCTGCCCATATGATATCCCATAATGACGCCAAACATAGCATGCCCCGATACCGGAAGCAGCGCGCGCATGAACATGGAGCCGATTGAAGCGTGGCTGTACCAGGCATACATTATATTTTCTATTGTTGCAAAGCCCAGCGATATCGCTACAGCATATAGTATTCCATCATATGGCTCGTCAAACTCGGTATGATTGTAGATCATATGGTACAGCACAAACCACTTCAAGCATTCTTCCACGCCGGAGGAGATGAGGAATGAATCGACGTAAGGTCCGCCGTCCAGCCCAAGCACAAGCCCTCTTTGAATAATCATAATGGGAAACACAATCAAAAGACCCAGCAGAAACACCTTCAGAACCATGTGAAGCGGCTCCTGATCGTACTTATCCTTTAGATAGAAAAAAGTCAGCAGGGCAAGTCCCGGTGCCACTGCTGACGAAATGACCGATAACAAAAGCACCGATTCCCCTCCCTACGTTCTGTCCAATCTATATAGTTTGAACTAAAGAAACGACTGACTAGAACCTGACACAGAGTCGGTCGATGATGGTCAAAGGCACTTTCATAATCTCCTCCATGAATTGCTGTACGTTGGTTCGAATTTCAGTGACCGTGTGGTAGAAGACGTTGTTAATCACGTCCGATTTAAGCCATTTCCACAAGCCTTCGACTGCATTGAATTGAGGGCTATAGGGAGGTAGGAACACCAGCTCAAGTCGTTCTTTCATCTCCGTCAGGAACGGGGTTAGTAGCTCCGCATGGTGGATTCGCGCATTGTCCAAGACCATCACGATTTTACCTGTTGGGTATTCATCGATGACTTTTTTCAAAAAACTCAAAAAGGTTTCTGCGGTATACTGTTCATCTTCCTGCCATACGATTTTGCCTGTTCCATAATCAACGGTTGCCAGCAGTTTGACGCCGCGATGTTTACCTGTGGTTGGAATGATCCGTTGCTTACCGCGGAGAAACCACGTTTTCTGAATGGCTTGATAATCTCGAATCATGGATTCATCTTCGAATAGCAAATGGTGAATTTCGTCCTTCATATATCTTTTTTTAAGTTGGGAAACGTGGTTTCTGTAAAAAATCTTTGTTTTTCTTCGTCCGCTGCGGCCAAGGTATACGTTGGCTTGGTGTAGCTTAGCCCCTGTCGCTGCATCATTTTGGAGATACCCCGAAGCGAATACGTGACTCCAAATTCCCGTTTGATCAAGGCTGCAATGATCTCCAGTGTCCAGTTGTGCCGCGCCGTAAAGCCAACATCATGCGGAACCGAACCCACAATGGTCTGTTTCAGCTTTTCTTGTTGTTCTTTGGTTAATCGAACAGGCGCTCCTGGAGAATGATTCATTTGAAGGCCTGAAAGCCCTCCGGTTTCATACGCCCCAATGTAACCTTTTACGGTTTTTGCACTTCGATCGATGGTATGGGCAATTTCCTCAATTTCTGTTCCTTGTAGATACAAATACAGGGTCTGGTATCGTTCGTACATCCGACGTTTTTTGGCTTGCTTCATCGCGGTTTGGATCTCTTGAAAGGATGCTGTATGGTCCATTACATTCCCCTGCCTGTCTGAAGTCGTTGTCTATATTACTTCGACATGTTGCAACGAAATCCTTACCATAGTTTTCTAATCTTTAGTTCAACTTATATAGCTAATCATCTGTGCATGCTGCTCTTCAAGCCCTTCCACCGTTATTGCTGGCGTTTGAAATGAGTGCAGATCAGTTCAATCGCATTCTCCGGCATAACCGCCTTGCCGTACTCAGCCAGCATGGCTTCGGTTACCGGCGATGAATCGCCGAACTCGGAGAGCACACCGACAAGCCCGGATAATGCGGCTTCCTCAAATTCCTTCGGATCAAAGTAGAGATACCATATATCATTATAAGAATACAGTTTTCCTTGAGAAGTAATATTGCCGATGAGCACGTGTGCTGCTTCAACTAAAGCTTCAAAATCACGGAATGCATATACAATGGAGTCGCTTTGTTCCAGTGTAACTTCCATTTCGTAAATTTCTTCGGGCAATTCTTCTTCACCGGACGCACCGTACTGATGGTGATCATATTTTCCCCTAGTCACTATAACGACCATGCCTTGCGCGGGCAATGCGAACACTTCCACGGCAAGCGGACCTGTAGCGTCGAAACCAAGTTCACTGTACGCCTGATCCATCATCTCCGTAAACAAGTCATGCACCTTGGGAACTTCCTGCCACATATCTTCCTTCTGGATGCCCCGCTCGCTCAGGTCGTCAAAAGTGAGGAAAATCCGTATCTTATCTTGACTTAATCGCTCTATTCTCATGACAGGATCCTCCTTTTGCAAGCTCATTTATTATAATGTATGATGAGTCCCGAGTAATGAGCCAAAAATAGTTACTATGTATGTATGTTATCATTTTGCAACGGCAAATGCACGTAAATAAAAAATTATTTCTCCACCCCTCCGGGAAAGCGGTTTGTTAAAAAAAGAATCATTTTGACGACACTCGATCCCCAAAATGATTCTGCTGCAGCTTACCTGTGTTACAATCCCGGTACGGCGGTATGTGCATCCTTGAGAATTTGCTCCACTTCATGCTTCACATCAGGGTTGCTGCGGATGAAATCCTTCAGCATTTTGAGATTGGTTTCCCTGTATTGGGAATTGGATTCCCCCTTATGCTCGCCGCTGCTGTGGGAACTGTGCGCCCCGCTGTCATGCTTGCCGCCGGATGCTGTGCTTCCGAAGCTGGTCATGGCCATCTCCATGATTTTATCCTTCGCTTTATCACCGGCGCCGCGCATTGAACCGTTCTGCTGAAGCAGGCCGGACATCAGGGCTCCCCGTTTTTTGGACATCATCGTACTGACGGCTGCACCCAGCACCACACCGCATAAAAATGACGAAGTATTCATATCTCTAACCTCCTTGTATGGTAAAATCATGCTTAGTGTTCGCGGAAAGATTGCCGCTCATACAGCCTAACAACAAGAAAGCGAGATGAAAAAAGTGGGTAAAACAACAGCAATACTGCTGCTGTCCGCTCTTTTGCTGTCAGCCTGCAGCAATGGCGGCAGCAGCGGGAATTCAGCAGCTGAAGCCACAGTGCAGCCTGCAGCGTCTGCTGCGCAAGCAGCACCGGAGCCATCGGCCCAGGCCGCCGCAAGCCCGGAAGCAAGCTCAGCCCCTGTGGCGGAGCCATCAGCCGCACCGGCCACAGCGGGCGCAGCGGGTGCCGCCTCAAGCTCAGCACCGCAGCCGGCGGGAGACAACAGCGCGGTGTCGGGTGAGCAGCCAGCTGGCGATACCCCCGCCGCAGAAGTTCCCCTGCTTTACCACATGAACAAAAATTACGACATAGTACCCAATGCGGAAGGCACTAACAAAAAGGTCGTCCTGCTCACCTTCGATGATGGACCAAAGGAAGCGGATATGATCAATTCACTGATCGATACCCTCGATAAGCATCATGCCAAGGCGATTTTCTTCGTAAACGGCTACCGGGTGAAGGAACACCCCGAGCTGCTGAAGCTCATCAAAGACCGCGGCGGGATTATCGGCAACCACAGCTGGGATCATATCGTGCTGAAGGATAAGCCATACGCTGAAGTGAAGAAGCAGATTGAGGATGTGCAGAAAATTGTCAAGGAAATCACCGGTGAAGCTCCGCACTTCTTCCGTCCGCCCCATGGCGCAGGCGGAGATGTTGGCAAGAAGATCGCTGCCGAGAACGGCCTGCTCTATATGACCTGGTCGGTCGGCTCTCTGGACTGGGAAATGAAGGAGAAGGACACCAACAAAACAGCAAAGCTGATCACCAACGTCACGGATCAGCTGCACTCCGGCAGCAACATCCTGATGCATGAGCTTCCGTGGACCGTAGAAGCGCTGGATACGCTGCTGACCACTCTGGAAGGCAAGGGCTACAGCTTTGCCGATCCCCGAAGCATCGAACTCAAAATGCGCTAAGCTGCGGCAGTACTTGCAGTTGCAAACGGCTGGGAGTCCTGTTACAAGTGCAATGGATAAAAACGGCTGTGCCGTCCTCCACGGGACAGCGCAGCTGTCTTTGGTTCTAGCGTTACCTGGAGAACGATTCCCCATGAATCCTACGGCAACTTTTTAAGTGGAAAAAGGTTAACTAATTTGCCGGAGCACCCTATCCTCGACATTTCTAAGTGGAAAAAGGGACACTAATTCAGCTCATTTTGCCACTGGACAAGAAATTTGGTCCAATTAGTTTTACTTTTTCCACTTCAATCTCAGGATTTCTTAATTTCCGGAAAAATAAGTTCCTTTTTTCCAACTAGCACCTGCGAAGAAGCCGTTTCGACGCCACAACAACGGTATTTCTGCCGTTGTTTCCGGGCAAGCTGGCCTTCGGTGCTCCAACAACGGTATTTCTGCCGTTGTTTCCGGGCAAACCGGCCTTCGGTGCTCCAACAACGGTATTTCTGCCGTTGTAATTTTATCCACATGCGGAAGTAAACATAGTTCCCTATACAACAACGTCAAACGGCTGCGTTGTCCTTCACTGGACAGCGCAGCCGTTTGACGTTGGGGTAATGCAATCGGACAGAGTTTCAGTTATTAGAACGCTTGCCCTTCATTTCAGGCTGGAATAAAACGATATAACGGATTCCGAGTCCGAGCCAGCCGGAAAACGCGGCTTTTTCGTAAAATAATGTCTTCTCTGTCCGCTTCATTTTGTAGCCCGGCGGAGCGTCAGAACGTGCATTTCCGCGCGGCTCCCCCAGCGCAGCGGAAAATGTGCGGTGCCGAAACCGCGGCTGATCAGCAATCCGGCTTTCTTGCCGGAGCCGTCGTTTCTTGGGATAACATAGTGGCCGGCGTTATACTGGCGGTAGAACGGATCTACGTGCCTGTGGCCGACAAAAGGCAAAACCACCTGGCCTCCATGGGTATGGCCGGCAAGTACAAGGTCAGCCGGAACTTCGGATTGCTGGGTCAGCCAGAGCGGGTCATGGACAAGAATGATCCGGCAGAACGGGGCCTCTGCACTGGACAACGGCGGAAGCGGCCTATATGCTCTCTTGCCTCCCGTGCGCGGAAAATCCACCCCGGTAAGCAGCAGACTGCTCCCGTTTTTTTGTATCGTAATGCTCTCATCCTGCAGCAGCTTAACTCCACTGCCGCGTATGATATTGTCCACAAGCGTTATATTCGCCCGGTAATCATGGTTTCCATGTACAGCATAGGCAGGTGCGAGTGCTGCCGCCAAGGTCATATTATCGTACAGGCGGTTCATGGAAGCGCCCTTTTCCGTCAGGTCTCCTCCAAGGAAAACGGCATCTATTTCCCCCTTCATCGGACTCAGCCGCCTGAATGGGAGGCGACGCCGGTGAATGTCTGAAATAAACAGGATGCGGAAGCCGTCAAATTCCTTGGGGAGAGCCTCGAGAAATATTTCCTCGGCAATAATATGGTTCCTGAAGGCAGCCGCCAGCATCAGAGATCCAAATAACACCAGCAGCAGCACGCAGATTCCCGCAATACCCAGCAGCCAGACGGCTACCATAAGGTATTCAGGTCCGGCGCCCCGTTGAGTCCCCACCACAACAGGAAGCCGAGCAGCAGTATAAAAATAATTATTAATGAATTAATGAACATTTTGCTGAAACGCAGCCGTTCGGAGGGGTAGGTTTCGGTCCGGGAAGGTGTGGCTGTTTCTCCGTCCGCAGATATTTCATCCTGTTTGGCCGCTTTCCTGGACGGTGCTGTGGAATAACGGCTTTTTCTCGACAGGGTACCTGTTCCCGCGAAGGGCGTTTCAGTGGCTGTTTGGGATGCTGATGAAACCCGCGACCGATTTTTTCTTTTGGCCGCAGAGGGTTGTTCAGTTTTGTTCGGTTTCTTGCGGGACTTTACCCGGCTGAGTTCTTCGCTCATGACGCCCTCCGGTAACGGATCACTAGACCCGAAAACACATCAATAATAAAATGGCACAGAATCGGTGCCCAAAGCGTTCCTGAATGGATGTAAATGTAACCCAGGCCGTAGCTGCTGAGGAACACCCACCCCGTCGGAATCCAGTGGCGCAGATAGCGGACATGGATCACGGCAAACAATATGCTGGTCCAATAAAGTCCAAATGTATGTTGAACTGCTCCCCGGAACAACAGCTCCTCGCAGACGGACACAATGGCAGCAATGACAAGAATATGCCACAAAGGCCTTTTGCCGAATAACAGCTCGTTAATCCCTCCGTCATCCATGCTGTCTTCAGGAACAATATGTGTCAGCAGGAAGTCCACAATCAGCATAATTGCAGCGAGCCCAAGGGCCCAATACACAAATTGTGCGCTGTCCGGAAAATTTAATATGTGAATGGGATTTCTTTTCTGCAATAATATCCATATCAAGCCGATAAATAAAGTAAGACCCTGCGTTATATACAGATTAAGTAAAAGGATCTTGTCAGTTAACTGCTGGGGATCAGCTTTTTTGATCTTGATATCGCCAAATTTGAATTTTTTCATTGTAACCTGCCTGTTCTATATTGTTTTTACATAAGATAATTTCCCTAGACGAAGGAGCATTAATTATGAACAGCCGTACCTCCCGCACTCAAATGTTATACACACTAGGTTTTCTGTTTTTTCTGATTTCCGCATTCGCCGCTTTTTTTACGGGAGTGAAGGTCGGGGCCGACAAGACAGAGGCTAAATACGCACACCTCGATAATAAAGAAGCTGTCGAGGAATTCTCCGGCTCCTATCAGCAGCAGGATCTTGTTACCTTCTATCATAACGTATTTTTGCCCTACCGGGAATTCAAGCGCAGTTGGAACGATGGGCTGGACAACCTGGCCCGCAGCACAGATGCGCGCGAAAATGCTGCAGCGCTGAAGAATCTCAGCATTCTGGCAGACAAGCAGTATGACAAGGTGACACAGGATTCCATTTTTACAAGTTCGCCTTTGCTTTACGAATCCCAGTTGAATATCCTGAAGAGTCTGACCTTGTTCTCCCAGGCCTCCAGCAAGGTAACCGCAGGTGCATCGGGGGCTGAAACGGCAAAAATACTAAGAAACGACAATTTCACAGCCAACGCGGTCAAGTTCGGCCTGCTGGCGCAGAAAAATTTCTATGACTCCATGCTCAAATGGGGGGCCAAGAGCAGCAGTAAAATTCCTGCCGAGGCCGGAGAGCTGAAAACCCTCTCTTTCGTGCAATGGAAAAAGATGCCCCTGCTGCTCAAAAACGCATCCATCGCCGATATTATGCTGAACCGAGCCATCTATGAAGCGTATGACCCGCAGGATATTACGGCCAAAATTGACGATATGATCTATTCCGGCACGGCCAGCTCGCTGAAACTTAAGGACGTTCAATCCTCCGTTTCCCTTCTAATCTCCACGGGAGCGGTGCAGGAACAGGATTTCATGAAGTGGCGCGAACAATATTATGGCAAAGAAACGATACCTCAGCTTCCGTTTTTTTATGAGTAGCTGTCCACGCCGCTCATAAGCGGCACTCAGGCGGTAAGATTTCATTAAGAAGACACTGTAATTGCAAGTTAGAACCAGCTATTGCATCATAACGAAAAATGAAGTCCACTTCAAGGCAGCGGCTCTGCAATAAGCCTATTGACACATCTGGCACCCTCATGTTACATTATGAAAAATTAATCAAGCAAAACCGATGATGGAACAAAGATTCTGCAAGTCTTCAGAGAGCCGGTGGATGGTGCAAACCGGTGGCGGACAGAACTCTTTAGCGCTCCTGAGATATTGTGTCGAACCTTACAGTAGGCACAATCGGATCATCTCCGTTACCAGTGTGGCCTTTGCAGGCCAATGAGGCTGCTACTTCAACAGTTGCAGTGAATTAGGGTGGTACCACGACAACTCTCGTCCCTTACTACGGCAGTAGTATGGGGTTGGGAGTTTTTTTGTTATCCAAATTCCGGGAACGGCCATAAGGCCTATGTCCCAGGGTTTGCCGGTCTGCTGCATGTATTTTCTTTTATGCGACAGCGCGTTGCCCCGTTATTCCGACATATTTCTCATGCATTTTCTCTGCTTCTGGTACTGTGGACTGCCTCTTCAGGGCATCCTTGGGCATATATAGCTTTCCAAATTTAAGGAGGACAAGAAACCATGTTTAAAGTATTAGTATCGGATCCGATCAGCGATTTGGGCATTCAGCAATTAATGGACGCAAGTGATGTGACTGTAGACAAAAAAACCGGGCTCAGTGAAGACGAACTTACCGCTATCATCGGGGAATATGATGGCTTGCTCGTCCGCAGCCAGACTACGGTGACGGAGAAGATTATTGCAGCGGGGACTAAGCTGAAGGTGATCGGCCGCGCCGGCGTAGGCGTCGACAATATTAAGCTGGAAGCAGCCACACAGCACGGTGTTGTTGTTATCAACGCTCCTGACGGAAATACAATCACGACCTGTGAGCACGCTTTTGCCATGATGATGGCATTGGCCCGCCATATTCCTCAAGCCTATGCCAAAACCATCTCCGGTGTCTGGGATAGAAAAACATTCCTGGGCGTAGAGCTTCGCGGCAAAACACTGGGCGTACTCGGTATGGGCCGTATCGGCAGCGAGGTGGCCAAACGGGCCAAAGCCTTCGGCATGAACATTCTTGCCTATGACCCGTTCCTGACCGCTGACCGTGCGGAAAAACTTGAGGTGAAGCTGGCTTCGGTGGATGATATTGTCCGCGGCGCGGATTTCATCACTGTGCATACCCCGCTCACCCCGGAAACCCGTCATATGATCTCCCGGCCGCAATTTGAGGTCATGAAAAAAGGCATGCGCATCGTCAACTGTGCCCGCGGCGGCGTAATCGACGAAATGGCGCTGGTTGAAGCCATCGACAGCGGCATCGTTGCCGGAGCAGCGTTCGACGTATTTGAAAAAGAGCCGCCTCAAGCGGATCACCCGTTCCTCTCCCATCCGAAAATTATCGTGACTCCGCATCTGGGCGCTTCGACCGTAGAAGCCCAGGAGAATGTAGCGATCGATGTATCGGAGCAGGTGCTGCATATTCTGCGCAACGAGCCGTTCATCAACGCTGTTAACATTCCTCCGGTTGCACCAAGCGTTATGAACAAGCTACAGCCGTATTTCACGCTGGGAGAAAAGCTTGGCAGTTTTGCTTCACAGCTGACCGGCGGCGCTATCCGTGAAATTCATGTTGAATATGCCGGGGACCTTTCGGATGTGGATACACAGCCGCTAACCCGCTATATCGTGAAAGGCGTGTTCACCCGCCATTTCGGCGGCGATGTCAACATCGTCAACTCCATGCATCTGGCCAAAACGCGCGATGTCAATGTTGTCGTGACAAAAGCCTCCAAAACCAAAGGCTTCACCAATCTTATCACGGTTACACTGAAAGCCGAGCCGGATGAAGAGCGTCTGGTTGCCGGAACATTGCTCCAGGGTTACGGGGAACGCATTGTTCAGGTCAATAAATTCCCGGTCGATATCGCTCCGGAAGGCCATCAGATTGTGATCTCCCACAACGACAAGCCGGGGATTATCGGTCTCGTCGGCACGCTGCTGGGACAGAACGATGTTAACATCGCTTCGATGCAGGTGGGACGCAAAATTGTCGGCGGTGCAGCCATCATGCTTTTGACCGTGGATAAAGCGGTGCCTCAGCAGGTGCTGGTGAAGCTCGCCGGCCTGCCGGAAATCAACACTGCCGAAGAGATTGTTCTGCTGTAGAAGCCATTTCACTCCATCTATAGCTCTGGCAAGTTAGCAAAAAAACCGCTCTTTCGAAAATGGAAGCCTTCCGGCACCATTTCAAAAGAGCGGTTTTTAAAATATAAGAATTTATATGCTTCACCCAATAAATGTTCCTTATATTTCTCGCTGAAACGGTACCGTCCTGTAAAAGGACGGCGAAGCCGTTTCCACTTGTTTATTCCGGTACTTTAAATACCGGGACAAGCCGTCCATCTACATCAGTGAAGCCGTATTTTTCCGCAAGGCTGCCTACCTGCTGCGGGATTCCCGTCATGGCCAATACCTCCGGGTCAGCAGCCAGCCGGACCACGGCCCGGCCGATATAGGCTGTGGACTCACTGGTCTGCAGCTCTGCCACGTCCTGCCAGTGCTCTTCATCTGTATTCAGGCTCTCCAGAACCAGTTCGGTCCGCATCCAGCCGGGCGAAAGCGGGATCACGGCTATTTTGTCTGCCGCAAGCTCTACAGACAATCCAAAAGCCATGCGTACCAGCGCATTTTTGGCCAAGTCATAATAAAAGTTGTCAATATATTTGTAGTGGTCCCAATACGTTGTATGAATAATGATTCCACCGCCTTCCCGGTTGCTGCGCATCAGCGGAACGGCGTAATAATTCGTCATAAGCTGCGCCCTCACTCCCGCATCGAACATATGGCTCCAATGGTCTGTAGGCAGCTCCCAGAAGGGTTTGCTCGCGATGGACCGCTCGTTGCCGCCCCACACATTGTTGACCAGGATATCCAGCCTGCCCTGCTCTGACGATATCCGCCCGATGACGGCTTCTGTCTCACTATCCCGGGTATGGTCGCAGCGGACCGCTTCCCCTTCTCCTCCAGCCGCCCTGATCTCGTCCAGCACACTGTCAATGGTTCCTTTACGCCGGTCCTCTTGCGAAAGCCCCCTGCTTCTGCCTGTAATGTACACGTACGCTCCCGCTTTTGCCAGCTCCAAAGCGATTCCCCGGCCGGCTCCCCGGCTTCCTCCGGTAACCAGTGCCACTTTCCCTTGCAAATTAGTCATCATTACCGCTCCCCTCATGATTCTTGATCCTGGTTTTATGTGTTCTTGTGTTTGCTATAGTTATCATAAACTCTATATATGACATCAATTGACATATAAATATGATAAACTGAAAAAGATTGAAATTAAGGTACCCCTGTGAGGAGGACGTTATGAGAGCCGACCGTTTATTATCTATCCTGCTTCTGCTGCAGAACCGCGGCAAAGTCACCTCCCGTGAGCTTGCCGGCACCCTGGAGGTGTCTGAACGAACGATATTTCGTGATATGGAGGCGCTGAGCGCCTCCGGAATCCCCGTATTGGCTGAAAGAGGCCGGGAAGGAGGCTGGATGCTCACAGAAGGCTACAGGACCTCGCTTACCGGCATGAAGCCCAAAGAAATAGGCGCACTGCAGCTCTCAGCCGATCCGTCCATTTTACAGGATCTTGGTATTCATGAGGATTACACGCTCGCCACACGCAAGCTGGAGGCTGCTGCCACTGCGAATACATTCCCTTCAGCCAACTATTTTAACCAGCGCATTCATATAGACAGTGAAGGATGGGTTCCCTCCAAAGAGAGTTTCCCCTTTCTCTCCGAATTGCAGACAGCTCTCTGGGAAGACCGGAAGGTAAATATCTCCTATCTCCGCAACGGGGAAGTAAAGAACAGAAAGATCGGACTGCTGGGTTTGGTGGCTAAACAGGGGGTCTGGTATGTTATCGGGGAGCATGACGGGCAATTCAGAACCTACCGGGTCTCAAGAATCATTGCCTGTCAAAAGATAGATGAAGCTTATACCCGGCCTGACGATTTTGAGCTTACAAGCTATTGGGAGTCATCCAAAGTATCCTTCAAATCAGCCCTCCCCAGCTATAAGGCCAAATTTTCATTGCAGTCTTCTTCCCTGCCAGTATTAAGCCAGGAACGTTATGTTACAGTGCTATCCATGGAGGATTCTCCAGGTTCTGCGTGGCTAAAGGTTGAAGCAGAGTTCAACACCATAGAAGCAGCTTGCCGGGTGATGTTGTCCTTAGGTCCTAATGTGATCGTCGGGGAACCGGAGGAATTGCGTGCCAGAGTATATAAGGCTGCCTTAAAAACAGTTCTGCTGGGCCGCAGGGTAAGGCGTTCCCTTCCGGGAAATTCCCAACCGCAGCAAGAATAGGCACTTGGTCCGCCCAGGAAAAGATAGCCGTTTCCCGTAATAATTTATGTCAATTCTTACAATAGACCTAACGTCCTGAAATCGCCTATAATATTACAATACTCAACATATTTATTAGGGGGAATAGTTATTATGGACTGGATGAACAAGCTTCCGCTAAAACAGAGAATTGTTGCCGGTTGTTATCTGATCGCCGCATTATTTGCAGTTCCTGTACTGATCACTTTATTGATCATGGGCAAGATTGTTATCGGAATTATACTGGTAGCGGTATTGGCAGCTCTTACCTTCCCTCTTTCACGCTTCATTGAGAGAACGCTTACATCTTCGTTTGACGACATTTCTAATGTTACACACACCATTGCAAAAGGCGACTTTACCAACCGGGCCGACGAGAACGGCTCTATGGGGGATATCAGCCGGTCCTTCAATACCATGATCGATAAGCTGAAAAAGATCCTTACCGATGCTTCGCAGATTACCCGCCAGGTTATGGATGCCAGCCGCGGCATTGAAGACAAGAACCAGAATCTGAAGATCGTAATGGCCCAGGTCGCCTCTTCGTCCAATGAACTGGCTCTTGGCGCAAATGAAATCTCCGTGGACATTGCCGACATGACCGAATCCATCAAAGACATAGAGACCAAGGTCTCCAACTATACGAGCTCGACCAAGGAAATGAACAGACGGTCTGTACATACATTGGAACTGGTTGAAAAAGGACGGCAATCGGTGGATACACAAGCCGAAGGCATGCGCAAGAATATACAAGCCACCCAGAAGGTGGCCGACACGATTGAAGCACTCTCCCAAAATGCCCGGGGGATTACCATGATCACCAAAACGATCACAGAAATCGCCGAGCAGACCAACCTCTTGTCGCTCAACGCCTCTATTGAAGCAGCCCGGGCCGGTGAACATGGCCGTGGTTTTGCTGTCGTGGCCCAGGAAGTACGCAAGCTGGCCGAGGAATCTACCGCCTCCACTAAAGAGGTGTTCAGTCTGGTGCGCAGCATAGAGAACGATATCAAGCAAGCGATTGAGAATATCGCCATTAACGAGGAAGTCGTTCAGGTACAGAATGAGATGATCATCGAAACGGCGAATATTTTCGCACAGATTGTGCAAAGCGTCCAATACATAACCGAGCAAATTGCTTCTTTCTCTGCCGAAAGCGACCTCATGCTGGAGAGCGCACTCAAAATCTCCGGCGCCATCGAAAATATTTCCGCAATTACCGAAGAAACGGCGGCGGGAACGGAAGAGGTCTCCGCAGCGATGAACGAGCAAATCCATGCCTTGCAATCCGTTGCCGAGGAGACTGAAAAAATGACCCAAGCGGTGTTCCAACTGCAAAAAACGATTCATATTTTCAAATTTTAACTGTTACGTGGAGACTGCCGTATCCTTCCTGCGGCAGTTTTTTTATTCACAAAATTTTCGCTGTTATATTCATCAGTTACAGTTTTTTTGCATTAGAAGAGCCCCTCCATTCTTTTGCACTTCTCTCCTTTTGCCTGCTTCCTTTTTTGGAATGCAAATATTTGCAGATGAACCGCTCTTTATTCAGTGGTCCTTTTTACATAGTGAATTTTACAATGCGTTCCATTATTATGGCTGACCAACCCTTCTGCAAGTGAATTTATAGTTCAAAATCCTCATTTTTAGATTATTTCAATATTTCTTCACAGTTTGCATTTTTGGACTTTTTTTCATTAGCTCTTTTTTCTCATTCATTCTTATATATATACAAAATTATACTGTTTTTCACATGGATACGATCAGGCAGGATTCGCCAAAATACGAGGTTATCAGCACAAATATATTGACAAAAGCTGAGTTAGAAATATATTGTAAAATAAAAAAAGGTATTATTTTCTTTAACACATATTGGCAAAATTCACCGAAAGGGAATGACGCAAAGCCATGGATCTACAGTCTCATTTCTATGGGACCATGACAGCCAGGTTGCTGAACAGCCGAACGTCCGGGTTTTCCTGCGTTCTCTATGGTTATTTACGCAGCCAACCTGTGCTCTCATGAGTACAGGTTTTCTATTTTGCTGAATAAATAAAAAAAACATTGGGTGGGGTGGATTTCCTTTGAAAACAGTTTCAGATTATATGGCTGAGGCACTACGAAACCTCGGTGTAACACATTCCTTTGGCATAATCGGCAAGTCTATTTGTCCCGTAGTCCTGAAAATGGTGGATTACGGCATTGAATTTATTCCGGGGAGACACGAATCCAGTTCCGGGTTCGAAGCCGCCGGCTATGCTCTCAAAACAGGTAAACTCGGAGTGGCTTTTGGGACCTCCGGACCGGGGGGTACCAATCTTCTCACCGCCGCAGCACATGCGAAGGCGAACAATCTTCCCGTACTTTTTATAACAGGCCATCAATCCATCAAGGAACTGGGAATTCCCCAGTGCCAGGATTCTTCGGCTTATCTGGCCGATCTGGCGGACATGTTCAGACCCGCGACCCTTTACAGCAAGCTGGTGGAACGCGGCGATCATTTCGGCACGATTTTCAATCATGCTATCTCCATTGCCTTGAGCGGACAACGGGGACCGGTTCATCTCTGTATCCCGTTTGATGTGCAGACCGAAGTGCTGGAAGAATGCCGGATTGTTATCCCTGAGCGCGAACATCTGGTCAGTGCCGGTAATTTGGAACGCGTACTTTCTGCCATTAATGAATCAAGCCATCCTCTGATCATTGCGGGCAAAGGGGTCAATCGTTCCGGCGCGCACGAGGAGCTTCTTCAACTGGCTGAAACCTTCAATATTCCGGTGGTCACCTCTCCCGGCGGCAAGGGTGCCATCGCCTGGGATCACCCGCTGTATCACGGCCCCATTGGTGTCGGCGGCTGCAAGCATGGCGAGGATTTGTTAAACCGCAGTGATGTGTTCATCGTGCTTGGCTCTCGTCTCAGCGATATGACCATCTGCAATCTTAAGGCAGAGAATCATCCGAAGACATTGATCCAATTTGACGTCGACCCTACCTTTGTCGGAAAAATATTAACCTCAGAGACAATCGCTGTAAGCGGGGACTTACGCGACAATCTTGCGTTCTATCTTCAGAATTTTGATTCGGCTGCTATTAAAAAGCACGAAACAGAAACCGATGTTCATTATGCGGAAGAGTTGCCGGTTCTGCCCAAGCTTTCGCTTGCTTCGGTCATGGACGCATTAAGCGACCTGATCCCGTACAACAACACCATTTTTGTTGATGATGGCAGCCATGGCTTCAATGCCGCGAAATGGTACAAGGTCAAAAAGCCCGGCAGCGTTGTTTTTGATGCCTATTTTGCCTGCATGGGCAATTCCATCGGGATGGCTATCGGCGCTAAAGTGGCTTCACCGGAAGAAACAATTTTATGCATTACCGGTGACGGCTGCTTCATGATGCTTGGCACAGAAATAAATACGGCCGTGTGCAAGGACATCCCGGTGATTTTTATCGTCGTGAACAATATGCAGCTCGACATGGCGTTAAAAGGCATGGAAAAAACAACAGGCAGAATCGACGGCACGATCTTCGAAGTTCCAATGGATGCCGTGAAGTTTGCTGAATCCTTGGGGGCCACAGGCTACAGATGCGAGACTCTGGAACAATTCACATCTGCTATCCATGCTGCAGTAGCCTCTAACCGCGTGGCTGTAATTGAATTGCTGACTGACCGTACTGAAGTGCCTCCGACGGCCCATCGCACCTTGAATCTCAACTAAGAATCAACAGCGGCAAGGACTCTCCACTCATGATTGCTCCTTGCCGCTCATTACTATTCAGGAGGCATCTCTGTGGAAAATACGATTAACAGCGGTCTCAGGCACTTTTCCAACCTGTCTGGCAATTACGGTGCCAAAGCTCTGGCTCCAATCAAGGAGCATTTTCCGGAGCTGGCCGAGTATATCATGGGCAACGCCTATGGTGACATTTTTCAGCGCACAACGATTGGTTCGGATTGGAAGGAAATTGCCGTTATTTCATCCCTGATTACCATGGGACAGTTCGAGCAGCTCGGAGTCCATTATGTGATGGCGCTCAGCGTCGGAATGACTGTGGATCAGATCAAAGGTATTTTGCTGCATCTGGTGCCCGTTGTCGGTGCGCCCAGAGTCATTTCAGCTTTTAATGTGCTGCTTGCCACACTGGAGGAAATCGAATAACTTTTTTCGACTTTTTTGTACACAATTCGACTTTATTCTTGCATATTAGATAAATATATGATTATATGGAAGGGAATTTATCCCAAAACTAAGCTTAAAATGTCGAATTAAGGCATAAAATTCTAAGGTTGCCGGATAGATTCAATACTGAAACACATTCAATTTTGGGAGAGATGAGCACATGGGTAAATTTATTTTGAAAACCGATTCCGAAAAAAAAATCATTAATATCGAGCTAGAAGGGACCTTCTCCAATGAAGACGGCCTCAAGTCGATCCAAGCCTATCAGCAAACCGTCAACCCGATTACCCCTTCAGAATATGCGCTGCAGATAGACTGCAGAAAACTGAACGTGACTGCTCCTGATGTCGTGCCATTGCTGGAAGGATGCTTCGTCATGTTCAAAGCGGATGGCTTCGAAAAAGTAAGCCTGACTCTTGAAAATAACCCGATCCTCAAAATGCAGCTTGCCCGTCTGGGCCGCAAAGCGGGACTTGAAAATCTGGAGATTACTTCGACTGCTCAGGTTTAAGTTATTGTCCGGCGGATCACAAATCTGCAGGAGAAGCGGGTTTTGTACAACTCTATGGCTGTGAAGAAGCGCACATAATACTTTTAGGGGGATTAACCATGGCCGGGATACGAATTAAGGATATTGATATCTATCATCCAAGCAAAAAGATTGGCAACGATTTTTTCATACAGCATTTTGACGAAAAGGGTATTGATATCCGTGGACTTCTGGCTGCATTGGGCCGTGAAAGCCGGTATAGCATCGACAGCAGCGAAGAAAACTCTCTGACTATGGCTTTTGAAGCAGCCAGCAATGTGCTGGACAAGACGGGACTTACCGGTGCCGACATTGACCTGATTGCATATGCCAGCCAAACTCCTGAATATATTTTCCCGACCAACTCTCTCATGATCCACCGTTTGATCGGCGGCCCGTCCCATGCCATTTGCATTGACAGCAACGCGAACTGTGCAGGCATGACCGCCTCGGTAGAGCAGGTAAGCCGTCAGATGATGGCCAATCCGAGAATCCGCCGTGCGCTGGTCATCGGCTCCGATCACGTGGCTCCGCATGCCGACAAAAATGATCCTGTCTACTACGCCAACTTCGGCGACGCTGCAGCAGCTCTTATTCTGGAAAGGGATGAACATTCCGTAGGCTTCATCGATTCCATCTATCAGACCGACACTTGTGTCTATGGCAACTCGATGTTCCCCGCTGAAGGCTTGGCTAACCTCGGAAGAAATGGTGTAGCCGCCGGAGAGTTCAATGTGAAGTTCATTCCTTTTGATGATTCGATATGTGTGGATGCTGCCTCTGAATCGATCAATACATTGCTTAGCAATAATGGCATTGACCCTGAATCGATCAAAGCCGCTTGCTTCTCGCAGCTGTCCCTGCCTAATATCCGCGCCGTTTCCGGCAAAACAGGGATCGGCGACGACGTCGCTGTCTACATCGGTGATGAATTCGGCTATACTTCTACAAGCAGCCCTTTTGTGGCCCTTCATAGAGCAGTAACTACAGGAAAAATTGAACGCGGCGATAAGGTCCTGTTCTGGACCGTTGGCGCGGGCTGGCAGAATGTAGCGTTTGTAATGGAATACTAGTTTTATTCATAAGGGTCTGGTCGTAACTACGAGGAATGTTTGGACTTCCGGTCGCTGTTGTCTGCAGATTTCTTCAATTTATACCGCTTTTCGCGGTTGAAATCCGCAGACAAAGGCGGACGCATTCGCTCCTCCAGTTCCAAACTTCCCCTCCGCACTTCTGTCCCTTTTAAAATTCAACTTGATCAACAAAGCGGTCCGTAGGCAGATGATCTGCCTACGGACCGCTTTGCTGTTAGCTCATTATGTCTGTCAAAAACCTTTATACGCGCCCTTCATGCTTCTCCCAGCCCATGGTGCGCGATACAGCGTCCTGCCAGGCATGGTAACGGCGCTCACGCTCCTCAGCCTCCATAGACGGAGCGAATATCTTCTCTGCCTTATTGAAGCTCTCCAGCTGCTCCCTGTTCCAGATCCCGGACGTTAGGCCAGCGAGCAGGGCAGCCCCCAGCGCTGTCGTCTCTGCGTACATGGTACGCGTCACCTCGCTGCCCAGAATATCCGCCTGAAACTGCATCAGCAGATCGTTGCGCACTGCGCCGCCATCGACCCGCAGTCCGGTCAGCGGCATTCCGGCGTCTTTTTCCATGGCGCCGATGACATCCCTGGACTGGAACGCCAGGGACTCCAGAGTCGCCCGCACCAGATGGCCTGCCGTCGTACCGCGGGTCAGGCCGAACACGGCTCCGCGGGCATACATATCCCAGTAAGGGGCTCCAAGTCCTGTAAAAGCGGGTACCACCACAACGCCTTCACTGTCCTCCACCTCCCCGGCCTTTTCCTCCGAATCTGCCGGACCTTCAATCACGCCCAGCCCTTCATGAAGCCATTGGACTGCGGCTCCCGCTACGAACACGCTGCCTTCGAGCGCATAATATAATTCATCGCCCATGCCCCAGGCCACCGTGGTCAGCAGCCCATGGCTGGAGGCTACGGCTTCAGTCCCGGTATTCATGAGGATAAAGCAGCCGGTGCCGTATGTATTTTTGGCACTTCCGGCCTCCAGGCAGGTATGCCCGAATAAAGCAGCCTGCTGGTCTCCCAGTACGGAGCGAATCGGAATCTCCACCCCGAACCATTCACTCCCGGCAGCTCCAAAATCTCCGCCGGACATCCGGACTTCCGGCAGAATCGCACGCGGAATGCTCAGCTCTTCCAGCAGCTCCTCATCCCATCTCCGCTCATGGAGATTATACAGCATGGTCCGTGAAGCATTCGTAACATCCGTAGCGTGCACAGCGCCTCCGGTAAGCTTCCAGATCAGCCAGGCGTCGATGGTTCCCCCCAGCAGCTCGCCTTGTTCCGCACGCGCCCGCGCTCCAGGCACATGATCCAGAATCCAGGCCAGCTTGGTTGCCGAGAAGTAGGCATCCACTACAAGGCCGGTCTTGGCGGCAATGGTATCCGCAAGCCCGCGCCCCTTCAGTTGCTCGCACTGTTCGGCTGTACGGCGGTCCTGCCAGACTATTGCCGGATAAATCGGCTTCCCGGTGGCCTTATCCCACACCAGCGCGGTTTCCCGCTGGTTGGTAATACCAATGGCCGATATCTCCGCAGCGGGCTTCCCGCTCTCGCTGATAGCCGCTCTGGCCGCTGCGAGCTGAGTTTCCCAGATCTCATCCGGATCATGTTCTACCCAGCCGGGGCGGGGAAAGGATTGTCTGATCTCATATTGCCCCTGCGAGACCATACCGGCCTCCTGGTCGAACAAGATCGCCCGTGAGCTGGTAGTGCCTTGGTCTAATGCTAGAATCATCTATATGTGCCCTCCTAGAACTGGCTTGATAAACCTGGCGGTATGTTCCACGATGAACAAGATTTATGTGGTGATTTCAACAAAAAGCACCTCTGCATTCAGAGGCGCTGTCATACATTGTCTTGGCATTACTGTTTTTCGACAGGAAGCCGCAGAAGAAACTCGGTGCCTTCCCCCAGCCTGCTGGAAGCAGTGATTGTACCGTGATGGGCCTCGACGATATTTTTGACAATCGCCAGCCCAAGTCCGGTCCCCCCGGACTCTCCGCGCACGCGGGCCTTGTCTGCTTTGTAGAAGCGCTCGAAGATAAAAGGAAGATCCTCGGGAGGAATGCCTACCCCTTCATCACGGATGGCGATCTCCAGGTAACGGCGGCCCTCCAGAACGGCAGTGGACGTCAGAATCGTAATGCATTTGTCCGCAGGCGTATGCCGAAACGCATTGTCCAGCAGATTGGTCAGCACCTGCTCCAGCTTATCCTCGTCAGCGGCTTTGAGCAGCAGTGTGTCACTGCCGGACTTCAGCTCAAGCTGAAGCCCCCGCTCCTTGGCCCGGACGGAGAATTTGCGGTAGACGCGCTCCAGCAGTTCCCCCATATCCACCGGCACCTTCATCATATCGGTATGTCCGGCTTCCATGCGGGCCAGATCCAGCAGATCCTTTACCAGCCGTCCCATCCGCAGCGACTCGTCATGGATAACCTGAACCAGCTCGCTGCTCTCTTCGGGCGAGGAGGCCATTCCATCCAGCAGCGCCTCGCTGTAGCCCTGCATCATCGACAGCGGCGTGCGGATCTCATGCGAGACGTTGGCCACGAAGTCCCGGCGCATTTTCTCCAGCTTGACCTCTTCGGTAACATCACGCAGTACAGCTACCACTCCGCGAATGGTATCTTCTGAATACAGCGGAGCCATATGAACCGACCAGACTCCTTGGCGGACATGCACTTGAGAGCGCTGATCCCCTCCCTCACGGAGTGTGCTGAAGAACAATGGGCGCAAAGGGGGCGGTACCTCACTGTCACTCGCCCCTTGCGGGTACAGCTCGGATTCATTCTCCAGCTCCCAGTCCAGATCGTTCCATCTCTCCAGCAGAGCCTGACCATGCGGGTTGGTCAAGATGATCTTCCCGATAATGTCAAAGGTGAGGACCGCATCGCTCATGCTGCGCAATACACTGGACAGATGGCCCTTCTCGTGGTTCAGGCTGCGGATGTTTTCTTCCAGCTCTTCTGCCATATGATTAAAGGAAGTGGCCAGCAGGCCGATCTCGTCACTGGTAACCAGCGTCAGTCTCGTCCCGTATTCCCCCCGGCGGATATTGTCCGCCGCTTCAATCACCTGCTGCATCGGCTGGGTAATCTTGGTGAACAAGAACAAGGCAAAGAACGTCGTCAAGGAAAATCCCAGCATACAGGCATACATAAACAAACGTTTAATCGCCCCGGAATTGGCGAAGTTGCTGTCGATATAGGGCAGCAGTAAAAGCCCCACTGTGATCAGCACGACAGCAACCAGACAAATAATCGTGATCCACAGCTTGCCGACAAGACTTCTCCAGAATATCACTTATTTAGGCACCTCTAACTTATAGCCTACTCCCCAGACTGTGGTGATCATCGCTGCCGATTCCGGTGATACTTTGTTGAGCTTCTCGCGAAGCCGCTTGACATGTGTATCCACGGTGCGCAAATCCCCGAAGAACTCATAGTTCCACACATCCTTCAACAGCTCTTCGCGCGAGAACACCTTATCCGGGGAAATAGCCAAATAATGCAGCAGCTCGTACTCTTTTGGAGTCAGGCTGACTTCCTGGCCCCCTGCAGTTACGCGGTGTGCATCATGTTCAATGATAAGGTGCGGAAACACGATATTATTGCTGGAGTTGCTCTCTTTGGACAAAAAGGCTGTCGCGGAGGAACGGCGCATAATCGCCTTCACCCGGTAGATCACTTCGCGCGGGCTGAAGGGTTTGACCACGTAGTCATCCGCCCCCATCTCGAAGCCCTGCACCCGGTTGATCTCCTCGCCTTTGGCTGTCAGCATCAGAACCGGCGTCGATTTGACACCTCTGAGCCGGGTCAGCACTTCAATGCCATCGATTCCCGGCAGCATCACATCCAGCAGAATCAAGCCGTAATCATTGGCCGTTGCTTTGCGCAGAGCGATTTCTCCGTCTTCTGCTTCGTCAATTTCGTAGCCTTCTTTTTCAAGATACATCTTCAGCAGGCGGCGAATGCGCTCCTCGTCATCCACCACCAGTATTCTGTTCAAATGCTCTGCCATTTCACAACAACCCCTTCATCAATTACAGTACAACGTTACCCCTACTCTTCATTGCCGCTTCGGCACACACGCAAACTCAATCCGTTCCTGCATAGGAATGAAGTCCGGCGATGACCAGATTAACGCCAACCAGGGTAAACATTACGACCAGAAAGCCGAGTACGGCGAGCCAAGCGGACTTGCGTCCCTGCCAGCCGCGTGCCAGACGTAAATGCAGGTAGGCACTGTAAAACAGCCAAGTGACCAGAGCCCAGACTTCCTTGGGGTCCCATCCCCAAAACCGGCCCCAGGCCACCTGTGCCCATATCATTGCAAAAATCAAAGCCCCCAAAGTAAAAATCGGGAAGCCGATGGCAATCGCCCTGTACGTAATTTCATCAAGGTCATTCTCATCAATTCCATCCAGTACGGGATGAATCGCTCTGCCCAGCGGTTTGCGGACAGCCAGACGCAGAATTCCGTATAAAAGCAGACCGGAAATCAGTGACCAGAGAACCGTGTTGAATTTTCGACCGGCGTTCACGCCATTCATCCAAGAAGGCGCTTCAAAAAGCGGCTTTTTCATTCCAAGAAACGACTGGAAGCTCTCAATTTCGCTATGGTAAGGTGCCACAATAGGCGGCATTTTGTAGCTCACTTTCTCTATTGTACTATCTCCCTGCCCAGGGCTGTCAATCGTTACATTGGATCTGACGAAAACCGTTTCGTACCCTGCGCCGCGAAAAGCAAATACTGATCCAAGAAACCCAATTATAACAATGATTGAGAACAGAGTAAATTCGACCAGGCGCTGCTGCTTGCGGTCATTCTTCTCCTTGCCGGCGAAGTTCACAGTGCGCAGCAGATACATCAGTCCGGCCGCAAAGCCAACCGCGAAGAAGGATTCGCCCAGCGCGGCCAGCGTGACATGGATATTCAGATAAATGGATTTCAGTGAAGGAATCAGCGGCTGCACCTCTTGCGGGAATACCGCCGCATAAGCCATGATAATAATCGAGATCGGCACCGCGAAGACACCGAGAATGATTTTGCGGTAAATCGAGAAGATCACGGTAAAAGCCACCATGACCATCATGGATAAAAACGTCATGAACTCATACATATTGCTCACTGGAATATGCCCTGAGCCTGCCCAGCGGGTGATGAAATAAGCAAGGTGGCAGATCAGGCCCAAAGAGGAGACGATAAAAGCGATCCTGCCCCAGCGGGCGGTATGCTCCTCCGGCTTCCTTCCGGACCATTTGCGGCCCATTATAGCAATCGTGAACAACATGAACGACCCGCTGTACAAAAAAAATGCGGCTATAAAGACGTCACTGCTGAAATCGAGCAAGCTCATGCCAGGCCTCCCCCGTTGTCCAGAGATTTTTCATCCACTGTCAAATCTGTCTTCGCCAGAATCGAAACAATCTCGCGGCGGAAGCCGAACCAGTTCTTGTTCGTATGGCCTCCGAGTACCAGCTCGCCATGATTGGCTGCCAGCCATATGCGCCTGTGCTGCCAGTAGAACCCGAGAATCAGTCCAAGCATGACAATACCTGCCCCGATCCAGACAAAAGGCATCGCGCGGTCCACACGAATGTTCAGATACGTCGTGGATTCCGAGAAATCCACATCACTCATGTCACCCACCTCAAGCTCCAGGAACCGCCCGCTGCCGCCAAGCTTGTCATTGATGGCTGTCATCTGGAACTTTTCCTTGTCAACCTGCTTCGGAAAATAAAAATACTGCTGCCCTCCGGCCGGCAGACCCGGCCCTGTGATCAGAAACAGGAAGGCTGGAGCGTTAGGGTAAGGAGATTTGGACACTGGCTGCCCCTCTTCGTTCAAACCGAAGTCCATATATTTTTCTTTCAGTGACAGCGTATAAGGGCCTGCCTGAAACGTCCGCTTCGGATTGTTCATATCCAGCTTGAACTTGCCGTATACCTCGCCACTCTTCGCATTAATGAGTTCCGGCTGCACTGAGCGCAGCACCGGGGTGAGGTCATAATCAAACTGATACGCTTTCAATCCGTTGTAGCTGAGCGGCGAATTCACCTGAATATTATGCCTGGCCACCTCGGCCAGCTGCGGTTCCTTGGAGGGATCGGTGCAATCCGCCGTGCATTCATAGAGAACTGCCTTGGTTTCGTACAGTTTGGGAAGGATCTTGGTCCCGCGGAATTCCTTGGGCATTTCCTCCTCTGTATAGAACTCCACGGTAAACTTCTCGTTTTTTAGATAGTAGGTAGTATCCGGAATCCGGACCGTGTCACCCTGCGGAAACGCAAGATGCTGATCCATGTTCAGACCGGGCAGCCCCCGGGCCAGCACAGCCAGCAAAAAAATAATCAGGCCAATATGTATGACATAGGGGCCCCAGCGGCTAAAGCGGTGCTTCTCGGCCAGCAGTGCGCCTCCGTCGGTACGGACACGGTAGCCTTTCTTCTGCAGCGGCTCCACCATACGTGCAACCCAGGCTTCCGGTTCCTCCTTCAGCTCAGCGACCAGCGCCACCTTTTGGCGGGTCAGGAACTGGCGGTGCTTCCGGATCTTCTGACGGGTGAGCGCCTTGTAAAGGGGCAGCACACGGTCCAGGCTGCAGATCACCAGCGAGGCTCCAATGAGCACAAGCAGCAGCACGAACCACCAGGACTCGTAGGTGTGCGAAAGGCCGAGTTTATAATAAATCTCCCCGGCTGTTCCGTACTTTTCTGGATAATAGGTAGATGCATCAATATTGAGAAATGTGCTCTCCTGGGGAAATATCGTTCCCAGCATGGAACCGAGCAGTGTCAGGACAATCAGGTAAATGGCGATCTTGACCGAGGAAAAAAAGTTCCACACCAGGTCGATCACCCCGGGATTCACCCGCTGTGAACGGCGGGCAACACCGTCATACCGCATTTCGAGGTTTGCCGAAGAGAGCTGCTCGTCCCTGTCCAGCGGCTTGCCGCAGGCTTCGCAGAGGACCGTGCCTACCGGGTTCTGGTGGCCGCATTCACATTTGGTATTGCTGATCAGTGGCGTACGCTCCTTCACGGCTCCACCAGCTTCCTGATCTGATCATCAAGCGTGCTGAGATCCAGCTGTCCGATATGGATGCTGTCCACCCTGCCTTTGGTATTAATGAAGAAAGTGGTTGGAAGCGGTGACACGCCGTAGCTGCGGACAGCATCGCGGCCGGTATCCATGACAACCGGAAAATTAATATCGACTTGCTTGACAAAATTCTCCACGGTCATCTGGTCCTCGCCGACATTTATGCCGACAACCACTACGCCCTGCTCCTTCCACTTCTCCCACTGGGCCTGCAGAGCAGGCATCTCTTTGACGCAAGGGGCGCACCAGGAACCCCAAAAATTAAGCACAACAGACTTCCCCTTGTATTCGTCAAGCGTATGGGTCAGACCGTCTAATCCAAGCAGCTCAAAGGAAGGGGCTTTACCGCCTTCCCTGGGTTTTCCGTCCCCTCCGAACACCGAGGAACTGATTGCATAACCCCCGAGCAAAATAATCACGAACAGAATGATGATTTGAACCGGCTTTCTCGCTTTGCCCACATGCCAGGCCCCCTTCTGTGACGCAACTCATTACTTTAGTTGATAGGTGTGAACATCCTATGAACATTATAACGAATATTGTCACCGAATTAGGAGAAGAAATTGTGAACATTATGTGTCCTTGCGCGTTGGGTTCGCTTTCAGCATACCGGCTTTGGCAATTTGCTGGAGATGATTGATTTCATCCTTGGTCAAATGGCGGTAGGAGCCGCGTTTGAGATTTTGCAGCAGAATATCGCCGAAGGAAATCCGTTTCAGGCGGATGACGGGATGGGAAATAGCTTCGAACATCCGCCGGACCTGACGGTTGCGGCCTTCATGGATTGTAATGCTGATGACCGATTCTTTATTCTCTTCATCAACGTCTTTATATTCCACTTCTGCCGGAGCGGTCATCCCATCCTCCAGCTTAATGCCGGCTTTGAGCTTGTCCAGCGCGGTGCCATGCGGTACACCCTTGACCGTGGCCAGATAGGTCTTGGGCACATGATGCTTCGGATGCGTGAGCAGGTTGGCAAACTCCCCGTCATTCGTCAGCAGCAGCAGCCCTTCCGTATCGTAATCCAGACGGCCCACAGGGTATACGCGCTCTTTGATGCCTTTGAGGTAATCCGTTACTACCTTGCGTCCCTTGTCGTCGGAAGCGCTTGTAATTACACCCTTGGGCTTGTTGAACATAATGTAGATCTTGTTCTCGCCCCGGATCAGTCTACCGGCGACCTTGATTATATCTGTTGCGGGGTCCACCTTCGTGCCAAGCGTAGTTACGAGTTCCCCGTTGACTTCCACTTTACCGGCCAAAATCATTTCTTCACACTTGCGTCTTGACGCCACACCTGCCTGCGCCAATATTTTTTGTAATCTTTCCATTTTTGACTATTCACCTCAGGTTAATGATAACCATCAGCGGGATAAATCACAAGTTCATTCCATGGAAAAAATGCTCCCGGACAGGTTTTGGTATGGGTTTCCACAACAAGCGGGTCAATTTGATAACGCGCAGCCAATTCCAGGATAAGCTTGCCGGCCGCAAACAGCTGATTTTTCCGCTTGGACAGAGGCGGGAGCGTGTTCTCCTCCCCGTAGTTGCCTTCCAGACACACATGAATATACTCCGGGTCCGTCAGCAGAGGTGCAGCATAAATGGAACCATCTGTTGCAACCCAAAAGTCAAAGCCCTTGCCATTAATGGACGGACAGCGGGAATGATGCAGAATAAAGCCTTTATACGCCATCGTATGTCGGCCTCCCTCCGTGTTGCTGCAATAGCATATGTACGGAGGGGGAACGGGGTGAAATGCGAACATAACATTACCGGGATGTAAGGAAGCAGTCATCTAAATCGATTGTTCGGAAGCCGGGAGGTTCTTACACTTAAGACGACAGCTGATCACACTATATTTTTGATACGGAGGAATAATTAATGCTGCTTACAAGAACATGGGAAAAACGGATCATCACCGCTGTATCTGCCGTCGGGCTGCTGCTCGGAGGTTCAGGTTCCGTGTCAGCCGCACAGCCGGCTCCGAACCCGCTGCCTTATGCGCACGAGATTAAATCGCTGACAAGTGAGGATTACAGCGATCTTTCTTTTTTGAAGCCGCTGCTGAAGGACAAAACCGTCGTCAGCCTTGGCGAAAATTTCCACCGGGTTGGCGAATACGACAGCATGAAGACGAGATTGATAAAATATCTGCATGAGGAGCTGGGGTTTGAGGTTATCGCTTTTGAGTCGGGGCTGGCTGAAGCCTCTGTCGTCAACGATGTGGCTGATGAATTGACTTCAGCAGATATGATGGAAAATTCCATTTATGGTATCTGGCAATCCGCAGAAACCCTGGAGCTGTTCAACTACATCAAACAATCCCGCCAGACGGACAAGCCTTTGCAGCTGGCCGGATATGATATGCAATATACTTCCCCCATGCTAACGCTGGCGGCCCGCAGCTTTATTTCCAAGGTCAATGCCGCTTATGGCAAAGAATTCATGGACTTTGATAACGAAGCCACCGGGAAATTTAATGAGCTGATGAATCAATACAGCCTGGTGACCAAAAGCAATCCTGTTTACCAGCAGAAGGTACGCCAGCTCATCCAAAAGTATGTTCCAAAATACAAGGAATACATTAAGTTCATTCAGGAACACCGGGAACCGTTAGACGCTGCTTACCCCAATGCGCCCCACACGGCAGATACCATCCTGAAAGGGCTGGAGGACCGTGTGGCAATTTTCACACAGGCTCAGCTAAAGGATGTGCGGGAAATTTACGAAGCCCGGGACAGAATCATGGCTGAGCATGTGGAATGGCTGATGAAGGCCAGATACCCCGGCAAAAAGATCATTCTGTGGGCCCACAATGACCATTTGGCTAAAAACACCTCAGACATCCGTGTCTTCGAGCAAGGGAAGTGGCAAAACAGTTTTATCAGCATGGGCGAACTGCTGCATCAGAAATTGAAGGATAAAATGTATGTGATCGGCTTGTATATGAATCGGGGCAAAGCGGCAGCCATTTCAACCTTGAAGGAATTCCCGATCGGCCCGATGCCAAAGGGGACCCTGGAAGCGAGAATCATGCAAAGCGGATATTCCCGGACCTTTGTTGACCTCGCCGGGCATACCAAAGCAGGCCCGGGCAACAGCTGGATGTTTCAGCCGCAATATGCTGCTGAAGACGGGCTGACCAGAGAGGTTATTGTTCCAATGGCGATGAAATTCGTGCCGAAGGAGCAGTTCGACGGCCTGATCGTCATTGATAAAGTATCCCCGCCAACCCGTACCTATTAAGGGGAAATTCAATGGCTTGCTAGCTGAACGCCAGCAGACACACGGCAATCGAGGCCGCGAAGCCGACGATGTCTGAGAAGAGGCCGACCTTGAGGGCGTAACGGCCGTTGCGGATGCCTACAGCGCCGAAATAGACGGTCAGTACATACAAGGTCGTATCCGTGCTGCCCTGGATGGTAGAGGCAATCATGCCAATCAGGGAATCAGGCCCGTGCACGCTGATCAGATCGGTGGTATACGCCAGCGAGCCGGTGCCTGTGAGCGGACGCAGGAGGCCAAGCGGCAGCACTTCCGGCGGCACGCCTATTCCCTTCAAGGCGGGAGCGATGAAGCCCATTATGAAGTCTAGCGCGCCGGAGGCGCGGAAGACGCTGATGGCGACAAGCATGCCTACCAGATGGGGAATAATGGCGATGGCCGTGCCAAAGCCGTCCTTGGCGCCTTCGACAAAGGACTCGTAGACCGGGACCTTGCGTGTAAAGGCGTATAGGGGAATGAAGGTAATCATGACCGGAATCGCCCAGGCCGAGATAAGACTGATTAGCTGGAACAAGGCAGGCTCACCCTTTCAGAGAAGAATACGGCAGCGGAGTGCTCCCTCTGGCAGCATCTCCGGACCTCGCGGCCGGCGGTCCGGGCGGCCTGCGCAGGATAGCCAGGCGGCGGCACAGCCGGTCGGCGGCGATGGCGGCCAGGGTCGCCACCGCCGTGGCCGCCAGTGTAGTGCCGACGATGGCAGCCGGGTCGGACGAACCATAGTTCAGCCGGATGGCTATCAGCGTTGCAGGAATCAGGGTAATGCTTGCGGTGTTCAGCGCCAGCAGGGTACACATGGCTGGAGTTGCCGTCTCCTTGTCCGGGTTCAGTGTCTGGAGCTCCTGCATCGCCTTGATGCCCATCGGCGTGGCCGCATTGCCCAGACCGAGCAGATTGGCGCTCATGTTGGAAAGGATATAGCCAATAGCCGGATGGCCCTTCGGCACATCCGGGAACAGAAAGGATACAACCGGCCCCAGCACTTTGGCAATCTTCTTCAGCAGGCCGGCATCCTCCGCGACCCGCATCATTCCCATCCAGAACACCAATACACTGATCAGGCCAAAGCTCACGGTAACCCCGCTTTTGGCTCCATCGAATACCGCAGCCGTAAATGCATCCATGCGGCCGTTCACGGCCGCAAACACAAAGCCGATAAGGATCATCCCCAGCCAGATTCCGTTAATCATATGCTTCTCCCCCAATTCTCCCGTTACTGTTTATTTCCCGCGGCGCCTATCTGGAACAGCGCCCGCAGCGCACTGCCGAGTGCCTGCAGCCAGTTGTCTGCCGGATAGGCGGCTGCTCCTGCGTGTTGGAATCTTTTCTCATAGGGCGACTGCTCCGGAGGCAGCCGGTCCGGCATATAGACCGGAACCCGGCCGATCTCCTTGCCACCTAACTGCAGTACGAGTGCCCCCTTGATGCCAAAGCTGCTTCTTCGCGTATTCTTATTCTCCCGGATGAGTTCCAGCTTGGTCACAAGCCTCGCTTCCTCCCCCTGTCCAAGCGGATAGGCAAACGTTCTGGCAGGGACAAAGCTGTAGCCGCTGATGCCTTCACCGCGCTCGACAAGCGTCTTCAGCGGATAGTGATTGAAGCCGTAATCCAGCAGCACGGCATGGTCATTCCAGTCATTGCCGTCATTCAGCGTAACGGCGACCAGCTGCTGGCCGCCCCGGGTGGCGGAGCTGACGAGGCAGCGCAGCGCTTTTTTGGTATACCCCGTCTTTACTCCATCCGCCCCTTCATACAGGCGCAGCATTTTATTTTTGTTCAGCCACTTATAATCCCATGGCTCATACGGGTTATCCGCCGTTTTCACCTGGGTCTTCACAATCTGCTTGAATACCGGATTATGCATAGCATAGGCTGTAAGCACAGCCAGGTCATTGGCGCTGGAATAATGCCCTTCCGCATCCAGTCCATGGGGATTAGTAAAATGCGTGTGCTGCAGCCCCAGTTCCTCCGCCTTGGCATTCATCAGATACACAAAACCTTCTTCCGATCCTCCGACATGCTCGGCAATGGCTGTAGCCGCATCGTTGCCTGAACGCAGCATCAGTCCATAGAGCATATCCTCCAGCCTCATTTCTTCCCCCTGCTTCAGGAACAGGGAGGAGCCTTCCTTGGCAAAGGCATTTTTGCCGACCTTGACCTTGGACCGCAAATCTCCGTTCTCTATGGCAACTAGCGCAGTCATAATTTTGGTCAGGCTGGCAATCAGCATAGGCTCGTCCCCGCGGCTGCTGTACAGAAGCCTCCCGGACGCTACATCAATCAGCGCGGCAGCCCTGGCATGGGTAGTAATCGTACTATTCTCAGCCCGGACCAGAGGCTGGGGAGCCGCACACAGCAGCAGTGCGCACAATATTAGAACCAGCAGTACCTTAAGGTTAGATGTCTTCATGTTCATCCTCCGGCTTCTTATCTGTTCACTTGTGTTGTACAAGTGTATGCGGGGCTACGGGATGGTATGTCCATCTCTTCCCCACAAGCTCTATCATCACAAAAAGGGACACCGCCTAGTGAGGCGATATCCCTGTTGTCTGCCGCTGCATCCTTCAGGTACATCCCATAACGCTAATGAGTCGAGGAATCTGAAGGGACAGGGGTTTTAACCGCTTTTTCGGTACCCGAAGCTACTACTTGTGAACCTACAGGTGTGCCATTCTGCGGCGAAGCGTCATTCTGGGACGATCCGCTGCTTGGGAACATGGTCTGAATTTTGTCGATGAGACCCGGAGTCGCATCAATAATTTTCTCGAACAGATGGGTCTGGTTATCCAGCGGCACAATGTGAACCCCTTCCCTGCCGACCACAAGAAAGGCGATTGGCCGGATGGATACCCCGCCGCCGCTGCCGCCGCCGAACGGAAGCATTTTGACGCCGCTTCCAGCGCCATTGATGCCGGGGGCATCATCTTCGACACGGTAATCACTACCGCCTGCGGCAAAGCCGAAGGCAACTTTACTGATCGGCAGAATCACACTGCCATCCGGAGTTTCTACCGGGTCGCCGACAATCGTGTTGACATCCACCATGCCTTTAATATTTTCCATAGCGGTCTGCATGAGACCTTGAATCGGGTGCTCTGACATCTAAGTACTCCTCCTCTGCTGTTTGAAAGATAAGGGAATTACCTACTCTTGTACAGTCTGCTCATATATCGGGCATGATATGTACGCACTCTAATAAAAATACGGGCGAAATAAAGCTGCCGGCTGGCGCTCTAGCCAGAAATAACCTTCGCAATTTCGCCTCACATAAAATCCGCTTAAGAGGCCAGAATGATGGCTAAGCAGAAAAATGTGCATAAGGAGGCTGAGCTATGGATTTCGCGAAAATTTGGCAGGCGGATATGGAAGGCAACGGCTTGCTGCCATTGATTAAGGGCGGGAGCGACACGCAAAAAGACCCCCAAAAGGGATACGTGATCGTAAACCTGAATCCGCAGGATGGCGAGGCTGGGGGCGGGAACGGGAAGAATCAAACCACCGTTTTTAAGGAGGTCGTTATCCCTGACGGCAAACGGTATAGTTATGATCTGTTCAGAAAGCTGAAAAATAATTACAAATCGGTGTCCGGCGGGAAAGATGCGGTTTCGGCTGCAGAACATGAGCAAATTCATGAATTTCTGGCCTATGCCGCAGTGTCGGCACCTTTACGCCAGGCCCGCAAGTATGCCGAGGATCACCATCAGATTAAGGCCGGATGTTCCAAAGAAGAATGGGTGGAGACGCTTCGATCGATCTGGTTCCAGCCCAGTAATGACGGCACCTCATTTTTTGAGCATGTTTTTATTGGCGAGCAGGGCAGCAAATGGGGCGGACATCAATTCTGGTACAGCTACCATTTGAATGAGGGGCCTGATGAGACTCTTCAGAAAGAGGATTCTAACATTGTTATCAAGCTTGCCGAGGCTAGGCAGACTGTTAAAAGCAGCCTGGCCGAAGTTATCTCCATAAAATATACACTGGAAGAAACCAGCAAGAACGGGGACAAACAGACCCTGACCACAGATATCGGCGGATTGTTTGTCGGGATCAGTGCGGAAGGGCTGATGGCTCTGGGAACAGTAGCGTATCTGGATGGCCGGGCCCGGATTCCTGTGGAGCTTAACGGTACGTCCTTTGATCTTATTATGCACAAAACGGGGGACCGCGAAGAGAAACCGCAAAGCTTCTACCCTCAAATAAAAACACCTGTTCACGCTTAATGTCCGGAACAGAATTGAAAATTCCCGGCAGCCCGCAGACTCCCTGCGGCGCTGCCTTTTTGTGCGGAACCGCCGCAGCCGGCTTAATCCGCTTCCTCCTCTGAGGAAGCCTGGGGGCTGCGGCTAAGCAGCTTTTTCCAGTACCGCAGCCCTCCCGGTACCTTGGAGGCCCGCCGCAGAAGCTGAAGCCCTGAATAAAAGGCATAGCCCATTGAAAGCTTACCCGCGCATACCGCCTGGGTGGAGAAGGACAGCTCATCTGAGAACACGGGTGCAACGAACATCCGCGGAGCTTTGATCAGCCGGACCTGCCTTGATAACCAGCCTGCCAAAGTCCATTTCAGCCCCCAGAACGCTCCCGCTGCCGTCGCCGTATATGCCGCATCGCCCATTGAGAAATCGGTAGACCAGTCAAGCTTGGTGATCTGGACATGGGCCAGTGTATCCTTCAGCCATTTGTTCAGACCGCGCGTTGCCTTCATCGCTATACGGATATTCTTCAGCCATTCCGCAACCGACTGCTTGTCGATTTGCTCTTCAAGGTCTTGATCCTTCCGGACCGGCGCAATGCCGCTTTCCTCCAGCTTGACTTTGATCCCCTTCTCAATTCCCTGGAACACGAGCGCAGGCAGCTCATAGTGAAATTTGACCAAGCCAAATAGAGCTTTCAGATCTAACTCTATCCGGTCATCTTTGCCCAGCCTGCACACCCGGAAATGAAAATGTATGTATGAAGTCAGAATCACCAGCAGCACTACAATCACTAGCAGCAGCAGCGCCAAGGGTATTGCCAGCCATAACGTCACGAAAGTAACCTCCATGCAACCAATAATAAGGAGCCTTTGAATTAGTATGGCATTCAGGGCTGGAAAAAATTCCGCGCTCATGCAAAAAAGCCCCATAGCCCATCCCTGATGCCTGTGGCATATAGATGAATGGCTATAGGGATTTTTGTTTTTCATGTTCGCTTTATATAGCTTCTAAAAATCCGGCGGCTCAAGTCTGCTCCGTATCCTCAAAGGTCATCTGGCTGTCCAGCTTGCTGAACAGGAGCTGTGTCTCCTCTTCCAGGTCGTCGGTGGAGGCGTCGAAGTTTGAAGGCTCCGGCAGCTCCTTCAAATCGGCCAGCCCGAAACTCTCAAGGAACGATTTGGTGGTTCCATACAGAATAGGGCGGCCCACCGCTTCCGCACGCCCGACCTCCTGGATCAAATCCTTGTTGTTCAGTGTATGAATGGCCCGTTCAGACTTCACTCCGCGGATCTCCTCAATCTCCACACGGGTAATCGGCTGACGGTAAGCGACGATGGCCAGTGTCTCCAGCGCTGCCTGGGACAAGGATGCGCGTGAAGGTGAATAAGCGAGCCTTTCGAAATAAGGCGCATGGTCTGGCAGCGTAGCCAGACGGTAGTTCCCGGCAATCTGCACGACCTGCAGGCCGCGTTCATGGGACACATAATCCTCTTTCAGCTCCTGCAGCGCTTTGCCGGCAATATCCGGCCGCTGCTCCGTAATTTCGGCGATCTGGCGGACAGACAGGCCTTCATCGCCGGACAGGAACAGCAGGCCTTCAATAATTGATTTCAGCGTTTTGAATTCCACTGAGATCTCCTCCTCCTCTCCACTCCATTACAATGTCATCAAATAATTTCTCCTGGTAACAGAATATGGCCTTCATTTTCATCAGCTCCAGAATAGCAAGAAAGGTAACCACAATCTCATGCCGGGCCATTTCATCATCCAGCAGCGCGGAGAAGCGCATTCTGCCGCCTGTCCCCTTGCGCTGGAGCGCTGCCGAGACATCGCGTATCCGGTCTTTTACGGAAATTTCATCCCGGGTAATCCGCTGGTAGGAGGATCTCCGGGCCGCTTTGCTCAGCGCCTTCCGGAATGCGGCGATCAGGTCTGCAGTATGCAAGCCCTTTAGCGTATTATCGATTTGGGCCGGCACAAAAGGACCCAGGTCCTCCGGCTCCTTGGTGAAGATCAGGCTGCGTTCACTCTCCATATCCAGCAGCTGCACGGCAATGCTCTTGAACTTGCGGTATTCGATCAGCCGCTGAACCAGCTCTGCACGCGGATCATAATCGTCGTCCTCGTAATATTCGAAATCCTCGATTTCAATAACCGGCGGCTTCGGCAGCAGCAGCTTGCTCTTGATCGACAGCAGCGTTGCAGCCATCACTAAAAATTCACTGGTGATATCCAGCTCAAGCTCCTGCATCGTCCTTAGATATTCCATGTACTGCTCGGTGATCTCGCTGACCGGAATGTCCTGGATGTCGATTTCCGCCTTGTCTATTAAGTGCAAGAGCAAATCGAGCGGACCTTCGAACGTCTCCAGCTTGTACAATACAGTCACGCGGTTTCCTCCCGCCAAAAAAAAGTAAAGTGCAGCGCCGCACGGGCGCTACACAAGTAGAAAGATCTTATGGTTCATGCTTTCTTCTCATACATATAAATAAGCACGATTTTAGCTGATTCGTCAAGAGTCTCTTATTCAAGCAGAAGCATCTTATTTTTTAAACAGCTTGTTCAGGTTCGCCATTTCAATGGCAGAGGCCGCAGCATCCCAGCCTTTATTGCCGGCCTTGGTTCCGGAGCGCTCAATCGCCTGCTCGATATTTTCGGTAGTCACTACGCCAAAAATGGTTGGAATACCGGTCTTCAGATTGATGGCCGCCACCCCTTTGGCTACCTCGTTGCACACATAATCATAATGGGTTGTTGATCCGCGAATGACGGTTCCCAATGCGATGACTGCATCGTATCTGCCGCTTTCCGCCATTTTCTGGGCAATCAGCGGAATTTCGAACACGCCCGGAACCCAGGCCACATCCACTTCATCATCAGCTACACCATGACGCTTGAACGCATCCAGCGCACCGGACAGCAGCTTGCTGGTAATAAACTCATTAAAACGCCCTACTACTACCCCGTATCTCAGTCCCTCGGATACTAAATGTCCTTCTAAATAATTCGGCATTGTATTCATCAACCTTTCATTAGTAAGTGATTATGGAGGTTACAGCTTGGAATCCTCATTTTGCTCGATGTTGTCAAAAGTCAGCAGATGGCCCAGCTTGGCCTGCTTGGTATGGAGATAGTTGGTATTGTCCTTGTTCTCCGGCATTTGGATCGGCACACGTTCCACAACCTCAAGACCGTAGCCTTCCAGTCCTTTGATCTTGCGCGGATTGTTGGTCATCAGTTTGATCTGGCGTACCCCCAGATCCTTAAGAATCTGGGCGCCGATGCCATAGTCGCGCAGGTCTGCCGGGAAGCCCAGCTTCAGGTTGGCATCCACCGTATCCAGACCTTCCTCTTGAAGCTTGTAGGCGCGGAGCTTGTTGATCAGCCCGATGCCTCTGCCCTCCTGGCGCATATAGAGCAGAACCCCCCGGCCTGCCGCTTCAATCTGGCGCAGCGCCGCTTCAAACTGTGGGCCGCAGTCGCAGCGGTGAGAGTGGAACACATCGCCGGTCAGGCATTCGGAATGAACACGGACCAGCACCGGCTCTTCACCGGAAATATCGCCTTTGACCAAAGCGACATGTTCTTTGTCATCTACTTCATTCGTATAGGCGATCGTCTGAAAGTCGCCGAAATCCGTCGGCAGCTTGACCGAAACCTCACGGGTGACCAGCTGCTCCTTCTCATTGCGGTAATGAATGAGATCCTTAATGCTGATCAGCTTGAGCTCATGCTTGCGCGCAATCTCCACCAGATCCGGCAGACGGGCCATGGTCCCGTCTTCCTTAACCACTTCACAGATTACGCTGGCCGGATAAGCGCCGCACATGCGGGCCAGGTCCACAGCAGCTTCCGTATGTCCGGAGCGGCGCAGCACACCGCCTTTTTTGGCAATCAGCGGGAACATATGCCCCGGTCTGCGGAAGTCGGAAGGTTTGGCCTCCGGGTCCATCAGCGCCTGAATGGTTTTGGATCTTTCTGCGGCTGAAATACCTGTGGTGGTATCCTTGTGATCGACGGATACGGTAAAAGCTGTGCCATGATTGTCGGTATTATGTGCAACCATAGGCTGCAGATCCAGTTCTGCCGCCCGCTCTGCCGTAATCGGCACACAGACCAGCCCGCGTCCCTCTGTAATCATGAAGTTGATCACTTCCGGTGTGGAGCGTTCGGCCAGTGCGATGAAGTCCCCTTCATTTTCGCGGTCTTCGTCATCCACTACGATAATGACCTTGCCGCGCATCAGATCATAAATTGCGTCCTCAATCGGGTCCAGGACGCTGTCGTTCTTGATTGGCTGGCTCATCTTTCTGTCCTCCTGACAGCTTGGCGTACCCTAATAAGGGCTTAAGCGCAAGCCTGCTCTTTATTTATACAAACCCGTTCGCCGCCAGAAAATCACGGCTGATCCGGGAGCTGTTCGCTTCTTCCGCATTCCCTGCACGTGAACCGTAGTTAAGGAGATGGTCCACATACTTGCCCAGCACATCGCATTCCAGATTGATCCGGTCCCCGGTCCGCTTGTGGGCCAGGACCGTTTCACCGAGCGTATGGGGAATGATGGATACGGTAAACGCAGAAGCTGAAGTGTCGACGACGGTCAGGCTGATGCCGTCAATGGTAATGGAGCCTTTGGGAATAATGAATTTGAACAGCGATGTACGCTCTGGAGCAATCTCGAAGACGACCGCGTTCTGGTCGCGTTTGACGCTGCGGATTTCCCCGGTTCCGTCTACATGGCCTTGCACAATATGTCCGCCGAAACGGCCGCCGGCCGCCATGGCCCGCTCCAGGTTCATTCTGCTTCCGCTGCGCAGCTCCTTCAGTGTGCTGTTCCGGTACGTCTGAGGCATGACATCAACGGTAAAAGAATGATCGCCGATGGAAGTCGCCGTGAGACAGACGCCATTCACCGATACGCTGTCGCCGATTTTCAAGTCATCCATAATGAGGGATGCGCCGATGTTCAGCACCATCATCTCGCCTCCGCTGGTCACCCCGCGCAGCACTCCGACCTCTTCAATTAAACCTGTGAACATGTGATCGCCTCCTGATATTTGCTTTAGCGGATAGGCGTGCCGCTGATACACACATTATCCCCGAGCACTTCCACTTCCAATCCTTCCAGTGTAACCGCGCTTTGCATCAGCTCTACACCTGGAAAGTCGAAGGTTCCGGGTGAAGCTGAGCCGCCCCCTACGATCTTCGGGGCGAAGAACAGGACCACACGGTCCACCAGACCGTTCTCCAGCATGGCACCGTTCAGGGTTCCGCCGCCTTCCAGCAGGATCGAACCTATCTCCAGCCCGCCAAGACTGGTCATTGCCGCCTTGAGATCCACCCGCGGCCCGGCGCCGCTGACAACGATCTGCACCCCGGCATCGAGCAGTGCTGCCCGCTTCACAGGATCAGCAGATTCGGTAGTGACGACAATGGTGGGCGCCTGGCCATCACGGACGACAGCAGAATCAAGCGGAATCCGCAGCGTAGAGTCAATCACGATCCGGACCGGATTCAGTCCCGGCACTTCCATCCTCGTAGTCAAGGAAGGATTGTCGGCAATCACGGTGTTGACGCCAACCATAATTCCTTGGTGGCGGTGCCGCAGCGTGTGCACAATCTCCCGCGCCTGTCCATTGGATATCCATTTGCTGTCCCCGGTCCGGGTGGCCAGCTTCCCGTCAAGCGTGCTGGCGCTCTTCAGCGTGACAAAAGGCTGCTTGGTCAGAATATACTTGATGAATTTCTCGTTCAGCCGCAGAGCCCGGCTTCGGAGCAGCCCCACCTCAACCTCAATTCCCTGCTCCCGCAGCATGGTGATGCCACGCCCGGCAACCTGGGGATTGGGGTCCTCACAGGCCACAACCACGCGGGCAACCCCTTCATCAATCAGCCTCTGGCTGCAGGGGGGTGTCTTGCCATAGTGGCTGCAAGGCTCAAGAGTTACATAAGCCGTGCTTCCCTGCGCCTTGCCCGCCGCCATATTCAGCGCGTGCACTTCGGCGTGGCCTGTCCCCCGCTGCAGATGGGTGCCGAGGCCAATCATGGCTCCATCCTTCACGACAACACAGCCGACTACGGGATTAATGCCAGTCTGGCCTTGCGCTCTTTCCGCCATATCCAGTGCGAGCGACATATAAAACTCGTCGTTCATTGTATCCATATCCTGCCTCCCATCACATAGCTGCTCTATCTTTTGTCCAGTTAAAAACATAAAAACCCGCCTCAATCTCCAGGCGGAGTTCAAGACGGGTTATACGAGAGTTTACCGGCAGTCAAATAAAACTGCGGCTTCCACACTCAATAAGGACCAAATGTGAAAGTTCGCACATAATATTTGAATACACTGCAGCACGTCTGTGCATGTAAGCACAAACGAAAGTCTCTCCTTCTTCCATCCAGACTATACTGTCGGTCCCGGAATTGCACCGGGTCCACCGTCCGTATGATATATACGAAGCGGGTAGCGGACTGAGCAGCGCAATCAGCTTGTTCAGCCAATCACAGTTGCATCACCGCCGGTAGGGAATTGCACCCTGCCCTGAAGGATTGATCTATTTAATTAATTTTCAGGTTTTGCCTACAACAAAATTATCACTTTGCCACCGGAAATGCAAGTGCGTTTATGAAATTAACTTTATTTATGTAACTTAATTATCCTTTTGACCCTGCTTGTCCGTACGCAATAAATCACGGATCTCTGTCAACAATGCTACTTCAGGTGCCGGTGCGGGAGTCTCCACTACCTCCACTTTCACGGGTTCCTTGCGCTTGAAACGGTTAACCAGCTTGACCACCATGAAGATCGAGAAGGCAATGATAAAGAAATCGACAACAGACTGCAGAAACACCCCGTATTTCACGACAGCATCTCCATAGGCAAAAGAAAGTCCCTTCAAATCGATACCCCCGGTGAGTATCCCGACCAGCGGCATGATAATGTCCGTGACCAGCGAGGAGACAATCTTCCCGAACGCTGCGCCAATGACTACCGCCACTGCCAGATCCAGCACATTTCCCTTCAGAGCAAACTTTTTAAACTCTTCCCACATTTCGATCTCCTCCAATATCTTAAATCTTGAATTTGAAGTTATTATAGCATTTGTTCAAGACCTTGGAAGAAATAATTAAGCTTTTCACTATCTATATAGAGTGAACTTAAGAGCTTTACATTAGGGACTTCGTCGGGACTCCGGAGAATGTTTGGACTTCCGGCCGCTGTTGTCTGCAGATTTCTTGATTGTATACCGTTATTAACGGTTGAAATCCGCAGACAAAGGCGGACGCATTCGCTCCTCCAGTTCCAAACTTCCCCTCCATCCCTGTTCCCTTTTGTTCGTTTTTCAACTTCGCTTTATATAACCTGAGGATGCATATATCAGGAAATATGCAGCTCCCTGTATGTGGCTTCGATGAACCAGGTGTATACCGAAGGAGGATACTCCCTTACCCGTTCGTAAGCGATCTCTGACTGCTGGCGTGCTTCCTCCATCTTCCCTTGTCTGGCGTAGATCTTGGCCTTGTAGGCATAAGAAGTAAAGACAGCTGCACGGTCCAGCGGATGATAGGCATCATCCGGCAGGATAACTTTTGACAGCGCCGCCAGCGCTTCTTCATCCCGGCCCAAATGATACAGGGCAATCCCGGTTTGCAGGCAGCAACCCGATTCATACCTGGTTCCCTTGCTTTGATACTTCTGCCCAAGCATGATGGCTTCTTCATACCGCCGTTCTGCATTAGCCAGCCTGATCTCGGCCAGATGAACAAGCTGTACGGATTGCTCATCCTCTGTAACCTGCACGAATAGCTTAGCCTTGTCCAAATACATGCCCGCCTCATCCAGATTCCCGGACATCAGGGCAAGCTTGGACAATACACGGTATAGATGATCTGTCAAATAATACACGCCTTCCTCCCGTGACAGGGCGATTGCCGCCAGCGCCGCTCTCCGGCTTCCATCATATTGGCCCAGCGCCGATAAGGTCACACTTTCCGCATAGTGAAGGTCTATTTCGAATAAAAAATCGTTGCCGGTTTTTTTGCTTACATAGTCTTCCCTGACCCGCAGGATCAGTTCGAGGCTCTCGCTGTACCGGCTCTGCGTGAAAAGCAAAGCATAGGCCAAATACTGAACTTTTGCGCTTTCCACATATAAATTGAACCGTTCATAAATCTCTACGGCCCGCCGGATTGCCTCTTCTCCTCCCTCTGTTCCTGTGTGGTAGCAGGCGTTCACATAGAACCCCATCAGCCGTGCGGCATCCACCGTCATGGGGAGTCTGCCGTCCATAAGGGGTTTAACGCCGGATACAATCGCCTGATAGTTTTTGTGCTTGAACTTGGCTTCAATATCGCGCACCAGGCGGGTAAGCTCTGCGTTTTGCTCCTCTTCAAGAAAATAGCCTGCGTCCACCCCAAGCCGCGCCGCCAAAATTTGCAGACTGCGCATAGAAGGCAGCGCTTTGCCGTTTTCGATTTGGCTGAGCATACTTTTGGTCATATCCTCACCAGCCAGATCACTTTGCGTGAGCCGTTTGCTTGTACGCAAATACTTGATTTTATCTCCAATCGTTTGTTTGCTTGTCATTTAAAGGGGCCATCCTTCTGTCGATTTTGTCTCCAGTATAGCGTAAACGAAAACTCAGAGAAAGTAATGTTAAATATAATTTAACTTTTCATTGCATATTAATCCCTTCCGACTTAGAATAAGTTTAATAATACTTAACTTTATGAAAGAGGGTTTCATATGAAGATGAATGACCGTGTTTTTTGGACTCCAAGCAACCGGAACATGCTGCTGTTCTTTACGGGCAAACTGGCATCTGTCCTGGGCTCCGGAATGTATACCTTCGTGGTGGGATTATTTATTCTGAAGCTCACAGGCTCCGGAGGAAGCTTTGCGGTTACGATGGTCTGCGGGCTGCTGCCCCGGATTCTGCTTGCGCCCTTCGCCGGCGTAACCGCTGACCGGATGAACCGCCGCAAGCTGCTGATCTGCTCTGATCTTGCCGCCGTCCTGACGCTTCTGCTGACCTTTCTGACCGTCTCCCTGGGAGGTGTGTCACTGCTTCCTGTCTATGCGTCCCTGGTTCTGCTGTCCGTCTGCTCCACCTTTTATGGAATTGCCGTCTCCTCCTCACTGCTGCAGCTTGTGGAGGATGAACAAATCCAGCGTGCCGGGTCGCTCAATCAAATCGCCGGCTCCATCGGCAACCTGCTCGCGCCAGTGCTCGGCGGAATGCTGTACGCCCTGGTCCCCCTCAAGCTGTTCATGCTGCTGAACGCGGCGGGCTTTGCCGTTTCGACCCTCATGAGCTGTGGTTTGCGGTTCAAACCCTCCACGGTCACGGGAGTACAGACCGAACTGCCGGATTCCGTCCCGGGAGGTGATGCCCGGCGGGTACAAACCAAAGTATTGGCAGAGCTGCGGAGCAGCCTTGCCGGAGGCATTTCTTATGTTTTTAAGAAACCTGTCATCCGCGCAGTAATCAACATCGTTTTCTGGGTCAACTTTTTCGTGGTATCGCTCAATGTTGTAATGCCCTTTGTCGCTGTGAAGTCCCTTTCGCTCTCTTCCAGCCAATATGGCACCATTAATGCCATGATGGCGGCAGGCATACTGGCTATGTCCCTGCTGCTGACCGTCCGCCGCCAAAAAACCAGCCCCGCCGGCTCGCTGATCCTCGGCCTGTCCACACTTGGCCTGCTGTTCATAGCCATGGCGCTTCCCATGCTGTTTACGTTCAGTACCACTTCCGCTTATTTTTTCCTGCTTATACTGATGTTTCTTGTGGGTGTCACAGTGATGAATATCAATATCCCCATCCAGGTGTACCTGCAGCAAACGGTGGAAGAAGAATATCGCGGAAGAGTGTTTGCTGTTGTCGAGACTGCCTCAGGGGCCATCGCGCCGGCAGGGATGATTCTGTATGGGATGCTGCTGGACCGGGTCCCGTCCGGTTTCCTGCTGCTGGCTTCCGGCGTTGCGATTGTATTAGTCGCCCTATTAGGACGAAGAGGACTTAAAAACGGCCGGGCGCTGGAGGTCATGCAGAACCGGGACCCCCTTCCGGAGCTTCATGCCTGAAAAGGCAGCCTGCAGCTCCAACCCTCCTCTTTGCACCAAACGGCAGCTCAAGTGGAAAAAGTCCACTTCATTCATCCTTTCCTGACCCCCGGCAAGCGTTAGTGGGAAAAAGTAAACTTAATCCGGCCCGTTCCGGCCGTTTCGGGTAAATCCGCTTCGAATAAGTATACTTTTTTCCACCTAATACCTTCTGTTGAAGGCTTTTGAGCCGATTTAGGTTCCCTAATTCCACTTCACTTGCCTGCAGCAACCTGACTGTGTTCCTCCTTACTAAAATTTCGCTGTCCCTTTTATACAGTAGAACTCACTTTTGCAGAGTGGAACAATATAAGCAATCGAGTAGGAGGCTACCCATTGACTGAGTAGCCGACCTCTCACACCACCGTACGTACCGTTCGGTATACGGCGGTTCAACCGCATAAGTGCCATTTACGTAATTGCTCGTACTCCTCCGTCTTTCGGATTTTTTTCCTACCGGACGTCTGTGAGACCTCCCCGGGTAAGAGCGATAACCTTCCCCTCATCTATCTGCCACATTTACATCCTGAGATTCGGGCAGTATTGGACTTTGCTTTGGATTGCAAGCTCGTCCGTCCCAGCATGCCTTGTATGTGATTTCTGTTCGTCAGACCGAGGGTTTGCCTCCGGCTTCCTTCAGATTCCGCCTCGCGGCGGACACCCTTGCCCTTGGCTAACAGTTCCTACTACCAAGCCTGTAGCGGACTTTCACCGCCTAGTTATCGCCCATGCCGGGCGTATCACACAAAGCGGGCAGCGCCAAGGCGTTGCCCGCTTCTTCATGAGCGCCAGCGGAGTCATGGTGCCGACTCTTGCATGACGGCTCGATGCGGGCGCAGCCTAGCGGAGCGCGCATCAAGCCGTCATGCCTTCCCCCGATCTCACCGGTAACGCGTCTGACCTGGCCTTAAGCTCCGTGCGGGGTGTGAAGCGACGGACAGGAACCTAGAGCGCCTTGGCTGGGGCGCTTTTGCTCGGCTGGTTATCGCCGGAGTAACCCCGCAGCGGGGCGTACCGGCTCTAAGGCGGCAAGAGCGGCCCACTAAGAGCCGGTAGCATCAGCCCAACCTCTATTTAGACCTTCTGTTTCTTTCCTTTGTCAGAACAAAAAACGCCCAAGTGGAAACCACCTGAATGCTTTTTTATTACTCCTCCATAATTAGTAGCCTATTTGTATTTCTTTATTTATATGTAACTGTTTACTCATAAATATATCTATAGTAAAATTTACCTTGTAATTATATTCATTTTAATGCAATAGAATGGGTTTTATAGTAAAATACACCTTTTTTTGTTTTGCTTCAAACCAAATTTCACTCCAAATCCTTTTACAGAAAAGAGGTTCTAAATTGAAAAGTAAAATTAAAGCTATCTTGTCCCTATCTCTACTCGGAACTCTAGCAGGCACAATATTTATCGGAAATGCTGATGCTGATTTATATGGATATAAACGTAAAAATGGTGGTATTTTTAGCGCATGGTACGACTCGTCAGTTGCATCCTATGGTTATACAGGTACTTATGATACAGCACGTTCTAATTGGGGCGGAATTAGTTCCAATGTCTCTATTAGTAAAGCTTCATCACCTAATGGGAATAGTATTGATGAGTACTATGCTGGGACTACAAGCGATCCCTTACTGTTAGGTTTAAATGTTGCCTATAATGTTTTTTGGCCGGGAAATATTCCTGTTAATAAATATGAAAAAAATTGGGATTATTCAGTAAATTCTTTGTATCACAATAACGTTACTGTTCCTAATGACGCTGCTGCCTCTGCACTTAAAGCTCGATTCACAGCAACACACGAAATCGGTCACTCTTTAGGATTAGATCACACCACAGGTACAAATGCTCAAAATTCTGTAATGAAAGGCGGTTGGCAAGGTAACGAAACATCTGCCAGTCCTACAACTTACGATAGAAATCAATTAAAATCTATTTACGGAAATTAATTAAGGGAGACTAAATATGAAAACTTATAATATTCGTAAACCTTTCCATATGTTCTTAACAATTCTACTTTTATTTTTTGTTTTCGCTAGTGCCTATTATTTTTTCATTTATAATTCAGTTAAAAGCACAGTAATTAACACAGCGGCTGTATATCCTGACTACGAAACAGAAGAAGCACTCTTCAATGAAGCAGATTTAGTTGTAGTTGGCTCCACTGATCAAAGCTTTGAGAATCGAGAACACATTAATGTAAGTTACCCAACAGGAGCAATTCAGGACTTTTATACAAAAACCGATTTTTCCGTAAAGCAGGCCCTAAAGGGTGATGTGCCAAATGATTCAATAATTGAAGTCGGCGAACCCATAGGTTACGTTCAAACACTTACAGGTAAAAGCAAGATAACACGGGATGAGTATACCGAATTACAACAATCCAGCGAATACCTACTTTACCTTAAACAAAATTCAGAGGGACTTTACTTTATTATCGCTGCCGAGTTGGGGAAATATAATATTGATAACACCGACCTCAATGAAAGCCAGAATGAAAAACAACAACAAATCAAACAAGAAATAATTAAAAGCAATATTCTTGATAATATCGATATTCAATGATCTGTCTAGCTGATCATTGAGGTGGTTCTTGCAACTCTTTTCACATCAAATAAAGAATTAAAGGTTAACCTCTGCTGGGGGGTTAACCTTTTATGTGCCACATCAAAAAGAACCGGCGGTCGCCGATTCTCTCCTTAAGTAACGAAGCGCGTGGTCTTTTACAACTTTATGGGACCCATCGGGGAAGCCACTTACGGGTTTGTGGAACCTAACGGAGAAGTCACTACCCTGGGGCAGCAAGAGATGAAGTTAAATCAGTTTTTCCACATTCCGGAAGAGAACAAATTTTAAAGCATTTCCACACACAAAGCGGGCAGCGCCAAGGCGTTGCCCGCTTCTTCATGAGCGTCAGCGGAGTCATGGTGCCGTCATGCCTTCCTCGATCTCGCCCACAACGCATTTGACCTGGCCTTAAGCTCCGTACTCGGTGTGAAGCGACGGACAGGAACCTAGAGCGCCTTGGCCGGGGCGCTTTTGCCCGGCTTAGGCGCTCTTGTTATCGGCCGGAGTAACCCCGCAGGGGGCGTACCGGCTCTTGGGCGGTGTTTTTCAGACGCCTTAGAGCCGGTAGCCTCAGCCCGACCGGTCGTTTGCTTTATCCTTCAGCTCTTGGGTTTCTGGCTGAACACAAAAAGCGCCCAAGTGAATACTGCTTCACCTGGACGTATCATTCCGTTTCCCCCGGCGTCGTTTCGCCGTTCAGAGATTAAAAAAAGAAAAAGGTTGTAAATTACCCTCTAAATTCTCCCTAATAGATGAGAAGCAAGACGGCGCTCCAGCTTCCAAGCTACTCATCTCACACAAATAAGGAGAGAAAAACAATGAACAGACACGGTGCAGTACGAACAATTACCAACTCGGCCTCTTATACGGGGGTGACAACCAAGCTCATTTTGCCCACGACTATTAACGCTGTCAACGGCTATGTTGATTGGTATCTGGGCATTGGGGATGCGGCCATTGAAAGCGGCATTTCGTATTCCTACGAAGGATTTAAGGTGTTTCTCGGCTCTTCCTATGGGGACGTATCAACGTATAATGAATCTCATCCGGTGGCCAGCCTGGCCAAAGGTCAGACCGTAGATTTGAAACTGGTATACGACTATGCGACGAACCGGGCAACCTTGTACGTAAATGGTTCACCCCTGCCTTGGACGAATAACGTCAACGTCGGTGCTACCAAAAACCTGCTGAGTACCCACAACAAAGTCAAAATGATTCATGGCGTGCAAGACCAGGGCGGTAGCTCGTACAGCCAAGCCAGCTTTTCGCAAACCCAGCTGCGAATGGATACCGCGGGAGCGGTTTACAATACATGGACGGACAATCTGTCTTCCACCAGTCGTGTAGTAGTCAGCACCAAGGAACATCCTGCTGATCCCACCAGCGCCGACAAATTCACCATCTATAACTTCGCTCCGCTTATTACCAAGCTTGACCCTGCCTAACAGGAGTAGTCATATAAAACAAAGAAGAAACTTCTTTTATAGAAGTTTCTTCTTTGTTTTTAGTAACATTTTGGATTTTCGTGCGTCTATAATACAGGGAGTGAAGACCAAAAATGGAACAAGGAGGATATGATAACGTGAACAAGATGTTGAAAAGAGGATTCATCGGATGTCTCATCGCGTCCCTGCTAGTCGTAGGAAGTGCCCTACCTACAGGAACGGCTTCCGCAGCTTCCTCAGCTATCAAAATTAGTATCAATGGCATTTACGCAAATATGGATGTGGCCCCTTATATCACCAAAGGAACCACAATGGTTCCTTTGCAGGTAGCCCAACAAATACCCGGCAGCTCGGTACAATGGAATAACGCATCCAAGACCGTCACGCTTACCCGAAACGGCGAAACCATCACCTTAGTGGCGGGTCAGAAAACAGCAAAGGTTGGAAATAAAGAAGTGAAACTGGAAGCAGCCTCGACCCTAAAACAAGGGCGTGTCATGGTTCCCTTGCGTTTTATCGCAGAATCGACGGGGGCGTATGTCCTGTGGAATCCCAAACAACGGATTGTATTCGTCGCCAAATCCAGTGAAGAGGAAGAGCTAAAGGAACAATTTGCCTCGTCCAGCCTGGCCGAAGCCCGAAGCGCAGCGCTAAAATTTCCAATGGTTAGCTCGTTGAAAGCCTTGGATATTACTCCCAGCGAAGTAGGGGGTAATCAAGGTTATTATTTCCCGGAAGGAAAAGCGGACCAATTTTTCTTGACTGGAGGCAACAGCATTTCATATTACGAAGTTGTGGGAAACCACAGCGAGAAAAAATGGACGGCCACCTTTGATTCGGTTAAAGCCTCCAGCGGCCTGTTCTTTTTGCCTCTAAAAATCACCAACCAGGACGGCGAACTTCCAAAAATAACGAGTCGTGTAGTTTTTTTTGAATTTATGGGGCATGTCGGAGAAGCAAAATACGGGTTCGTGGAGCCTAACGGAGAAGTCAAGACCCTGGGGACAAAGGAGATGAATTTAAATCAGTTTTTTGACATTCCGGAAGAGAAAACATCTTAAAACATATCCAATCGAGTAGGAGGCTACCCATTGACTGAGTAGCCGACCTCTCACACCACCGTACGTACCGTTCGGTATACGGCGGTTCAACCGCATAAGTGCAATTTACGTAATTGCTCGTACTGTGCAGGGAAGTCATAATATCCGGCCTGTGCGAGCTTTTCGTTTGTTATGGAACGGGACAGCACCGGGCTTCCGGCCACTCGCCAGTAGCCCAGGCGGGAGTTCCCCCATTGGTAAGCCTGCCACTCTGGTATTCCCAGTTTCCGTAGGTTTTGTACCTTTGTTTTGGGCTTCTTCCACTGTTTCCAGATGTACATTCGCAGCCTTCTACGCAGCCATTCGCTCCAGCTTTGCAAGATCCGTTTTATATCGGCTACGTAGAAGTAGCCGATCCAGCCGCGAATGTAGACTTTCACCTTCTCCATCACTTGTGGAACATTCCTGCCCTGACTGCGGCTCGTCAGTTCCTTCAACTTCTTCTTTGCTTTGGCGAGGGATTGACCATGGGCGCGAATATACACTCCATTTCCGTTCTTGCCCAAGGCAAAGCCAAGAAACTTGAAATGCTTCCGAGCCACTACGCTCACGACCTTGCTTTTCTGCGCATTCACCTGGAGTCTCAGTTTATTCTCCAGGTACTTCCGGCAGGATTCCAGAAGCCGCGTTGCTGCCCGTTTGCTTTTCGCTAGTACCACGATATCGTCTGCATACCGAATGACCTTCACTCCACGGCTGCTCATCTCCTGGTCGAATTCGTTCAGATAAATATTCGCAAGCAGTGGAGATAAGGGGCCTCCTTGCGGAGAGCCTTCCTCCGTTTTGCAGTGTACCCCATTCTCCATAACCCCACTTTTCAGATATTTCTTAATCAGGTCGGTTACACGGTGATCCTGGATTTGCTTGCGTAGCAGATTCATCAGCAATTCATGATTCAGGGTGTCAAAATATTTGGAGAGGTCGATTTCGACTGCGTAGCCGTAGCCTTGCTGTGCGTACTCTCTTACCTTTCGGATGGCCTGCTGCGCACTCCGCTCGGGGCGGTAGCCGTAGCTTCCGTCAGAGAAGAGCCGTTCAAACAAGGGTTGTAGCTGCTGGGAGATCGCCTGTTGAATCACCCGGTCTATGACCGTAGGGATGCCCAGCTTCCGGACTCCGCTTCCATCTGGTTTGGGAATTTCCTTGCGCCGTACCGGGCTTGGCTTGTATCTGCCTTCTCGGATACTCTGTAAAAGCTCGCCCTTATGTTCCTGTAACCATGACAACGCGTCTTCTACGGTCATTCCGTCGATTCCCGGCGCTCCGTGGTTACGTTTCACCTGCTTGTAGGCCCTGTTCAGATTGTCTCTGTTCAAAATCTGCTCTAGCAGGTCTGTTGCACCGCCTCTTTCTCTACGTTCCCGAACGCTGGCGCTCCGCGCTCCCGCATACTCATCGCGTTCCACGTTATCCCTTTGCGGGTAGCCCTTTCGGTATTCTGCTTTCATCGCGCCATATCCCTTCTGGTATGTAATCGAGACTTGCGATTGTTTGGCCCTTTCCGAAAAAAAAACTTCCCGGTACTATGGCCTCTGCTGACTTCTCACAGCAAGCTTTACTCCGTCTTTCGGATTTTTTTCCTACCGGACGTCTGTGAGACCTCCCCGGGTAAGAGCGATAACCTTCCCCTCATCTATCTGCCACATTTACATCCTGAGATTCGGGCAGTATTGGACTTTGCTTTGGATTGCAAGCTCGTCCGTCCCAGCATGCCTTGTATGTGATTTCTGTTCGTCAGACCGAGGGTTTGCCTCTGGCTTCCTTCAGATTCCGCCTCGCGGTGGACACCCTTGCCCTTGGCTAACAGTTCCTACTGCCAAGCCTGTAGCGGACTTTCACCGCCTAGTTATCGCCCATGCCGGGCGCACAAGACGAAAAGCACACGGCAATAAATCTGCCGTGTGCCTTTTTTACTGTATCGGGTTGTTCCTACTCTTTACGGTTTTTGAATACTCTGCTGAGAATAAACCCGGCAAGGACCAGAGCCAAACCGGCCATATATATAGGCAGCGGGCTGCTTTCACCAGTCTGAGGGAGCTTGCCGTCAGCTGCAGGATTAACAGCGGTTCCTTTCGGAACATCATCTTCGTCGACTGTCACTCCGCCCAGCGGAACTTCATCGTCAATAGGTGTTTCCTCATCCGTATTCCCTCCGGCTGCCGGTGAAGCAGAAGGGGACGGAGAAGCCGCCGCAGTCGCTGCTGGAGTTACTGCCGGCCCTGCTGGAATCTGCGGCTCATCAATGATTATTCCCGGCACACTGGACACTGCAGGTGTGGGTGCTGGAATAAACGGAACATCTGTTGACGTTGGCGCCGCCGTAGGACCAGATGTCGGTGCTGGTGATGCCGTCACCGCCGGTGATTCTGACGGCGTTGTAGTCGCTCCCGGCGACTCCGTCGGTGTTGTTGACGGCGTCGCAGTCGCTACCGGAGACTCCGTTGGTGTCGTTGACGGCGTTGGAGTCGGCGTAGGTGTCGGTGTCGGTGTCGGTGTCGGCGTAGGTGTAGCCGGGGCCAGCTTCGTATTGAGCACCGTTAAGTTGATTGTGGCTGAAGAGCCAATGGTAACCGGGTATTCACGTGTATCCAGAGCGTAACCGGCAGGAGCTGCTGTCTCAATCAGCACATAGCTTCCCAGCCATATATTGTTGAACACCGCGCTGCCTGCGGCATCCGTGGTCCGGGTATTGATAAGCACCCGTTCGGAGCCGTTCAGGCGGTACAGCTCAAAGGTCGCCCCTGCGAGTAGAAGCTGGCTGTCTGCCGCATCTAACTTCTGAACCGCCAGAGTCCCGCGTACACCGCTGCCTGTTCCCGAACCGCTGGAAACACCGACGGTAATTTCTCTGGTTGTTTCCTGGGTGACCCGCTCTACATTAGTCCCGGTGAGATTGACGGTATTCACCAGTTTTTCCCCTGTATTCGCAACGATCAGAGACTTGTATTCAAGGATATGGGCGTAACTAATATCATGCAGGAAACTGAGCACAAAGCTCTGCTTGCCGCCCTCATCCGTGATGACACGGAGTGTGTAATCAGAATCCCTAACCAATTCGGGTCCGCCTTTGATCAATTCTCCGTTTGTTTCCGCATAGGCAGGATAAAGGTGGAAGGAATCCGGCAGCAGAATCTGATTCCGGCTCGGAATATCTGTCAGTACCGCATTTTTTATGGTGGACTGTGAACGGTTGATTGCAATCGTCCAATCCAGCTTATCACCATTCTGCACGCCATTTTTGTAGACATATTCACCACCGTAAGGAATGTTGACCGAGGCGAATAAATCCTTGGATACTTTTCGGGTACCGTCCAGCAGCTTTGCCGTATTGTCGACCTTAGGACCAATCAGTTGTCCTTGCATAGTTGTATTGAACACTACGTAGTATGGTGAGCTTATGGCATCCTTGAATGTAACCTTCAGCTCATTGCCGGTACCGACAGTATAAGTGTAAGCATTCTTAGGAATCTCTGATCCCCGGGAAGGTTCACCATTGGCATCGATATTCATGTTAAAAACCCTGAGCGAGCCGTCCGCCATGATCTGGCCGGAAGTCAGAATATCCGTTATAACCGGGTCGGCAATCACCTTGCTGTTGTAATTGATTCCAAGGGTCCAGGCGAACAGTTTATATCTGGCATTATAAGCCCCGGCTTTGAAGCCATTGTTCTTCACCTCGGCACGGGGAATGAACAGCCCCTTCGCTTCCGTCCATTGCGCTTTGCCGTCACCGCCCACCCAGTCAATCCGCGCATTGTTCACAAAATTATCCGTATTGCCATACAGCCAGTCATTGCTGAACTCTGTGCGGTAGGCGATGGTATGGGTTCCCGAGACTGGTGAGGTGAACTTCACCTTGAACCCGGCATTCGGTTTCACTGGCGAATTATATTCCAGCGTATAGGCAGAGGCACCAAGCACCGTACCGCTTGCGTTCCTTACGACCACACTCTCCGGAATAAACTTCTGTCCCCCCTGCGGGAAGGTATCCGTAACAACTACATTATTCATCGGGTAGCCGTCGCCGTTCAGAGTAATTTTCCAGTCCGTTGTATGGTTCTTGTAATCGACACCCGAGAGATTTTTATAAATGATTGCCGACCGGATCAGCTGTGAAGCCTCTACGCTGTAGGTGCTGTCCGAAACTGTATTGCTGATCGTTGTATCCGTGAGTACGCGGTCCGCCGACTTGGTTTTGTATTCAATGCGGAACGCCGAAGAAATATCGTGCAAAAATTCCAGCTTGAAGCCTTTTTTACCCTGCCCAGTTGCTTCTGTCACCGTGTAGTCCACGTTCTCTGACAGGGCAGTGCCTTTTACAGCCGTCCCCGAGGAGTTCAGTGTCACCGGATAGACCTTCACCGAACCCGGAACCAGCTCCTGCGAGTTGTTGAACAAATCGGTCAGCACCCCGCTGCCCTGCGGGATCGCCTTATTGTTGTAGTTGTATTCAATGGCCCAGGAAATCACCTGTTTGCCCCATTCATAATTCGTAGCCAGTTTGTTCAGGCTTCCGCCGCGTTCGATGGTGACGGTGGCAGATGAGCTGACGGGCTCACGGCCATCCCCGGCAAAAGACGCCGTATTCGTAAAGCTGCTCCGCGTATCGCTGACAACCGCCGTAGTATAGGCAATCCGGTAAGCGCCTGTAATGGCAGGGTCCGTAAAATGCACCTTGAGCGTTCCGTCCGTCACTTCAGCGGTATACTTGCTGCTGTCCAGCAAAGCCCCTACCGTGACCGTCCCATCCAGCTGAACTCCCAGAGCATAGACTGCAAGCGTAACGGTGCTGTCCAGAGCCAGGCCTTCAGGAATCGGGTCTGTAACGACAGCACCCGCTACCCGCTCCAGCTTTTTGTTGACATCGACGGTCCAATCAATGTGGTCCGCATTGAAACCGCCAGAGACGCCTTTCTTCTCGATCGTTGAACCTACCGAAGGTTTGAAGTTCACAACAATGGTCTGAGTGCCGCCGTTGACCGGGAACACGATTTCCTGCACCGTGCTGCCCGAGATCACTTTTTTATCAAATTGGGTATTAATACTTAACGTACCTTGAACATTGTCATGAGTTTCGATGTAATTGTTGAAGGTCATCAGCACCTGGTGCGTGGATTGGCTGACTGTAAAACTGCCTACCTCCCCGTCATCGGATACCAGTGAACCGTTAATGTCATTGAACAGTTCAAATTGCGCGGGCAGCTGAAACGCAAAAGTGTCCCCGTCAACATACCCATGACCGTTAGGAAGCGCCCACGTATAATCCAGCTTCACACTGGAACCAACGTCATACACGCTGCCTGTTACCGTCTGCCCATCCGGCCCATACACAGCCATCGACACACTGGTAATAATGTCCCGGTCATTTTCAATTCCCGCTGCCGTAGCCTTCATGCTGAACCCGATGCTGTACGCATACTGCACAACCAGCATGAGTACGACCAAGGCAACGCTAATTCTTTTTTTCACCATACTTAAAAAGCCCCCATTCCCCTTGTATTATCGGATTCGCAAATTCCTCTTGCCCCTGCCGAAGACTACCGCCGAACACCCAGGTTAAAACATACTCCGCTTGAAAGCCAGTTATGTATTCCGGAAAATCCCGCGACCATCTTATGTGAATGTTCTGTGTTTTTTTCTTTTCTGGCCAGAGACTGCGATATATACTTATATCACCTTAGTGTAGATCATTAGAATCAGAAATTGTTAAAATTTCAGAATTTTATTTTTGCCAAATATTTCTCGTCTTTCAAGGGGGAACGCTGTGAGCCACAACGCTTTTTTCGACCGGCAGCATGATACCGATTTCATTATGTTCTCAGTTTCGCATTGGATCGCTGTATCTTTAGTCGCATGTTTCTGTGTAATACTCTTTGGCCTGCGCCGGACCATCCGTTCCAACCCGGGACTTAAGCAGTCTGTCCGCCTGCTGCTTGTTGCTGTGCTGCTGTTCTCCGAGGGCGGTCTGCAACTGTGGTACATCACTCAGGAGGTCTGGAAAAAAGGGAATTCCCTGCCGTTGGAACTATGCGGGATCACGCTGCTCTTATCCATTGTGATGCTGCTTACCCGGAGCCGTCTGCTGTACTCCTTTCTTTATTTCGCGGGAATCGGCGGTGCATTTATTGCGCTGCTTACACCCAATCTGGTGTATCCTTTTCCCCATTTCCGCTTCCTGCTGTTTTTCGCTGCCCACGGCGGGATTATTCTGGCATCGCTGTACATGACCTGGATAGAGGGGTATAAGCCAACCTGGAAATCGCTGTTCTTCACCATGCTCTGCCTCAATATCGTGGCAGCCGCCGTCTATGCGGCAGACCGGATTCTCGGGGCCAACTATATGTTTCTGGCGCACAAGCCCGGCACACTTTCAGTATTGGATTATTTTGGTCCCTACCCGTACTATCTGCTGGTGGAAGAGGCGTTTGCCTTTGTGGTATTTCTCCTGATGTATCTTGTGTTCTTCTGGTTTCCGCAGCGTCTGAATGCCCGTAAAAATAAGCCGTGAACACACGCTGCGACTGGCAGAACAACGCAAAACGCCCGCAAGCAGACCTCCATACCGGAAGTCTGCTTGCGGGCAGTAAACGGGAAAAGCCCGAATATATTAAAAATTACGCTTCGATAATTTCCACCGAAGTCATTTTGTCGCGTCCCTGGAAAGCATCAACCTTGTCCATGCCTTCCACCACTTTGCCGAATACAGTGTGCACACCGTCAAGATGCGGCTGTGGAGCGTAGCAGATATAGAACTGGCTTCCGCCTGTGTTCTTGCCGGCATGCGCCATAGCCAGGGTACCGCGCTCATGCTTGTTCGGGTTGATTTCGCAGTCGATGGTGTAGCCTGGACCGCCGGAGCCTGTACCATTTGGACAGCCGCCTTGTGCTACAAAACCCGGGATTACGCGGTGAAAGACCAGACCGTTGTAGAAGCCTTCTTTTGCCAGCTTCTCAAAGTTGGCCACCGTGTTGGGCGCATCCTTTTCGAACAGATCCAGCAGCACGACGCCGCCATTCTCGAGAGTAATTTTCGCTTGCTTTGCCATATGTAAATACCCCTTTCGAAATAACAGATATGGAACATGTTTATTAGTTTACTATGAAACGACGCACAAAGCAAAGCAGACGGAAGTCCTTCCGCCTGCCCTATCCTTGCACATTGGCTCCCGCGTCTGCCGCAGAAAATGACTTACTTCGCTACCGTCTGCTTCGCAATGCGCGCCGGAACAATATCGTTCGCGATAATGTCCTGATGGCTTTCGCGGCGGACCACAAGGTCGCTCTGCCCGTTCTGTACGAACACCACCGCCGGACGGCGGATACGGTTATAGTTGCTGGCCATGGAGTAGTTGTATGCCCCTGTGCAGGCCACGGCGAGCAGATCCCCGCTCTCTACCTTTGGAAGCTCCACATCCCAGATCAGCATGTCGCCGCTCTCGCAGCATTTGCCGGCAATCGAAACCGTTTCTTCATTCGGTTCTGCGGCACGGTTGGCCAGCAGCGCCTCATATTTGGATTCATAAAGCGCCGGCCGCGGATTATCCGTCATCCCGCCGTCAACGGCAACATATTTGCGCACGCCGGGAATCTCCTTGTTCGTGCCCACAGTGTACAGCGTAGTTCCGGCATCGCCCACAATGCTGCGGCCCGGCTCTACCCAGATTTGCGGCAGCTTCTCGCTAATGCCGGTAAAATGCGTCTTCACGGCACCTGTGATGGCGGCCACATATTCGGACACCTGCAGCGGTGTATCGCCTTCGACATATCGGATACCAAAGCCGCCGCCGAGATTAACCACCGGGAATTCTACACCCAGTTCTTCCTTCACTTTGCGGGTAAATCCGGCAATACGCTCAACCGCCAGCTCAAAACCTTCGGTTTCAAAAATCTGTGAGCCGATGTGAGAATGAACGCCCAGCAGCTGCAGATTGCTTTGTGCCGCGGCGAGCTTTACCGCTTCCTGTGCAGCGCCGTTTCCAATATCGAAGCCGAATTTCGAATCGGTCTGGCCGGTAGAGGCATACGCATGGTGGGCATGCGCCTCTACACCCGGAGTCACGCGCAGCAGGATGTTCACTGTGACTTCTTTGCGAAGAGCAATGGCCTGCAGCATGTGCAGCTCCACCAGATTATCGGCTACGAAGCAGCCGATCCCGGCATCAATCGCCATTTCGATCTCATCCGGCGTTTTGTTGTTGCCGTGGAAATGGATGCGCTCAGCCGGAAATCCCGCCTGCAGCGCGGTGTACAGCTCACCGTCGGACACAACATCCAGCGATAGTCCTTCCTCGTCAGCCAAACGGCACATAGCCATTACTGAGAAGGCTTTGCTGGCGTAGGCAACCTGGAACCCGAGACCGGATGCGGTAAAAGCCTCCATGTACTCGCGGCAGCGGCGGCGGACTAATTGCTCGTCCACTATATACAGCGGGGTACCATATTCCGCCTTCAATTCAGTCACATCACATCCGCCGATCTCCAGATGATTGGCATCATTAATTCGGCTCGTCCCGTGTAAAAACATTTGCGCAGTCCTCCAATTTCTGTGGAAATTCTTGTTCCACCCTATCTGTTTAGTGTATTCAGTATAACAGACAGTGGGAACTCCATTGAATGGACTAATTTGCAGTTGATTTGTATTTTCCTACGATTTGTTTTTCTTCTCCTGAACCGGCGGCATCCGTGTATTGTCTCTTGTTTTGTTGAAGGAAGGCCGAGTTTTGGAGCTAAGCACAGGCTGGCGGATAATGATCTCCCCCATCGCCTTTGCATTAAATGGTATAAACGGCCACATATATGATGAATTGTAGGAGCGGTTTATCGTGAGCAGGATTATGAGCAGTGTTGTGCCGATCATAAAGCCCTGCACCTGGAATGCGGCCACGGCGAGCAGCAGCGCAAGCCTGACAGTCCGGTTGGCCAGCCCCAGCTCGTAGCTGGGCGTGGCGAACATCCCGATGGAAGCAACCGCCATGTAGAGCACAACCTCATTAACGAAAAAACCGCTCTTTACTGCAATATCTCCGACCAGGATCGCCGCAATAAGGCCCATAGCCGAGCCGAGTGGCGATGGTGTATGCACGGCGGCCATGCGCAGGAGATCGACCCCAAGCTCTACAATAAGGAACTGGGCGAGCAGCGGAATTTTGGCCATTTTCTGCGGCCCGATGAAATCAAGCATCGGCGGTTTAAGCTCGGGATGGATCACGAGCAGCATCCAGAGCGGAAGCAGGAACATGGAAGCAAAAATCCCAATGAACCGCACCCAGCGCAGATACGTGCCCATAAATGGTGTCTGGCGGTTCTCCTCCGCATGTTGGCACAAATCAAAAAAGGTGGTCGGCAAAATCATAACGCTGGGGGAAGTATCTACGAATACAACCACCCGGCCTTCCAGCAGATGGGAAGCGACAGCGTCCGGACGTTCTGAATACCGCACCATCGGATAAGGATTCCAGCCTCCGCCGACAATCGCTTCTTCGAGCTGCTTGTCCGCAAGCGGGATTCCGTCGATATTCACATTCTTAATTTTATCGGTCACAGCCTTCACCTGGGTCTTGTCAACGATATCGTCAATATAGGCCACACAGACATCCGTGCGGGTCCGGCGGCCCACCTGATGCAGCTCATTTTTCAGCCCGGGATCCCGGACACGCCTTCTGACCAGGGCAATATTGCTCAGCAGCGTTTCCGTGAAGCCGTCGCGCGCCCCCCGCACCACCCGTTCAATGCTCGGCTCATCCGGATTGCGCGAGGGATAGGAGCGGGTGTCCATGATGATAACTTCAGTTTCACCTTCCAGGAAGAAAACACTCATTCCCGACAGCACTTTGGTAATGCTCTCGCTGAGGACGTCTCCCTTCTCCACCTGAATGTGGGGAATGTATTCGCCCATAAAGCTGGCCAGCACGTCCGCAGAAATATTCTCCGGAGTGAGATAGGTCAGGCGCTTCAGAATTTCATCGATGATGATATCCTTGGCGAACCCGCTGATGCACAGCAGCGCCGCCTTCTGTCCGCCAAAGGTCATTTCCCGGAACACTACGTCAAAGGATGAATTCAGACCCATGACCTCAACGAGTGTATTTTTGGTATCCTCAAGCTTAGCCGGGATGTTGTCATTGCCCTGCCAGTAAATGATCGATTGCTCCAGAGAATCAGATCGTTCAGCGTCGCGTTTCTTTTGGAGCGGATCTTCGTCCTTCTTCGCTTCAGCCCCGCCGGCAGCATTTTCCCCTGCACTTTTCCCGTTTTCCTCCGGCTGCTTCAGGGTTTTGCCTGCTGCCTTCGCTTTTGGCTGTGCGGCCGGAGCCTCTGCATCCTCAGCTTGATCCGCATCGTCTTCTGTCTCTTCGTCATCTCCGAACAATCTGGCAAAAAAACCTTTTTTGCCGCTCTCCGGCTCCTGCGCACCCAGTTCATCCGAGGCCTCAGCATCCTGCGCACCCAGTTCATCCGAAGCCTCTGCATTCTGTGCACCCAGTTCATCCGAAGCTTCTGCATTCTGTGCACCCGGCTCTTCCGAGGCCTCTGCATCCTGCACACCCAGTTCATCCGAGGCCTCTGCATCCTGCGCGTCCGGGTCCATCCCGCGGTCCCAGCTGAGGCCTCCCTGGCCGGAATCTGCTGCTGCGGACCGGTTCTCAGGGGCGGCAGTGCCGGATGAGCTTTCATCCCCATATCCGGTTGCACCCGAATCCTCTCCGCTGTCCTCCCCGCTGCCCACGGTATTGCCGGCCCCGCGGCCGGTACCGCCGGTTCCGGATTCCTCTCCGTCCCCATCCGGTTCAGCTTCGTCGTCACTGAACAACGAAGCCAGGAACCCCTTAGCGCCCTTCTTGGGCGGTTCTGTACCGGACGCCTTCTCTTCATCCGCCTCCGATGCCTGGCTCTCCGCAGAAGATGCGGTGTCCCCGGCCGCTGAACCGGCCTCCCCGCCGCCTGGCTCCGTCTCCTGCTTCTCCACATTTGTTGTGTCCAGCTCCGCAGCCGCTTCCATATCCTGTGTCTCTGTTTCTGAACGTCCCGTATCCTCCCCGGCAGTTCCCGTACCCGTACCCGTCCCCGGACCGGGTGGACCATCGTCTCCCACACCAGTTGGCGCCTCCGGCCCTTCTTCCATCATCTCCGCACTGTCTTTACCGGCTGTTTGATTTTTTTCTTCTGAAGCCTCGACAGAATATCCGCTGTGAACATACTTAACCACACCATAACCTCCTTCTACTGTTGGTATACAAACCAATCAAACAAAGAGCCGGCCACCTTGCCGCAGACCATCGCCATCAGCAGCCCGAAGAGCAGATGGGTCATACGGAGACGCTTGGCCAGGATGGGCAGCACATTCAGCACTTCGGTCAGCGCCGCGGCCAGCATCCCCACAAATACCCCGTCAAACAAGCCTACTCCCAGCTCTACCAGCGGCCCGGCGGAAATCCGCCAATTCCAGAAATCAGACATGGTGCCGAGCAGGGAGCCCCCGACCATTGCTCCTTCATACCAATGCACTTTATCGTAGGAGGATGTCAGCTGGGCCAGCCGTGGCACCATGTCCAGTACAATGAAAAGAGCGATTACCCCGCCGCCCACCGCAATGCCTCCGGCAATCCCCAGCAGCAGATGCAGCCCCAGCGACAGCTGTGCGGTCATAACCTTTTCCCCCTCCCCGGCCGTCTGGAGGATTCATCGCCATTGTTTTTCATTTTGCTGTACTCCTCGTTGACTACATAGTGGTCAATATTTTTTTGGTAAAGGAACATTTCCACTTCAAGCGGAGTTGGCTCTTCATTCCATTTTTTCTTAAAAAGATGGTTGAAAAAAATCACCATGCCAAATCCGATGCCCAGGGAATAGGCAATTTGAAAGACATACGGATGCTCGTCCCGGCGGCCCGTCAGCATCTCCACAATCCTGACCTGCACCTCCAGCATGCTGACATCCGCATGGAAATTCATAATCGTCAAAGCAGAGCCGAAGAACAGCAGCAGCCAGACCAGCACAAACAAGGCAATGGACGGCTTGCGCGCTTCCACAGGCCCTTCAATCTGCACCAGCGTCCGACCTTCGCCGATCGGCTGAATGTCTGCTCCGGGCACAAGCTCATGGATCTTGGGAATGACCGTCAGCAGATCAATCAGGATCAGGTTGCCGTCGCTTTGGACAGGGTCCAGCAGCAGCAGTGAATACAGCGGCTCCCTCCACTCCGGATCGGTAATGAGGTAGGCCACATCACGCAGTAGAACACCTTTGCCTTTGGGCACCGTCACCCGGTTTTTGAGCTGTATGTAAATAGCGGGAGCCGAATGGGCAGTCATGTGCGGACACCTCCTACAGGATCTAATGAAAAGCTTCAAAGTCTTATTTTCAAGAATAACGGTAGTATGGGAGAAAAGGCTTATTTTTACTCTTGAACAACACAATAACGGCTGTGCCGTCCTCCACGGAACAGCAGCCGTTTTTGTTCTAGTGTTACCTGGAGAACGATTCCCTATGAATCCTACGGCAACTTTTTAAGTGGAAAAAGGTTATCTAATTTACCGGAGTACCCTACCCTCGGGCAGATGAAGTGGAAAAAGGGTCACTAATTCAGCCCATTTCGCCATTGGACCAGAAATGTACCCCAATAAAGTTCACTTTTTCCACTTCACTCTCAGGATTTCTTAATTTGAGGAAAAATAAGTTCCTTTTTTCCATCTAGCTCCTGCGAAGAAACCGGTAAGTAACTTGCTATATAGAGTGAACTTAAGATATTTACATTAGGGACTTCGTCGGGACTACGGGGAATGTTTGGACTTCCGGCCGCTGTTGTCTGCAGATTTCTTGATTTGTACCGCTGTTCGCAGTGGAAATCCGCAGACTGCCTATGCTGAAGATAGCGAGCTTTCCTACGGAAAGCTTTTAGGCGGACGCTTTCGCTCCTACAGTTCCAAACTTCCCCTCCATCCCTTTTCCCTTTTGTTCGTTTTTCAAGTTCGCTTTATATAGTTGGAATTAAAAAAAATGCCTCCCGGCCATATGGCCAAGGAGGCATCTTCTTGGTGCATCAGTGCCCTGGGGTCACTCCCCTCAGGCGCTGCGTTGATTCGTTTGGGATAATTCCAGGCTAGCCGGGACAGCCTGCCGGCTCTGCTGGCTTGAAATGAAGAACAGTGCCGTCCAGATCAGCGCAAAGCCGATAATTTGCGGCAAGGTGACAAGCTGGTGGTAGACAACCCAGTTGATCAGGATGCCCGTCATCGGAAAGCTGAGCTCGGCTAACGTTGCATAGGAAGCTTTGGTAGTGTTAAGGCCTTTGTAATAGAGCAGCATGCTGAGCAGTCCGGGCAGCAGCGCCTGCAGCAGCAGATTGATCCCAATGGCTGCAGATGTGCCCAGGCCGCCATGGATCTGCCAAGGGGCTCCCTCCATGCTCGTAATCACGAACAGCAAAGGCAGCGCCAGGATAAAGCGCAGTGAAGTCACCGTCTCGTACTTCATGGAACCCAGCAGGTATCGTCCCATAACCGTAGAACCGCCCCATAACGCGGCTGCTCCCAGCGCCATCAGGCTGCTGATGCTGATGAAGCTGTTCACATGCCCGAAGGGAATGGTCCAGCCGAAGGTCAGCAGATAGGTTCCCGCCAGGGCGACGATAATCAGCGGCCCGAAGTTTTTGGGCAGGCGTTCTTTCAGAATGACAGCGGCCAGGCCGATAGCGAACAGCGGCTGCAGCTTTTGCAGCAGAAGAACCGCATTGAAGTCTCCGCTCGCCAAGGCCTTGGTGAACAGAATCGTAGCCACGGCAGAGCCGCCCCACGATACAATCAGCAGTGCCGCAGCCTGACGCAGCCGGACTCCCTTCAGTTCGGCGCGGTGGCGCCAGAGCACAGGGGCTGCTGCCAGAAAGAGCACGACATGCTCCAGCAGCACAATCTGTGACGAGGTCAGTGATTTCAGCAGGATAATGCGGAACAGCGGGTCGACACCCCACAGCGCCGCGCCCAGGACGACCAGCCAGAATCCGCTGCGCAGCGGCGCTGTGCGGACTCCTGAAGATGAAGCAGTAGCTTGACTCATAATTCATTCTCCTTGTCGATACAAACCCTCGATAAGAGACCAAAACCCCCGGGGATCGCCTGAAAAAGGCGTAAACCGGGGGTTGTTTAGGGCAAAGACATCAGAAATAAGCCTGACCTCTTCGTCTTATGATCCTCTCCCATCCGGACTTTACCGTCGGCTCTGGAATGGCACCAGATCAGTTCTTTTCTCTGAAGAGAAAAGAAGTCGCGGGCTTAGTTCGCTTTGAACATCACCGCCGGTCAGGAATTTCACCTTACCCCGAGAATCTTGTATTCCGTTATATTTTTCACAACCTCAGAATAACGCCGTTTGTGCTTTTCGTCCAGTCCCTAATGAAAATATTCACAGTTTTTTCATCAGCCATAGCATTTCCAGGGGCTGACCCCGCTCAGAAATTGGAAGAAGGTATGATCGTTTAGATATAATAGAAATGTATGTATAACTATATTTTTGCTTCAGGAAAGAGAGGCTGCTGTGAAAAGATCCTTTGGTCTGAATCTGCTGTATACTGTCCTGATCCTAATTGTCCTTGCTGTCGCCGGATTTATCGGATACTTCATTACTGCACTAACCCTTGGACTGGCCTTCTACGCACCGCTTATCGTTGTCGTCGCCTGCGGGCTGGCTGCTTATTTTGTCATGACGGTCTTCCAGCTGCTCTCCCCCCGGACCCGGAATCTGGGCATTGCCGTTTTTGCCGGGCTTTGCCTGCTGGCCACAGCCGGATACGAGCTGAACAAAGCCTATGTCAACAGCTTCGCTGTAGTGGATGACCGGGAGGTTGACCTTACGCAGTACAAGCCGTTCGACGCCCTCTCCAAGGCCGCGGTTCTGGAGCATCCCGCATCCTACCATATCCATGACCAGCTTCCGCGTCTGGATGGAGCAACGGCGCTTTACCCGCTCTATTCCGCTTTTGTACAGGCGGTGTACCCGGAAGACAATTACGATCCCTATGAAATTAATGATCAGAACATCGTTATATGCTCTTCTACCGCCTTTGCTTACAAACGGCTGATTGCCGGGGACAGCGACATTATTTTTGCCGCAGCCCCCTCTTCCGCCCAGCAAAAAGAGGCCAAGCAGGCGGGCAAAGAGCTGAAGCTCACGCCGATCGGACGCGAAGCGTTTGTCTTCTTTGTCAACAAGCGCAACCCGGTGTCTTCCCTGAGCACGGATCAGGTGAAAGACATTTATTCCGGCAAAGTGAGGAACTGGAAAGAGGTTGGCGGTAAACATCAACGCATCCGCGCCTTTCAGCGGGAAGAGGGCAGCGGCAGTCAGACCATGCTGGAGAAAATCATGGCTGGGCGAACGCTGATGACACCCCCGCAGGAGGATGTAATGGATTTGATGAGCGGCATCATCAGCCAGACCTCCGACTACCGCAACTTCAACAATGCGCTGGGCTTCAGCTTTTTGTTCTATGCCTCGGAGATGAATGCGAATCATCACATCAAGCTGCTGGCCATCGATGGTGTACAGCCTGACAAAGAGGGCATACGCAGCGGAAAATATCCGATGACCACCGAATTTTATGCCGTAACTGCAGGAAGCGTGAATCCGAATGTCCAGCCGTTTCTGGACTGGATTCAATCGGCTGAGGGGCAGGAGCTGGTAGAGAAGACGGGGTATACCTCGTTGAAGTAGACGGAATTTGTGAAATGAAGTAGGAAGCGGGGCTGTTCAGAAGATGGGCTATTCAGAAGCTGAGTCTGCTCGAAACTATTGGTCATGCAGCGCTCACCGGCATTCAATTGCACTTTATACAACAGATGCTCCCTAAATCAGCGGGAAAATGGAATCTGCTGCACTCTGTACAGCAGATTCGGGCGAAAAAGGCGCTTTTGGCTCCAAATCAGGCAATCTGCTGCACGAAATGCAGCAGATTGCCATTCGCTGCAGAACCTCTCAGCTTTCTAGTGTACAAAGTGCAATCAACCGGAAATTAATCCTTCAAAAACATCCGCCTGCTCTCAGGCCTCATGGTAATCAATCAGCCCCGTGAATCGCTGGCCCCGGCGGAAAAAACCTTAGGCCAATTGGCCTGCGCAGCAAACAAACGCCGGCGTTTGTCCGCATCCGGGTCCTGCACCACCCGCGTCTCTCCGTCAAAGATCAGGGTTGCACGCGAGTCCGTTCTGTACTGCGGCCATTCCAGATCAGCAAGGGAAGGGTTCCCGTGATGCGCAAACGCCGTCCAGGTCTTCTGCATCACCTCGGACAGCCTTTGCATTTCCGGCGTAACCGTCAAACCGTATTGCTTCAGCAGATGCAGGTTGCCGAACACGTACAGAATTTCAGCGCCGTGAACCGCCTTTTCCAGCAGCGGGTGGCCTTCAACCGTCCAGTCGAAGCGGTACATCCACACAGGTGCTGCCGCAGACTGGCTCTCTGCGAAGGCAATTGAGCTGCCCCAGAAAAAAAGGTCGGTCAGAAACGCTGCCTGTCCCTCCCAGGACTTAGGGTAACCGCCGGCAAGCTCTGCCAGATCGTCAATGCCCATCAGCAGCTCCAGCGATTTCAGTGACTGCTCGAAGCTCTCACCCGGGCGTTCTTCCCGGAAAAACAGGTTCCCTTCATGAAGGTTGGTGCCGATCAGCAGCGGAATCCCGCGTGCCGCTCCGCCCGCTACAGCTTCAGCAGGATCGGCCGGCAAAGTGGCAGGCTCCACAACCGGCTGAAAAAACATGCTGAGCGCTTCACCGGACAGCTTATAGGTCATCCGCGCCGCAGCCTCCATAATCTGCTCCGCCGGAAGGTGGTCCAGAAGCTCAAGGCCGCTGCCTGGCGCAAGCCCCAGCTCAGCCAGCAGCGCGGCGGCGATCTCCTGGGCCTGCTGCGGCGGCAGGCTCTGGGCGGCACCGCTCTCCATGATCGCGCCTGCGAACAGGCCGGCCGCGGCAGGCATCGCCAGCAGTGCAGCGATGCTCATGCTGCCTGCGGATTCCCCAAAGACGGTAACGCGCTGCGGATTTCCCCCGAAGGCGGCAATATTTCCCTGTACCCATTCCAGGGCGGCAATCTGGTCCAGGAGGCCTGCATTGGAGGCAAGGCCCCCGCCAAATGGGGACAGATGCAGAAATCCGAACGGTCCCAGCCGGTAATTCACCGTAACCAGAACAACCTTGCCGTTACGGGCCATGCAGGCACCGTCGAACATCGGCTGGCTTCCTGCCCCGGTCACAAAGGTCCCTCCGTGTATCCAGACCATCACCGGCAGGCTCTCCCCGGCTTCTGCAGGCGACCAGACATTCAGGTATAGACAGTCTTCAGAGTATTCCGGAGATAATCCGCCAAACCGGGTGCTGCTGGTGCTCGCGGGCTGATGGCTGACAGGACTGAACGCCAGCGCCTCTCTGACGGAATCCCACGGCTGCGGCGGCTGTGGTGCACGAAACCGCAGCTTCCCGACTGGCGGAGCGGCAAAAGGAATCCCGCGCCACACCTTCACGCCCTCCTCCTCCGCCCCTTGAAGCTTTCCATATAAAGTAGTGACCAGGGTTGCTGTCATATCTATCTACCTCTTCCCGTTATTCCTTGGTTTCTTCAATTTGTTTATAGAGTCCTGAGCGGAAGCGGAACCACTGGAAGACATGGGTAACGACCACTTTCAGCACAGCATAGCCCGGCACAGCCAGAATGATTCCGAGCACTCCGAACATTTTACCGGCAAAAATAATGACAAATATAATCGTAATCGGATGAATTTTCAGCGTTTTGCCCATGATTTGCGGGGAAATGAACTTGCCTTCAATCAGTTGGACTGCGGTCCACACGCACACCATTTTCAGCAGCATGAACGGAGAAGTCACCAGTGCAACGATCAAGGCCGGTGTAATCGCAATTGCCGGACCCAGATAGGGGACGACCGCTGTACAGGCAGCGACAATCGCCAGCACCAGCGAATATTCGAGTCCGATAATCAAATATCCGATGTAGAGCAAGGCGCCGATACAGCAGCTGACAATAATCTGCCCGCGGATATAGGAAGCCACCTGGCTGTTCATCTCCGACATGACCATGCGGGTCTGGGGCCGCAGTGCGGTCGGGATAAATCTCATCAGATAATCCGGCAGCCTTTTGCCGTCGCGCAGCAGGTAGAACAGAATAAAGGGAGTAGTCACCAAGGCCAGCACAATTTCCGTCAGCGCCCCTACGAAATTCCCGACGCCGCTCACGGCATTGTTCAGGAAAGAGGTCCCCCATGTGGTTACTTTGCTTGTGATGTCAGTGAAATCCGTCCCAACATTCTCCTGAATTTGTTCGAACAGCTTACTGCCGGTCAAGTCGATAAATTCCTGCTGAATCTGGTCACTGTATTTAGGAAAATTATCGATCAGTCCAACCAGCTGGGTGCGGATCATAGGTATTACCGTAAGCAGGATCAGCGTTATGATACCGGCGATAAGCAGAAATAGAATGACGATGCCGTAAGGGCGTCTGATTTTGCTCCTTTTCTCCATCCGGTCAACCAGCGGATTCAACAGATAGTAGGCAATTCCCGACAGCAGCAGCGGTGCGGCCACGGTATGCAGCAGGACTGAAATCGGCTTGAAGATAAAAGGAATTTTGGCAAACACCAGAATGTTTACTCCGATCAGCAGCACAATCAGCAGGGTTACCACAAATCGGTTATTGAGAAAAAACTTTTTGAACTTCTCCGGCCATACCTGCAGCCTCTCCATGATGCCTGTCCCCCTTAACACAAATGCCTCTTTGTATGTGTGATTATTTGCACTTTGTATTAGCATAGTCAACATGGGGGCAGCAAGTCAAATTTCGGCAGAACAGTGAAACCAGGAATTCCTGCTGCCCGAAAACTCTCCTTAAGTACTTGTACGCTTAGTCAAACTTGAGATCTGCAATTTGGCCCGCGTGCTGAAAGCCGATCGACTGATAGACCTTGTT